>CP092441.1:0-1200000 GCA_030067835.1 Chakrabartyella piscis
CATCGAAGGAACAGCAGTAGAAATCGAAACAACCGAAACTGTGGAATAATCACCAACCATCAAACAACCAAAACCAAGATCCTTCATTTTATTCAGGAAGATAAATAATTGGAATTGTCATTTGTAGGGGCTGCCCTATGTGGCTGCCCGTAATGAGACGAAGAATCTTAAAAACAACCAAAACCATAATTGTAGTAGGGATGGGTTTCCCATCCCGTTGATTTATTAGAGGTATCTTATGAATATTGATTTTATTTTAGATTGCATGAACGTAATTGTGTGTTGCTGTGTTTGTGTTCATTGTGGGCATTGTGGCTGGTAAAGATTCCAATTTTGGGAAATATGGTGGTTTGGTGCTTCCAATTCTCATGATTTTCGTTACCATCATCACCACATTGTTGACTTTGAACATGACCTACTTCATATTTCTTGCAATTCCAACAGCAGTTCTTTGGTTTGTGTATCGTGTCAGCAGACGCTCTATTTTAACCAGAGTCAATTACGATGATATGGAAGATGATATGTATTAATTTGTGACGGTAGGAGAAATCTTACCGTTGCTTTATTTGGAGGTGGATTCCATGAAACATGTAAAAATAGCGAGTATGGTTTTTCTTTCTTTTATGGTGTCCGCCTGTACATCTACATCTGTCGAACCATCGTTGGAAGTACAACAGATTACGGAAGAGGTTTTGGAAACACCAATTTTGGAGTGTACCATCACAACAGGAGAACAAACCCCTTTGGTGCGTGAAGTTTCCTTTGCTGTGGTTGGTGATATTATGGTGCATAGTTACCAATACAACGAAGCATATGACTGGGAAACAGGAACCTATGATTTCTCTCATAATTTCCAAGATATGAAAGAATATTTCACAGGATATGACTTTGTTTTGGGGAATTTGGAAACCACATTTGGTGGATATGCAGCAGATTATCCCATGTTCAGTACACCTGATGAGTTTATGGAAACCCTTGTAGATGCTGGGTTTAACGTACTTTCAACTGCCAATAACCATAGTATGGATGCAGGTGCTGCTGGAGTGGTGCGAACCTTGGATGTGTTGGATGCAGCTGGTATGGATCACTTTGGCACATATCGTTCAGAAGAAGAACAAAACGAAATCTTAATCATAGAAAAGAATGGTTTGGAAGTTGCGTTTTTATCCTATACATATGGTACCAATGGCTTGCCAGTGCCAGAAGATTATCTGGTGAATGTGATGAACGAAACCACAATGGTGGAACAAATCAGACAAGCTGAAGAAATGGCAGACCTAGTTGTGATGATGCCACATATGGGAAATGAGTATGAATCGGCACCAAGGGAAATCCACAAAGCGTGGATAGATTTGATGATCGAAAGTGGAGCAGATATCATATTTGCAAGTCATCCACATGTGTTGCAACCTATGGAATATCGCCAAATAGAACAACCCAATGGCGAAATTACAGATGGCTTTGTCATTTATTCCCTAGGAAATTTCATCTCATCACAAACAGATCCACCAAGAAATGCATCCATAGTATTGTATTTGACAGTGGAACAAGTGGGAACAGACTTGCCAACGGTCAAAGAAGTGGAATTTATGCCAATTTGGACACAATTCCAAAACGTGAACTATCAAAATCATTTTGTGGTGCGCGTAGCGTTTACGATATGTTGTCTCTATCAGAAGAAGAACAAGATGCAATGATTCGAGCTAAGGATCAAGTGCGTCTCATAGAAATACATGACGAAACAGCCAGTTTCCTATTGGGCGAAGAAGTGCCCATAGAAGAAATACAAAATATATATACATTTCCAAAACCAGAAATAGTGGAGGAGGATTGAATATGGAGAAAGAGTATATAAAAGAATACGTCGATTATTTGACCGAGGATTTGGACAAAACCAACATTTCACATCAGTTGTTTTTGCGTTTCAAAGACTTGATTATAGAAGGCAAATTGCCAACAGGGTATATGTTACCCAATGAAAACACAGTCAGCGAGTTGTTGCATGTGGGTAGAAGTACTTTGCGTGAAGCATATACAGCATTGGCGGTGTTTGGGTTCATCAAACGTTCCAAAGCAGGCACCATTGTTTGCGAAGTGGAAGATATGATCCATGTAGCACCATTTTCTATGACAGTGCAAAACTCAGAATTACACGATTTACTGGAGTTTCGGTATATGTTGGAAGCAGAAACCGCCAGTTATGCAGCCAAAAGAGCAACACCAGAGGATATTACAAAGATTCGTGATGCATATGAGCAGATGATTTCCAATAAATCAGATGTCAATTTGTTTTGTGATGCAGATAGCCAGTTCCATACATACGTTTCAGAAGCGTCACATAATATGTTGCTTCATAATACCATGATGGCGGCTAAGGAATCCTTTGAACATGGGATACGTCTGGCAATGCGTGAATCATTGACCCAAAACCCAAAAGCAATCGAAGTAACTTTGGATTTGCATGGGAAGTTGTTGCATGCAATCGAAATTGGCGACTACCAAAAGGCTTATGCTTTGATGCGTGAACATATTTCATATGTGAATTTGACAGTAAAATATGGGTGATTTGGACTAAAAACGAATGGTGAATGGTGAATGACTAAAGACATTGATATCATATAAATGGATCATTTTTTTCTTAATAAAAACCAATCATTATATAGTAAATACACATTATAATTCAACCTTGTAAATGCCCTAAAATACTTGATTTTTCAGGGTTTTTGTGATACAGTTGGTAAGGTTAATAAATATTACTATTATATAAAATTTTAAAATATAAAGTTTACGTCCACGCTTTTCAAAGGGTGGCAGGGGGTGGGACAGAGTCCCACGGTCTTGCACTTGACTTTAATCTTTTTAGGAGGAAATTATGGATTTTAAATTGGAAATTGCAAAACAACTTTCTGTGGCATCTGAATTGCCAGTGGAAGAAATTTTGTTTATGTTGGAAGTACCAGCAAATAAAGAAATGGGCGATTTCGCTTCCCATGCTTCAAATTGGCTAAAACATTGCGTAAAGCACCACCAATGATCGCAAATGACATCAAAGAAAAACTTGTGATCGGCGATGCAATTCGTGAAATCAACGTAGTGGGCGCATACATTAATTTCTTTGTGAACCAAGGAAACTTTACAGAATCCGTTTTGACAAAGGTGTTGGCAGAAGGCACTGCATATGGTCATAGCACTTTGGGTGCTGGCAAAGCAGTGGTAGTGGATTATTCTTCACCAAATATCGCAAAACCATTCCATGTTGGGCATTTGCGTTCCACAGTAATCGGTAATGCAATTTGCAAAATCCACCAAGCACTTGGCTACACTGTAGAAGGTGTCAACCATCTTGGCGATTGGGTACACAATTCGGTAAATTGATTGTGGCATACAAACTTTGGGGTTCCAAGGAAGCAGTAGAAACAGGTGGAATCCAAGAATTGATGCGTATTTATGTATTGTTCCACGATGCAGCCAAAGAAAAAGACGAATTGAACGATGAAGCTCGTGGTTGGTTCGTGAAAATGCAAGATGGTGACGAAGAAGCGTTGACTTTGTGGAAATGGTTCTACGATATCAGCATCAAAGAATTCGATCGAGTTTATGAAATGCTTGGTGTGAAATTCGATGCATACACAGGCGAAAGCTTCTATAATGATAAAATGGCTCCAGTTGTGGAAGAATTGAAAAAAAAAAATATCCTCAAAGAGAGCGAAGGTGCTATGATTGTCGATTTGGAAGACAAAAATATGCCACCATGTTTGATTATTCGTAAAGATGGCGGTACATTATACGCAACTCGTGATATCACAGCTGCTTTGTATCGTAAAAAAACATACGATTTCGTAAAATGTATCTATTTGACAGCTTTGGATCAAAACTTGCACTTTGCACAATGGTTTGAAGTCATCAATCGTATGGGATATGATTGGTACAAAGATTTGGTGCATGTACCATTTGGTTTGGTTAGTCTCGAAAGTGGTAAATTGTCCACTCGTCAAGGAAATGTTATCTTGATGGAAGATTTGCTCAACCAAGCAATTGCTGAAACAGGCAAAATCATCGAAGAAAAGAATCCAAACTTGGAAAATAAAGAAGAAATTGCGAAACAAGTGGGTATCGGTGCTGTTATTTTCAATGATTTGTACAATGGTCGAATCAAAGACGTTGTATTCTCTTGGGAAAGAATGCTCAACTTCGATGGTGAAACTGGCCCTTATGTGCAATACACACATGCCAGAGCTTGTAGTATCTTGAAAAAAGCAGGAGATGTTTCCTTTGCAGATGTGGATTATTCTTTGATTTCTGATGAAGCATCCATGGATGTTTGTAAATTATTGGCTGATTTTCCTGTGAAATTGGAAGATGCAGCAAGAAAATACGAACCATCTCGTTACAAGACATATGGTTGCAATTTCTCAAGCCTTCAATAAATTCTACCATGACAACCCAATCCTTAATAGTGAAGATGATGTGAAATTGGCTAGACTTGCAGTGGTAGTGGCAACCAAAACAGTTCTCAAAGAAGGACTTCGCATTTTGGGTATCAATGCACCAGAACAAATGTAATTGTTTCACGTGAAACATACCACCTTATGAAAATAGGGTGGTTTTTTATTGCAACATTTTAAATATAATAATATTGTTGTATGGGCGATTCATGAATCGACCATAATCTTTAAAACAAAATTTTCAATGTAAAAATCACTGTTTCACGTGAAACATCCAGTAAAAACCAAAGAAAAAACCTGAATTTTACTATGAAACCCCATCAAAATATGATATACTTAATTTATCAAACAAATTAAAATTTTAGAGTAAAAGCAGACAGAAAGGATAAAATAATATGGGTAAAGTCAGAATTATAGCAGTTACCAACCAAAAAGGTGGCGTTGGAAAGAGTACAACAGTCATCAACCTTTCTGCTTGTTTGGCGGAAGCTGGTAAAAAAGTACTTGCAATTGACGTTGATCAACAAGGAAACACCACAAGTGGCTTAGGTTTGGATAAAAACGGTATGGAACAGACTATTTATAACGTGTTTTTAAACGAAATTGGCATCGAAGATATTCGCCACAAAACAGTTGTAGATGGTTTGGAAGTGATTCCTGCAAATATCAGCTTGACTGGTGCAGAAATTGAGTTAATTGGAAAAGAAAATAGAGAATTTGTATTGAAGGAAGAATTGGCAAAAATCAAAGATGAATACGACTTCATTTTGATTGACTGTCCACCTTCCTTGAATTTGATTACAGTAAACGCTTTGATTGCAGCAGATACGGTTTTGGTGCCAATTCAATGTGAATATTTTGCATTGGAAGGGTTGGAGCAGCTCCTATATACCATCAATTTGGTGAAAAAACGCTTAAATCCAGAGTTGGCAATCGAAGGAATTGTGTTTACCATGTACGATGCAAGAACAAATCTTTCCATGCAAGTGGTGGAAGAAGTGAAACGAAGCCTTGGAAATACGGTGTATCGCAGCATCATTCCAAGAAATGTGCGTTTGGGTGAAGCACCAAGTCATGGTTTGCCCATTCATTTGTATGATCCAAAATCAAAAGGAACAGAAAGTTATAGACTTTTGGCTGAAGAAGTTATGGATAAGGAGTGGAATTGATGGCTGTAAAGAAAAAAGGACTTGGATCCAAAGGACTTGGAATCGAAGCATTGATCAATACAAAAATGGACGATTTGAAGGAAACAGCAATGCAAAACACTGCACAAATGGGTGATTCTTCACCAAAAGAGCTGGATTTGGATATGATTGAGCCAAATCGTAAACAACCACGTCGTTATTTTGATGAAAAAGCATTGGAAGAATTGGCTACATCCCTCAAAACCTATGGTATGATTCAACCAGTAGTGGTACAAAAAAATGGCGATTATTATGAATTGATTGCTGGTGAAAGACGTTGGAGAGCTGCAAAAATTGCTGGACTCACCAAAATTCCAGTGGTTGAAAAATCTTGGGAAGCTGGCGAAGCATTTGAAGTGGCTTTGGTGGAAAATATCCAACGTGAAGACTTGAATCCTTTGGAAGAAGCAGAAAGTTACAAGCGTTTGCAAGAAGAATTTGGCTTGTCACAAGAAAAAATTGGTTAGGCAAAAGTCGCTCCAATATCACAAATATGATGCGTTTGTTGCAATTGGACAATCGTGTGAAGAATTTCCTTTGGAAAATAAGATTTCTGTTGGACATGCACGTGCTTTGCTTGCCATTACCGATGGTGAAGCACAATTTGATATGGCAGAACACGTCATTGATGAGGAATGCAGTGTGCGTGAAACTGAAGTTTTGGTGAAAAAATTCTTGGAACCAGAAGAAGAAACCACCAAACCAGAAAAAGAAGTGGCTGCATTGGTCAATAAACGTGAATTGGAAGACTCTTTGAAATCCATTTTCGCTACAAAAGTGAAGATTTCAGCAAAAACAAAAAGGAAAAATTGAAATTGCCTATTTCTCAGAAGATGAATTGGATAGACTTTTGACAATTATGAAACGGATGGAAGTGTAAATATGAGCTTTTTGACAGATAATTTGGATTATGTGTTGCTTGGCTTTGGTATTGCTGTTTTGATTATGCTCATTTTTTGTATCGTTACATTTGTGTATGTGATGGAACAAAAGAAAAAGTATGAGTTTTTTATGGGTTCTAAGCGAAGACCTAGCCACAACTTAGAAATGAAATTGGAAGAATATTTCCGTGTTACAAAACAAGTAGAAGAAAATTACAACAAAGTTTTGGATATGGTGCTGGATATTGAAGAAAATATGCGTTCCAACGTACAAAAAGTAGGTTTGGTGCGTTACAATCCATTTGATGAAATGGGTGGGAATCTTTGTTTTGCGTTGGCTCTTTTGGATCAGGATGACAATGGTGTTGTGCTCAATGGGATTCATAGTCGAACTGGTTCTTTCACCTATGCAAAACCAATTCAAATGGGTGTGAGTATCTATTTGTTGTCAGATGAAGAAATTGAAGCAGTAGAAGTGGCTAAAAATCAAACATTTAAGCCAAAACATGAAAAAATCATGAAAATCAAGTTCCGCAAAAAATTCAAGAAATACGATAACCAAGAAAAAATGGTTCCTGTTGTGGAAAATGAAGATAAGAAAATGGAAAAATCACTGGGTGATGTGACCCATTCAGAACGTGAACAAATCCAAATGGAAGAACAATTGGCAGGAAAAATTGCTTCTGTAGATGCCATCAATGAAGATTATTATGACGAAATGTATCCAGATGCAAGTGCTGAAGAACTGATGGCTATGGATGTGGATGTTTTGTCAGCACAATTGGAAAACTCCATTGCAAGTATGGAACAACAAATGGGACATGCACATAGCGATGAAGAACTCCACGATATGGCAAAAAAAATGGCAGCAATTCTGCGTATGGAAGAAGTGAAACGTAAAAAAGATAGGGAACTTTCAGAGGAAGAAGAAGCACTTTCCAATACAAATTTGCGTCGTAAAGTACGTATGGAAAAACGTGTTTTGGTGGAAGAAACCGATGAACAAGTAGAAATTGAAGAAAAAAGTCCAGAAGATAAAGTGTAAAAATCAATGCTTGTTGTATGTGTATCGTAGAACAGGCATTTTTTATCAGTAGAATGACCTGTGTAAAAATAGTAGAAATTGCAGGATATCAACAGGGAAATGGGATAACTGAAGAAAAACTGTGTATAACTCGGAAAAATACTGTGGATAAAGTGGATAAAATAACTAGGAATACTGATAATTGAAAGAGTTATCCACAAGTATAGAAAGTTAGGAGATGGAAAAATGGCGTATCAAATTATATTTTCAGACATGGATGGTACTTTATTGGAGGACGATATTCATATATCAGAAAAAAATCAAGAAGCAATTGCAAAGGCAGTTGCAGCTGGCAAAGAAATGGTGTTGTGCACTGGACGTGGTGTTTTTGGCACAGAAGTGATTTTGGAACACTTGGGTCTTGGGCAAAAGGGCTATGTCATCACACAAAATGGTGGTGCTGTGTATCACTTGGAAACCATGAAATTGGCTTGGAAAAAAGGCTTTTCCCCAAAAGAATATGCAAAGTATGCAAAATTAGCAGAAGAAATGGGTCTTGAAGTCTATTTTTATGACAATCGTAAATTTATGGCAACTCATTTTACAAAGGAAGTAGAAAACTACTGTGCAGTTATGGGCACTGAAGCCATTATTTTGACAGACTATGAAAATTATGATGGTGTGTTTACAAAAAGCCTGATCAATGGCAAAAAGATAACTTTTGGCAGTCCAAGAAGTTTTAATGAAAGAAATGGGTATGGTTGGATTCTTTCTTCTCCAGTGATCATTATATGGAAGTGGTTTTGCGTGGTGTAAATAAAGGTTCTGCCATGAAACAAGTCTTGGAAATCATGAATATTCCTGTGACAGATGCCATTGCCATTGGCGATAGTGAAAACGATTTATCCATGATTCGTGAAGCTGGTCTTGGCGTTGCTGTGGCAAATGCACCCAAATATATTCAGGATGAAGCCGATTATGTGACAGAAAATGATTATAAACATAGCGCAGTTGCAGAAGTGATTGAGAAATTTATCTTATCCTAATTGTATTTGCATTTGGGTCGGTGTGGGCATAGACACCTACGTTTTGTTATTTATAATTCAGTTATTATATGTTTTTATCTAATCTTTTTGAATAAAGTTTGGGTCAAGCCTTTTCAAAGGATTGCAGGGGTTGGGACAGAGTCCCAAGGTCTTATACTTGACTGTATCTTATCTTTTCAGGTGGTGTGTTTCATTGCACCACTTTTTTTATGGTGAAAATCACGTTTTTCTGTAAAAATAAGGATTTTAATTGGGATTTGTGGTATGATGAAACTGAGTTATTTTGTAGAAAAATAGGAGGTTTTTGTATGTCAGAAATACAGGAAATAGAATTAACTTTGGTGGAACAAACTGCTTTGGATGGTGCCAATTATTTCCGTCAAGGATTGAATTGTACAGAGTGCGTTTTGATGAGTTTTCGTGACAACTGTAACCCAGAAATACCAATGGAAGCTTTTGCAATGTGCACTGGTTTTGGCGGTGGATTTGCCAATACTCGTAACCATACTTGTGGTGCAATCACTGGCGCAATTATGGCATATGGTAGTATCATCGGTCGCAAAAATCCATTTGCTAAGGAAGAAATGCGTGACAAAATCACAGAACTCCATGGCATCTATCATACAATGGAACCCATGATTCGTGAAATGGAAGCAGAATTTGGTGATAACTTCATTTGTAAGGATTTGTCCGCAGTACATGGAGACTTTGAAGGCAAAGCAAGAAAACGTAACTGTATGCAAATGGTGAAATTCTGTAGTGGTGTTGCAGCAAAATACGCAGAACTTGCAAAAAAAGAACAAGGAGATTGCATAGAATGATGAAAAAAATAATTGGTTTGTGTGCCATTTGTTCCATGTTGATGGTAACAACGGTGTTTGCACATCCAGAAATTACAGTGACAGTTGACGGGAATCAGCTTGCTTTTGACCAACCTCCAGTCATTATTGATGATCGAACTTTGGTACCGATGCGTAGTATTTTTGAAGCTTTGAACTGCGAAGTGGTTTGGGATGAAGCCAGCCAAAGCATCACAAGTATCCATGAAACCGACGTTTTGCTGATGTATATTGGAAAAACAGACTTGTATCGCAATGGTGTGGTCATCTATGAAATGCCAGTGGAAGCACAAATCATTAATGGTAGAACCTTGGTACCTGTGCGTGCAATTTCCGAAGCACTTGGTGCAGAAGTTTTGTGGAATGGTGAAACTTACGAGGTGGATATCACATCTGGTGGTAGCACAAGCGAAACCTATTCCAGTGGTGTCTATACCCAAAATGCAACTGATGCAAATGGCTCTGTTATAATCACTGGTAAAGTGACCTATCCTTCAGGTGAAATGACAGCAGATGAAAAGTCCGCCTATGAAACACAAAGTAAAACACTTTTGGCAGATTTTATGAGCATGTATAGTGGTGCTGCAACTTCCAGTTCTCCATTTTCTGTGGAATATGCTTTGGATTTGACACGTTGTGATGGTGTGTACACTTCCTTTGTTGTGACAGAATCCGCAACCATTGGCAGTGCTTCCATCTCCGATAAATTTGGTGTGGTGTATAACGCAAGTGGCAAAGAATTGGATATTTCTGATGTGGTTAACGATAGTAATTCTGAAATTGAGGACTTCTTGGTGGCTTCTTTCTTGGCTTTGGCAGAAGAATCTCCAAGTAAATTCAATGATGATGTGGAAGATGATATTGAGGATCATTTGGAGGATGTGACCTTCTATTTGACCGATAGTGGCATTGGTTTCTTGATGCCAGCAGGCACCATTGCACCAGAAAGCTCTGGAACCATTGGATTTGAAATTACATATAACGTGTAATATTGGAGGTGTAGCAATGCAACCAAAATATAAAAAGAAATCTACGTATTTCATTGTAGCAGGAATGTTTGTGTTGATTGGAATTGTGGGTGCTGTCATGGTGGAAATGCGTGGTTTGCCAAAAAGTGCAATGCTCATTATTTTGCTGGCTACCTTTGGCAGTGCTGGAAAACAGTTGGTTTGGTATTACATGAATCGTGATTGTTTTTTGGAAGATGATGATAATAGCCATCAATTGTGAAATTTGAAGTGGAATTGTGGGTGATGAGATGGAGTTGCCAAAACGAAAGCAATTGCGATTAAAGGAATATGATTATAGTAGTAATGGTGGGTATTTTATTACCATTTGTACCCACGCCCATAAATGCCTATTTGGCAATGTAGGGGCAGATTCCATATCTGCCCGTATGATAGATGAAATATTTCATAAAACAATAAATGAGTATCAAAATATTTTCTGTGATAAATACGTGATTATGCCAAATCATTTTCACGCAATCATTGTGATTTCACGGGTGGATATGGAATCCACCCCTACAATATCGCAGATCATACAATCATTCAAAAGGAATACAACAATTGAATATATCAAACTGGTGAAATGTGGTGTTTTGCCACCATTTGATGGTCATATCTGGCAACGTTCCTTTTACGACCACGTCATTCGTAACCAAAAATCCTATGAAGAAATTTGGCAATACATCGACACCAATCCACTCAAATGGGAATTGGATAGATATTATGTAGAATAATAAAAATAGATTTATACCACTGCAAGCTGTCATTCCAAATGCAATGGGGAATCTTGACGTTAAAACAACAGTGGATTTTATTATCCATCTACCAAAGAAATTCACAAACTGTAGGACTAGATTCTATATCTGCCCGTAATCAAAAGGAGGAACTACCATGTCTACTTTATTTGTGCAATATCCAAAATGCACCACCTGTCAAAAAGCAAAGAAATTCCTAGATACCAATGGTGTGGATTACATGAGTCGTCATATTGCAGAAGAAAATCCCACAAAAGATGAACTTATGTTGTGGCATGGAAAAAGTGGTTTGCCATTAAAAAAATTTTTCAACACCAGTGGTTTGGTGTATAAAGAAATGCAACTCAAGGACAAACTTGCCACAATGAGCGAAGATGCACAATTTGAATTGTTGGCAACCAATGGTATGCTTGTGAAACGCCCAATTGTTGTGGGTGATGATTTTGTTATGGTTGGATTTAAGGAAGCAGATTGGACAGAACGCTTGATTTGAGGTGGTAAAAAAGGGTGGATTAGAATTGTAAAACTCAAGACCTTAAGAACTTTTTCCTATCGAGAAAAGTTCCCCAACCCCTTCAAAAACACTCTTTTAAAGATATTTAAGACCTTAAGGCTTTGCCTTAACAACCACCATACTTTGAAAAGGCTGGACCTAAACTTTATTTAAAGGCATTTTGTACAAATGCAAGTTTTGAAAAATAGGTATTTTGACAGTCTGAAGGGTGGCTATGGAATCCACCCTACATTTTTATTTGATTCATTTACTGACCATAGGTTTCTTCCATATCCAAAACCAAATCATAACCATCCCATACATATGTATCTATAACACCATCGCTGGCAGAATTTTGACCAAAACTGATTACAGTACCATCTTCTTTTGCTTCAATTGAAGAGGAAATGATTTCTTCTGCATTGGCTTTTTGGAAGGTTTGCAATTCTGGCACATACACATACAAATCATAGCTACAATTCTTGGTACCGCTACCCATTTGCACTTGCAAATCCACAAATCCATCGAAATTCAAATCTGGATATCCCACAAGTCCATTTTCCTTAGGGTAACACTCTGCATCCAATGTAAACACATCTTCTCCATCACTTTTTGCAATCACCAAATCATAGACCACACCTGAAACCTGAGTGCCTTCCAACACAAATGCAATACCATCTGGTTGTGCAAATGTGGTTACAATAGATGTAATGTCATCATAATTTGTGCAGATGATGGAATTTGCAACTACATCTGGCAATGGGTTAAATTCCTGTTCTTTGCATTGATATCTTGGCTCTGCTGTGACTACAAGTTCTTTTTCTGGTGGCTCCATAACCAAGATGCTTTCTGCTGTTTCTTCTGTTACATCTTCTGCTGTTTCTTCTGTTACAGCTTCTGTTACTACTTCTGCTACTACTTCTGTTACTGTGTCTGTTGATGTTTCTATTTCAGCTGTTTCTTTTTGACAAGCAGTTGTGGCAAACACAACACACGCCAATAACAATAAAATATGTTTTTTCATATGGTATCTCCTTTGTAAAATATGGATTGTGGTACAGCAGTTGTGTTTATCCTTTATTGATTTGACCCTTGCATAATTTCGATAATGGTTTCATCCATTGGTGCCATACCTTTTGCAGAAATGATACCCAAATTTTTGGTGGTTTCTTCCACGTTTTGACCTAAGATACCAAAGGAATTTGGCATTGCAATCCCTTGCATGGCTATGTTTGCAGATAAAATTGCAGTGTATACGCCAGTAGAGGCTTTCAGTGCACATCCAATGCTACCACCATCACAAATCATACCCGTCAAATTGGCAGCCATATGATCCATTGCAGCAGAAACCGCTTTTGCATCTCCACCCATCAAATACACAATACCGCCAGCAGCGCCGCTACCACCACCCAAAACGCAACCACAAAGAGCAGACAAACGTCCTGTGTAATGCTTGCTATAAATGGTGATCATACCGCTCAGTGCCAATGCTCGCAACAAAGCTTCTTCTGTGGCTTTCACATGTTTTGCATATGCCACAACAGGCAATGAACACAAAATTCCATGGGAACCACTGCCCACAATGCTCATAGCAGGATATGGCAACCCAGCCAAACGTGCATCCATAGCAGAGCATGTCAATTTTTGTGCCTGTGCCAAAACACCCTCACCCATAAACATCATATCCATAACGCCCAATCCCAAACCAGTGCCAACAGCACCTTTTTCTGACAAAAAGACATTCATTTCAATCATATCACGTAAAAATAGGATTTCTTCCAAGTCCACATTTTTTGCATAGTCCACCAAATCTGCAATGGTGATGGCATCAAAATTTAAGTCTGCCACTTCTGCTTCTTCTGTCAATTCCTTTTGGAACAACACTTCTCCATCTTTTGCCAAGTATACAAAATTGCCATGTGTTTGTGCAATGTGTGCTTCTGCAACACCCAAATCTGTTGTGATTTTTGCAGCAATCCAAATGAAATCCTTATCCCCATCTACAGTGGATTCCACAGCAATTTCCTTTGCTACAGCAATATCACCATCGGTAATGTCACGCAAGCATTCTAAGCCCAATTCCCATTTGCCACCCACAGCACCCAAAGCAGCAGCCAAAGCAGTTCCAATTTCATTGGTTGCTGGTATGCCACAGGAAAAACCATTTTTGTAGACACCACCATTGGTACAGACAGAAATGTGTTGGATTTTGCCACCAATGAGAACATAAGCACGTGATGTACACAATGCAACAGCACCCACTTCTGTGACACCAAGAGCTGGCTTGCATTCTTGTTGTAATTTCATTGTATATGGATTCATAATCAGTCTCCTTTGGTCAAATTTATAGGTTGTTTTTTATTTATAGTATACTGGATAATCCTAGGTTTTTCCAGATAATTTTGTGATTTTACAGTGATTTTTTCTGTGTTATTATGGGTGTTTGTGGTATATCAATATGGTGTAAGCAACCTATGCTTGAATTGCAAGAAAAATACAAAACCAATGTCATTCACGGTAGGGTTTGCCCACAAAATAACAAAGAATCTTTCCTTTGGTTTCTATTACACACCCCATTCATGAATACATCATGAAAAATACTTGTTTTCCCTTGCAACTTCCCACAGAACCATGTAAAATAGAATGATAACATGATATACTTGTCTATATTGTATAGACCATTTACATATAAAATTCCTAGAAAGGAGACTTGTTTATGAGTGACTATCATTTTGAGAAAAAAGATCCAGATTTCGATATGACCATACGTTTGGATACCATCAACGAACAAGTCAAACAACACGAATTATCAGAGGATGATTTGGGCGATAAAAACGCCTATTTGGATATATTTGAATCAGAACATTTTGGCGAAGAAACCACACCATTGCCACCAGATCAACCAACAGCATACGATGCTTTGAAAAATCGACCACACCAAAAATCAAAAAATTACTGGAATAATCCCAAGTTTTATGGAATTTTGGCATTGGTTTGTGTCATTTTGGCAATTATGGGCTTTGCATTTGCCAGAAATGTATTGTCCACCACAGAAGAAGTGCCTGAAGTTGCAGAAGAAGTCATTTTGACCACTGCTGCTTATTTGGTGGAGGATTCTATGGGTTCTGGTGAATATTCTGTTCGCAACACAACAGATTCCACCACAACCACCATCATCATCAACAAAGATACCCAAGCCACAGATGCAAAGGGCGATACCCTTTCCACCAATTCCATGAAAATGGGTGATTTGGTTTGGTTGACCTTAGACGAAACCCAAACAGCAACTGAAGTTTCCTATGAAAATATCACACAAGTCCAAGAAACCAATATCCAAGTCAGCGATACTCTTTTGGATGGTGACAATGGCTTGCACACCTACAGCAGTGATGCCATTTTCCAATTCAAAGGCAAAGAAAAAGCACCTACAGATTTGGAACCTTCTGATGTAGTTGTACTCTACTCCATTGATGATGTGGTTTGGTCTGTTGAAATTTTGGAATATCATGGATTTTTATCTCTATCCAACGTGGATAGCATTGTAAATGGAGTCATTGAAATCAATGGTGGTGCACCCATTTCCATTGATACCATTGATCGTTTTGTGTTGCCTGCTGGTGAGCATACCATCTCCATTTCTGGTGACACAGTGGAAACCTCAACTGACACCATTCATATTGTGGCAGACCAAGAATATTTCTATGATTTGGCAAATGCCCAAACCAAAATGGGCGTTGTACTCATCCAAAGCAATGTGGATAACCCAAGGGTTTATATTGATGGTAGCCTCATCAACAATTCAGAAACCATTGTATTGCCCTATGACACATATGACTTGGTGGTTCTGAAAAATGGATATGAAGAATGGAATTCCACCATCAAAGTGACCAATACCACCATGACCGTTGGTGTGGAAATGATCCAGATGGCTTCCGATATTGGTGTATTGTCTCTAACTGCAAACGTAGATGGAGATGTGTATATAGAAGGTTCTTTGATTGGAGAAACACCACTTGATATTTCATTACCCTATGGTTCCTATCATGTGGAAGTGAAAAAAACAGGTTATGATCCCTTTATCACCAAAATTTATATCAATACCAATATGATTTCTTTGAGCGCTGACTTGCATGAAATCATAGATGAAGAAGAAATTGAAGAAGAAGATGAGTAAAATCAGTGAGCAGTGAGCAGTGGTCAGATAAAGCCATATGGTTTTGGGCGGAACAACACAGGGGTTGTTCCCTACAGTGTCTCCCATAATTGTAGCAACACAGTTTTGTCATTCTGAGGAATGTTTTGCAGCGACGAAGAATCTTTGGTTTTCACTATCCACTATTCATTCTTCACTAGCAAACTTACAACAGCAATACGTGGATATTCCACAAATCATATACTTTGTAACAACAATATCACTATAAATGAAATTGAGGAGGTTTTTCACATGGAACACATGGAACGTTACAATCAATGGTTAGCCGATCCTTCCATTGACGCAGAAACAAAAGCCGAACTACAAAGCATTGCAGCAGACGAAAAGGAAATCAAAGAACGCTTCTACCAAGAACTTGATTTTGGTACAGGAGGTTTGCGTGGTATCATTGGCAATGGTAGCAATCGTTTGAATACATACACCGTAGGCAAAGCAACCCAAGGTTTGGCAAACTACATCAACAAAGAAGGCACTGGTGCAAAGGGCGTTGCAATCGCTTATGACTCCAGAAATATGTCACCTGAATTTTCAGAAATCGCTGGTTTGGTTTTGGCAGCAAATGGCATTCCAGCTTACGTATATCCATCTTTGCGTCCTACTCCAATGCTTTCCTTTGCAGTACGTCATTTGGGATGCACAGCTGGTATCGTCATCACAGCAAGCCACAACCCACCAGAATACAATGGCTACAAAGTATACTGGGAAGATGGTGCCCAAGTAGTTGCTCCACGTGACACAGGTATCATTGATGAAGTAAACGCTGTTTCCGATTATGGTCAAATCAAACGCATGGATTTGGATGCTGCAATTGCAGAAAAACTCTATGTGGTTTTGGATGAAAGCGTTGACGAAGCCTTCTATGAAAACGTTTTGGCACAACGTGTGTATCCAGAATTGGCAGAAAAAATGGGTGATGATTTTGGTATCGTTTACACACCAATCCATGGCTCTGGTAACATTCCAGTGCGTGAATGTTTGGAAAAAGCTGGTTACAAAAACGTTTCCATTGTTGCTGAACAAGAATTGCCTGATGGCAACTTCACAACAGTAGGATATCCAAATCCAGAAGATCCAAAAGTGTTCGCTTTGGCTCAGGAATTGGCAGAAAAAGTTGGCGCTGATGTGATTGTGGGCACTGACCCTGATTGTGACCGTGTAGGTGCAATGGTGAAAAATGACAAAGGTGAATATGTTGTTTTGACTGGTAATATGGTGGGTGCTTTGCTGACAGATTATATCATTTCTGGCAAAGTTGCAAAGGGTACAATGTCTGCAAATGGCGCTGTCATCTCCACAATTGTAAGTACAGAATTGACCACTGCTATTTGTGCAAAATATGGCGTAGAAAAAATGGATGTTTTGACTGGCTTCAAATTCATTGGCGAAAAGATCAAAGGTTTCTTGGAAACAGGTTCCCATGAATATCTCTTTGGTTTTGAAGAAAGCTATGGTTGCTTGGCTGGTACATACGCTAGGGATAAAGATGCTGTTGTGGCAACACTTCTCATTTGTGAAATGGCTGCATACTACAAAGAAAAAAGCATGACTTTGTATGATGGTTTGCAAGCACTCTATGCAGAACACGGTTTCTTCTGTGAAGGCGTAAAATCCATCACTTTGTTGGGTCTTGATGGCGTTGAAAAAATCAAACGCATCATGGCATCTCTTAGAGATAACACACCAGCAACATTTGGTGGCAAAGACGTTGTAGAAGCTCGTGATTACAAAAACCAAGTGTTCCAAAACTTGCAAACAGGCGCTGCTTTGGACAATACATTGCCAAAATCCGATGTTTTGTACTATACTTTGACAGACGATACATGGATTTGTGTGCGTCCTTCTGGTACAGAACCAAAACTGAAATTCTATATTGGTGTCAAAGGCGAAACTATGGCAGATGCAAATGCTAAAATTGCTGCTGTAGAAGCTGATTTGGATGAAAAAATCGCTGCTATTGACTAAAATTGCGTAAAAGCAACGTAGGGTCATGGTTTCCTTGACCGTAATTCAAATATAAATTACATAAAAGAAAAGAGCCTAAAAGGCTCTTTTCAGACTGTCAAAAAAGTCAGCATAAGCTGGCTTTTTTTGGTATAATGAGGTTGAGGTGATGACAAATGTTGAGTAAAGAAGAAATCAAAAGAACATCAGTAGAAATCATAAACATAGATATGCTCGTTCCAGAAAATCATTTATTAAGAAAAATAGATAAAGCCGTAGATTTTAATGAAATTTATTCATTTGTGGAAGATTTGTACTGCTCAAACAACGGCAGACCTAGCGTTGACCCTGTTGTTCTCTTTAAAATGGTGTTTATCCAACATTTGTATGGAATTCGCTCTTTACGCCAAACGGTAAAAGAAATTGAAATGAATATTGCCTATCGCTGGTTTTTGGGCTATACCCTCAATGATAGTATTCCGCACTTTGCTACCATTAGTTATAACTTCAACAATAGATTTAAAGAAACAGTGGTAGAAAAAATTTTCGCTTGGATTTTAGGTGAAGTTGAGAAAAAAGGATATTTACGTCCAGAAGTTGTGTTTATAGATGCAACGCATATCAAGGCAAATGCAAATTTAAAGAAAAACATCAAAAAAGAAATACCTGTTGCAGCTAAAAAGTATGAAAAGCAACTTTTTGAAGAAATCAATAAAGACAGAGAAGATAATGGAAAAAAGCCTTTTGATGATAAAAATGACCCTCCAAGAACAAAAACAATCACCACTTCTACAACAGATCCAGACAGCGGTTTGTTCCATAAGGGCGAACATAAAAAGTGCTTTGCATATGGTGCACATACCGTTTGCGATAAAAATAACTTTGTATTAGAAACCGTTGTAACACCTGGAAACATCCATGATAGTGTTGTATTTGATGAGGTTTATCATAAAGTGACAGAAAAATATCCAGAAATACAAGTGATTACAGCTGATGCAGGATACAAAACCCCATGGATTTGCAAGCAAATATTTGATGATGGAAGAATACCCTCTTTGCCTTACAAAAGACCAGTGACGAAAAAAGGAAATTCACCATGGTATGAGTATGTTTTTGATGAATACTACAACTGCATCATTTGCCCAGAATATCACGTTTTACCATATACAACCACCAATCGAGATGGCTATAGAGAATTTAAAAGTTACAGTTATATTTGCGAAAAATGTGAAAATCTTTCAAGGTGTACCGAAAGCAAAGACCACAGAAAGGTAGTCACCAAGCACATCTGGTGGAAATATTTAGAAAAGGCAGAGGATGTGCGGCATTCTCCATTAGGAAAAGACACCTATGCGTTGAGGAGCCAAACCATAGAACGGGTTTTTGCAGACGCAAAGGAGAAGCACGCAATGCGATATACATATCATAAAGGCTTGGCTCAGGTTTCAAAATGGGTGAAGCTTAAATTCGCTGCAATGAACTTAAAAAAACTGGCAACATGGAGTAGTAAGCAGTATATGTTGTTTGTAGAATATGCGTTATTTATACGAAAGAACCCTATTCCAAGGTGCGGAATAGGGTTCTTTGACAGTCTGAAAAGAGCCTAAAAGGCTCTTTTTTTGATGTATTATGGAAAATATAGGCATCACAAAATTCTGCGTCACTATTATCTTGCTTTTTACCACCAGTCGTATTATAATTACCTAAAAAAACGACAGGAGGTTATTCTATGAAATTTGGATTTATTGGTGCAGGAAATATGGTCGGTGCCATTGTCAAAGGTATGACCATCGGTACACAAAGTTTCAAAGGTTCTGATATATATGTCACCAGCAAAGGTAAGGTCTCTGCACAGAATTTGGCAGAGGTTTGTGGTTGTCATTTCTGCGAAACCAGTGTTGATGTGGTTGCCAATAGTGATGTTGTCATTTTGGGTGTGAAACCCCATATTTTGGAACAAATTTTGCCGGATTTGTTGCCTGTTTTTACAGAGAAAAAACCCATTGTGGTATCCATTGCAGCAGGTAAAACTTTAGATTATTTGGCTAGTCTTTTGCCAGCAGAAACCAAAATTTTACGTGTGATGCCAAACATCAATGCAAAAATTGGTGCTTCCACAAGTGGTATTTGTGGCAATGCTTTTGTCACTGAAACAGAAACCACTTTGATTACAAATATGTTCCAAACTGTTGGCAGTGTGATTCCCATTGACGAAGCCTATTTCTCACAATTTATGGTCATTGGTGGCTCATCTGTTGCCTTTGTTTACCTTTACATGGATGCTTTGGCACATGCAGGTGTGAAAGCTGGACTTTCCAAAAAACAAGCATTGGAAATTGCAGCAGAAACGGTTTTGGGTAGTGCCAAAATGATTTTGGAAAGTGGCGAAGCACCTTGGCAATTGATTGATCAAGTTTGCTCCCCTGGTGGCACCACAATTGAAGGTGTTTTGGAACTCCAAGCAAATGGTTTTGAATCCACAATTGCAAAAGCATTTGATGCTGTTTTGGCAAAGGATAAACTCCTTGGTGCACCTAAAAAATAAAAATTATGGCTTGCGGGCGGATATGGAATCCGCCCCTACGAAATAACGTAAATTGGTTGTAGCGGAGGATAATATCCTCCCTTTTTGATGTTGCAAAACCAAGATTCCTCATTGCATTTGGAATGACAGCATACAGTAGTGTACATCCGATTCTGTCATTCTGTAGGGGTTTGCGTCCAGGGCAACCCGTTTGGTTTGTGATATTGCGGTTGATTCGTGAATCAACCCTACAGGTGCCTAATTTCAGATTTGAATAGTGCATTGCTTAGTACAACAAACTACCCCTTTGGAATGCTGCAATTTCTTCTTGCAATTTATTTTTCTGTTCACCAAACAACAAACTTTCGTTGTATTGATAATATTTTGGAGAATCCCATTCTTGTAACAACCAAACACTATAGAAATTGGTGTGGAGTTCTGTTAAGAAGATGACCAATTCCTGACCAGCACCAAAGGTATTTTCTAAGAACACAAAGGCGTTTTCTAACTGATTGCCAGCAGAATCAATGGCAATTTGACGTGTTTCCACATGTTCTTGGAAGACAGTTTTACAATACTCGAAAACAGCATCTTTTTCTGTGATACCAGAGGTTTTGATGTTTTGTATCCAATTGGTCAGTTCTCCAATCACCCATTGGTAAGCATGTTTTTCTGATGCTTGCAACAAACTACCCTATGCAGACTTTCAACATTCTAGGGTAGTATATATAATTTGTACTTGAAATTATGAATCAACAAGCTGCTGTTTTTTCTTCCAACAACATTTGCAATGCAGTTGCGCTGCTTGTATGGACATGTGCCACAGGAATGCCTGATTTTTTTGCTTCTTGGGATGCAGATTTCATCATTTTATGGGAAACCGTCGAAGTGAACAGCACCAAAAGATCTGGACATCCAATTTTCTTTTTGAGACAACCTTTTTCCTTTGTGAATACCTTTGCTTTGTAGCCAAAACCGTTGCAGATATCAATATATTTTGCTTCCATACGTTCATTGCCACCAATAATTACGATACTCATTTGCAATTCCTCCTTATAACCCCTTATGATTGATTGTTTTCTTTTGTATTTTCTTTCGTAGTTAGTCCTTACTAACTGAATAGTATCACAGGTGATTATTGTTTGTCAATGGGTTTGGGATATTTTTTTGACATATGTTGTAAATTTGATGGATTGTTGTTTTATGGTGTTATGGGTGCCCCTATAAAAACTCCAATACCCACTTGTAGGGGCGATTCACGAATCGCCTGCAAAACCAAAGATTCTTCGTCAGCTCCGCTTCCTCAGAATGACAATGACGAATGGTTGTATTTACAGGATGGGAAACCCATCCCCTACAGGCTGTGTTTTAGAGGATATGGATTGCAATGAATAAAATCTAATGCAACAAATCAAGACCGTGGTGCTTTGCCCCACACCCCAGAAACCTTTGAAAAGGTTTCATCCAAACTTTATTCAAAAACCATTTAACAAGTATCCGTTTAGGCAAATAAAAAAGCGGTACCGAAGCACCAATGTCATTTAGTTAAGAAAAAGACACTTAGCTAAATGACGGCTAAAAGCTAAAAGTGAATGGTGAAGGACTATTTTAATCTTGGTTTTCCTAGTCTTTCACCTTTCACCCTTAGTCATTAGTCGTCATTCAGTCTTAACTGAATGACATTGACCGAAGCACCGCCTAATATAAATTCAATATTTGATTTTATTTTTTCTTTTTCTTGACTGGTTTTTCAATTTTGCGTTCCAAAACAACCATTGCAAGTGGTGGCAAATGCAAAGTGATGCTCTTTGGCAAGCGATTCCAATTCACATCTTCTGCGACCATCACATCAGAATTGGTGATGCCGCTACCGCCAAATTCTTCCAAGTCACTATTGAACACTTCCACATATTCTCCAGCTTCTTCTACGCCAAGTCTGAAATCAGCGTATGCATTTGGTGTGAAGTTACAAACCACATACAATTCTGCTTCATCGCTACGTCTGATAAAGGAGAATACAGAATTATCGCAATCGTCTGCTTCAATCCATTTGAAACCTTCTGGATCAGAGTCTTTTGACCACAAAGCATCGTGTTCTGTATAGAAATGGTTCAAGGCTTTCATGTAGTTTTGTGTTTCTTTATGGTCATCGAATTCCAACAAATGCCAATCCAAGCTGGTTGCTTCTCTCCATTCGTGGTACTGGCCAAATTCGCCACCCATAAAGAGTAATTTCTTACCAGGGTGTCCATACATAAAACCATAGCCAAGCGCAAATTTGCAAAGCGTTGCCAATCATCACCAGGCATTTTACCGACCATAGAGCTTTTTTCATGTACCACTTCATCATGGGACAACACCAGCATAAAGTTTTCTGTATAATGATATGCCATACCAAAGGTCATTTTGTTATGGTGGAATTTACGATAAATAGGGTCTTGTTTCATATAGAACAAGAAGTCATTCATCCAACCCATGTTCCATTTCATGTTAAAACCAAGTCCGCCTTCTTTGGTATCTCTGGAAACACCAGACCAAGATGTGGATTCTTCTGCAATCATCAAAGAACCGTCTTCACGTCCACGAATCACAGAATTGAGATGTTTCAAGAACTCAACTGCTTCGATATTTTCGCTACCGCCATATTGATTTGGCAACCATTCACCTTCGTTTTTGGCAAAGTCCAAATACAACATAGACGCAACTGCATCCACACGCAAACCATCAATATGATAGGCTTCCAACCAGAACAAAGCATTTCCAATGAGGAAATTGCTCACTTCTTTTTTACCATAGTTGAAGATATAAGTACCCCATTGTTGGTGTTCCCCTTGACGAGGGTCTTGGTGTTCATACAAAGCAGTGCCATCGAATCTTGCCAAAGCAAAATCGTCTTTTGGGAAATGGGCAGGTACCCAATCCAAGATAACGCCAATGCCATTGTTGTGGCAAGTATCCACAAACAATTTGAATTCATCTGGATGACCAAAACGGCTGGTTGGTGCATAGAAACCAGTCACTTGATAACCCCAGCTGCCATCAAAAGGATGTTCCGAAACAGGAAGCAATTCAATATAGTTGAAGCCCATTTCTTTCACATAAGGCACCAAACGTTCTGCCAATTCTGTATATGTAAGGAAACGATTTTCTTCTTCTGGCACACGCATCCAAGAACCCAAATGCACTTCATAGACATTCATAGGTTCTTTGTTCATGTCTTTTTTCTTTCTTGCGTTCAACCAGCGTTTGTCTTTCCATTTGAATTTTGCATCTGCATACAACACAGAAGCTGTTTTTGGACGTACTTCTGCTGTGTAGCCATAAGGGTCTGTTTTGTCTACAATTCTACCATCCACTTGTACCATATGGTATTTGTAAGCATCTCCATCTACAAGTTTTGGAATGAAGATTTCCCAAACGCCAGATTCACCCAATTGACGCATAGGGTTTCTTCTGTTGTCCCAATGGTTGAAATCCCCCACCAGGCTAATGGATTTTGCACTGGGTGCCCAAACTGTGAAGGCTGCACCTTTGACACCTTCATGTGTCATTAAGCGACCACCCATTTTTTTATAGATTTCGTAGTGATTGCCAGCACCAAACAAATATCTGTCATATTCAGAAATAGTTGGACCAAAGGAATATGGATCATAGGATTTCCATGTGGTATCGTCTTCCATGACGTATTCCAATTGGTATTGGAACCACTCATCACGGTCTTTCAACGTACCTGCAAAGAATCCATCTTCATGAATCTTTTCCAAAACGTATTTTTTGCGTTTGTTTCCTTGGTCGATCAATGTGATTTGTTTTGCAAAAGGCATAAATACCCTTGCCACACAAATTTTGCCTTCTGGTGTTTCCATTTCATGCATCCCCAAAACATCATGAGGTGCTGCATGTGTGCCTGCTACAATTTCTAAGATGTCGTAAATCTCTGTAGTCATCATAGAATCTCCTCCTCTTTTGTTACCTTTGTGTTGCAACCAAATTATTCTGTACTATAGACATATGCCAGTGTCTAATGGACTTCTAATTTCTATTATATACCTTTTCTTCCAGTTTATCTAGCTGTAATTTGTTGGTAAAAGAACGAAATTTCAACAAAAAACTTGCAGATTCTGTAAAATATTACCTTGCTTATTCCCAAAATTAAGCCTATACTGATGGTAGTTTTTGTTTGTTTTGGATTGGAGGAATGATTTATGGCTATTTATATTGGTATATTTGTTATATTGATGATACCTGTTATTGTGCAACACAAACTTGGTTCTGGCATTCGACGTGGTTGTGGTAGAGGGTGTGCTACCTGTGGGAATCGTGATTTTTGCCATAGAACAGGGAAGTATGAGAAAGAATCAATTGAAAAGAATACAGAACAAGATACACTGTAGGAGATTGCGTCCTCGACACCCCGTAATTTGTGGCGGTTCATGACGAGCAGGCGACCACAGGTCGCCCCTACTGACACTTTTTTTCATTTCATTGCATAAATCACAGCAATTCCACACATACTACCTCCAAATGAAAAGGAGGTTTTTTTATGACTGTAACTGTATCTGATGCATGTATTGGTTGTCGATTTTGTATGAATCTATGTTCTGATGTATTTGCGGAGTTGCCAAATGGCAAAGCCTATGCCATTGGTGGTGAAATTCCAGCTGATGCCAAAGAAATGGTATTGGAAGCAAAGACCAATTGTCCAGCAGTGGCGATTAGCACAATGGGGGAATAGGCTTCGCCTATGGTGAATGACTAATGGTGAAGGGTGAATGACTTGATTTGTTGTTCATAAAAATGGGATGTATACCACTGTAAGCTGTCATTCCGAATGTAATGAGGAATCTTGGTTGACATATTACGGGCGCCCACATGGGTCATCATTTTGCATGCAAAATCACACTACGTGTGACCGCCATATCTTTGGCGGTGAGAGGGACGCCCCTACAGTACATTCGTTTTATGGTTTGGATTTGTGGTTTTGGTTTGTGCTTTTGGTTTTCAACTCTTCACTATTCATTCTTCACTTTTCACTGCTCTTTGTTCGCTCACATTGCCGCTTTTTCTTGTTTTTGAATGCGAATCATAATTTCACAGCAATCTTCATTTTCTGTGTCTTCATACACCACTTCTACGCCACTTTTGCGTATAACTTCCACTGATTGCTTGATGGTATTGGTGTAAATACGAAAGTCCGCTACATATCGTTTTTCTCGTTTCCCTTGGGGTTTCTTTGCTTTTTCTTCCAAGAAATCCAGCAATTCTTCTATCATTTCTTCTGTTTCTTTCACACTGGCATCACGTTCTTTCATCTTATCCAAAATGGCAAGCCTACAACTTTCATCTGGCAATCGAAGCAGTGCTCTTGCATGACGTTCTGAAAAGCGGTATAGGGTCAATTCCTGTTTGACACGTTCCTCCAATTTCAACACACGAAGTTTATTGGCAATGGCTGACTGGCTTTTGGATAGCTTTTTTGCAAGCTCTGTTTGGGTCAAACCATAATCCTCAATCATATTGCGATAGCCTTCTGCTTCTTCCAAAAAAGATAGGTTTTGACGTTGCAAATTCTCGATAAACGCCAAAATCGCACTATCTTGGTCTGTAATATCCAAAACAATGGCTGGAATTTCTGTAAGCCCTGCCATATCTGCACCTCGAAGCCTACGCTCACCTGCCACCAATTCATAATACCCACCAGTCATTTTGCGTACACTGATGGGTTGCAACACACCATAGTCTGCAATGGACTTGGATAGTTCCTCCAACGCATTGAAATTGAAGTATTTCCTTGGTTGGTATGGATTGGGTCGAATTTTATCCACTGGCAATTGGTACACCATTTTTTCTTTCTTCATACGTCTTTCTGTGAATTTCAAAAGTTCCATGAGCATTCCTCCTTTTGGTGTTGCATATCCATTGGTAATTGTCTTTTTCTCATTTTAACATGGAAAAATAAGGGTATTTCCCAAAACAAAAACACAAAATCAATGAAGAAATGACAAGAATATAGAAAAATCACAAAATCATTGCAAATCCAAACAAAAAACCCCATAACAAATGTTATAGGGTCAGACTGTCAAAAAACCAAAATCAAGATTCCTCATTACATTTGGAATGACAGCGCATAGGTGATACATTCTCCTTATTGTCATGCAGAGGAACAACATGACGAAGTATCTTATCTTTTCAACTATTCACTATTCATTCTTCACTGGCGTAACTTGGTTATGCCAATGGTTTTTGGCTGATTTTCTTAGATTTTCTTGGGTATTGCTTTGGTGTTTCTTTGATTTTTTCTATAATCACCAAATTATGTGCCAATTCGGTATATGGGATTTGGATATCGATGATTTCCTTAACCACACCGCCTAAAATCTCCAATGCTACTTTGGATTCTTCCAATTCACGTGACACATCAGGACCTTTCAGTGCCACAAAATAGCCACCTACTTGTACATAAGGCAAGCAATATTCTGCCAAAACAGACATATTGGCAACCGCTCTTGACACACAATGGCTAAATTGCTCTCTAAATTCTGGGTTTTGACCACCGTCTTCTGCTCTACTGTGTACGAAATTGACACCTGAAAGTGCCAAGGAATCTGTCACTTCTTCGAGGAATGTCAGACGTTTTTGGAGTGCGTCCAAAAGGGTAATTTCCACATCTGGACATGCAATCTTCACTGGCACACCTGGAAAACCAGCACCAGTACCCACATCGATGATGGAGGAATTTTCGTCCAATTCCAGATATGGCACCAAACTCAAGCAGTCTGCAAAGTGTTTCAACACCACTTCCCTAGGGTCTGTGATAGCGGTCAGGTTCATTTTTTCGTTCCAGTCCAAAAGCAAATCGGAGTATGCCATAAACTGGTCTGCCATTTCTTCTGTTAAATTGACGTGCATTTGGTTTGCACAGTCCATTAAAAGTTGTTTGTTGTTCATAAATATTCTCCTAAAGGCAAAGTCAAGGTCAAGTGCAAGACCGTGGGACTCTGTCCCACCCCCAGCAAGCGTGCGACGCTTGACCCGATAGGCGAAAACTACGTTTCCGCTGGTGGGATTGATGATGATTGTAATGAATTTATGGTTTTGGTTGTTGATTACGGTCGATTCGTGAATCGCACCTACCAGTGACGATAATTTTACGTTTCATCGTAGGGGATGGCGTCCTCGACATCCCGTTTGGGTTTTTCGCAATGCATATTGGTGTTTTGTAGCATTGCGGTCGATTCGTAAATCACCCCTACCAGTGACAATAATTTTACGTTTCATCGTAGGGGATGGGTTTCCCATCCTGTTTTGTTTTCGATTTACGGACACCCGCAAGGGGTATCCCTACGAGTACCAAAATTTATATTTTGCCAATTTGTTGCATTGCATTTTGTAGGGGATAGCTGTGCTGTCCCGTTTGGTGATTTACCCAGTGCATATTGGTGTTTTGGGGTATTGCGGTCGATTCGTGAATTGCCCCTACAGTACCAAATATTCCCTATTTCTCTGCAAAAATGTAATTTTTGCTTAATGGGTCAAGGGATAAGTCCCTTGCAGGGTTTGGGACAGCGTCCCAAGGTCTTTCTCTTATTCTTTTGATCTTGTTCTTTTTCTTTGTTCTAAGTAAATGAGCAGCACAGATATATCCGCTGGTGATACCCCTGTGATTCTGGAAGCATGACCAAGGGATTCTGGTCGAATCAAATCCAATTTTTGGCGTGCTTCGATACGCAAGCCTTGGATATCTGCATATACAATATCTGTTGGTAGGAGTTTATTCTCCAATTTCTTGAACTGATCCACTTGGCTCATTTGTTGGGCAATATACCCTTCATATTTGATTTGGATATTCACTTGTTCTTGAATTTCCAAAGTGAGTACTGGTCTATTTTCATCAAGAGGTGCCAATTTTTCATAGGTGAGCTCTGGGCGTTTCACAAGATCTGCCAATTTCACACCAGACTTAATGAGTGCACTATTGTTTTGTTCCAACAATTCCAAAACATATTCTTTTGGTGCTATGGTAAGTGTTTTCACCCTTGCAATTTCTGCTGCAACTGCCGCTTCTTTGTCACGCAATTTTTGCATACGTTCTTCATCGATAAGTCCCACTTCATAACCAATGGGTGTCAATCTTTGGTCTGCATTATCCTGACGCAACAACAATCTAAATTCCGCTCTACTGGTCATCATACGATATGGTTCTTTGGTACCTTTGCTGATGATATCATCCACCAAAACACCGATATATCCATCAGAACGTCTCAAAATCAAAGGATCTTTTTCTTGGATATAACGCACAGCATTGATACCACCCAACAAACCTTGGGCTGCTGCTTCTTCGTAACCTGAACTACCATTGAACTGACCTGCACTGAACAAACCACCAATTCCTTGAACTCCAAGGACAACTTCAATTGTGTGGCATCGATACAATCGTATTCAATTGCATAGGCAAAACGAGTGATTTCGCAGTTTTCCAAGCCTGGTACAGTACGATACATTTCGATTTGCACATCTTCTGGCAATGATGAGGACATACCTTGGATGTACATTTCTTCGGTGTCCCAACCTTCTGGTTCTACAAACAATTGATGGCGAATTTTATCTGCAAAACGCACCACTTTATCCTCAATAGAAGGACAATATCTAGGGCCTGTACCTTCAATGACACCACCGTATAATGGGGATCTATGCAAGTTGGCACGAATCACATCATGTGTACGTTCGTTGGTATAGGTCAGGTAGCAAAGACCTTGTTCCTTTTCGATATCTTCTGGTGTATTGGTGAAAGAGAAAGGTACAATTTTCTCATCACCATATTGTGGTGGTAAAGGCTTATCCAAATTGAAGGAAAAACAGGTGAACTCACTGGTTCTTCCTGATTTGAAAATGATACAAGCGATGCCCATATCCAATAGGTTTTGACTGAGTTTGGTTGCTGGCAATCAAATTATTGGGTCCACAAGGTGTGATGGATTCCCCATGAAACAACGAGCTTTCATATAAGTACCCATACAAAGAACTCTGCTGATGCAAAGGAAACAATGGCATGCCATGGTGAAGGAACACCAGCAAAATCGAAACAACCAAAACTGTGGAATAATCACAACCATGAAACAACCAAACCAAGATGTTTCATTTTATTCAGGAAGATAAATAATTGGAATGTCATTTTAGGGGCTTGTGCACGCCCGTAATGAGACTGAAGGATCTTAAAAACAACCAAAACCATAATTGTAGTAGGGGATGGGTTTTATCCCGTTGATTTATTAGAGGTATCTTATGAATATTGATTTTATTTCAGATTGCATGACCTTTTGTGTGTTTGCTGTGTTTGTGTTCATTGGGGCATTGTGGCTGGTAAAGATTCCAATTTGATGGCAAATATGGTGGTTTGGTGCTTCCATTCTGGCTGATTTTCGTTACCATCATCACAACATTGTTGACTTTGACCATGACCTACTTCTATTTCTTGCAATTCCAACAGCAGTTCTTTGGTTTGTGTATGTGTCAGCAGGCTCTATTTTAACCCAGTCAATACGGTGATTTGGAATTGATATTTTTAATTTGTGACGGTAGGAGAAATCTTACCGTTTGCTTTTTTGGAGGTGGATTCCATGAAATGTAAAAATAGCGAGTATGGTTTTTCTTTCTTTTATGGTGTCCGCCTGTACATCTACATCGGTCGAACCATCGTTGGCGGATTACAACAGATTACGGAAGAATTTTGGAAACACCAATTTTGGAGTGTACCATCACAACAGGAGAACAAATTTGGTGCGTGAAGTTTCCTTTGCTGTGGTTGGTGAACATGGTGCATAGTTACCAATACAACAAGCATATGACTGGGAAACAAGAACCTATTGATTTCTCTCATAATTTCCAAGATATGAAAGAATATTTCACAGGATATGACTTTGTTTTGGGAATTTGGAAACCACATTGGTGGATTTGCAGCAGATTATCCCATGTTCAGTAAATGAGTTTATGGAAACCCAGATTGGGTTTAACGTACTTTCAACTGCCAATGACCATATATGGATGCAGGTGCTGCTGGAGTGGTGCGAACCTTGGATGTGTTGGATGCAGCTGGAGGATCACTTTGGCACATATCGTTCAGAAGAAGAACAAAACGAAATCTTAATCATAGAAAAGAATGGTTTGGAAGTTGCGTTTTTATCCTATACAATGGTACCAATGGCTTGCCAGTGCCAGAAGATTATCTGGTGAATGTGGAACGAAACCACAATGGTGGAACCAGACAAGCTGAAGAAATGGCAGACCTAGTTGGATGATGCCACAATGGGAAATAGTATGAATCGGCACCAAGGGAAATCCACAAAGCGTGGATAGATTTGATGATCAAAGTGGAGCAGATACCATATTTCAAGTCAAACATGTGTTGCAACCTATGGAATATCGCCAAATAGAACAACCAATGGCGAAATTACAAATGGCTTTGTCATTCCCTAGGAAATTTCATCTCATCACAAACAGATCCACCAAGAAATGCATCCAAGTATTGTATTTGACAGTGGAACAAGTGGTGAACAGACTTGCCAACGGTCAAAGAAGTGGAATTTATGCCAATTTGGACACAATTCCAAAACGTGAACTATCAAAATCATTTTGTGGTGCGTAGCGTTTACGATATGTTGTCTCTATCAGAAGAAGAACAAGATGCAATGATTCGAGCTAAGGATCAAGTGCGTCTCATAGAAATACATGACGAAACAGCCAGTTTCCTATTGGGCGAAGAAGTGCCCATAGAAGAAATACAAAATATATATACATTTCCAAAACCAGAAATAGTGGAGGAGGATTGAATATGGAGAAAGAGTATATAAAAGAATACGTCGATTATTTGACCGAGGATTTGGACAAAACCAACATTTCACATCAGTTGTTTTTGCGTTTCAAAGACTTGATTATAGAAGGCAAATTGCCAACAGGGTATATGTTACCCAATGAAAACACAGTCAGCGAGTTGTTGCATGTGGGTAGAAGTACTTTGCGTGAAGCATATACAGCATTGGCGGTGTTTGGGTTCATCAAACGTTCCAAAGCAGGCACCATTGTTTGCGAAGTGGAAGATATGATCCATGTAGCACCATTTTCTATGACAGTGCAAAACTCAGAATTACACGATTTACTGGAGTTTCGGTATATGTTGGAAGCAGAAACCGCCAGTTATGCAGCCAAAAGAGCAACACCAGAGGATATTACAAAGATTCGTGATGCATATGAGCAGATGATTTCCAATAAATCAGATGTCAATTTGTTTTGTGATGCAGATAGCCAGTTCCATACATACGTTTCAGAAGCGTCACATAATATGTTGCTTCATAATACCATGATGGCGGCTAAGGAATCCTTTGAACATGGGATACGTCTGGCAATGCGTGAATCATTGACCCAAAACCCAAAAGCAATCGAAGTAACTTTGGATTTGCATGGGAAGTTGTTGCATGCAATCGAAATTGGCGACTACCAAAAGGCTTATGCTTTGATGCGTGAACATATTTCATATGTGAATTTGACAGTAAAATATGGGTGATTTGGACTAAAAACGAATGGTGAATGGTGAATGACTAAAGACATTGATATCATATAAATGGATCATTTTTTTCTTAATAAAAACCAATCATTATATAGTAAATACACATTATAATTCAACCTTGTAAATGCCCTAAAATACTTGATTTTTCAGGGTTTTTGTGATACAGTTGGTAAGGTTAATAAATATTACTATTATATAAAATTTTAAAATATAAAGTTTACGTCCACGCTTTTCAAAGGGTGGCAGGGTGGTGGGACAGAGTCCCACGGTCTTGCACTTGACTTTAATCTTTTTAGGAGGAAATTATGGATTTTAAATTGGAAATTGCAAAACAACTTTCTGTGGCATCTGAATTGCCAGTGGAAGAAATTTTGTTTATGTTGGAAGTACCAGCAAATAAAGAAATGGGCGATTTCGCTTTCCCATGCTTCAAATTGGCTAAAACATTGCGTAAAGCACCACCAATGATCGCAAATGACATCAAAGAAAAACTTGTGATCGGCGATGCAATTCGTGAAATCAACGTAGTGGGCGCATACATTAATTTCTTTGTGAACCAAGGAAACTTTACAGAATCCGTTTTGACAAAGGTGTTGGCAGAAGGCACTGCATATGGTCATAGCACTTTGGGTGCTGGCAAAGCAGTGGTAGTGGATTATTCTTCACCAAATATCGCAAAACCATTCCATGTTGGGCATTTGCGTTCCACAGTAATCGGTAATGCAATTTGCAAAATCCACCAAGCACTTGGCTACACTGTAGAAGGTGTCAACCATCTTGGCGATTGGGGTACACAATTCGGTAAATTGATTGTGGCATACAAACTTTGGGGTTCCAAGGAAGCAGTAGAAACAGGTGGAATCCAAGAATTGATGCGTATTTATGTATTGTTCCACGATGCAGCCAAAGAAAAAGACGAATTGAACGATGAAGCTCGTGGTTGGTTCGTGAAAATGCAAGATGGTGACGAAGAAGCGTTGACTTTGTGGAAATGGTTCTACGATATCAGCATCAAAGAATTCGATCGAGTTTATGAAATGCTTGGTGTGAAATTCGATGCATACACAGGCGAAAGCTTCTATAATGATAAAATGGCTCCAGTTGTGGAAGAATTGAAAGAAAAAAATATCCTCAAAGAGAGCGAAGGTGCTATGATTGTCGATTTGGAAGACAAAAATATGCCACCATGTTTGATTATTCGTAAAGATGGCGGTACATTATACGCAACTCGTGATATCACAGCTGCTTTGTATCGTAAAAAAACATACGATTTCGTAAAATGTATCTATTTGACAGCTTTGGATCAAAACTTGCACTTTGCACAATGGTTTGAAGTCATCAATCGTATGGGATATGATTGGTACAAAGATTTGGTGCATGTACCATTTGGTTTGGTTAGTCTCGAAAGTGGTAAATTGTCCACTCGTCAAGGAAATGTTATCTTGATGGAAGATTTGCTCAACCAAGCAATTGCTGAAACAGGCAAAATCATCGAAGAAAAGAATCCAAACTTGGAAAATAAAGAAGAAATTGCGAAACAAGTGGGTATCGGTGCTGTTATTTTCAATGATTTGTACAATGGTCGAATCAAAGACGTTGTATTCTCTTGGGAAAGAATGCTCAACTTCGATGGTGAAACTGGCCCTTATGTGCAATACACACATGCCAGAGCTTGTAGTATCTTGAAAAAAGCAGGAGATGTTTCCTTTGCAGATGTGGATTATTCTTTGATTTCTGATGAAGCATCCATGGATGTTTGTAAATTATTGGCTGATTTTCCTGTGAAATTGGAAGATGCAGCAAGAAAATACGAACCATCTATCGTTACAAGACATATGGTTGCAATTTCTCAAGCCTTCAATAAATTCTACCATGACAACCCAATCCTTAATAGTGAAGATGATGTGAAATTGGCTAGACTTGCAGTGGTAGTGGCAACCAAAACAGTTCTCAAAGAAGGACTTCGCATTTTGGGTATCAATGCACCAGAACAAATGTAATTGTTTCACGTGAAACATACCACCTTATGAAAATAGGGTGGTTTTTTATTGCAACATTTTAAATATAATAATATTGTTGTATGGGCGATTCATGAATCGACCATAATCTTTAAAACAAAATTTTCAATGTAAAAATCACTGTTTCACGTGAAACATCCAGTAAAAACCAAAGAAAAAACCTGAATTTTACTATGAAACCCCATCAAAATATGATATACTTAATTTATCAAACAAATTAAAATTTTAGAGTAAAAGCAGACAGAAAGGATAAAATAATATGGGTAAAGTCAGAATTATAGCAGTTACCAACCAAAAAGGTGGCGTTGGAAAGAGTACAACAGTCATCAACCTTTCTGCTTGTTTGGCGGAAGCTGGTAAAAAAGTACTTGCAATTGACGTTGATCAACAAGGAAACACCACAAGTGGCTTAGGTTTGGATAAAAACGGTATGGAACAGACTATTTATAACGTGTTTTTAAACGAAATTGGCATCGAAGATATTCGCCACAAAACAGTTGTAGATGGTTTGGAAGTGATTCCTGCAAATATCAGCTTGACTGGTGCAGAAATTGAGTTAATTGGAAAAGAAAATAGAGAATTTGTATTGAAGGAAGAATTGGCAAAAATCAAAGATGAATACGACTTCATTTTGATTGACTGTCCACCTTCCTTGAATTTGATTACAGTAAACGCTTTGATTGCAGCAGATACGGTTTTGGTGCCAATTCAATGTGAATATTTTGCATTGGAAGGGTTGGAGCAGCTCCTATATACCATCAATTTGGTGAAAAAACGCTTAAATCCAGAGTTGGCAATCGAAGGAATTGTGTTTACCATGTACGATGCAAGAACAAATCTTTCCATGCAAGTGGTGGAAGAAGTGAAACGAAGCCTTGGAAATACGGTGTATCGCAGCATCATTCCAAGAAATGTGCGTTTGGGTGAAGCACCAAGTCATGGTTTGCCCATTCATTTGTATGATCCAAAATCAAAAGGAACAGAAAGTTATAGACTTTTGGCTGAAGAAGTTATGGATAAGGAGTGGAATTGATGGCTGTAAAGAAAAAAGGACTTGGATCCAAAGGACTTGGAATCGAAGCATTGATCAATACAAAAATGGACGATTTGAAGGAAACAGCAATGCAAAACACTGCACAAATGGGTGATTCTTCACCAAAAGAGCTGGATTTGGATATGATTGAGCCAAATCGTAAACAACCACGTCGTTATTTTGATGAAAAAGCATTGGAAGAATTGGCTACATCCCTCAAAACCTATGGTATGATTCAACCAGTAGTGGTACAAAAAAATGGCGATTATTATGAATTGATTGCTGGTGAAAGACGTTGGAGAGCTGCAAAAATTGCTGGACTCACCAAAATTCCAGTGGTTGAAAAATCTTGGGAAGCTGGCGAAGCATTTGAAGTGGCTTTGGTGGAAAATATCCAACGTGAAGACTTGAATCCTTTGGAAGAAGCAGAAAGTTACAAGCGTTTGCAAGAAGAATTTGGCTTGTCACAAGAAAAAATTGGTGAAAAAGTAGGCAAAAGTCGCTCCAATATCACAAATATGATGCGTTTGTTGCAATTGGACAATCGTGTGAAGAATTTCCTTTGGGAAAATAAGATTTCTGTTGGACATGCACGTGCTTTGCTTGCCATTACCGATGGTGAAGCACAATTTGATATGGCAGAACACGTCATTGATGAGGAATGCAGTGTGCGTGAAACTGAAGTTTTGGTGAAAAAATTCTTGGAACCAGAAGAAGAAACCACCAAACCAGAAAAAGAAGTGGCTGCATTGGTCAATAAACGTGAATTGGAAGACTCTTTGAAATCCATTTTCGCTACAAAAGTGAAGATTTCAGCAAACAAAAACAAAGGAAAAATTGAAATTGCCTATTTCTCAGAAGATGAATTGGATAGACTTTTGACAATTATGAAACGGATGGAAGTGTAAATATGAGCTTTTTGACAGATAATTTGGATTATGTGTTGCTTGGCTTTGGTATTGCTGTTTTGATTATGCTCATTTTTTGTATCGTTACATTTGTGTATGTGATGGAACAAAAGAAAAAGTATGAGTTTTTTATGGGTTCTAAGCGAAGACCTAGCCACAACTTAGAAATGAAATTGGAAGAATATTTCCGTGTTACAAAACAAGTAGAAGAAAATTACAACAAAGTTTTGGATATGGTGCTGGATATTGAAGAAAATATGCGTTCCAACGTACAAAAAGTAGGTTTGGTGCGTTACAATCCATTTGATGAAATGGGTGGGAATCTTTGTTTTGCGTTGGCTCTTTTGGATCAGGATGACAATGGTGTTGTGCTCAATGGGATTCATAGTCGAACTGGTTCTTTCACCTATGCAAAACCAATTCAAATGGGTGTGAGTATCTATTTGTTGTCAGATGAAGAAATTGAAGCAGTAGAAGTGGCTAAAAATCAAACATTTAAGCCAAAACATGAAAAAATCATGAAAATCAAGTTCCGCAAAAAATTCAAGAAATACGATAACCAAGAAAAAATGGTTCCTGTTGTGGAAAATGAAGATAAGAAAATGGAAAAATCACTGGGTGATGTGACCCATTCAGAACGTGAACAAATCCAAATGGAAGAACAATTGGCAGGAAAAATTGCTTCTGTAGATGCCATCAATGAAGATTATTATGACGAAATGTATCCAGATGCAAGTGCTGAAGAACTGATGGCTATGGATGTGGATGTTTTGTCAGCACAATTGGAAAACTCCATTGCAAGTATGGAACAACAAATGGGACATGCACATAGCGATGAAGAACTCCACGATATGGCAAAAAAAATGGCAGCAATTCTGCGTATGGAAGAAGTGAAACGTAAAAAAGATAGGGAACTTTCAGAGGAAGAAGAAGCACTTTCCAATACAAATTTGCGTCGTAAAGTACGTATGGAAAAACGTGTTTTGGTGGAAGAAACCGATGAACAAGTAGAAATTGAAGAAAAAAGTCCAGAAGATAAAGTGTAAAAATCAATGCTTGTTGTATGTGTATCGTAGAACAGGCATTTTTTATCAGTAGAATGACCTGTGTAAAAATAGTAGAAATTGCAGGATATCAACAGGGAAATGGGATAACTGAAGAAAAACTGTGTATAACTCGGAAAAATACTGTGGATAAAGTGGATAAAATAACTAGGAATACTGATAATTGAAAGAGTTATCCACAAGTATAGAAAGTTAGGAGATGGAAAAATGGCGTATCAAATTATATTTTCAGACATGGATGGTACTTTATTGGAGGACGATATTCATATATCAGAAAAAAATCAAGAAGCAATTGCAAAGGCAGTTGCAGCTGGCAAAGAAATGGTGTTGTGCACTGGACGTGGTGTTTTTGGCACAGAAGTGATTTTGGAACACTTGGGTCTTAAGGGGCAAAAGGGCTATGTCATCACACAAAATGGTGGTGCTGTGTATCACTTGGAAACCATGAAATTGGCTTGGAAAAAAGGCTTTTCCCCAAAAGAATATGCAAAGTATGCAAAATTAGCAGAAGAAATGGGTCTTGAAGTCTATTTTTATGACAATCGTAAATTTATGGCAACTCATTTTACAAAGGAAGTAGAAAACTACTGTGCAGTTATGGGCACTGAAGCCATTATTTTGACAGACTATGAAAATTATGATGGTGTGTTTACAAAAAGCCTGATCAATGGCAAAAAAGATAAACTTTTGGCAGTCCAAGAAGTTTTAATGAAAGAAATGGGTATGCAGTTGGATTCTTTCTTCTCCAGTGATCATTATATGGAAGTGGTTTTGCGTGGTGTAAATAAAGGTTCTGCCATGAAACAAGTCTTGGAAATCATGAATATTCCTGTGACAGATGCCATTGCCATTGGCGATAGTGAAAACGATTTATCCATGATTCGTGAAGCTGGTCTTGGCGTTGCTGTGGCAAATGCACCCAAATATATTCAGGATGAAGCCGATTATGTGACAGAAAATGATTATAAACATAGCGCAGTTGCAGAAGTGATTGAGAAATTTATCTTATCCTAATTGTATTTGCATTTGGGTCGGTGTGGGCATAGACACCTACGTTTTGTTATTTATAATTCAGTTATTATATGTTTTAATATCTAATCTTTTGAATAAAGTTTGGGTCAAGCCTTTTCAAAGGATTGCAGGGGTTGGGACAGAGTCCCAAGGTCTTATACTTGACTGTATCTTATCTTTTCAGGTGGTGTGTTTCATTGCACCACTTTTTTTATGGTGAAAATCACGTTTTTCTGTAAAAATAAGGATTTTAATTGGGATTTGTGGTATGATGAAACTGAGTTATTTTGTAGAAAAATAGGAGGTTTTTGTATGTCAGAAATACAGGAAATAGAATTAACTTTGGTGGAACAAACTGCTTTGGATGGTGCCAATTATTTCCGTCAAGGATTGAATTGTACAGAGTGCGTTTTGATGAGTTTTCGTGACAACTGTAACCCAGAAATACCAATGGAAGCTTTTGCAATGTGCACTGGTTTTGGCGGTGGATTTGCCAATACTCGTAACCATACTTGTGGTGCAATCACTGGCGCAATTATGGCATATGGTAGTATCATCGGTCGCAAAAATCCATTTGCTAAGGAAGAAATGCGTGACAAAATCACAGAACTCCATGGCATCTATCATACAATGGAACCCATGATTCGTGAAATGGAAGCAGAATTTGGTGATAACTTCATTTGTAAGGATTTGTCCGCAGTACATGGAGACTTTGAAGGCAAAGCAAGAAAACGTAACTGTATGCAAATGGTGAAATTCTGTAGTGGTGTTGCAGCAAAATACGCAGAACTTGCAAAAAAAGAACAAGGAGATTGCATAGAATGATGAAAAAAATAATTGGTTTGTGTGCCATTTGTTCCATGTTGATGGTAACAACGGTGTTTGCACATCCAGAAATTACAGTGACAGTTGACGGGAATCAGCTTGCTTTTGACCAACCTCCAGTCATTATTGATGATCGAACTTTGGTACCGATGCGTAGTATTTTTGAAGCTTTGAACTGCGAAGTGGTTTGGGATGAAGCCAGCCAAAGCATCACAAGTATCCATGAAACCGACGTTTTGCTGATGTATATTGGAAAAACAGACTTGTATCGCAATGGTGTGGTCATCTATGAAATGCCAGTGGAAGCACAAATCATTAATGGTAGAACCTTGGTACCTGTGCGTGCAATTTCCGAAGCACTTGGTGCAGAAGTTTTGTGGAATGGTGAAACTTACGAGGTGGATATCACATCTGGTGGTAGCACAAGCGAAACCTATTCCAGTGGTGTCTATACCCAAAATGCAACTGATGCAAATGGCTCTGTTATAATCACTGGTAAAGTGACCTATCCTTCAGGTGAAATGACAGCAGATGAAAAGTCCGCCTATGAAACACAAAGTAAAACACTTTTGGCAGATTTTATGAGCATGTATAGTGGTGCTGCAACTTCCAGTTCTCCATTTTCTGTGGAATATGCTTTGGATTTGACACGTTGTGATGGTGTGTACACTTCCTTTGTTGTGACAGAATCCGCAACCATTGGCAGTGCTTCCATCTCCGATAAATTTGGTGTGGTGTATAACGCAAGTGGCAAAGAATTGGATATTTCTGATGTGGTTAACGATAGTAATTCTGAAATTGAGGACTTCTTGGTGGCTTCTTTCTTGGCTTTGGCAGAAGAATCTCCAAGTAAATTCAATGATGATGTGGAAGATGATATTGAGGATCATTTGGAGGATGTGACCTTCTATTTGACCGATAGTGGCATTGGTTTCTTGATGCCAGCAGGCACCATTGCACCAGAAAGCTCTGGAACCATTGGATTTGAAATTACATATAACGTGTAATATTGGAGGTGTAGCAATGCAACCAAAATATAAAAAGAAATCTACGTATTTCATTGTAGCAGGAATGTTTGTGTTGATTGGAATTGTGGGTGCTGTCATGGTGGAAATGCGTGGTTTGCCAAAAAGTGCAATGCTCATTATTTTGCTGGCTACCTTTGGCAGTGCTGGAAAACAGTTGGTTTGGTATTACATGAATCGTGATTGTTTTTTGGAAGATGATGATAATAGCCATCAATTGTGAAATTTGAAGTGGAATTGTGGGTGATGAGATGGAGTTGCCAAAACGAAAGCAATTGCGATTAAAGGAATATGATTATAGTAGTAATGGTGGGTATTTTATTACCATTTGTACCCACGCCCATAAATGCCTATTTGGCAATGTAGGGGCAGATTCCATATCTGCCCGTATGATAGATGAAATATTTCATAAAACAATAAATGAGTATCAAAATATTTTCTGTGATAAATACGTGATTATGCCAAATCATTTTCACGCAATCATTGTGATTTCACGGGTGGATATGGAATCCACCCCTACAATATCGCAGATCATACAATCATTCAAAAGGAATACAACAATTGAATATATCAAACTGGTGAAATGTGGTGTTTTGCCACCATTTGATGGTCATATCTGGCAACGTTCCTTTTACGACCACGTCATTCGTAACCAAAAATCCTATGAAGAAATTTGGCAATACATCGACACCAATCCACTCAAATGGGAATTGGATAGATATTATGTAGAATAATAAAAATAGATTTATACCACTGCAAGCTGTCATTCCAAATGCAATGGGGAATCTTGACGTTAAAACAACAGTGGATTTTATTATCCATCTACCAAAGAAATTCACAAACTGTAGGACTAGATTCTATATCTGCCCGTAATCAAAAGGAGGAACTACCATGTCTACTTTATTTGTGCAATATCCAAAATGCACCACCTGTCAAAAAGCAAAGAAATTCCTAGATACCAATGGTGTGGATTACATGAGTCGTCATATTGCAGAAGAAAATCCCACAAAAGATGAACTTATGTTGTGGCATGGAAAAAGTGGTTTGCCATTAAAAAAATTTTTCAACACCAGTGGTTTGGTGTATAAAGAAATGCAACTCAAGGACAAACTTGCCACAATGAGCGAAGATGCACAATTTGAATTGTTGGCAACCAATGGTATGCTTGTGAAACGCCCAATTGTTGTGGGTGATGATTTTGTTATGGTTGGATTTAAGGAAGCAGATTGGACAGAACGCTTGATTTGAGGTGGTAAAAAAGGGTGGATTAGAATTGTAAAACTCAAGACCTTAAGAACTTTTTCCTATCGAGAAAAGTTCCCCAACCCCTTCAAAAACACTCTTTTAAAGATATTTAAGACCTTAAGGCTTTGCCTTAACAACCACCATACTTTGAAAAGGCTGGACCTAAACTTTATTTAAAGGCATTTTGTACAAATGCAAGTTTTGAAAAATAGGTATTTTGACAGTCTGAAGGGTGGCTATGGAATCCACCCTACATTTTTATTTGATTCATTTACTGACCATAGGTTTCTTCCATATCCAAAACCAAATCATAACCATCCCATACATATGTATCTATAACACCATCGCTGGCAGAATTTTGACCAAAACTGATTACAGTACCATCTTCTTTTGCTTCAATTGAAGAGGAAATGATTTCTTCTGCATTGGCTTTTTGGAAGGTTTGCAATTCTGGCACATACACATACAAATCATAGCTACAATTCTTGGTACCGCTACCCATTTGCACTTGCAAATCCACAAATCCATCGAAATTCAAATCTGGATATCCCACAAGTCCATTTTCCTTAGGGTAACACTCTGCATCCAATGTAAACACATCTTCTCCATCACTTTTTGCAATCACCAAATCATAGACCACACCTGAAACCTGAGTGCCTTCCAACACAAATGCAATACCATCTGGTTGTGCAAATGTGGTTACAATAGATGTAATGTCATCATAATTTGTGCAGATGATGGAATTTGCAACTACATCTGGCAATGGGTTAAATTCCTGTTCTTTGCATTGATATCTTGGCTCTGCTGTGACTACAAGTTCTTTTTCTGGTGGCTCCATAACCAAGATGCTTTCTGCTGTTTCTTCTGTTACATCTTCTGCTGTTTCTTCTGTTACAGCTTCTGTTACTACTTCTGCTACTACTTCTGTTACTGTGTCTGTTGATGTTTCTATTTCAGCTGTTTCTTTTTGACAAGCAGTTGTGGCAAACACAACACACGCCAATAACAATAAAATATGTTTTTTCATATGGTATCTCCTTTGTAAAATATGGATTGTGGTACAGCAGTTGTGTTTATCCTTTATTGATTTGACCCTTGCATAATTTCGATAATGGTTTCATCCATTGGTGCCATACCTTTTGCAGAAATGATACCCAAATTTTTGGTGGTTTCTTCCACGTTTTGACCTAAGATACCAAAGGAATTTGGCATTGCAATCCCTTGCATGGCTATGTTTGCAGATAAAATTGCAGTGTATACGCCAGTAGAGGCTTTCAGTGCACATCCAATGCTACCACCATCACAAATCATACCCGTCAAATTGGCAGCCATATGATCCATTGCAGCAGAAACCGCTTTTGCATCTCCACCCATCAAATACACAATACCGCCAGCAGCGCCGCTACCACCACCCAAAACGCAACCACAAAGAGCAGACAAACGTCCTGTGTAATGCTTGCTATAAATGGTGATCATACCGCTCAGTGCCAATGCTCGCAACAAAGCTTCTTCTGTGGCTTTCACATGTTTTGCATATGCCACAACAGGCAATGAACACAAAATTCCATGGGAACCACTGCCCACAATGCTCATAGCAGGATATGGCAACCCAGCCAAACGTGCATCCATAGCAGAGCATGTCAATTTTTGTGCCTGTGCCAAAACACCCTCACCCATAAACATCATATCCATAACGCCCAATCCCAAACCAGTGCCAACAGCACCTTTTTCTGACAAAAAGACATTCATTTCAATCATATCACGTAAAAATAGGATTTCTTCCAAGTCCACATTTTTTGCATAGTCCACCAAATCTGCAATGGTGATGGCATCAAAATTTAAGTCTGCCACTTCTGCTTCTTCTGTCAATTCCTTTTGGAACAACACTTCTCCATCTTTTGCCAAGTATACAAAATTGCCATGTGTTTGTGCAATGTGTGCTTCTGCAACACCCAAATCTGTTGTGATTTTTGCAGCAATCCAAATGAAATCCTTATCCCCATCTACAGTGGATTCCACAGCAATTTCCTTTGCTACAGCAATATCACCATCGGTAATGTCACGCAAGCATTCTAAGCCCAATTCCCATTTGCCACCCACAGCACCCAAAGCAGCAGCCAAAGCAGTTCCAATTTCATTGGTTGCTGGTATGCCACAGGAAAAACCATTTTTGTAGACACCACCATTGGTACAGACAGAAATGTGTTGGATTTTGCCACCAATGAGAACATAAGCACGTGATGTACACAATGCAACAGCACCCACTTCTGTGACACCAAGAGCTGGCTTGCATTCTTGTTGTAATTTCATTGTATATGGATTCATAATCAGTCTCCTTTGGTCAAATTTATAGGTTGTTTTTTATTTATAGTATACTGGATAATCCTAGGTTTTTCCAGATAATTTTGTGATTTTACAGTGATTTTTTCTGTGTTATTATGGGTGTTTGTGGTATATCAATATGGTGTAAGCAACCTATGCTTGAATTGCAAGAAAAATACAAAACCAATGTCATTCACGGTAGGGTTTGCCCACAAAATAACAAAGAATCTTTCCTTTGGTTTCTATTACACACCCCATTCATGAATACATCATGAAAAATACTTGTTTTCCCTTGCAACTTCCCACAGAACCATGTAAAATAGAATGATAACATGATATACTTGTCTATATTGTATAGACCATTTACATATAAAATTCCTAGAAAGGAGACTTGTTTATGAGTGACTATCATTTTGAGAAAAAAGATCCAGATTTCGATATGACCATACGTTTGGATACCATCAACGAACAAGTCAAACAACACGAATTATCAGAGGATGATTTGGGCGATAAAAACGCCTATTTGGATATATTTGAATCAGAACATTTTGGCGAAGAAACCACACCATTGCCACCAGATCAACCAACAGCATACGATGCTTTGAAAAATCGACCACACCAAAAATCAAAAAATTACTGGAATAATCCCAAGTTTTATGGAATTTTGGCATTGGTTTGTGTCATTTTGGCAATTATGGGCTTTGCATTTGCCAGAAATGTATTGTCCACCACAGAAGAAGTGCCTGAAGTTGCAGAAGAAGTCATTTTGACCACTGCTGCTTATTTGGTGGAGGATTCTATGGGTTCTGGTGAATATTCTGTTCGCAACACAACAGATTCCACCACAACCACCATCATCATCAACAAAGATACCCAAGCCACAGATGCAAAGGGCGATACCCTTTCCACCAATTCCATGAAAATGGGTGATTTGGTTTGGTTGACCTTAGACGAAACCCAAACAGCAACTGAAGTTTCCTATGAAAATATCACACAAGTCCAAGAAACCAATATCCAAGTCAGCGATACTCTTTTGGATGGTGACAATGGCTTGCACACCTACAGCAGTGATGCCATTTTCCAATTCAAAGGCAAAGAAAAAGCACCTACAGATTTGGAACCTTCTGATGTAGTTGTACTCTACTCCATTGATGATGTGGTTTGGTCTGTTGAAATTTTGGAATATCATGGATTTTTATCTCTATCCAACGTGGATAGCATTGTAAATGGAGTCATTGAAATCAATGGTGGTGCACCCATTTCCATTGATACCATTGATCGTTTTGTGTTGCCTGCTGGTGAGCATACCATCTCCATTTCTGGTGACACAGTGGAAACCTCAACTGACACCATTCATATTGTGGCAGACCAAGAATATTTCTATGATTTGGCAAATGCCCAAACCAAAATGGGCGTTGTACTCATCCAAAGCAATGTGGATAACCCAAGGGTTTATATTGATGGTAGCCTCATCAACAATTCAGAAACCATTGTATTGCCCTATGACACATATGACTTGGTGGTTCTGAAAAATGGATATGAAGAATGGAATTCCACCATCAAAGTGACCAATACCACCATGACCGTTGGTGTGGAAATGATCCAGATGGCTTCCGATATTGGTGTATTGTCTCTAACTGCAAACGTAGATGGAGATGTGTATATAGAAGGTTCTTTGATTGGAGAAACACCACTTGATATTTCATTACCCTATGGTTCCTATCATGTGGAAGTGAAAAAAACAGGTTATGATCCCTTTATCACCAAAATTTATATCAATACCAATATGATTTCTTTGAGCGCTGACTTGCATGAAATCATAGATGAAGAAGAAATTGAAGAAGAAGATGAGTAAAATCAGTGAGCAGTGAGCAGTGGTCAGATAAAGCCATATGGTTTTGGGCGGAACAACACAGGGGTTGTTCCCTACAGTGTCTCCCATAATTGTAGCAACACAGTTTTGTCATTCTGAGGAATGTTTTGCAGCGACGAAGAATCTTTGGTTTTCACTATCCACTATTCATTCTTCACTAGCAAACTTACAACAGCAATACGTGGATATTCCACAAATCATATACTTTGTAACAACAATATCACTATAAATGAAATTGAGGAGGTTTTTCACATGGAACACATGGAACGTTACAATCAATGGTTAGCCGATCCTTCCATTGACGCAGAAACAAAAGCCGAACTACAAAGCATTGCAGCAGACGAAAAGGAAATCAAAGAACGCTTCTACCAAGAACTTGATTTTGGTACAGGAGGTTTGCGTGGTATCATTGGCAATGGTAGCAATCGTTTGAATACATACACCGTAGGCAAAGCAACCCAAGGTTTGGCAAACTACATCAACAAAGAAGGCACTGGTGCAAAGGGCGTTGCAATCGCTTATGACTCCAGAAATATGTCACCTGAATTTTCAGAAATCGCTGGTTTGGTTTTGGCAGCAAATGGCATTCCAGCTTACGTATATCCATCTTTGCGTCCTACTCCAATGCTTTCCTTTGCAGTACGTCATTTGGGATGCACAGCTGGTATCGTCATCACAGCAAGCCACAACCCACCAGAATACAATGGCTACAAAGTATACTGGGAAGATGGTGCCCAAGTAGTTGCTCCACGTGACACAGGTATCATTGATGAAGTAAACGCTGTTTCCGATTATGGTCAAATCAAACGCATGGATTTGGATGCTGCAATTGCAGAAAAACTCTATGTGGTTTTGGATGAAAGCGTTGACGAAGCCTTCTATGAAAACGTTTTGGCACAACGTGTGTATCCAGAATTGGCAGAAAAAATGGGTGATGATTTTGGTATCGTTTACACACCAATCCATGGCTCTGGTAACATTCCAGTGCGTGAATGTTTGGAAAAAGCTGGTTACAAAAACGTTTCCATTGTTGCTGAACAAGAATTGCCTGATGGCAACTTCACAACAGTAGGATATCCAAATCCAGAAGATCCAAAAGTGTTCGCTTTGGCTCAGGAATTGGCAGAAAAAGTTGGCGCTGATGTGATTGTGGGCACTGACCCTGATTGTGACCGTGTAGGTGCAATGGTGAAAAATGACAAAGGTGAATATGTTGTTTTGACTGGTAATATGGTGGGTGCTTTGCTGACAGATTATATCATTTCTGGCAAAGTTGCAAAGGGTACAATGTCTGCAAATGGCGCTGTCATCTCCACAATTGTAAGTACAGAATTGACCACTGCTATTTGTGCAAAATATGGCGTAGAAAAAATGGATGTTTTGACTGGCTTCAAATTCATTGGCGAAAAGATCAAAGGTTTCTTGGAAACAGGTTCCCATGAATATCTCTTTGGTTTTGAAGAAAGCTATGGTTGCTTGGCTGGTACATACGCTAGGGATAAAGATGCTGTTGTGGCAACACTTCTCATTTGTGAAATGGCTGCATACTACAAAGAAAAAAGCATGACTTTGTATGATGGTTTGCAAGCACTCTATGCAGAACACGGTTTCTTCTGTGAAGGCGTAAAATCCATCACTTTGTTGGGTCTTGATGGCGTTGAAAAAATCAAACGCATCATGGCATCTCTTAGAGATAACACACCAGCAACATTTGGTGGCAAAGACGTTGTAGAAGCTCGTGATTACAAAAACCAAGTGTTCCAAAACTTGCAAACAGGCGCTGCTTTGGACAATACATTGCCAAAATCCGATGTTTTGTACTATACTTTGACAGACGATACATGGATTTGTGTGCGTCCTTCTGGTACAGAACCAAAACTGAAATTCTATATTGGTGTCAAAGGCGAAACTATGGCAGATGCAAATGCTAAAATTGCTGCTGTAGAAGCTGATTTGGATGAAAAAATCGCTGCTATTGACTAAAATTGCGTAAAAGCAACGTAGGGTCATGGTTTCCTTGACCGTAATTCAAATATAAATTACATAAAAGAAAAGAGCCTAAAAGGCTCTTTTCAGACTGTCAAAAAAGTCAGCATAAGCTGGCTTTTTTTGGTATAATGAGGTTGAGGTGATGACAAATGTTGAGTAAAGAAGAAATCAAAAGAACATCAGTAGAAATCATAAACATAGATATGCTCGTTCCAGAAAATCATTTATTAAGAAAAATAGATAAAGCCGTAGATTTTAATGAAATTTATTCATTTGTGGAAGATTTGTACTGCTCAAACAACGGCAGACCTAGCGTTGACCCTGTTGTTCTCTTTAAAATGGTGTTTATCCAACATTTGTATGGAATTCGCTCTTTACGCCAAACGGTAAAAGAAATTGAAATGAATATTGCCTATCGCTGGTTTTTGGGCTATACCCTCAATGATAGTATTCCGCACTTTGCTACCATTAGTTATAACTTCAACAATAGATTTAAAGAAACAGTGGTAGAAAAAATTTTCGCTTGGATTTTAGGTGAAGTTGAGAAAAAAGGATATTTACGTCCAGAAGTTGTGTTTATAGATGCAACGCATATCAAGGCAAATGCAAATTTAAAGAAAAACATCAAAAAAGAAATACCTGTTGCAGCTAAAAAGTATGAAAAGCAACTTTTTGAAGAAATCAATAAAGACAGAGAAGATAATGGAAAAAAGCCTTTTGATGATAAAAATGACCCTCCAAGAACAAAAACAATCACCACTTCTACAACAGATCCAGACAGCGGTTTGTTCCATAAGGGCGAACATAAAAAGTGCTTTGCATATGGTGCACATACCGTTTGCGATAAAAATAACTTTGTATTAGAAACCGTTGTAACACCTGGAAACATCCATGATAGTGTTGTATTTGATGAGGTTTATCATAAAGTGACAGAAAAATATCCAGAAATACAAGTGATTACAGCTGATGCAGGATACAAAACCCCATGGATTTGCAAGCAAATATTTGATGATGGAAGAATACCCTCTTTGCCTTACAAAAGACCAGTGACGAAAAAAGGAAATTCACCATGGTATGAGTATGTTTTTGATGAATACTACAACTGCATCATTTGCCCAGAATATCACGTTTTACCATATACAACCACCAATCGAGATGGCTATAGAGAATTTAAAAGTTACAGTTATATTTGCGAAAAATGTGAAAATCTTTCAAGGTGTACCGAAAGCAAAGACCACAGAAAGGTAGTCACCAAGCACATCTGGTGGAAATATTTAGAAAAGGCAGAGGATGTGCGGCATTCTCCATTAGGAAAAGACACCTATGCGTTGAGGAGCCAAACCATAGAACGGGTTTTTGCAGACGCAAAGGAGAAGCACGCAATGCGATATACATATCATAAAGGCTTGGCTCAGGTTTCAAAATGGGTGAAGCTTAAATTCGCTGCAATGAACTTAAAAAAACTGGCAACATGGAGTAGTAAGCAGTATATGTTGTTTGTAGAATATGCGTTATTTATACGAAAGAACCCTATTCCAAGGTGCGGAATAGGGTTCTTTGACAGTCTGAAAAGAGCCTAAAAGGCTCTTTTTTTGATGTATTATGGAAAATATAGGCATCACAAAATTCTGCGTCACTATTATCTTGCTTTTTACCACCAGTCGTATTATAATTACCTAAAAAAACGACAGGAGGTTATTCTATGAAATTTGGATTTATTGGTGCAGGAAATATGGTCGGTGCCATTGTCAAAGGTATGACCATCGGTACACAAAGTTTCAAAGGTTCTGATATATATGTCACCAGCAAAGGTAAGGTCTCTGCACAGAATTTGGCAGAGGTTTGTGGTTGTCATTTCTGCGAAACCAGTGTTGATGTGGTTGCCAATAGTGATGTTGTCATTTTGGGTGTGAAACCCCATATTTTGGAACAAATTTTGCCGGATTTGTTGCCTGTTTTTACAGAGAAAAAACCCATTGTGGTATCCATTGCAGCAGGTAAAACTTTAGATTATTTGGCTAGTCTTTTGCCAGCAGAAACCAAAATTTTACGTGTGATGCCAAACATCAATGCAAAAATTGGTGCTTCCACAAGTGGTATTTGTGGCAATGCTTTTGTCACTGAAACAGAAACCACTTTGATTACAAATATGTTCCAAACTGTTGGCAGTGTGATTCCCATTGACGAAGCCTATTTCTCACAATTTATGGTCATTGGTGGCTCATCTGTTGCCTTTGTTTACCTTTACATGGATGCTTTGGCACATGCAGGTGTGAAAGCTGGACTTTCCAAAAAACAAGCATTGGAAATTGCAGCAGAAACGGTTTTGGGTAGTGCCAAAATGATTTTGGAAAGTGGCGAAGCACCTTGGCAATTGATTGATCAAGTTTGCTCCCCTGGTGGCACCACAATTGAAGGTGTTTTGGAACTCCAAGCAAATGGTTTTGAATCCACAATTGCAAAAGCATTTGATGCTGTTTTGGCAAAGGATAAACTCCTTGGTGCACCTAAAAAATAAAAATTATGGCTTGCGGGCGGATATGGAATCCGCCCCTACGAAATAACGTAAATTGGTTGTAGCGGAGGATAATATCCTCCCTTTTTGATGTTGCAAAACCAAGATTCCTCATTGCATTTGGAATGACAGCATACAGTAGTGTACATCCGATTCTGTCATTCTGTAGGGGTTTGCGTCCAGGGCAACCCGTTTGGTTTGTGATATTGCGGTTGATTCGTGAATCAACCCTACAGGTGCCTAATTTCAGATTTGAATAGTGCATTGCTTAGTACAACAAACTACCCCTTTGGAATGCTGCAATTTCTTCTTGCAATTTATTTTTCTGTTCACCAAACAACAAACTTTCGTTGTATTGATAATATTTTGGAGAATCCCATTCTTGTAACAACCAAACACTATAGAAATTGGTGTGGAGTTCTGTTAAGAAGATGACCAATTCCTGACCAGCACCAAAGGTATTTTCTAAGAACACAAAGGCGTTTTCTAACTGATTGCCAGCAGAATCAATGGCAATTTGACGTGTTTCCACATGTTCTTGGAAGACAGTTTTACAATACTCGAAAACAGCATCTTTTTCTGTGATACCAGAGGTTTTGATGTTTTGTATCCAATTGGTCAGTTCTCCAATCACCCATTGGTAAGCATGTTTTTCTGATGCTTGCAACAAATTACCTTTCACCTTTTGTGTAAATTCTAAGGACAATTCTTCTACAATTCCATTCATCAGCAAATCCCAAGGGGTTTCTTTGCAATAGGGGCTTTGGAAACGTTCCTTCAAATTTTGCAAGGTTTTGTGGCATAAAGTGACACGCAAATCCCATTCATAAGCAAGCTTAAATTCCTGTGTCAATGCACCTAGGAATAGACCCAAAACACTGATGATTTCATCAAATTTGGCAGTGGACAAGTCCTTTGCTTCTGTGATATCTCCATGTAAAATTTCAGCAACTGGATATTGCATTTCATATTTTTTATACAACTCCAAGTAGTTGGCGAAATTCTTTGCAATCTTTGGATGTTGCAGATATTGGATGATGGTGGCTTCTGTCAAATCTTCACCCATTTTTTCATAGACATAAAGAAAAGCAGACAAATCTTCCCAACCTCTGGCAGTGACAAAACGCTTGCCATCAATGGTGGTTTCCATATGATAAAAATGATTTTTTTGAATCTCCAAATAGGTCAAAATACTGCTGTGAATCCCCATTTGGTATGCATATTCTTTCCAAACTGCGAAATTCGCCTCCACATCAATGACTTTTACACGATCCAATGTAACCACGTCAAATTCACGTACACTTTTGTTGTATTCTGGTGGATTGCCAGCAGCTACAATCAACCAACCTTCAGGGATTTTGTGTGTACCAAAGGTTTTGGCTTGCAAAAATTGCAACATTGCTGGTGCCAAAGTTTCAGACACACAATTGATTTCGTCAATGAACAAAATCCCCTCCAAAAGTCCAGTTTCCTCCATCTTTTCATAGACAGAAGCCACAATTTCACTCATGGTGTATTCTGTGGTGGAATAGGATTTGCCACCAAATTCCTTTTGGCTGATAAAAGGCAAACCAATTGCACTTTGACGTGTGTGGTGTGTGATGCTGTAGGCAACCAAACCGATACCACATTCCTGTGCCACTTGCTCCATAATGGCGGTTTTGCCAATGCCAGGAGCACCCATCAAAAGAATGGGTCTTTGACGTATGGAGGGGATCATGGGTTCTCCATATTCATTTTTTTGTAAGTATGCCTGTATGGCTTTTGTGATTTCTATTTTTGCTTCTTTGATGTTCATATGTGCCTCCTAGGCGTGTATAACGGTTGATTTGTATTGGTTTTGTGGCGGTTTATGACGGGTGGATATAGAATCCACCCTACATTACAAATTCATGTATATTGTAGGGGTTGGCGTCCCCGACAACCCGTTCATTTCATTTGGAATGACAGCATACAGCAATATATACCTATTTTTGTCATTCTTGTAGGGGTGGGTTTCCATGCCCACCCGTTTGGTTTTGTGGCAGTTTATCACGGGAGGATAATATCCTCCCCTACAGCGGTTACTATCTGTTCCAACTGTTCTTTGGTATTCCATTCAGGGTTTTGGTGGACCAAATCCAACAAATGATTCAACATTTGACCAATTTGTTTTCCTTTTGGGATACCCATATCCATGAGGGCTTGTCCATCCACCTCCAACTGTTTCAAAGTCAAACAATCCCCATCCGCCAAAATGGTTTCATATACAGTTCGACTTGTGGAAAATGTGGATTCTGGACGTAAAATTTCCTGCAAAGTGATAATTTTATCCACAATATCCCCATATTTACTCAACAATTGACGCATTTCATATGGTTTTGTGGGCAAATCCTGTTGTGATAACAATGCCATTGTGGAAATTACCTTGGTGCCATCGTTGTCGAATTTCAAACCTTTGCAAATGGATTTCAATGCTTTTTGGTCGTAATTTTGCAACACCAAAGCCCAACGAAAATGTGGGTGTTTCGGTGCTTTTTGCAATTGTTCCAAAAGATTTGGATTCTCCAACACCTTTTGGCACAAATACCCATCCACTTGTTCCAACAAACCACTTTCCCAAAGCAATGGCAATGACTCCATATGTGTAGAAATCCAAGTTTTCTCAAGCTCATCTTTGATACGTTCCACACTGATTTTTTGTATGAGTGCCACATTTTCAGACAACGCAACCTTGGTTTCTGGTTCCACAACAAAGCCCAATTGGACACCAAAACGAATGCATCTGAGCATTCTAAGAGCATCTTCTTGGAAACGTTTGGCTGGTTCCCCAACACCACGAATGGTTTTGTTTTGAATATCCATTTGACCTGAAAATGGGTCTTGGAACCCTTCTTCTGGGTGGTATGCAATGGCGTTCATGGTGAAATCACGTCGTAACAAATCCTCTTTCAAATCAGAAGTAAACTCCACGTAATCAGGGCGTCTACAATCTTCATATTCCCCTTCAATGCGATAGGTTGTGATTTCGTAATTTTCATGGTTGCGCACCACAGTAATGGTACCATGTTGGATACCAGTATCGAATGTATGTGTAAACAATTTCTTGGTTTCTTCTGGCTTTGCAGATGTGGTGATATCCCAATCCTTTGGTGCAATCCCCAAAAGGGAATCACGAACACAACCCCCCACAATATATGCCTCAAATCCATGTTGGTTCAATGTTTGCAAAATATAAGAAACGTCCTTTGGCAACGCTATTTTCTTCATATAAAAACCTCCTAAAATATGATATTACCTGTATTATATCACATGTAAAAAACATTGCACACTTTTTGTATATAAGAAGTAAAAAAGAAGTAAAAAAACGTTGACTTTTCCTATCAGTGGTGGTACGATATTCTATGCAATTCAATATTTATGCAATCGTATATGGATGTGCGCCCTTAGCTCAGTTGGTAGAGCAACTGACTCTTAATCAGTGGGTCTAGGGTTCGAGTCCCTAAGGGCGCATCGAAAGCAGGATGACTTTGATGAATTTCTTTGTTGTTCTGTTTTTTTTGTTTGGAAAATGTGGTTTTGGTATTGCTTTTAAAATAATCCCAGTTAAACTTAATGAGACCTAACGTACATGAACATCTCTTAATTATGTAGGGAATGCATTGTATGCATTCCACTTTCGGTACGCATACAATGCGCCCCTACAAGATATAAAAGTCCCTTTATCTTTAATTGGGACTTAAAATAACTAAATCACAGTTTTATTTTTTGCCCACCATCTGTTCACAAAGAACGCAAATACCCCAGCAACCGTTGGCTTTTATCTTCTTCTGCAATGACTTCCTTCATTCGTTGTTTCATGGCTGGTGAAATGCATGTTTTGCGTTTGTTATACAATTCATTGATGAGTCGCAGAAACTTTTCTGGATATAGAATCAGTGCTTGCAACAACAGGAAATCTTCCGCTTCCATAGCCATCACCTTGGTATATGCAGATAGAATTTCACCAACACCAGCTTCCAAACCATCTGTTTTCTTCATATATCGTTTCAAATAAGCTGCCAAATCCACAAGTCCTGTGTCTGCTGCTGCATGTTCAAAACCAGCCACATACACCACACCATTTTTTACACGCAAATTGCTGCCTTTGAAGGATTTGTGACAAAAAGTACCTCTTTGTTGTGCTGCTTCCATATGCAACACATAGCCACCTTCTTTGAGATATGCCATCGCTTCCTCCACCCGTGACATATACGCACCATAATTTTGCACCACCATCAAATCCAAAGCATCCAATTGATTGGTTTTTTGAATTCTATGTTTGATTTTCGCCAATTCACTGTGACGCTTTGCAAATTGTTTCGGTAATTTCTCGCTATCCCATAAACCATATGTACTTTCTAAGCCTTTTGCATGTTTGTGCAACTGACCCAAGACACTTGACCCCTTCTCAAAGCCTTGTATATCCTTTTCTTCCAATACATCTGCTGGCAATACATCCTCCAAAACATAGGTGGTTTCATTCCACACAAAAAAGGGTGCATCATCTACTGTTTTGCGAAATCTGGCGATTTTGGTGAATCCATTTGCAAAAAGTTGCTCTTTGATATCCTGTGCAAAGCAAATATGTAAACTGCCATCTCTTGCTTTTTTCAATTCCAATGGGCCTGCGTCTGTTTTGCAAATGACACCTGTTCTGGTGCGTATGCCACCATAGTAACGCAAGCCATATCCTTCCCATAAAATGGTTTTGTTGATATCCTCCATGTATAATCCCTCCTACCAATCCACGAACAAAATACCTCTGTATTAGTTTATGAAGAAATAGAGAAAGTAGTACAGGAATGTGTGAGCAAGCTCACAAGTGAAGAACTAAGAGTGAAGAGTGAATAGTTTATAGTGTGATCACATGACAGTTCCTGTGTAGACGCCCGTAATGAACCAGAAAACATTACGGTCAAGGCAAGCCATGACCCTACAAAAGACAGTGCATCCTTACTGTCATTCAGAATGCAGTGAAGAATCTTTATCATCAAACAATATTTCTTTGCATTTTACTAGGAGATATAGTATACTGAAAAAAAAGACTTTGAGGTGGCTTAAAATGGAGACAAAACCAACAATCATATACTACAAAAAACAAGGAGCTGGCATCCTTTTGTTGGGTTGCCAAAACACACCATCTCATTTGGAAATTCCAAGAGAAATTGCAGGTTTGCCTGTGGTCACTTTGGCAGATTTCGCCTTTGCACCAAAGGAAGAATTGCCCATTGCAGAAGAAAAAACCCATGGCAATTTGGAGTTTGTAGAATGTCTGGATGAGGATATCACCATCTCAACAGAAGGCTATCTCTTGGAATCTTTGTTTCTACCAGACACCATCACAACCATTGGAGCACATGTGTTTGATGGTTGCAAAGGTTTGACATCTTTGGTGTTGCCTTCACAAATTGTGGAATTACCAGAGTATACCTTTGGAAATTGTGTCAATTTGACACATGTAGGCTTGCCAACTGGATTGGAACACCTTGGTGCATATGCCTTTTATGGTTGTTTGGGTTTGGAACATTTGCAATTGCCACAAAGCCTTATCTCCATTGGGAAATATGCTTTTTACAACTGTCGCAACTTGCAAAGCATCAACATACCACCTGTTTGTGACAACTTGGGTATGGGTATCTTTCTCAACTGTGACACTGTGTTTGATATTGCACTTGAAAAAGCCAGCCATATGTCAGAATTGGTTGCTGGTTTGAACCAAGCACTTCGATTGACCATTACATTTCCTGATGGCAAAGCACAAATTTTGTTGCCAGATTACCAGTCAGAATACATTGAAAATACGCCTGCTCGTATGCTCAGTCAGGTGCATTATGGTTCTGGTCATGTGTATCGTCAGTGTGTTGGCAAATATGCAGTGGATTTCAGACAATATGATAAGTTGTTTTATATGGCAAAACGAGAAGATGCTGGGGTTTTGGCACTTTTGATGGCTCTTGGTCGCTTGCAATATCCCTATCGTTTGTATGAAGAATATCGAAATGGATATTTGGAGTATATCAAAGAGCATTTTACCTTTGCAGTGCAATATTTGTTGCAACATAAGGAAGAAGCCACTTTGGAGCAATTTGGCGATTGGAATGTGTACACCAAAGAAAATATCAAAGAAGTCATTGCTTTGGCTCAGAAAATAGGCAAAACCGCTTTGGTTGGGTATTTGTTGCAGTATCAAAGGGTGCATTTTGGAGAAGGAAAGAAGAAAACCTTTGATTTGTAGGGGATTTATGATGAGGTGACAGATGGAATTGCCAAAACGAAAACAATTGCGATTACAGGAATACGATTATAGCCAAAATGGTGTGTATTTTGTTACCATTTGCACCCATAACAAAAAGTGTGTATTGGGTGATATTGAAACAAACACGGATTTTGTAGGGGATGGCGTCACTCACCGCCAAAGAAGTGGCGGACACTGTAGGTGGCTTTGCTTGCAAAGTGATGAGCAAGACATCCCGTTTGTTATGTTGTCCCAATATGGTAAAATTGTAGAACAAACCATACAAAACATGATAGATACGTATAATGATGTGGAAATTTCAAAATATGTAATTATGCCAAATCATATCCATATGATAATTCATATTGAACAGCAATTGGATAACGGGTTGTCGAGGACGCCAACCCCTACAAGAGCAAATCAGCGAATTCCCAGTTTGGTGCCTACATTGAAACGGTTTTCCAATAAAAAATGTAGTAAATCTATTTGGCAGCGTGGTTACCATGACAACGTAATTCGAACCCAAACATCCTACGAAGAAATTTGGCAATACATCGATACAAACCCACTGAAATGGGAATTGGACAAATACCATATGGAATCATAAAAACCATATCCACCCATTACACCACAGGAGATTTCTATGAACGAAACACACGAAAAACTCATACAAATTGGGAATCACATCCTACAAAATGCAAGGAATCAACTCTATCTTTCGTTGCGTTTTTTGGATATCGCTTTTCATGCATTGCCATATGAATTGAATCTTTCCACACTATACGTGGGTACCGATGGCATCAAAATCCTATTCAATCCACGTTATTTGATGGAGCAATACCAACATGACCCCATTTTAGTGAATCGTTTGTACATCCATATGTTGTTTCATTGTATTTTACGTCATCCATTTCATCAAGGGAATCGTGAACAACGTTTGTGGTGGTTGGCTTCGGATATTGCTGTGGAATCTATTGTGGATGGTATGATGACACCAGCAACTAAGCTCGTGATTTCTGATCGACGTCATGAAATCTACCAATTGTTGCAAACAGAATGCAAAGTCTTGTCAGCAGAATTGATTTATCAGTACTTGGTGAAACGTAATTTATCTGAGGCGGAATTTGGCAAATGGCAAATGGAATTTTGGGTGGATGAACATGCCTTTTGGGAACAAAGTCAAGAGGATGATGAGAACAATCAAAATCAAAATGAAGATAATGAAAACGATTCTGATGAGAACAACGAATCTGAGGATGAGCAACAACAACACTCCATGGAAACACAAATGATAGAAGAAAAATGGCAAGAAATTGCAGAGAAAATGGAAACCAACCTAGAAACCTTTGCCAAAGATATGGGGGATGCAGCTGGTGATTTTTTGACCCATTTGAAAATAGAAAATCGTGAACGTTACGATTACAAGCAATTCCTAGAGAAATTCGTCACCATCAAAGAAGAAATGGGTGTGGATGAAGACACCTTTGATTATATTTTTTATACCTATGGGTTGTCCTTATATGGGAATATGCCATTGCTGGAAGCCTTGGAATATAAGGAAAGTAAGAAGATTGAGGAGCTGGTCATTGCCATTGACACATCTGGGTCTTGTGATATCGAAACAGTCAGACGTTTCTTGGAAGAAACTTATTCCATTCTTGCAAAGTCAGACACTTTCTTCCACAAAACCAACATCCATCTACTCCAATGTGATACAAAAATCCAAGAGGATATCCACATCACTTGCAAAGAAGATTTGTTGCAATATATGGAAAACTTCACCATTCGTGGAAGTGGTGGCACAGATTTCAGACCTGTTTTTCGATACATGGAAGAAATGATTGCCAAAAAGGAACTCAATGACGTAAAAGGGTTGATTTATTTCACAGATGGCTATGGTATCTTCCCAAACAAAAGACCATCATTTGATACGGTTTTTGTATTTGTGGATGATGGGTATACAGAAGTGACAATGCCACCTTGGGCAATGAAAGTAGTGGTCAGTGAATCGTAATTGGATGAAATCGAACCAGCAAATCCAATGCCACAAAGTGTAAATTGTACACATCACAAATACAAATTTCAAAAAAAATCAAAAAAAATGAAAAAACAGGTTGACAAGTTGCTAGAAATTTTATATACTAATCAGGTGCTCAACGCACTACGCCCAGATAGCTCAGTCGGTAGAGCAGTGGACTGAAAATCCACGTGTCGCTGGTTCGATTCCGGCTCTGGGCATTTTTTAATACACGCAAAATAGATGTCATCGGTGAAAAAGCCGATGATTTCGACGTTTCTAGGGTTTTTTATCTCAAAAAAAGCCGTTTTCTGAAACATCAATTTCATGGATGTCATATTGCTTTTTTAGCCTAGTACCACTGTATTTGAACCAATACAGTGGTTTTTTTGTACTCTAAATAAAGTAATAAATCAATTTTATAATAAGTCATTAAACATTAAGAGTTGTTAAGTAGAGAATAAATCTCATATTTAACAGCTCTTTTTTTATTTTTAGAAAGGGAGATATTAGTGAATACAAAACAGAAGCAAAACAAAAGAACGTGTGCTACAAATAGTAAACGAACCGAAGTATTCTTGTCGCAGGCAGAAAAAATTCATGGACCGTTTGCAAGTTGTGGTAATTGTCCTTATCCTTCACACGGATTTCTTTGCTACACCAGTGAGGGGAATTGTATGAAAACCGAGATAGAGCGAATGAACAGAAAACGAAAATTGCACAAGGCACATCAATCATTAAACAAGGAGGAAAACAAATGAACAAAAACAAATTTATGGCACTATTTCTATCTTTGATTCTAAGCATGAATATAGGAATTACTTCTATATTTGCAAGCGAATCAATAGAGGGAGAAACAATTGCACCAACGCAAGTGACAGAAGAAATTTATGAGCAAGTGGAAACTGTAGAAATCGTAGAGGAACAATCTGAACAGATGGAAGAAGTTACAACAGATGAATTTGAGGAATCCAATCAAGATGAGGTTGAGAAAGTACCAGAAGAAAATTTGGAAGAAGAATCTATTTCACAAGAAGAAGAATCTTTTGAATTGCTTCTGGAAGAAACAATCACTGAAGCAGTCACTATCTTAGAAGATGACGTTTTATGTACCATTACAGATGGCTGTTGTTTGGAAAATGGTCACAGTACATCTTGCTTACATGAAGTGACCACAGGAAGTGAGTTTGCAGAAGCAATTTCATCTATCAATCAGTCAGAAGCATCTTCACATATCATTTCTGTTTTGAATGATATTACTTTAGTGGGTGCAAGTTTGATTTTAAAGGACAATGAAACTACGATTTTAGGCAATGGCAACACAGTTAATACCAACGGACAAACCATTGGTATCGAAGGTGATGATGAATGTGTAACCATACATCTTGGTAGTGAGGATGGGGATAGTCTTACTTTTGATGGAACTGGAACATTGGAACGTTTTTTGAGCATTGATGGTGCAGATGCAGTTGCACATATGTATGATGGCGTAACCATTCAAAACATGGTCAGTACCTCTGGTAGATTGGGCTGCGTGTTTGACGTGGAAGGTGGCAGTTTATATATGCACGGTGGTGTCATTCAAGACAATCAGCTATATTCGTATATTGGATATCATGGAGCAGTTTCAGTCAATAATGGTGTGTTTGAAATGACAGGCGGTATCATTCAAAATACTACTTGTCATAGCTGGGACAGTGCATATATTGGAGGTGCAATTCTTGCGTTGAATTCAGATATCATCATTGATGGCGGTACCATTTCTGATAATGGAGATGATCATGTGAAATATGGTGGTGGCATTTTCTGGTCTGGTGATGAAAATAATGAACTTAAAATTGCAAATGCAACTTTTATGGGGAACTATGCAATCTACTTGGGTGATGCAATTTATATCAGTGGAGATGGCGTGATTGCAATTGAAAATAGCCAGTTTTATAATCACAATTCCACTTGTGCCATTGTGGCAAAAAGTGAAAACATCTCTATGACCAATGAAACGATGATTACAGAAAATAGTGGTGGTATTTTCTTATTGGGTTCTGATACAAAACTTCTGGTAGACGACACAATATCCATCCAAAACAATGGTTATGACGGAGTTATTGGCGATATTATCATGCAATATTCAGACCAAGAAATCGTTTTAAATACAACAAGAACCTTGGAAAATCAAGATTCTGCACAAATGGGTATTTTGCTAAATGCAGAGTTGGACGTGGACGAATATACAGATATGACTGTAGGGTTTTCTGTACATGAGGATAGTGTTGTAGAAGAAAGTGTACTTCTGGAAAATGACAACATCACAAAATATTTCTTCAGCGACCATAAAGATTGGTTTATCAAAGAAGATGCAGATACTTTATCATTGGCTCGTATTCAAGTTGACTATGTAACCAATATGGAGGAAATTATCATAGATTCCAGTTGGACTGCACCTATGGCATTGCTTACAGAACCAGATATTGCAGATGTAGATGGACAATATCTAGCAGGTTGGTATACAGAATCAGATTTTATCAACCAATGGAATTTTGAAACCACAAGAACAATGGATACAGAAAAAGAAGATATTCTTACCCTATATGCAAAATGGGAAGATACACCCACTTCTAGTGGTGGAGGTAGTTCTTCTTCTGCAACCTATTATTACATTGAAGTTATTGTCACAGGTATGGGTGTAGTGGAACCTGATGGTGGAGCAGACCATATGGAAAAAGTCAAAAAGTATAACGATATTACATTTGCATTTATACCAGAAGATGGATATGTACTTTCTGAAATCCTTGTGGATGGCATATCTGTAGATTTGGAAGATTCTTATGAATTTGAAAATGTAATTACAGGGCATACATTGGAAGTGGTATTTATCAGTGAGGATGATTCTGACACAGAAGAAATTGAGGTGGAAGATACACCAACCCTTGCGTTAGATAGAGAAAATCATTTCGCTTATATGGTAGGCTATCCAGACGATACGTTTGCACCAGATCATAATATTACAAGGGCAGAAACGGTAGCGATGTTTGCAAGACTTCTGACAGAAAAAATGTATGAGAACACTGTGTATCCATCTAGCTTTATAGATATTACAGGAGATGAATGGTATGCAAATGCAGTTGGATATATGGAGCAGTTTGGCATTGTTTCTGGCTATGAAAACAATACCTTTAGAGGAAGTCAATCCATTACCAGAGCAGAATTTGCAGCCATTGCAAGCCGATTTGATGAACTAGAAGAATCTGAAGGGAATTATTTCAATGATGTTTTGGAAACCCATTGGGCAATTCAGTATATCAATTCTGCTGCGGAAAAAGGTTGGATCAACGGATATCCAGATGGCACATTCCAACCAGAACAATTCATCACACGAGCAGAAGCAGTCACCTTAGTCAACCATGTGTTGGAACGTGCTTGCGATATAGAATTTGTAGATAGCAATGCTGATATTTTGATGCAATTTATTGATATGGAAGATAAGCACTGGGCGTATTATCAAGTGATGGAAGCAACCAATGGACATGAATATGAAATGATGGATGGAATGGAAAGATGGCTTTCTTTGTATGGTGTTTCATAAAATAGTCTTGGCAATGACACTGCTTTTATGGCGGTGTTTTTATATATAAGGAGGAAAATAAATGAATGTTAGTATCAGAAATAAAATAACAGGAAAGACAGTATTTGCTACCTTTCCTTGCGAAGAAAAAAACATCCAATACCTCTGTGATCAGCTACAGCTACCCAACACAGCAAATACTGAAATCGAGGTATACCAAGTTAGTAACAGCGAGATTGCCAATGGCGTTTTGCAGGGTAAGACATTCAAGGTGGATGAGCTGAACTATTTATTCGCAAGACTGGATAGCTTCAATGAATTTGAAATGAACACGTTTTATGCTGTAGCCTATGCAAAAAAACTGGAGTCGGCTAAAGATTTTATCAATCTCACATTCAACACAAACTGCTACAGCGTATTGGGTAGCTTTGACAATCTTAACCAAGTGGGCAAAGAGCTTAGTATGAATGAGCAAGGCGGCATGGATATGGATGAGTATAACAGTTTCGATGGTCAGAAATATGTGGAAGAAATGATTGCAAACCATCCCAATCCCTTGCTATCGCCCTATGGCTTTGTTTATCCCAACCGAAATGAACCACAAGACCTCTACTTTGGCAAGACATTCCCTCAATATCTAAATGGATTTAAGGTTTTCAATGTGGCACTGCAAACCGATACCAGCGAGGAATATTTGGACTTGCCATGTGAAGAAAGTGAAATTCAAAAGGCAATGGAACGATTGGAAGTAGCAAGTTTAGATGATACATTTATCACGATTTTATATCACAATTTACCAGATAAAATAGAAGATATTTTACATGAAATTGAATGTGACTTGCATCCACTCAATGAGATTGCAAATGCATTGCACCAAGTGGGTGAACGAGAGTATGACTATCTGGAAAAGCTTTCGGTTATGACAAAAATCAATACTGTTCAGGAGTTGGATACCCTATGCCACTGTATGCACAAATTTGAAGTATTCCCAAACATTCACACACCAGAAGCATATGGGCAGTACATGATTTGCGACAGTGGACGTTACGAATATGATGAAAACCTTGAGGAATACATTGACTTCAAAGCCTATGGAGAAAATCGCATTGCAAACGAAGTTGGCACATTCACAAAGCAAGGATACATGACATACATGGGATACAATCAAGAAATGGCTGAAATCCTAAATCGAAACCTCAATATGAATATCCAGAATCAAACTTATGGCGAAACACTCAAGCTGTATATGCCACTGAAAGTTATCACTTATGAAGAAGAAAATGATTGGGGACAATACGAAACTTCTGATTATGAAGAAGAACTAGACAGCTGTGAACTTTGTGGTTATGAAGATGAGCTTGAAAGTTTTATAAAGTCCTATGGTGATCACATTCCAGAAGAACGAGGTTTGATGGAATATTATGATACAAAGGATTCTGTAAACGCAAAGGTGGAAAGTTTCAAGTTTGAATTTGAGCAGATGGATGGCGATGTGTATGGTGTGGCAGTTTGTGAATTGAAAGCACCGCTAGATGCTACAGAAATGGCTACACTGAAAGAGTATATCACTGGTCAGGCGAGTGACGGCTTTTGCGAAGGACTTGAGCAACAAGAGTTTAGCTTATGTGGTCGCAATGTAAATATTAGTTTCTGGGATAGCAACCGATATTTTTTGCGAACTGCTGAAGAAATGGGGTTTCGTGAACAAGTGCAAGGAAAGGGATTTGATATGATGATGCAATAAAAAACAAGCTACTTTCTCAAGTAACTTGTTATTTTATTTCTGAGGTTTATTTTTAATAACTGAATTATCCATGTTATCAAGAGCATACTGACAACATTGCGCAACTAGAGCATTTAGGGAAATATTGTTTTGTGCAGCACAAACACTGAGGTCATCAACTAACTTTTTGTCCAAACGAAATGTTTTATTTACAAATTCTGTTTTCTTTACTTCAAACATAAATATCACCCACCTTTATATGTATATAGTATATTGTAAAAAATACGCATTATATACACTGTTTATTTACACTTGAAAAATAGAGTGTAAATGTGATAATATAAAAAAGGAGGTTGATATAATGAAAGAAAAAACAGTGTGCTTTACGGGACACAGGCATTTGCCAAAAGGCGAAGCCTTTGAAAAATTGAAATGTAACTTAATTTCAGAGATAAACCAAGCAATCGAAGATGGTTATGACACATTTTTATTTGGTTCGGCTCAAGGCTTTGATTTATTGTGTGGTGAAATTGTTGCAGATTTGAAAAAGATAATACCTATTCAAAATCCAAGAAAGATAAAACTGGTTGCTGCAATTCCATATGAAGAACAAGCAAAGGATTTTTCAGATGAGAATAGAGAACGATATTACAATCTTCACGCACAATGTGATGATGTAGTGTTTGTCAGCATTCAATTTCGCAAAGATTGTTTTAAAAATCGAAATCAATACATGATAGACCATAGCAGCAAAGTCATTGCCTATTACAATGGTGGTGTGCGTAGTGGGACAGGGCAGACCATTCGTATGGCGGAAAAACAAAAATTAAATATTGTCAATTTATATTAGGGTGGTGAGAAAATACGTCACCTTATTTTTTTGAAACAAAGTGGGACTTTCAGAGTGGGATTTTTTTGATTGTGCAATGGAATATGAGGTTGGAAATGAAGAAAAATGGCAGAATAATGCGGTTTTGCTGAGGTTGAAATGTTGGGACTTTTTGGGACTTGATTTCTGGTATAATAAAAGAAAAGAAATGTGAGAAATTATACAGGAAAAAGGAGGGTTTTATGAACCAAAATGTAACAACAGACTTACAATCAGCAAAGTCTTTATTTACATCTTTGCAAATTGCAAAAGCAGTAAATGGACAAAAATTTACAATGCCAGAGCTTTCTTTGAATAGCAGTATGTTTTCTTGGAAAACAGAAGATGATGAAAAAGTATGTCACACTTGTGAGCAGAAAGGGCAAACTATTTACACGATGACAGGGGTTGCTACACTACAACCAGCACATCCAAACTGTAGATGTGAAGTTGTTCCGTTGGTGGGTATAAGAGCCAATACATTAACATCCATTGCACCAAACTATTTGTCACAAAAAAATAGTGGCATAGCAGTTGGTTTCCGTGATACAATCAATACTACAAAGGATAAAAACTGGTTTATCTATGATAATGCAGAAAAGAGATTACCATGTGAAACCAATAGGACATGGATAGCACAACCAGCAGGTACATATGACGGATGGTTTACCCTTACAACCAGTGATATATTGTCTTTTTTGACACCAGATAATTTTAAGAGCTTTTTTGCAATCACTGGAGATGGCAAGGATACAACTTTTGATGAATCTATTATGAATCCACAAAAAGAATTGGAACTGTTGCAAAATGGCGAAATTGCACCTATGGCATATACATATGTGATGAGACTGGTATACGACTGGTATTTGACAGATGTAATCGAGGATAAAATTGCAATACAAAATGCTTTGGTGGATTTTCGAGCAACAGGATATACCAAAACAGGAATTGATTTTTATGATGAAGGTATTGCAGCAATGCCTAAAATGCCAACAGAGCCTATTACACAAGAAGAACACTATTTCAGAAACAAGTTGAATATTGAACTTGAATGGAAAAAATTTGAGAAATTGAATGAAAGATTGCCAGAAGAATTGCAGTGGAGTCAGATGTCAGAAGATAAATCAATTTATCACCAAAACACAGCAAGTGCATCTGGAAAAAATAAGAAGTTTGTTTCGGGCTGTGGCTATTTTGAATTAGTCTTTTCTTATGATAATCAGTTGTTGAATGCAGAAACAGCTTCCATTGATATGGGAACGTATAACTATTGTCCATCAGGGGTGGATGCAACGGGGCATTTTACAATGGATATGGTAACCTATTATATTTGGAAAAATACATTAGAAGACTTCATAGAAGATAGATTAATTTCAACTCGTTCGCATGATATACCAGGAGGTTTATATGGAGAATATTAAAAAAGATTTTTTTGAAGATGGGAGTGCTACTTATAAAGGGATAGGGCGTGTTACAATGTGGCATTTGGTGGTGTATGTGGTGCTGATATCATTATTGACGATACTACACGATGTTATGTATTGGGAGAATACAGGTCATATACTTGCCAATCTTTTTCGTATATATGTTTTTGGGTATGGCTATTTGGCTGCTATTTTGAATGTGGTATTCTTTTTCATTTATTTGGCTGGAGTTGTACAATGCTTTAAGAGATGGAACACTATAAAAGGTACAAAGTGGTTTCCAAGGTGTTTGTTGGGAACTATTTTGAATGGATGGTTTTGTTGGGCTCATTTTTATATTTTGGTAATGACTTTTTGAGCTACGAAAAAATGATGAAAGGGGAATGTGATGTTTAGCAAAAAAGATTTTAAAGAAGATATAGAAGTTCTTTCTCCTATTCTATACATCAGTACCATATGGCATTTGATAGTTTTTTTGATAACATATGTGTTACTAGATAAAGAAATATCTGATCCTATGATAATGCAACTTTTACTTATATTTATGTATTTGATACTATTACAGAGGTTGGGTGCTGCTTTGCCGTGGCTATTTGTAGGATTCACAGCATTGGCGTTGGCAAGTGCAAGTGTACGGTTTCAAGAATGGAGAGAAAAACCAAAGGTGTTTTATATTCGTTGTGGGTGTGTGGTTTGTAATATTCTGTTTTTGTGTTGTGTAAATAGTAGTGCATTACAATTCTTAATAGTTTAGATGAGTGTAAGTGTGTTGTAAATAAAATAAAAATAATCAAAGGCGATGGAAACATCGTCTTTTTTGCTGTCAAAAAACGAAAGAAAGGAATGTGAAAACATGAAATTGGTAATTGTGGAAAAGCCATCGGTGGCAATCGCTTATGCGAAAGTATTGGGTGCTGTCAATAGATATGATGGCTATTACAACTGGAAGAAACTACTTTTTGCAACTGTATTTAGATGGCGATATGGATGTTGGCTCTATATAAAAAGGCGAGGTGATTTTTATTTGAAAAAAAGCATTATTGATTGAGTTTCTTCTATAAAATAAAATCTCCGATGGAAGAAACTCATGGGTTGGCGGCAAGTCAAAGTTGATGTGGATTATCAATTTGTTAGCACCCAATCGATATGAAAGAAGCATTGATGTATTCGGTGGTAGTGGCACTGTCACATTAAATCTTGCGTGTACCACTGCAAATCTTCGTGTGTACAACGATTTCAATGGGAATCTTGTGAATAAAGATGAGGGAAGTCCCACACATTCGTCCTAAACCACGGAAAAAGAGCCTTTTTGGCTTATCCTCAATCGAAATAGCTATGGCTATTCCTCAATCGTCTGCACCAAAAATTCTGGATTTTCCGTGATTTAGGATGCAAGCAGTTTTTACCTTGTTTTCCTAAGCAGAACAAGGCAGAGGATTGAAGCATACCTAAAGGTACGGTGATTGACGATAACGAAGTAATGCAACGGAAAACAAGATAAAAACCGAATGGGTGGGACTACCCTCATCTTACAATGCGTTGTGCAAGGGATAGACCATTGGAGCTGATTCGTGAGATTGGTTTTTTGGCACTCAATGCACGAGATGATTTTGAAATGTACAAGAAATTTATAGAAAAGACTAACTATTAAAAGTCAAGTCTAAATTCAAAATTTTTGAATGACTTACAGAAATATATTTCAGATAGATAATGAACATTGAAAACTGCATGACAAATAGAGCATCTCTACAGGTGCTCAAATCAGGAGATATTTAGAGAAAACAAATCAGGTCACTTTATGTATGCCTCTCGTGTTTTTTCTAGTTGATAAATTACTCTTACAAGCTTTTTGGCAGCATGGGAAATGGCAACATAATAATGCTTTCCTTCAGCACGTTTTTTAGCTAGGTATGCATTAAATGTTGGATCCCAATGACAAACATAGATTGTGGCATTAAATAATGCATATCGCAGGTAGCGAGAACCTCGTTTTTCCATTTTAGAATGGGAGGATTCTAACTGACCAGACTGATAAGTGGACGGCGATAACCCAGCATAAGCCAAAATCTTATCTGGAGAATCAAACCTAGAAAAATCCCCAATCTCTGCAAGAATCATTGCACCCATGCGATAACTGATTCCAGGTATGGTTAGGATTGGAGACTGCATTTCATCCACAATAGATTTGATTTCGGTTTCTATTTCAGCAATTTCAGAATCTAACACTTTGATGAGTTGAATGGTATGCTTCAATTCTAATGATTTGGCGGGCATATGGGAGCCAATAGAAGTTCTAGCTGTATTACGGAATAGAATAGCCGTATTTTTATCAAAGCGCCCTCTAGAAGCTGTTTCCAGAAGATTCGTCAACCTAGTCAAATGTGCATCGGCAATGGCTTTGGAACTTGGAAACTCAACCAACAAAGCATAAACGGATGCGATATGAAGTGTTGGCACCAATTTTTCCAATTCAGGAAATAAAATCGTTACAAGCCTAGAAATGGAAGTTTTTAATTTTGCCCGTTCTTTTACTTTATCAAAACGATAACGAGTGAGTGACTTTAGTTCTTCGTTGTGGTATGATGTATCTGAGTAGGACTTCAAGTTCACATCAGACATGAGCATAGTAGCAATCGTATGGGCATCAACTTTATCCGTTTTCGTCTTTCTAAGGCTTAGACTTTTTCTGTAAAGATTTGTATGTAACGGATTGATAGTATAGGTGGTTAGACCTTTATCAAGCAGATACCCCAAGATGTTATAACTATAGTGTCCAGTGGCTTCAAGTCCTACTTTTACTTTGGTTAAATCATCGGAAAGAGATTCTACTCTTTGATAAAGTTCATCAAATCCATCTCGGTTGTTTGTGATGGTAAATGCTTTTGCAAGTATTTCCCCATCAGAGTTGGTCATAAAACAATCGTGCTTATCCTTGGCAACATCAATTCCTACGTAAATCATAAATAAATTTCTCCTTAAAAAGTATTTGATACTGTTTGGAACCACTGGTACTCTTTGCGATTGTAACCTCGTTCTAAATAAACCGTCATGCGATATCTAACTAATTAACAAATAAACAAAGAGACTGTGGTTGGAGCCTTTATTAAACCATCAAGTGGTAGGAGGAATTCACCAATCCACAGTATCTAAATCAGCGTAGCTTATACCTAGGAAAAGGTAAAGAAAAAGCTATAAATATATAATACGAGGAGGAATTCTCGGAGTATGACTTAGAAGAAGAATTGAAACTGACGGAGATTATGTTTGAACAGCCAAAAGCGGAGGAATTGAAAAGGTTGCTCATCAAACAAAGCAAGGAAAAGGACATCAAACGTGCTGCTGCGTATTACAAGTTATTGCGATATAGCTTTAATGCCAATGCAGATACCTTTGGCGGAAAGAAATGTGACGTGCGTAGGTTTTTTGTAGACATCTGGAACTTTTCTAGAATCTTCAGAAATATCACAATCGAAAACAAGGATTTTGAAGCACTCATCAAACAGTATGACAGAGAAATGGCTTTTATTTACTGCGGTCCACCATACTACGATGCGGAAAGTTTCTACAAAAATGATGTGCCATTTACGAAAGCGGATCATATCCGCTTGCGAGATGTGTTACATGAAGCAAAAGGGTATGTGATGGTGAGTTACAACAACGTACCGGAGATTTTGGAATTGTATCAAGATTTTTATATCTATCATACAACTAGAACCCATTCCATGAGCAAAAAGAAAGGGGAGGTTTATGAAGAATTAATTATTATTAACTACGATATAACGAAATATGTGAACAACGGAAGCTACCAAATGCAATTGTTTGGTGGCTTTTCTTCTGTTCAAAATGAAGGGGGATATTCTTTATTACATTCTCCAAGTCAACAATTAAGAGGACGAAAGAAAGAGGTATCGAAATGAAGAAAAACAAACAAGAAGTGACTATGCAACAAGAGATGACTACAAAAACAAAGTTTAGCAACGAAGTAACAGTACAGGTTTTTGATGCTGTGATGCTATTGCGCAACACGAATTTGACAGCGTTGGAGATGGTACAAATCATTTCCACACTAGAAGATGTAGTGGATGATTTATACAATGCACTGGTCGAAGCGTTTCCACAAGATGAAATGTGTGGAGATTGTTCTTTCTGTGATGGGTATTTGGAAGATAACGTCAATGTACCAGATTGGGCAAAGGTTGAAGCTGGCATTGCACCAGATGCCAAGCTGTTTCTTTGCGTAGAAGAAGGTAGCGGACACATTATGTTGGAGCCTACGGAATACAAACATGACATTACGGATATTGACGAAGATATGCGTATGCGATTGGTGGATATGGGAATTTGTCTTGGCGAAATGAACGAAAGCATTATGGACGAGGAAGTGATTTATCGTGGGTAAAGAGTTTGTGGAAGTGTATCCCTATTCTCGCAATGAGGCGAAACGATTGGAAGAAATAGAACGATGGGAGCAGAGTCATCAAGAGAACATTGCTTGTAAAAACTTCATTGAGAAAACCATTGATGATAACTACAAGAATAATCGTTTGCACCAAGATTCAGCCAATGAGGTAATTGAGCAGTTTGGTTACAAACGCACTGCTTATGTATTGGCAAACTCCATCAACCACAAAAGTAGCGATGGTAGATTTTCTCGTGCCAACAAAGAGTGGGCAAAAGAAATTTATATCCCCAAAGAAAAGAATCACTTAAATGGCGAGTTTGCAGTGGACTCTCACCCAGCACTTTTAGATGGTTTTATCAACCAGTACCAACGAGCGTATGCAACGCTAGAGATGTTTGATGCCTCTAAATGTATTCAAACAGATGAACCACAGGACTATACCAACAAGGTAGTTGTGGTGAAAAGCGGTGAACTTGCCGAACAGTATTTTAATGGTCGAGATCAAATCTATCTGGCAACCAGTGGTTTTGGCTGTGAGCCTGACAAAATCGGCAGAGCTGTGTTTGCCACCTGTCTTGGCGATGGCGTAAAAGTCAGATGGGATAGATCGCAAATCCTTGGTGTGCTAAAAGATGAGTGTATCCCAGAGTATGCCAAAGAAAAACTGGCTGAATTGGAACTAGAAAATCAGCAGCAAGAGGCACCCACGATGCAAACACCCACCATGTAAGGAGGTGAGCCTGTGAAAAGCACAGAACTTAGGCACAATTTAATTCTCTACAACAAAAACCCCGCAGGATTTATCAAGGATGGTGTTGCCACTGTGGATAACATCTTTAAAAATGAAGAACTTTCACAGTGGCTTGATAACCAAGGCTTTGAGTCCTTGTGGCAAGATGGTATTTTTGAAAAACTCGCTGTCAATCGCCAGTATTACGAACTGGAAGATGCAGAGTCTTTGAAACAAGTACGCATCTGGCAGTTGCGTTCCGACTTCGACTTCAGTGGTCGTTTCCTATCTTATGAAGATATGACTTCGAAATATGGTGCGCCAAAGGAAGCTGACTACGTCTGTGTGTTTGATGACGAGTTGAATACAAATGACCTAGAAGAAATTTATGATATTTGCAATAATAATCACCCTAAAGGATACAATGGCCACTCCCTCTCCATGTCCGATGTGGTGGAGCTGTACGATGAAGATACAGCCAATTACCACTATGTAGACCGATTTGGTTTTAAGGAAATCGAGTTTGCAAAGCAAGAACCTATACAAGATATGGAAATGGAGATGCAGTCAATGTAACTGTGTCTCTTTTTTTATATACACACATCAAAACAAACAAAAAAGAATGGAGAAAACACAATGAAAAACTTTATGAACAACGCAAAAAACAAGGCAAATGGTATGGTAATCAAGATGCAGATGATGAAAGCCAATGCGAAGAATGCTCTTTGCAACGAGCGTGGCGAAAACTATGTAGACAGTGGTGTCTTTTCTTAATCTCAGTATCACTATATAAATGTACACGATATAAAGCTCAACAATAACAAGGTTTATATGTACTTTTATATAACGAAATAACGAGTGGAAAATGGGTGCATTTATGTACACAATACAAACAAACAAAACAACAATATGAAAGAGGTAAAAATACTATGAAAAAATTATTTAACAAAATGAATGATACAGCAAATGCAGTAGCAATGAAAGCTGTAATTTTTAAAGAAAGAAGCAAAGAAGTACTGTCAAATAATCGTGGAGAAGGGACAGTTTCACAAGCAATTACTATCTTGATTTCAGTAGTATTAGGTGCGTTGCTCCTTGCAGGGCTTTATCTGTTATTTGATGAGGTAGTGCTACCGACCTTAACAGAACGAATTCAAGAGATGTTTGACTATCAAGGTTAAGTTCTAATGTCTATGATATAATTTAACCATGCAGAAAGCATGGAAAGACTAACTATATGAAGTCAATAGAAAAATGATAAAAAGTTAGATAAACTTACAAAAGTCAGTTGATTAGAAAAAAGGCATAGCAAACAGAGCAACCATTAGTTGCTCGAAAAAACAAATACAAAAAACTAGTGTTGAGGAATATAGGAACAATTATTCTTTAACAAAGAATGAATCAGTCTAACAAGCTTCTTGCCAGCGTGGCTAATAGCAACATAATAATGCTTACCCTGTGACTGTTTGTGGTTAAGATAGTTTTTAAAAGAAACATCACGCATAGCAACAAGGCGAACAGCTTGCAAAATAGCCCAACGCAAATAAGTGGACCCACGCTTTACCATAGGAGTATTAGAAGCATTAAATTTACCTGATTGATAGGTAGAAGGTTCCATACCAGCAAAAGCTAAAAGCTTAGCAGGATTGGAAAAACGATGGATATCACCAATTTCGGCTAAGATGATAGCACCCAAAGTAAAAGAGATACCAGGGATAGACATAATAGGTGAATCGATTTCTTGCATAACAAGTTTAATCTGAGCATCCAAAGCATCAATTTCAGACTGAACAGACTGAACTAATCGAATAGTTTGTTGCAATTCAAAACAAATAGATCTGCTTGAAGAACCAATAGAATTGGAAGCAACGCTTTTAAATGCAATTGCTTTTTCTTTTCCATATTTACCTCTTGAAGCCTTAGAAAGCAAGTTAGTAAGTTTAGTAAGGTGACAATTAGAGATGTCGGTTGGAGAAGGCAGCTCCAAAAGTACAGCATAAGAAGACGCTTGATGAATAGACCACACCAAAGAGGGTAGCTCTGGGAAGATAATATCAATTAATCTAGTAATAGATATTTTCAGTTTTGAGCGATATCCAACCATACGATAACGATGTCTTGTTAGTGACTTTAGCTCAGAAATTTGGTATGATACTGGTGAATAGGATTTTGAATCATCAGTAAAAAGCATAGCAGCAATCACTCTAGCATCTGTCTTGTCCGTTTTGGTCTTTCTGAGCGTGTGGGCTTTACGAAAAAGATTAGTAGATAAAGGATTCAAGGTAGTGACTTGAAAACCTTTAGCAAGTAGAAAGTTAGTGATATTAGTGCTGTAATGCCCTGTTGATTCAAGTCCTATTTTTACGTTAGAAATATCTTTAGAGTCTAAGGCTGAATAGATAGATTCAACTAAAGAATCAAAGCCTAGTTTTGAATTTTCAATGCGTAAAAAATCATTGTGAAGAACACCATCAGAATCAATAATACAACAATCATGTTTGCTTTTAGCAACATCAATACCTACAAATAACATAGAAAACAACTCCTTTAAATTTATTTGATACTACGTTCCACGAACTCTGGAATGGCTATACTTAACTAGACAGAAAAGATAAGGTCATGTAAAATAAAACTAATATAAAATAAGGAGATGATTACATGACTAAAAAACGACAACGAAGAGAATTTACAGAAGAATTTAAACAGCAGATGGTTCAATTATATAACAACGGAAAATCGAAAGCAGATATCAATCGTGAATACGATTTAACACCATCGGCACTGAATCGCTGGATACAGCGTTACAATGCTACTGGTTCTACAAAAGAAGCTGATAATCGCACACCAGAAGAAGCTGAACTCATCAAACTTCGTAAAGAGCTACAACAGCTACGAATGGAAAATGACATACTAAAGCAAGCGGCGCTGATATTCGGACGAAAGTAATTGTAATTCGAGCAAATCGACACAAATACTCTATATCAGCCATGTGTAAATGCCTTGAAATCAGCAGGAGTACCTACTATTACGAGGCTTCGTCCAAGAAAGATGATACGGAATTAGAACAAGAAATTGAACGGATTTTTTATGAAAATAAAGAAGTCTACGGAAGTCGTAAAATGAAAAAAGAGCTGAAGAAGTTGGGCAAACAGGTTTCTAGACGCAGAATTTGCCGCATTATGAAACGTTTAGGGCTAATTTCGGTCTATACCGTTGCCAAGTTCAAACCACAAAAGCAACAATGCAATGAGTCGCCAGTAAAAAACGAACTAGCTCGTCAATTTGATAACCAGCCTCCCAATGCAGTAATTGTTGGGGATTTGACGTATGTTCGAGTGAACTATAAATGGAACTATGTTTGTATCTTAATTGATTTATTCAACCGAGAAATCGTTGGATTTAGTGCAGGACTTCACAAAAATGCTCAGTTGGTATATGATGCTTTTGCAACAATCAAAGGGAATTTATCTGAAATCGAGTTGTTCCATACGGATCGAGGCAGCGAGTTTAAAAACTATCTCATTGATGAAATGTTAGATGTGTTTCAGATCAAACGATCCCTCAGCATGAAGGGCTGCCCCTATGATAATGCAGTTGCAGAAGCCAATTTCAAGGTATTCAAAACAGAATTTGTTCGAGGACGAAATTTCGTCAGTTTGGAGCAATTGAAGTTAGAACTTGCAGACTATGTGCATTGGTTCAATAACATACGTTTGCATGGCTCTTTGGATTATAGAACACCAGCCGAATATCGGGTACTGACCTTATAAAAATTGTCCAAAAAAGTGTTGACATTCCAATATCACAAAACTGTCAAGAATATCTTGCAGAAAACAAGAAAAATGCCCTTTTTACTTATCAAGATAGTTTGAAACTAAAAAGTGGCACTTACAAGCGAGATAGATATATTGTAGCAACTTGGAGATCTGTAGATTATCATTTAAAGAAAATCTGTAGTCAGTATAATATCACAGATTGTGATGGAAAAACATATAGAGTTTCTAGTCATCAATTTAGGCACAATGGAGTGACAGATAGACTTCGTGCAGGGTTTACATTACCTCAAATCGCTGAAATGACTGCTCATCACGGGACTGCAATGCTCTATGGTTCGTATGCTCATTTGAATCTATTCCCTGAAACACTGATAGAGCCGATAAAGTATGATACAGAAGAAGATAATCCATATGTGCTATTCGGTGGTCGTATTTTAAATATGGATGCTATCACAGAATCAAGACTACTTAAAAATCTGCGTTCCCATAGAATTCTCGGTGGAATATGTGCAGATGTAACCCACTGTAAGAGTGGTATGTGGGATTGTATTTCTTGTGAAAAATTCATCCCAGAGCAAGAGCAACTTGAATATTTTAAGGAGCAAGTCAAAAGTTGGAGTGATAAGGCTACAAAATTTAAAGCAGATGATCAACTTCACAACAATTTTCTAAAACTATCCAATCAGTTTGCAGATATTATAAAGAAATTGGAGGATTTAAAACCTTATGAATACTAAGAAAACATTACCACCTAAATTACAGCAGAAACAGGAGCTTAAAAAGCAAGAAAGTATCAATAAGGTCTTACGAGCCATTCATGATATTAAAAACGAGGGCAGAAAAGTGTCGATAACTACCCTCGTGGAGTTTACAGGCCTGTCAAGATCAGTATTTTCTAAACCACATATTAGGGAACTACTTGTGGACTATGGGTATACACAAAAAGGTGCTGTTACTGATAATTCAAGCGATAAAAAGAAAACAAAGAAATCATCAGATAAAGATAAAATTATAGATGATTTAAGAGCAAGAAATGCCAATCTCGAACGAGAGTGCCAGTTACTTAGGGGTAGACTTTATATTCTCACAAGTAAACAGTGATTACTTGCCACAGCATTTTTTGTATTTTTTCCCACTGCCACAAGGACAAGGTTCATTTCGACCAACCTTTTTTGAAGCAACAGGTGCTGGGTTTTTGAAAGTATTAAATGGTATTAGATTGTCCGAGAAATTTCGTATCGGCTTTTTCGCATATAGGCTATGTAGTTCGTTTGGGGTATGCCCTTTATTAGCCCAAATACGAGTATTGTTTTTGAGGTCCATGATAATATCAGCAAAAGCCTGTACATCTTCTACACCTTCAAATTCGATACCTGCGGCGTTTACTGGTTTCATAATATCGTTAAAATCTGCTTCCATAGTAGCAAGGAAACAAATTTCATCGGACAAATCTTCTGCGATATAATCAACCTTGCAAATGGTTTTTAGGTGTCGCTCCAATTTTTGGGTGTAAATGGTTTCTTCATAATAAGAGCCATCAACAAACTTTAGTAGTTGATTTTTGTTTGGAATATATCGTGGTTTTCCCTGTGTCGCTTCAATTAAATGAGGAACTCCCTCAAAGTCATCCTCTTCAAAGCCTGCTGACACAATATATTCGTCCCAAAAGCAAAAATCACTATCCATTGATACATGTTTAATTAAAGTAGTAAAAACCTCATCTATATCGGTGGGAGTGCTATTTTGGGCGTTAAATATTTCTACAAATTCATCTTGTGAAATGATACCATATAGACTAATGCAAGAGCGTGCATAGTTTAAAATTAAGCTATCACGCTTTTTCTTTTTCATAAAGTCCTTAGTGCATACTTTTTCTACAATTTGTCTAATTTCTGTTGGCATAACAGCGATAAATTTACTATCAAAATAGTAAATTTCAACCATGCCAAGCATCATATAAAAATCAAGTTTTGCACAGGTGATTGCACTGCATTCGAGCTGTGAAACCTTAGATAGTTCGATAAGTTCATTTAAATTTTCATCATCTGACATGAACAAGAACATCTCTACTCTATCATGTTCAGTTAGTGTACTTTTTAAAATAGAAACTAGTTCTTCTTTCTTTAAGACGGAATATCTAGGAATTCGGTGGAGTTTTGCAAACTCTTTGAGCTTGCTTAAGGTTTTCTCTGTAAGTATTTCAGCAAGTGTGTGTTTAGGTGGTGATTTGCTCGCAATTCGCTTGACAGTTTTAGAAAATTCTTGCTCTATTACTTGTTCTAATTCATTCATAAATCTATCTCCTAAATAAATCTTTTTATTTATATTATACTACAAAAAACTGAAAATTTATATATCAAATGCAGTCGATTTTAGTAGGCTGCATTTTTTATACAACAAATTACGAAAGGACGGTAAAATTATGGTTTTATCAATCAGCAAAGTTAAGTTTTGGGCATATCTCAAGGGGAACTTCCTATATCGTGTACATTGGGTGAGATTAAGAAAAGGTGTCAAAATCCTCATCGCTGTGGTGCTTGGTGCATTGCTCCTTGCTGGCCTGTACGCACTCTTCAATGACACTGTTATGCCTACTCTCGTTGAGCGTATTGAGGATATGTTCGACTACGCAGGTTAAGGAGGTAGCCTATGAAAATTGATGTAAAAATCGGAGATATCCGAGAAAACGCAAACCCCAAAGCCTATGCATCAGCAGTACTAGATAACTGCTTTGTTGTATCTGGCATCCGCATCCTAAATGGCAAGCACGGTGATTTTGTTGCCATGCCAAGCTACAAAAATTCCAAAGGTGAGTATACCGACTATTGTCACCCCATCACCAAAGAATTCAAAAAGGAATTCGACAGTGCCATCTTGGAGGCCTTTGAGCAAAAGCAACTTCAGAGCCTAGAGCATGAAGAAGCTCCCAACTGGTCACAGCAGCAGACAATGTAATGGATATCTTGTTTGCCATACTGCTACTCATTGCCACCTACACCGATTTGAAAAAGAGAGAAATACCAGACAAATTATCCATAGCGATTGTGGTGCTTGCTCTCTTTGATTTTCACCCTCTTGGGTTATTGTCTGCTCTGCCATTTTTTATAGCAGCCACGCTTAACCCAGAGGGCATTGGTGGTGGCGATATCAAATTGACAGCAGCAGTCGGATTGGCGCCGAATAGGCATGATTAAACCACCAGTTTTACTGGTGGTAGGCAAAATTCTTACAGTAAAAATATAACCTCCTATGTTAAAATAAAGTTGGTCTGGCAACCACGATATAAAACATAGGAGGTTTTGTCATGAAAGACATAAACAGTTTATCACATTCGAGTTGGAGATGTAAATACCATATAGTTTTTGCACCCAAATATAGAAGACAAGAAATATATGGAAAAATCAAAGTAGACATAGGAAAGATATTAAGAGAATTATGTCAACGCAAAAAAGTTAATATTATAGCAGCAGAATGTTGTAAAGACCATATTCACATGTTAGTGGAAATACCGCCACATTTAAGTGTATCGCAATTTATGGGTTTTTTAAAAAGTAAAAGCAGTCTTATGATATTTGATAGACATGCAAATTTAAAATATAAGTATGGAAACAGGCATTTTTGGTGCAGAGGATATTATGTTGATACGGTTGGAAAATATGAAAATACAATAAAAGAATATATAAGAAACCAATTGCAGGAGGATATTATAGAAGATCAAATCAGCTTGAAAGAGTATATTGACCCGTTTACGGGTAATAAGAGTAAAGAGGACAAATAAAATAGCCCCCGGGTAAGGGGGCAGTCAGTAATAGTCATGTGATTGTCAGACTTTTCAGTGCCTCTTAAGAGGCTACCACAAGAGATAACCCCTTATAGGGGTAGTTCAAACCACCAGTTCAACTGGTGGTTTTGATTGTATCTAGGATTTAGCAAAACACTGGTGGGTGTGGTACTGGCACTAATCCTCAGTATCATCACCTACTGGGTGCTTTGCATAAGAAACCAAAAGCAAGAGGTGTCAAAGGCGATGCCTCTTGCTCCCTTTTTAACCATTGGCTTTTTAGCCGTAACTTTCATTTGAGAAAGGATAAAATAACGTGAAGATATTTAAAAATAGAACTGTACTTGGTGTACTTTGTATTTTGCTTTCACTGCTTATCTGCTTTGTAGTCACACCGCTGTTTAACAGCGAACTCAGTCAGCAGACAGAGATTGTGCGTGTGAAAGCAGAGATTTCCACTGGTGAGCAGATCACTGCCGATATGGTGGAAACAGTAGACATTGGTGGGTACAACCTACCTGACAACGTGATGCGAACAACAGAGTCGGTCATTGGCACATATGCTCTTGCTGATTTTTCTGTTGGTGACTATATTCTAAACAACAAAATCTCCGAAACCATGCAAGCTGAAAATGCTTATCTCTACGGACTAGATGGAACGCAACAAGCAATCTCTGTGAGCATTAAGAGCTTTGCAAATGGTCTATCTGGCAAACTGGAAAGTGGCGATATTGTATCGGTCATTGCCCCAGACTATAAAGGCTTGGGTGTGACGGTTATCCCAACAGAGCTGACCTATGTGGAAGTGATTTCTGTCACTGCTGATAGCGGTGTAGATGCCAACACAGGCGATAAAACACTGGATGACGAAAGCGAATTGCCATCTACTGTCACACTTTTGGTGACCTCAGACCAAGCAAAACTCCTTGCCGAACTAGAGCTTGATGGTGACATTCATCTGTCCCTTGTCTACCGTGGACTTCCAGAAAATAGCGAAGTGTTCCTCTCTATGCAGGATGCAATCTTAGAGGAACTATATGCACCAGAAGAAACAGAACCAGAGGAAGAAGTGTTAGAGGAAACACAGACGGAGAATGTGGAAAATAGCGAGGTGGAATGATGCTGAACTTTAAGAAAAACACAGTATTCAGCAGAGATAACCACTTTGCTGAAAGCTTTGAGGACACTGCCACAGGCGGTGTCCTTGCTGTTTGGGGCAGTCCCAACAGTGGGAAATCCACGGTGGCATTTAAGATTGCAAAGCACCTTGCAGATAAAAAGAAAAATGTTATCTTGCTTTTATGCGATATGACAGCGCCTATGCTCCCTTGTGCAGTGCCACCTAGTGAACTTGAAATTGAAAAATCCCTTGGCTCTATTCTAGCCGCCACCCATGTCACCGAAGCACTGGTGAAGTATAACATGGTGACACTGAAGAAAAACCCTTACCTCTCTATCGTTGGAATGCTGAAAAATGAGAACGAATACACCTACGCACCTTATGGCAAGGTGCAAGCCGAAGAACTCATCGACTGCCTAAAAGAAATCGCACCCTTTGTGGTCATTGACTGCTCAAGCTACATTGCAAACGATATCCTGTCGGCTGTGTCTATCAGTGACGCCGACAATGTACTGCGACTAGTTAACTGTGATTTGAAATCCATCAGCTATCTATCCAGTCAACTTCCACTTTTACAAAACAGTGGCTATGACATGGATAAGCACTATAAGGTGGCAAGTAATGTAAAACCCAATCATGGTGTGGAGCAAATGGCAGGAGCCTTGGGCAATATGGCGTTTAGCATCCCAGCATCGGCAGAGATTGAGGAACAGTATTTACAGGGCAATCTTTTGGGTGAGCTTTCCATGAAAAGCAGCCGAGGGTTTCGAGGTGAAATCCAGAAGATTTGCAAGGAGGTGTTCGGTGTATGAGCTTAGGCGAAAAGAGAAATGCTTCTGTGTTTGGTGGCGTGGCAGAACCTAAAAAAGAAGCTCCACAGGACACCAAAAAGGTCATTGATAAAGCAATGTCTGAAACTGCTAAAAGCCATACTAAAACAGAGCTTGCAGTAGAAACTCGTACCCACACACTATTCTTTGAAGCCACCCAAACGCAGGATTTCAATGAAGTGTTGCAGTCGGTACAAGAGCATATTTCGGAAAATTATTCAGAGCTGATCACTGGTGACATTGCCGATTCCAAAGAGCAGATGAAACGCTTTATCGGAAAATACATCTTCGACAGAAAAGTATCGGTGGAGGGTAAATCCACCGATGAGCTGATTGCTGATATTTATACCGAGATGGCTGAGTATGGCTTTCTCACCAAGTACATCTTTGGCTCTGGCATTGAAGAAATCGACATCAATAGCTGGAACGACATTGAGGTGCAATATTCCAGTGGTGAAACCAAAAAGTTAGATGAACATTTCGACTCCCCAGAACACGCAATCAATGTAATCCGAAGAATGCTCCATGTCAGTGGCATCGTTCTTGACAACGCACAACCTGTGGTGCTAGGGCATCTATCCAAAAACATTCGTATTGCTGTGATGAAAACACCCATCGTAGATGAAGATGTAGGCATTGCAGCTTCCATTCGTATTGTAAACCCACAGTCCATGAAAAAAGAGGACTTCACCAGTCGTGGCACTGCCACAGATGAAATGTTAGACTTTCTTGCAACCATCATTCGCTATGGCGTTTCAGTATGCGTTGCAGGCGCAACGAGCAGTGGTAAAACCACAATGCTTGGCTATCTTCTGACCACCATTCCAGACCATAAGCGTGTGTACACCATTGAGAATGGATCACGAGAACTTGACCTTGTGCGAACCGATGAAAATGGTAAGGTTGCAAACTCTGTCATTCACACCCTAACTCGTGAGAGCGATAACGACAAGCAGAAAATAGACCAAACCATGCTACTGGATGTTATGCTTCGTTTCAATCCAGACATCTCAGTGGTTGGCGAAATGCGTGGTCCAGAAGCCAATGCCGCCCAAGAAGCAGCTCGAACTGGTATTGCGGTGCTGACTACCATCCATGCAAACTCTTGCGATGCAGTGCCACGAAGAATGGTATCTCTTTGCAAACGTGCTGTGGATATGAGCGATGACACCCTAATGCAGTATGTGACCGAAGCCTATCCCATTATCGTATTCTGCAAGCAACTGGAAAACAAAGAACGTAGGCTCATGGAGATTATGGAGATTGAGATTTTGGGTGATGGCACAAGGGTATACCACAGTTTGTTCCAGTACGTCATCACAGAAAATAAAATCGAAGATGGCAAATTCATCATCGAAGGTCACCATGAAAAGTCCAAGGGTATCTCTGATAACCTAGCCAAACGACTACTGGAAAATGGTATGCCTATGAAAGAAATTGAGCAATATAAAACCCCAGCATAAAAGCTGAGGTTTCGTTTTGTTGTATTTACTTGTCGCCATAATGACTGCCACATTGGACAATTTTTATGGTGTTTTGTTCAATTCGATAAACAATGCGATTTTTATCATCAATACGTCTGCTCCAATAACCAGACAATTCGCCTTTAAGTGGTTCAGGTTTTCCAATGCCTTCGTAACCATTACGACTGATGTCATCAATGAGTTTGTTGATGCGTTTCAATGTTTTTTTGTCAACTGTTTGCCATCTGGTATATTCTTCCCATGCGAAATCAGAAAAGGATTTAATCATCACTTACCTCAATCAACTCATGAACTGTGCCACCAGTTGCTTCCATTTGAGCAATAGATTGTTTGAGTCTTGCCATATTTGCTTCGTTATAAAATGGATCTTGTTTCAATGCAATATCAAATGGGATACGTTGTTCACGAATGACAGTTTTGGCAAACATATTGATGGCAACAGAAGTGTTGATGCCAACTTCACTACAAAAAGTATCGAATTGTTTTTTTACATTTTCATCCATGCGAATGCTAAGCGTTGTTTGAGCCATATCAATACCACCTTTCTATATTAGTATATACATTGTAACACATTATATGCAATATAACAATACAATATCACAAAAAGGAGCGAAAAAATGAATGTTATATTATTACTGGCCTGTATGGGATTTATCACAGGCCTTTTTGTTTTGCTGAAAATATCTCCTATGGATATGACACAGAGCATTTTTAAGGCATTATCGGAAAAACCACAAACTTTGAAAGATAGCTTAAACGAAAGCACGAAGCGTAAGAAACAATCTTATTTCAAACGTGAGATTGCCGAAACCAAAGCCATCCTAGAGATGACTGGTCGCAGTCACAAGTTCCCACTGATCACTGCACTGTCTATGTTTTTGTTTGTAGTGGGTGCAAGCCTTGCCATTATGATGGGCAACTGGTTTTTAGCACCTGTCCTTGCAATCGGCTTTATGTTTTTGCCATTTTGGTATGTAAGGCTGACACAAACCTATTTCAAAAAGGATATTTCCTCAGAACTTGAAACTGCACTTAGTATCATCACCACAGGCTACCTTAGAACCGAAAATATCATGACTGCAGTGGAAGAAAACATTGCCTATCTCAATCCGCCAGTGCTGTCGGTGTTTAAGAGCTTTTTATATCAGATCAAGATGGTAAACCCCGACATCGTCAGTGCCTTACAGGAGATGAAACCTAAGATTGATAACCCAGTCTTTCGTGAATGGGTAGATGCTGTGATTTTGTGCCAAAGCGATAGAAGTCTGAAAAGTACGCTGACACCCATCACCACCAAACTCAGTGATATGCGTATCGTAAATGGTGAGCTAGAAACATTGGTGACAGCTCCACGACAGGAGTTTTTGACAATGGTAGCCTTGGTGGTTTGCAACATTCCCTTGCTGTATTTCCTAAATTCAGACTGGTATCATACCTTGATGTTTACAGTGGCAGGACAGATTGTTCTTGCCATTTGTGGCACTGCAATCTTTGTGTCAACAGCATTTGTAATCAAGCTGACACAGCCAATTGAGTATAAAAGGTAAATAAACTAAAGGCTAAGGGTGAATGGTGAATGACTTTATTAATATATACAAAAGTGAAACCCTTTAGTCTTTCACTTTTAGCCATTAGTTATTAGTCAAATTTTACGAAAGGAAAATTTTATGACAATATTTCTATTTTTATTCGGTGTGTTTCTAAGCCTTGGCATTTTCTTTGTCCTTGCCGATGTGCTGAAACTACCCACCATTGCCACTGGCAAAGCAATCATCAATGCCTCTAATCGTGGTAAACAAAAAGCCAGTGGCATAGATGTTGCCCTTGGCAATTTAAGTCTAAAGTTATCCAAGATACTCACCATCAATGAGTACAAAAGAATTCGACTACAAAATACTTTGTCGGCCGCTGGTATCTCTAAAACACCAGAGGAATACATGGCAACTTGCATTGTAAAAGCCATGCTCATGGGTGTGTTTGTAATTCCTTGCCTATTGGTAGTGCCGATGGCGGCACCTGTTTTATTGGTGCTTGCGATTTTCACCTATTTTAAGGAACTGGGCAGCGCCGATAAACTACTTGCCCAAAAGCGAGAAAGCATAGAAAGTCAGCTACCACGATTTGTAGCAACCATTACACAGGAACTGAAAAACAGTCGAGATGTATTGAAGATTTTAGAGAACTTCAAACATAGTGCTAATGAAACCTTTGCCAAGGAGCTTGATATTTTAACAGCTGATATGCGTTCCTCAAGCTATGAAACAGCACTGACAAGATTTGAAGCTCGTATCAACTCGCCTATGCTCTCCGACATTGTCCGTGGACTGATCTCGGTACTGCGTGGTGATGATGGCGCTGTGTACTTCCAAATGCTTGCCCACGATATGAAGCAGATGGAACTGCAAAATCTGAAAATGCAAGCCATGAAGATACCGCCTAAAATCCGAAAGTTTTCCTTTATCATGTTGATGTGTTTCTTGATGACCTATATCGTGATCATTATTTTCGAGATTATCAGTTCCCTCGGAACACTATTCTAGGAGGTGAAACGTGTTTAAAATACTAAGAAACAAACGTGGTGAGGGATACATGGACACAGTTGTCCTAGTTCTCTGCGCTATGCTTGTCATTGCAATGGCTGTCCGTGTATTCCCTGCGTATATCGCCAAGCAAAAGGTGGATACCTTTGCAACTGAGATACTCCGTGAGGCTGAAATTGCAGGGCGAATCGGAGCAGAAACCACTGCAGCTGAAAACAAACTGTGTGATGATTTGGGCATCTCACCAACCGTCACATGGTCTGACTATGGATACATTCAACTGGGCGATGAAATCACAGTCACTGTCGTATTGCCTGTGGAAATAGGCTTGTTCGGTGATTTTGGCTCGTTTTCCATTGACCTCCGTTCCGATGCCAGTGGTAAAAGCGAGGTGTATTGGAAATGAGTAGAATAAGGAAAATACTGCGTTCAAAGAAAGGTGAAGGCTTTCCCTTGACCATTGCCATTGTGCTTGTGCTGATTATTCTTTTCACAGGCATATCTGAATATCTGCGTTTGATGATTGTTGCCCAAGGTGTGCGAGATGCACTACAAGATGCTGTCATTGCAACTGTGACACAAAACTATGACGAAGTATATCATGGCATCCGTGAGGGATATTCTGGTGGCTATCAACCAGTGGCAGATGACTTTGAAGAATCCTTAGATTATGGGAATATATATGGTCGTCTTGCTGACACATTGGGTTTGGAATATACTGGAACATATGAGAAACGAACCAATAATAATGAATTGGAGTTTACTGTTTATGATTTAGAAGTAGAGGTTAGAAATGCTCCACTTGCAACAAGTGACGATAGCGACCAACGATTTGAAATAGATAGTTTATTGACATTGGAAGTACCTGTATCATTTGGTGGCACGTTGTTGCCATCCATGAAAATTCAATTGAAAACAACTTCTGGATATATTCCAAAGTTCTAGGTGGGAGTTTATGTAAATTGGGTATAGCTATTGAAAATTTGTTGTGATATTGTATTGGTTATCAAAATGAATATGAAAAAGAAAGGAGTCTATGACATGAAAGATAAAGTGAAAAAATGGATTGTAATTATTGGTGGAATTGTAGTGTGCGTAATGTTGGTTGCACTCATTGGAAGTACATTGCAAAAGGAAACTGTGGAAGAAGTGGAAATTGTAGAAGAACAAATGGAGGAGAAAGAGATGGTGGTAGAGGAATTGGAGCTTGACGATGACATTGTGATTGCACCACAGCCAATTCCATCCACAGCAATAGAGGATATGGAAATAGTAAATGGAGATGACGAAGGTACGGAGCAAACCATTCAACCAGATGCAGAAAAGCCCACATATACAGAGGAAGAATTGACCAATCCGTATCAAACACCAAATGGAATTCCGGTGGAACCTCCAGAAGAAGGGGAGGAACCAACACCAGTGGAAAATCAAATTCCTAGCCAGTCAACAGGTGGTCTCCCGGGGTTTGATAATGTACCTTACTTGGGTGAAAATGAAGTGATTTATGCGGAAGATATGTATCAAAATGGAAATAAAGTTGGAATTATGGATTAACAAAATAGAATATATCAATAATAGCACATGGTGATTAGCTATGTGCTTTTTTGTTGAAAGGAGAGCAGATGAAAAAAATAATAACTGCATTATGTTTGTGTTGCATTTTATCGTTAGGAAGCCTGGTTACAGTGTTTGCTACAGGAGATAGCAATATTGATTCTGGTGGTGGGAGTTTGGATAATGGAACAGCTACAAATGTATGGTCACCAGGCATGGATGGAGTAAGAGTATCAGTTGTTAGAGCAAGCGACTATAAGGTTGTAACAACATCTGTAGATATCACAAATAAGTCACCAGCCAGTACATTGTATCATTTTGGCAAAGTAAGTAAGTTGGAATACAACAGTGGAGATGCGTTATCACCTGTACAAGGCGGTTATTCTTATATTCAACCTACAGAGAGTATGCCAACTATTATTAGTGAGTATGGGAGCAATAATATTACTGCAATCAAAAGTTATTTTACAGATGAACAAGTCCTTCGTTCCATATCTGAATATGTAGGCATGGACTATGACATTCTGATTGGTGGAGATTATAAATTGTTACTAGAACCTATTGGATATTACACATTTGAAGGTGTGTTTATGGCTGCTACAGCAACAGAAACTGCTTTGTATGATGAATTGCTGGGAGGTCTTGTGAAAAGTAGATTGATTGACTTTTCTCATAAAAATTTGCCATTGTCTATGTTTTTGGAAACCAGTGACTTAGGGTATCCGGCATGGACAGGAAGTACTATTGATAGAGTGACAGATTCTGAAATCATTTCATCTTTGGGATTAGGAATTGTTCGTTTTACAGAGTTGCCAGAAGATGTAGAAGTGGAAGTGTATGATTATGAGTATCGAGTGGACACAGAGGTTATTACTTCTGTTTATGTCAAGGGTGGACAATCAGATCCAGACGATGACACCACGGTGTACTTTACCATTGATGGGACAAGGTACAGTGTGAGCAATGTGTATTACCCAAGTGGAGATGGCCAGATTGTTTGGGTGAAATGGACGACACCTTCAGAACCACAGGAAATGGTGATTGATGTTTCTGTATCAGGACCAGGTGATGTAGATAGTGCAACTATTACTTGTAATATTATTGACCTAGACGAAAATCCACCACCTAATCCAGTTGCTGATGATAGAAATGATGACTTTTCATATGAGAGTGTTCCAAATAGAGAAGAAGTATTGGAAACCAGTTGGACTATATGGGACCCTTGGTGGCAAGAGTATTGGGTGGACAATGGATATTGGAAAACAAAGCGTTGGACGGATAGTGAAGGGAATTCTCATAGCAGTAAATCATGGGTATCCAAATGGGAAGATGAAGGCTGGTGGGGTGCGATTTGTTGACTTACAAACACTATTCCATAGGATTAAAACCTATGGGCAAAAGTCCGTATAGTGCTAAAAAAGTCGGATAGCAAAAGCTATCTAACTGTAATTTTGATAGGTAGAATGATGAAGTAACGCTCTGAAATGCCTACCCTAATACTCCGATTAGCGTTGTGTAATAGCATACACAGGGTTAAAAGCTCGGTGAAGTCGGCTGTATGCACTCGCTTTAGCGACAGTAGAAATACATCGTTATTGCAAAAACAAGCTGTAAAAGGCTGTGGGTGATAGGTCGGGGGTCTATAAAATATCTATGGTGAGAATGAGAGAAATCTCTGACGAATATCTGAAAGTACGGGTCTAAAAGCCGAAGTTGTCTAACTGACGACTAAACAAATTTGTTGGTGTGTGGGGTAAAGTAAAATTCCTACCTCTGAAATACCCTATATCGTTACAGGCGATATCAGGCACACAGGCTCATAGGATACACCTACGGATATATGAAAAGATAGAAATTACGGAACAAAGGAAAGTTAGAACACGAACACAATTCATTGTGGGAAATCGACTGCTAGGTCTGTGTTAGTAGAGAAAATGAAAGTTCATATAATCTGCTTTTATCTAACTGAAAGCGGTGGCACGAGCAATGAAGTTGCTGTAATGGCAATGGAGCAACAGCCACCAGTCAATATAAACGAAAACGAATAAAACGATATTAAACAAGGTTCATTTTACGACTAAAAGATGCGGTACTCCAAAATTAAGGAGGAAGCAGACTTGTTTGAAAAACACAAAAAGAGCAAAAAGCAAATACTATGAAACAATGAATACTACGATATGCAAAAAACTTTTGATAAGTTATACAAGCAATCAAACGAGGGAAAAACTTTTAATAAATTGCTTGAAATAATAACATCAAGAAATAACATATTACTTGCTTACAGAAATATGAAATCAAATACAGGAAGTAAAACAAGTGGTGTAGATAAGTTGAATATTAAAAATATAAATGACACTGACACAGATGTGTTGGTGGAGAAAATACAGAAAATGTTTAACAATTATCACCCTGCAAGAGTTAGACGGGTAGAAATACCTAAGTCAGATGGCAGTGGAAAAATGCGACCACTTGGAATACCGACTATTACAGACAGACTAATACAACAATGTATCTTACAAGTTTTAGAGCCAATTTGCGAGGCTAAGTTCAGTGATAACAGCTATGGTTTTAGACCAAATAGAAGTTGTCAAAATGCACTAGCAAAAGCGATGAATTGTATGCAACAAAAGCATATGCACTACTGCGTTGATATTGACATCAAAGGTTTCTTTGATAATGTAAATCACGGAAAACTGTTAAAGCAGATGTGGTCATTAGGCATAAAAGATAAAAGTTTGTTATGTATTATCTCCAAAATCTTAAACAGCGAAATCGTGTTACCAACAGGCGAAGTGATTAAAAGTGATAAGGGAACTCCACAGGGAGGAATTATCAGTCCTCTACTTTCTAATATTGTTCTTAATGAACTTGATTGGTGGATAAATAATCAATGGAGCAACAAAGACCTAAAAGAAGTTACTCCAAAATTCAATAAATATGGTAGCAGAGATAGATGTTGCGAATATAGGAGAATGAGAAAGCAGACAACACTTAAAGAAATGCACATTGTAAGATATGCTGATGATTTTAAGATTTTTACAACTGATTATGCAACAGCAAAGAAAATTTTTACTGCTGTTACAAAATGGCTCAAAGAAAGACTTGACCTTGATATTAGTGAAGAAAAATCTACAATCACCAACTTAAAGAAAAACTATACAGTCTTTTTAGGATTTAAACTAAAATTACATCAGAAAAACAATAAACAAGTTGTTAAAAGTCATATGTCTGATAAAGCTAAAAAGAAAATTCTAGTAGAATATGTAAAGCAAGTAAAACAATCACAATATTCTAGTTGCCGAAATAAAGACCTTTGGTTACTCAATAGCAAGGCAATTGGATATCACAATTATTATCAAATTGCTACTGGTTGTAGCAAGGATTTTAGTAGTATCGCATTTATCGTAAGAAGAACCTTAAAATATAGGCTTGAAACAAAGAAAACAGGAACAGCAACAGGATATATCAAAGAACGCTATGGGAGCAGTAAACAACTGTCTTTTGTCGGAAAAACTGCTATTGTGCCTATTAGTTATGTACAGTTTGTTACACCATTAGACAAGAAAAGGACTATCAATAATTATACTGAGCAAGGTAGAGCAGAAATACACAAAAAACTTGCAAGTGTTGATATGACTATTCTTCACTATCTAATGGAAAATGTACCACAAGGTACAAATACAGAGTTCTACAACAATAGAATTTCGCTGTACAGTGGGCAAAACGGAAAATGTTTTGTTACAGGCAAATTACTTGAAATAGGAAATATGCACTGTCACCATAAAGTTCCAAAAAGTGTTAAAAAGGATAACAGTTACTTAAATCTGGTATGGGTTACAAAAGATGTTCATATTTTAATTCACGCTATTAAAGCTGAAACTATTGAATATTATAAAAATCATATCGGATTTGATAAAACGCAACTATCCAAAATAAACAAGCTAAGAAAACAACTGAATTTGTCCTGTATATAATTGTTAAAGCTAATTTGTGTTTAGTTTAAAGTATCGTTAGACAAGAAGAAGTTTATATTGATGGAACGCCGAGTGCGGGGAAACTCGCACGCTCGGTGTGGAGTGGGGGAAAAGTTGGAGATGACATCAAAGACTTACCTATCACTATAGTCAACTTTGACAGACCGAGTTTTATGCTGGAATGTCAACACTTTTTTGGACAATTTTTATAAGGTCAGTACCCGATATTCGGCTGGTGTTCTATAATCCAAAGAGCCATGCAAACGTATGTTATTGAACCAATGCACATAGTCTGCAAGTTCTAACTTCAATTGCTCCAAACTGACGAAATTTCGTCCTCGAACAAATTCTGTTTTGAATACCTTGAAATTGGCTTCTGCAACTGCATTATCATAGGGGCAGCCCTTCATGCTGAGGGATCGTTTGATCTGAAACACATCTAACATTTCATCAATGAGATAGTTTTTAAACTCGCTGCCTCGATCCGTATGGAACAACTCGATTTCAGATAAATTCCCTTTGATTGTTGCAAAAGCATCATATACCAACTGAGCATTTTTGTGAAGTCCTGCACTAAATCCAACGATTTCTCGGTTGAATAAATCAATTAAGATACAAACATAGTTCCATTTATAGTTCACTCGAACATACGTCAAATCCCCAACAATTACTGCATTGGGAGGCTGGTTATCAAATTGACGAGCTAGTTCGTTTTTTACTGGCGACTCATTGCATTGTTGCTTTTGTGGTTTGAACTTGGCAACGGTATAGACCGAAATTAGCCCTAAACGTTTCATAATGCGGCAAATTCTGCGTCTAGAAACCTGTTTGCCCAACTTCTTCAGCTCTTTTTTCATTTTACGACTTCCGTAGACTTCTTTATTTTCATAAAAAATCCGTTCAATTTCTTGTTCTAATTCCGTATCATCTTTCTTGGACGAAGCCTCGTAATAGTAGGTACTCCTGCTGATTTCAAGGCATTTACACATGGCTGATATAGAGTATTTGTGTCGATTTGCTCGAATTACAATTACTTTCGTCCGAATATCAGCGCCGCTTGCTTTAGTATGTCATTTTCCATTCGTAGCTGTTGTAGCTCTTTACGAAGTTTGATGAGTTCAGCTTCTTCTGGTGTGCGATTATCAGCTTCTTTTGTAGAACCAGTAGCATTGTAACGCTGTATCCAGCGATTCAGTGCCGATGGTGTTAAATCGTATTCACGATTGATATCTGCTTTCGATTTTCCGTTGTTATATAATTGAACCATCTGCTGTTTAAATTCTTCTGTAAATTCTCTTCGTTGTCGTTTTTTAGTCATGTAATCATCTCCTTATTTTATATTAGTTTTATTTTACATGACCTTATCTTTTCTGTCTAGTTAAGTATAGCCATTCCATGCTTATGCTTGAAGATATTAAGGCGAGAAAGATTGATTGCGTAGTTGTAAAAGATTTTTCACGTTTCGGGAGAAATTATATAACTGTAAGTGATTATATTGATCAGATATTTCCTTTTATGGGAGTTCGGTTTATCTCAGTTACCGATGGCTATGACAGTGCTAAGGCTAATGGCAGAACCAGTGGTATAGATGTTGCTTTTAAAAATATCATTATGAGTTTTTATAGCAAAGACTTATCAGTTAAAGTAAAAACTGCCAAAAGAAATAAGGCATTGCAAGGCAAGTTTATCGGTGGCTATCCTGTGTTTGGATACCAAAAGCAAAAAGATAATAAGCACAAATTAGAGGTTGAAGAATTATCAGCAGAAGTTGTAAAAAGAGTGTTTGAAATGGCACTAACAGGTATGACTACGGGCGAAATAGCAAGAGTATTAAATGCTGAGGGCATACCAACACCTATGACCTACAAAAATATGATAGGGCTTGAACGCAAATGGCACACTGTTTCTGATAAAGTTTATTGGAAAGATAATGATGTTTACAAGATACTTCGTAATGAGTCCTATTTAGGCAATGTGATTTATGGTAAAAGATATGTTGTTGAAGTTGGAAGTAAACAAACAAAGAAAAGCGACCCTAAAGATGTTATCTCTGTACCTAATATGCACAACCCCCTTGTTGCCTTAGAAGATTTTGAACAGGCACAAAAGGTGATTAAAGAGGTTGCTTTCAAGGAGTTATCATCGCCTAAAGTACATTTATTCTCAAAAAAGATTAGATGTGGGACTTGTAATCATTTGCTTGCCAAGAGTGCTAATAGGTACTACTGCACCACTAAAAACCATGTAGATGATATTTCGTGTTTCAAAAAGCATATCAAAGAAGAAGATATGGCTGAGATAGTATTTCAAGCAATAAAAACATTTATTACTGCGTATTTAAAGAAAAAGCAAGTACGAGGTATGAAAAAAGCTACCAATACTGTTGCTAAAATCAAAAAACAACTCAAAATTTATCATGGTAGTTTAAAGCGTTGCCAAATGGACAAAGCAAATCTTTATGATAAAAAAAATGAGGGAATCATCACAGCGAAAGAGTATTTAAAACTTAGAACCGAAAAAGATACTCTTGAAGAAGAAATACGAACGCATATTGAAAAATTAGAGCAGGAACTATCTGCTATAAGTGTTTCAGAAAATACTGCTTTGCCAAAAGATGATACCTTGATGAACTATTTGCAAAGTGAAAAGCTAACAAGAGAAATGGTTGTGTATTTTGTGGATTGCATCTATGTATATTCACAAGATGAAATCCATATTGATTGGAATTTTGATATGAGCATGACAGAAAACACCACATCGTAAAAAGTTAAAAAGACACCCCACTTTTTGTGCATTTCGTAGAAATTGCATGAAGTGGGATGTTTTTTTAAGTCTTTACTTGACACAATCAGACGAAGGGATTTCTGGTGCATCTGCTGAAAAAAGACCAGAATTCATGAAAATGATACGACATTGTAAAAATGGAAAAATAGACCTTATCATTACAAAGTCCATTAGTCGATTTGCAAGAAATACTCTGGATAGCATCGGTTATGTGCGAAAACTCAAAGCGATGGGTGTGGGGGTGCTGTTCGAGAAGGAGAATATCAACACTTTAGAAGAAAATAGTGAAGTAGTATTGACAATCCTTGCTTCCCTTGTACAAGAGGAATTGAATTCATTGAGTATGAATGTGAAGATGGGCAAACGTATGGCAATGAAAGAAGGGAAAGTTACGTTTCAATATAGTAGAATTTATGCCTATAAAAAAGGAGAAGATGGACAACCAGAAATCATACCAGAAGAAGCTATCATCATACGAAGAATTTACGAAAGTTATTTGTCAGGCGATACAACACGAGGTATTGCAGATACACTCAATGCAGAGGGAATACCTTATCGAAATAATAACAAGTGGAAAGAACCTGTTATACGCTCATTGTTATCAAATGAAAAATATTGTGGAGATGTGATTCTGCAAAAAACCTTTGTTACGGATCCTATTAGCAAAAAATGCAAAGTGAACAATGGCGAGCTCCCAAAGATTTATATTAAAAACAACCATGTTGCTATCATAGGAAGGGAGATATTCGATAGAGTGCAAGCTGAAAAAGCTAGACGTGGTGGTAAACGTAAAGTTTCCAAAACAACGATTACGGAAAGTGGTAAATACAGTAGTTTATACGCACTATCTGAAATTCTAATCTGTGGACATTGTGGTTCACCATACCGCAGAGTTGTGTGGACCAAACGAAGTGGTGAAAAGCAACCAGTATGGAGGTGTATCAATCGACTTGATTATGGTACGAAATATTGTAGCGATTCGGTCAGTGTAGATGAAGAAAGCTTACATAAAGCTATCATGGGTGCAATTTTATCATCGTATAATACAGAAAAAATAGTTCCATTCGCACTGACAAAAAATCTGAGAGATGCCATGAGAAAGCAAGTGGATGGAACAATTGATATAGGAAAACTGGAACAACAAGTGAAAGTTATGATTGATAAAATCATGCAAATAGTTGAAGAAAGTGGAGAATGCAAAAATGAATATGAATATGCACAGGCAGAAAAACAAATGCATTCCCTATCGGTTGAAGCGAGAAGAATTCAAGATATTATAGACGAGTACAAAGCGAATAATGATATTGAAAGTACCATAGAAGAAAAATTGCTGGAAGTACGAAGTTATTTAGAAAGTCAACCGCAGGATATTTTAGAGTATAATGACAGCTTGGTTAGACAGACCATAGACACCATCAAAGTGATGGACACCAATCACATTATCATCTACTTTAAAAATGGAACAGTGCATGAACAACTAATTGAATTGAAAGTGAGAAAATTGAAAAAACAATAATAATATCATGATACAGAGCAGAACCGAGAATTTGGTTCTACTTATCTAATAACAAAAAGAAGTAGAAATAATGAGAGATCCTCCCCAAAAAGAATTGTATATAATAATGAAACGCAGTGTCAGGAGATTTACAAGGTGTATAGAAAAGAATGAATTTATAAAATGTATAGAAAAAACTCTTGTAAAACTATAGCCTATATGTTATACTACGTTAGGAAATAAACATCAAGGGTGTGAGAGTTCAAATCCACCTTTGATTTTTAAATGACATCTATTCTGCGTAGATGGAATTTTTTTCAGAAATAAATCCTACGAAAAAACAAAAAAGGAAGCATATGCTTCCTTTTTTCGTTGCACAAAAACCATTTTGGTTGTAAAATACCTATAGAAAAGAATTTATATTGAGGTGACAATTTTGCAGAAAAAAGATAAAATTTTGATATTGGTGATTGTGATTGTGGGTGCTGTTATGGCGCTTTTTTTGCAATTCACAAAAGAAGATGGCGGTTTTGCAGTTGTCACAGTGGATGGTCAAATGGTGGAGGAATATTCCTTGGAAACAGATGGCACCTATACCATTGAAACAGATGCTGGTTACAATACCCTCATCATAGAAGATGGTGTTGTGCATATGTTGGATGCAGATTGTAGAGACCATATTTGCGTGGAACACATTGCCATTATGCGTACAGGTGAAACCATTGTCTGTTTGCCACATAAATTGGTGGTGGAAGTGGTTGGTGGTGCAGAAGCAACTTCAGATTTGGTGGTGGGATGATGAAAACAAGTCAAAATTCCAATAGACGAGTTGCATATTTCGGTGTGTTTGCTGCTTTGGCTTTGATGATGAGCTATGTGGAGATGTTGATACCACTTCCTTTTTTGGTGCCTGGTATGAAATTGGGGCTTGCCAATGTTGTGGTTGTGGTGGCTTTGTATCATATGGATGCAAAATCTGCATTGTTTGTGTCTGTGGTGCGTATTTTGTTGGCTGGACTCTTGTTCCAAGGCTTTGCTGGCTTGTTGTATAGTCTGTCTGGTGGTTTGATGAGTCTTTTGGCTATGGTATTGCTGAAAAAAATCAAGGGTTTCAGCATCATTGGTGTTAGCGTGGTAGGTGCTGTGTTCCATAATGTAGGTCAGATTTTGGTGGCAGCAGCGGTTGTAGAAAACCTGAAATTGTTCTACTATTTGCCTGTTTTGTTGATTTTTGCAGCGGTCACAGGCACTCTGATTGGTGTTGTGGCAGGTAGAACCTTGGCATTGGTGGAAAAGAGACAATAATCAAACACACACACAAATATAATGCACTGTAGGGGATGGGTTTCCCATCTCGCAAAACTTTGAATGACAATACGAATGCATTGTAGGGGCGATTCACGAATCGACCGTCATAAATCGCCACCAACCTACAGGAGGGCATGGAAACCCTCCCCTACGGAGCAAATGTCGAAATACGTCTGTCATTTAGAATGAAATGAGGAATCTTGGTCTTTGCTGTTCACTGGCATATTTGCCAAGCTCTATGTGTATCCTAATAGTAGCGATAGGGGGTATGCATATGGAAAAATTGGCGAAAAGTGGACTCTATTACTTGGTATTATTCATGTTGTGCTTTGTGGGTGGTAGATTGACAGCACAAAGTCAGGAGCAATCTGTGGTGGTTTCCAACACCCAAAGGGATGCAAAATTGGCAATTGTCATAGACGATTTTGGCTACAATGGAGAAGGTACCAAGGAAATGTTGGCGTTGGACATTCCATTTACAGTGGCATTGATGCCTTTTTCAGAAGATTCAGCAGAAAATGTGATTTTGGCAGAAGAAGCGGGCAAAGAAATCATCATACATATGCCCATGCAGTCCAAAACAGGTGATCCATCTTGGGTTGGAGATACTGGAATCTTTTGCAATATGACAGATGCAGAAATTGTGTCTGTGGTGGAGGAAGCCTTTGTAGTGGTGCCCAATGCTGTGGGTGTCAATAATCATATGGGTTCAGCGGTTATGGAAGATGGCAGAAGCCTAGGCGTTTTGATGGCAGAACTGTCGAAACGGGATGTGTTCTTCTTGGATAGCGTCACAACAGGTGCCAGTCTGGGTCAGGAATTGGCAGAAACAAATGACGTTTCCTTCTTGGCTCGTGATGTGTTTTTGGATAGCACCGATTCTAAGGATGAAGTCAAAGCAAATCTACGACGTGCAGCAGAAATTGCTCTTGCAAATGGAGAAGCGGTTGCCATTGGTCATGTAGGCCCAGAAGGTGGTATGGTGACAGTGGAAGCCATAGGGGAGTTGCAAGAGGAATTGGAAGACTTGGGCATTACCTTTGTTTTCGCTTCAGAATTGCAATCTTAAACTATGAATATATCATATGGGATGCTATTCATATCAACCAAAACACTACAACTTTAAATGATGCACACAACGTAGGGGATGGGTTTCCCATCCTGCAAAAAGAAAGATTCTTCATTCCATTCAGAATGACAAATTAAGTGGGCTATTGGCAACTGTCAGATGTTCTGTCATTCCGAGGTATCGAGGAATCTGAAAACAAGATTCTTCATTCCATTCAAAATGACAGCGGTTTATATGTTATCTATATCAATCAAAAAATACGAATATATCGTAGGGGATGGGTTTCCCATCCTGAACTGCGGGTTGTCGGGGACGCCAACCCCTACGATTCATTGTTCAATATATTTATAAAGGAGAAACCTATGGCACATTGGAATTCCAGAGGTCTTAGAGGCAGTGCTTTCGAGGACTGTATCAATTTCACAAATGAACAATACCAAACAATGGGGCTTGCTTTGTTGCAAAAGGTGCCAACTCCCATTACACCTGTGCAATTCGATGGGGAGAAACACGTCATCACCTTGGCATATTTTGAAAAACAGAGTACAGTGGATTACATTGGCGTTGCACAAGGGATACCCATTTGTTTCGATGCCAAAGAAACAGGTCTTGGAAATTTGCCACTACAAAATATCCATGCACATCAGGTGGAGTTTATGGAACAATTCCAAAAACAAAAGGGACTTTCTTTCTTGTTGGTGCATTTTTCAAAAATGGATGAATATTATTTGCTGCCATTTGCCACATTGCAGAAATTTTGGCAAGCAGCACAGGCAGGTGGTCGCAAATCCATACCATACGATGCATTTGACAAACGCTATGCAATTCATATGGTAAAACAAGGTGTTTTGCATTATTTGGAAGGTGTTAGCCTCTATTTGAAGGACATAGAAAATGGTGTATTTGAAAAAAATTAAAAAAAGAATTGACATTCATAAAAATTCATGATATGATATTTTGGCAGTAAGCATTATGAGTGTGGAGAAATACTCAAGAGGCTGAAGAGGTGCCCCTGCTAAGGGTATAGGTCGTTAACGCGGCGCGAGGGTTCAAATCCCTCTTTCTCCGTAGAGGAATCAATCAATTGGTTGGTTCCTTTTTTTATGCGGTTTTGTGTGATAATGCAATGTTATATTATGTAAAATGGATATGGCATGTAATGGTATTAAAACGGTTGATTCATGAATCAACCCTACAATTGCGTATTTGTATTTTGTGGTACAACGATATCATAGTTCGGTTTTGCGTGGGTGGATTCCATATCTACCTACTACAACACCACATTGTGTGAAAAAATTATCTATTTTCATTGAAATTTACGCAAATCTCTTGCAACTCCTCGGATTTTTGATATACTGATGATATAGGTAGAGGATATGAAGGAGATGATACTATGACTCATGATAAATATACCATTCAAGGTGTCAATGAAATGTGTGAACATCTGTTGGAATACAAGGACAAAACAGACTGGCGTGTGGATTTCTATAATCTTTATGACGATTTGCTTTTGACCTTTGAAAGCGATGAAGAAACCTTGGAAAATCTAAAAGATCCAACTACTGCTTATAATATGGTGGTAGAATGGATGGATGTTGCTTTGATGATGGGAAAAGAATATTAAGCGAAGCAAGTTCGCTCAGTGAAGAGCGAAGAATGAATAGTGAATAGTTTGTTTGCAAACAAAAAGACGATATCATCAACGGTACCGTCTTTTTTTTGTAAAATTATGGCGGATATGGAATCCGCCCCTACCATCTAGTTAAGATTAAAAGTTTACATTTAGTCAATGTAGAGTTGGGTCTTGACCCAACCGCACAACGGTCAAATCTACGGTGCAAAGCACCACCTTCGTTCCTTACAAATAACGATTGTAAAGTTTTGGATTTAACAGAGTATTACAACAGCAAATGGTTTTCAACTATTCACCATGCAATCTTAGTTTTTCACTGTGGGTGAATCCCACCTGTCATTCAGAGTGCAACGAAGAATCTTAAGTCTTTGAAACTTCCACAGGCAATTTCTCAAGCAAACCACCTTCTGTGGCAACCACAGCAGCAGAAACTTCATTTGCAATGGTCAATGCCTTCTTCCAATCCATATCCAAACGTCTGCAAGCCATAATGGCACCAATATGGGAATCACCAGCACCGATGGTATCCACAACGTTTGCAACTGGCTTAGATGGTACAAAGATTTCGTTGGTTCCATCATAACAATAGGAGCCCTTTTCACCAAGGGTCACAACAACTGTGTTTTGTGTCAAAGCAAACAAAGCCTTAGCACCTGCTTCGTGGGATGTGGTGTGGGTATATGCCATAATTTCATCTTCATTGAGATGCAAAATAGGGTGCATTGCAAATATTCTGGCAACCAAATCCTGTGGCAATTCCATAATACGTGGACCTGAAGCAAAATAAATGGTGTAATCAGGGTGTTTCTCCAAGTAGTTTACAATTTCACCACCAGTGTATTCTTCAATTTCCAAACCACAGATGTAAACAGAATCAATGCTGTCTGTGTCAATGGTTTCCAAGTAGGATTCATAGAAAGTATACTCAATGCCATGATCCACAATGAAAGTACGTTCACCATCAGCTTCCACCATGCAATAGCAACAACCGTTTTCAGATTCTGGTCTGTGGATGTAGATGGGAACACCACGTTTTTTGAGATGGGTGTAGACGTAATCGCCATAAATACCACCACCAACAGCAGTACAAAGGCTGTAGGGAACTTGGAAATGACGCAAAATATCAGATGCCAAGAAAGCACAACCACCCAAAGAACGACTTTGTTTGGAAATATGCACATCTTCACCTGTTTTTGGTAGTTTTGGAATGTTGACAATGACATCCACAACTGTGGAGCCAATGACCAGTGTTTGTTTCATGAAATACCTTCTTTCTGTTATATGAATGCGGAATGGTCAAGACCATTCCCTACAAGTGTATCATATTTCTATTTTCGGTTTTATATGAATGGATTCTATATCCACCCGTTTGTTTTATTGATGCCACAAATCGATTTCGTAGGGAGCGATGCCCTCATCGCTCCGTTATTTTATTGACATCATCATTCAATTTTGTAGGGGTGGATTCCATATCCACCCGTTGCGTTATTGACACCATCATTGGATTTTGTAGGGGTGACGTTTCGTTACCCGTTAAACCCGTTTTTGATTTTTGTAGGGGTTGACATCCTCGACAACCCGTTTATTACAATTGCATATTGATGTTTCGTGGTAATTTCACATCGGTGTTTGGAATCGTTTTTGCAAAATCATAAATGTGGTGTCTGCTGTTGCAAACTTCACACTTGGGTCTTCTGCCAAATATGCTTCTCCACGAAACGTGGCAATGGTTCTACCTGTGGATAGGGCATACACACGAAATACCACTTTTTTGTCTGCTGGTATGGATTGCAAAAATGCAATGCTCAAATTGACGGTACAAATGATATGATCCTTTGCAAAACAATGACAAAGCAAGCCGAATGCTGTGTCAAAAGCAGTGGTCACAAGTCCTGTGTGCCATGTACCATCGGGATGCAACTGCCAATCCTCCACCAAAAATGTGAAAGAAGCCTCTTTCTTTGCCAAATCACAAGCGTATAACTTGGGTTTTGTCAGTGACAAAGCACCAGATTGCATCATGGGATTGTTTGGATTTTCCAGTTGATGGAACCATGTTTCCATGTCCTCTTGTGTGGAAATGTTGTCTAAAGTAACCATAAAAACCACCTTTCTATTGGGAAATGGCATCTGTTTCCAAGGAGAAAATCCCAGAAGCAGAAGATGCCAAGCTGTTTGTGTCAGCAAAATAAGCACCACCGTGAAAGAAAATTTGATTGGTTTGTGCTGTGATTTTGACGGTAACATGGATGGTTTTGCCAATTGTAATTGGCTTTTGGTATGCTGTTTCAGCAGAAATCAATGCTACTTTTTTACCATTCGTGAAATATAACCCCAACAATTCCATGGTAAATTGAATTGCGGTTGCAGTCAGTCCACCATGCATACTTTTGTGTGGGTTCAATTGCCAATCCATAACAGAATAGGCAAGTGTTACTGTTTTGGTTTGTAGATCACAAGAAACGAATGTGGGTTGGAATTTGGCACCAATACCCTTGTTGCAATATGGGGAATTTGGTGCTGTCATTTCCAAAAACCATTTTTCCATGTGTGATTGAGATGATTGTGTGTTCATGGGAATTCCTTTCTATATGTAAATGTAATTTTTATTTATGTGGATTCATGACGGTATGCATACAATGCATCCCCTACAATTGCAATATTCACGTATTCTGTCATTCTGTAAGGGCTGCCCTCATCGTCAAAGATATGGCGGTCACACGAAGTGTGATTTTGCTTGCAAAATGATGACACTATGTGGCTGCCCGTAAAGTGACGAAGAATCTTTGATTTTTGTGGCAATTCATGACGGTATGCATACAATGCATCCCCTACGATTGCAATATTTACGTAATTTGTCATTCTGTAGGCTTTGTCTACTCTTTATTATGACTGGAAAATGGTCATTTGAAAAGAGGATTTTTCATATTTATAGAAAAAGAGGTGTTTTTGGAGGTGTGACCATATGGAAGGCTTTTTTACTTTGGTGGGTCAAATTTTTGTAATCCTTTGCATCCAGTCGCTTTTGGAGTCTATGGTAAACACCAAAAAGCAAGCACACATCCAAAAAATCATTGGTGTGGGATGCTATGTAGCCACTTTGGTGGTTGTGGTGCAATTCATGGAAAAATATTTGATGGAGGTAATGAAAGCGGTGATGCAAATGATGTAGAAAGAAAAAATTCGATTAATTTGGAAAAATGATTGACAAGATAGGATATGTATGTTATTATCTAATTCGTGGCGTATTCATATGCTACTGATTCAATTTCATATGCCGATGTGGCTCAATTGGCAGAGCAGCTGACTTGTAATCAGCAGGTTATCGGTTCGAGTCCGATCATCGGCTTTGATTTTTTAATCAAGGTAAACAAGGTTATTTTTTCTTTATGTTTGAAGAGTTGAAAATGATTACACTGATTAAGGTAAATTTTTTTCTTTCGTCTTTGACTACAGAAAAAACCGTTTCATCATTTTGCATTCGCATCCTCTTTGGTCACTATGTGCCCTTGGTCGGAAGCTCATAAACGCAAAATGATTACACTATTGGGGTGGATTCCCGAGCGGCCAAAGGGGGCAGACTGTAAATCTGTTGCGATAGCTTCGAAGGTTCGAATCCTTCTCCGCCCATTTTATTACCTTTTAAAACTGAATCAAATTTTTATTGCCGCGGAGTGGAGCAGCCCGGTAGCTCGTTGGGCTCATAACCCAAAGGTCATCAGTTCAAATCTGGTCTCCGCAACTCAAAAACCAATCTCAATTTACGAGGTTGGTTTTTTTCATACAAACATAAAGTGATACTGCAAAACTTTAGTGGTTTATTTTGCAATGAAGAGCATCAGAAAAATAGGAGGATAGTATGGATCGTGGAAATTTGAAACGCATGGCAAAAGAACAAATCAAAGGTAACATCGGTATGTTATTTGTGTGTAGTTTGTTGATGTGGTTGTGTTTGGCAGCGGTGGAATTGGTGCCTGTTTTGGGTATAGTCATCTCAGCATTGGTGACACCAGCTTTATCCATTGGAACAATGTTGATTTATCTCAGATTGGCAGAAGGTGAGCCGGTTCGCCTTGAAACATTGATGGAAAGATTTTCTATTTTCTGGAAATGCTTTGTCACTGCATTTTTGACGGTGCTCTATTGTTTTCTTTGGAGTTTGCTGTTTGTCATACCAGGAATCATCAAAAGCTATTCCTATTTTATGGTATATTTCATTCTTGCAGAGCATCCAGAATATTCTGCAAGCCAAGTCATCCAAGAAAGCAAACGTATGATGGATGGTCACAAAATGGAACTGTTTGTGCTTCATCTCACATTCATCCCTTGGACTTTGTTGATGATTGTGACATTTGGGATTGCTGGAATTTACGCCATTCCATATATAAATGCAACCACAGCCAATTTCTACAATGGAATCAAACCACAGGCGATTGTGGAGCCAGCCTTAACAGAATTTGCATAAAAAATAAGAGAGCATTTCTACAGATATGAGTGGAAATGTTCTCTTTTGTATTTTGGGTATGACTGGATGGGAAACCCATCCCCTACAAGAATATCGAAGGTATTGAGGTTTTGATGCAACGTCAAGCATTTGATGAATGGGAAACATCTTTTATGAATCCAATGTAGGGGTGATTCCATATCCACCCTTAGATGCTTTAAGATGTTTTTTTACCAATCTTCAACTGTGACAAAATCACACCCACAAACACCACCAAACCGCCAATGAGCACACGCCAAGTAAAGGCTTCACCAAAGAGCATAATGGAAAAGACAAAGGCAAATACGCTTTCTGTGGAGACCAAAATAGCAGCGTGGCTATCGGAGGTATATTTCTGTGCAAAGTTTTGCAAGGTATAAGCGACTGTTGTATTGATGATGGCAAGGTACAAAACGCCCAAAACCCCTTCTTTTGGGAATGCAGTTGGCATTTCTTCAAATAGCAAAGCAAACACCAAAGCCAACACACCTGTTGTCAAATAGGAGTAAAAGGAAATGGCAAATGGATTGTGTTTGGTGACAAAATAGCCAGTTGCCACAACCACAAGTGCATATGCAAAAGCACCCACCAAGGAAAGGGCATCACCCAATGCAATGGTAAAAGTGTCTGTCAAAGCGATGATACCAACACCAAAAATCACAATTAGACCAGATACAAGGGTTTGCAAACTTGGTTTTTTCTTAGAAACCAACCAAGAAAGCAGTGGAACAATGGCAACATACATTGCCAAAATAAAGGCTTGTTTGGAAGGTGTGGTATAACGCAGAGCAATGACTTGAAAGGGCAACATAAAGAACATAATGCTACCAATGACAACACCACCAACCAGTTCCCCTTTGCCAGCATGATGCACATGTCTACGAAACAGGAAATAGATGAGCACAGAAGCCAAGCAAAAACGCATTGCAATCAAATAAAAAGGTGTGAAATGCACCACTGCAATGTCAGCAGCAATAAACCCACCACCCCAAAACATGGCTGCAAAGAGCAAACATACATCTGCTATCAAAATTTGTTTCTTTTCGCTGTATTGTTCCATAAATATCTCCTACTATCTTTGTCTTTGGTGGATTGAAATGTATCAAAACTATATCATTTCTTTTGACAAAATACAAGATAAATTCTTTGAAATTTCCAAATATTTGCAGATGTGAAATAAATCCAAATAGAGAGTAATGATTTTATGGGATAACCCAATGACGAAGTGGTATCAAACGGGTCGATGAGGGCATCGACCCCTACGCTATTCTATGAATCCTTTTATTATGAATTGGGACATTAAAATCATCAGAAACATTGATTTTTCAAGGATTTAGGGGTACAATGCAACTAGAAAACACTTGTGTCCACTAGGAGGTTATCATATGAAAAAACTGTTATATCCCTTAATATTGATTTTGATTTGTTCTTGTTTTGGTTGTGGCAGCAAAGAAGAAACCACAGAAGTGGCAGATGCAACAGAAGAAAGCCCAATTCTACAGGTACAGATTTTGGATGATTTGCAAGCAGATTTCTACATAACAGATGCCTATTTTGCAGAAGGTGACACCGATTCCGAGTGGCAAATTTCCATGGACGAAGCCTTTACGGTTATGCTCAATTATGATGAAGATGATGATATAGGCAATCCTTCTTCCTATTTATACGCCCGTGAAAATTTATCAGAAGATAGCTACAGCTTATCCATTCTTGCTGATGTGGCGTATGAAGTTGTAGGCAATGATTTGTTGTTGCATGTGGATTTTGATGCTGGTTTGGAGTGGGATTGGGATGTGGATACGTCTGTTTATAGGGGATTCAGTTTCTATGAGGTGTCCAGCTATGACTTGTATATGAGGGAGCCTGTCAATGGACATACTTCTTATGTGTATGATGCTTCTGAAGTTGTGGTAGGTGGTTTTACAGCAGTGGAATATACAGGTTCCTTTGCTTATCCAGAAATTTTGCCACGTGTTCCAGAAGATGATATCTACTTCACACCACTTGGTGATGATTATGCCTATTATGTGGAAAGTCAGGAAGATATGCCAAGTTATACCACCGATAATTTACATGCATACCTCATTGATTTTGATGAAAACAGCAATGTTTCTCGTATGGTGTTACGTTCTCCAAATTACAATGGAAATATAGATGCTGATGGTGTTTGCACTGAATATTTCTACGAAGAAGTGGAGTTTGACAAATATATGTTGGAGGTAGATGCAATTGGTGGAGCAACCTTCATCACAGATAAAGAAGCATTGCGTACCTATTCCATGCAAAACTTTGTGTCTGGGTATATGTCCAAGCCAGAAATCAGTGAATTTTCCTTTGTTTGCAACAACGATGTGAATGATTTCCAATTGTTGGACTACTATACACCAGCAACAGATGACTATTTTGTTCAAGAATTCTTCTATTCCACAACACAAAGCATTTCTGCTGCACTCCATGCAATTGTTCTGGAATTTGATACAGATGGTTCTACCATGAATCGTGTTTCTCTTGCTATGTTGCCAGAAGAAAACAAAGAAGAAATTGCCATTGCAGATGCATATTGGATTACATTAGATGCTGAAAATCATGTGTACCAATATCCAAATAATACCTATATCTATGGGTTGGGTGTATCCAACCAATTCAAGCAATCCAAGCAAGTTTTGACACTGTCAATGGTCAATGGCAGCCAGCATGACAATTATGGTCAATCTATGGCACAAGGTGGTGGAGTGCAGGCTTTCTCCAAACCATATTTCACAGAGGATCAATTGGCACTCTACAACCAATCCATAGCGACTGGTGTTTGGGTGAATGCTTTGATTTTTGAAACCCATTATGATGATAAAATGACCTATACCATCCATGACAATGTAGACCCAAATGCTTACCAGAAGTGGATTATTGCCTATGAAGATGGAATTTCCTGTTCTTCCTACAATATCTATCAATTTTCAGGTGGCACTGCTTTTGATAATGCAGCTGGCTTGACTGGAAATAAAAAAGTCTATAATGAACGTGATTTGGTGTATCACCAAGATATCTACTTCAGCTACGATTCCAAGTATGGCTTGTCCAAAGAAGAAGTGGAAGCGGTGATGCAAGCAGAAGTGGATGAATATGGTTTATCTCTTGTCAGTATAGAAGAAGGTGGTGTGCCAGCCATTGCAACAGCAGACAACTACATCAAATGCGTACAAGTGCCATATCCAACAGAAGCAACATTGGCTTCTTTCGTTCCAGAAGATAGTACACCAACAGGCGATGGCATTTATGCTTCTGGAATTGCAGAATTTGATGGGGATGACTTGTATTTCACACCCCTGACAGACGATTGGGAAATTGAATTTGACCAGAAATATCCAGACAATGGGTATTTGTATTCCTATGATGATGATGGAAATATCATTCAGAAATTGGAACGTTATGTGACAGAAGCAGAGTTTCGTGTCAATTCAGGACCATCAGAAGTATTTGCACCAGAGGACTATGTGGAAGATACCTATATCAATGTAGGAAATGCCTATTATTTCAATCGCACATTTTCTTCCAGCAGAACATATGGCGGTTTTTCTACCAAACAAGGTAAAATCAAATACTTGGCAGAAAATTATGACCAGTATGACCATTATTTCTCAAAACCAGAGATTGATATGGAACAAAGTAGATTGGATATGTATTGCGATACCAGTGATTTCAAAACTTTGGAATATGCAACACCAACAACTGACGATTATCGCATTGCAGAGCAAAATATCACACCATCCATTTATTACAATCAAACAGATACCCTACGTTTCTTCTCCTGTGTTTGGGGAACCGTTGTTTCCTATGATACCAGTGGAACACCTGTGGATATCCAAAGAATTTACCTGTTTGATTCCGAATCGGAAGCCAAAGACTATACAACACTTATGGATCCAAAGACTGGAGAATGGATTTATATGGATGAACAATATGACAATTATGATCGCTATGGCAATATAGTTGTTATGAAAAATGAAGCCACTGTCAATTTGGATGAACAACAATGGTTTGATCCAGCACAAGAGGAGTATAGTAAATATGAAGCAGTGACCTATTTCGCTACATTTGATGGCTACCAAGATGCTGTCAGCCAAGATAATCCAGCAGTTTGGTTCTCCAAACCATATTTGACCGAGGAACAAATGTAAGAAGAATTTGATTTGTACCATAATATTGCAATGTAGGATTGCGGTTGATTCGTGAATCAACCCTACAGGCGATTGGGTTTGCATGTGTTTTGTATGATTTGAATGTTTTGGTTTGTAGGGGTGGATTCGATATCCACCCTTTTTCATGGAATGGAAATGATTTGATATGGGATGTTTTGTGCAATACATTCTTTGATGACAAATCCAGTACCTTTGCTCTTTCCATCCCAAAATGCAAGTACCATATCCGCATATGCAATGATTTGTAAATTTCTTTTTAGGGGAGCACCACGTTTGTATGTTTTATAATCTGGTAAAAATTCTACACAAGGAATGTTGTTTGCCTGTGCATAGGCTTTTGCAGAAGTATCCACACCTTTTGCACCACCAGATACAATTTCTGTTACATTTTCTGGTAGATAGTCCCCTAGATTGTCCCCTAGATTGTCTATGGTTAGTGTTCTGGAACCAATAATTGCTATTTTCATATCATCACCTCATGGTATATTTTAGTATCATACTCTTTCTATAATAGGTCAAAATCACCCTAATTACAATAGGGTAATTTGCCATAATATTATAGAGGTGATATTATGAGTAGGTTGCGTGCACTACGGAAAGAAAAAGGATATACACAAATCAAAATGCAATTATTGACTGGAATAGACCAAAGTGACTATTCTAAAATTGAAAATGGAAAACGATATTTAACTTTTGAACAATGTCAAAAAATTGCAGTGGTATTGGATACCAGCATGGATTATCTGGCTGGCTTGACAGATGAAAAGAAACCATATCCAAGAAAGAAATAAGGTTTTGTAGGGGCACCTGCTCACCCGTTGCAATGTAGGATTGCGGTTGATTCGTGAATCAACCCTACAGGATTTGTACCACAATATTTTGTAGGGGCGTACCTATGTGTGCGCCCGTTGGTTTACCATATCAAAATCACACCAACCATTTTCATTCCCATATAAAAAAGCGATACCAGCATTTAGGTATCGCTTTTGCTTTTATCTTTTGCTTTTATCTTTTGCTTTTATAATCGGGTCAAGCGTCGCACGCTTGCAGGTGTGGACAGAGTCCACGGTCTTAATCTTTTGATCTTGACTTTATTATTTCACAACTTCAATTTTGGATTTGCCACCCATATAAGGTCTCAAAGCTTCTGGAATCAATACAGAACCATCAGCTTGCAAATTGTTTTCCAAGAACGCAATCAACATACGTGGTGGTGCTGCTACTGTGTTGTTGAGAGTATGAGCGAAGTATTTGCTGCCATCATTGCCTGTTACACGGATACCCAAACGTCTTGCTTGTGCATCGCCAAGGTTGGAACAGCTACCGATTTCGAAGTATTTCTTTTGTCTTGGAGACCATGCTTCTACGTCAACAGATTTCACTTTGAGGTCAGCCAAGTCACCAGAACAACATTCCAAAGTACGTACAGGAATATCCATTGTACGGAACAACGCAACTGTGTTTTCCCAAAGTTTGTCATACCATTTAGGGCTTTCTTCAGGTGTACAAACAACAATCATTTCTTGTTTTTCAAATTGGTGAATACGATATACACCACGTTCTTCAATACCATGCGCACCTTTTTCTTTACGGAAACATGGGGAATAGCTGGTCAATGTTTGTGGCAAATCAGCTTCTTTGTTCATGGTGTCAATGAATTTACCAATCATGGAATGTTCGCTTGTACCAATGAGGTAAAGGTCTTCACCTTCAATTTTGTACATCATAGCATCCATTTCCGCAAAACTCATAACGCCTGTTACAACGTTGCTACGAATCATGTATGGAGGAATGCAGTAAGTGAAGCCTTTGTCAATCATGAAATCACGTGCATAGGACAAAATGCCAGAATGCAAACGAGCAATATCACCCATCAAATAGTAGAAACCATTGCCAGCTACTTTACGAGCAGCATCAAGGTCAATACCATTGAAACGTTCCATAATGTCTGTGTGGTATGGGATTTCAAAATCAGGCACAACTGGTTCGCCATATTTTTGTACTTCCACGTTTTCACTGTCATCTTTGCCAATTGGCACAGATGGATCGATGATATTTGGAATGGTCATCATAATCACTTTGATGCGTTCTTCTACTTCTTTTTCTTTTTCTGTGAGCTCGTCTACACGAGCAGATTCAGCTGCAATGGTCGCTTTGATTTCTTCAGCAGCTTCTTTTTCACCTTTTGCCATCAAACCACCGATTTGTTTGGACAATTTGTTTCTTTGGGAACGCAATGCTTCCACTTCTTGTTTGATGGTTCTGTTTTCGATGTCCAAAGCCAAAACTTCGTCTACCAATGGCAATTTACCATCTTGGAATTTGTTTTTGATGTTTTGACGTACTACATCAGGGTTTTCTCTTACAAATTTGATGTCTAACATGATTTTCCTCCTAGATATATGTTTGTTATTTGATTACAGGTTGTTTGTTTTGGAATACGACAAAGATTCTTCGTCATTTCATTCCTCTGAATGACAAATACAGAAGCATACGTTATGGTCTTGTAGGGGCTACGTTTCGTCGCCCGTTGGTTTTCAGAACGAATGTCACAAAGATTCTTCGTCATTGCATTCCTCTGAATGACAAATACAGAAGCGTACGTTATGGTCTTGTAGGGGCTACGTTTCGTCGCCCGTTGGTTTTGGCTTTTCAGTCTTTCACCATTCACTCTTAGTCCTTAGTCTTATTTTGTAACACAAAATAAAAAAACCCTCGTCACTTCGTCATCATAACAAAGGGACGAGAGTCATATCTCCCGTGTTGCCACCCAAATTGCACATGGATTTACCATATACCACTCAAACAGCGATATAGGGCTTACCCTTTCGATTTTCATCGACTGCTCAAAAAGTGGAAAGTTTTCTCATCTCCATCGGTTCACACCAACCACCGATTCTCTGTAGAAGTTTGAAAACGTAGCTTTTATCTGGACATAGTCCACGCTTTTCAGATATAGTATACCCACAATGTTTGAGAATTGCAAGGGTTTTTTATCAATCATCCTCAAAATTCAAAAATTTATAGGGTGGAACGTCCAAAACATCTGCAATGTCAAATAGGGTATCCAAAGAAATAGCAGTTACAATATTGGGTGCTTCTGCTTGTCCCAAAAAGGAAAGTGTTTTGTCAATTTGTTCTGCCAGTTGCTCTTGTGTCAACCCTCGTAACTTACGATAATAAGAAATTTTCAGTCCTAGTTTAATGTATCTATCTGCATGTTCGAATTTCATATACTCACCTCTACACAAAGTGTAACAGTTTTACTTGTGCATTCAGACCCATTCATATATAATAAATATATACTGACACTATATAAATCATGTATGTGATATATAAAAACTAAAATTAAACAGATTGATATTCATATGTAGGGACAACCCTTGCGGTTGTCCGTCTGCTAAATTGAGTGATTGCTTGAAATACGGACAGGGGCAAGCCCAGTCCCTACAGGGTGTTATTTGGTGTGTGATTTTTCATTGATAAGAATTCATTATGAGGAGGTTGTATTATGAAATTGGCAGTCATTGGTTCCAGAAGCTTGACTTTAGATATTTCGCCATATATTCCAGAAAATGTAACAGAAATCATTTCAGGTGGTGCAAAGGGAATTGATACCTGTGCAGAACAATACGCAGATGCACATAAAATTTCAAAACATATCATTTTACCGCAATATAATCGCTATAAACGAGGTGCTCCCATCAAACGCAATGAGGAAATGATTCAGTTGTGTGATATGGTGTTGGCATTTTGGGATGGTAAATCAAAGGGAACTGAAAGCAGCATTGCATACGCAAAAAAGATAGGAAAAGAAGTCCAAGTGATTATGGTTTAGAGGGAAATAAAAAACCCCTAACTTTCGCTAGGGATACAGCTTGTCAAAAAAGGTTGTCTTGTTATAAAATTGCACAAAATCAAGACCTTGGAGAACTTTTTTCTGTCGCGAAAAGTTCCCCAAACCCTTCAAAAACGCTCTTTTCAAGGCATTTAAGACCTTAAGGCGTTGCCTTAACAACCACCACCCTTTGAAAAGCGTGGACGTAAACTTTATTTAAAAACATTTTATATAAAGTTGATTTTCAACCACGAGCTTTTTGCAAAAGTGCCACAACTTCACCTTGTTTCAACACTTTACCATAGGATACCACCTTACCATCCACAACAAGAGCAGGTGTTGTCATAACGCCATAAGATGCAATGACAGAAAAATCTGTAATATGCTCAATGGTAGTGTCCATACCAAGTTCTTCCAATGCAGCAACAGTTGCAGCTTCCAATTGGTTGCATTTGGCACAACCGCCACCAAGTACTTTGACACTGGATTCTGCTTCTTTTGGAGCAGGTGTAGAAGGCTTGTTACAAGCACAAGGTGTTGCTTCTTTTTTTTGACCAAAACCAAATAATCCCATCTGTTTCTACCTCCATAATCTTGAAATCTTCTTTGTTTTATTATGTTTATTAAAACGGGTGGTCACATAGGACCACCCCTACAGTGTACTTGAAAAAGAGCTATCTTATATGAAAAAATGCTGTATGCCATTGAAGAAATAACCAACAACAATAATACCCACTGCACAAATTGCGATGAAAGCACCCAACAATTTCGGTTTGACTGCTTTACGCAACATAATCATAGATGGCAAACTGAGGGTGGTAACAGCCATCATAAAACTCAAAATGGTACCCAACTGTGCACCTTTTCCAAGAAGTGCTTCTGCAACTGGAATGGTACCGAAAATATCAGCATACATAGGCACACCCACAATGGTCGCCATAATGACACCAAATGGATTGTTGCTACCCAAAACAGATACAATGACATGTTCTGGGATCCAGTTGTGAATCAAAGCACCGATACCAACACCAACCAAAATATAAGGGAATACCTTTTTGAAGGTTGCCACAACTTGCTCTTTGGCAAAGATGACACGATCTCGTTTGGATAGTTCTTCAGACTCGATATCCACGCTGCCAGCATTCAAAATGAATTCCTCCACATATGCTTCCATCCCTAGACGATCCAATAAAGTACCGCCAACAACTGCAATGAGCAAACCTAAAATCACATAAACCACAGCCACTGGCAAACCAAAAATACTCATCAGCAATACAAGTGACCCCAAATCCACCATTGGTGATGAAATTAAGAAACTAAAGGTTACACCAATTGGCAAACCAGCACTTGTAAATCCCATGAACAATGGAATAGAAGAGCAGGAACAAAATGGCGTTACAGTACCAAGCAATGCAGAAACCACATTTGCACCAATCCCGTGAAATTTGGACAGGATTTTCTTGCTGCGTTCTGGTGGAAAGAAACTTTGGATGTAGGACACCATAAAAATCAAAGTACAGAGCAAAATGGTAATTTTGATGACATCATATACGAAAAAATGTACGCTACCACCAATGGCAGTGTGGATATCCAGTCCAATGGCTCCCAAACCAGTACCAATGGAGGTGTTCAGCCAAGACATCCCTAAAATTTGGTTTTGGAAGAAATCCCAACCTGTTTGTATTGCTTCCATAATAGAAGTCCTCCTTCTGTGAAATCAAATAAATTTGATGTGTTGTTTGCAATAAAACCCATATATCCAACCAATGAAATTTGTATACGCACTTGTAGGGGCGATTCACGAATCGACCGCCAAACCACAACCTAAAATTTCGTAGTCAATTCATTGAGCAAATCAATGGCATTTTTTCTACCCAATTCACTGATTTGATAGTGTGTCCATTTGCCAACAGACCAGCTTTCCACCAACCCAGATTCGCATAATATTTTCATATGATAGGATAGCTTGGATTGTGCAATATCCAAATCTTCGGAAATGGTACAGGCGCACTTTTCGCCAGTTTGTAATAAATTTATGATGGAAACTCGGTTCTCATCACATAAAGCCTTAAAGACCTTTGCAACGTCTGCTGCATCGTGCATGGTATCACCTCAAATCAAAAATATTTTATGTGAGTAGTATATACCCAAAGAATCTAGGTGTCAATATCAAATCAAAAATATTTGTTTTGAAAATTTTGTTAGAGGTGGGTTTTGCGCAACAAAAAAAGGGCAGTTACCCGCCCGATGTCATTAAGTTAAGTCTTAATGACGACTAATGACTAAGGGTGAAGGATGAAAGACTAGAAAAATCGATACAAAAATAGTCATTCACCATTCACTTTTAGTTTTTAGCCATCATTTCGGTGAGAAATTTTCTGAACGAAATGATATTAGTTACCTACCCTTTGGTTTGTAGTCATATTTTATTTACGCAAATCATCCAACAATTGTGTTTTACCTTCTGTCTTTTCATCTTTCATTTTGACGATTTTCGCAGGAGAACCAGCCACAACAGCACCAGCAGGAACGTCTTCTGTTACAACAGCGCCAGCAGCTACAACAGCATTTGCGCCTACACGAACACCTTCCAAAACAACAGCATTTGCACCAACCAAAACACCATCTTCAATGATAACAGGTGTTGCACTAGGTGGTTCCAAAACGCCAGCCAAAACAGCACCAGCACCGATATGCGCATTTTTGCCAACAGTAGCACGAGCACCCAAAACAGCACCCATATCGATCATAGTACCTTCACCGATTTCAGCACCGATGTTGATGACAGCACCCATCATAATGACAGCGCTTTTGCCAATTGCAACACGATCACGAATGGTGCAACCAGGTTCGATTCTAGCATCCACTTTTGTAATATCAAGCATTGGAACTGCGGAGTTTCTTCTGTCGTTTTCTGTGTAGAAATCAACGATTTTATCTTTGCAATCTGCCAAAATGGATTCCACCAATTCACAGTCGCCGATCAAAATCCAGAAGTTACCTTCTCCAAAAACTTTCACGCCTTCTTTGGAAACACCAGATAAATCACCTTGTACAAAAGCTTTCATAGGTGTTGCTTTCTTTGCATCCTTGATGAATTTTGCAATTTCATAAGGGTTTGTCATATCATAATTCATAGTATAATCTCCTTTTGGTTTATTGTATTCATTTTGACTACATTATATTGATTATAACGGATTTTTTTATATTTTCCAAGGCAAATTTGAAAAAATGTGGTAAAATGATAGTGGACGTTGCCCACTAGGCTAAAAACTAATGGTGAATGGTGAATGACTGAAAAGATAAGATTCATCTGAATGACACAGCTTCAGTATGAAAATCATGCCAATAGCATTGCGGTTTTGTCATCCTGAGCTTGTCGAAGGATCTTAGTTTTTTAGATTCTTCGTCACATTGTTCCTCTGAATGACAGAAGAGCAGTATGGAAGTTGTGCCAATAGCATTGCGGTTTTGTCATCCTGAGCTTGTCGAAGGATCTTAGTTTTTTAGATTCTTCGTCACATTGTTCCTCTGAATGACAGAAGAGCAGTATGGAAGTTGTGCCAATAGCATTGCGGTTTTGTCATCCTGAGCTTGTCGAAGGATCTTAGTTTTTTAGATTCTTCGTCACATTGTTCCTCTGAATGACAGAAGAGCAGTATGGAAGTTGTGCCAATAGCATTGCGGTTTTGTCATCCTGAGCCTGTCGAAGGATCTTAGGTTTTAGATTCTTTGTTATTATGGAACATGCTTTAGAATGATAGGAGAAACATCGCAATCAATCATCAGAATATATAAAAATATAGGGTCAAGGGAATGATTCCCTTGCAGGGATTGGGACAGCGTCCCAAGGTCTTAGGAGGTTAGTATGAAAACGTTTATCGCAAATATGGCAAGTGAACTGAAAACCTTGCGTCGTGAACTCCATAAAATTCCAGAATCGGGGCTCAAAGAATATAAAACCACGGATTTCATTGAGAAAACCTTGGCTTCCTACGGGGTTACAGATGTGAAACGTGTGTTGGAAACAGGCGTTGTGGCTCGCATCAAAGGTCAAGATAAAAAGCCAACTGTGGCATTTCGTGCAGATATCGACGCTTTGAGCGTGGAAGAACCAGAAAAAGAATACGCATCTACACACAAAGGGATGATGCATGCCTGTGGTCACGATGGACATACCACCATTTTGTTGGGATTTGCAAAATATTTGATGTCATTGGAAGAACCACCCCTTGGCGATGTGGTTTTAATATTCCAACCAGCAGAAGAAGGTCCTGGTGGCGCTGAATTGTTGGTGAAAGCAGGCGTTTTGGAGGAATATGGCATTACAAAAATCATTGGCTGCCATATGTTCCCAGATGTGGAACAAGGAAAAATTGCTTGTAAATCAGGTGCTTTGATGGCAAGAAATGGCGAAGTATATATCAAAATTTATGGCAAAAGTGCCCATGGTGCACAACCACAATTGGGTGCAGATGCCATTGTGGCTGCTGGCGCTGTGATCGGTGCAGTGCAAAGTATTTTGGCTAGAAACGTGTCACCTTTGGATAGCGGTGTCTTGACTTTGGGTAAAATTTCTGGTGGCGAAGCTTGTAATATCATTGCAAAAGAAGTTGCAATTGATGGTACTATGCGTGCTTTTTCTGATGAAGCCTATGAGATTATGACCAAACGTCTGGAAGAAGTGGTTTCGTCTGTTGCAGCTGCATATGGCTGTGTGGGTGAAGTGGAATTCAACCATATGTATCGTGTGGTTATGAACGATAAAGAATTGGTGGATATCTTGGAAGATGTGGCTGGCGATTGCTACCAAGAAAGCCCAGCTTATATGTTGGCAGAAGATTTTTCCTTCTATCAACAAGAGATTCCAGGTATTTTCTTCTTTGTGGGTACTAGAAATGAGGATTTGGGCTTTGTTTGCCCGTTGCATAATGCGGGATTTGATTTTGATGAAAATGTACTTTGCTTGGCAGTTGAAATCTACGCTGGTATGTTGGAGCAAATGTAAAAAAATGAGGAGCTTGTCGATGGTGACAGGCTCCTTTTTGTGTGGGCTATTTCATACGATGTAAATACTTTTCTCTTGTGGCAAGTCCACCACGAATGTGACGCTCTGCTTTGTTTACCTCAAGGACTTTGCGGACTTCTAGGGCAAGATCTGGGTCTATGCGCTGCATGTGGTCAGTGATGTCTTTGTGTACTGTGGATTTTGAAATCCCAAACTTCTTCGCCGTTTCCCTAACTGTCGCATTGCTTCCTATCATAAATTTCGCCACTTCAATGGCACGTTCTTCAATGTATGTTTTCAATCTGAACAACTCCTGCATATTTGCTTGTAGATAGTATATGCGGGTGGGGTTGGGAGTAGTACATCAAAAAAGAAGCTACCGAATAGGCAACTTCTTCTTGATTCTGTTTTATAAGTATTCTACTACTTGGATGAAACCAAAGGCTTATAACTGAACCATGCAATGCAAAAAGGCATTATGAGCAATGAATGGGCGTGCGTAAGTGTTTAGAAAAATCACTTTGTGCAATCGAGTGCAAGATTTGAATGCCTCATTGCCAATGCTTAGAACTGGAAGTGGTATCGAAATTTCTTCCAATGCACTACAGAATGCAAATGTGTTTTTGTATATTTGTTTTAATTGTCCAGGCAGATGGATATAAGACATGCTGGAACAAGCCTCAAATGCGCCACTGCCAATATAGGTGATATTATCGGGCAAAACAACACGGTGCAGCCCTTTACAGTAGGCAAATGCATCGTTTCCAATGGCAGTCAAGGTGTCTGGAAATGACATATCTTGTAGCGGTACACAGAATTCAAAAGCAAGGTTGCCAATTTTCTGTAAGCCATAAGGGAGGTTGATTTTCTGCAATGTTTGACATTGGCGGAACATACCGTCTGCAATTTTTTCGATTCCATTTTGGAAAATCACTTCTTTCAGACATTTGGACTCTGCAAAGACATCCTTTTGGATGTTAGATGGGCTTCCAACAAAGGTAATGGCGTGAAAATGATTGCGATAAAAAGCACGATTACCAATATATGCAACACGATGGGGTATGACAAACTGGATTTTTTTATCCGCATCAAAGGAGAATGCACCGAGAAAGGCTTCATCACCAATGTACGTTAATTTATTTGGCAAAACAACTTCGCCTAGCATTTTACAACCGAAGAAAGCAGAATTACCAATGTGTGTCAATTCCTCGGGTAAGTTGATTTCCACGAGCATTTTGCAATCTGCAAAAGCGGAATCGCCAATGTAGTTGATGTTTTCTGATAAATGTACTGATTGTAGGTTGATACATTCGGAAAAAGTGTTTTCGTGAATGGTGGATATGGTGCTTGGAACATGAATGTTTTGCAATTTTTGACAACGGAAAAAGGCGGCAATACCAAGGTGCTTGACCCCTTCTGGCAAGGTGATTTCTGCAAGTTTTGTACAGTCTGAAAAAGCAGAGTCGCCGATATATGTGATGCTACTTGGCATATGTACCTGTTTGAGATGGGGACAACCAGCAAAAGCAGAGTCGCCAATATATGTGACTCCCTCGGGAATGGTAACTTCTTGCAGACCGAATCGTTTTGCGAAGGCTTTGTCCTCAATTTTTATCACATCCTCTGGAACGGTCACATGAGTAGCACGTCCTGTATATTTTTTGAGAACACCCATTTCTATAGTGAAGGCTGTATTCAATTCGGAATTTTCGACTATTTTTTGACGTTCTTGTTTCATTTTATAATATCGAATTGCTCGAGCCACAACATATGCTTCGTTGCAAAATGGGCATATTGCGGCATCTTTGGTTTCTTCCACTTCTGTGATATTTCCGCACTTGGTGCATTTTGCTGTTGTCAAAGCCATAAAATCCTCCTTGTGTTTGTTCTTCTATAAATCTATCAATTCATACCCTTATATCCATTTTTTTCTGCATGTCCCAATAGATACAAAAATGCAAAGGCTGGAATACGAAGCATAACATTGCCATCGCCTGTGGTGTGTTCGCCAAAATCATCTACTCTTTTTGTTACAATGATGGCAGATGAGGAGTCTTTGCAAAATTCTGCAATTGCATCATCATTTGGAATGGAAGCTTGTTCTCGATACTTTACCTCAATCAATATATTTTTGATTTTAGGGTATTCTACAACGATATCGATTTCTTTATTTTTTTTGCTTCCTCGGAAGTAGCCTACTTGTCCAGCTTGTTGATAATAGAAAGCAGCTATGTGTTTATACACTGCGGTTTCCACAATTTTTCCCATTTCAACTGGATTTGACAAAACTTCACTGTCCATCAACACTGCATTCCGAATGGCAGCATCTGCAATGTAAATTTTTGGTCGTGCTTTCAAAACTTTTTTGCCATCTAGGTTTAATGGATAACTCAAATAGATGAGATTTGCGCTTTCCAAATATTCAACGTAATTTTGTACCGTTTGTCTGGAAACACCATTCAGCTCTTTTGCCATAGCATCAATGGCTACAATTTCAGAAGATACATTGCAAAGATATAGGAAAATACGCTCCAATTCTGTGGCATTACGGATGTTATACAAAGCAGGTAAATCTCGTTTTAACACCTTGTCTACAACATCTTCGCGCATGACTTGTTCCGCCAAAAGGTCATTTTTAGCTAATGCCAATTCAGGGAAACCGCCTACTTGTAAATAACGGATAAAATGATTTTGTACAGCGGTCAGTTTGTTCATAATCTGCCCGCGTTCTTGTTGTGTCAGCTTTAAAAGTTGTGATGGTTTCAAAGTCGGACTTAGCTCCAAATCAGGCAATCCGATAAGGGCACAATACTCATAAAAAGATAGCGTGGGTACTTGGATGACTGTCCAACGACCAGCACCACTTTCTGTGCTTCCACGAACAAGGGCAGGGCTTGCAGAACCTGTTGCCACTACTTTTGTGGTTGGTTGGGTATCGTAAATTGTTTTGAGCCATTGCGCCCAATCGGTAGCATATTGAATTTCGTCGAAAAAATAATAGACATCTTGGTCTGGATAAATATTTTCGTGGTAACATTCCAATACATCATTCATACCGGCAAGCTTTAGCATGGGGTGATCCAAAGAAATGAAAACAATTTTTTGTGGTGAAACACCGCTAGATAGCAATTCTTCTATCATTTGGTATTGAATTGTGGTTTTACCTACACGACGGGTTCCTGTCAAAACGACAGTTCTTCGAATTTCGGTTTCGTTGACTCTTTTCATCGCTTCGTAGTAAGCAAATCTTTTGTATTTACGAGAAAAAGACTCGCTGATATTTCCGCTGACCCACCAAGGGTTGAAAGAACGTAAAACTTTTAAAATTCCATCTTTTGTTGTGATTGCCATAAAAACACCTCCATTTATCTGTATTATAAGCTATACTTTGCATTATAGTCAATAAAAATGTAAAGTATACATTACATTAATTGGTATAAAAATGTAAAGTGCGTTGTAAAATTACTATATTGTATGTTGTGGTGGGAATATTGATTCAAATGATGAAGGTGGTTTTTGCAACAAGTGAAGTGGATGGAAAATCAGTATGTGCAATTTTTGCACAAACTGCTATGGATAAACAATAAAAAACAACTTGTACCACAAAAGCCTAGAAATCAAGGATTTCTAGGCTTCAGACTGTCAAAAAAGTCAGCATAAGCTGGCTTTTTTTGGTATAATGAGGTTGAGGTGATGACAAATGTTGAGTAAAGAAGAAATCAAAAGAACATCAGTAGAAATCATAAACATAGATATGCTCGTTCCAGAAAATCATTTATTAAGAAAAATAGATAAAGCCGTAGATTTTAATGAAATTTATTCATTTGTGGAAGATTTGTACTGCTCAAACAACGGCAGACCTAGCGTTGACCCTGTTGTTCTCTTTAAAATGGTGTTTATCCAACATTTGTATGGAATTCGCTCTTTACGCCAAACGGTAAAAGAAATTGAAATGAATATTGCCTATCGCTGGTTTTTGGGCTATACCCTCAATGATAGTATTCCGCACTTTGCTACCATTAGTTATAACTTCAACAATAGATTTAAAGAAACAGTGATAGAAAAAATTTTCGCTTGGATTTTAGGTGAAGTTGAGAAAAAAGGATATTTACGTCCAGAAGTTGTGTTTATAGATGCAACGCATATCAAGGCAAATGCAAATTTAAAGAAAAACATCAAAAAAGAAATACCTGTTGCAGCTAAAAAGTATGAAAAGCAACTTTTTGAAGAAATCAATAAAGACAGAGAAGATAATGGAAAAAAGCCTTTTGATGATAAAAATGACCCTCCAAGAACAAAAACAATCACCACTTCTACAACAGATCCAGACAGCGGTTTGTTCCATAAGGGCGAACATAAAAAGTGCTTTGCATATGGTGCACATACCGTTTGCGATAAAAATAACTTTGTATTAGAAACCGTTGTAACACCTGGAAACATCCATGATAGTGTTGTATTTGATGAGGTTTATCATAAAGTGACAGAAAAATATCCAGAAATACAAGTGATTACAGCTGATGCAGGATACAAAACCCCATGGATTTGCAAGCAAATATTTGATGATGGAAGAATACCCTCTTTGCCTTACAAAAGACCAGTGACGAAAAAAGGAAATTCACCATGGTATGAGTATGTTTTTGATGAATACTACAACTGCATCATTTGCCCAGAATATCACGTTTTACCATATACAACCACCAATCGAGATGGCTATAGAGAATTTAAAAGTTACAGTTATATTTGCGAAAAATGTGAAAATCTTTCAAGGTGTACCGAAAGCAAAGACCACAGAAAGGTAGTCACCAAGCACATCTGGTGGAAATATTTAGAAAAGGCAGAGGATGTGCGGCATTCTCCATTAGGAAAAGACACCTATGCGTTGAGGAGCCAAACCATAGAACGGGTTTTTGCAGACGCAAAGGAGAAGCACGCAATGCGATATACATATCATAAAGGCTTGGCTCAGGTTTCAAAATGGGTGAAGCTTAAATTCGCTGCAATGAACTTAAAAAAACTGGCAACATGGAGTAGTAAGCAGTATATGTTGTTTGTAGAATATGCGTTATTTATACGAAAGAACCCTATTCCAAGGTGCGGAATAGGGTTCTTTGACAGTCTGAAGCCTAGAAATCAAGGATTTCTAGGCTTTTCTAACGTTATTCCACCACAACAACCAACCGTTCTATTTGCCGACAACCGTATGTACTGTGGATTTTGAGATGCCAAACTTCTTCGCCGTCTCCCTTACCGTCGCATTACTCCCTATCATAAATTTCGCGACTTCAATGGCACGTTCTTCAATGTATGTTTTCAATCTGAACAACTCATGCATATTTGCTTGTAGATAGTATATGCGGGTGGGGAGGGGGATATGCTGATTTAAACTGTGAATATGTTGACTTATTGTATTCAGAAGTTTACAATAGATATGAGGAGGTATCAAATATGGAAATCATAAAGGTTTTTGCAAGAAATCTAAAAAAATATCGTAATGAAGCAGGCTTATCGCAAGAAGCTTTTGCTGAAAAATCAGGTTTACATCGAACATATATCAGTGCTGTGGAGAGAGAGCGAAGAAGTATTGCCCTTGATAATGTACAAAAAATTGCAGATGCATTAGGCATTGAAACATATTTATTATTTATAGATCAGGAAATAAAGTGAAAATGGATGGAGGTGTAAATCGATGAATTCGGAAATCATCATGTATCAGACGGAAGATGGTTTGACAAAAATAGAAAGCACTTTTGATGGTGAAACGGTTTGGCTTTCCATTGACCAAATGGCAGAGTTGTTTGGACGAGATAAAAGCGTGATTGGCAAACATGTTAGAAATATATTCAAAGAGGGAGAACTTGTGAAAAATTCAGTTTGGGCAAATTTTGCCTACACTGCTTCTGATGGGAAAACCTACCAAGTTGATTTTTACAATTTAGATGTTATCATTTCTGTTGGTTATCGTGTGAAATCTTTGCGTGGAACCCAATTTCGGATTTGGGCAACTGGCATCTTAAAAGAATATATGAAAAAAGGTTTTGCCTTGAATGATGACATTTTAAAGAATAATGGCGGCGGCATTTATTTTGATGAATTGTTAGACCGCATTAGAGATATCCGTTCTTCTGAGAAGGTGTTCTGGAGAAAAGTGCTTGATATTTACGCAACTAGTGTGGACTATGACCCAAGAGAAGAAGTGTCAACGCTATTTTTTAAAACAGTGCAGAATAAAATGCATTGGGCAGCTCATGGACAAACTGCGGCAGAAAAAATCTTTTATTCTGCGGATGCAGACAAACCTCACATGGGTGTGCTGAGTTTTAAAGGTGATGAGCCAAAACAGGCAGAGGCTTTGATTGCTAAAAATTATTGTAACAAAGAAGAGTTAGAAGAATTGAAAGGTGTTGTATCTGCATATCTAGAGTTTGCAGAAATGCAAGCTAGACGAAAAATTCCAATGTATATGTCCGATTGGATTGAAACACTAGATGGATTTTTAAAACTATCGAAACACGAAATATTGACACATTCAGGCCGAATTAGTACAAAGACTGCAGAGTTGAAGGCAAAGGAAGAATATAGAAAATTTAAAGCGTTGCAGATTGAAGGAATCTCGTTGGTAGAAGAAGATTTTATTAAGGAATTGGAAAATAAAAAACCAGAATCAATATAAATATAAAATAAGAAAAATACCCCTTGTCAGAGTATGAACAGCCCCAATTTGTACAGACAGTACAAAAGAACCCCCTGTGAGGGATAATTAAACAAAAAACTGGCATCTCTTTTCAAGGGGTGTCAGTTTTGTTTTTAGTTGGATACGGTGGTGGTTATAAAAATAAATGTATTCGTCAATCAGATTATTTGCTTGTTCAAAAGTATCTAGTTTATTGAGGTAAATACATTCAGTTTTCAAAATAGAGAAAAAATTCTCAGCTAATGAATTGTCATAAGGATTTCCACGTCTTGACATAGACGGTGTAATCTTGTATTCTTTAGTTAAGTTAAAATACCCTGTGGAAGTGTATTGAAACCCTTGGTCGCTGTGGAGCTGTAACTCCCCAGTGACCGTTTGCTTTTTCTTGGCTAAATGAATGGTATCCAGAACCAAGCTTACAGATTGTCTGGTAGAAGTTTTGTAGCCGACAATGCTGTTGTCAAACAAATCTCGGATCATTGAAAGATACAATACACCTTGCGCCGTTTGGATATAGGAAATGTCTGTCGCCCATTTTTCATTTGGTCTACTCGTACTAAAATCACGGTTCAGTAAGTTTTTGTAGCGATGCAATCCAGTGCTATATTTACGGTATCGTTTGCGTCGAATAACGGAAAGCAGGTTGTATTTCCGCATAATTCTTAAAATAGTTTTCGGATTGCGGTGAATTCCTTGTTTTTCAAGTTCAATTTTCATTCTACGATAACCATAGGTGCTATGGCATGCTTTCTGGCAATCCTCAATTTTAGAAGCCAACAATAAATCCTTTGCCAGTATATTCATTCGTTTTACAAAGTCGTAGTATCCACTACGAGATACGTTGAAGAATTCACACATCGTTTGAATCGGAAATTTACTTTTATTTTTAAATATTACTCTGTATATAACTGTTGTTTTCACTTCCTTTCGGTAAACGAGAGAAAATCCCTCATCAATTTATTTTCCATCTCTAATTGTTTGATTTTAGCATCTTTACGAGCTAAAGCATACTTTAATGCTGCTACTTTGTCACCTTCTGAAATCGCACAATCTTTGGAGGGACGACCTTTTTTGTGTATTGCAATTCCAGCGTCTATTTTACGTTGCTTTTTATTGTATCGTGAAATAAAGTTGTGTACCTGTTCCTGTGTAAAGCCGAATATTTCTCCAATTTCTCTTCTAGTAGAACCATTCGCTTTCAATTCTAAGATTTCTTTTTCGTAGTGACTAATATTTCTATAACTTCTTGGCATAGCAAAACCTCCTGTAATTTTAGTGTATCACAGGAGGTTCTTTTTTTCACTGTCCGTTTTTACTGGTTCTGTTCATATGGCTTGTCCTCTGGGAAGGGGTGTTTTTGTATTTTTATAGTTTTTGCAAAATGCCACAAACCATTGATTTCTAGGCTTTTCCAACGTTACTCCACAACCACAACCAACCGTTCTATTTGCCGACAACCGTATGCACTGTAGATTTTGAAATCCCAAACTTCTTCGCCGTTTCCCTTACAGTCGCATTGCTCCCTATCATAAATTTCGCCACTTCAATGGCACGTTCTTCAATGTATGTTTTCAATCTGAACAACTCCTGCATATTTGCTTGTAGATAGTATATGCGGGCAACAAGGAAGGTATGATAGGATAACACAACGTTGCAACATCCAATGCAGTGATTACTGGAGTTTTTCCACCAATGTAGCCACGCATTCATCGTATGTGGTGCATTTTTTCAAGGATTCAACAAATTCTGGTGCAAAAATTGCCCCCATAAAATGTTGGACAAACAAAACAGATTCGCTGGAGTTTTCTAAACTATTTGCGTACATACAAACCACATTCACCTTTTTTGTATTCCATAAAATAGGGTCTTTTAGGGTGCAAATTGCCATAGCAGAATGGGTGGCAATGTTTTTCAAAGAATGAGGGAAAGCAATGCCTGTTTCCAAATCTGTCCCAGCAATTTTTTCTCTAGCAAAGACATATTCCTTGAAATCTTCCCCCACAACACCATAGGTGCAAAGCATGTTGGACAAATGGGAGATGACATCGTTTTTGGTATGTAGTGCTAAGTTGGCAACAAATAGTTTTTCGTTTGTAAATTTTCTAATGAGCAGATTTAGTTTGGTATTTTTCAATATAATCAATTCTTTATTGATGATTTCCTTGATTTGGTTTTGGTAATTGATATCGAAGGATTTTTTCAATATAAAAATGTTTTTGGCATTGTTGCTGAATCGTTTGGATGTGGTGATGACCAAATGATATTGGAGCACAATGCTATCAAATTCACTATCAGAGGGCAGATTTGTAATGCCATCAATTGCCACTTTGTGTGGGTCTACAATACGCTCGATTTGTTTGTTGATCAAATTCAAATTGCCGATGCCTTCAGGGATATACAGCAATATCTTCAATTTGCTATCCCAATCTAGGGTGTCAGAATAATTGTGCAAAGCTGTGGCAAGATAGATGCCGATATAAGAGATTTCATTGAATGTAAAATGCACGCCATATGTTTCTTCGATACGATCTGCAATCATAATGGCAACATCAATCAAGTGCATATATTCTGTGGTCACATTGTGAATCAATGGATTGTATAGCTTGATGCCAAGCTCAGTTCGCATCATGGCAATGCGCAGGTGCAAAATCAAATCATCTGCCAATTCATTGATATTTTCGATGTATGGAATCCCTTTTTGAACCCGTAATTGCTCAAAAGTAGAATGACAAAAATCGGAAAACTCATCTTTTTCTCCATAAGCATCCGCAATTTCTGTTTCCAAAACATCCATTTTATGGGTGATATATAAAATATGTGTCATATAATCCGTATCCGCTTGGGACAATTGGATTCCAAATTTCCCCAAAACCATTTCGTGGATATCACTTGCAATATTGCTATAATACTCGGTATAGTTATCCTTAAATGGAGCAATCAAATCTTCATAAAACACACCCAAACTATGGCGATAATCATGTTGTGCTTCAATCAACATGGCAATATCCACAATGAATCTGGTGTAAGACAAATACCTAGAGGCGTATTTATAGTGGTTCAAAATTTCTATGACCAAAGAGCCCAAATAATCGATATTGATGTTTGGGAAGATTTTTTGGAAATCACTATGGTTCAAATCAGCAGAATTGAATTTTGCCACATCATACAACAAGTTGTTGGACACGCCATAGGCGTTTTTCAGTTGAATCAAGGTGTCTGTACGAGAAATGCCAATGGATTGCAAATCCAATTCCAACAAGATTTTGTTGATTCTTGTGACATCTGCCTCCACACTTCGTTCAGAAACATACAAACGCTCTGCAATGTCAAAAATATCTATGTTGGAATTTGAAATAACCAGATTTTTCAAAATATACATCAACCGATCGTTTGGGGAAACAATATCCAAGTTATGGTATGTTGACATTTGGTCGAATTCCTTGTTATACATATATCCCTTGGTTTTTACTGCCAAAATGATGTTTTCACCACATGTTTTTTTGATGGAATGTATTTCGTTGCGCACAGTTCGATCGCTGATTTTGAGATGCTTTGCTATGGCACTTCCTGTTACAAAGTCACCTTTTTCCTTTAAATAGTTTAAGATTTCAACTTGTCTGTCAAAAAGAAACATTGTCTCAACTCCTTACACTCCTATTTTTCCTATATTTTCCTATATATATCTTATATACCTAATTTTAAATTTTCCGCTTAGGCAATGGAACTATTTTGTTTCCTTTCCTTTAGCGGAACTTTTTTGTTTCCTATTCCCTAGCGGAATATATTTGATGGAATTTCTATTTTTATTATACTATACTTGATTTACAAAGTCATTAAGAAATCAAACGAAACCAGTTTATTTACATACAAGGGGGTAACAAAATGAACGAATGGAAAACCATCGACGAAGAAGTAATCATCAATATCATCATGGCAGCAGGTACAGCAAACAGTATGTTGCAACAAGCATATATGGAAACAGTTGCTGGAAACGAAGAAAAGGCAGAAGAAATGCTAGCAGCGGCAAATGAGGAATTGATCAAAGCACATGAAGTGCAAACGGATTTATTGAGCGACGAAGCCAACGGAAACCATGCCCAAATCAGTTTGCTGATGGTACACGCACAAGATCATTTGATGAATGCCATTTTGTGCAAGCAATTGATTACAAATATGATTGAAATGCAAAAACAAATCAACGAATTGAAAAACAAATGATATACAAAGACAAATAATGAGGAAATGAATTAGGAGGAAATGATTATGATTAAAACAGCGGTATTTTGTGCAGCAGGTATGTCCACCAGTTTGTTGGTGAAAAAAATCAAAGAAGCGGCAGTAAAAAAGGGGATTGAATTGGAAATCGAAGCATATTCCGAATCGGAAATGTCCAAACATACAGATGTGGATTGTGTTTTGTTGGGACCACAAATTCAATATATGATCAAAAAAGCAGAAGGTATTTTCAGCGAGAAAAACATTCCTGTTAGTGTCATCAATACTGTGGATTATGGCATGTTGAACGGGGAAAGTGTATTGAACATGATTGTGAAATTGGCAAAAAAATAAAACCATACCAAAATACGAAAGGGGTACATATTTATGGAACAAGCATTGCAAAAATTGATGCCATACTTTATTCAATTTTCTAATTTTAAAATCATCAAAGCCTTGAAAAATGGTTTTATCCGAACCGTTCCCTTCACTTTGATTGGTTCTGTATTTTTGTTGATTGCCGACATTCCAATCACTGGATATGATGCGTTTATGGCAGGTATTTTCGGTGCAAACTGGACAGAACCATTGTACAAAGTAACAGGTGCGACATTCGATATTTTGGCTGTTTTCACAGCTTTCACATTGGCGTATGAATATTGTAATGATGAAGGTTTGGATGGAGTTCCAGCAGGTTTGTTTGGGATTTCTGGTCTGTTCATTATGACAGCAAATAGTGTGACCACAGCGGCAGGCGAGTTGGTTGGTAGCGCAGTGCCACTTGCTTGGTTGGGCGGCAAAGGTTTGATTGCAGCCATGATTTCCAGTTTGCTTGCAGGTATGATTTATACTTGGTTCATCAAAAAAGACATTCGCATCAAATTGCCAGAAAGCGTTCCTCCAGCAGTTGCAAACTCTTTTTCTGCATTGATTCCTGGTTGTGTGATTTTGACTGTTTATGCAGCACTACATTTGCTTGCATCCTATGCGCTTTCTATGACAGTGACAGAGGCAATTTACTATTGGTTGCAAGTGCCACTTCAAAATTTGACAGATTCTTTACCAGGTGTTGTCATTGTTGCCCTCTTAATTTCTATCTTTTGGTGGTGTGGTATTCATGGGGATGCCATTGTCACAACAGGGATTATGTCCCCAATTTTGAACTCCAATATGTTGGAAAACCAAGCAATTATTGATGCAGGTGGCACATTGGTTGCAGGGGAAAATGCAAAAATTGTAACAGAACAATTTATGTTGTTCATCAAAATGGGTGGTGCTGGTTGTACAATGGGCTTGATTCTTTGTATGATATTTTTCAGCAAATCCAAACAAATGAAACAACTTGGTAAATTGGGATTGGGTCCTAGCTTGTTCAATATCAATGAGCCTCTTATTTTCGGAACACCCATCATTTTCAATCCAATTATGATTATTCCATTTATTTTGGTGCCAACAGCAAATGCAATCATCGCATATCTTGTCATTCTTTCTGGATGGGTGCCTCCATTCACAGGATTGGTTGTGCCTTGGACATTGCCAGCAGTTTTGAGTGGTTTGATTTTGGGCGGCTGGAAAACAGCAGCATTGCAAGCGGCTTTGATTGGTTTGTCCTTTGTAATTTATTTCCCATTCTTCAAAGCACACGACAAAATGTTGGTGGAAACAGAAAAAGCATTTGAAGAACAAAACGAAGAACAAAACGAAGAACAAGAAGATTGATTGAAAAACGGAGATATACTGCGATAAAACAACAAGATTCCTCATTGCATTCGGAATGACAATTTTGCAGGAAGCGGCTTAGTTTCCGTTGCAATACCGAAGAAAAATGTAGGGGCGGATTTCGTATCCGCCCGTAATTATATAAAAAACAACGACAGTTCAGGAGGTCAATCATATGAACAAAGAAAAAAATATAATCCCAGAAAATTTCCTTTGGGGTGGAGCAGTTGCATCCAACCAATTGGAAGGTGGATATTTGGCAGACGGCAAAGGTTTGTCTGCGGTGGATATTTTGCCTGCAGGAGACAATCGCCAAATTTATTTGGAAAATCCACCAAGTTTGGAATTGCAAGATGAATTTTTCTATCCATCACACAATGCAATTGACTTTTACAACCATTATAAAGAAGATATTGCCATGTTTGCAGAAATGGGATTCAAATGCTTTAGACTCTCCATTGCTTGGGTGCGTATTTTCCCAAATGGCAATGATAAAGAGCCAAACGAAGCAGGTTTGCAATTCTATGATGCAATTTTCGATGAATGTAAAAAACACAATATCGAGCCATTGGTGACTTTGCAACATTTCGATACACCTTTGGAGCTTTGTAAACAATATGGTGGATGGAGAAGCCGAGAAGTCATTGGTTTCTTTGAAAATTATTGCAAAGTTGTGTTTGAACGATACAAAGATAAGGTGAAATATTGGTTGACCTTCAACGAAATCAATATGGTGTTGCATGCACCGTTCATTGGAGCAGGAATTACTGTAAAAGATGGAGAAAATCCTTTGCAAGTGCAATATTTGGCAGCACATCATCAATTGGTGGCAAGTGCTTTGGCAACAAAAGCTTGTCATGAAATCATCCCAGATGCAAAAATTGGATGTATGTTGGCATCGGGCACAACATATCCATACACAGCAAATCCAGATGATTTCTTCCATGCTTTGACCAGAGATAGACAAGCATATTTCTTCACAGATGTACAATCTCGAGGATATTATCCAACTTATACAAAGAGATTTTTCGAGGAAAACAACATTGACATTGGCATTACAGAAGAAGACAAAGCCATTTTGCAAACGCACGTTGTGGATTTTGTTTCCTTCAGTTATTATTCCAGCAAATGTACAACCACAGACGAGGAAGTTTGGAAACACAATAGCGATACAAACTTTATGAGAAGCGTGCGCAATCCATATTTGCAATATACCGATTGGGATTGGTCCATTGATCCTGTTGGTTTGCGAATTACCATGAATCAAATTTATGACCGTTATCAAAAACCTTTGTTTGTTGTGGAAAATGGTTTGGGTGCCATTGATGAATTGGATGAAAACAATTGTGTGGACGACCAATATCGTATCGATTATTTCCGTGAACATTTGAAACAAATGAAGGAAGCCATCCGTGATGGCGTGGAGCTTTTGGGCTATACTTCCTGGGGACCTATTGATTTGGTTAGTGCAGGCAGTGGACAAATGAGCAAACGTTATGGTTTCATTTATGTGGACCGTGACAACGACGGTAATGGCACTTATGCAAGATACAAAAAGAAAAGTTTTGATTGGTATAAAGAAGTGATTGCAACAAATGGTGCTGAATTGTAAAGATAGGTGTAATCGTGCGTCAACCCTTATGGTGGTATTTGGCAATGCCTTTGATGCAAAAGGCTCTGCAACCAGAACAGAAGTGGCAACGATTTTGAAAAAATTTACGCAAATGTAAATAGTATGAAATGAAATAAACACCCCTTGTCAGAATAAGCCGATGTGTGGCCTGTCCTCTGATAAGGGGTGTTTTGTGTTTGGTGATAATTTTGTATCAACGGGCGCCCCTACATGGCACGCTCCTCAATGTATGTTTTCAATCTGAACAACTCCTGCATATTTGCTTGTAGATAGTATATGCGGGTGGGGGTGGGAGTATGATTTCATTTCTGGAGAGAAAATTTATTTTTGGGTTTTATTTGATTTCATAATACATTGATAGCAAGTAAATGGTTGTGAATGAGAAAACAAACAAAAGGCACTGAATCCTTTGAAGATAAAGAATTCGTACTATTTGGGGGATGTAGAACGTGAAAAATTGTATTTTCCTATTGTGGATGTTAGAGAAATATCACATAATTCCCTATCACAATCTTTACGATTTATTTTCTTGCCAAATCTCAAAAAGTCTTGATGATATTTCTGATATCATCTACATTTCTATAAGCACCAATTTAACATAAGAGAGATAACATATAAAAAATTATTGGATGGTACTAATTGCATACTGGCGTGATGTTTGCAAATGTGCTTTCAATATTTGGGATGCAGTTATATAATCTTCAGCCAAAATATGCTTGATAATTTCTTCGTGTTCAGCTTTTGTATCCATAACTCTATTTTCCACATTGTGTCCAGTTAAATTTCTGGCACGTTGTTTGTGGGGTTCCAAATTTTTCAATAGACCAGAAATATGCTTGTTTCGATTGATGCTAGTGATCAGGTTATGCAATTCATTATCGATTATAAACAATTCTTCTTCTGTTGTTGCAGTTTGCGATGAATGCAGAAGATACTTGAGTTTATCTTGCAGAAGGGAATCGATTAATTTTGTACCATATTGCATAAGAATGTATGGCTCAACCAACTCACGGGTTTGATAAATTTCAATCAAATCAGTCACAGACATTTCTGTAATATAGAGCCCTTTTTTGGGAAGGAGTTTGATCAGACCAACGTGCTCTAGCTGGGTAAGCGCTTCTCTTATGGGTGTTCTGCTCATTTGTAATTCGGTGCTCAATATGGATTCGCTTAACACAGAGCCAGGTGCATATTCACACGAAATGATTTTAGATTCAATTATGTCGTATGCCTGTGTACTTAAACTTTTTTTATCCATAGTGCCCTCCTAGCAATCTTAGTGCGGTATTTAAATTTGAGTCTTTATGTAGTGTAACACCAAACTCGGACAATGAAAAGGGATTTGGTAAAAACTCATTGAAAATAATAAAAAGAAGAAAGCAATTATGAGGATAGGTATGCAAGTGTGTATTAAAAATGGTGTATACAAATCTGGCTACTGGGAAAAGGTTTATTCAAATTGGATATGTTTGGTAAAAAAGTGAATAACGATTTCAGAAATTTTTGCGTGGGTACTGTCATTTATACTGAATTTCTACTTTTCAAATATAAGGATTTCACAAAATAAAATGAATTGATGTACGTGTATTGACGAAAGAACAATTAGGGTATACAATATAGATACTAGATGTATACATCATAAATACAAAGTGTGTGGCACGCAATATCATGAGGTTGCGTGGCTGCAATGGTGGGTATCGTTTTAGACAGAGTAGGAGGGATAGAATGACAAAGGAGAAAAAAGAAGAATCTAAAGACAATGTAAATTTGGTTCAACAAGGAGAGTTGAAACAGCCTTCTTTATTGGCTTCAGCAGTTGCATTTGCATCAGTAATCATTCCGTTAATCATTTCAGGATTTTTAGGAACCATTTCTATTCATGCCTGTTTGATCCTGTCAACTGTATTGATTTGCATTATTGGCAAAAAAAGTACAGGGGCATCCTCAGATAAGATGATGGGATTTATGTCAAAAAGTATTGAAAAAGCAACATTTGGACTATGGTTCTTTGTAGCAATTGGAGCGATTATTGGAACTTGGATGCTTTCTGGTACAGTTCCAGCAATTATCTATTATGGACTGGGATTTTTGACACCACAGCTATTTGTACCATTGGGATTTGTACTCTGTAGTGTTACAGCTTTGTCAACAGGGTCTTCTTGGACGACTATTGGTACAGTTGGTGTGGCACTTATGGGTATTGGCGAAGGTTTGGGTGTTCCAGTTACAGTTGTTGCGGCAATTGTTGTTGGGGGTGCTACCTTTGGCGATAAAATGTCTCCCATTTCCGATATTCCAAATCTTGCGTGTATGGGGGCAGGCTCTGAAATTTATGAAACCATTAGAGCTATGATGATTACCATGATGCCTTCTTATATCATCGCATTTATCTTATATACAATTCTTGGATTTAAGTTTGCAGGTGGACAGGCAGACATGATGGTTGCAGAACAAACAAGAGAGGTAATTGCAAATACATTTAATTTGGGACCAATTGTATTTTTACCAATTATTTTAATTGTTGTTCTCAATTTGAAAAAAGTGCCACCACTTCCTTCTATGGCAGCAGCAGTTGCAACTGCAATGGCAGTAGCGGTATTTTATCAAGGGCAAGCCTTGAGTACAGCCATTGATTGTTTGTATTCTGGTTATTTTGGTGAAACAGGTTCTGATTTTGTGGATCAAATTTTGAATCGTGGCGGTTTGCAAAGTATGTTCTGGAGCTTCACCCTTACCTTCTTGGCACTTTCTTTGGGTGGATTGTTGGATCGATTGGGCTTTATCAGTGTCATTATTGAAAGCTTGGTGGCAAAGGCAAAATCTGTTGGTCAATTGTCCTTGTTGGTTGTTACCACATCTGTTATGAGTGCAGCAGCATTTGCAGATACCTATATGCCTATCGTTTTGAATGGGACGATTTACAAAAAAGAATTTGACAAACGTGGTTTGAAAAGATGTATGTTGGCTCGTTTGACCAGTGAAGGGGTTCATATGTGGGCACCGCTTATGGTATGGAATGGCTTTGGTGCATTTGCAGCAAGTGCATTGGGAATTACACCAGATCAATATATTCAATATGCGTATTTGAATATTATTGTACCTTTTGTTTCCGTGGGAATGTCCTTTATGGGTCTTGGTGTTATGTGGAACAATCCTAAGAACAAAGGGAAACGCAAATTTGCGGATGTTGACTTGTCGGAGGAACCAGTATTTGATGATTGATTACATGGCTATGCAATCAGTGAAGAAAATGGAGGGAAAACATGAGGATCGAGATAAAAAAAGACCGTTGCAAGGAATGCGGATTTTGTGTGGCAAGTTGTCCTAAAAAATGTATTTCATTTGCACCCAAAATCAACAAAATTGGATATCATCCAGTAGTGATTGACATGGAACAATGTATCAAATGTGGTTCTTGCTACACCGTCTGTCCGGATGGTGTGTACCATTTTATTCCAGGAGGTGACCAATAATGGCTGAGATGATGAAAGGTAATGTTGCAATTGGGGAAGCTGCCATTCGAGCAGGTGTACGATTTTATGCTGGGTATCCCATCACACCATCTTCCGAGATTATGGAATATTTATCTTGGAGATTGGGAGAAGTGGATGATGGTGTGTTTGTGCAATTGGAAAATGAAATTGCAAGTATCAACATGGTGGTTGGAGCTGCCAGCTGTGGTGTAAGAGCTATGACTGCATCTTCTGGAAATGGGATTAGTTTGATGCAGGAAGCAATGTCTGTATTGGCAGATGAAAACTTACCAGTGGTTATCATTACCATGGTACGTTATGGCAATGGGCTTGCAACTTTGTATTCTTCTCAAACAGATTATTTGAGAGAAACCAGAGGTGGCGGACACGGTGATTATCGTTGTTTCGTGCTCTGTCCTTATACAGTGCAAGAGGCAGTAGACATGGTGGCACTTGCCTATGAATTGGCAGAAAAATATAAAATGGTATCTATCATTATGGCAGAAGGTGCATTGGGTCAAATGATGGAACCTGTGGATTTGCCTGCATTTTTGGATGTGAAACGTGGCGAATGGGGCTTCGATGGTACATATACAAATGCAAAACTTGGGTATTTTGATCGCAATTCCATGACAGAGGCAGAGGAATTGAGAGAAAGATATGACTTGATCAAGGAAAATGAACAAAGATGGGATAGCACAGATGTTGCAGATGCAGATTATGTATTTATGGGATTTGGGCTTGCAGGCAGAAGCTGTTTGGGTGCAGTGGAAGATTTGCAGGCAGAAGGACATAAGGTTGGTTTCATTAGACCAATTACAGCATGGCCATTCCCTGAAAAAGCATTTGCGGAAATTGGGTCCAATACAAAAGGCGTCATTGTGGTGGAAACAAATGCAATGGGTCAAATGGTTGAGGACGTTGCAATGTATATGAAAAAACATGGCTTGCAAATGCCAGTGTATTCCTTGCCATATGTATATGGAGTGCCAGTCATTCAAGATATCAAAGATGATTTCAAGAAAATTGTGAACAATGAGTTGAAGGAGGTATTCTAATATGGAAAAAGAAAGAAAGGTGCCTCATTTTGTAGATAATCCATCTAATTTCTGTCCAGGGTGTGGCCATGGGATTGTATCCAGATTGGTTGCAGAATGTTTGGAAGAATTGGGACAAGATAGAAATGTAATTTACACCATTGGTATTGGTTGTTCTTCCAATATGAGTGCAGGTATGAAGGCAGATCGTCTGCATTGTTGCCATGGGCGTGCCAGTGCAGTTGCTTCAGGTATGAAACGTGTCAATCCTCAAAATGTAATCATCAGCTACCAAGGGGATGGAGATGCCTATAGCATTGGTATGGGCGAAAGTATGGGAACTGCTTACCGCAATGAAAAAATCACCATGATTACCATCAATAACACAAACTATGGGATGACAGGGGGGCAAATGAGTGCCACCACCATGCCGGGACAAAAAACCACCACCACCGTCTATGGTAGAGACTGTTCTGTGACAGGAAATCCATTCAAATTCCCTGAACTGGTTGCAAGTCAGTTTGATGTTGCATATGCAGCCCGTGGTAGCGTAGATTCCGTTGGCAATATCAATAGACTCAAAGGATATATCAAAGATGCTTTGGAGGCACAAATTGCAGGAGAAGGATATTCTGTGGTAGAGGTTTTGATTCCATGTCCAACAAACTGGGGTATGACTCCACTTGAGTCCTTGGATCACATTAGAAACAATATCATTCCATATTATACCCTAGGCGTGAAAAAAGCGAGAGGAGGGAAAAGTGTATGAAAGAGTTGGTGTTTGCAGGATTTGGAGGACAAGGTGTATTGACCTCGGGATTGATTGTATCTGATATGGCTGTGCGTTACGGTGCAAATGCAACATGGATTCCATCCTATGGTTCTGCTATGAGAGGCGGAACTGCCAATTGTACAGTAAAATATGGAACTCGTTTCATTCACAATCCATCTCAAGAAAAACCAGATGTATTGATGGCAATGAACCAACTATCCTTGCTTGCATTTGGCAAACTTGTCAAAGAAAATGGTGCTATTTTTGTCAGTGAAATGGTGGATGCCTCTGTTTTTGAAAGAACAGATGTGAAGGTGTACACAATTCCTTGCCACGAAATAGCAGACGAAATTGGCCATGCAAAGGGTGCAAATATCGTCTTGACAGGTGCGATTCTACATTACTTGGGGGATCATACCTTGGAAGAAGGACTATCTTCTATGGATATTATGTTTGGGAAAAAAGGAAAAACAAAATATGCACAGTTAAATGAAATGGCTATGCGACGTGGATATGAATATTTCGAAAAACTAAAATAAACAGCATGGGAGGAATAGATATGGATTTTAGTAATATCGTAAGACCAGAAGTGGGAAAAATGTCTGCATATGTACCGGGTGTAAGAAGTCAAGAAGTGAAGGAACGTTTTGGCGTAGAAAATATAATCAAATTGGCATCCAATGAAAATCCTTTGGGTCCATCACCAAAAGCAATTGAAGCAATTTGTTTGGCAGCAAAAGAAGGACACATTTATCCAGATAGTACAGCCATGAAAGTGCGTACACTCCTTGCAAAAAAACACAATGTTGCAGTTGGCAATATTCTTTTGGCAGCAGGTGGGGAAGAAGTCATTCGTTTGTTCTGTGGAACATTTTTGAATGCAGGCGAAGAAACCATTATTTCTCAACTTGGTTTTGGGCTCCACTTTAGAAGCAGTCAGATGTATGGTGGGAAAGTGGTAACCATTCCAGTGAAAGAAGATCTTTCGGACGATTTGGACGCTTTTGCAGAAAATATTACAGATAAAACAAAAATTGTTTTTGTTACAAATCCAAACAATCCAACAGGGATTATGAACAGCAGAGATGAAATTGTAAAATTGCTTGCAAAGGTACCATCCCATGTGTTGGTTATGATTGACGAAGCATACTTTGAATTTGCAGTGGAACATGAAGGATATCCAGATTGTACAGAATTTTTGGAACAATATCCAAATTTGATTATTCTGCGTACACTTTCTAAGGTGGTGGGATTGGCTGGTATTCGTGTTGGGTATGCCATTGCCCATGAAAATATGATTGCTGAAATTTTGAAACTAAAGGCAGCATTCAATGTCAGTTCAATTGCACAAGAAGCGGCATATGCAGCTCTTTTGGATGAGGAGCATATCGAACGTACCATATTGGAAAATAGAAAATCCTTGGAAATGTTGAAAAAATTCTTCGAAGAAAAGGGACTTCACTATTTGCCAACGGCTGCAAACTTTATTTTTGTAGATTTGGGCATAGGCTCTCAAAAAGCCCATGAAGATTTGATTCGAGAAGGTGTTATTTTAAGACCTGGACACCTATGGGGCGACATTGCAGCACCGTTTACACGAATTAGCAGTGGTACTGTAGCAGAAACGCAAGTTGTAATTGATACATTGGAAAAATATTTGAGCAAATAAAGGATGTTGTCGTAACCAAAAGAAAGGATTTTGTATCATGGGACCACTAGAAGGAATTAAAGTTGTAGAATTGGCAACGGTTGTTGCAGCACCTACGGCAGGCCGTGTGATGTGCGATTTTGGTGCAGATGTTGTAAAAATCGAAGCACTTGCAGGGGATGATTTTAGGAAAACGGGAGTCAATTTTTCATTGCCAGCAGTTGACGAGTGCAATCCTATGTTTACATTGTCAAACAGCAATAAGAAAATCATTCCCTTGGATTTGAAATCAAAAGAAGGCCAAGAGATTGTATTCAAATTGTTGGAGGATGCAGATGTGGTGATTTCCAATATCAGAATGGCATCTTTGGCAAGATTGGGCTTGGATTATGAATCTTTAAAGGAAAAATACCCTAAACTGGTATATGCTCATTTCTCTGGATATGGTCCAGAAGGGCCAGATCGCAACACTCCTGGTTTTGATATGACGGCTTTTTGGCTGAGAAATGGAGCGATGACCGATTGGAAGGAAACGGGTTCTTTTCCTATGCATCCAGGGTATGCTTTTGGCGATGTTGCAACAAGCAATGCTTTGTTATCTGGTATTTTGATGGGACTGATGGGTAGACAGGTTAGCGGACAAGGGACACTTGTAACCGTTTCTTTGATGGGGAATGGTATTTGGTGTAATTTCACAGATATTATTTCTTCACAAGAACCCTTCAACCGAGACAAAACCCACGACAAATATCATCAAGTACAACCCTTTGATGCACTGTATGAATGTGCAGATGGGAAATATATGGGTATTTTTTGTAACTCCTATGCTGTGGATCGTGTACGCTATGCCAAATTGTTTGACATGGAAGAAATTTTGGAGGATCCACGCTATGAAACCGTTACCAGCTTGCGTGAAACAGGTGCACTTGCAGAGTGTATCGACAAAGTAAGTAAGGTTATGTTGACAAAAACAACAGATGAATGGTCAAAGATTTTGAAAGAAAACAATTTTTCCATCGGTATTGCAACTACAGCAGGCGATGTAACAAAAGATGAACAGGCAATTGCGAATGGATTTGTGGAAGATGTGGATTTTGCAGGAAGTATCATCAAAATGCCAACACCACCCATACGATTCAGTACATATGATCGCTTGCCAACCCAACCAACAAAAGAAATGGGTGCATTTACCGATGCCATTTTAAAAGATTTGGGATATGGACAAGATGAAATTAACAAAATGAAACAAAATGGTGTAATCATTTAATTGGATAGGGTATGCCTGTATGAATTACAGACATACCCTGTTTTGCAAAAAACAAAGATGGAAGTGTGCATAAAAGGAAGGAGTAGTATGATGGATGAGGCGTTGAAAAGGAAGTTATCAATCAGATGGTTCTATTTGGCAGTGGGTATTGTTTTGATGCTGTTTTTAGGGTTGATATATGCTTGGTCAGTATTCCGTATGCCACTTGAGCAAGAATTCAATTGGTCTAGTGCAGAAAGCTCTGTTACATTTTCCATTTCCATGATGATGTTTTGTATTGGTGGACTGATTTCGGGAATTTTAACAAGTAAAAAAGGTGCAAAAGTTACATTGCGTTGTTGTGCCACTTGTTTGGCAGTTGGATTTATTGGCGCATCTAAAATCAATACACTTATGGGGATATATATTACATATGGTGGCTTGTGTGGTTTTGGTGTTGGACTGGGATACAATGCAATTATTGGGACTATATTGAAATGGTTTCCAGATAAACAAGGGTTGATTTCTGGAGTCATATTAATGGGTTTTGGTTTTGGAAGCATGGTCTTGGGTACAGTTGGAGCCCAAATGATATTGGCTTTTGGGTGGAGGAATACATTTTTCTGTTTTGGTGTTGCCTTTGCAATTATTTTTTTATTGGCAAGTGTGTTGATCCAAATTGCACCAGATTCCTTATCAAAAATATTGGAACAAAGTGGAAAGCAGGCACGGCCAGCAATAGAAGAATTGGATTATAAACAGATGTTGCGTAGAAAAAATTTTTGGTTGTTCTTTTTCTGGGCAATTTGTGTTTCTTCTGCTGGGATGATGATTATGAATATATCGGCAACATATGCGAATTTGTTACTTGGAGATAATTTGACACGAGCAGCAACCATTGCAGGCATCATTTCCATTACAAATGGCATTGGTCGTGTATGTATAGGGCAATTGTTTGATTGGAAGGGATATCGTGTGACCATGATGGCAGACGTCCTATTGTATATCTTGGCAGGAGCCTTGTTATTGTGTTCATTTATGACTATGAATGTAGCTATTTTGGTTATAGCATATATTGTATCAGGATTTGCATATGGAGGAATATCACCGAACATTTCTGCATTTACATCCTACTTTTTTGGAAGAAAAAACTTTACATTGAATTATAGTATTGCTTATTTGAATCTATTGGTGGCTTCTTTTTTAGGGCCTTTGTTTGCAGCAGATCAATATAATGTAATATTTATGGGGATGATTGGATTGGCATTGATTGGATTTGTATTGACATTTTGTATTCAAAAAAACAGATAAAATAAATGATGTAAACAATTGAATGGTAGAAATCAGAATCAGCTGACAAAATCAAAAGAACAAAATATAAAAAGCCTAGAAACTTGACTTCTAGGCTCAGACTGTCAAAGAACCCTATTCCGCACCTTGGAATAGGGTTCTTTCGTATAAATAGAGACTGTGAAAATCTTTCTGTAAATAATGAAACCTTAGGTCTTCTATGATAAAATAAATATCTTAGGAGGCCTATTATTATGGAAAAGAAACCAGTACACAAAGTACGAATGACAGAAGGAAAACGCAACATCATTCAACAGTTGCTCCAAGAGTATGACATTGAAAGTGCTGAGGACATCCAGGATGCGCTAAAAGATCTCCTCGGTGGCACAATCAAAGAAATGATGGAAGATATTTATGGTTTTGAGGCTTCGGAGGGCTTCATATCTGATGTGACGGACAAGATTCTGCCGCAGATTACCGATTGGCAAAAATGCATAGGGAAGATAGATCCTACCAGCGAAGCTGACTTTTCTGAAGGAAAAGTGCTGACTACAGACCATTTGATGGGGTGTATCCAATCTTTTATATCGACGCAATTCATTACTCAGTACGGGATAATGGTGTCATCAAAGAAGTCATCGCAACTGCCTTCCCTAAGACGGAATATCAACGTTGCATCGTGCATCAAGTCAGAAACACTTTGAAATATGTACCTGAAAAAGAACGCAAGGTGTTTGCAACTGATTTAAAGACGATTTATCATGCTGCTGATGAAAAAATAAGGCACTCGCCGCATTGGAACGTGTGACCGAAAAATGGACGCCCAAATACCCCAATTCCATGAAGCGATGGAAGGATAACTGGGATGTGATTTCGCTAATTTTCAAGTTTTCGTCAGAGGTCAGAAAGGTCATATACACCACAAATGCCATCGAAAGCTTGAATGCAACATACCGTAAATTAAACCACCAAAGAAGCGTATTTCCGAGGGATACAGCACTTTTAAAAGCATTGCCCGAAAAAGTGGCTGTTGATCGCCTTTTCTTGACATGTATTGCAAAATAAAGGATACATAAAATAAGAACCAATAGCTTTTGTATGCTATCGACTCTCGATATTATCAGAAAATTTGGATTTGCAGAGATTTCTTCACAGACTCGCCTAGAAATCTATGGGTTTTGATATATTTTATAAAATGCCACAAATCCTTGATTTCTAGGCTTTTTCTACGTCACTCCACAACCACAACCAACCGTTCTATTTGCCGACAACCGTATGCACTGTGGATTTTGAAATCCCAAACTTCTTCGCTGTCTCTCTGACAGTGGCATTGCTCCCGATCATAAATTTCGCCACTTCGATGGCACGTTCTTCGATGTATGTTTTCAATCTGAACAACTCCTGCATATTTGCTTATAGCAGTATATGCGGGAGGGGATAGTGGTATTACTAGATAGATTTATTTTTGATTGAAATTAAGCAGAAAAATCACATTCTACTATACTAAAAAAGTATTTGCACTTCATAAGGAGAACTTTCCAAATCATGTAGTTTTGTTTGATATTCGCTACAAATTACGAATTTAGGGTCTAGGCCAATTTGCTGTATATAGTCATTTACTATAGAAAAATCTGGATTATTTGACAATAGAAATACAGGGAAGCAATAATATGTACCTTGTGGAATTTGCATAATATGGTCATTATATTCATGACAATCCTCAAATTTATTCAATTCTATTAAAGCGTGGGTAGGAACAAAACGCCCGTTTTTCATTTCATGTATATTTAAAATATAATCATAAGGTGTTCGTAAATTTATTTCAATTTCATTGTGTTGATGCACAATTTCACGCAACCGCATATCTGCCCTATACACAAGTTCTGTAGGTGTACAGGTTGTATATACGGCTATGCGTTCGCTCATTGTTCGTGGATAAATCATAGTCTTCTCGGAAAGAAGTGTGCCATAATTATAATAGTCTTTCAACCATGTAGCATCCTTTATATTGTTTAAGAGTCGCTTGGTTTCTTCTCTATATTCTGTTCGCAAATCAGTCAAATGATTCTCAATGATTTCTGTGCTTTGTGTATCGAAAAAAGTTTTGATTTCGGAAAGTGAAAACCCCAATCGCTTATATCGCTTAATTTTATCCAAATGCCAAAATTGATCATATGTATAATATCGATACCCATTTTTTGCGATATGTCTTGGTACAATTAACCCAATACTTGCGTAATGTTGTAGTGTTTTAGTAGAAATATTGTTGATTTTTGCAGCTTCACCGATAGAAAAGAATTTTTTCATGAAAGTCACCTCCTAAATTAACCTGGAAAAATATATAGACAATTCGTACAACCAAAGTTGGAATTTTATGTAAATAATGGCTATAGACCATTACCTAAGGGGATGCATTAGAATGAAATTAACAGAGGTACTATGCTGTAAGTATAAGTGAATTGATTTTTATTGTCAATAAAAGCAATGATACATTAGAGAGATTTTGAACAGAAAGATAAGTGCCCAAGAGAAAGGAGTAGGGGCAGTGGCAGGAGAACTCAGTATAGGTTTAGGACGAAAGGAGTTATAACATGAGACCGTTAGAAGGAATGAAGGTATTGGATTTTACACAAGTACATGCCGGAAGTTTGACAACAAGGTTGTTAGCAGATTTCGGAGCAGAAATCATTAAAATTGAAAGACCGTATGTTGGAGATTTGGCAAGATATTGGCCTCCTATCGCAAATGGTGAAAGTGCATATTATGCGTTTCTAAATCGTGGAAAAAATAGTATTGGGTTAAATGGATCCAAACCAGAAGGCAAAGAGATTATTGAGAAGTTATTGAAAGAAGTAGATGTGATTTGTGAAAACTTTAAGTATGGTAGCATGGAAAGAATGGGACTCTCATACGAAGATGTGAAGAAAATTAATCCAGAAATCATATACGCATCCCTCAATGGATTTGGGCAAACGGGACCGCTAAAAGAAAATGTGGGATTGGATTTGCAGTTGCAGGCTATGAGTGGATACATGGACAGAACCGGATTCCCAGACGGAGCACCCACGAAAGCAGCAGCTGTGATTGGTGATCAAATTGCAGGTACATATATGGCCAATGCAATTTTATTGGCAGCAATACATAAGAAAAAAACAGGAAAAGGCCAACAAATTGATATTTCCATTTTGGAATCATTGTTTGCAACATTGGAAGGAGCTCCTGTAACATACAGTTTAACAGGAACTGTTCCTGAACGTGTGGGGAATGAATATCCATCTTGTTCTCCATATGATAATTTTGAAACAAATGATGGGTATGTTGCAGTCGGTGTTGCAACAGATAGACAGTGGCAGACCTTTTGCAAAGCAATGAAACTGGATCATCTTGCAGAAAAAGAAGAATACAAAGTAAATGAAATTCGTGGACAACAATATCATATTGGACTTAAGGATGAACTGGAAGCGCTTACAAAAACAATGTCTAAATTTGAAATTGAGGAAATTTTGCGTGGTGTTGGCTTGCCATGTGGTGCTGTGCGTACAGTTGCAGAAGCAATGTCGAGTGATCAAGTAAACGCTAGAGAAATGCTGATTGATGTAAATGATAAGGCGATGGGAAATGTGAAAATGCCAGGTATTGGAATCAAAATGTCCGAAACACCTGGTGCTGTTACCCATGGCGCACCTCTTTTGGGGGAATATACAGATTATTATTTGTCTCATTTGGGATATTCTTCACAAGCAATTGAAGAATTGGAAAGCAAAAAAATCATTCAAAGATCAAATGGCTAAAGGAGGATTGACATGGGAATTTTAAATGGAGTAAAGGTAATTGATTTCACCCAAGCATATAGTGGTCCTTTTTGTACAATGCAATTGGCGGACTTTGGTGCAGAGGTAATTAAGATTGAAAGAAGAGGTGTGGGTGACCAGTCTAGAGAGTGGACACCTTTTAGAAATGGGTATAGTGGATATTACGCTTCTATCAATAGAAATAAAAAAGGAGTTTCATTGGATATTTCAAAACCTGAAGGACAAGAAGTTGCAAAAAGGTTGATCAGCCAAGCGGATATTGTGGTGGAAAACTTTAAAGTGGGCACGCTTGCAAAAATGGGTTTGGATTATGAATCTATAAAGAAAATCAATCCACAAATTATTTATGCTTCCATCAGTGGATTTGGGCAATATGGTCCTTTGAAAAATTTGGCGGCATACGACAATGTTATACAAGCTATGACAGGTGTTGTAGATATGACGGGCTTCCCAGATGGTGTACCTGTGAAGATTGGGCCAGCTATAGGTGACCATTTTACAGGTTTGAATACATGTTTAGGTATTTTAATGGCATATTATTCCAGATTGGAAACAGGAATGGGACAACATATCGATACAGCTATGTTTGATACTTTGTTTGGGATTTGTGAGTGCCCAATATTATTCAAAACCCTTTTGGATGTGGATATGAAACGAAGTGGAAATGCAGATCCAGAAGTTATGGTACCATATGATGTATATAAATGTAAAGATGGCTATTTCTCTGCGGGTCTTGTGAGTGAAAGTGCGTGGCCGACATTTTGCAATACCATAGGAAACCCTGACTTGGCAGACAATCCTAAATTTGCAACGGCAGAAGGCAGAAGCAAAAACTTTGAGAAAGCTACAGAAATCATATCTACCTTCTTTGTGGATAAAACAAGAAGTGAGTTGACAGATATATTTGCAGAAGCAAAAATCCCAAGTGCTCCTGTTATGACAATACCAGAGCTGATGCACAATGAACATCTTTTGGAACGTGGGATGATTCGCACCATGTATGATGATGGATTGGGAGAATATGAGGCGATTACAAATCCTATGCATTTATCCTTGACACCAGCAGATGAATATAAATCTGCACCGCTTATGGGACAACATACAGAAGAAATTTTAGAGAAATTCCAGTTCAACAAAGCAGAAATTGCAGAACTTTATGAAAAAGGAGTAATTTAATAATTGATATAAAGGGGGAGCATAGATGAATGAAGAAAATAAAAATATAAAAAAAAGTAGGCTTTCGGATCAGTACGAAGTAGGCTTGATGGTTGTCAGTTTGATTATCATAGCAGTATTTACGATTTCTTTAACGCTATATCCTGAACAATCAAATGCATTGGCAGGGAAGGTATTTGCATTTTTAACTCGTACCTTGGCGTCTCCAATCCAATCTGCATCCATTTTGATGATTTTGTTTATGACAATATTTGCATTATCAAAATATGGAAATGTACGATTGGGTAGAGCAAAACCAGATTATTCTACATTTAGCTGGTTGGCTATGATTTTCTTTTGTTTGAATGGTGCTGGTACAATGTACTGGGCATTTATTGAGTGGGGTTTTCATTATAATGCAGCACCCTATATCAATGGTGTTGAAACAACAGATGCCTTCTTGATGGAGATGGCACTGGCATATACATTCTTCGATTGGGGACCTTCGGATATTGTTTGGATTTTAATATTTACAATTCCATTTACATATTGGTTCCATTTAAGAGAAAATAAAAAGTTGCATTTGGCAACAATGTGTACTCCTGTTTTGGGGGAAAAGGCAATCAATGGTATGGCAGGAAAAATCATTAATTTCATCTTTATTTTCTCTGTTGTTGGCTCTATTGCCATTACAGCAGGTTCCGCAGCAACGACTATAGGGACTGCATTGGCAGATATGTTGAAGATTGAAAGATCTTTTAGCATAGCAATTATTGTTTTATTGGGAACTGCAATCATATTTTCAATTAGTTCTTTTGTGGGAATTGAAAAAGGGATCAAGCGTCTTTCTGATGGAAATATTTGGCTTTTGATGGCGATTTTACTTATGTTCTTAGTTTGCAGCGACCCTCTATTCATTGTTGACTCAATGTCAAATGCAATAGGACTTATGTTTGATAACTATATTCGCATGAACCAATGGACAGATCCGGTTGCAAGAAGTTGGTATCCTCAGGATTGGAATGTATTCTATTTCTTGTATGGGCTTATTTTTGGGCCATTGACCGGGATGTTTGCTGCTAAAATTTCCAGAGGAAGAACCATTAAAGAAATGTTCTTTGGTATGATGGTTGCAACGGTTTCTGGGTTGATTTTGCTTCATGGTGTTGTAGCGGGCTATCAACAAAACTTGATGATCAATGGTGGATTGAATATCCCAGAATTGGTTGGATCAAATGCGTTAGAAACTGCTAGTTCTTTAACAATGCAAACACTTCCATTCCCAACAATTGCATTGGCAGCGTATTCAATTTGTACGATTGTTTTCTTGGCAACAACCCTAGATGCTTCTGCGTTTACGTTGTCTTCGACAATAACCAAAGAGTTGGGGTTAAATGAAGAACCCAATAAATATCTCAAACTAGTTTGGTGTGTTGTTTTGATTGCAATTCCAATGGGAATCGCATTTGCAGGAACAGATACAACAACCATTAGAACATTTGTAATGGTATTTGGATTGCCTTTGTTTGCAATTGTATTTATTGCATTCAAGGGATTACTCCAAGATTTGCGATTACATTATAAACATATGACAGCTGATGAAATCCGATATGAAGGACTTACAGATGAAGAGAGAGCAGAAAGAGACGAGTGGAGAAAGATGAGGATGTGAAAATTTTTCTGTAAAGAATAATTTCTTGGATTTAATGGATATCTCAAAAATGTAAAAGTCTTTCATATGAACTTGTACGAAAAAAGCCTAGAAACCCTTGATTTCTAGGCTTTTCCCACGTCACTCCACCACAACAACCAACCGTTCTATTTGGTGACAACCGTATGCACTATGGATTTGGAAATCCCAAACTTCTTCGCCGTTTCCCTGACAGTGGCATATCACAACGGGCGCCCACATAGGGGCACCCTACATGGCACGTGTAGCGATGTGGTTCAATCTGAACAACCCTGCATATTTGCTTGTAGATAGTATATGCGGTTGAGGATGGGAGTAGTACAAAATAGTAGCGTAACAGAGGTTTTGCGTGATATAATATATTTAAAGATATGTGAATATGAGTATAAAATCCGAGGGAAACATACGGAGGTGGATAAAATGATGGAGCAAGATAAACCTTTGCGAATACGTAATAGCACAGCCGATTTTTTGGTTTTTACAAAAGATGCAAAAGAAGATGGCGTTGAAGTGAGGGTTCAAGATGGTGATGTTTGGCTGACGCAAAAGGCTATGGGGCAGTTGTTTGAGGTGGATAGAAGTGTTATTTCTAAGCACTTGAAAACTGTTTTTGCAACAAGTGAAGTGGATGAGAATGCAACTTGTGCAAATTTTGCACAAGTTGCGGATAATGGCAAAACATATCAATATAAATTTTATGGACTGTCCGCAATCATCGCTGTTGGATATCGTGTCAATTTGGAACGTGCCACGAATTTTCGTCAGTGGGCGACAAAGGTTTTATTCACTTTTGCAAAACAAGGATATGTTTTAGATAAAGAAAGGCTTATCAATGGTCAAATTTTTGATGAGGACTATTTCGACCATTTAATCTCTGAAATTCAAGAAATTCGTGCCAGCGAAAGACGATTCTATCAAAAAATCACAGATATTTATGCAACTGCTGTTGATTATTCTTTGCATAGCAAAACAACAAAAAATTTTTTTGCGACAGTGCAAAATAAAATGCACTTTGCAATTCATGGGAACACTGTGGCAGAAGTGATTGTAGATAGAGCAAACCATCAAAAGGAACATATGGGGTTGACTTCTTGGAGAAATGCACCCAGTGGCAAAATTGTGAAGGCAGACGTTTCAGTGGCAAAAAATTATTTGTTGAGTAATTGGGGATTCAGTATAGGTGATTTTTGCTTAAACTGCCGATACGACACGTTCGAAGCGGGCATTTTCAACTTGTGAGACTCTAGCAAATTTGTTGATGGAGGAAGTATTACGACAAAACTTTTCTTGTTTTTATGGCATGCTGTTGACAAAAAAAGCCCCATGTGATATGCTAAATATATGGCAAAAGTGCAATCTTTATCTTATAAAGAAATGGGGTTTACTTATGCAAATTGCACATATAAAAGAAAACGGGACCATACAGACCATCCAACAACATAGTGAAAGTACAGCGGAAATTTCCAGCAGTTTTGCAATATCAGAATTGCGGAGGTTGGTCTATCAGACAGCATTGATACATGATCTTGGCAAGTATCAACCTTCTTTTCAAAAACGCATTTCAGGTGAGAATCACATCAAAATACCACACGCACTTTGTGGCGCAATCGAACTCAAACACATAATGAAGCCTAGTTTTGAACAATTTTTAATGCAATATTGTATTGCAGGGCATCACACAGGTTTACAAGATTTTGGCAATCCTGGGGATGAACAAATCACACTTCTTGGCACACTTGAACAAAAAACAGAATCTTATGAAATATATAAAAAAGACATTTCCTTTACATCACCAGATATAGAAATAGAATATTTTACAAAAAATTGCAGAGATCATCAAGAAATTGGAGAGCGTTTTGCATTCTTGACAAGATACGTTTTTTCTTGTATCACAGATGCAGATTCCTTGGACACAGAAGCATTTTGCACAGGGGTAAAACGAGAAAAAAGAAATTCTGATTTTTCTGAATGTTTGTCGAAAATAGAACAACGATTTGCAGGATTCCAACCAACAACAGATTTGCAAAAAGCAAGGAGCAGTGTGCAAAACCAAGTCTATGAAAAAATCAATCAAGAAGGCGAGATTTTTTTGATGCCAATGCCAACAGGTAGTGGCAAAACCCTGTGTAGTATGAAGTTTGCACTGGAGCGTGCCATCAAACAAGGAAAAAAACGCATCATTTATATCATCCCATACAACAGTATCATCGACCAAACGGCACAAGAGTTTGAAAGGATTTTCGGTGATAGCTTGCAAATGTTACGCCATCAATCTAATTTCCAATATGAAGTGGAAGATGGGTTTCATGAGGATTATCGTATTTGGGCAAATAAAGCCATTGAAAACTGGGATGGAGATTTCATCATCACCACAGCGGTACAGTTTTTTGAATCCATTCATCACAACAAGCGTGGGAAATTAAGAAAGCTACATAATATGGCAGATGCTATTTTGATTTTTGATGAAGCACATCTTATGCCAACAGAGTATTTATCACCATGTCTCAAAGGGATTTCTCATATCACAAGTATTTTAAATAGTGAAGCAGTATTTTTGACTGCAACCATGCCAGATTTCCATACATTGCTAGAGAAGCATGGAATAGAAGGACAAAAAGTGGTGGATTTGGTGACAGATACATCGGAGTTTTCTAAATTTCGCAAATGTGACTATATCAATTTGGGATATGTGGAAATGGAACAAATTTTATCTATTGCAGCAGCTTCTAAATTGATTGTGGTGAATAGCAGGAAAAAAGCACAAGAAGTTTATGAGAATTGTGATGGTGAGAAATATCATTTATCCACCTATATGACGGTGAATGACCGACAAAAAACCATTACAACCATAAGAGAACGATTGGAAGCATTGGAAGATGAATTTGGAGAGGATGTGCCAGAGGATAAAAGAGTTACTGTGGTTTCTACGTCTTTGATTGAAGCGGGTGTGGACTTGGATTTCCATGTGGTTTGTAGAGAATTGGCTGGACTAGATCATATTTTACAAGCAGGTGGACGTTGCAATCGAGAAGGCAAACGAAAAGGTGCAACCGCATATATTTTTGCATGGCATGAAGATTTTGGAAAGATGTCCACACCAGAGAAGGAGATTACAAAGGGTCTCTTGCAAGAATTTTCTGATTTGAATGATTTGGAGTGCATCCAGCAATATTATGAGCGGATGTTGCGTGTCAAAGCGGATGAAATTACAAAACACAAGTTAAAAGTACACCAGAAAAAGCCATTTCAAATCAATTTCAAAGAATATACAGAAGGATTTAAATTTATTGAAGACAATTCCTATTCCATTGTCATTGTGGAAGATGTGGAAGAATTGCAAGGAATCAATCAATATACCAAAATAGATACAAGAAAATATCAAAAATATATGGCAAGTGTAAAACCATGGGAGTTTGAAGAACTGTTCAAACAAGGTGTCATAAGCGATTTTGGAACAGGTGTCTTTTTCCTAACCAATCTAGATTACTATAACAAAGAAACGGGGATTTTGTTTGCGATACCAGAGTATATCATATAGAAAGTAGGTGAAAAAATGGGATTTAAAATCATTGTGGAAGGAGATTATGCTTGCTTCACAAGACCAGAATTGAAGGTGGAGCGTGTCAGCTATGATGTGCCAACACCAGGTGCATTGGAAGGTTTGCTCAAAAGCATTTATTGGAAACCAGCCATTCGTTATGTTGTTGATGAGATTGTGGTATATCATCCAATCAATTTTATGAACATCAGGAGAAATGAAGTAAAAAACAAGGTTTCTATGCAACATATGCGAGGACAGATGAATGGAATGCGAAAAGATCCAAGTATTTACACCAGCGAATGTAGAAGTCAAAGGGCATCTATGATACTCAAAGATGTAAAGTATGGCATTGCTTTTCATTTTGAAATGACGGGAAATCAAAGCGATCATGCAGATGAAAGTGCGGAAAAACACTACAATATCATCAAGCGTAGGCTGGAAAAAGGACAAGCTTTTCGTACACCATGTTTGGGGTGCAGCGAATATGCAGCTCGTAAAATCACATTGGTGGAAGATTTTGATTTGGAAGAAATTGCAGAAGAAATTCGTGGTATGGGAGATATAGACTTGGGATTTATGAGTTATAAAGTGGATTTTCAGGACAAAGGGCAACCTGTTAATGGTGATTGGGAAAATCCTAAATTTTCAGACCAAGCAAGCACTTTATATTATCGACCACATATGGTGAATGGTATTATTGATGTGAAAAAATATCGACAGGACTTGAGGGGGTGAAGTCATGCTGATTTCGGCACTGAACGAGTATTATGATATTTTGGCAGAACAAGGAAAATTGTCACCAAAGGGATATACAGATGTAAAAATTCACTATTTGATTGGGCTGACAGAAGATGGCAGAATTGCTTCTATTGTGAATTGGCAAAATAACGAAATGCGTACAGTTGGAAAAAAGGAGAAAGAAGTTTGGGTACCAAGGGAAGTATCGCTACCTATGCGAAGTCAAAAACCTGGGATTGATGGAAATATTGTGGAACATAGACCGCTATATATCTTTGGATTGAACTTTGAAGATGGAGTGCTTTCACCAGAAGATAAAACAGATAAAGCGAAAAAATCACATGATATATTTGTACAAACCAACTTAGAATTTATAGAAGGTTTGGATTCGCCTATAATCAATGCATATCGCAAATTTTTGGAAACGTATGTACCGCCAGAAGAAGTAGAAAATCCTTATATTCTACCCATTGGCAAAGCCTATAAAACATCAGGATTTGCTTTTTGCTTGGCGGGTAGACCCGATATTTTGCTCCATGAAGATGTACAAATTAAGCAAAAATGGAACCAATTGTTTATGGAAAAAGACAACCAAGAAAAAGGAACTGTACAGTGTGCAGTTTCAGGCGAAAAATCCAGTATTGCTAGAATCCACAACAAAATCAAAGGTTTTAATGCCATGGGTTCTGCATTGATTGGATACAATGACGATGCTTTTTGCTCCTATGGAAATGAACAAGCATACAACAGCAATGTGTCCAAGGAGGTTATGGAGCGGTATACAGAAAGCTTGAACTATCTTCTTGCAAATCGAGAACACAAAGAAATGATAGATGATACCACCATCATTTACTTTGCAATGGACAAAAACCAAAGTTGTACAGAGCTGTTCAATCAATGTATGTTTGAAAATTCCAAACTAGATGATGAGGAAACCCAGAGTTTATTGCATACCATGATGCAAGAGGCAAGGGAAGGAAACGTATCTGGTAAGCGATTGGAGGTTTTGGAGGAGATTGATGACCAAACCACTTTTTATATGTTTGGCTTGCGTCCCAACTCCTCAAGGCTTGCATTGAAATTCATTTACAAACAAAAATTTGCCAATGTACTCCATAACATTGCACTGCATCAAGTGGATTTGCAATTGGAAGAAGGGTTCAAAACCATACCACTTTGGCGAATTTTAAGTGAATTGAAACCTACAACCAATAAAAAAGTGGAAAATGACCCTGCATTGACAGAAAAAATATTGCAGGCGATTGTATATGGTTATCGTTATCCAAATGCGTTGCTACACACGATTGTCAGACGTATCAAAACAGACCCAGATACGGATATGTTCAAAAAAATTAATTCCACAAGGGTTTCTATCATCAAGGCATATATCAATCGACAACAGAGATTAAGTGGTCAAAAGGAGGAGTTTACAATGGCATTGAATCAGGAAAATACAAATGAAGCCTATTTGTGTGGTAGGTTGTTTGCAGTATTGGAGCAATTGCAACAAGGTGCATCTGGAGGCAATTTGAATCGAACCATTAAGGATTCCTACTTTGCGTCCGCTTGTTCCACACCCGCAATTGCATTTCCAAAATTGTTGCGTTTGGCACAAAATCATATTCCAAAAGCAACCTATGGACAACATTTGAACTATGAAATGGGTCAAATTATGAATTTGTTGGATGGCGAGTTTCCAAAATCATTGAGTTTGGTGGAACAAGGAAAGTTTATTGTTGGATATTATCAACAATTTTATCAAAAACATGAAAAAACAGACAAAACAGTGGATGAAGTGACAAAGGAGGACGAATAATATGGCTTTGAATCATGCGTACCAATTTGTAATGATTTTTGATGTGGAAAATGGCAATCCCAATGGCGATCCAGATGCAGGCAATAGCCCAAGAATCGACCCAGAAACCAGTCATGGACTCATCACAGATGTTTGTTTGAAACGAAAAATTAGAAACTATGTGGAATTGGCAAAGGATGGGGAAGCGGGATATAGCATTCTTGTGAAACCAGATAAGGCTTTGAATACCAAGTTTACAGAAGCATATGTGGCAGAAGAACTTCCCACAAAAGCAAAAGGAAAAAATCCAGATGATGTGAAAACAGCACAGAAATATATGTGTAAAAACTACTTTGATGTGCGTACATTTGGAGCAGTTATGTCCACTGGTGATGATCCATGTGGTATTGTGCGTGGTCCTGTGCAAATCAATTTTGCAAAAAGCGTTTCTCCAATTAATATACAAGATGTGACCATTACAAGGCAAGCCAGAACCACAGAAACCAGAGCAGAAACAGGTGCAACAGAAATGGGTAAAAAAAGCTTTATTCCATATGCACTCTATCGTTCAGAAGGTTATATTTCTGCACCCCTTGCAAATAAAGTGACAGACCTTTCAGAAGAAGATTTGGAACTTTTGTGGACAGCCATCATCAATATGTTTGAGGATGATCACAGTGCTGCTCGTGGCAAAATGTGTATGCGTAAATTGTATGTATTCCAACATGAAAATGTATTGGGCAATTGTCCATCTCATATTTTGTTTGATAAAATCCAAATCACACAAAAGGATTCTTCTATGCCACCAAGAGCATTTTCTGACTACGATATTTCCATTGTAGAAGAGATGCCAGAAGGTGTACAGTTGATTTCCAAAATATAAGCCTATGGAGAGCATCAATATTAGAGATTTACAGCACTTTCTGTATTGTCCACATCGCTGGGGATTGATCCATATTGACAAAATATGGGTGGAAAATCTCTTTGTCATCAAAGCCAATTTGATGCACGAAAAAGTACACGATAGGGAAAAAGTGGTATATGGCAAAGAACAAAAAACCTTGCATGCTGTCACCATATTTAATGATGACTTGGGACTTTTTGGTGTAACCGATAGCTTAATTTTGGAAAAAGGGAAGTATATATTGATGGAGTATAAACCAACCCAACCAAAGGGCAAATCGTTCAATAGGGAAGATGCTTTACAAGTATTTGCACAAAAGGTATGTGTAGATAAAATCTTTGGGACAGATACAAAATGTTATCTGTATTACAAAAATCAGAAAGCTAAGGTATTACTGCCATTTAGAGAGGAATACGATGCCTATTATCAAATGTTAGAAGACACGTTGTCTGAAATACGTGGATATATAGAACAAAATCAAATTCCACCTATCCAAAAAGGACAAAAATGTTCGGGTTGTTCTTTCAAAGATATTTGTATGCCAACAAAGAGAAAAAAAGCCAATATACGAAAGGTTTTACAAGATATTTTGGAGGGTGGTATATGAGAAAACTGTTGAATACCCTATATGTAACCAATGAGCAAGTATATTTGGCATTGGATGGCGAAAATATTGTTTGCAAATTGGATGGAAAAGATGTTTTGCGATTGCCAATTCTCAATATTGAAGGGGTTGTGTGTTTCAGCTATATTGGCTGTTCACCAGCACTTATGGGAAAATGTGTAGAAAATGCAATCCCCATTAATTTCATGACACCCCATGGAAGGTTTTTGGCAAAGGTTTGCGGAGAAACCAGAGGAAATGTAAACTTACGTGTCCAACAAATTGATACATTTCGTGAGCTTGGTGTACTGCTTTCTCAAAATACAATGGCAGCTAAATTTTGCAATACAGCAACGGTTATCAAACGTACTTTGCATGATAATCCAGACTTGCGAGAAGATGTAGATATTGCCAAAACTTTAGAAACCATCAAAAAAGGTGTAGATTCTTTGTACCAAACAGAAAGTGTGGAGCAGATTATTGGTGTAGAAGGTAATGTTGCACATTCTTATTTTGGTATTTTCGATCAGCTCATCAAAAATAAAAATGAGGTGTTTCACTTCGAAATTCGCACCAAAAGACCACCACTGGATGCAACCAATGCACTGCTTTCATTTATGTATGCCATTTATACAAATGAGGTGGCTTCTGCATTGGAAACTGTTGGTTTGGATAGCTATATTGGATATTGTCATACTTTACGAAGTGGTAGAAGTTCCTTGGCTTGTGACTTGGTAGAGGAGATGCGATGTATCATAGAACGTTTTGTTTTGGGACTCATCAATCTAAAGATTTTAAATGAAGGTGATTTTGAGGTGCAAGTTTCTGGAGCGGTTTATTTGAATGCAGATGGACGTAAAAAAGTTTTAGAACGTTGGCAAAGTAAAAAACGTTCAGATATTGTACATCCTTATCTCAATCAAAAAATACAGCTAGGACTTTTGCCATATGTACAAAGCAATTTGCTTGCAAAGTATATTCGTGGTGATATTGAGGAATATCCCAATTTTATTTTGAAGTAGGTGATAATATGATGGTTTTGATTACATATGATGTGTCTACATCTGATGAAGGTGGCAAAACAAGGTTGCGTAAAGTGGCAAAAATATGTGTCAATTATGGACAACGAGTGCAAAACTCTGTGTTTGAAGTCAATGTCAGTTATGGTGATTTTTTGAAAATCAAAGATAAGCTCATCAAAGAAATGAATCCTCAAAAGGATAGTTTGCGATTTTATTATTTGGGAAACAATTGGCAAAATAAGGTGGAGCATATTGGAGCTAAAGAGGGATATAATTCCGAAGGATTGCTGATGATTTAGGCGAAGGTGTGGTGGATGGTAAAACTGCGGTGGGTTCGCCTAGAAAGAAAAGGGTTTTCGTGAGAAAAAAGAGAAAAGATGCAATAGAAAGATAGAAAAAAGAAATTGTCCACCTAGATGTAGTGTGCGATGGCAATACGTTGCTAGATGTTGCGGTCGCACCTCTCGTAGGTGCGTGAGTAGAAATCAATCTTCTACGGTTCCACAAAAGCAGGTGCCGTCGCACCTCTCGTAGGTGCGTGAGTAGAAATACATACAAGCGTTGGAAAAGGTGGATGGTTTAGTCGCACCTCTCGTAGGTGCGTGAGTAGAAATCTTGGTCATTTCTTCTGCATCAAAGCCAAGGGTTGTCGCACCTCTCGTAGGTGCGTGAGTAGAAATAACTTGTTCTTTTGTTGCTTTTCCTTTGGCATCTGTCGCACCTCTCGTAGGTGCGTGAGTAGAAATGTCTTTCGGGATATTCACCTCAAATGGTATCAGTCGCACCTCTCGTAGGTGCGTGAGTAGAAATCACCATGTAAATTCTGAAAGGCTGTTCATTTGCCGTCGCACCTCTCGTAGGTGCGTGAGTAGAAATACCCATGCTCCAAATTTGCTCATGTTGTCACTCCGTCGCACCTCTCGTAGGTGCGTGAGTAGAAATTCATATGTCCCTTGTGGGTAAATCGTGCATCCGGTCGCACCTCTCGTAGGTGCGTGAGTAGAAATGCGTTATATGTAAAATTATCCAAACAAACCACCGTCGCACCTCTCGTAGGTGCGTGAGTAGAAATTCAACGCTAACAGCTCCACCGCCATCAATAATTGTCGCACCTCTCGTAGGTGCGTGAGTAGAAATCATCATGATTGTTTCTGGTTGCACGTTTGCCCCAGTCGCACCTCTCGTAGGTGCGTGAGTAGAAATGACTATATGGCTATGGTAGTTGTTGGAGTATTGGGTCGCACCTCTCGTAGGTGCGTGAGTAGAAATAACACCGAACCCAAACCGCTGCCGCCATATCGTCGCACCTCTCGTAGGTGCGTGAGTAGAAATTGAAAGCAGTTTGGATAATGTTGCTGGGGTTGCCGTCGCACCTCTCGTAGGTGCGTGAGTAGAAATGTGTGCTATTTTAGTAGCACAACAGGGGCAGACGTCGCACCTCTCGTAGGTGCGTGAGTAGAAATACAGTATCACCTACGGCTATGTCGGGCTCTATGGTCGCACCTCTCGTAGGTGCGTGAGTAGAAATCACCACTGCGATACTGCACTACACTAAAGTCCTGTCACACCTCTCGTAGGTGCGTGAGTAGAAATAGACTGACAATCTAACATATAATCAAAGTGACCGTCGCACCTCTCGTAGGTGCGTGAGTAGAAATAATAAAATCAAGAATATCTTCAATGCAATCTTCAGTCGCACCTCTCGTAGGTGCGTGAGTAGAAATACTATCAACTAACTATTATTATAAATTGATATAGTCGCACCTCTCGTAGGTGCGTGAGTAGAAATTGTATCATTTCCACTTGTAAAATGATACTTTCCTGTCGCACCTCTCGTAGGTGCGTGAGTAGAAATATAAGCACAGAAAAGGCTTACAAGCTATGTATGAAGTCGCACCTCTCGTAGGTGCGTGAGTAGAAATGATAGTTCATAGTTCATCATTTTTTTATCCTCCGTCGCACCTCTCGTAGGTGCGTGAGTAGAAATGTCCCATTTGCGGGGCAAATTTAGATCCAAATGAGTCGCACCTCTCGTAGGTGCGTGAGTAGAAATTCCAAACATTACAGGTGGGACTGTCAATGTATTTGTCGCACCTCTCGTAGGTGCGTGAGTAGAAATGACTATTTAGGAAAAGCGTGATAGACTGTGTTTGGTCGCACCTCTCGTAGGTGCGTGAGTAGAAATCACTTGGTCGCCAAATTCTGCATAGAGCCTGTTGTCGCACCTCTCGTAGGTGCGTGAGTAGAAATTGCAACAAAACAGACCCTAGCACTGTAGCAGTATGTCGCACCTCTCGTAGGTGCGTGAGTAGAAATTTCAGGATGCAAACGCATGTAAAAAACCAGTGGTCGCACCTCTCGTAGGTGCGTGAGTAGAAATGGAAGCAGAAATCAAGATGCGTGGTGTCACTGGAGTCGCACCTCTCGTAGGTGCGTGAGTAGAAATTTCCATTTTCCATTTTTCATTGCAAAGAAAAAGTCGCACCTCTCGTAGGTGCGTGAGTAGAAATTATGATATGATTTTTGACCTTTTACCACTTGAAGTCGCACCTCTCGTAGGTGCGTGAGTAGAAATTACGAGGTCATCACAAAACATACACCACAGGAAGTCGCACCTCTCGTAGGTGCGTGAGTAGAAATCACCACCAAAGGCGCAGAATCAGACAGATGTGCTGTCGCACCTCTCGTAGGTGCGTGAGTAGAAATATCTAGCCTATCCTGCGTGTCACTGCTGGTTCTGTCGCACCTCTCGTAGGTGCGTGAGTAGAAATTACTATTATAGGATTGCAAACACGCTTGTTTACGTCGCACCTCTCGTAGGTGCGTGAGTAGAAATCTTTGCTTGTGGCAGAAATGTACATCCGTTTTCGTGTCGCACCTCTCGTAGGTGCGTGAGTAGAAAGTGTGTTGGATATTGATGATGAATTATAAAATAGCTTGTCCATATGATAGCCACAACCCTTGATTTCTAGGCTTTTCCCACGTCACTCCACCACTAAGCTTACCCAACCGTTCTATTTGGTGACACCCATATGCACTGTGGACTTGACACCCAAACTTCTTCGTCATTTCTTTGATGGTGGCATACCAACGGGCGTCCACATAGGGATGCCCCTACATGGCACGCTTGGAATGCCGATGTGGTTCAATTAGAACAACTCCTGCATATTTGCTTATAGCAGTATACGTTAGAGGAATGGATTTTATCACCGAAACAGAGAAGAAAGCATTAGTCTTCATGGAAAACCATTTCCAAAGCACGTTCATAGGCAGCCAAAGTTTTGGCAACAACAGCTTCATCGTGACAAACAGACACACTATATCGATTGGTTGGTTTGTTGTAAATACCTTCATTCAAAAGAGCAAAATCAATTTTTTTACGAAGAGCAAAATCAGATTGTTGCACATCACGATAGCATTTGATTTCATCCAATTGGGTAATGCAATAGTTGAATACGGTGCCTTCACCAACCATTACAATTTTGATGCCTCTATCTGCAAACAATTTTTGAATGCCAGATTTCAAAAGGTCTGTGCAAGCAACAATATGGTCAAATTCCTGTTCCAAAACTGCAATGGTTGCAAGTCCTGCTTTTAAAATCAAAGGGTGACCATTGTATGTACCGCTATGGAACAAAACATCTTGTGCAGAAGAGGTTTTGCTGGTACTACTATCAAACACATCGGAACCGCTGATGGGCGCTGTGGTCATAATGATATCACTTCTACCACCAACAATACCCAAAGGCATGCCGGCACCAATGACTTTACCCATGGCAGTGATATCAGGTTTGATGCCATAAATTCCTTGGGCACCTTTCATACCCACACGGAACCCTGTTTTTACTTCATCGAAAATCAACAAAATGCCAAGTTTTTCAGTGACTTCACGGAGTCCTGTCATAAATTCTTGTGTTGCTGGAACATATCCAGACAAAATCGGTTCCATGATGATGGCAGCCAATTCTGTTTGGTGTTTTTCCAAGATTTTGGTACAAGATTCCAAATCGTTGAAAGGTAAAATGATTGTATTTTCCAATTGACTAGGCTCCACACCTCGTGATTCCAAAATAGGTGTTGGATTTTCAATGTCGCCAGCTTCGGAAATAGGTGGATTGACACTGACCAAAACTTGATTGTATCCACCATGATAATGGCCTTCAAATTTTCCAATTTTGTATTTTCCTGTGTATCCATAGGCGATACGCAAAGCCAAAAGGGTTGCTTCTGTACCAGAATTGGTGTAGCGCAGCATTTCCACAGAAGGATAATATTCCATGATTTTTTTGGCAAATGTATGTTCAATTTGACTGGGTGTACCATACAAAATGGCACCACATTCTTCCAAGTGTTCTGTAATTGCTTGTTTCACAGCAGGATGACCATGACCCAAAATCAATGGACCATAGGATGCCAAGTAGTCGATGTATTCATTTCCATCCACATCTGTCAAAGTTGCACCAGAACCAGACTCCATAAAAATGGGATAGGGGTCATAATATTTGATGTTGGCAGCAATACCACCAGGCAAGGTTTGTGTGGCTTCTTTGTGGAGTTTTTCTGAAGTTTTGGTACGGGTTTTATATACTTCCATGAGTGTTTCCAATGTCATATGAATACCTTCTTTCTTCGTTTGTGGTTCACGTCAGTTGAATACACCCATTGTACCGCCAATTTTCAATTTGTCAATATATTTTTAAAAATATTTTATTTTGGAGAATAATTTTCATTTTCTTTCGTTGTGGACTTGAGTTATTTGAAAATATACGTTACAATAAAAGAAATCACAAAGAAAGTAGGTGCCTTATGAACGAAATTTTTGATAAAATTGCAAAAGCAAAAGAAAGTATGAGCAAAAGCCACAAGAAATTGGCAGATTACATATTGGAGAACAAAACAAAGGTTTCTTTTTTGAATATTACAACACTTGCAAACCTTTCTGGAACAAGTGAAGCAACCATTGTACGTTTTTGTTCTGCTTTGGGATATAAGGGATATCCGCAATTTCGACAAGAACTCCAACAAGCCTTGGAGCAAAAAATCACCATACACGAAAGGTTGCGTTTGTCCAAGGATATTGATAGCGATAAAGAAGCTTTCATCAAACAGGTCATTGAAGATGATGCACAACATGTGAAAAATATTTTGCAAAATTTGGATACAGATGTTTTCTTTGCCATTATTGAAGCATTTTTGGAAAGCAAAAAGATTTGTATTGTTGCAGGGCGTAGCACCATGGCACTTGCAAGATTTATGCATTATTATTTCAATTTGATTTTTGATGATGTGTGTTTGGTATCTACAGTGGATGAAGCCAGCGAACGATATCGCTATTTCGATGAAGACACCGTTGTATTTGGCATCACCTTTGCCAGATATACCCAAAGTACCATTCACATCATGGAATATGCAAAGGAACAAAATTGTACTACCGTTGCATTGACGGATTCCTACACATCGCCCATTGTGCCATGTAGCACATATGCGTTGTTTGCAGAAACAGAGGTTGCATCTTTATTTGACACCTATGTGGCGCCACTTTCCATCATAAATGCTATGATTGCCTATTTATGCCATGTGAAAAACGAAAAAGTGACACAAAATATAGAAGAAGCCAGCAAACTTTGGAGTACATTCCATATTTTTAACGAATAACCCACTAAAAAGACAATAAAATTTCATAAAATACACAAAATGAAAAAATATTTTCATTTTCTATTGACCTTTGGAAAACTCCTTGCTATAATCCTGATATTGTATCAAAGGCGCTACAGTTCATCCTGTTGCGTCTTTTTTTTATGACATGGCAAAGATTGATATATTGGGAGGTAATGTATATGAAAAGAACAAAAATTGCAATACTGATGGCAACTTGTTTGATGGTAGGTGTTTTGACAAGTGGTTGCGGCTCCAGTGAAAGCAGTGATGGTGCAAAAAGTTTGACCATAGCAACGGGTTCCAGTGGTGGAACCTATTATGCTTTGGGTGCTGCCATGGCAAATGCTTGGACAGATGATTTGGAAAGCATTACAGTCAATTCCATTTCTTCGGGAGCATCCACAGAAAATATGAATTTGCTCAATGCAGGTGAAGTGGAATTGGGTTTATCCATGAATAGCATTGCAGACAATTGCTACAATGGCGAAGGGGTATATGCAGAAACAGGAGCGCAAACCAATTTCAAAACCATTGGTGTTGTATATCCAGAAGTATTCCAAATTGTGGCATCCGCAGAAACAGGAGCAGAAAGTGTTTCTGATTTGGCTGGTTTGTCTGTAGCCATTGGTCCTGTTGGTTCAGGAACAGCATCCTCTTCTGAAATTGTATTTGCAGTAGCTGGATTGGATATGGCAACAGAAATCAGCGTGGAACGAGATAGCTTCACCGATGCAGTGACAAAAATGCAAGACAATTTGTTGGATGCAAGTTGTGCAGTGTTGTCTGTGCCAGCATCTTCCATTACAGAATTGGAAACAGTGAAACAAATCAACTTTATTGATATTTCTGATGAGGAATTGGCAACCATCCAAGAAAGTTTCCCATATTACACAAGATTTGTCATTCCAACTGGTACATATTCCAACACAGAAGACATCAACACAATCACTTGTCAAGCAGCACTGTATTGTGCAGCAGATTTGGATACAGAAACCGTTTACAATATCACCAAATCTTTATATGAAAATGCAGAAGCAGTTGCAACAGCACATTCTGCTGGTGGATATATCAGTTTGGAAACAGCATTGGATGGCATTACAACTCCTTTGCACGCTGGTGCAATCCAATATTATGAAGAACAAGGCATTGTGATACCTGATGAATTGAAGTAAAAGGATAGGGTGAAGAACATGACAAAGACACAACAAGCAAACGCAATAAATGGAGAAGATATTCTCAAGAAATATGACAAAGAATCCAATATACGTACATTTGATGGGTTTATGGGGAAATTCATTGTGGTTTTGGGAGTAGCATGGTCTATTTTCCAACTATACACAGCGATTTTTGGTGTATTTCCTTCTACCATCCAACGTGGCACACACATTGCAGCAGCATTGACCTTGGTATATTTGTTGTATCCAGCCACAAAAAATCAAAGAAAAATCCCTGTGTATGATTATATTTTTGCATTGCTCAGTGTTTGCATTGGGTTATACCATATTATTTTTTATGAACAACTCCAATTGCGAAGTGGTCTATATACCACAGCAGATTTTATCATCAGCATCATTGCAATGGTGTTGATTTTGGAAGCAACTAGACGTGTTTCTGGCAATGTCATTGTGGTGCTTGTGGCGATGTTTTTGTGCTATGGGTTGTTTGGTCAGGATTTGCCAGGATTTTTGGCACATGCCAATATTTCTGCAAAACGCTTGTTGACCTTTGAATGGTTGGGTACAGAAGCCATTTTGGGCTCACCTATGTATGTTTCTTCTACCTTTATATTCCTGTTTTTGTTATTTGCTACTTTCTTGAAAAAAAGTGGTGTTGGTGATTGGTTGACCAGTCTTGCCATGAGTGCTTGTGGTGGTTCTGTTGGTGGACCTGCGAAAGCGGCTGTCATTGCAAGGTACTTTGACAGGTAGTTCTGTTGCCAATACTGTAAGCACAGGTTCCATCACAATTCCACTTATGAAAAAAACAGGATATAAACCAGAATTTGCTGGTGCGGTGGAAGCGGCTGCCTCAACAGGTGGTCAGTTGATGCCACCCATTATGGGTGCTGCTGCATTTATTATGACAGAATACATTGGTTGTTCCTATGCAACAGTTGCTTTGGCAGCTTGTATTCCAGCACTTTTGTATTTCACTGGTATTTTCACAAATGTGCATTTTGAAGCATTGAAAAATGGATTGATGGGCATTCCAAAAGAAGAACGCCAAGGATTGAAAGTGTTGATCCAAAGTGGTTGGTATATGATTGCACCTGTTTTGTTGATTGTGGTACTTTTGGTTTCTGGGTATACTCCTATGCGTGCTGCCATTTGGGGCATTGCTTCTTGTATTGCCATTTGGTTTGTGGAGATGCACAAAAGCACAAAAGTATCTTTGCCGAAATTTGGAAACGACTTCATCCATGCTTTGCACGAAGGAGCTGTTTCTGCCATTTCTGTTGCAGTCACTTGTGGTGCAGCTGGGATCATCGTTGGGGTAATCACATTGACTGGTTTGGGTCTTCGGATGGCAAATGGAATTGTAGATTTGGCTGGGGGTAGCTTGTTTTTGACCATGTTTTTGACCATGTGTTGCTCCATTGTTTTGGGTATGGGTGTACCAACTACAGCAAATTATATCATCCAAGCCACCATTTCTGCACCTGCTATGATTGCTTTGGGTGTGGAGCCTATTGCAGCCCATTTGTTTGTATTTTATTTTGGCATTGTTGCAGATATTACACCACCAGTTGCTTTGGCTGCATTTGCGGGTGCAGGTATTGCAGGTTCCAATCCCATGAAAACAGGATTCAATGCCTTTCGTTTGGGGTTTGCAGCATATTTGGTGCCATATATTTTTGTACTCAATCCAGAATTGGTTTTGGTACGTCCAGAAGGTGTGGCAACCTCGGCATTTATTGTATCCATCCTCATTGCAATCATCACAGCAGTTGTGGGTATGATGGCAATTGCATCTGGTATGTCTGGATATTTCAAGGATCATTGCAATCAGATAGAACGAGTGGTTTTATTTGCAACAGGTATTGTTTTGATTATCCCTAGTACAGGCACTGATATTTTGGGAGCATGCATTATGATTGGTATTTATGCAGTCCAAAGATTGCGTGTGAAAAAATATGCTGGAAGTTTTATGGGGAAAAGTAGTGTGGTTTCATAATTTTTCGTAAAAAAGAAAAAAGAATGACAAAAAGAAACTCTCAATCGGCGTAAAAACCGACTGGGGGTTTTTGTGTTTGTCCCAATTAAAGATGATGAGACCTACTGTATTTTATCTTAGCGTAGGGGCGGATGCCCACATCCGCCCGCAATAACGGTGTACTAGTAAGCGGGTCGATGAGGGCATCGACCCCTACGTCATTCTATTAAGCCCTTTTATCTTTAATTGGGACTTGTGTTTTATGTGTAGTTTATGAAATTGTTGGCTTGTTTGTAGGTGTTTATGAAATGCAGCTTGTCCATCTAATAGCCACAAACCCTTGATTTCTAGGATTTTCCCGCGTCACTCCACCACCAAGCTTACCCAATCGTTCTATTTGGTGAGAAGCGTATGCACTGTGGACTTGAACCCCAAACTTCTTCGTCATTTCTCTGATGGTGGCATGCCAACGGGCGCCCACATAGGGACGTCCCTACATGGCACGTTCTTCGATATATGTTTTCAATCTGAACAACTCCTGCATATTTGCTTGTAGATAGTATATGCGGAGGAAGGCGGGAGTAGTACAAAAACAAATGTATATACGGAGCAAACAAAGGTGTGAAAAAGGTTCATTTTGCACAATTGCAAAGGCACTTCTTACTATAAAAAGTAACCTTTGCCGAAAAGCCTTGGTTTTTGTCGAATTCAATTGACGATGTGATACGAAAGTGATATACTTTGTTCTTGAGAAACACTGAAAGTTCAAGGAAAAACAGTGATTTTTTAGGGTTTGGCAGGGTAGATGCCAAAGAAAATATGTAGGGCATATGAGAGGGAGAAAATGATGAAAAAAAGAATTTTGGCAACAGTAATGATGGCGGTTATGACAACTTCTATGTTGGCAGCATGTGGCGGTAGCGAAGAAGCGGCATCCACAGATGCACCAGCAGAAGATGCTTTGCAATTGGCATTGGTTATGGATGGTTCCATCAATGATGGCGGTTGGTATGCTGACTGTTATGCAGGTGGTGTAAGAGCAAGCGAAGATTATGGCTATGAATTGGCATATTCTGAAAACTTGGATCAAGCTGATTTCGTAACAGCAATCCGTGAATATGCAGCAGAAGGCTATGACTTGATTGTACTTTCTGGCAATAACTTCGAAGATGCAGTTTCCCAATTGCACGAAGAATTCCCAGAAACACATTTTGCTGGTGTCAACTTTGGTTTGGAAGCAGAAAATGTAACAGCAATGGGTTACAACAATAAACAAGGTGGTTTCTTGGGCGGTGCTTTTGCAGGTCTTATGTCTGAAACAGGGGTTGTTGGTTTCATTGGTGGTACAGATATGCAACCTACTTTGGACGGAGCTTCTGGCTTTGAACAAGGTGCAAAATATGTAAATCCTGATGCACAAGCAGTTTCTGCAATGGTCGGTTCTTGGAATGACGTTGCAAAGGGCAAAGAACTTGCAATTTCCCAAGCAACAACAGTAAACGCTGACGTCATCTTTGCATGGGCTGGTTCCAGTAACCAAGGTATCTATGCAGGTTGTGAAGAAGCTGGCATCCACGCACTTGCAGAACCTTTGGATGGTTTGGATTCCTCCGCAGCAGTTTATGGCAGTATCTTGATGAGCAACGAAGCGTTGATTTATGATGTGGCTGGAAAAGTTGCAGCAGGTGGTTATGTTGGTACAACAAACTATGCAGATGCTTCTTTGATGAACTTCGGTCGTTACAACGACTTGGTTGGCGAAGATGTTGTGGCTGAATTGGAAAGCATTTTGGCTGACTTGGCAAGCGGTGCAATCGTAGTAGAATAATTTGAATAACTTGGCATATCCATTGGTTTTGGGTATGCCACTCTTTTGGGGCTGTCTTGAAATGATTTGTTTTGGGACAACCCTATCGTTGTATCTATGGAACTGACAACAGCAACTATTTTGGAAAGGGAACGTGATCTTATGGAGGAGCAATATCTTCTTTATATGCAAGATATCACCAAAAAATTTGGTGCATTTACTGCAAATGACCGTGTATCACTTCGCATCAAACGAGGTGAAATCCATGCATTGATGGGTGAAAATGGTGCAGGAAAATCTACGCTGATGAACATTCTTTCAGGCTTATACCAAAAAGATGGTGGAAAGATTGTGTTTGATGGCAAAGAGGTATCCTTCAAGGGACCACAAGAAGCAAAGGCACTTGGCATTGGCATGGTATACCAACATTTTATGTTGATTGAAGCCATGACGGTTGTGGAAAATGTAATGCTTAGCTTGAAAAGTCAAGGATTCCAATTGCCACTTGCAAAAACACGAGCAAAAATCAAGGATTTATCGGAAAAATATCAATTGGATGTAGATCCAGATGCATTGGTTGGTGATTTGTCTGTTGGTGCGCAACAAAGGGTGGAAATCATCAAAGTTCTTTGTGTGGACAATGCAAAACTCATTGTTTTGGATGAACCGACAGCGGTTTTGACACCAGCGGAAGCACAAGGTCTTTTTGCTATTTTGCGTCGTTTGAATGAACAAGGACACACCATCATTTTCATTTCTCATAAACTCAAGGAAGTTATGGAGATTTGTGATCGCATTACTGTTTTGCGATTGGGCAAATCTGTTGCAGAAGTCAACAAAGCAGATACCACAATGGATGAATTGGGTAGCTTTATGGTGGGACGTTCTGTTGTGATGGATCACATTCCTATGGCAGAAAATATTGGCAATGCCTTCTTATCTTTGGAAGATGTTGGGTACAAAAGTGCAGATGGTGTGGAGCGTCTATCCATTCCAGAATTCCAAGTGAAAAAAGGTGAAATTGTTGGCATTGCTGGTGTGGATGGCAATGGACAATCTGAGCTTGCTCAACTCCTTATGGGTGTGGTACATCCGCAAATGGGACAAGTGAAATTAGATGGCGTGGATATGTCTGGCAAAAGTGTCAAAGACTTCATCCAAGCGGGCATGGCACTCATTCCAGAAGACAGAAATGCAATGGGTCTTGTGGGGGCAATGAGTATTTATGAAAATTTGGCTTTGAAAAATATGGAACAAGCACCCAATTCAAAATCAGGTGGCTGGTTCATACAATATAAAGAATTGAAAGAATATGCTAAGAAAATGGTGGAGCGTTATGACATTCGTACCTCGGGCATTGACCAAAGTGTTGGCTCACTTTCTGGTGGAAATCAACAAAAGGTGATTTTGGCAAGGGAGATTGAAAGCAATTGCAAGATTTTGGTTGCTGTACATCCCACACGTGGAGTGGATATTGGTGCCAGTGAATACATCCATAGCAAAATCCAAGAGTTTCGTGATGCAGGCGGTGCAGTTTTGGTCATCAGTGCCGATTTGGACGAGGTTTTGCGTCTATCTGATCGTTGTTGTGTCATGTATGAAGGAAAAATCATGGGCTTTGTAGATCCACAAAATCCAGATATGCAAAAATTAAGCCTAATGATGGCTGGTAAGGAGGGGACAAATGAATCAGAGATTGCGTAAAATTTTGATTCCTGTTGTCAGTGTGATTTTGGCATTGGCGATTGGTGGGATTTTCATAGTGATGAACGGAGTCAACCCCATTACTGCTTATGGCTTGATGATAAAGGGTGCATTTGGTTCCGTGAATAGCTTTGGGGAAACTTTGGTGAAGGCGATTCCCCTTGCTTTGGCTGGTCTTGCAGTGACTTTTGCATACCGAAATGGTACCTTCAACATTGGTGCCGATGGTCAAATTATGTTGGGGGCAATTGGTTCCATGGCATTTGCTTTGGCATTTCCAGAACTTCCTTCTGCCATTGGTATTTTCGGAGCTTTGGTATGTGGTGCTTTGGCTGGTGCATTTTGGGGCTTCATCCCTGGTGCGCTCAAAGCGTGGAAAGGGACAAATGAGGTCATTTCCACCATTATGATGAACTACATCGCCATGAGTCTTTTGAGTTATATGGTCATTGGACCTATGAAAGAAACAACAGGGTACAATAATCCACAAACAGATGCCATTGCAGAAGCATATCATTTGCCGATTTTGATTGCATCGACTCGTGTGCATTTTGGTTTGATCATCACAATTGTGGTGTGTATTGCTGTTTTGTATTATCTGTTCTACACAAGTCAAGGGTTCAAACTGCGTATGACAGGTCTAAATCCTATTGCGGCATTGTATAGTGGTGTACCCATCAAAGCAAATATTGTAAAATCCATGGTAATTTCTGGTGGGATTGCAGGTCTTGCAGGTGCAGTGGAAATGCTTGGGGTACAATTTAGATTGATGAGCGGTTTTGGCAGTGGTTATGGATATGATGGTATTGCGACAGCGCTCATTGGGCAATTGCATCCTGTGGGGGTGCTGGTTTCTTCTGTGTTGTTTGGGGCTTTGCGTGTAGGTGGTAGCAGTATGCAAAGAAAAGCAGGTATTCCAACAGCAGTTGTAGACATCATCCAAGCGTTGATTATCATTTTCGTAGTGGCATCTGCTGGAGTTCATTTTTACAAAAAAAGAAAAGCAACAGAAACAACAGAAATGACAACAGAAACCATCGAAACAGAAAAGGAGGCGTAATATGGAAATCTTTATGGATATGAATTTCATTATGGAACTTCTCGGCGCCACATTGCGTATGGCAACACCGCTTCTTCTTTGTGCATTGGGTTCTGTTTTTTCAGAACGTTGTGGTTTGAACAACATTGGTTTGGAAGGTCTTATGACAGCAGGCGCTGTGGCTGGCTTCATTGGTGTGAGCTTGACTGGTAGCAATACAGCAGGGTTCTTGCTTGCCATTGTATTTGCGGTTTTGGTGAATATGGTGTTTGCTGTGGCATCCATCAAATTCAATGCCAATCAAATTGTAATTGGTATGGCAATCAATATTTTGGCAGCAGGACTTGCAACCACAATTTATCGTTTGGCGTTTGGTATTTCCACAACACCAGCTATGATTGATGGTCTCAAAAATATCAACATTCCTGTTTTGTGTGGCTTGCCTCTTGTTGGTGTGTTGTTCAAACAAAATATTTTTGTATACATTACATATGCACTTGTGCCTGTGTGTCATTATGTGTTGTTCCACACACGTTTGGGGCTGAATTTGCGTGCAGTTGGGGAACAACCAAAAGCGGCAGATTCCATGGGGATTAACGTTTCCACCATGCGATATGTGGGTTCTATTTTGTGTGGTTCCTTGGCGGGACTTGCAGGGGCATATCTCTCTGTTGGATATATGAATGTATATGTAGATAACTTGGTCAGTGGACGTGGATATATTGCTTTGGCGGCAGTTATTTTCGGACGTTGGAAACCAGCAGGCATTTTGCTTGCAGCACTCCTTTTTGGTTTCACAGATGCGTTGCAACTTCGCTTGCAGGCACTTGGAACAGGGGTTAGCTATCATTTGTTTATGATGTTGCCTTATGTGATTACTTTGGTGACACTTGTGTGCTTTGTTGGAAAATCTGTTGCACCAGCGGCAAATGGTACCAATTACCAAAGGGAAAATCACTAAACATAAACAGATATTGAAGTATTGTAGGGGCGCACCTGTGTGTACGCCCTTTTTTGATGTAAAAATGATGGATATTCTTGACAAGTTTGCAGGAAATCTGTATCATTTTAGGTAATCAAAATTGCTTATATGCTATCCTTGGTGTAGTTTGGGATGGCGGTCTATGCGTGGCTTGTCTATGAGCAAAGGCAGGCTTTGAATCCAGACAAATGGATTCTTTGAAAGGAGAAATAAAATGAAACCCATCGACAACATGCAGTATCTTTTGAACCCAAAATCCATTGCGATTTTAGGTTGTTCGGAACACAATCCAGGTGGCTTGACCTTGCAAAACTTGATTGACTTCGAGTTTCAAGGTGGTTTATATCCTGTACATCCGAAAAAAACATCGATACTGGGATTGGAGGCATATCCATCTCTTACAGCAATTCCTTATGATGTGGAATGTTGTGTCATTTCTTTGCGTAGCACATTGATTTTGCCTACCATCGAAGAAATGAAGGCAAAAGGTGTGAAAGCAGCAGTGATTTTTGCAAGCGGTTTTTCTGAAACTGGTGCAGAAGGTATAGCTCTCGAAAAAGAAGTTGCTCGTAGTTTGGAAGAAAATGGAATTGCTTGTTGTGGTGCAAACTGTCTTGGTTTGATTAACATGCAAACAGGCATCCCTTTGTATAGCGCACCTCTTGACAATGTGCATACAGCAGGTCCAATCGGTATGGTTGCCCATAGTGGTTCTGCTTGTATCGCCATGAGCAGTGCAGGACGTGGCACAGGATATAGCTATTTGATTTCCTGTGGAAACGAAGCTGGTCTTGGTGTGGAAGATTATTTTGAATATATGTTGGACGATTGTGGCACACAAGTTTTGGCTGGGTATTTGGAAGCGGTGCGTAATCCAGAAGCTATGGCGAAAGTTGCAGCAATGTCCGTAGAAAAGAAAAAACCAATTGTTGTGTTCAAAACTGGACGCTCTGAAATTGGTCAGAAAACAGCAGCAGCCCACTCTGGTGCATTGGCAAGTAGCACAGCTGTCATTGATGCATATTTTGCAAAAAATGGCATGTTGACTGTAAATAGTTTCGATGAATTGGCAGAAACTTGTGAATTGCTTTCCAAACTCCGAGAAGTGGAATTGACAACAAATAAAATCGCTTGTACTGCAATCTCTGGTGGGCAATTGGGCTTCACTTGTGACGTTGCGGCAGAAATTGGGGTTTCCTTTGGGGAAATCAACGAAGGCACAAAAGAACGCATTCGTGCAGTATTGCCAGACTTTGCAACAGCAGCAAATCCTTTGGATGTGACCACTGCATTGTTCGATACAGATGCATACAAAGAATGTATTCGTGCATTGGCAGATGACCCAGAAGTGGGCTTGATTTTGGTATGCCAAGATGCAGAAGCGGCAATGGCAAAGGCAGAATCTGCGTTGTATTGTACAGTAGCGAAAGCAATTGCAGAAGTACAAACAGAAATTTCCAAACCAGTTGTGGTATTTTCTCCAATTTCAGCAGGTTTCGATGCAAACTTTGCACAAGTATTGAAAGACGGGAATATCCCATTGTTGCAGGGTGCCCATGAATCCTTGAAAGCCATCAAATTGTTGGTGGATTGGAGTAATATCCAAAAAGCAGCAAAAGCGGATGGGGAAGAAATTCCAACATCTGGCGTTTCTCCTGTTGTGTTTGCAGATGGAGTAACCAGTATGAGTGAAGGCGAAAGCAAAGCGGTGTTCACAAAATATGGCTTGTCTGTGGCACAAGATGAATTGGTGCAAACCAAAGAAGAAGCCATCCAAGCGGCAGAAAAAATGGGTTATCCTGTGGTTTTGAAAGTAGATTCTCCTGATATTTTGCATAAAACAGAAGCGGGCATTGTGGCACTTGACATTGCAAATAAAGAAGCAGTTGCCGAAGCGTATGACTTGATTATGAACCGTGCAAAAGCGTATAAAGCAGATGCGAAAATCACTGGCATTTCTGTACAAGAAATGGTGGATAAAGGTGTGGAAATGTTGGTTGGTGCAAAAAATGACCCTCATTATGGGGCAACCATTATGGTGGGTATCGGCGGTATCTTTGTGGAAATCTTCAAAGACTTCTCCCTAAGTCTGGCTCCTGTTTCCAAAACAGAAGCGCTTGCTATGATTGATCGCCTCAAAGGTGCAAAACTTCTTTATGGAGCAAGGGGTGCAAAGGTAGCAGATGTGGATGCATTGGCAGACTTCCTCTGTAAATTCAGCGTGATGGCAGCGGAAAATGCAGATACCATTGGAGAAATGGATATCAACCCTGTAATCGTGTTGGAACAAGGCAAGGGAGTTAAGGCTGTTGATGGCTTGATTGTGAAAAAGTGAGGATTTAGGTGACTATTACCTTGCGTGAAATGGTCTTGAATAAAGTTTACGTCCAACTATTCACCGCCAAAGAAGTGGCGGACACCGTAGGTGGCTTTGCTTGCAAAGTGATGACCATTCAAAGGGTGGTGGAGTTTGAAGTAAAACCTCAAGGTCTTATCTTTTGATCTTGATCTTGACCTTGACCTTAATATTGAATCAGGAGGAATTGATATGAATTTTGAAACCATTCGTTATGAAGTGGAAACCGGTGTTGCAACCATTACCTTTGCACGCCCAGAAAAATTGAATACATTGAACCCAACAGTTTGGCATGAAATCATTGCCGCTTTGGACTTGGTGGAAGCAGACAACGACGTTTGCAGTGTACTGCTTAAGGGTGAAGGTCGTGCATTTTGTGCAGGCTTTGACTTGGAAGCCTCCGCTGACCAAAAAGAAGATATGTGGGGGCAATGGCAAGAAATTAGAAAAGAAAGCCAACACAACCAACGTGTTTGGAATTGTAATAAACCGATTGTTGCGGCAGTACAAGGCTATTGCATGGGAAGTGGCTTGGATTTGGTGAACTTGGTGGACTTTGTTGTATGCTCTGAAGATGCAAAATTCGGCGAAACCGAAATGCGTTATTCCTTCTTGCCACAACCTAGTATGCTTTGGTTGATTGGCTCCAGACGTGCAAAAGAAGTGTTGCTTTTGGCAGATCGTTTTGATGCACAAGAAGCATATCGCTTGGGATTGGTAACAAAAGTAGTGCCTTTGGACGAATTGGATGATACTGCAAGAAAATTGGCACAAAAACTTGCCAATATGCCAACAGAAACCATGCAAATGACAAAACGTATTTTGAACAACGCTTTGGATGGTATGGGATTCAATCAAATGAACGAATGGGCATGGGACAATATGGTGCTTTCCAAATTTATGACCACCAAATTGAGCGCACAATATGATGAAATTGAAAAAGCAGAAGGTACAAAGGCAGCGATGCACTGGCTGAACGCTAGATTCAAATAAAAATAGGCAAAAAAAAGGCTACTGACGCATAAATCAGTAGCCTTTTGGCTGTCAAAGGAAATCGTCTTTTTTACCTCTGTCCACAACTCGAAATCCTGATTTCGAGTTGTTTTTTACCAACGTGCCAAACAACGCACTGGGGATGCATCTAGTCCAGTGAAACAAATGGGCAATCCGTAAAATTCAAAGGTGCTTGCGTCGATTTTATCCAAGTTACAAAGATTTTCATAGATGACCACATCGCCACGCATCAAAATTTGATGGGATGGCATTGCAAAGGAGGTTGTAGGATCAACAGAATAACAATCCACACCAACGGCTTTGATTTTGTGATCCACCATCCATTGTGCCAAATCTACACTGATTGCTGGGAATCCATCTGCATAAGCGTCTGTATTGAAATATTTGTCCCAACCTGTGCGGAACAACAAAATAGACGCATTTTTGATTTCAGGGTGGTTTTCCACTAGATCAATGTTGATTTCAGCGTTTGGTGCAAGTCCTGTGCAATCAATAATGGTTGCTGTGCCAAAGAAATGATCCAAAGGAATTTGATCCATGGGCGCACCTTCTGGCACAATATGAGAAAAAGCATCTACGTGTGTGCCTGTGTGTGTGGTGAAGGAAACCAAAGTGCTTCTGCAATTGCCTTCTTCAAAGGTGCAGGAAACCTTGAATTCTGGTTGTGGATCGCCTGGCCAAACCAGCATGTTGGGGTTCATTTGTTGGGATAAATCTTGAAAAGCCATAAGTATTCTCCTTTTTGTATGGCGGAACGGTCAAGACCGTTCCCTACGGGGTAGTGGATAATGGGATTGGAATGGAACCAATATTCCTATTTTGGTTCTTGTAGGGGCGTATCACGATGCGCCCGTGTAGTTCAAATATATTTTTGTGTGGTCACATCAAACACACCTTTTGTGGTGAGTCTCAGGGTTGGAATTACAGGCAAACTCATAAAGGACAGTGTCATAAATGGATCAATGCTCTTAGATACACCCAGTTCAATGGCTTTGTCTTTGGCAGCTTCCAAAAGTGCATTCACTTCAGAAAGAGGTGCTTCGCTCATAAGCCCTGCAATGGACAGGGGCAATTCTGCAAGGACAGATTCCTTTTCTACAACCACAATGCCACCTTTGTTTTCTATGATTTTTTGTACAGCAAATGCCATATCGCATTCGTTGGTTCCCACCACAATGATGTTATGGGAATCGTGTGCAACACTGGTTGCAACTGCGCCAGATTGTAAACCATAGCCTTTCAAGTATCCAATACCAATGTGACCTGTCATTTTGTGACGTTCCACAACAGCCACTTTCAAAATATCTTGTGTCAAATCGATTGCAGTTGCCAAACCTTCGTTGGTGGAAACAATTTCCTTTGCCACCAAACCAATGATGCCACAAGGGTTTTCTGTCATAAAATCATCGGTTGTAAGGGGTTTTACATGGAAGGTATCGTGTGCTTGATTCGTCAATTCTTGGGAAATGATAGGTTTTGCAAATGGCACAATTTCGTTGCCATCATATACCAAGTTTCCTTTTTGATAGACACTTTGGATTTGGAAGTGTTCAAAGGAATCAATCAGTACCAAATCTGCGTCGTATCCAGGAGCAATGGCACCTTTTTTGTCCAATTTGAAATATTGAGCACAATTGTGTGTTGCCACTTGGATGGCTGTGATGGGATTCGCACCCAAAGCAATTGCTTTTTTGATGATATAATCCATATGACCTTTTTCCAATAAATCACTGGGGTGTTTATCGTCAGTACAGAACATACATCTGCTGGCATATTGTTCTTGCAAAAGAGGCATCAATGCTTCCAAATTTTGTGCTGCTGTGCCTTCTCGAATCATAATATATTGCCCTAGACGAAGTTTTTCCAAAGCACTTTCAAAGGAATCACATTCGTGGTCGGAGCCAATGCCTGCTGCAACATAGCCATTCAAATCGTTGCCAGAAATTGCGGGAGCATGTCCATCAATCTGCTTGCCAAATGCAGTTGCATCTGTGATTTTATCTATCACATGGTTTTCGCCATCTAAAATGCTGATATAATCCATCATTTCTGCCAAACCCAAAACACGTTTTTCCTTGTAAAATGGAAGCAAATCTTCTGCATATAAAACAGCACCAGATTCATCCAAAGGCGTTGCAGGAACACAAGAGGGCAACATAAAGTTGACATCCAAAGGCAATCCTTCTGTGGCTTCTAGCATATAAGAAATGCCACTTGTTCCCATTACATTTGCAATTTCATGGGGGTCGGTGACAACGGTTGTTGTGCCATGCGGGATAACTGCTTTTGCAAATTCTGTTGGTGAAACGAGAGAACTTTCCAAATGAATGTGTCCATCCAAAAAACCAGGCAATAGGATTTTGCCTGTGCAGTCTATTTCTTGCAAGCCATGATAACTGCCCATACCAACGATGGTTTGTCCGGAAATGGCAATGTCCGAAGTGCAAAGCTCACCAGAAAATACATTGACATAGGTTGCATGTTTGAACACCAAATCTGCACATATTTTGCCTGTTGCTGTGGAAATAATTTGTTTTTTTTCTATGGAATCGTATGTATTATTTTTTGTTGTAGACATAAGAGTAACCTCTCTAAATTGTGATAAAATATTGATATTACAGGCAATTATACACGCAATTATACGTGATGTCCATAGAAAACGCATGGACTTGGAGAAATTTTACAATGTTTTTTCCTATCTATATAAAAACATCTAGTATCAAAATAGATGAGATGCGGTTTGTCTCTTGATAAAAGGTGTTTTCTGTGTTTTTATATCATTTTCAATGTTGCTAAACCCTTGATTTCTAGGCTTTTCCTATATCATTCCACCACTAAGCTTACCCAACCCTTCTATTTGGTGACAATCGTATGCACTGTGGACTTAAACCCCAAACTTTTTCGTCATTTCTTTGATGGTGGCATACCAATGGGCGTCCACATAGGGACGCCCCTACATGGCACGCTTGGAGCACCGATCTGGTTCAATCTGAATAACTTCAGCATATTTGCTTGTAGATAGTATATGCTGGTGGAGTAGTACAGAGAAAAAGCTAGTGCATAGGTGACTTCCTTTTATTAACATCTACAACTATATCAATTTCTTTGTTTTTACTTCTATGGAAGTAACCCGCTTGTCTGGGTTGTTGATAATACAAAGTGGTAATATATATTATGAAATGTCAATTTTATCACGAGAGAAAGAGGGTGATTTGACAACGGGAATAGACTTTTTGTCAAGATTTGTCTGTATGTATAAATATACGTTTTTGTGAATTGCGTATACTAAGTTGCAAGTGAGATGGAAATATTTATGAGAAAAATTTTCATAAATATCTCGATTTTGTATGGAAATATATAGAAAAAGATATGTGAATTTGCTATTTTTATGTTTGTTGCTTGAATGATATGTGCATTTAATGGTTTTTGAGGGGGATTCTTTGTGGTTCTGAGTGAGCAGTCTATATTGAATAATTCTTTGCATGAATATGTATAAATAAATGCAAAAATCAAGTGGTCTCAGGCAAATAAAACTATGAAATTTTTATGAAACAGAAATGGTTCTTGGAGTGAATTGAAAATATGTTTTCTATATTCTGAGTGAAAAAGTAATTGACGCAATTATTGAAATGTGATACTATACCCAAATAATCAGCCAAGCGGATGTGGCGGAATGGCAGACGCACCAGACTCAAAATCTGGCGGGGGTGACCTCGTGTGGGTTCAAGTCCCACCATCCGCATTATAAATGCAATTTGAAAGGATATGATTTGCCAATCACGAAGGCGTTTTTGGTTTGAAAAACTGAATGAAGAAGAGAAATTGAGTGCAGATATTGTTGATATATAGAATGTATAGATATAGGGAAACTGCGCTTTTTTTTGTATGAAAAATTCCATTTACTACTGTGTTTCTTTTGGTACAAGGGCGTGTAGAAAGTAAGGAAATGGAGTGGTTGCACAGTGAAAACAGCAACTCCATAGCCTTTTTGTTAATTATGAAACCAATCAGACATGAAACGTGTGAAGGAGGGGTAATGTGAAAAGGTGTATCGTTTTGGCAGCAAAGGACAATGTGGCAACGGTTTTGGCAGATGTGCCTTGTGGCGAGGAAATTCTTGTGGTGGATCAAGAGTTTGTTGCAATCGGCAGTGTTTTGGCAATAGAAGATATTTCTTATATGCACAAAATCAGTTTGCAAACAATTGAAGAAGGGGATGCAATTGTGAAATTTGGTGCATGTATCGGTGTTTCTGTTCAAAAAATCGAAACGGGTCAGCAAGTACATATTCACAATATGCGAAGTCTTGTGGGAAAAAAATAAAGGAGGCGAAATGATGGAATTTCAAGGTTATTTGAGAGCAGATGGCACTGTGGGAACTCGAAACTATACTGTTGTATTGCCTACAATTGATTGTGCAAATGCCATGGCAAAAAAAATTGCAGATGGCGTGGTAGGGGCGATACCCATGCTACACAATCACGCCTGTATACGAGTTGGTGAAGATAGAAGAATTGGTCAGGAAACGGTAATTGGCATTGGAAAAAATCCAAATGTAGGTGCTGTTTTGGTTGTTGGAATTGGCTGTGAACCAATGTGTGCACAACCAATTGTGGATGAGATTCAAAAAACTGGGAAGCCTGTGGATTTTGTTTCCATTGACAAAGAAGGCGATTACGATACGTTGATTGCAACAGGAATTGCAAAATTACAAGAGCTGAAAGCAAAAGCAGATGCATTTACAAGAGAACCTTGTGATGTTGGTAAATTGATCATCAGTATCAAATGCAGTGCATCTGGCACAATGTCATTGATTTCCAATAATCCGGTGGTAGGTGCTGCTATGGATTTGTTGGTGCAACATGGTGGAACAGCAATTTTCTCGGAAACGGCTGAAATATTGGGTGCGCAACAGATTTTGAAAGACAAGAGTGTCTCTGAAGAAGTGAAAAAGAAAATCGATGCGGTTTCTGCGGATATGTTGCGAAAAATTGCAGATGCTGGTGTGGATATTTTGGGTTCTGAGCCAAATCAAGGCAATATTCAAAATGGATTGACAACCATAGAAGAAAAATCTTTGGGTGCAGTTTCCAAAAGTGGAACAACTCCACTGCAAGATGTTTTGCAATATGGTGAAGCACCAAAGGGTACAGGTGTGTACTTTATGGATGGTTCCAGTACATCAGCACCTTTGTTCTTAGGCGGATTTATGGTTGGATCTCAAGTGGGGATTTTTACCATGGGTGGCGGATTGCCTGCAAGATTTAGAGGTTTGCCTTCTCATAGTTCTGGTTTTCATGCATTGCCAACATTGAAAGTGCTTGGTAGTCCAGCAGAAGTAGATGTGAAAGATGATTTTGATATTTATACAGGCAGTGTCATCACAGGCGAAGAGTCCATTCAAGAATTGGGCAGAAAATTGTTTGAAAAGATCATTGCAGTGGCAGGTGGCGAAGAACCTGTAAATGAACAAGTTGTTGGCGATTACCAAGAAATGTTGCAAGTGTATGCAATTGGATTGTTGATGTAATGGAATTGGCAAAATAATGTGGAAGCGGTTATCTTAGGGTGGCCGCTTTTTTATGTGCAATCATGAGAATACATGACATAAATCATAGAGGGAAAATATGGAAATAATGACAAAAGATAATATGAATACTAAAATTATAAACTTGCTATAGTAATAAATTACAAGAGAAAGCATGTAAAACTGTACAAATATACCGAAAACTAATTAAATTATAATAATTTATTGACAAAATGGAATTGATAACATATTATGAATGCAAGGAGAAATATAGGCGGGTAAGTATAAACATACTATGAATGGAGGACGTTAGTTATGAAAAAGTATTTGGCAGTATTCTTAATGGCAACAATGTTAGTATCTATGGCAGGGTGCTCAAGTTCATCTGAAACAGCAACAAGCAGCGATGCATCTTCTAGTGCAGCAGTAGAATCCACAGGAGAAGTTAAAAAAATTACCATCGCACATGGTGCAAGTGAATCTTATCATATGCATAGAGCATTATTGCAATTTGAAGAAACATTGGAAGCAACAGGTATGTTTGACATTACCATCTATCCATCTTCTCAATTTGGTAATGACACAGAAATGATCGAATCTGTAAAAACAGGAGATATTACAATGGCAATTCCACCATCTTCCTTCTTGACAGATGAAGCTCCAACTATGGCATTGATTGAGTTGCCATATGTATTCCCTTCAAGAGAAGCTGCAATTGCAACTTTGGATGGCGAATGGGGCGATCAACAATTGTTGGCATTGCAAGATTCTGGTCTTTATGGCATGGGATACTTGGAAAATGGTTTGAGACACATTACCAATAGTAAAGTGGCAATTAGAACACCTGAAGATATGGATGGTTTGAAATTGAGAACTATGGAAGTAGCTGCTCACGTTACATATTGGAACAGCCTTGGTTGTTCTGCTGAAGGTTCACCATTTGCTGAATTGTACACAAATTTGAGTACAAAAGTATTTGATGGACAAGAAAACCCAATTGCTCATATCCATGCACAAAAATTCAACGAAGTACAAAGCTACTTGACATTGTCAGGACATGTATATACAACATATGTACCTGTAATGCAAATGGATTACTGGAATTCCTTGTCAGCAGAAGAACAAGCAATTATGTCTGATGCTATGGAATCTGCATATGCATATCAATTGGAATTGGTAGAAGCAGAAGAAGCAGGTCAATTGGAAGAAATCGGTTCCAGCACCACATATCCTTGTGAAGTTATTGTATTGACAGATGAAGAAAAACAAGCGTTTATCGATTCTGCACAACCTACATTGGATCAATATAAAGGCGACCTTGGCGAAGACGTATACTACGAATTTATTGCAGCAATTGAAGCAGTTTCATAAGGAATCAATGAGTAAATGACAAAGTGATAGAAAAACCAAAGTTGCCCTTAATTTGTTTGTATTACCCAGACAAGGCGGCTTTGGTTTTTTCATAAGTTGGAGGTGAACAGTTTGAAAATTTTAAAATTTTTAGATGAAAATCTTGAGAAATATATGTGTGTAATTTTATTTTCCATTATCATTGGGTTCATGATTGTCAATATTTTCATGCGTTTTGTAATGAAGAATGCGATTCCATGGGCTTCTGAAGCTGTTTTGTTTATCTTTGTGTGGTTTGTATGGTTTGCAATCAGCTTGGGCTTCAAAGAAAATAGCCATGTGCGTGTAACGGCTTTGACCATGCATTTTCCCAAAAAAGTGAGCTTGGTTTTGGAAACAGTCATCAATTTTGTGATTATATTTGGATTTGTGGTTTTGTTATATTACGGTGTTGTGCTTTTGAATGATGGTTCTGTAGTGGGCAAAACAGGGTTGCTCATCAGTTACCCAATGTGGAGCTTTTACCTATGTGCACCCATTGGGCTTGCATTGAGCATATTCCGCATCATACAAAATTTGGTGGTGCAAATCAAACAAATTAGGAAAGGAGATGTCGTATAATGGATGCAATATTTTTATTCGTTTGTTTATTGGTTATGATTCTATTGGGTATGCCGATAGCGATTTCTTTGTGCTTGTCATCAACCCTTACTATTTTGCTATACGAAACATCCTCTTTGCTATTCCAAGTACGTTCCATTGTAACTGCTGTTAAATCTTATCCATTGTTGGCAATTCCGTTGTTCATTCTTGCTGGTGATTTGATGTATACAGGTGGTTTGTCCAAACGTTTGATTTTGTTTGTAGAAGCGTTGATGGGTTCTGTAAAAGCAAACTTGGCATATGTAACAGTTATTGCTTCTACATTCTTTGCAGCAATTTCTGGTTCTGGTCCAGCTACAGTAGCTGCGATTGGTAGCAATGTTATTCCTGAAATGGAAAAAAGAGGATATTCCAAAGAGTATGGAACAGCACTTTCTGCTGCTTCTGGTATGATCGGGGTTATGATTCCTCCAAGTATTCCCTTTGTTATGTATGGGATTTCTGCTGAAGAATCTGTAAGTGAATTGTTTATTGCGGGGGTTGTACCAGGATTGCTATTTGCCATAGGGTTCATTATTGTTGCAAGAATCTTATATGCACGTTCTGGTTTTGAAGCACCTGAACATAAATTTGAATGGAAGAAAGTAGGTTCCACATTCAAGGATGCCATCTTCGCATTGTTGGGTCCAGTCATTGTATTGGGTGGGATTTATGGTGGATTTTTCTCACCAACAGAAGCAGCAGCAATTGCAGTTGGTTATGCTTTGGTTGTAGGATTATTCATCTATAAAGATTTGACTTGGAAAGCAGTTGGACAAACCATGATCAAATCTTCTGGAACAACAGCAACTTGTCTCGGGTTGGTTGCATTTGCATCTACATTCGGCAGATTGTTGACATTGCAACAAGTACCAAACAACATTGCTGCATTTATGCTTGGGATTTCAGATAACAAAATCATCATTTTGTTGATCATCAATGTATTCTTGCTGTTTGTTGGTATGTTTATGGAAACAATTGCATCCATTATCATTTTGACTCCAATTCTGTTGCCTGTAGTTTCAAGTGTAGGCGTAGATCCTGTATTGTTTGGGGTAATTATGACAGTAAACTTGGCAGTTGGATTCTGTACACCACCATTGGGTGTCAATCTGTTTGTTGCAAGTGGGGTCAGTGGATTGCCAATTGAAAAAGTTACAAAAGCCATTATGCCATACTTCATTGTCATTGGTATCTTGATGCTTATGATTACATTTATTCCAGAAATTTCATTATGGTTGCCTAGAATGGTATTACAAAGTTGAGTTGAGTTGAGGTGGAGAAGATGAGTAAATTTAAAGTATATGTAAGTGATTACGATTATAAAGATTTGTCTATTGAAAAAAGTGTGTTGGAACCCATTGGCGCAGAAGTCATTGGACTACAATGCAAGACAGGTGAACATTTGGCAGAATTGGCACATGATGCAGATGCGATTATCCAACAATATGCCAAAATCTATAGACCGACCATTGAAAAATTGAACAATTGTAAAATCATTGCTCGATATGGTATTGGTGTGGATATTTTGGATGTGGATGCTTGTTATGACAATGGGATGGTGGCAACCAATGTACCTGATTATTGTTTGGATGAAGTGGCAGACCATGCAATTTCCCTTTCCTTTATGTTGATGAAGAGCATTCCTTTTTATGATAAAAAAATCAGATCTGGTAGCTATAGATGGGAAGATTGGCAAGCACCCATTCCTAGATATAGAGGAGCTGTTTATGGTTTGGTTAGCTTTGGCAGAATTGCCCAAAACTTGGCAAAGAAATTGATTGCTTTTGGCTTTGAAGTCATTGCATACGATCCATATGTATCTGAAAGTTTCATGAACTCTTGTGGCGTGCGTAAAGTAGAAAAAGAAACCATTTTCAAAACTGCTGATATCATCAATGTTATGTCACCTTATATGCAAGAAACGCATCACATCATCAATGCAGAAGTATTGGATTTGATGAAGGAATCTGCATATTTGGTGTGTGTTTCCAGAGGGAAATGTGTGGACAACCAAGCACTTTATGAAGCTTTGAAAGCAGGCAAATTGGCTGGTGCAGCTTTGGATGATCCAGAAGAAGAACCTATGAAAATTGAAAACTGGACACCTGAACAAAATCCACTCTTTACACTGGACAACTGTATCTTTACACCACATTCTGCTTATGTCAGCAAACAAGCATTGGATGAATGTAGACACGTTGCAGCAGAAAATGTAAAGGCGGTACTTTTGGGTGAAAGACCAATGAATTTGGTGAAACCAAGACCAAAGGCATAAATATCAACAGAAAATGAGAATGAATTGAACAATAGGAGGATTCCATTATGAAGAAAATCATTAACCCTAGACCAGAAATTGATGAAACCCTAATCAAACCATATAGAGATATGGAGGATGTGCTGTCTTTGTCTTGTATCATTACAGATGCAATGGAAAGAGAAGGTGTTATGCGTCCAGATATGAAACCAAGAGCAGCAGATAAAAAAATCATTGGACCTGCAATCACAGTGAAATTGACTGCTGGAGATATTGTAGATTGTTTGGATGTTTTCGATGTGGCAAAACCAGGTGATGTCATTGTAATTGATGCCTTTGGAGAAGAAAATACTTCCATTTGGGGTGGTTTGATGTCTGGTTTGGCAAGAAACGAAGGCATTGTAGGGGCTGTTATTGATGGTAGCTGTAGAGATACCGATGAATCTAAAATGTTGGGATTCCCCATCACTTCAAAAGTGGTTTGTCCAAGAGCAGCACATACAGCAACTTCTGGTAGAAAAGACCCCATTGAAATCAATGTGCCAATTGTGTGTGGTGGCATTGTAGTCAATCCTGGAGATTTGGTTGTAGCAGATGAGATTGGCGTTTCTGTTGTTCCATATGCAGATTTGGCAAAAGTATACCCAATTGCAAGGGAACAAGCAGACAAAGAAATTGCATCCAGAGAAGAAATTTTAAAGGGTGCAAAGGTGGATGATCTATTGCGTAAATTTGGAAGGATTTGATGAAATATGAACTATTATGTTGCCATTGATAGTGGTACAACAAACACAAGGGTTAGACTTTTGAATGATACAGGTGTTGTTTTGGACACATATAAGTCGGCAGTTGGCGTAAAAGATACAGCTATTGATGGCAACAATAAAAGGTTACAACAGGCTGTGCGTATGGGTATTGAAGAGATCCTTGCAAATAATGCAATCATGAAGAGTGACATCAAACAGATTTTTGCTTCGGGTATGATTACTTCAGATATGGGTTTATACGAATTGGATCATTTGGTTGCACCAGTTGGATTGAAAGATTTGAAAAATGGGGTTAAGCAAGTGATGCTAGAAGATGTAATAGATATTCCCATTTCCTTTATACCAGGAATCAAAAATAAAGTGGATGACATTTCCTTGGATACCGTGGAAGAAATAGATATCATGCGTGGTGAAGAAGTGGAAGCGATTGCAGTTTTGTCACAATTGCCAAGAAACCAAGCATATGTTTTGATTCTTCCTGGTTCCCATACCAAGCTTGTAAAAGTAGATGAAAATGGAAAGATTACAGGATGTGCCACCACAATGGCAGGAGAACTTTTGTCTTGTATTACGAAGAATACCATCATTTCCAGTGCAGTCAATCAGAATTTTGTGGATTTTGTAGATTATGACCGAGAATTGGTTTTGTTGGGCTATGAAACAGCAAAGAAAGTGGGCTTATCCAGATCTATTTTTTCAGCTAGAATCATCAATCGTTTTATTGATGAAAGTGCAATGAAATCTGCAAACTATATCTTGGGGGCTGTTTTGCAAAGTGATATTGTTGCAATCCAAAACAGTTGTGCTTTGCAGATAGATCAGAAAACGGTTGTGGTTGTTTCTGGCAAAGAACCTTTGAAATCTGCATTTATGGATATTTTGCAATATGAAGGTTGCTTTGATCAGGTGCAACAGTTGGAATTTGTAGAAGAAGAACATTTGTCGGCTATTGGTGCATTTCTAATTATGGAAGGTGAATAGGATGCTATTTCAAGATACAATTGATATTACATTTGGCGATTTATTGGACGATTTGGAAATACCACCTTTGTCTTCAGTGAAAAGAGAATTTCCAACAGAGAAAATTGAAGATATTGAACAAGTGGTTTGGGATCAAATGGAAAGTAACTTTAGTGGATATGATTTCAAAGAAAAATCCATTTGTATCACTGCTGGAAGTAGAGGAATTACAGGCATTACAACCATCATCAAGACAGTTGGTGCATATATTCGCAGCAAAGGTGGCAATCCTTTTGTGGTTCCATCTATGGGAAGTCATGCTGGCGCAAAGGCAGAAACACAAAAAGAAATGGTGGAACAATTGGGCATGGGTGAAGCATCTACAGGGATTCCAGTGAAGTCTTCCATGGAAACTGTGGTTGTTGGAAAGCTATATGAAACAATGAATGTATATTGCGATCGAATTGCATTCCAAAGCGATGGAATTGTAGTGGTCAATAAAATCAAACCACATGCAGATTTCAAAGGTGATGTGGAAAGTGGCTTATGTAAAATGATGTGCATAGGCTTAGGCAAACACAAAGGAGCAATGACCTTTCATAAACAAGGATTTTCACAGTTCAAACATATTATAGAAGATGGTGCAAAGGTATTTTTAGAGAATGTACCTATATTATGTGGTGTGGGTATTGTAGAAAATTCATATGACAAACCTTGTATCATTGAAGTGGTCAAACCAGAACATTTAATTAGTAGAGAAAAAGAGTTGCTGAAAATTGCAAAGAAAAATGTGGCAACCATTGGAATTGATGCAATTGATGTGTTGATCATAGATGAAATCGGTAAAAACATCAGCGGTGAAGGTATGGACCCAAATGTAACAGGAAGACCAGGATCTTTTTTGAAGGAAGGCTTTACAAACATTGACATTGACCAAGTTGTGATTTTGGATTTGACTGAGGTCAGCCATGGAAATGGTGCTGGCTTAGGTATGGCAGATATTACGACAATTGCCTGTGTCAAAAAAATTGATTTGGGACTGATGTACACAAACTCTATCACAGCAGGGATTTTAGCACCTTCACGTTTGCCGATTATTTTAAATACAGAAGAAGAAGCCATTAAAGTTGCAATGAAAATTTGTGCCAATCAAAATAAACAAAATTTACGCATAGTGCGTATCAAAAATACATTGGAATTAGACGAAATTTTTGTATCACCTGCAATAATGTGTGGAGTTTATGGAAAATCATGATATACTTTAATAAAAACAAAGTATATAGGAGGGGATAAAATGCCATACAATAACAATGCGAAAGAAGTGGCTTTTGATTTTATTTTGGACAAGATTAAAGCTGGTGAGTGGCAACAAGGCGAAAAGATTTGGACAGAAGACGTTTTGGTGCAAAACATTGGAGTCAGCCGAATTGCACTGAGAAATGCAGTTGAAAGGCTTTCTGGAATGGGTGTGTTGCGTAAGGTACAAGGATCAGGTACCTTTGTAGAAAGGGTCAGCGATATTCCACTGGGTATGTCGATTTTATCTTTGACAGAAGATGAAGTTATGCAAATTTTAGAGTTTCGTAAAGCACTGGAACCTGCAACAGTTGAGTTGTTTATATACAACTATACAGAGGAGCATATGGCACTTTTGGAACAGTCCTATGCAGATATGAAAGCGAATGTTGGAGATGTAGAACAGTTCTATAAAGCGGATTTTGCATTCCATAGAACATTGGCAAAGGGAAGTAATAATTTTTTTGTAGAAAAAGTAAACGATTTACTTGTGGATATTTTGGAAAATCATCAAAAGAGCTTATATAACACAATAGGGCCAGATGTTGGTATCGCATACCACGGTTTGCTATTGAAATACATACGTGAAAAAGATGTGGAAGTGGCTTCTTTGTTTATGAAAAGACATATCGAAGCAGCAATAGGTGATTTTGAAAAGAATAGAGGGAGGAATAAAGATGAAGTTGGAGGAGTTATTGCAACATAAGGTTGTTGCTATTGTCAGAGGGGTTTCCTCAAAATATATTTTGGATACAGTACAAGCGCTGAAAGATGGTGGTATCCATGCTGTAGAAATTACATTTGACCAAAAGAGTAGAGAAAAATATGAAGATACATTGGTCAGCTTAAAGATAATCAAAAGTCACTTTGGTGACTCCATTGGTTTGGGTGTTGGAACAGTTATGACAGCTGAAACCGTAAAAGAAGCATGTGATTGTGGTGCAGAATATATCATTTCGCCAAATGTTTCTGAATCTGTGATACGTGAAACAAAGAAATTGGGTCTGCTTTCCATTCCAGGTGCATTGACACCTACAGAAGCAGCTCTTGCATATGAATATGGTGCTGATGTTGTGAAGTTGTTCCCGGCAGGAAACTTGGGCAAAGGATATATCAAAGCCCTTATGGGACCACTCAACCACATTCCATTTATGGCTGTTGGTGGCGTAAATTCAGAAAATGTAAAAGAGTTTATGGATATTGGCGTTGTGGGTGTAGGCATTGGTGGTAATTTGGTGAATGTTTCTGCCATTGAAAATGGCGAATTTGATAAAATTACAGCAGCAGCAAAAGAATATATGGATGCAATTGCTGCAATGTAATGAATCATTAGGAGGAATTTGATATGAGAAAAGTGGTAACTTTTGGGGAAATCATGTTGCGTTTGAACCCAGATGGCTATGGTAAATTTGTACAAGCAGATCATTTTGCAACTTCCTACGCTGGTGGTGAAGCCAATGTGGCTTTGTCCCTTGCAAACTATGGCATGGATGCACATTATGTGACTGTTTTGCCAAAACATGAAATTGGCCAAATGACTGTCAATGGCTTAAGAAAATTTGGTGTGAATACATCTGATATCATTCGTGATGGCGATAGAATTGGTGTTTTGTACTTGGAAAAAGGAGCTTCTCAACGTCCAAGTAAAGTCATTTACGATCGAAAATACAGTGCAATTGCATTGTATGATCCAGCAAAATATGACTGGAAAAAGATTTTTGCAGGTGCAGAATGGTTCCATTTCACAGGAATTACACCAGCATTGTCAGCAGAAGCAGCACAAGCAACATTGGATGCAGCCAAAACAGCACACGAAATGGGTATCACTGTTTCCTGTGACTTGAACTATAGAAGTAACCTTTGGAGCAGAGAAGCAGCTGGCGAAACTATGGCAAAATTGATGCCATATGTGGATGTTTGTATCTCCAATGAAGAGGATGCTTCTGATGTATTTGGTATCAAATCTGAAGGTACAGATGTTACAACAGGCAAATTGTCCCATGAAGGTTATAAAGAAGTGGCACAAAAATTGGTGGACAGATTTGGGTTCAAAAAAGTGGCAATCACTTTGCGTGGTTCCATTTCTGCAAGTGTCAATGAATGGGCTGGCATGCTTTATTCTGATGGGGAATGCTATTTCTCCAAAAACTATACCATCCAAATTGTAGATAGAGTTGGTGGTGGCGATAGCTTTGGCGGTGGCTTGGTGTATGCGCTTATGAGCGATAAAACACCACAACAACAAATCGAATTTGCAGTGGCAGCATCTTGCTTGAAACAAACCATCGAAGGCGATTTCAACTTGGTGACCATCCCAGAAGTGGAAAAATTGGCTGGTGGAGATGCCAGTGGTCGTGTACAAAGATAAAAATAGTTGATACATTTTCTGAATATACCCTACCCTAAAAGAACGCTTGGACTTTGTGTCTAGGCGTTTTTTGCATGGTATAAAATTGGTATGGAACAGTTAGATTTCAATTGCATTGTATTTGTAGTTTCTGCTTTGATGCAAGGAGATGTTTATTCCTCAATTGGGAAATAAATTTTTGTAATGTATGTACCAACGTTTTTGAAATCCATTGGCGATAGTATATATTCTTCGGAAACATAGCCATTGATTTTGTAGCCATGTGCATCAATCCATTGCAGTGCACTTGCGTGTACGTTCATAAAATTGGAATAGAACTTATAGTCACCACAATATAAGAAGGTAACGGCTTTGTGAGCTGGTACAGTGCTAATATGCTTGTAGGTAGACTTGTGACTTGGATCAATGGGCAGAGCTACCTCTAAGAGGCATTTGGATTCAAAGAATTGTCCCATAGCTTGTTTGGTGTGATAGGTTAAAGTGATAGAACCAGCTGCTTTCAGCTGTTCTTTTTTTGCAAGCTCAATGACTTCTAGCCAACGACCAACAGAAAATTTGGAATTGGAATAGGCAGGAACTTCTTTGACAATGGAAAGCATAGTTTGTTCAGGAACCTCTTCTACTTGGATGTTATACATGCCTGTTACCAAATGGTCTTCAGGTTGGTCAACGGGGGGTGTTTCATCAAGAGAATGGAGCAATGCAATTTTATCCAACATAGTGATGCCATCAGCAGCGATCATTTGTAAAGAGAGAATCTTATTTTCCAAATCTTTGATTTTTTGCGTGATGGAGGTTTTGTATGTATGCAAATCTTCTTCTTGGAACAAAGAAACGATATCTTTCAGACTAAATTCCAAAGATTGTAGCTTTTTAACAATAACTATAGCAAAAATATCTTCTTGGGTATAGTAACGATATCCGGTTTCTGCATTTTTATAAGATGGTACAACAAGACCGATGCGATCATAATAACGCAAGGTTTTGGGGTTGATGTGACACATTTTGGCAACTTGTCCAATGGGGAAATGATCCTTGATTTGCATATAAATGGCTCCTTTCTGCATTTAATTATTCAATAGTATACCAGAAGAAAAGTATGTTTGTAAACATAAACAATAGGAATTTTATGGGAATTTAATGGATTTTAGCATAAAGCATATTTGCATAATATGAATTGATTTTTATGGAGAGTTGCAAAATGCAGAGAAATATTTTTTTTACAAAAGAAATAAACAGTACCATAGGTGGAAGGTTTGAAATTGTCAAAAAACGAGTGTTTTCTGATACGAAAAAGCACCTATTTTGATGGAAAAAGTAAAAACAAACAAAAAATCAGAATTTTGCAACATTCTACATTGGAGGATATTTTATTGCAGTTGATGTAAAGAGTTGTAAATCAAAAAGAAAAAAGTTATAAAAAAATCAAATGGGATATATTGACATTCCAATTGTGAGAACTCCTATAATAAAGGTAAATAAAGACAAATGTCCATCTGTTATGACCCCCATTGCGAGGTGGAACCATTTTCTTTATCAAACCAAATGATGATAGGTAACGATGAAGGAGGAATGGAAATGATTGGCAAAAAAATAGTTCACAGAGTGATGATGCATGGACCAGATGGTCATTACGCTTCCACATTGATTAGTGGTGCAAAAATGTTGCACATGTTTGACGATTTATCTGTTGAGTTGATGCGTCGTGCTGAAGGCGATCCTGGTATGCTTTTGGGTTATGACAAAATTCGTTTCAATGTTCCTGTTCACGTAAGTGATTTTGTGGAATATCATGCATGGATTGAAAAGAAAAACAATACTTCTTATGTTGTACAATTTGAAGCATACAAAATTTTGACAACACCTGATGATTTCAAAGACAAACGTAAATTCTTGGATGCATTTGCAACAGAAGAACCAAATCTTTTGGGTTTGCCTGATTCTGCTATGTTGGTGTTAAATCCACCTGTGCTCATTGGCTCTGCTACTGGTATTGTAGTGGTTGCAGCAGACAAACAAAAAGGTCCACAAGACCCAGCGTTCGCAGTAGAAACGGTTGAAGAATAAGGAGGTAGTCAGATGAATGGAGCAAAAGCAATACATAAAACAGTAATGCACGGACCTGCAGGCGATGCGGCTACTGGTTTGATTTATGCAGGTAAAATGATGGAATTTTTCGGTGATTTGGGCACAGAAGTTTGTGTTAGAACCGATGGAGATGGAAGTTTGTTCCTTGGATACGATGAAGTACGTTTCACAGCACCTGTATACATTGGTGATTTGATGGAATATCACGCTTGGTTGGAGAAAAAAGGAAATACATCTTATAAAGTAAAATTTGAAGCATACAAAATTATGACAGCAACAGAAATTTTGCCAGAACCTGAACTTTGTGGATATGCAACTGGTATTTTGATTATCCCTAAAGATTGTCAAAGAGGTCCTCAAGATCCAGCGTTTGCAGTATAAATCACATCAAAAAGTATAGATATTGACGTAAGTACCCTCGCATGCAATCAATCTTGCGTGTGGTAGGCGTAGGATAGATGGGAGGATATGCAAATGAGTAAAAAAGCTTTGGAAGGTGTACGTGTTTTGGATTTGACACAAGCATATAGTGGTCCATTTTGTACCATGCACTTGGCAGACAATGGTGCTGAAGTCATCAAAATAGAACGTCCAGGCATTGGAGATCAAAGTAGACAATGGGGTCCATTCAAAAAGGATTGTAGTGCTTATTATGCGTATATCAATCGTAACAAAAAGGGGATTTCTTTGGATATCAACACACCAGAAGGTGCAGAAATTTTCAAAAAAATGGTCAAAGAAGCAGATGTAGTTTGTGAAAACTTCAAAGTTGGTACAATGGAAAAAATGGGGCTTGGCTATGAAGAATTGAAAAAAGTCAATCCACAATTGATTTATGCTTCCATTTCTGGATTTGGACGTACAAGTTCCTATGCAAAACGTCCTTGTTATGACATTGTTGCAGCAGGTTTCAGTGGTATCATGAGTTTCACAGGTATGCCAGATGGTCCACAACTCAAACCAGGTCCATCCATTGCAGATAACTACTCTGGTACGTATTTGAGTCTTGGTATTACAATGGCGTTATACCAAAAAGCGATGACAGGTGAAGGTCAGCGTTTGGATGTTTCTATGGTGGATACCATGTTCTCTGTTTTGGAATCTGCTGTTGTAATGTATACTGTTGATGGTACCATTGCAACAAAAGCGGGCAACCGAGATGTTGGTTTGACACCATTTGATTCCTTCAAAGCAAAAGATGGGGAATATGTTATGGCTTGTGGTTCCAACAAAATGTTTGCAGGTCTTTGCAAATTGATGGGTAGAGAAGATGTTTTGGAGGATCCTCGTTATGCAAGCAATCGAGTACGTTGTGAGCATCCTGATGAAGTCAAAGCCATTATCGAAGAATGGTCCATGCAAAGAACTGTGGCAGAAGTGGAAGCACTTTTGGTGGAAGCTGGAATGCCATGTGGTCCTATTCTCAATATGCAACAAGTGGTGGAACATCCGGTCATTGCAGAAAGAAATATGCTTTGGGAAGTTTATCAGCCAGCAATGGAACAAAGTATCAAAATTCCTGGGTGTCCAATCAAAATGGATGGTCAAGTGGATGCACCCACAAAATGTGCTCCTGAAATTGGAGAAGATAACTTGGATGTATATTCCACTATGTTGGGATTGAAAGAAGAAGATTTGAAAGCACTGGAAGAAAAAGGTGTTATCTAATTTTACAGTGTGTGACATAAAAGGATAATATAGTTGCATCAATGGGGATGGGAGGTTTAAAAGAAGTGTGTTTTATTCCACACCATCCTTTTTTATTGATGATGAATGGAAAGAAAGGGGTATCCTATGGAAGAGAAGAAAAGTAGTGGTTTGTTTGCAAGATCTATGATGTATGCAGGGGCTGTTGTTGCATATATGGTTGGTTCTGGGTTTGCTTCAGGTCAAGAATGTTTGCAATATTATTCTTGTTTCGGTCTTTGGCCAATGATTTCTGCTTTGGTAGTGGCAACATTATTGTATGTATGGTTTTCCACTGTCTTGATGGAAGATGGTAGAAAGTTAAAATTGACAGATACCAATAAAATCTTCAGATATTACTGTGGTAAAAAATTGGGTACTGTATTTGAAATATTTACGGCATTTTTCTTATACGCTATGCTTGCAGTTATGATTTCTGGTGCTGGTTCTATCTTGTCTGAATATTACGGTATCCATCAACAAGTTGGTCGTGTTGGTATGGCTGTAATTGTTGCGGTGACAGTATTGATGGGCTTGGATAAGATTTTAACGGTTATTTCCAAAATTGGACCAATCATCATTATCTTTGCAATTGTAGTTGGGGTTGCAGGGGTTGTTTTGAATCCTGATGGTTTGGCGAATTCTGCTGAAGTATTGGATAGCATTGAAATCCAATATTATGCAACACCTCATTGGTTGGTATCTGCAATCAATGCACCATCCCTTGGTATGATGATGTTGGTACCATTCTTTGCTGGATTGGGTCCAAAAGCTGCAAACAGAAAAGAAGCTCTTTGGGGTGGTTTTGCTGGCGCTATGGCGTTCAACATTTGTGTGGCTTTGGTTGCATTTGGTGTTCTTGCAAACATTGGTGAAGTATATGACAAAGCAGCTCCAACACTCACCATCACAAACATGATTTCTCCAGCAATTGGTTCTTTCTTCTCTATCGTTTTGGTTATTGGTATCTATTCCACCTCCATTCCTTTGCTTTGGGTGGCAGCCAATAAAATCGTTCCAGATGAAAAGGATAAGAGATTCAAACCTTTGGTATTGATTTTGACTGTAATCGCTTTCTTGGTTGGTCAACTTCCATTTGCTGCTTTGATGAACATTTTGTATCCAGCTGCTGGTTATGTTGCTTGGATCGTTATGATTGGTATGCTCATCAAACAAATCAAAACAAGAAAAATTATAAAGGAAACTGGAGATGAAAATGCATTGGCTCCTATTCCTGATGATTTATTCAACTAATCCCAATATAAATGTCCCAATTAAAGATAAAAGGGCTTGATATGATAGCGTAGGGGTCGATGCCTACATCGACCCGTTTATAGCACGACCTCGTTGCGGGCGGATGTGGGCATCCGCCCCTACCTAAGATGATATATATTAGGTCTCGTTATCTTGAGTTGGGAGATATAAATTAAGCAAAGAGAGCATGGGTTCCATGCTCTTTTTGTGTGTCTGGATAAGGGGTAGATGCAAGAGTTATTTAATAGGTAGAAACAGGTAACAGAAATAAAAAAATAGAGTGGAAATGAATCCACCCTATTGCAATTACATCATTTTATTTTTCATATACCACTTCGCCATCCATAATGGTGGTCAAAATAGAAGCTTCTCTAATTTCTTGGAAACTCATATGGAACAAATCGCCATCAATAACAACGATATCAGCCAATTTGCCAACTTCCAATGTACCCAATTCATCTTCACGACTGACAGAGAAAGCAGGGCCATATGTGTAGTTTTTCAAGAGTTCAGCCATTGTCAATTTTTGATCTGGACCCCAACCACCTTCTGGTTGCAAGTCATCATGCAAACGGCAGAAACCACGGTGGATTTCCAAGAATGGGTTGTTGTCAACAACTGGACAATCGCTACCCAAAGCCATGATGCCAGCACCTTCCAAAAGACTCTTGAGAGGGAATGCCATATCAATTCTATCAGGACCCATAACAATACGATAAGGGTCTTCATCCCAAACTGGAGTGATACCCATATGTTCAGGTTGCATGGAAGGAATGACTCCCAATTTGCCAAAACGAGCAAAATCATCAGCCAAAACAGCTTCACAATGTTCAATTGCATGACGTGCTTTGGTATCGCCAAATTTATCAATTGCATTTTCATACCAATCCAAAACAAGATGCACTGCTTGGTCTCCAACAGCATGGATTTTGATGGACAAGCCACGTTTGTGACCTTCTTCTACAGCGGATTCAAATAAGGACAATTCACTTAAGGAGAATCCTTTTTCGCCAGGAGCATCGCTATAATCTTCTGTCATAAGAGCGGTGTGTGTTGGCATAACACCATCCACAAATTGTTTCAAAAGATTGTAACGAATTTTTTCAGTGTGGTATTTTTTGCTCATTTCTGCTGCCAAATCCAAATCGCCAAACAAGTCAGAAGCACCATGGACACGCATATGCAACTCTTTGTCTTGTTCCATTTCTTCCAAAATTTCCATGGAGCCTAAGTCACAACCAAAGTATGGTTTTACGTCAATGATGGAAGTGATACCCAAAGGTAATGTTGCAGCTTCGAAGTTTTTCATAAAGGTTTTTTCTTGTTCTTTGGTGAATTGGAAGGCATATGGTGTTACAAGAGAAATTGCACTTTCGTCCAAGAACCCAGTTGGCTCACCATTTTCATAACGTTCAATGACGCCACTGAAAGGATTTTCTGTATCTTTTGTAATGCCACAAATTTCAAGTGCTTTTGTGTTGACCCAAGCGCTATGTGCTTCGGAACTGAGCAAAACAACAGGTGTATCAGGGAAGTATTTGTCCAAGGATTCTCTTGTTGGCAAACATCTATTGTCCCATTTGAAATGATACCAGTTGAACCCAATCAACCAACCATCCACAGGGTTTGCTTGCGCATAGTCATAGCAGAATTTTGCACAATCTTCTTCAGATTTCAAATGCCCCAAATCCACAAATGTTTTGAACATACCAGCCAAAACCAGATGTACGTGACTATCAAAGAATGCAGGCATAATCAACTTATCTTCATAGGACATCACTTTTGTGGTTTCATCCATATAGTTTTGTTTTTCTTCTGGATTGGAAGAAACAGCCAAAATTTTATTGTCTTTGACTGCCACAAAGCCAGCAAAAGGAACATCTTGTACACTATCAAATATCAAATTACTTTCTAAAATCAAATCCGCTTTCATAAATGGAATACCTCCCTATTTGGATACGATTGTACAATATACAAAAGAATAATTTAGAATATATATGTATTTTACTACGCTACAAACCCTAAAATCAAGTATGCAAGAGTACCCAAAACGAATGGAATCATAATGAGTGGAATAGAAGTTTTTGCATAATCGATATTTTTCAAACCAGTTGCAGCACAAGTTACGGTTACAGCATCACTATAGAAGCAAGCGTGGCTACCGAAGGATGTACCCGCAGCTACAGTACCAATTGCGATCAAAGGATTGACACCCATTGCAACTGCAAGTGGAAGAATAATTGGGAAACAAATTGCTGCAACACCCCAGAAGCTACCTGTACAGAATGCAAGAGCAGCAACAACGAGGAATACGATTACAGGGAAAAGAGCAGGGCTCAAAATTGGTGTAACGCTTTCGATTACATAAGGTGTAAGACCCAAAGCATCGTTGAAATCGCTCAATACAAAAGCAAGCAAAACCAACATAGTTACATAAAGCATATCTTTGAATCCTTCCACAATTTCATCACATGCTTTGCCTATGGTGATACGTTTTTGTGCAAGTAACATCACGATGAGAAGAACGATTGCGATGATAACAGAGAATGTAATATCTTCTGTTACAATTGCAAGAACAACAAGAATCAACATAGGAAGAATGAAATTGATTGCATGTGCTTTTTGTTTGCCAGCAAGTTCGGTAACGCCATCTCCTTCATAATATGCTTCAGGGAACACTTTGCCAGAAGCGAGTACACGTTCTTCTGCCAACTTCATAGGCCCAAATAATGGAATGATACCACAACAAAGAAGGGGAACAACGATAACAGCGATCCATGCATAAAGCATATACGGAATGGAACTTACATATGCTTGGAATCCAGTCATATCCAAGATACCAACGGAATCGATTTGGGAAGCATACAAAACACCCCAAGAAGACCAAGGAACCAAAACACAAACAGCAGCACCTGTGGAGTTTGTGATGAACGCCAACATTTCTCTTGAGATTTTCCATTTGTCTGTCAAAGATTTCATGGCAACACCAACGCCAAGAGCATTCAAATAATCTTCAACGAAGATGATGATACCCAAAACCCAAGTGAAAAGCATAGTTTTTTTTCTGCTATTTGCAAACTTTGCACCAATATCTGCAAAGCCCATGGCAGCACCAGAGGAGTCTAACAGTCGAATCAGAGCACCAAATGTACCAAACATCAAAATGTAATAAGCAGAATCGCCTATTTCCACCAAAACATATTCAAACCATGTTGCCCAAAAGCCGCCACCAGCAATTAAAATTGCACCCACTAAGGTACCTATAATCAAAGATTCTGCTGCTCGCTTCGTGATAATTGCACAAATAATAACAACCGCTACGGGTAATAAACTAATCAAACCATATGTTGCTTCCATAAAACAAATCCCCCTTTGCTCTAAGTAGTTCTGATGATAGTTATGAAATAAAGACTGCTATTTTGAATGCCATCTATCCATCCTCCTCGTTGATGAATACTGAAAAAACAGTGCAATTGTGTGAATTCCGATTATACAAAAACAAGTGATGAGATTGGTGTCTGGTACACGTGAATGGGTGGATGTACAGTCGGAATTGAAAAATAAAAGGGGCTAAAAAGTACATCAATCTTATTTGATTTACTCTTATAGCCCCTTTGCTTATCAATAGAATAACAGCTTTGCCATATAATTACAATTCACCCAAAATACCATTTTTCTACTTCTTTTGTATACCAAAACGAAATATAAGGAAGAAAATGGAATAAAAGTTTCGTGTGAATAGAAAAAGTGGCGTATGTACTGTATTATATTCTTGACGTAAAAAAATGAATATGTTAAATTATAGAGAAGTGAATAAAATGTAGATGAATTCTGTAGGAAAAAGGAGGGGTATTGTGAACGCACTGGAAAACAATCATATTCTGATATTGAATAATATCATTTATAAAGTACACACAGACTTGAATTTTTTGACCATGAGAAAAGAGTTTTTGGAAGCTGTAAAAAGCCTCATGGATTTTGATAGTGCAGAGTTTCACTTATCCAAAGGAAAACGTGGTTTGGCGTTGGCTTCACGAGTGGGGTACAATTGCGACTTGGATTTTTCACAAAAATATGAAATGTTGGATTATAGCGGTGGTATTTTGGACACAGGTCGTTGTATGGTGTATCGTGAAAGTGACATTGTTTCTGAAGAAAAACGTGTGGAAACACAATATTATAAAAAGGTATATGCAGCCAATGGTTGGCACCATGCATTGCAATTGATTTTGGCATATAATGGTCAATTTTTGGGCGTTATCACCTTCTATAGAAATGTTGGCAAACCTGATTTTCAATACAAAGACATCTTTTTGATTGAGATATTGAAAGAACATTTGGCATATCGTTTGCATATGGAGAAAGAAAAGCAAAAACACGTCAGCAATAAAATATCCATTGCAGCAGCAGCAGAACAGTACGATTTGACCAAAAGAGAAACCGCAATTTTGACTTTGATTATGAAGGGTATGAGCAATGAAGCCATTTGTGCAGAAAGTGTCATCACAAACAATACCCTAAAGAAGCATATTTTGAATATCTATCGCAAGTTGGATATCAACAATAGGGTACAACTCTTTAAGATGATTAAGGAAAATGCATAGGTGATATATGAAATATGGGTGGAGAAATTGTACACCGAAGGAGTAGATTCTTACACAAAAGAAGTAGAAAAATGGTATTTGTGGTGAATTGTAATTGTATTTTGACAATGATATACTAAATATAAGCAATGGGGCTAGGGAAAGTGAATCAGCAATACTGATGTACTTCATCTGGTCCCTTTTCTATTTAAGATTGGTGTCTTGGTATTCTATTGGAGAGCGAACGAACAATGGGGGTCGTTAAAGCAGTTAAAATAGGTCATTTCTGGGTGGAAATGATTGGAATATGTAGAGAAAAATCAAACAAATAGGAGGAAATGAGTATGAAAAAATTTGAAAACACAAGTAAAGAGTTGGAAAGAGTATTGGGATATATCCATGCAGATGCATTGCCAGAAGGCGACAAAGAAATGATGACACAAGAAACCATTCATCACTTCAATAACTATGTAAGCCCAGGTTGGTTGCAATATCGTAAATCCGTTTCCACAAACTCCGCTATGTTGGAATGGGAAGATCATGACAGTGTTGTAGTGAGTGCAACAGGTGAAGAATTTATTGATTGTTTGGGTGGTTTTGGTATTTATACATGTGGACATAGAAATGACTATATTGTGGATACTGTAAAAGCACAATTGAGTCACCAAGCGCTTCACTCCCAAGAATTGTTGGATCCACTTCGTGGCTATTTGGCAAAAGCAGTTTCTGACATCACACCTGGTGATTTGCAATATTGTTTCTTCACAAATGGTGGTGCAGAAGCAAATGAAATGGCTTTGAAATTGGCTAGAATTGCAACTGGTGGTCGTTGGTTCATCTCCACTGTTAATGCGTTCCATGGTAAATCTATGGGTGCTGTTTCCATGGGTGGTAAAAATACATATCGTACACCTTATACACCAATGGTACAACAAGTACAACATGTGGAATATGGTAATGCAGCAGATGCAAGAAAAGCAGTGAAAAACTTGGTTGCTGTTGGGGAATCTGTAGCAGGGATCATTGTGGAACCTATCCAAGGTGAAGCAGGTATCATCATTCCACCAGCTGGCTATTTGAAAGAACTTCGTGCAATTTGTGATGAATACAAAATTGCTTTGATCTTTGATGAAATCCAAACAGGTATGGGTAGAACTGGTGCAATGTGGAGATGTGAAACAGAAGACGTTGTGCCTGATATCTTGACATATGGTAAAGCATTTGGTGGCGGTGTTATGCCAATCACAGGTTTGATTTGTAGACCACATATCTGGACAGATGAATTGGTTGACAATCCTTGGTTGTTGGGTTCTCCAACATTCGGTGGTAACCCTGTTTGTTGTTCTGCAGCTTTGGCAACCATCAAATATATGATTGACAACGATATTCCTGGCGAATGTGCTAGAAAAGGGGAATTGTTCAAAGTGGGTCTTGCAAAATTGCAAGAAAAATATCCTGATTTGATTGATGATATGCGTGGTGTTGGCTTGATGTTGGCTGTTGAATTCAGAACTTCTGAAATCGGATACGAAGTTGCAAAAGGTATGTTTGCTCGTAGAATCATCACAGCAGGTACTTTGGTTAATGCAAAATGTGTTCGTTTTGAACCAGCATCTGTTATCACAGAAGAACAAATCGCAACAGTACTCCAAAGCATGGACGAAGCTTTGGCAGATACAAGAGCAGCTTTGTAATCATTGAATACAATGTAATTCAAGTGCAAAGGTAAATGGAAAGGGAGCCTAAGCACTAGGTTCCCTTTTGTTATACGTATAGAGGGTTTGTAAAATAAAGGAGAAAACACATGACAATTCAAGAAAAAATGAAAAAAGCAAGACTTGCTGTAGAAGCAATCAGTGGATATACCCAAGAACAAGTGGATCAATTGGTATACGAAGGTGCAAAAATCATTTATGAAAATGCTGTACCTTTGGCAAGACTTGCAGTTGATGAAACTGGTCTTGGTAAATTTGAAGATAAAATTTGTAAAAACACAGACACACCAACTGTTTTTTATGAATATTTGAAGGATAAAAAATCTGTGGGTATTATTCGAGAAGTGCCAGAAGAAGGTTTGATTGAAGTGGCACATCCTGTTGGTGTTATTGGGGCAATCACACCTGCAACCAATCCTACAGTAACACCTCTTGGTAACTTTATGCATGCTGTCAAAGGGAAAAATGCAATCATCATTTCCCCAGCACCAAGATCTGAAAAAACAACAAAAGACACAGTTGCATTGATTCGTCAAGCTTTGGAATCTGTTGGTGCACCTGCTGATTTAATCCAAGTGGTAGACGAAGTGAGCATCCAAGCATCCAGAGAATTGATGGAATCTTGTGATTTGGTTTTGGCAACTGGCGGTCCTGGACTTACAAAAGCAGCTTATGCAAGTGGTACACCTGCTTATGGCGTTGGTCCTGGTAACCCACCTGTCATCTTGGATCGTGGATTTAATGTTGTGGAAGCAGCAAAACAAACAGTTGTTGCAGTGGGTAGCGACAATGGTATCCTTTGTGATGGTGATAATCTATTGCTTTATCCAGCAGATGCAGACCAAGAATTGTGTGATGCACTTCGTGCAGAAGGTGTAATTGTATACGAAGATGCTGCTGATGTGGCAAAATTCAGAGAAGTTTTATTCCACGATGGTCATATCAATTCTGACTTGGTTGGTAAAGATGCAGCAGTGATTGCAAAAGCAGCTGGTTTCGACATTGCAGATGATACATATGTAATTGCACTCAAAATTGATGCAATCGGCAAAGAAGAAGTGATGACAAAAGAAATTATGGGACCTATCGTAGTGCTCAAAAGCTATGAAACCTTTGAAGAAGCAGTGGATATGGCAGTCAACAACATGAAAGAATCTGGTGGCATTGGTCATACAGCTGGTATTTTTACACATAATCAAGAACACATTCGTTATGCTGGTGAAAAAATTCCAGTTGCACGTTTGCTTGTCAACCAACCAACACCTGATGCTTGGGGACCAGCTACAAACTGCTTGACACCAGCAGTTTCTGAAGGTTGTGGCACATGGGGCAATAATATTTTGTCTGCAAATGTGGATTACATTCATTTGGTGAATGTATCCAAAATTGCAATGCCTTTGGATGTAGAAATTGCAGACGCAGCAAAGGTGTTTGGTAAATAAGATAGGTTTCCCGTAGATTAACGGTGTAACAAACTCAATAAGTGAGACTTAATAGCGTAGTAGGAAAATCTACTGCGCTATTTTTGTGCAGATTGCTATTTCAGCCTATGGTGAACAGGACTGCAACAGACAAGTTTTTACTTTTGGGGGACAGTTTCAAGTTTTGTGTAAACTGAAAAATTAGATGTATGATGTGTGAATAGTTATATGAGTGTAGAACCGATTTTAGGCTCTGCATTTGATTTATATTATAGTGCTACTTTGGACAATGTCAATATAATAAAACGATCAATATCCAGCTTCGTGCAAACGTTCTTCAAAATAAATTTCAAGTTGAGGATGGATTTGACCCCAATCCTTCTATTTGGTGACAACCGTATGTACTGTGGATTTGCTGATACTGAACTTTTTCGTTGTCGGTCATATGTCAACGGGCGTCCACACAGGGACGCCATACATGGCACGCTTGGAATGCCGATGTGGTTCAATCTGAACAACCCTGCATATTTGCTTGTAATCAGTACATGCAGAAGTTTGAGAAGGTATGTCAAATCAAACCAGCTTTTTTTGCCACCAAAAAACAGCCATAAGAAGAAAGATTTTGCATAGTTTCTGGTTTCGCTTTGTAGGTTCTATTGGCGAATTTCTCTTTGTTTTTCAGCAAAGCATATAGTCCATCACCCAAGCCACCAGAGCCACAAACAATCAAATTGCAAGTATCAATATCCAAAAAACTGGAGTTGTTTTCTACACATTTGAAGTCATCTTCCAAGACAGCACCGAGGATATAGCACTCTCTTTGTTCTACAGTACAGGTGGAGAATTGCTCTAAGGTACGCACACAAAAAGAAGCACGAGTCAGACCCATTTTGGCACAAGTATCTGCGCCAGAAAGCAAATATTCGATGTCCACATTGCGGGCATAATCGTAATTTAGAGCTTTGGAAATGATGGTGGAGCTGGTATATTGCATCAAAGTTTCACCAGCCATTGTGGTCAAACAACCTTGGATGGTACCAGTTTCATCCACATACACAAACTTGGTATGGGAACCTGTCAAAATCAAAATGGCAGGTTTTTCTATGTTTTCCAAGTCCAAAACACCAAATGCTTCCACTTCTTCACCACGCATCATATCAATAAAAGGAAGGTTATCTAATTGAAAAGGTGACACGCCATTTGCGGCATTTTTAACACCTGGAATGAAGTGAATTGGGTGTAAATTTGAGATTTCTGGAATGATTTTTGGAACAATTCCATCTGCCAAATCCTTCATAGAAACGGGTGATACCAGATGTGGAATTTCTGCTGCTCCAAGGTTGGAGGAAATCATTCCACTGGCAAGAATTATGTCAATTTCTGTTTCCAAAATACCAACATCTTTCAATGCTTCTTGGTATGCTTCATGGATTGCGGACAATAATTTTTGGTTGGAACCATCTATGGAAGTGATGCGAACACCCACATCTTTTTTGATTGTGGTATAGACTTTTTTGTCATCACGAATGCAAACTCTGGTGTTGGTGGTGCCTGTGTCGATACATGCAATGTACATAAAAATACCTCCAAAATCACATAAAAAACCTGTTGTTGACGTGGAAAAGTCTACTGTATAAATTTTCAAACGTCAAGAGGGAAAATAGAAAAACCACTTCAAACACCCAGGAATGCACAAATGTTTGTGAGATATGCACAAGAAAAGTTTGAAAAAAATGGGAAATATTACGTATTGCCAAAATATGTGATGTCAGTTATCATATAACTAACGAGCGGAGGGAGACGGATTTATGACAAGAGTGGATGAGTCGGTAGAGGCTATTAAAAAAATGATTTTGAACAAACAATATGACCAATATGGTTTTCTCCCAAGTGAAGGCGAGTTGAGTGAAACTTTGAATGTTTCCAGAGCGACAGTGAGAGAAGCGGTTAGAACTTTGGAAGTGCGAGGGTTTGTCAATCGCATGCATGGAAAAGGGATCAAGGTTTGTGAAGGTGGCGTGGCAGAAGTCATGACCAGAACCATGAGAGATATGTTTGACCAAGATGGCATTACATTGGACGAGGTTTTGGAAGTGAGATGGATCATCGAATCCAAGGCAATTGAATTGGTGACCAATGTTGTGACAGATGCCGAATTGGCTGAATTGTTATCTTACATCGAAGCAATGGAAGGATGTACCGAAATTGGAGCAGATTATCAGGAAAATGATTTTTGTTTCCACAAAAAGATTGTACATTGTTCCAAAAACAAAATGTTGATTTCCATTGTCAACGCATATTCTGATTGGCTGAAAGAATTGATTTTGGCATCCATCCCAGAAGATGAAAACTTGGAAAGCACATATCATTATCACAGACATATTTACGAAGCGTTGGTGCAACGAGATGCCAAGCTTGCAAAAAAATACATGGAAGAGCATCATACAGCAACCAATAAGAACAAAAGAGAGTTGCTGGCAAAAAAGAAAGATTGAATGCAAAGAAGAATGATAAAAATCTCTAAACAATGAAAAAATAGGAGATTTTAATTTTTCATATAGGATATCTGATATCTAATAAATGATGAGTGTTGGAAATAGATGGAAATATCAGGAGGGATTAAAGATGAAAGAGTATCAACAATTTATTGGTGGTGCATTGGTGGATGGCGAAGGTTCTATTCTCAATGTGGTCAATCCAGCAACGGGAGCAGTTTTGGCAGAAGTGAAAACAGCAACTGTGGAACAAACAAACGCAGCTTTGGAATCTGCAAACGAAGCGTTCAAAACATGGTCGAAAACAAGCCTTGCAGAAAGAGAAGGCTATATCAGAAAAATGATTGCAGCACTCAAAGAAAACAAAGAAGCAATCAAAGAATGTTTGATTTTGGAAACAGGAAAAGCGGAAGGTATTGCAGATTACGATTTTGAAATGCTTCCTAATTGTTTGGATTATTTCATCGAAGAAGCAAAAAGATTGCATGGAGAAATGATTGCAGATTACGAAGACAATCATGTGAACTTAATCTTTAGAAAACCACTTGGTGTCATTGCTTGCCATTTGGCTTGGAATTTCCCATTGCTCAATGTTGGCTATAAATTGGGGCCAATTCTTGCAAGTGGTTGTACTTGTGTCATCAAACCTTCTTCTGATACACCTCTTGCAACAATGATGGTGGCAGAAGTCATTGCAAAATGTGGTTTGCCAGAAGGTGTTGTGAATGTCATTGCAGGTTCTGGTGCAATTGTATCCACAGCCATGAATGAAAGCACAATTCCAAGTATGATTACCTTGATTGGTTCCACAGAAACAGGCAAAAAAATCATCAAACAAAGTGCAACTTCCGTCAAGCAATATTCTTTGGAATTGGGTGGTAGTGCACCCGTTGTGGTTATGAAAGATGCAGATGTATACAACGCTGGTCAATGTACAGCTGATGGCAAATTTGGCAACACTGGTCAAGTTTGTGTGGCACCCAACAGAATTTTTGTTCATGAAGATGTGATGGATACATTCCTTAACAGTGTCAAAGAATTTGCTGACAAAGTGGTTTTGGGAACAGGTTCTGATGCTGGTGATTTCATCATGGGGCCTATGGTCAATGAAAAAGCACTTGCTAACATGGCTTCTTTGGTGGAAGATGCTGTTGCGAAAGGTGCAAAGGTTTTGGTTGGTGGCAAAGTGGCAGATAAAGAAGGATTCTTCTTTGAACCAACTGTTTTGACTGGTGTGACAAAGGAAATGAGAGTCTACAAAGAAGAAATCTTTGGACCCATTATGCCAGTGCTTTCCTTTACAGATGCAGATGATGTGGTTGCTCTTGCAAATGATACAGAATTTGGTTTGGCAGCATATGCGTACACTTCCAGTTTGGAAAGTGCAATGAAATTGTCCAAAGAAATCGATGCTGGTAGCGTTTGCATCAACGAACCATTCTACGCATTCCAATTGCCACATGGTGGTTGCAAACAAAGTGGTATCGGCAAAGATTGTTCCAGATTGAGCTTGGAAGAATACTCTACAGTACAAAGGGTATCCATTAAATATTAATTGAAATGACAATAGTTTGGAGATGACGTAATGAAAATCAAAGAGGTGAAAACCTACATAGTATCACAAAAATTAGGCGAACAAAGCTTTTGCTATTCCCAAGCGTGGTACAACACCAGAACATTGATGCTTTTGGAAATTATTACAGAAGATGGTGTGTATGGCTTTGGAGAAGCTTTTGGCAATGCATTTGTCAACAAAGCAATCATCGACAATGTATATGCACCAAAACTCATTGGTCAACACATTTTCGATTCTGAAAAGATTTGGGATGAATTGTACAACACCTTGCGTGACAATGGACAAAAAGGTTCTTGTATCCAAGCAATCAGTGCTGTGGACAACGCTTTGTGGGATTTGAAAGGGAAATACACACACCTGCCAGTGTACCAATTGTTGGGTGGTGCTAGAAGAGATAAAATTCTTCCATATGCAACTGGTTTCTACCATACAAAGACAGACAACCAAGAAGCATTGTTGGTGGAAGAAGCACATAAATATTTGACTGCTGGTTTCAAAGCCATGAAAATGAAAATTGGATTTGGCATTGAAAACGATATCCAAATGGTCAAAACCGTTAGAGAAGCCATTGGACCAGATATCAAATTGATGGTGGATGCAAACCATGCCTACACAGCAATGGCAGCAATCAAAATTGCGCAAGCAATCGAAAAATACGATATCACTTGGTTTGAAGAACCAGTCATTCCAGAAGATATTGGTGGATACAAAGAAGTGAAAGCGGCAACTTCCATTCCAATTGCAGGTGGTGAAGCAGAATTTACACGTTATGGATTCAAGCGCTTCATTGATGAAAGATGTGTGGATATTTTGCAACCAGATTGTAGCATCATGGGTGGTTTGAGTGAAGCACAAAAAATCTTTAGTATGGCAAAAATTGCAAACACACAATGCTATCCTCATGTTTGGGGCAGTGCAATCGCATTGCAAACAGGAATGCATGCAGCATTTGCAATGCCAGACTTCCCAGAAAGTTTGAACCCAGGAGAAGTGTTATTTGAATATGATAGAACACCTAACATTTTTAGGGATGAAATGAATTTGCTCTATCAAGTGACTTTGAAAGATGGATACATAGAAAAACCTGAGTTTGAAGGACTTGGATTTGAACCAGACCGAGATTTGATTGCAAAACACTTGGTCAAATGATGAGGAATATTTTAGGCTAAAACAGCCTTTGATAGACGATGATGAGAAGATTATAAGGGAATTACAAGGAGGGTAACAAAATGAAAAAAATGTTTAAAAGAGCGTTGGCAGGTATTACAGTATTATCCATGTTGGCAGCAACAGGTTGTGCAAGCACATCCACAGCAAGCACAGACACAGCTACAGCAGATGCAGCTGAATCCAAAGGTGCAATTGGTTTTATCAACCATGACTTGAACGATCCTTTCCAACAATATATGTTGTTGGGTGGTCAAGAAACAGCAGCAAAATTGGGTTATGAATTCTTCAGTGGTTCCGCAGAAAACGATCCATTGCAAGAACAAGATTTGATCAAAACATTTGCAAGTCGTGGCGTTTCTTTGTTGGTTTTGGGCTCCACAACAAAAGAATCTGGCGAAGCTGCAATTGAATTGGCTCATGAATATGGCATGAAAGTTGTAACAATGGACTCCATCCAAGATGATTCCCTTGCAGATAGCCAAGTTGGTGGTGACGACGTTGCTGCTGGTTATATTGCTGGTATCGAATTGGCTGAAGCTATGGGTGGCGAAGGTGAAGTTGCAATTTGTAAATACCCAAGTGAAATTCCTCCATCTGAAGACCGTGTAGAAGGTTTCTACTTGGCATTTGAAGAATACCCAGGTATCACAGTTATCGCAGAAGATGGTCCTGATGCTGACCAAATCTCTGCGCAAACATGGGCAACAGACATTATGCAAGCTCATCCAGATGTAAAAGGTTTCATCTCCATTATGGATGCTCATGGTATTGGTATTGTTCGTGGTGTTGAAAATGTTGGCAAAGAAGATTCCGTTGCAGTTGTAACAGTAGTAGAATCCCAAGACTCCTACAAAGAATTGCAAGTAGAAGGCACACCTCTCAAAGCAGTTGTGGCTATGCACTCCTACAACTATGGTTCTCTTTCTGTAAACTTGCTTGATGAAATGAACTGTAATAGACCAGCTCCTTCTATCTTGAAAACAACTGGTGTTGCAGTTACAGTAGACAACGTAGAGGAATACATGGACTTGATCATTGCACAAACAGAAGCATCTAAATAAAAACCAATAGAACTACAATAGAACTGGAACAGTTTCAAATCGAGGCATAAATGGAAGTTTGTGCCTCGATTACAATATAAAATTGAAAGATGAGGAATCAATTATGGAAAATGTTGCATTACAACTGAATCATATATATAAATCTTTCGGTGGTGTACACGCTTTGACAGATATGGACTTAACCTTCAAAAAAGGGGAAATCACAGGTTTGTGTGGTTCCAATGGGGCTGGAAAATCTACACTTCTCAACATTATCTTTGGTGTATATGAACAAGACAAAGGCGAGATTTATGTGGATGGCAAAGAACTCAAAAAGAATAGTCCGATCATTGCACAAGAAAGTGGCATGAGTATTATTTTCCAACATCGTAGATTGATGAAACACATGACTGTGGCAGAAAATATCTTCATTGATAAAATGCCAAAAAAAGGTGGCAAGATTGATTTTGCCAAAATGGAAGCAGATGCAAGAAGTCTGCTTGAAGAATTGGAATTGGACATTGATCCAAAGGTGAATGTGTCCGAATTGACCACAGAAGAAAGCCAATTGGTGGAAATTGTAAAAGCATATGCAAAAAATCCAAGTATCTTTTTGATGGACGAACCAACATCTGCACTTCGTCAACATGGTGTTGAAATGATGTTCTCCATTATGCGTAAATTGAAAGAAAAAGGCGCAGCGGTTGTATTCATTTCTCACAGATTGAAAGAAGTTTTGGATATTTGTGATAATATTACAGTCATCAAAGATGGTACATTTGTTGTTACAGATAAAACAGAAAATTTCACAGCGTCCTCCTTGGTTGATGCCATGTCTGGTGACATTGGTAAGAAAATGGATGATGTGTTGAAAAATGCAGAGGGTGGTATCATCAAACAAGATATTCCTCTTGCAGATAGAATTGTGGAAGATGAATTGTTGGTGGAAGTTACCGATTTGGTGACAGATGAAGTCAGCGATTTCAATTTCCAAGTGCATCCAGGCGAAATCGTTGGTTTTGTTGGACTTGGCGGTTCTGGTGTGCAAAATGTGTTCGACCATCTCTTTGGTATGGAGCCTAGAACAAGTGGTTCCATCAAGGTGAAGGGAAAAGAAGTCAATTTCAAAAATCCAATCCAAGCAATCCGCGCTGGTGTGGGATATGTTCCCGAAGATAGACAGTTGTATGGTGAATTTTTGGATATGACTATCCAAGATAATATTGGTATTACAAAGGGTCAAAAAAATCCTTATTTCTCTAAAATCAAAGCGGCAGCAGAAAAGGTTGCAACCAATGAATATATCCAAACATTGGGCATCAAAACACCATCCGGCGATGTACATATTTCATCCCTTTCTGGTGGGAATCAACAAAAAGCGATTATCGCAAAATGGTTGTATTCCGATGTGGACTTGTTCATTTTGAACGAACCAACAGCTGGTATCGACGTTGCAGCGAAAACAGAAATGATAGAATTTATCAAAAAATTATCCTGTGAAGGCAAAGGAATTTTGTATACCACTTCTTATATCACAGAATTGATTGATGTTTCCGACAGAATTTTTGTGGTGTATAAAGGCAAAATCTTGCGAGAATATCAAAAAAGCGAATTTGATTACAATAGAATATTCCTTGGAATTAACGGGATAGAAGAATAAGGAGATTTTAAAATGGATATGAAAAATAAAAAGAAATTTTCACTTGCACATATGAATGACACAAATAGTTATGTATTGAAATTGGTTATTGCCATCATTGTAATGTATACAGTTATGTGTTTGACCATTCCATACTTTGCAGATTTCAATAACTTCATCAACATTTTGAGTGCTATGTCCATCACAGGTATCATCTCCTTTGGTATGACATTGGTTATCTTGACAGGCGATATCGACTTGTCTGTAGGTTCTTTGGTTGCGATGACCAGTGCGATGATTTGTGCTTTGGTCAACCAAGGTGTGAACCCATGGCTCTCTGTTTTGATTGCATTCTTGGCTTGTGCTGGCTTTGGTTTGATCAATGCCTTCTTCATTGCAAAGAAAAAAATTACAGCATTCATCATCACAATGGGTACTATGAACGTTGCCCGTGGTATTGCTTATATCATCGTTGGCGGGAAATCCCAACCATTTGATGCACCAAGCATTCGTTACTTTGGTAAATTGAAAGTCTTTGGTGTCATTCCATTTGCAGTTGTTGTGGTTTTGGTGTTGCTTGCAGTAATCTGGTACGTTTTGAAATACACACAATTTGGTCGAAATGTATACGCTGTTGGGAATAACGCAGAAACAGCTCGTTTGTCTGGTATCAACGTTTTGAAAACACAAACCATTGTATTTGTTATCATGGGTGTGTTGAGTGCAGTTGCTGGTTTCTTGTTGACAGCACAAGCATACTCAGGTATCCCACAAGCTGGTAGTGGCTATGAATTGGATGCCATCACAGCTGTAGTTTTGGGTGGTACATTGATGACAGGTGGTTCTGGTACCATCATCGGTACTATGTTGGGTGCTTTCATCGTTGCTGTTGTAGAAAATGGCATGAACTTGATGAGTGTTTCCTACTACTACCAATTGTTGGTAAAAGGTGCAATCGTAATCATCGCTATGGTCATTGCAAAAGCACGTGGTAAAAAATTGAAAAAATAAGATTGATTGAAAACCCATTGCAATATGTAGGGGCGACCCTATGTGGTCGCCCGTTGTATTGTATACGTTGGGTGAAAATATATAACACACTATTATTATAGAAGAAAGAGGCGTAAATATGAACAACACAGAAATTCTACAAATGATTCAGGATACAAAAATCATCGCAATTGCACGTGGAGTACAACCAGAAGACGCTGTGAAATTGGCAGAAGCATTGTACGCTGGTGGCGTCAAATTATTGGAATTCACATTTGATATGAAAGACCCAGAAAACACCAATACAGATAAATGTATCGAAGCAGTTGCAAAAGCAATGGGTGACAAAATGTGCGTAGGTTGTGGTACAGCTTCCTACCCAGAATTGGTGGATAGAGCAGCAGCAGTTGGTGCAAACTACATCATTTCTGCTGATGTGAATGTGGCAGTTATCAAACGTGCAAAAGAACTTGGTTTGATTTCCATTCCAGGTGCAATGACCGCTTCTGAAGCAATGACAGCAAATGCAGCAGGTGCAGATTTCGTAAAAATCTTCCCAGTGGGTAACTTGGGTGCTGATTATGTGAAAGCACTTTGTGGACCATTTGGACATATCAAATATTTGGCTGTTGGTGGTGTCAATGCAAAAAATATCACAGAATTCCTGAAAAAAGGCTGTGTTGGCGCTGGTGTTGGCGGTAATTTGGTGAGCTTGGACTTGATTAAAAATGGAGAATTTGATAAAATTACAGCAGCAGCAAAAGAATATATGGATGCAATTGCTGGAATGTAATCAATCGTTAGGAGAAATTTGATATGAGAAAAGTAGCAATCACTTTGTGTGGTTCCATTTCTGCTAGTGTCAATGAATGGGGGTATGCTTTATTCTGATGGGGAATGCTATTTCCATATCACTCCACCACCAACCGTTCTATTTGCCGGTAATCTTGTGCGGGTGGATATGGAATCCGTCTCTACATGGCATGTTTGTAGATGATGATATGACAATATATCAATTGGTACTTTTCTACAAAACACCCAATCCACAAAAATTGTAAAAACCATATATACAACCTATGAAATTGCTGTTAAAATAAAGAAATATAAAATAACAACGAAAGGTAGGGGATATATATGGAAAGCATAGGTCAGATGCAGTTCTTTTCAGAAATGACAGAACGCCAAATTTCAACAGAAGAATTTTTCACCAACACCACTTTGGATTCTTTGGAGCGGAATTTTGGGTATCGCAATGTGGTGATTACCTATTTTGATGCACAAGGAAATTTCCTATCTTGGCGTGACCGAAAAGGACAATCTTTGAACACAGAAGAACATCCCTATCGTAAATTTGTGGCAAATGACATCATTGGGCATATTGTGCGTCAAAAATCCATGCAGGATCAATTGACCTATTATCGAGTGGTGCCAAGGTTGTATCATGCAACGGAATTGATCAGCGAAGTGGATTATGCACAATCGGCATATGTTCGCTTTTTGGAAGAAAATTTCGATGCACACTACAGTGTGACCATGGCATTTGGCATCAATGGCTATATCCAAGTGATTTTCCTGAAATCCAAGGAAGAAGGGGATTTCACAGAGGAAGAAAAGAAAGAACTGAACAAAATCTACCTATATATGGCAAATTCCTACCGTATTTTCAAAAAACATGAGCAAGCAAAACGTGTTTCTGAAATCCAAGATGAAATCATTGCAACTGGTGAAAAGGCATATTTTGTGGCAGATAATTTCATGCACATTGTCAACTATAGCAAGATGGCACATACCTATCTCAAGGATATTTTAGGCGGTTTCATTCCAGATGAAATCAGTAGCACAAGCCCTTGTAATTGGCTTTCCTTCTTATTGGATGAAGCAACCTTGGAAGAAGAAGGCATCAAAACACGAATTGTACAAAACTATATTTTCAAAATACATACCCATACACACAACTACTCCAATGGCATCATTGAGCATTATTATTGGGTGACCATTTCTTTGAAAGAAGAAAAGAAAAAACCAGATTACATAGGTTCCAATATGGCTTTGACCCATGCAGAACAACGAGTTGCAGATTTGATGTATCATGGTTTGACATACCAAGCCATTGCAGATGAATTGGTGGTCAGCTACCACACCGTCAAAAAACATGTGCAAAATATTTACATGAAATGTGGTGTCAACAGTCGTTTTGAGTTGTATCGCTGGATTGAAAACAAAGAAAAGTAAACACGTTAACTTGAAATCAGGATTTCAAGTTGTAGTCAGAGGGGAAAAAGACGATTTCCTCGTACAAGTGCTTCTACGAAGCACCTAGAAATCGCTTTTGTCCTCGACGAAATGCGATCCTGGTCAGTATTTTGCTACGCAAAACGGCTTTGCCGTCGGATTTCTTTCCGATACGTTCTGCGGATTAAAGTCTGCGACGCTAAAAGCAAAAAGACCGTTGATTTTTTGACAGTATGGAATCTACACTGTAAAAAGTGTAGATTTTTTTTGTGTATTTTTGGCTATATTTTTGAAAAATAAGGAGAACGGGTACCCAAAATAAGGAGAACTACTCCTGTAAAATAAGAAGGTCACCCACTTCTACTACTTCTTTTCCCTTGATACAATTATCACAAAGGATGGGACACACAAAAAATAGAAAGAGGGATGTGGATGCAAGAGGGAATTGTATTTGAGGTACAAAGATTCACCATTCATGATGGGCCAGGTTTGCGGACAGAGTTGTTTTTGAAGGGTTGTCCATTGCGATGCGATTGGTGTAGCAATCCAGAAAGCTGGAAGACATACATACAATTGGGAGTATACAAATCCAAGTGCATTGGCAAGAAAAAATGTGGTGCTTGCTTGGAAGTTTGTGGTAGCGAAGATGCTTTGGAGTTTTACAGAGGTAAGCTTGTTGCAATGGATGACAGCCAACGGGAAGCCTGTTTTCCTTGTTTTGCAGAATGTCCATCAGATGCCATCAAGCAATGGGGTAATGTGATGAGCGTTGACCAATGCATGGAAATCATCAGAAAAGACAAAGGATATTATGAACGTTCTGGTGGTGGCGTTACTGTTTCTGGTGGTGAGCCATTGATGCAAAGTGATTTTGTGGCAGAATTGTTTGCCAAATGCAAAGAAGAAAACATTCAAACTTGTTTTGAAACCACATTATGTGCCAATTGGTCAGAAGTGGAAAAGATATTGCCTGTAACAGACATTATGATTGCAGATATCAAACATATGGATACCAAGATACACAAGAAATATACAGGTGTTGGCAATGAATTGATTTTGGAAAATTTGCAAAAAGTGGCAGAAACAGGAAAAGAACTGATTTTACGGATTCCAGTCATACCCAATGTCAATGATGATATGCAAAATATCGCAGCCACCGCAGATTTCATTTTAAATGAAATGCATGGCAATATTAGAACCTTACAATTGCTCAGTTTTATGCGATTGGGTGAAGAAAAATACAAATCATTGGGTCTGGAATACAAAATGGAAGATGTGAAGGTGCGTAGAATCTCCTTCCAAAAACACGTGAATGCCATTGCAACATATTTCAATGAAAGGGGCATTCATTGTTTGGTGGGCACCAAGGAGAAAGAATAGTAATGAAAACAATACAATACAACCATGTGAATATAAGGAGGAATTGCAATGAATAGTACAATGGCAAAGGGAACAGAAGCATTTGACAAGTGTTACAGTTTGGGTTATGAAGTGAATCACGAAGATTGGTCTCCATATCCAAGGGTCAACAAATTGAGACAGACTTTCTTGGATCGACCATATGAAATTGATGTACAAAGACTACGTTTGGTGACAGAATCCTACAAAAAACATGAGCAAGCACCTAGAAAATTGCAATGTGCATATGCTTTTGAGAATGTATTGTTAAACTGCGAATTGAATATCTATCCAGATGAATTGATTTTGGGCGAATTGTGTGCACCAGCAAAAGCAACTCCTATCTTCCCTGAATTTTCAGTGCATTGGATCATTGACGAAATTTTGAATTTCCCATTTGAAGAAAGAGAATTTGACCAATTCTACATCAGATCAGAAGAAGAACGTCAAGAAATCTTGGATTTGTGTGCTTATTGGGAAGGTAAATCTGTTGCAGACTTGATCAATTCCAGATTGGAACCAGAACAGCTGAAAGGTGCACAATTGGGAGAAAAAATCTTCCAAACCAACTATTTTCACTATGCTGGTACAGGTCATTTTTCTGTAGACTATGCAAAAATCATGGAAATTGGTTACGATGGTATCATTGCCAATATCGAAGCAGCAGTGGCAAAATTGGATAAAAAAGACATTGACTATGCAGACAAACGTGATGAATTCCAAGCAATGCTCATTATGCAAAATGCAGCAAAACAACACATTGCACGTTACGTACCATTGCTTTTGGAAGCAGCAGACAAAGAAGTGGACGAAACACGCAAAGAAGAACTTCTTGCAATGGCAGAAAACTGCAAACAAATTGCTGGTGGTGCACCAAAAACCTTCTGGCAAGCAATGCAATTGTTTAGTTTTACAACACAGCTCATCCAAGTGGAAAGCAATGGACATTCCATTTCCTATGGACGTATGGATCAATGGTTGTTGCCTTTGTACGAAGCAGAAATGAAAGCGGGCACATTGACCAAAGAATTTGCCCTAGAATTGATTGAAGTGCAATATGTGAAGCTCAATAACCCTGTCAAACTCAAAGACAAAAGCACTGTAATTGTAAGAAATGGACGTTGTGCTGGTGGGGAAAGTTTGACCATTGGTGGTATGGATGCAGAAGGAAATGATGCAACCAACGATTTGACCATGATGTTCTTGGAAGCATCTGTACATACCCGTATGATGAACCCTTGGCTTTGTGTACGTATGCATGAAAACACACCATATGAATTGAAGGTGAAAACTGTGGAATGCATTCGTGCAGGATATGGACATCCAAAGATTTTCAATGATGAACCAGCAATTAGAGCACTCCAAAGAAAAGGCGTTCCTATGGAAGAAGCAAGGGAGTATGCAGTTGTTGGCTGTGTGGAACCAAGCATTCCTGGCAAAGAATATGGCTGGCATGATGCAGCTTATGTGAACACACCCAAAATGATGGAAATGGTCATCAATGGTGGACGTATTTTGGATGGACCTGACAAAGGTATGCAAATTGGACCAGATACAGGCAGTTTGGAAACATATGAATCCTTTGATGAAGTTTTGGCGTCTGTGGATGCACAATTTGACTATTGGTTGGATCAAATGTGTTCCAGTTTGCACATCATCGACAATGCACATAAGGTACGTAAACCAGTACCATTTGTATCTGCTTTTTATGACGATTGTTTGGCATCTGGTCAGGATTTGGTGGAAGGTGGTGCCAAATACAATGGCATTGGACCACAAGCGTCTGGCATTGCAACTTGTGGCGATTCCTTAACCACCATCAAACAATTGGTGTTCGATGAAAAACGTTGTACCGGTGCTGAATTGTTGGTAGCAGTACAAAACAATTGGGAAGGTTATGAAAAATTATACGCATTGGTGAATAGTTCCAAAGTCCATCACTATGGAAATGATGATGATTATGCGGATGAATGGTTCAAATTTATGTTTGAATGCTATTGCAAAAACTTGCGTGGTAGAACAATTGCAAGGGGTGGCACCTTCAATCCTGGTGTGTATACCGTCAATGCAAATGTAGGTATGGGTATGAATACCAATGCTTCTGTAGATGGACGTAAAAAAGGCGAACCCATCTCCGATAATATGGGACCTGTTCATACAGAATGTGGTTCCCATGACATTTGTGGACCAACAGCAATTGCAAACTCCATTGCAAAGGTAGACCATTCTTTGGCAACCAATGGTACTTTGTTGAATTTGAAATTCCCACAAGAAGCAGTTGCTGGAATGGAAGGTAGAGATAACCTGATCAGCTTTATTGATGAATATTTGTCCAAAAAAGCAATGCACGTACAATTCAATGTTATGAGTTCCAAAACCTTGCGTGCAGCACAAAAGAATCCAGAAAATTACAAAGATATGTTGGTGCGTGTGGCTGGATATAGTGCATATTTCGTGGAGCTGAGCAAACCATTACAAAAAGATTTGATCCAACGTACAGAATTGCATTTCTAATGAACTTCTGTCAAAAAATAGGAATCTATAGGAAAATGGAGATGAAAAAGGGGTATTTTTATGAGTTTTGAATTGGATTTTTTATGGGTTGGTTTGATGCAGGTAGTGGGCTTCTTTGTACAGGGATGTACTGGCTTTGGGGGCACAACCATCAACACACCTGTCACAACAGGGCTGTTGGGTACAGCAGCAGGTGTACCCTATGGAACATTGATGACCATTCCATTTTTGTACTATTTGGGCATTAAATTTAGACATTCTGTGGCTTGGAAAGATTTGTTGAAAATTGTAATTTTCTGTGCACCTGGTTTGTTCTTTGGTAACATCTTATTTTATAAAATTGATGAAACCACTGCCAAAATCTGCCTAGGCACTATGATCACTGGTTTGGCTTTGGTCAATTGCTACAAACACATTGTAAAACCATTGATTTTGAAAATTGAAGAACCAACAGAAGTGGCACCTGATACCACAGCAAAAAAAGCATTTCGTTATGGTTGCTTGCTTTTGGGTGGTGTGGTACATGGCGCTTTCAACATTGGCGGTGCATTGATTACTGTTTATACATTGGAAGCAGTCAAAGAGAAAGAGAAATTCCGCAATACCATGAACTGGGTTTGGGTGGTGCTCAACACCATCAATGCTTGCAACCAATATCGCAATGGTGCCTATACACCGTATATGTTGAGTGCAGTTTTGGTAGGTCTACCAATGGCAGCAATTGGTTTCTTTGCAGGTATGAAATTCTTGGAAAAAATCAATCGTGAACAATTCTTGCGTATTGTATATGTGGTGTTGTTGATTGTCGGTGGCGATATGTTGATTCGCAATTTGTTGGTTGTACTTTGATTTGAGATAAAAAATAATACCCTTCATTGGAATGGTCGCATGTGACGATCTTCTGGTGAGGGGTATTTTGCTTGTAGATGATATTTGGAGAAGTATTGGATATGACAGAGAAATTCAGTCAAACAACCTTGGTACACCTTCCATCAAATAGCGATAGAATAGCATCCCATTTTCTGAAAGCTCCATATTCTTTTTGTGTGCAAAATATATGGTCCAAATAAAGTTTTCATCTGGAAATGGATGATATCGCAAGCCAACATCATCAGTATTGACAGTATGTGCTGGTACAACAAACAAAAAATCATTTGCTTTTGCAATTTCCTTCAAAGAATTGAAATCACCAGAGCTCAGTTCAATATTTGGTTCAAATCCAAAGCGTCTACAACTTGCCACAAAGTTATGGCGGATATGGAATTTTGTGCTGAATGCCACAAATTTTTGAGGTTGCAAATCTTCCATTGTAATGGTTTCTTGGTTATACAACGGATGATTTTGTGGGATACAAAGATAGGTTGGTTCGTGGAATGCCTTTTCTGCAACCAGTCTTTCTTCATCCATAATCCCTGTGGTGATACTGAAGTCATAATCTCCTTTGAGGAGTAAATTTTCCAAATAAAAATCGGCATGGTCTGCATAATCAATACGGATGTGGGGGTGTTCCCGTTCAAAATCCAATATCAATTGATATGGGATTGCGGCAATCATACCAAAAGCCATACCTAGATGGATGATTTCTTTTGGAAACTCCTTCATCTTAGAAATATTGTCGCAAAGAAAAGCTTTTTTATCCACAATGGTGCGACATTCCTGTAAGAAATATGTGCCTCTTGGTGTAGGTGTCACACCGTTTTTATTTCGTTCCAAAAGAGTGCAATCCAGTTCGTCTTCCAATTCACGAATCATCTTGGAAACACCTTGTTGGGAAATGAAATGTGCTTCAGAAGCCTTATTTATGCTTTTGTATTCACATACTGCAATGAACAATTCCATCTGTCTAAATGTCATGGGGCATCTCCTTTTCTTCTATAATTAGGAAGGTTGGGGGTCTTTTTTTGTTTTCGTGGTATTGCACAAAAGTATCTCTTTTCCATTGAAATGACGAATATACAGGGGAATGGTTGTGTAAAACAAACAAAAACAGGGAATTTAAACCATAGTATCGGATATTTCTATTGTGTATATTTTTTGATACAACCATTTACTTGTAATGATACAATATTATCTATTCTTTTGCAAGATTTTTGTTAGATATATAATTAACACAAATGAATGAGAAATCAATCAATCGTCACACATAAAACAAAACAGGAGGAATTACAATGGAAAACAAATTTTATCCAAATCTTGCAAAACCCATCACCATCAATGGTCTTACCTTCAAAAACAGAATCTTTGGTTCTCCAATGTCCAATCCAGAAATGGACACAGAAAGCCAAATGAGACGAGAAGACATCGCATTCCATGAAAATCGTGGAAAAGGTGGTCTTGCAAGTGTTGCAATCGGTTTGGGTGTTGTGGATGCAATCGGCAGAACCCATACAAAAGAAGTGAAACTCTATGATGCAATGTCTTTGCCATCTTTGAAAGAATTTTCCAAAGCAATGCACCGTCACAATTGTAATGCAGTTATCGAGTTGCAACATGGTGGTCGCTACGCAAATGCTAGAGCGCATAACGATTCTGATGATCATTTCGCATATGGTCCAAATGATGAAATGAATTCTGCTGGGGTTGCAGTCAAAGCCATGACAGAAGAACAAATTTATGCAACTGCAAAAAGCTTTGGTTCTGCTGCAAAATTGGCAAAAGATGCTGGTATCGACATGGTACTTCTTCATGCTGGTCATGGTTGGTTGTTGCACCAATTCCTTTCTCCAGCAATGAACAAAAGAACAGATAAATGGGGTGGTAGCCTAGAAAATCGTTCTCGTTTCTTGTTGTTGGTTCTCGATGAAATTCGTGCAGCAGTAGGCCCTAAATATCCAATTGAAGTGCGTTACAGTGGTGCTGAATTTGACGAAGGTGGCTACACAATCGAAGAAGGCGTTGAAATTGCAAAAATGATGGATGACAAAGTGGATTTGATTCATGTTTCCGCTGGTGTTCATGAAAATCCAGAAGTATTTGGTATCACACATCCATCTATGTTTGTTCCAGAAGGTTGCAATGTATTTTTGGCAGCAGAAGTGAAAAAACACGTAAAATCTCCAGTTGCTACTGTTGGTGGTTTGACCGATATGGATATGATGGAAGAAATCATTGCATCTGGCAAAGCAGACATCGTGGAAGTGGCTCGTCAATCCATTTGTGATCCATACTTCCCAGAAAAAGCATTCTCTGGTAGAAGTGATGAAATTGTACGTTGTTGCAGATGTTTCACTTGTTTCTATAACTATTTGACCAACAGAACTTATTCCTGTGCATTCAATCCAGAAGTGGGCAATGAATTGGCAAATCAATATGCAGCACCTCCTACTACACCAAAGAAAGTTATCGTAGTTGGTGGTGGTGTTGGTGGTATGGAAGCAGCTGTTACAGCAGCAGAACGTGGTCATAGTGTTTCCCTTTATGAAAAAAGTGCACACCTTGGCGGTCAATTGTTGTCTGAACAACACATTCCATTCAAACACAATATGTATAACTTCGTGAAAGTTATGGAAAAACGTTTGGCAAACACAGGCGTTGATGTACATATGAATACAGAACTCACAGGCGAACAAGCAGTTGCAATGAAGGCAGACGTGGTTATGGTGGCAGTGGGTGCAAGCCCTATTGTTCCTCCAATTCCAGGTATCGACAACAAAAAAGTTGTGACTCTTGATGCACTTCATCAAAACCCACCAGCAATTGGCGAAAAAGTGGTCATTCTTGGCGGTGGCTTGGTTGGTAGCGAATGTGCAATCTATATGGATGGTTTGGGCAAAGATGTGACTATGGTGGAAATGAACAGCGATTGGGCAGCAGATGCTTATTTCATGCACAAAAACGCAATGATTACCTACCAAAGAAATAGCAACATCAAAATCCATACCAGCACAACCGCAAAAGCAATCACAGACGAAGGTTTGGTATGTCAAACAGCTGATGGCGAAATCACTTTGGCAGCAGATACCATTTTGTTGGCAGCTGGTATGCGTGCAAATCGTAAAGTTGTGGAAGATTTCTATAATACAGCACCTCGTGTGTTCGAAATTGGCGATAGCATCAAAGCTGGACGTGTTGCAGATGCAGTTGGCACAGGTCATGCAAGAGCATTGGATATTTAATCCGTATCAAAATAAATGATGTGTATTACGGGTGATCACACATGGAATCATTTCTACAAAAAAATAGAAATTGTAGGGGTGTCCCTATGTGGGCACCCGTATTTTGCTTAATTGAAGAAAGGTGAAGGTTATGGAAAAAACAATCAATAAAAATATGACGAAAATCGGGATTTACCTCTGTGCATTGCTGATGATGGGTGCCATTGCGGTGGCAAGCAACTTGGCAAATATCATGGCAGCATTCCCAGAAGAAAGTCCAACTACTATTGTTGCCTATATGATTTCTGTGCCATGTATGATTGTCATTCCAGTGACCATCATCACAGGAAAGTTAATGGGTCAAATTGCCAAGAAAACCTTGATGATTGTGGGTGTAATTCTTTGGTTGGTTGGCGGTGTGACACCATATTGCATGGATAGTTTGCAAATGATTTTTGCAATGCGTTGCTTGTTTGGTGTAGGTCTTGGTATGGTGCAAACCCTTTGTGCTGCTTTGGTTGTAGAGAATTTTGAAGACCCAGAAGAACGTGACAAAACCATGGGGAATATGTCTGCATCCCAAATGCTTGGGTGTATCATTTTCTCTTTGGTGGCAGGAAATTTGGGTCAAATCAGTTGGAATGTAGCATTTCTTGTACATTTGATTGCTGTCATTTCTTTGGTGGGTGCCATTGTGTGCTTGCCATATCAAAAACCTGTGGCAATTTCTGCAAGTGGCGAAAAGGTGAAGTTTACACCAACACCATCTATGTGGATTTGGGTGGTTGCCATCTTGATTTATTTGACAGGTGGTCAAACTTATGCGAACTCCGCTTCTGCAATCATCACAGAAATGAACTTGGGTGATTCCGTTGCTGCTGGTTACTCCTTAGCAATCTTTGCTGTTGGTGGCTTGCTTATGGGTATTGCTTATGGAAAAGTAGCAAAAATCTTTGGCAAAATGACATTATCCGCTGGTTGCGTGTTGATGTCCTGTGGGTATCTCTTAATTGTATTTGCAAATGGCTTGGCAATGTCTTATCTTGGTGCATTCTTCTGCGGTTTGTCCATTTCCATGTGTTTGGCTTGCATTATGAATGGTTCTGCTGGCTCTGTCCCTTTGGCTTCTTCTGGTATGGCGGTTTCCATTGCCACTTGTTTGCAAAATGTCGGTATGGCACTTTGTCCATATGTTGTGAATGCAGCAGGTGCTTCTATTGCAAATGGCACAGGAAGTTTCACCACAAACCAAGGTGCTTTGTTATCTGGACTTGTGATTTTGATGGCATTAGCCATTGCATTCCCACTGTTACAAGGGCGTAAAAAAGCATAAGGTATAAAAATATTCATAAAAACACCTCATCAGAAGGAGTCAAAAGTGACTTGTTTTGATGAGGTGTTTTGTGTTTTATGTGTGTTTTATGAAATTGTGGTGTGCTTGATGGGTGTTTATCAAATTCAGCTTGTCCAGCTTGTTGACAATAGAAGGGGATAGTGTATGTTGTGAATTTGCAATATTGCAGAAGTATCACCATAAATATATTTATAAAAAATATCTTATTGGAAGGAGTTTTATGTGACTTTCTTTATTTTTATGATATAATTATAAAAATAGCTCGGTATTTTATCAGGAGGCTATAGCAGCATGAACAGAAGATAAAAAAAGGTGGTGAGATATATGGCAATGAAGCAGGTACAATTCTTTTCGGAAATGGCAGAGCGCCAACTATCAGCGCGAGAATTTTTCAGCAACGAATTGTTACACCTATTGGAGCGTAATTTTGGATTGGATGAAATGCTCATTTCTTATTTTGATACAAAGGGTGAATGTTTGTCCTGGGTGGATAAAAATGGATTATATGTAGATTGTGCAGAACATCCATACCGTAAGTTTTTTGTCAATGATGTGGTGCGTCACACCATTTACAACGAAGCAGTGCGTGACCACCTGACCTATTTCAATGTGGAACCAAGGTTGTATCGCTCTACAGATATCATAGATGCTGTGGATTATGATACATCTGCATATGTGCGTTTTTTGGAAGAAAATTTCAATGCTCATTATAGCGTGACCTTGGCATTTGGCATCAATGCTTATATCCAAGTGGCATTTTTCAAATCTTTGGAACAAGGAGATTTTACAGCAGAAGAAATGGAAAAACTCAATTCCATTTATGTCATTGTTGCAAATTCCTACAAAACCTTCAAAAAACATGAACAAGGAAAAATTGTTTTGGCAATCCACAACAAAATCATTGCATCAGGTGATAAAGCATTTTTGGTGACAGATGATTTCAAGCATATTTTGGATTGCAACGAAACTGCAAAAACATATTTGGTGGATATTTTTGGTGAAATCATACCAAAGGATTTACATAGCGATGTGGTTTGTGACTGGTTGCCAATGCTCATTGGAGACTCCGGTACTCATTCAGAACAAATCATTGCAAAACGTATCATAAAGAATTATGTGTTCAAAATCCATGTGTTTGACCAAGGATATTCCAATAAAATAGTGGATCGTTATTATTGGATTACCATTTCCAATAAGGAAGATGGCAGTGTAGCACCAATGGTGGAAAACACATCACTCACCAAAACAGAACAAAAGGTGGCAGAGTTGATTTACCAAGGGCTTACCTATAAAGCAATTGCAAATGAACTGGTCATCAGCTACCATACCGTCAAAAAACATGTGCAAAATATTTACACCAAATGTGGTGTCAATAGTCGCTATGAATTATACAATTGGTTGGATGAAAATAAGAAGTAAATATAGCGTTCTTGTAGGGGCTTTAAAAAGTAAGTTTCGACATGCAAAGACCTTCTCTAGGATATAGAGAGGGTCTTTTTTGTGTGGAGTTTGTTAAAAAATGTAAAATAGGGAACATTCCCCATACAAATAAGCCACCTGTCTACTTACATAGCAGAATTTCCTTTGGTACAATTTACTCAAAGAAAAGAGAAAAACAAAAATCTTATGGGCAATTTGACTTGTAAAATGGGTTGGAGGAATGAAAACGTGGTACAAGAAGGGATTATATTCAACATCCAAAGGTTTACCATCCACGATGGACCAGGAGTGCGAACAGAATTATTTTTCAAAGGTTGCCCATTGCGTTGTAAATGGTGTGGGAATCCAGAAAGCTTTCAAAAGCAAATACAACTGGGGGTATATCGAAAGAAATGCATCTCAAAAAACAAATGTGGTGCTTGCTTAGAGGTTTGTCCACAACAAGATGCTTTGCAATTTTATCGTGGCAAATTGGTGGCAATTGACCCTACAAAATGCATTGGATGTCACGCTTGTTATGATGCCTGTCCAGCAGAAGCCATCAAAAAATGGGGTGAATCCATGACAGTGGAAGAATGTATGGAAATCATACGCAAAGATAAGGGATATTACACACGTTCTGGTGGTGGTGTTACCGTATCTGGTGGAGAAGCTTTGTTGCATGTGGATTTTATTTTGGAACTGTTCAAAGCCTGTAAAGCAGAAAGCATACATACTTGTTTTGAAAGTACATTTCATGGCAAGTGGGAAGATTTGGAAAAGGTATTGCCCTATACGGATTTGTTTATTTCTGACTTGAAACACATGAATCCAGATATACACAAACAATATACAGGTGTTTCCAATGAACTGATATTGGAAAACCTAACCAAATTCTCCAAAACAGGAAAAGAAATCATACTACGCATACCAGTGATTCCTTATGTCAATGAGGATGAGGAAAATATAGAAGCAACCGCCAATTTTATATGCAATGAAATGGAAGGTAGAGTCAGAACCTTACAACTATTGAGTTTTATGCGTTTGGGTGAAGAAAAATACCAATCCCTTAACATGGAATACCAAATGGAAAAGGTCAAAATCAATCGTATATCATTCCAAAAGAAAATAACAGGAATTGCAAACTATTTCAATAACAGAGGCATTCATTGTCTTGTGGGAACTAAGGAAAAACAATAATAGGAGGAGCATTATGAGCACACAACACACAACAGCATCAGGCACATTACCCTTTGATCACACCTATGGTTTGGGTTACCAAGTCAACCATGAAGATTGGTCTCCATATCCAAGAGTCAATCGTTTGCGTCAAACATTCTTGGACAGACCTTATGACATTGATGTGGAAAGACTTCGTTTGGTGACAGAAGCATACCAAGCACATGAGGACAAACCACAAAAAATGAAAGTGGCGTATGCATTTGAAAATATTTTGCAAAAAACCACATTGTACATTTATCCAGATGATTTGATTTGTGGGGAAATTGCAGCACCTGCAAAGGCATCTCCCATTTATCCAGAGTTTTCTGTCAACTGGATTATTGATGAAATTTTGCATTCTCCATTTGAAGAACGTGCAAATGACCAATTCTATATCCGAAATGACGAAGAGCGTGGAGAAATTGTGGAATTGTGTCGCTATTGGCAAGGAAAAACCATTGAGGATTCTGTCAATGGAAAATTGGAATATGACCAAATCAAAGGTTCCCAAATGGGTGAAAAAATCTTCCAAACCAACTTATATCACTATGCTGGTGCAGGACATTTGGTGATTGATTATAAAAAATTGATGATAGTTGGGTTCAATGGGCTTTTGGAACAAGCACGTGGTTGTTTGGCAGAACTTTCCAAAAGAGATCCAGATTATGATGAAAAAAGAGATTTCTTTAGAGCTATGATCATCATGCATGAAGCGGCAATTACCTACACAAAACGCTATGGTAAATTGGCAGCAGATATGGCAAAAGAAGAAACAGATGCAGATAGAAAAGCAGAGTTGGAATTGATTTCCAGCAATTGTTATGCGGTGGCAGGACCAGCACCAACCACTTTCTTTGAAGCTTTGCAATTGTTCAACATTGCAACTTTCTTAATTCAAATTGAAAGCAATGGACATTCCATTTCCTATGGACGTATGGATCAATGGTTGTATCCCTTCCTGAAAGCTGACTTGGAAGCTGGCAGAATCACAAAGGAATTTGCTTTGGAATTGTTGGAAGTGGAATATGTGAAAATGAACAATGCAACCAAATTGAAAGACAAAGGTACCGTTGCAGTGCGTAATGGTCGTGGATTTGGTGGCGAAAGTTTGACCATTGGCGGTATTGATACAGAAGGCAATGACGTAACCAACGATTTGACCATGTTGATGTTGGAAGCATCTGCACATACCAGAATGATGAACCCTTGGGTTTGTGTACGTATGCATGAAAACACACCCTATGAGTTGAAGGTCAAAGCAGTGGAATGCATTCGTTGTGGCTATGGACATCCAAAATTGTTCAATGATATTCCAACCATCAAAGGGATGCTATCCAAAGGTATGACATTGGAAGAAGCAAGAGATTATGCAGTTGTTGGTTGTGTGGAACCTAGTTTGCCAGCAAAAGAATATGGTTGGCATGATGCGGCTTATGTGAACACAGCAAAAATGATGGAAATGGTACTCAATGGTGGTCGTATTTTGGATGGTCCAAAAGCAGGTGAACAATTGGGGCCAGATACAGGCAGTTTGGATACATACAAAACATTTGACGAAGTATTGACATCTGTGGATGCACAATTTGCATATTGGACAGGTCAAATGATTTCCAGTTTGAATATCATCGATAGAGCACATAGACAATTGAAACCATTGCCATATTTGTCTGCATTCTTTGGCAATTGTTTCAAAACAGGAAAAGACGTAACAGAAGGTGGAGCAAAATACAATGGTACAGGTCCACAAGCAGCTGGTATGGCAACTTGTGCTGACTCCCTTGCATCCATCAAACAATTGGTGTTCGATGAACAAAAATATACAGGCTCTGAATTGTTGCAAGCCATCAAAGACAACTGGGTGGGTCATGAAAAATTATATGCATTGGTGAATAGCTCCAAAGTCCATCACTATGGAAATGATGATGATTATGCAGATGATTTGTTCAAATATATGTTTGAATGCTACTGTCGCAATGTGAAGAATGTACCCAATGCACGTGGTGGCAAATTCAGCCCTGGTGTGTACTCTGTCAATGCAAATGTGGCAATGGGCTTGAACACAAATGCTTCCATTGATGGACGTAAAAAATACGAACCCATTTCTGATAATATGGGACCTGTTCATACAGATGGTGGTTCCCATGATACCAATGGTCCTACAGCAGTGGTCAATTCCGTTGCAAAAGTGGATCATAGCTTGGCATCCAATGGTACATTGTTGAATTTACGTTTCCCAGAAGAAGCCGTTTCTGGTGTGGAAGGTAGAGATAACTTGGTCAGCTTTATTGATGAATATATGGCGAAAAAATCCATGCATGTACAATTCAATGTAATGAGTTCCAAAACCATGCGTGCAGCACAGAAAAAACCAGAAGACTACAAAGATATGTTGGTGCGTGTAGCAGGATATAGTGCATACTTTGTGGAACTTGGTAAACCACTACAAAAAGATTTGATTCAAAGAACAGAATTGCATTTCTAAAATTGGGGATAGGGATATCGGTTAGGTGACTTGAGAAAGAGGTAGAAAAATGAATATAACTATGGAATATATTTGGTTGGGTTTGTATCAAGTGTTTGCGTTCTTCATCCAAGGGGTGGCTGGTTTTGGTTGTACTGTATTGTCAGCACCATTTCATTCAGATGTTTTGGGACCAACAGTAGGGACAGCATATGCAACACTTTTGTGTATGCCTACCTTGATTTTTATAGGTGTCAAAGAAATCAAAAATGTAGCTTGGAAAGACTTGGGTAAAATTTTGATTGTGTGTGCACCTGGGGTTATCCTTGGAAATATTTTGTTGAAACAAGTGGATGCCAACTATGCAAAGGTGGCAATTGGTGCTGTGGTTACATTTATCGCTCTTATGAACATCTACAAAACCATCATTGCACCATTGGTATTGAAAAAAGAATTTGTGGAAGATGCACCTGATACAAAAGCGAAAAAAGCAATTCGTTACGTTGCTTTGGCAGTGGGTGGGATTGTCCATGGTGCCTTCACAATTGGTGGACCTTTGATGACAGTATATACTTTGTCCGCAGTAAAAGAAAAAGAAAAATTCCGTAATACAATGACATGGGTTTGGATTGTTTTGAATGCCTACAACAGCTTGAATCACTATAGATCTGGTTACTATACACCAGAAATGTGGAGTGCATTTACCATTGGTTTGCCATTGGCTTTGATTGGTTTGCTCATTGGTATGAAATGCTTGTCCAAAATCAATAAAATTACATTCCTTCGTGTGGTATATGTAGTGTTGTTGATTGTCGGTGGCAATATGTTCATCAGTAGCGTGCAAGCGATTATGTAAGAAATTGTAAATGATATACGAAAGAAGATAAGGAAATACAAAAGATAAAAATGTCATGGAGGTTTGCTATTGTAGAACAAACTGCAAAGGAGGAAATCAAGTGAGTATGGTATTCAAAAGTCCATCCAAATATGTACAGGGTTTTGGTGTTTTGGGTGAAGTGGAAAAATATTTGGTAGACAGTATGGGAAAAAATTTGTTTGTCATTATGGACCCTGTTGTGGAAGAAACGGTAAAACCCATGTTGAACCAATGTATCGACAAAGGATATACCATTGCATACGCAGCATTCCAAGGAGAGTGTAGTCGCAAAAATATTGAAAAATATATCGAACTTGCAAAAAGTGCTGGTGCAACCACAGTGTTTGGTGTGGGTGGTGGTAAAACTATGGATACTGCAAAGGGAGTTGCTCATTTGTCGGGAATGTCTTTGGTTATTGTGCCAACAGCGGCATCTACAGATGCACCTTGTAGCTCCGTAAGTGTTATGTACCATGAAGATGGAGAATTTGACGATTGGTTATTCCTCAATGCAAATCCAAACTTGGTATTGGTGGACACTAGTGTCATTGTAAAAGCACCTGTAAAACTGCTTGTGGCAGGTATGGGTGATGCGTTGTCAACATATTTTGAGGCACGTGTGTGTAGAGCATCTGGAAGTAAAAACCAAGCGAAGGCATCTCCAACCATTGCAGCTACCACATTGGCAGAAAAATGTTGGGAGATTTTAGCAAGAGATGGTGTACGTGCAAAATTGGCAGCGGAAGCAGGAGTTTGTACTCCAGCATTTGAAGCAGTTGTGGAAATTAATACATTGTTGTCCAGTGTGGGATTTGAAAGTGGTGGCTTGGGTGCTGCTCATGCAATCCAAAAAGGATTTACATTGATTCCAGAACTACATAGAGCATTCCATGGATATATTGTTGCATTTTGTACCATTACTCAGTTGGTAATGGAAAATGTGGATGATACCCAGTTGAATGCAGTTTTGAAATTCTGTAAAGATGTAGGGTTGCCCATTTGTTTTGCAGATTTTGGATACCACGATGTGGATTATGATTTGCTTTGGGAAGTGGCAGACAAAACCAATAAAATTGGGGTCAGTGTACACCATTTGCCATTTGAAGTGAATACACAAATGATTTACGATGGATTGCTGGCAGCAGATGCCATTGGCAGAGCATATCACGCAAACTACGCATAAGAAATAAAAGGTCAAATATGTATTTGCTACAAGAATGAGGTGTTCAAAATAACTGAAATATAGCCTGCTCCTTGATAAAGTATGCTTTTGTACATTGAATTATTTTACGAGTCGCTATAATGTTTATAAATTGCAGATGAATACCCCTTATCAGAATGGCTAAAGTGTAGCTTGTCCCACAACACCACCCATGGCACCGACGAAGCAAGTAATACCAGTCATGGTACCAAATTTTTCAGACTCAAACCACTTGGATTGGATTTTTAAAATCGAAACATAGCTGACAGAAGCACCCAGCCCAACCAGAGAACGTCCAATATATAAAGAAGGAACTCCTTTGGCAGTTGCAAACAAGAAAATACCAATTACAGTGAGCAATGTACCGAAACCAGCGGTTTTTTTGGCACCCAAAGTATCCACCAAAATACCTGTAGGAATTTGCATCACTAGGTACAAGATGGAGAATGTGTTGGCAATGGATACAAAAAGAGATTCTGTCAATGAAAATTCGACCATCAAGGAATCTTTTACAACACCCATGGAAAGGGAATAGAAAAAGTTGATGGCATAACCAAGAACCAGAATACCCCAAATCAGCCAACGGGTGTGTAGAAATTTTTTGTCTTTTCGTTGCGTAGATATTGTCATAGATACCTCCATAAAGTAGAACGTTGTTCCAAAAATAAGTTTTGATAATATTATAAAGAAAAAAGTCAATAAAATCAATAGATTTCTTGAATTTATAAAAATTTTCATGTATTATGGAACAAAGAGGGAAAATGGATTGGCAAGAATGGGTTTAGGCAAATTGAGAGGACGAAAGTATGTTAATTAATTCAGTAGATAGAGCATTGGATGTTTTGATATTATTGCATGAAGAAGGTAGGGATATGGGCGTTTCTGAAATTGCAGAAAAATTGGATATTTACAAAAGCACTGTGTTTAGAACCTTGTTTACTTTGGAACAAAAAGGGTTTGTAAAACAAAATCCCAATACAGAGCGTTATGGTTTGGGACTCAAACTTTTTAGCATCGGTATGGGGATGAAGGACAAAATTTCATTGAAAAAAATCATTAGACCATATGCAAAAGCATTGCAAGAGGAATTTTCTGAGGTGGTCAATGTTTCTGTTTTGGATTTGAGTCATCCCAAAAATCCTTTGAGTATGATCATTGAAAAAGAAATTGGTTTGGGGCAAATGTTGATTGTAAATCCACCTGTTGGAGCAACCAGTTCTTGTTATGGTTCTTCTGTAGGTAAGTGTTTGCTTGCATATAGCGATTTGGATTTGAATGAATTTCGTGGAAGTGAATTGATACAATATACAGAAAATTCCATTGTAGATTGGGATTTATTGATTGAAAACATCAAACAGGTCAAAGAAGATGGCTATGCTGTGGATAACGAAGAATTGGAAATTGGGCTGACTTGTATTGGAGCACCTATTTTAAATGCAGATAAAATAGCAGTTGCTGCAATCAGTTTGTCTGGTCCAACACAAAGAATGAGAGATGGAGATTTTTCTCATAAGGTGCAACGTGTAAGAGAAGTGGCAGCAGAAGCCAGCAAAGAGTTTTGTTGAAAAATGATTGAATGAAAAGAACCAACGAATCACAGTTCAGGATGTGAAAACGTTGGTTCTTTTTAATTTCTTTTAAATCAATTGTTGCAAAGGGTTTTATTTGCCGTAAAGCAAATCATTACAAGTGAGGTATGCACATTCTGTAGGAGTGATACCCAATTCTTTTGCTTTGTTGAGATTGTCCCAAGTTTTCACAGGCAATACTCTGTCAATATCTTTGTATGCACGTTCTAGACTTGCTTCTTTTTGCCATTTGTATTCTTCGTAGCCAAACATAACACCAGCGGTATTGTGCCACCAGTCAGTTTGGAACAAAATGCCTCTATCTGCAATGATTTTTGCAATGCGACATTCTTCTTCTACACTAGAAGCTTTGACTTGGTTGTTTGCAGAACCCCAAACCATTTTACAATTGAGTTTTGGAATGATTTCTTCATCGATGATACCACCCATTGCACATGGAGCAACAACATCCACTTCCAATGTCAAAATTTCACTAGGATCTACAGCAGTAATATCAATTCCCATTTCTGTATATTTAGCAACAATTTTTTCAACCATAGGCACATTGATATCTGCCACAAAAATCTTCACATCTTTGATTCCTTTTGCCAAGTAGTCTACAAAGGCAGCACCAACTTCGCCCAAGCCTTGTACAGCAAAGGAATATCCAGCCATTTCAGGATCGTCGCACAAGAAGCGATTTGCTTCTTTCATAGCAACGTATACCCCGTATGCAGTTGGTGGTCCAGAAGATCCCAAAGGGCCATTTGGTCCACAAGTATATTGCACACTAAAGTTATTTTCTTTCATAACATCGGTCATAGTTGGGGAGAAGCCCATATCAGGACCAGTGGAACAACGGATTTCATCCAAACAGAAACCGAGGAATCCACAGTGTTGCATATTGGTCAAGTCCAATTCATCCATAATAACACAGGATTTACAGCCACCAACAGGCAATTCACCAGCAATGTTTTTGAATGTCATAGCACGTCCGAGGTTCAAACCATCGATGATAACTTCTAGTTCCAAATCTTCTTTTGCATGGCGACGAATGCCACCCTTCATAACACCATGACGTGTATTATTGATACCACGTTTACGGTTGTGCATATTTCCAAGATATTTGATATCATAGCCTTCATGATAGAAGCAATCAATACCAAAATGCTTGCCAGCACGAATCAATTCAATGACTTCTTGTAAATATTCACTTAAATTGTAAGTTGCAAATAGTGCCCTTGTTTCTGTATCATTCAAAAATTTAGCATTTTTGGTTTTGATACTTTCTACGTAAAAATCTTGATTGTATTTTGACCAGTCTAAGTCCTCGTCCCAATCCTTAGACATTTGCAAAAATACAGCGTCAGTTTTCCAATCATACTGAATTCTGAGTGTGGTAAAGCCTTCTTGCTGCATTGGATAAAATAAGCTTTTGGTTTCCATACATTTGCCTCCTTTAGATTTTATGTTTGCATTATTGTGATAGGGCGCCTACCAAAATTTTGAAAAAAAAAGGATGTCTGTTCTGCTCTTTTTACGGAACAGCCAACATCCTTATACGAAAATGATACAGTGTTCTATTTTTGTTGTCAATGGGTTTTTTCCATTTTTATTATGTTTGTTTGATAGTACCAAATTACCACTGGAAAATATAGGGAGTAGCCTATGTAATTCGTGCGTTTTCAACAGTTGTAGAATTTGGCATAGGAAATAATGAATAAAGAAATCAAAATCCCTTGACGAGTGGGGAATATAAAACTATACTAAAATAGAACAACGTTCCAAAAGTGAAATGAGAAAAAATAGATTCACCCATGATACATATCTAACGGGGACTCAGTAGTATGATTCTGATGTGCTTACTATGATATAGTATATCTAGGAATGTTGGAATACTTCAATCAACAAAGAAAAGAAAACTTGGAAAAATAGATTTGTCCAATTGGAGGGAAATCGCTATAGAAGGTGATGCAGATGAAATATGTGCAAAATAGTGCAAAATAATGGATGAATTTCTGAAGAAATATATTTATTTTGCAAGGAATATGAATTCAAATTTATCAATTAGGAACATTGTTCTATTTTTAGACGATTTTCCTTGACAGATGTATCACAATTTGATAAATTGAAATAGAATAGTGTTTTAAATAGAACAAAGTTCTACAAAGAATGGAGGGTTTGTGCAGTAGAACTGGAAAGATTACCTAATGTGTGATGAAAAAAGGAGGAAAAGAGATGAGTACAAACGAAAAGACGTTCAAAAAGCCGACACCGGCTCTTGCAGGTATGTTGATGGCGTGTATTGTTGCCTTGTTGATCATTGGACTTATGCTGTTGAAAACAATTTCACTTCATGCCTGTCTAACAATTGCAGTTGTGTTTACTTGTGTTATATCTAAGTTTTGTTTGGGATATAGTTTCGATGAACTGATTGGGTTTATTGCAGACAGTATCAAAAATGCTACATTTGGACTTTGGTTCTTCTTTGCCATCGGAACCATTATCGCATCTTGGATGGCTGCTGGAACAGTTCCTGCAATTATTTACTATGGCTTGGGTGTTATCAGTCCAGCTGTTTTCTTACCAGCAGGCTTGATTTTGTGTAGTATTACAGCACTCTGTACAGGTACATCCTGGGGAACCATCGGTACAGTAGGTATCGCATTGGTTGGTATTGGTCAAGGGATGGGGGTTCCTTTGCCAATCACAGGTGGTATGATTCTTTCCGGTGCTGCTTTTGGGGATAAAATGTCTCCTGTATCCGATACACCAAACTTGACATCCATGTCTGCTGGTGCGGATTTGCACAAAACAATCAAAGCTATGATCCAAACTGCTGCACCTGCTTATGTAATTGCACTTATTGGATTTACAATCTTGGGTATGCAATTTGCTGGGGTAGAAGCAAACTTGGCAGTAGCAGAAGAAACAAGAAGTGTTTTGGCAGCAAACTTCAATTTGAATCCAATCGTATTGTTGCCAATCGTAGTTTTGTTGTACTTGAACTTCAAAAAATTCCCATCTTTGCCATCTATGGCAATCGCTGTTGCAGTAGGTTTGCTTGTTGCAATCGTATTCCAAGGTGTGCGACTTGACACAGCACTTGAATATTTGAACTCTGGTTTTACAATTGAAACAGGTTCTTCTTTTGTAGATCCAATTTTGAATCGTGGTGGTATCCAAAGTATGTTATGGACCTTCTCTATTGCATTTATTGCCCTTTCTTTGGGTGGTTTGTTGGATAGATGTGGTTACTTGTATGCTTTGATTGCTGGATTGCTTTCAAGAGCAAAAACCGTTGGTTCTTTGTCATTGGTGGTTATGGTTACATCCATTCTTTCCACAGCAAGTATGGGCGAAACTTACATGGGTATGATTTTGAACGGTACTGTTTACAAGAAAGAATTTGATGCAAGAGGCTTGGATCGTGCAATGTTGGCTCGTTTGGTTAGTGAGGGTGCATTGATGTTGGCACCTCTTATGAGCTGGACAACATTTGGGGCATTTGCTATGTCCACATTGGGCGTATCTGGTTTTGAAATGGCACCATATGCAATTTTGAATTACACAATGCCAGTTGTTTCTGTGGCAATGTCCTATATGGGTCTTGCAGTTGTTTGGAACAATAAAAAGAACAAAGGTGTTAGAAAATTTGTAGATGCAGATTTGTCTGACGAACCTGTTTATGAAACTTGATTGGATATCCGTTACATAAGTAAATAAATATGGGGTGGGTTAGTCCCACCCTATGTTTCCAAAAAGGAGTGAGGTACGTGACAACAATCATTATCGGAAATAGTGCAGCAGGATTGGCAGCAGTAAAATCCTTTCGTAAGTACAACCAAACAGACGAATTGATTTTGATTTCCAAAGAAGGCGGACTTGCCTATTCTAGGGTATTGTTGCCCTATGTATTGCGTGAGAAATTGCCATATGAAGGTTTGTTCATTCGAGAAAAAGCCTTTTATGAAGAAAACAAAGTGACTTATATTGAAAAAGAAGTGAAAATGGTGGATGATGTCAATAAAGCTGTTGTATTGACAGATGAAACCAAGATATCCTTCGATAAATTGATTTTGGCAACAGGTTCCTTTGCAGTGGCACCGCCCATTGAGGGAATCAAGCAAGAGGGGATTTACCATATGTGGACAAAGGCAGATGTTGATGCTTTGCTTCCACTATTTGCAACAAAGAAAAAAATGGCAGTGCTTGGTTCTGGATTTGTTGCTTTGCAAGGTGCTTGGGCAGCAAAAACAAGAGGTTTGGATGTAACGGTAATTGAGCTTATGGATCGTATTATGCCAAGTGTTTTGGATGTAAAAGGGGCAACGATTTTAACAGAAAAAATCAAAGAAACAGGAGTGGTTCTCAAAACTGGAACGGTGACAGAACGATTTGAAAAGCTAGAAGATGGTACCTTTAAAATTGTTTTGAAAGATCAAGAACCTGTATATGCAGATTTCATTGTAGTGGGAACTGGAGTCCGTTGTAATATTGGTATGTTAGAAGGTTCGGGAATTGCCTGTGATAGAGCAGTTTTGGTGAATGAAAATATGGAAACCAATGTGGCAGGGATTTATGCAGCAGGTGATGTTGCAGCAGGGCCGACCACATTTGGTGATGTACATAAAGTCCATGTGCTTTGGCCTACAGCAGTGGAAATGGGTGAAATTGCAGGGGCAAATGCAGCAGGAAAGAAATTGGAATATCGTGGAAGTTTGAATATGAATGTCACACAAATGTATGATGCAACTGTTGCTTCAATGGGATTATTCAATGAAAATGACATTGATGGTTCACGTGAAATGCCAGTGGGTGAAGGGTATTTGAAAGTATGTTACAAAGATGAAAAAGTTGTAGGGGTTTGCTTGGTGGGCGATTCAGAATCGGTATCTTTATTTGGTAAATTGAGACCGATTATTCGCAAAGGTGAAGTAATTGATTGTGAACCAGAAAAATTGGAACAATATGTAAACCGAAAAGCATTCCAAACTGCAAAGAGATAAGGAGGATATCATGAAAACTGTGACCATTGATCCAAAAAAATGTGTAGGTTGTCGCAATTGTGAAATGTCTTGTGCATATGCGCAAACAGGAGAAGATTGCATTCGAACACATGCAAATATTCGTGTAAATAATTATAGCGATGATCGCTTTGTATTGCCAATGACTTGTTTCCACTGTGAAGAAGCATGGTGCATGAACGTCTGTCCTGCAAATGCAATTTCCAGAAATGGTGAAACAGGTGCAGTTATGATTGATCAAACAAAATGTGCAGGTTGTAAAATGTGTATTCTTGCATGTCCATTTGGCAACATTCACTTTGACCATGTAGCGTTGGTAAGTCGTAAATGTGATCTTTGTGGTGGCGATCCACAATGTGTCAAACACTGTATTGCAGAAGCACTCAATTTTGAAGAAATTGATGATTTGGCAGAACGCAAACGCATTGGTATTGATGAAAGAGTTAAGATGTTGGCAAAAAAACAATAAGGAGGATGTATCATGGAAAAAGTTATAAAAACCTTATGTAGAATGTGCGATGACCACTGTGGTATCGATGTAACAGTGGATGAAGATAAATTGATTTCTATTCAAGGAAATAAAGAGCATTCCTGGAATCGTGGCAGAGTTTGTATCAAAGGTAGCCGAGGTGTGGATATGGTTACTTCTGAAAAACGTATTATGAAGCCATTGAAAAAAACAGAAGATGGTTTTGTAGAAATTGAATTGGAACAAGCGTTGGACGAAATTGCAGAAAAAATGAAATTCATCCAAAAAACATATGGTGATGCATCTGTTGGTATTTGGAAAGGAGAAGCAATTGGTTTTGCACAACAAGAGGAAGTTGCAAGAAGGTTTATTCATGCAATTGGTTCACCAAACTATTTCTCCAATGACTCTGAATGTTTTGCAGGACGTTGGCTTGGATATTCTTTGGTATATGGTAGATGGAATGCACAACCAGCTTTTGAAAACGCCAAAACCATTGTTGTTTGGGGTGGAAATCCACCACATGCACATCCAAATATGACACAACAAATCAATCGAGCACGTGAAAAAGGTGCAAAATTGGTTGTAATTGATCCAAGATACAGTGCAATTGCACGTCAAGCAGATTTGTTCATTCAAGTAAAACCAGGCTCTGATGGTGCTTTGGCTTGGGGTGTGGCAAAAGAATTGATTGACAAAGGTTATTTGGCATATGATTTCATTCGTGATTATACCATTGGTTTTGATGAACTCAAAGAATATGCACAAAAATTTGACTATGATTATGTTGCACAAGAAACAGGTATGGATGCAGCAACAATGATTCCAGAGTTTGCAGAAATGATCAAAGAAAGTATGTCTGCAACTGTATTCTATGTAGGAAATGGTTTGGAACACCATGAAAATGGTATCAACAACATTCGTGCTGTTGCAAACTTGGATGGTCTTGTGGCAGCAGTAGATGCAAAGGGCGGTAATTATTCTCCAATTGGTTTGCCTATGGGCGAATTGACATTGTATCATGAAAAACCACTCAAAGAATTGCATCCGATTGGTGCAGATAGATTCCCTGTACTTTATGATTTTCGTCAAGAATATCATACAATGACATTGATGGATACCATTTTGTCAGAAAAACCATATCCATTCAAAGGCTTGATTTTGGCTGGTGCAAATCCAGTTTTGACCAATCCAAATACAAATAAGGTAAGAGCGGCGTTGTGTGCTTTGGACTTGTTTGTTGTACGTGAATTGTTTATGACAGAAACAGCAGAATTGGCAGACTATATTTTGCCAGCTGCATCCTATTTGGAACGTTCTGAGTTCCATGGTCATGGTGGAAAACAAGTGATGACATTGACAACTCGTATTTTTGAACCAGCAGATGGAGTTCAAGATGAATATCAATTCTTACATGATATTGCACATAGAATGGGAGCTGGTGCTTATTTCCCTTGGGAAAACGAAGATGCACTCAATGAATGGCTCATCAAAGATACAGGTGTTTCCATGGAAACGTTCAAAGCAAATCCATCTGGTTACAACTATGCAGAACCTCAATATGCAAAATATGCAGATAATGTAGCAAAAGGCAAAAAAGCGTTTGATACACCAAGCGGTAAACTTGAATTTACTTCTACATATTTGAAAGACTTGGGATATCAAGAGTTGGCAGAATATTTCCCACCAGCATCAAATGTAGTGGATCCAGAATATCCAATGACTATGATCACTGGTGCAAGAAAAGTAATGTACTATCATGGTAGAAATAGAAATATTGATAGTTTGAGATCTGCACTGCCAGAAGGTGAAGTGGAAATTTCCAAAGCAGATGCATTGAAAATGGATATTCAAACAGGGGATTGGATTCGAGTAACTTCTAAGATTGGAACCATGGAAATCAAAGCGAAGGTTATGGAAAAAATCGAAATTTCAGAAGGTCAAATCCAAATTACACATGGTTGGAAAGAAACCAATGTCAACCTCATTACTCATGATGATAGATTTGATCCTATCAGTGGATTCCCGCTTATGAAAGCTGTACAAGTGAAAATTGAAAAGATGTAATGAACTGATACACCCAAGGTGATGAAATTTTGCTTTGGGTGATATAAATAATTCGTATGAGGAGGGCATTATGAAGGTTCAAATTGACAAAGAAAGATGCAAAGAGTGTGGATTATGTGTTGCAAACTGTCCCAAACAAGTAATTTCTTATGAGGAGTATGTAAATCACGCAAGTTACCACCCTGTAAAAATTGATGATGAAAATTGTATTGGTTGTGGATTCTGTTACATTACATGTCCAGACGGTGTATATCATGTGTTGGGAGGGGACAAATAAATGGCTAAGAAAATGATGAAAGGAAATGTGGCGATTGCAGAAGCTGCAGTTCGTTATGGCGTAAGATTTTATGCAGGATACCCCATCACACCATCTTCTGAAATTATGGAATATCTCTCTTGGAGGTTGGATGAAGTTGGCGGTGCGTTTGTGCAAGCGGAAAGTGAGCTTTCTGGTGTGAATATGGTGATTGGTGCTGCAAGTTGTGGTGTGCGTGCATTGACAGCTTCTTCAGGCCCTGGAATTAGCTTAAAACAAGAAGGTGTTTCCACGCTTTGTGATGAAGAATTGTCAGCAGTTGTCATCAATATGGTGCGCTATGGCAATGGTTTGGGCACTTTGTATTCTTCCCAAACAGATTACTTAAGAGAAACAAGAGGTGGTGGACAAGGGGATTACAGATGTATCGTACTTTGTCCATATAGCATCCAAGAAGCTGTGGATATGCTTGGTTTGGCATATGATTTGGCAGAAAAATATAGAGTGGTGACTGTCTTTATGGCAGAAGGTGCTTTGGGTCAAATGATGGAGCCTGTGGAATTGCCAGATTTCATTGAAACCAAAAAGAATTATTGGGGATTTGATGGCAAATATTCTTACAAAAAAATCGGTATTTTCGATCGTGATTCCATGAAAGAAGCAGTTGCACTCCGAGAAAAATATGCAGCCATCTGTGAAAATGAACAAAGATGGGAAGATGAAGGAATAGAAGATGCAGACTATGTATTTGTCAGCTATGGTTTGACTGGTAGAAGTACATTGGGTGCTGCTCGTGAACTTCGTGAAGAGGGCTATAAAGTGGGACACATTCGCCCAATCACAGCATGGCCATTCCCTCACAAAGCATTTGCAAAAATCAATCCAAATGTAAAAGGTATCATCACAGTGGAAGCAAACGCAACAGGTCAACTCATTGAAGACGTTGCATTGGCAACCAAAAAAGCAATGGAAAACAATGTTCCTACATATGCTTTGCCATATGTATATGGTATTCCAGCAATCAAAGATATTAAAGAAGATTTTGTGAAAATTGCCAATGGGCAAGTAAGGGAGGCGTATTGATATGGCAGTGGAAAGAAAAGTACCAGCAATCATTGATAAGCCTATGAATTTTTGCCCAGGATGTGGACATGGTATCATCATTCGTTTGATTGGAGAATGTTTGACAGAATTGGGTCAAGATCAAAATGTGATTTATGCCATTGGTGTAGGTTGTTCTTCTAATTTGGGTGGCGGTTTGGAAGCAGATCGTTTGCATTGTTGTCATGGTAGAGCAGCAGCAGTTGCAACCGGTATGAAACGTGTCAACAAAGAAAATATTGTTTTGACCTACCAAGGTGATGGGGATGCCTATTGTATCGGGATTGCAGAAAGCTTGAATGCAGCATATCGCAACGAAAATATTACAGTCATCACCATCAACAACACAAACTTTGGTATGACAGGTGGTCAAATGAGTGTGACCACAATGGAAGGTCAAAAAACCTCTACCAGTAAATTGGGTAGAAATTGTGATGTGACTGGTTTCCCTATGAAATTCCCTGAAATGGTTGCAAGTCAATTCAATGTTGCGTATGCAGCAAGGGGCAGTGTAGACAAACCACAAAATATTATAAAATTGAAAGCTTATATCAAAAATGCAATTGAAGCACAAATGAATGGTGAAGGATATTCCATCGTAGAAGTATTGTCTCCTTGTCCAATCAACTGGGGTATGACACCAAGCCAATCCATGGAACACATCCGTGACGTGGTAATGCCATACTTCCCAATTGGTGTTTTGAAAGAAAGAGGTGAAAAAGCATGAAAGAAATCGTATTTGCAGGATTCGGTGGTCAAGGTGTTTTGACTTCTGGATTGATTATTTCTGATATTGCTGTGGAAAATGGTGAAAATGCAACTTGGATGCCTTCCTATGGTTCTGCTATGCGTGGTGGTACAGCAAACTGTACTGTAAAATATGGCGAAGGTATTATTTACAACCCTTCCCAAGAAGAACCTAACTTGCTTTTGGCTATGAACCAACCTTCCTTTGATATGTTTATTGGCAAAGTGGCAAAAGATGGCATTGTTTTGGTCAGCGAAGTGGTGGATACCACTGCTTGTACAAGGGACGATGTGAAAATTGTGGTGGTCCCTTGTCACAAAATTGCTGATGAAGCAAATCATTCTCGTGGTGCCAACATTGTTATGACTGGTGCCATTATCAAATTGTTGGGCGACCATACAATGGAACAAGGTAAAGCAGCCATGGAAAGAATGTTCAATAAAAAAGGAAAAAATAAATTCAGTGAACTGAATGAAACGGTATTTGAAGCGGGATACAACTATATTTGAGGTGACCTATGAAAAGAATTCTTGTCATAAATCCAGGCGGAAGTTCTACAAAAATTTCTGTTTTTGAAGATAAAGTAGAAGTGCTGAAAACCAACATCAACCATTCTGGTGAAGAATTGAAACCATATGCAAAGGTGATGGATCAAAAGGAATTTCGTAAAAATCTCATCATCGAAACCTTGGGTGACAAATACCCATTGACAGCATTTGATGCAGTTGTGGGCAGAGGTGGTTTGATGCGTGAAATCCAAAGTGGCACCTATCAAACAAATGATTTGATGATTGTAGATATGGAAAAGGCAATTCGTGGGGAACACGCTTCCAATTTGGGTTGTGTTTTGGCAAAATCCATTGGCGATGCAATTGGTAAACCCTCCTTTGTAGTAGACCCTGTTTCTGTAGATGAATTTGCAGATGTAGCAAGAATTACAGGCATCAAAGACTTGTCTTATTCCAGTTGGATGCATGCACTGAACCACAAAGCAGTTACCCGTTTGGTCAGTGAAAAAGTGGGGAAACCTTATGCAGAATGCAATTTCATTGTGGCGCATTTAGGTTCTGGTATCTCCATTGTGGCACACAAAGATGGCAAAATGGTAGATGGCAGTGGCGGTAGAACCAATGGACCATTTGCAGCAGATAGAAGTGGCGGTTTGCCAGCATATGCACTCATTGAACTTTGCTATTCAGGAAAGTATTCCCATAAAGAAATGGTGGATAAAGTCAGTGCCTTTGGCGGTTTCTATGATTATTTGGGAACAAAAGACTTGATTGCAGTGGAAAAACGCATTGCTTCAGGGGATGCAGAGGCAAAACTCATTATGGATGCATTTATCTATCAAGTGGCAAAGGAAATTTGCTCCTATGGTGTATGGTTTGATGGTAAAGTGGATCGTGTCATTATGACAGGTGGCATTGCCCATTCCAAACTGATTATGGATGCAGTCAGAGAAAAAGTAAGCTACCTCGCTCCAATGGAAATTGTGGCAGGGGAAATGGAAATGGAAGCTTTGGCATTTGGTACACTGCGTGTGCTAAATGGAGAAGAGGAGGCTCGAGTATATTGTTGATGAATAAAGAACTCAAATCCTTTGATGAATTGATTGCAAGGGTAAAAACATTGCCCACAAAAACAATTGCTGTTGCAGCAGCAGAAGATGAAGAAGTTTTGACAGCTGTGAAAATGGCAGTGGATATGGGATTGGTACAGCCTATTTTGACTGGAAATCAATCTATATTAGAAGAAATGGTTGCAAAAGTAGGACTCACATCCTATGAAATTGTGGATTGCAAAACACCAGAAGAAGCAACTGCAAAAGCGGTTTCTTTGGTAAAAGATGGCACTGCACAAGTGTTGATGAAAGGTATGGTCAACACCAGTGTATATATGCGAGCAATTCTCAACAAAGAAGCTGGTTTGCGTACAGGTCGCTTAATCAGTATGGTTGCGGTATACGAATTGGCAGAATACCATAAATTGTTGTTCTGTACCGATAGTGGCATCAATGCCATCCAAGGAACAGAACAGAAGAAACAAATTTTGCAAAATACCTTGATTGCAATGAAACCAATGGGCTACAATGCACCAAAAACCATTGCTTTGACAGCAAATGAATTGTATGACCCCAAAATTCCATCCCTTGTGGATGCGAAGGTTTTGGTGGATGCAGTTGCTGCTGGTGAAATTGGCGATTGTGTCATTGAAGGGCCAATTGCACTGGATGTGGCATTTGATCCACATGCAGCAGAACACAAAGGCATTGCAAGTAAAGTCAGTGGAGATGTGGATTTGATTGTATTCCCCAATATGGAAACAGGAAATGCTTTGGGCAAATCTTGGTTGCATTTTATGAAAGCAAAATGGGCTGGCGTTGTTTTGGGTGCATCACATCCTGTGATTTTGGGTTCACGTTCTGATACAGCCGAAATCAAAATCAATTCCATTGCTTTGGGATGTTTGATGGCAGCGGAATTGGCTGAATAGTAGAAATCAAATAGGAGGTTTCTTATGAGTGCGTTTTCAAAAAGAGTAGAATATATGAAACCATCTGCAATCCGTGAATCGGGTAAGATGATTGGTGCAAAACCAGGGTGTATTTCCTTTGCAGGTGGATTGCCTTCTCCTGATTTGATGCCTTTGGACGCTATGCGAGATATTTCTGCAAGGGTATTGGATGAGGCAGGAACCAACGCTTTGCAATATGGTTTGACCAGAGGGTACAAAGGACTTGTAGAAGAAATTGTGAAAATGCTTGCAAAAAAAGATATTGTTTGCGAACCAAAGAATATTCAAGTTACAACAGGCTCTCAACAAGGTATTTTCTTAACAGCAATGTTGATGATTGATGAAGGCGATGCAATTGTTGTGGAAAATCCAACATATCTTGGAGCACTTACATCTTTTGCACCCTTGGGTTGTAGATATGTAGATGTGGATGCAGATGATGATGGTATGCTTTTGGAACAATTGGAAGCCAAATTGCAAGTGGAAAAAAATGTGAAAATGGTATATGTGGTGCCAAACTTCTCCAATCCAACAGGAAAAGAATGGTCTTTGGAACGTAGAAAAGGTCTTTTGGCATTGGCAGAAAAATACGATTTGATGATCATTGAAGACGACCCATATGGTGACATTCGTTATGAAGGCGAAGTGTTGCCTTCCATGAAATCTATGGATACCAATGGTAGAGTTATCTATCTTGGTTCTTTCTCCAAAGTGTTGTATGCTGGTTTGCGTGTTGGATTCACAGTTGCAGAAGAAAGCATTGTGGATACATTTGAATTGTTCAAACAAGGAATTGACTTGCAAAGCAATGAGTTTGCACAAAATCAAATTGCTTGTTTCTTGCAAAATTACGATTTGGATGCACAAATCCAAAGCATTGTTGACAATTACAAAGAAAAACGTGATTTGATGTTGACTATTTTGGATGAGGAGTTCCCAAAATCCGTCAAAAGAACCAGTCCAAAGGGTGGTATGTTTGTTTGGGTGGAATTGCCAGAAGGGGTTGATACCTTTGCACTTCTTCCACAATGTATTGCAGAAGCCAATGTAGGCTATGTACCAGGTGGTCCATTCTATGCAGTAGAAGAACAAAAAAATACCATGCGTTTGAATTTCTCCAATGTAGACAAAGAAGCCATTGTCATTGGAATGAAAGCGTTGGCTAAGTTCTTACATAAAGTCTTGTAATGTGATAAAATGAAATAAATGTAAAATATATCCATTGCAGTAGAGATATTGCACATGGATTGGTACAAATGATAATTGCATATGGTCTCCGAGGTCAAGCTCCTGTACGAGTTGTAAATTTACAATTCGATGGAGCTTGATCCCAACCATTTTTGGTTGCAGGGTAAAATGGGAAACGATTTTGCCTTCACTTTTTGAAAAGGAGAGAAATTAACCTACAATATATAGGCAACACCGTATAACCCCCAATCATAATTTTTGCGGTTTATTTTCCTGTCAGAATCACCCAAAATACTCGACGATATTTCCGATATCGCCTCCGTTTTTTGATAATTGTGACAAAAAAATCTACTCGCAAACCTTGCAATTAGGGTTATGCGGTATTGCCATAGGTCTTTCTCTGCTTATGCGGAGATTTTTTTTGTTTCTGGAAAGGAGTATTGTATATGGACAAACAATGGGGAATTGTGGTTTTGGCAGGTGGAATGGGAAAACGTATGGGCAATCAATGCAAAGCAAGTTTGCAGTTGGGTGGCAAAAGTTTTTTGCAACGATTGGAACAGGAAAGTGCAGAGTTTCCAACCAAATTGCTATCCACATCCAACAAGTCCTTGGTAGAAGGTACTTCTTTTCAAATGGTGGAAGATGTTTTTGTGGGAAAAGGTCCATTGGCAGGCATTCATGCAGCATTGCAAAAGACAGACACAGATGGACTTATGGTGATTCCTTGTGATATGCCATTTTTTACAAAGGAATTGGCACATTGGCTTTTGGAACAATACAGTGGAGAAGATGCTGTTGTATGTTTTGGTAGCGATGGACGATTGCACCCCTTGTGTGGGCTATATACAAAGAAATGCTTGTCCAAAATAGAAGAAGCATTGGAAAATAACCATGTGAAATTAACAGAGTTGTTGACAGAAATCAATACAAAAATTGTATGTGTACCAAAAGAATTGTTTCCACCAGAACTGTTTTTGAATGTCAATGATATAGCTACTTGGAAAAAAGCAAGGGCAAAGGTGGAGCAAATTCCAACGTATTGTTTTGTGGCAGCATCAGGTACAGGCAAAACCACTTTTTTGGAAAAATTGATTGTGGAATTGAAAGAACGTCAGGTGCGTGTTGCAATGGTAAAACATGATGCACATGCTTACTATATGGATACAGAAGGAAAGGATACATGGCGGTTTTCCCAAGCGGGAGCAGATACAGTTGTGTTTTCTTCCTCCAAACAGTTGGCACATTTGCAAGCACCTAGAACAGAATTGTCAGATGTATTGGAAACCATAAGGGATGTGGATTTGATTCTAGTGGAAGGGTATAAAATGGGTGCATATCCTAAGTTTTGCATTGCAAGACGTGGAATTCCAATGATAGAACAAGCATCCTTGGAAAATTGCATTGGACTCATTAGCGATATGAAAATTGAGTTTACAGGCAAACGCTTTGGATTGGAAGACGTTTCCAAAGTGGCAGATTTTATTTTGGAAAGGGAAAGTTGGAAAGGATGATATCTGAATGAATCCCCATCAGACAAGAGATAAACGAACAAAGGGAATCTTATGGTTTGGCATTGGTCTGTTGTTTTTGTGCATGGTGGTATCTTTAAGTTTTGGTAGATACCCCATTTCCATCAAAGATATCATAGGTTATTTTCTTTCATTCCAGATGGATATAGAGCCATTTTGGGATGCACAAACAGAAAATATTTTGTTGCAAGTGCGTTTGCCAAGAATCCTAACATCTGTTTTGGTGGGCTCTGCATTGGCAGCATCTGGTGCATCCTATCAATGTATTTTCCGCAACCCTATGGCATCGCCTGATATTTTAGGAGCAACAGCAGGTGCTTCCTTTGGTGCAGCATTGGCAATTTTGTGCAACCAAGGTTTGTATATCATCACACTTTGGGCATTTATTGGCAGTTTGGCGAGTGTGGCTTTGATTTATTTGACAGGATATAAATATGGCAAAGGGGAGTTGACCATATTGATTTTGGCAGGGATTATGATTAAGTCTTTGTTTTCTTCAGGAACTGCTTTTCTTAAAATTATGGCAGACCCAACAGATCAGTTGCCCTCTATCACCTATTGGATGATGGGCAGTTTTTCAGGGATTTCCTTTGCAGAATTGTTGCCTGTATTTGTACCGATGGTGATTGGACTGGTTATTTTATTGGCTTTGCGTTGGAAGATGAACCTATTGACCTTGGATGAAGCAGAGGCAGCATCCATGGGTGTGAATGTAAAACAAATTCGTATGCTGGTGATTTTTGCAGCAACCCTATTGACTGCCTCGGCAGTTTCCATCAGTGGTGTCATTGATTGGGTGGGGCTTGTGATTCCCCATATTGTAAGAAGAACCATTGGAAATGACTATAAAAATTTACTGCCATTTTCCCTTGTATTTGGCGGTTTGTATATGTTATTGGTGGATAATATTGCAAGAAATTTGATGGCAACAGAAATACCCATTGGGATTTTGACTTCAGTTGTAGGAGCACCATTTTTCATTTGGCTTTTGTTGGGTAGAGAGGGGAATTGATATGTTGGAAATCAAAAATTTGACATTTGGATATGATGGTAATGTGGTTCTGGATGAAATCAGTTACACAGCAAACAAAGGCGATTTTGTATCTGTTTTGGGCTTAAATGGTGCTGGCAAAAGCACTTTGCTTAAGTGTATTTTGGGTTGCAATCAAAAATATACAGGACAAATTTTGATTGATGGCAGGGATATACGAGGGTTGTCTTGTGAAAAAATGGCAGAATATATTGCCTATATTCCACAAAATCATGTACCTAGTTTTTCCTATACAGTGTTTGAAATGGTACTTATGGGCACCAATCGTATGGTTGCAAAATTTGCATCTCCAACCAAAAAACAATATCAAATTGCAGAAAAAGCACTGGAAACCATTGGCATCACCCATCTTTCCAATCGTGACTACCAAAAGCTCAGTGGTGGAGAGCGTCAACTTTGTTTGTTGGCAAGAGCCATAGCACAACAGTCACCGATTTTGTTGCTGGATGAACCTTGTACTGGTTTGGATTTTGGCAATCAAATGAAGGTCTTGGAAAAACTGAAAGAATTGGCAGAAATGGGATTGATTGTTATGCAAACCACTCACAATCCAGAGCATAGCTATCTGTTTTCCAATAAAATCATTGCCATCAGCAAAGGAAAACCACTTTTTGTAGGTTCTCCAAAGGAAATCATTACAACAGAACATATGAAGCGGTTGTATGGAATTCCATTGCGTGTGTATAGTTTGGAAGAAGATCGTTTCCGCACTTGTGTGCCAGAAGAAAATAGGATGTTGGTTTCTGTATAATGGGAGAAGACTAACTATATGAAGTCAATAGAAAAATGATAAAAAGTTAGATAAACTTACAAAAGTCAGTTGATTAGAAAAAAGGCATAGCAAACAGAGCAACCATTAGTTGCTCGAAAAAACAAATACAAAAAACTAGTGTTGAGGAATATAGGAACAATTATTCTTTAACAAAGAATGAATCAGTCTAACAAGCTTCTTGCCAGCGTGGCTAATAGCAACATAATAATGCTTACCCTGTGACTGTTTGTGGTTAAGATAGTTTTTAAAAGAAACATCACGCATAGCAACAAGGCGAACAGCTTGCAAAATAGCCCAACGCAAATAAGTGGACCCACGCTTTACCATAGGAGTATTAGAAGCATTAAATTTACCTGATTGATAGGTAGAAGGTTCCATACCAGCAAAAGCTAAAAGCTTAGCAGGATTGGAAAAACGATGGATATCACCAATTTCGGCTAAGATGATAGCACCCAAAGTAAAAGAGATACCAGGGATAGACATAATAGGTGAATCGATTTCTTGCATAACAAGTTTAATCTGAGCATCCAAAGCATCAATTTCAGACTGAACAGACTGAACTAATCGAATAGTTTGTTGCAATTCAAAACAAATAGATCTGCTTGAAGAACCAATAGAATTGGAAGCAACGCTTTTAAATGCAATTGCTTTTTCTTTTCCATATTTACCTCTTGAAGCCTTAGAAAGCAAGTTAGTAAGTTTAGTAAGGTGACAATTAGAGATGTCGGTTGGAGAAGGCAGCTCCAAAAGTACAGCATAAGAAGACGCTTGATGAATAGACCACACCAAAGAGGGTAGCTCTGGGAAGATAATATCAATTAATCTAGTAATAGATATTTTCAGTTTTGAGCGATATCCAACCATACGATAACGATGTCTTGTTAGTGACTTTAGCTCAGAAATTTGGTATGATACTGGTGAATAGGATTTTGAATCATCAGTAAAAAGCATAGCAGCAATCACTCTAGCATCTGTCTTGTCCGTTTTGGTCTTTCTGAGCGTGTGGGCTTTACGAAAAAGATTAGTAGATAAAGGATTCAAGGTAGTGACTTGAAAACCTTTAGCAAGTAGAAAGTTAGTGATATTAGTGCTGTAATGCCCTGTTGATTCAAGTCCTATTTTTACGTTAGAAATATCTTTAGAGTCTAAGGCTGAATAGATAGATTCAACTAAAGAATCAAAGCCTAGTTTTGAATTTTCAATGCGTAAAAAATCATTGTGAAGAACACCATCAGAATCAATAATACAACAATCATGTTTGCTTTTAGCAACATCAATACCTACAAATAACATAGAAAACAACTCCTTTAAATTTATTTGATACTACGTTCCACGAACTCTATGTTAAATGTATCCTTGCTCTATATAAAACGTCTATGCGTTATCTAACTAATCAACAATTAAACATAGAGCCATGGTTAGAGCCTTTACGAACCAGTCAGCTAAGCTGCTGTAGGAGAAATCACTAATCCATAGCATCTATTTAAATTATAGTAAATAAAAAATCAAATGAAAACTTAGAATTTACTATGTTTTCATTATACAAGGAGAAATTATGAAGAAAAAGGTATTGGGCTTTTGTTTGATAGGACTTTTGTTGGTAGGCTGTGGCAGTCAAGAAACACAAACAGTTGCAGAAGAAAATATAGAAACAGTTGCAGAGGTTGTATCAGAAGTAGAATCAGAAACATATTTGTTTGTGGATGACATTGGACGTGAAGTGGAATTGTCAAAAAATATAGAAAGAGTGGTGCTTTCAGGTTCCATTTCCCAAAATGTGTTCTTTGCATTGGCACCTGATAAAATTGTGGCAACTTCTGTTACATGGGATGCTGGAGTGGAGGAATATATTGATGCAAAATATATGGATTTGCCTGTGACAGGTCAAATTTATAGCAACAACCCACCTTTGGATCCAGAAATTTTGGCAAAGGTACAAGCAGATGTGATGATTGATATTGGGGAAAGCAAAGATGGCATTGCAGATGATTTGGATAAATTGCAAATGCAAACAGGTATCCCTTGTATCCATATCAGTAGCACCTTGGAAAGTATGCCAGAAACATATCGAACCTTAGGCGAATTGATGCAAATGGAAACAGAGGCAGAAGAAATTGCTGTGTTCTGTGAGGAGATGTTGGCAGAAATTGATGCCATAGAAGCCTTGGAAGATGCAGAGAAAAAGAATGTTTTGTATGTTTTGGGTGATGCAGGTCTGAATGTTTTGGCAAAGGATTCTTATTTTATGGGTGCAATGGATCAAATTGTAAACAACCAAGCTGTTTTGGAAAATCCAGCAGCAAAAGGCACTGGAAACGAAGTGGATATGGAGCAATTGCTTCTTTGGAATCCAGAAATCATCATCTTCGATAGTGGTTCCATTTATGATGAGGTTGCAGATCAGGTTATGTGGCAAGGGATGGATGCCATTGCAAAGGATACCTATTACAAAATACCATATGGTCCTTATAAATGGATTGGGCAATCCAGTGATGGGTATTTGAGTTTGTTATGGGCGGGTGCTTTGTTGTATCCAGAGGAAGTGACATATAACTTGCAAGAGGAAATGACCAGATTTTTCAAACTCTTCTACCATAGCGATTTGACAGAGGAGCAATACGCTGCATTTATGGAAGATTCTGTCTTGAAATAAGGAGATTGTCTATGAACGAAAAAAAGCATATATTTTTATATGGAGAACGCCAAATTGGTAAATCCACCATTGTGCAGAAAGTACTTACAAAATTGGATGTGGAAATGGGTGGATTCTATACAAAATTTGATGTAAGTTCAGATGGCAATAAAATCTTGCAGTTGCAATCTGTCAATGAAGAGGATTCTATTTGTGGTGAGGTGGCAAAATGGTGTAAAACCACTTGGCGGGTGGACGCCAATGCCTTTGATGTGTTGGGTGTACAAGCCTTAACAAAAAATCCATCACCACAATTGTATGTTATGGATGAATGTGGACGCTTGGAAAAGGATGCAAAGCAATTGCAAGAATGTATTTTGGGTATTTTAGATGGAGAAACTCCTGTTTTGGGTGTACTACATTATAAAAATTCCAAATGGAAAGAAGTTTTGCGTAAAAGAGAGGATATTCTTTTTTTGGAAGCGACAAAAGAAAATAGAAATGTTTTGGTAGAACGAGTGATTTGTTTTTTGCAAAAAGGTACTTTCCATCAAACGATGGTTTGAAATTTTTAAGTTGGCAGAGGAAAAAAACTTACCAATATGTGGTTCCATTTTACTTTTTTACCATACTGCAAATCCTATGGAACAATTTTTCTTATCCACTTGTGAGCTAGAAGTGATGGTCCCTGTGATTGCAACAGATGTAAAATATTGTAATGCATTACGCACATTTGGAGGTTACAATGCTGTCATAGCATATCATGTTGGTTCCTATGAGAACATCAGCGCTACACATCTTAGACTTTTGAAATGGATTGCAGACAACAACTTGAAGCTTGCTGGACATATTTCAGAAGAATATATCATTTCTCCAATTGATTTGCAATCATCACAAAGTTATATCACCAAAATTATTGCACCCATCCATTGACGATGGAGAAGAACAGCAAAAATCTGTAAAAACTACAAAATATATGAGACGCAATAGTGTAGTAGAAGAACTGCTACGCTATTTTTATGTGGAATGAGGTTTATTCTATGTTGTCATAGAAACCAATGGGCTAGGCTTCTGTTTTTTATTTTACAAATACTTATATAATATGTATAAATAAAATTGGTTATTTGATTGCGGAATCAATTGGTTGGCATAGAATGAGAAAAGGTTGCATTTGCGTAACGATATCAAATATAAGGAGATGTATATATGACGTTTGATGAATTAAATACATTTATTACGTTAGCACATAATAAAAATTTCAGTCGGACTGCGGAAATATTATACACTTCCCAGTCAACAGTCAGTTTTCGAATTAAAAAAATGGAACAGAAAATTGGATGTGCTTTATTTGAAAGGAATACAAAACAACTGGAATTGACACCTGCGGGCAGAGAGTTTCTTTCTTATGCAATCAAAATATACAATACTTATGAAGAAGCGATTTGTGTGACCTCGAATACTTCGTTTCAGTATAAAATTTCCATTGGCGCACCAGATTCTTTTTGGCAAACGATTTTATTCCCGGCACTGATAGATTATTTTCGTGTCAACAAAAATATATCTTTTGAATTGATATCAGAACATTCTGTTTTATTGAATCAACTTGTGGCAGATGATAAATTGGATATTGGAATTACTTTTTTGCCATTGCAACATCAAAATATAATATACATTCCCCTTGCAAGCAACCCATATGTATTGATTGCACATAAGGACTTGGAACTGCCCATGCAAAAAGTAACCACACAAAATATCAGTTCCTTTCCATTTGTTTATTTTCGTTGGACAAGTCCTTTTGATGACTGGTTTCGTGAAAATTACTATACCAGTTCTTATTTTTTGGAATTGGATCGAATTTGGTTGTTGCTGGAAATGTTGAAAAATAAAATGGGTATTGGTTTTATGCCTCTTCGCATAGCCAAACTACTGCTTGACTCTGGAGACTATATCTCTTTGGAGTTTGAGCATAAAAATTCTATGCCCTTAGAGACGAATTTTATTATGTATAATCGAAAAAAAGAGGAACGTATTTTGCCAATCCTAAATGTAATCAAAGAGAATACATCAGTTATTGTTGATTGAAACTAGATAATCCTACTTGCCATATTACACAAAAGCTTAGAAACCTTGATTTCTAGGCTTTTTCTATATCATTCTACCACAACAACCAGTATGTGAAAGAAGTTATTGCTATGCCAGCAGATTCTTTTTGCTATCTTGACAAAAAAATACTTTTTCATAAAATTATATAGTATAATGGTATCATTTCAAGAAACTATGGAACAGGAGGATGTGTATGGAATCAGAATTGTTGTTACATTTGGGATGTTCATTTCAAGTATACAAACCAGAATTAAGAGATAAGTTGTTGGAAGAATTGCAAAAAATAGAACCCCATCTCAAATTATATACAAAATGTTGCAAGCAAATGCCAAATTTGTCTGAAGGGACTTTGGTATACAACGATTGTACTGGTTGTCATAGACGCTTTTCTTTAGAATATGCAGGACTTTCTTCACGTACCATTTGGGAAGTGATAGATGGTATAGAAGGATTTCCTTTGCCAACTTATGAAGGTATGGTGGTATCGGTTCATGATTCCTGTGGATTTCGTGGACAACCTTCTGTACACAAAGCAGTTCGCAGTTTACTTGCAAAAATGAAGATTGCAGTTGTAGAAAGTGCATTTCACAGTGAAAAATCCATTTGTTGTGGTCATCAATTTTATGGCAAATTACCAGAAGAAAAGGTGTTTGCTTTACAGAAAAAACGAGCAGAGCAATTTCCTTGTGAAATGGTGGTTACAACATGTGTTTCTTGTGTCAAATCATTGCAAAGTGGTGGAAGAGTGCCAAAACATTTATTGGATTTGATATTTGAAGAAGAAACCAATCCATATCCCGTGGAATATGCAGTTTGCGAAGCAAAGAAACAAGATTTTCGAGAATCCCAAAAGGAGGTATGAAATGGAACATTTGAATGGTTTGCCCTATGAGGTATTTGTCAATGCAATTGATCATATTTACGATGTTGTGGAAGTTTGGGATGGAAACTACCAGTTGTTATACACCAACAAAAGTTCCTATCGTTTGTTTGGGGTAATGCCCAATCAATTGACAGGGAAAAATTCAGAAGAATTGATGAACAAAGAACAATATTGGGACAATTCCACATTGCCCTATGTATATGAAAATAAAAAATCCACAATGCAACAACAAAAAACAGCTCTTGGCACAAAGATTTTGACCATTGCAGTACCCATTTTGGATTTTGAAGGCAATGTGGAGTATGTTGTGATGACTGCCAGAGAATCTAAGGATGATTTGGCAACAAAACTATCTCCTGTAGAAAAAAACAGTGGAGCTGAAAATTTAAAAAATACAGGTATCATTTACAATAGTGCCATTATGAAGCAAGTGATGAAAACAGCCAATAAGGTTGCAAAAAACAATGTGAATTGTTTGATTTTAGGGGAAACAGGAACTGGCAAAAGTTTGCTTGCCAAATACATCCACAAAAACAGCAATAGACGCAACGAAAAAATGATTACCCTCAATATGGCAAGCATGAACCCAAGTGTCATTGAATCGGAATTGTTTGGTTATGTAAAAGGTGCCTTTACTGGTGCAAGCCAACAGGGGAAACAAGGGTTGTTCCAAGTGGCAGATAAAGGGACTTTATTTTTGGATGAAATTGGAGAATTGCCATTGGCATTGCAAGCGAAATTTTTGCATGTTTTGCAAGATGGAGAATACATACCCATTGGTGGAACACAGCCCATTCAGGTGAATTTGAATGTCATTGCAGCCACAAATTGCAATTTGGAGGATATGGTGGCAGCTGGCACATTTCGTGAAGATTTGTTCCATAGGCTCAATGTGATTGAAATTTTGATGCCACCCATTCGAGAACGTGGCAAAGATTTGGAAATGATGATTTCCTTTTATTTGAATCAATTCAACCAAAAATACCATAGAAATTGCATCATTGATGAAGGGGCTATGAAGCATTTGCGGAACCATCGTTGGCAGGGGAATATTAGAGAACTTGCCAATACCATTGAGAGGTGTGTGGTTATGGCAGATGGAGATACCATCACTGTGGATGAATTGCCAAAGAATATGTTCAAGTTATCCCAATTTACAAGTAAAGAAAAAAGTTTGAATGGGATTACAAATTTACACGAAGCAATGTCTGCCTATGAAGGTGAAATTGTGCGTCACCATTACACAAAAAATAAAAGCACCAGAAAATTGGCAGCAGCACTTGGCATCAGTCAAACCACTGCAAAAAGAATGATTGATGAACATGTAAATGGACAAAAGTGAACCGAATATGAATCATAGAACCTAAAAAGGTTCATATAGTTAGCAAACGAACAATATCAAAATATATTGAAAACCCTGTGTTTATCAGCAAAACATATAAATGGTGAATCGATTTAGATTCACTATTTTTTTGGATTAAATTTAAAATGAGTGAAAAGTTAAGATGTAAAATATGCACAAAAAAGAAGGGATCCCACTTTATGGGAAAAATCACCAACCCAAATCAGGAATTCAAATAGAGTATCCCATACCCTTTGTGGAAAAGACACAAAAAAACAAAAAAATGTAAAGTTGGCACGGTTATTGCTTTTATATAGGGCAAGAAACAAGGACAGATGGCAGGCGCAACCATCACACATTAGGGCATTGCCCTATGTATCAAAACCAACAATGACAATGACAGAAAGGGGTAATACATATGGGACCTTTAACAGGAATTAAGGTAGTAGACTTTACACTTGCACATGCAGGTACAATGACATCTATGCTTTTGGCTGACTACGGTGCAGAAGTCATCAAAATTGAAAAATTGAAAACAGGTGAATTGGCTAGAGGATGGGCACCTTTTGATGCAGATGGCAACAGTGGATATTTCGCTTATTTGAATAGAGGGAAAAAAGACGTTTGTATTGATGGACGTTCTCCAGAAGGAAAAGAAGCAATCCTCAAATTGATTGCAGAAGCAGATGTTGTAACAGAAAACTTCAAATATGGCAGTATGGAGCGTATGGGTCTTGGCTATGACGAATTGAAAAAAGTAAATCCTAAGCTCATCTATGCTTCTTTGAATGGTTTTGGTCAAACAGGACCTAGAAAAAATGTAATTGGTTTGGATTTGCACTTGCAAAGTATGGCAGGTGTCATTGACAGCACAGGTTATCCTGACAAAGCACCAACTCGTGTAGGCGCAGCACTCAGTGACCAAATCGTTGGTGTATATATGGCAATTGCAATTTTGATTGCAACCATTCATGCAGAAAAAACAGGTGAAGGTCAAAAAATTGATATTGGTATTTTGGATGCAGTGTTCTCTATGATTGAGGGCAGTGTTGCAACTTATTCTTTGACAGGAACAGCTCCTTCCAGAAATGGCAACTCCTATCCAGCAATTTCTCCTTATGATACATTTGCTGCAAAAGATGGTAGAATTTCCATTGGTGTTTGCACAGATAGACAATGGACAGCATTCTGTGATTGTTTGGGTATTTCAGAATATGCAACAGATGAACGATACAAAACAAATGAGCTTCGTGGTGCAAACTACGAATTGGGACTTCGTGACTTCTTGGAATCCAAAACAAAAGAATTTGGTAGATATGAATTGGAAGCAAAACTCATGGAAGCAAAAATCCCTTGTAGTGTAGTGTGTACAGTGCCAGAAGCAATGGCAAACCCACAAACAGCAGCAAGAGATATGCTCATCAAAGTGATGGATCCTGCAATGGGCGAAATCATCATGCCTGGTATTCCAATCAAAATGACAAATGCTCCAGGTGGTGTGGCACAAGGTGCACCTACATTGGGTCAAGATACAGAACATTACTTGAAAGCAGTTGGCTATTCTGATGCAGATATCGCTGACATGTTGGCGAAAAATATCATTCAACTTGGTTAATGACGAAAGGAGTGCTTAGATATGAGAGCTTTAGAAGGAATCGTAGTAATTGACTTTACACAAGCATATAGTGGACCATTTTGTACCATGCAATTGGCAGATTTTGGTGCAACGGTTATTAAAATAGAACGTCCAGGTCTTGGAGATCAATCCAGAGAATGGGCACCTTTCAAAGATGGATATAGCGGATATTATGCTTCCATCAATCGTAACAAAAAAGGCATTACATTGGATGTTTCCAAACCAGAAGGCTTGGAAGTTGCAAAAAAATTGATTGCAAAAGCAGATGTTGTTGTGGAAAACTTCAAAGTTGGCACAATGGAAAAAATGGGACTTTCCTATGAAGAAGTGAAAGCAATCAATCCATCTATCATCTATGCTTCTATTTCTGGATTTGGTCAAGATAGTCCTCTCAAAGATAGACCAGCTTATGACAATGTTATCCAAGCAATGACTGGTTTGCAAGAAATGACAGGTTATCCAGAAGACCCAGGTGTGCGTTGTGGTCCTGCAATTGGCGATAGCTTGACAGGTTTGTACACAGCTTATGCAATTTTGATGGCATACAGAAACAAAATGAAAACAGGCGCTGGCGAACGCATTGATGTGGCTATGTATGACGTTATCTTCTCCATTTTGGAACCACACATCATGGCAAAAACATTGACAGATTATGATAACGTGCGTGGTGGCTGTAACGATAGAGAAACATTGGTACCTTATGATGTTTACAAATGTAAAGATGGTTACTTCTCCTGTGGTTTGGCGAGTGACAATGGTTGGTTGGAATTCTGCCAAGCAACAGATTTCATGAATTTGTATGAAGATCCAAGATTTGAAACCAATGCAATGCGTTGTGAACAATATGATGTGATTACACCTATGTTGGCAGAATTCTTCATTGACAAAACAAGAGCAGAATTGGATGTCATCTTCTCAGAAGCAGGCATTCCAAATGCACCTGTATTGTCTGTTCCAGAAGCTATGGTCAATGAACAAATCGTTGCAAGAGAAATGGTTGTTACCATTGATGATGCTGGCGTTGGCACATACCAAGCACAAGGAAATCCAATGCGTATGGATGGTACACCTGTTGTTTATGCACATGGTGCTCCAACATTGGGTCAAGACAATGAGAAAATCTTTGGTGAATTGGGTTATTCCGAAGGAGAACTTGCTGATTTGGCAAAAGTTGGCGCAATCTAATGTAATCTTGTAATCAGAAGGCGAGCCTATCTCTTTTGGGATAGGCTTGTTTGATAACTGCCAATCTATGGCGATTGCAAAGGGGCAATGGTCATTCTTTAGGAGGTATACTATGGAAAAGAAAAAAGGGAAATTAACGGAACGTTACGAAGTGGTTTTGATGACAGTCAGTTTGCTCATCATTGGTGGCGTTGTAACATTCTTGACATTATATCCAGAGCAAGGAAATGCAATTGCAAGTAGCATTTTGTATATGCTCACTAGAACATTTGGTTCTACCATGCAAATCATCACCGTAATCATTACTGTTTTCTTAATTGCACTTTGTTTTACAAAATATGGCGATATCAAATTGGGTAAAGGAAAACCACAATACAAAACCATGAGTTGGGTTGCAATGATGTTCTTCTGTGGTCAAGGTTCTGGTACTGTGTACTGGGCATTTACCGAATGGGGCTATCATTTCAATGCAGCACCACAGCTCAATGGTGTGGAAGTCAGTGAACCAATGGCATATGAATTGGCATTGGCATATTCCATTTATGACTGGGGTCCCATTCCTTGGGCATTGCTTTGTATCTTTGTTTTGCCATTTGCTTTCCATTATTACATCAAAAAAGATGATGAATTGAAATTCAGTCTTTTGACAAAATACGCTGTTGGCGAAAAAAGAGCAAAAGGTGTTTTTGGTAAAGTAGTGGATTTCATCTTTATTTTCTCAGCAGTAGGCTCCATTTGTATCACAGCTGGTGCTGCTGGTTCCACAATCGCAATTGTATTTGCCGATTTGATTGGCATTGAGTATTCCTTTGGTTTGACATTTGCTGTTTTGCTTGGCGTTGCCATTTTGTATTCTGCATCTTCTTTGTTGGGGATTGAAAAAGGGATGCGTCGCATCAGCGATTGGAATATTTATTTCTGTTTGACCTTGCTTGCACTCATTTTGTTCATGGGTCCAACACAATTCATCATTGATTCCATGGTCAATGCAATGGGTATTTTGTCAACAGAAGTGGTACGTATGACTTTGTGGACAGATCCGGTTGCTGTCACAGGCTATCCACAAGATTGGACTGTTTTCTACTTTGTATATTGGTTTGTATTTGGACCATTTACAGGTTTGTTTGTAGCAAAAATCTCCAAAGGTAGAACCCTTAGAGAAATCATTCTCAATATGCTCATCACAGGTTCTGCTGGTATGGTTATGTTCTTTGGTATCGTAACAGCATATCAACAAAATTTGCGTATCACTGGTATTTTGGACATTCCTGGTATGCTTGCAAGTGGTCAATCTGCAGAAACTATTGCTTTGGACACACTTCGCACATTGCCAATGTCTAGTATTATGATTGTTTTGTACTTAACCGTTACCATTTTGTTCTTGGCAACCACATTGGATGCAACTTCCTTTGCGTTGTCCTCAACAGTATCCAAAAATCTTGGTTCCAATGAAGAACCCAAAAAAGGTTTGAAACTCGTTTGGTGCTTGGTTTTGATTTCCATTCCAGTTGCCATCACCTATGCAGGTACCAATATCAATACCATCAAAGCATTCGTTATTGCGACAGGTATGCCACTGGTTATCATCATCGGTATCATCTACTATGGTTTCTTAAAGGAAATGAAGAAAGATTTCGGTCATATGACCAAGGAAGAAATCCAAAAGGGCGACTTCCTAGAAGATGCAGATTTTGGAAAAGAAGTAGTTGCAGAAGAAGCAATTGAAGGTTAAACTATATGTATGATAAAGGGGTAGATGATTCTACCCTTTTGTTTTATCTACAAATCCAATGTAGGGGGGATGCACAAATCCCCCGTAATGCCATAAAAAAGGAGGATACGCTATGAAAATTACAGATGTGGAAGTGATTTGCTTACGAGTACCCAGTTTGGATGCACCATGTGAATGGGGTGATGATGCTTTTCTTGTAAAGGTATACACCGATACAGGATTGGTGGGCATTGGCGAAAGTGATACCTCACCAATGGTTGCAAAAGCAATGATAGAAGCACCAGAATCCAATTTATATTGCGGTGGCTTGAAACGCATCATTATGGGCGAAAATCCTTTGGAAATCCAGAAAATTTGGGATAAAATGTATTGGCAGTCCAATTACAATGGCAGACGAGGTTTGGGCATCCATGCTATGAGTGCCATTGACATTGCGTTGTGGGACATTGCATCTCAATACTACCAAGTACCCATTTATATGCTTTTGGGTGGCAAATATCGTGAAAAATTACGTGCTTATGGTACCTTTGTACCAGCAGATACACCAGAAGAAAGTGCTCTCATTGCAAGAAAATTGAAGGCAGAAGGGTTTACCAGTTTGAAATTTGGCGGTGGTGTTTTGGGAGATGATCCAGATTTGGATTGTGCCATTGTCAAAGCAGTTAGAGAAGAATTGGGTGCTGATTTTGAGTTGCAAATTGATTTGGCAACCAAATGGCGAACCTATGGACACGCAGCAGGTATGATGAAGCGTTTGGAACCTTATCACCTCAATTGGATTGAAGAGCCTGTTCTTTCTGATGATATGGATGGCTATGCAAGATTATCAGGCGTTTCTGGCACAAAAATTTCTGGCGGGGAATCCCTCACCACACGCTATGAGTTCCAAGATTTTTTGAATCGTGCAAAGGTGGATATCATTCAACCAGACATCACACGTTGTGGTGGTATCAGCGAAATGCGTAAAATCTATGATATGGCGACCATGCAAGGAACCAAATTGGTGCCACATGGATTCAGCACAGGGATTTTATTGGCAGCCACAGTGCAATTTTTGGCAGCCACAGAACAATGTGATTTGATGGAATATTCCCAAAGTACAAGCCCTCTGTTCACCGATTTGGTGAAGAATAGACTTCCATTTGAAAATGGATATGTAACAGTGCCAGATTGCATTGGTTTGGGTGTGGAATTGGATGAAGAAATCGTTGCAAAATATCGCATTTGGTAGAACAATAAAGAGGCAAGTAGTGGAATCCCTATGTAAAATGCATAGGGATTTATCTTCTGATATGATGATGCATATGGATGATATAGGAGGTGGAGTCTATGATTTTGGAAAATTCGTTGGATTTGGAAATATTAATTCGCTTGTTGGATGGTGTATATGACGAAATCACCATATGGGATAAAAATTGTAGTATTATATATATCAACAATGCTTCTTATCGCCATTTTGGTGTATATCCAAAAGAAATTTTGGGTGTGCCTGTGCAAGAATATATTTACACAGAAAAATATTGGGAGCCCATACGTATCATTGATATTTTCAAAACAAAAAAGACAACCATACAGAAACATATCTACAGATTTGGAGCACAAGTTATGACCACATCCATTCCATATTTAGACAAAAATGGAGATGTGGAATATGTGGTGCAAATTTCCAGAGACTTGGACGAATCTGCCTATGAACGATTGGATTGGGATTTTTATACCGATTATCCAGAACCAATTGAACGATTGGATCGCAAAAAAAATATCATTTATGCAAGTAAAAAAATGGATTTGCTATATCAACATATGATCAAAATAGCAAAAACAGATGCAACGGTTTTGGTGCTTGGAGAAACAGGAACCGGCAAAAATCTCATAGCGAGAGCCATACATGAAAATAGCGAAAGAAAAAACGAACCATTTATTTCTGTCAATATGGCATCCCTCAGTCCTTCTGTTATGGAAGCGGAGTTGTTTGGCTATAGCAAGGGTTCTTTTACAGGTGCTTTGGCAAGTGGGAAGAAAGGGATATTGGAAGCTGCTAATGGTGGAACACTGTTTTTGGATGAGGTGGGTGAAATTCCCTATGAACTCCAAGCAAAATTTTTACATGTATTACAGGACAAAACAATTTTACCAATAGGATCCACAGAATCCATTCAGTTGAATATTCGCATCATTTGTGCAACCAATCGCAATTTGCCAGAGTTGGCAGAAAAGGGGCTTTATCGAGATGATTTGTATCATAGAATGAGTGTATTTAAACTTTTGATTCCACCATTGCGAGAAAGAGCAGAGGACTTCAAACCTTTGGCAGAGTATTTCTTGCAATTGCTCAATAAAAAATACAATAAAAACGTTGTGTTTTCCACAGAAGCATATGAAATTTTGAAAAAACATACATGGAAGGGAAATGTGCGTGAGCTTGCAAATGTAATTGAATTTTCTGTGGTAATGGCAGATGGCAAAGAAATTCAAATGGAGGATTTGCCAGATGAATTTGCAGATGTAGCAGAAGAAAAGCTTGTTGCAACAGAGGATATTTCTTTGAAAGATATGGTTGCAGAATTGGAAGAACGTGTGATTATGGAAGCATACAACGAATATAAAAGCAGTAGGAAAGTAGCAAAAAAACTAGACATTAGCCAAACAAAAGCAAATCAAATGATATGAAAATATCAAAGCAGAGAAGAAACAGAATGATATCAAGAAACTGTATTTGAAAAATATGCAAGTCCTCATGGATTGGGTCAAAGCCAATGGATGGGGGCTTTTTGTTTTGCAAAAAAATAGTATATGCCATATGTATGACAGAAGAAAAGATGCAATCACTCATTGCAATGGTGAGTATAAAAAATTCGTGTGAGTGAAAAAAACTCATTTTTTGAAAGATAAAAGGCATTTTCCCTTTGGCTTGGAACAGAAAATAAAAAAATGGTGTAGCAAAAATAACAAAATCAAAAAGGAATATCTATGGATATCCATAAAAAAATATTGGATGTGACAATATGGAAATAATTTACTTTAGTTGGCATGGTTCTTGCTTATATATTGGGTAACACAAGTGAATTTGTGTTTCGGTATTTTTTATATTTCACTATTGATATGCGGGAAGCAACCATCATGGAAAAGGAGCGATGTGATTATGAAACCGTTAGAAGGAATTAAAGTGTTGGATTTTACACAAGTACATGCAGGCAGCCTTGGTACCATGCTATTGGCAGATTTTGGAGCAGAAGTCATTAAAGTGGAAAGAATTGGTGTTGGTGATATTTCTCGTTATTGGGAACCAATGAAAGATGGAGCCAGTGGCTATTTCGCTTCCATCAATCGTAACAAAAAAAGTATTTCCATCAATGCTGCATCTCCAGAAGGAAAAGAAATCATTGAAAAACTAGTCAAAGAAGTGGATGTGGTTACAGAAAACTTCAAACTTGGCAGTATGGAGAGAATGGGATTTACCTATGAAAAATTCCAAGAAATCAATCCTGGTATCATTTATGCAAGATTGAATGGATATGGACAAAAAGGATCTTTGAAACAAGCAATGGGTCTTGAAATTCAAATGCAAGCAGGTAGCGGTATGATGGAAAGAACAGGATTTGCAGGTGGACCACCCGTCAAAGTTGGTGCAGCAATCAGCGATCATACTTCTGGTACATATATGGCAACAGCAATTGCACTTGCATTGGTGGAACGAGAAAAAACAGGAAAAGGACAGGTTATTGATATTTCCATTTTGGATTCTTTGTTCTCTTTGATGGAAGCAAATGTAGCACAATACTCTTTGAAAGGTGTGGCATCTGAAAGAACAGGAAATGGATATCCAGGTGCAGCAGGTTATGACACCTATCAAGCAAAAGATGGTTACATTGCCATTGGTATTTCCACAGGCAGACAATGGAAAACCTTCTGTACAGTTATGGGTATGGAGGATATTTTGAATAATCCAGACTATAAAACAGCTGCATCGAGATGGGATTTGTATGAAACTTCCCTTTTGGCAGAAATCGAATCCTACACAATGCAGTTTACAAGAGATGAAATCCAAGAAAAACTTTGGTCTGTTGGATTGCCTTGTGGTGCTGTTGCAACACCAGAAGAAGCAATGGAAAGCGAACAAGTCAAAGCACGTGAAATGGTTGTAGATATAGACGATTTGGGTGTTGGTCCTATGAAAATCCAAGGTGTTATTGTCAAAATGGAAAAAACACCTGGTTCTGTAGATGCAAGTGCACCCCTTAGAGGACAAGATACCATTCATTATTTGGAATCCATTGGCTATTCCAAAGAAAAAATTGAAGCATTGCAAGCAAACAATATCGTTGAATTTTAACTGGCTACCATTGTGAATGAATATGTGAAAAGGAGTGACTGAATATGGCAGTTTTGGATGGAGTAACTGTAATTGACTTTACACAAGCATATAGTGGACCTTTTTCTACCATGCAGTTGGCTGATTTTGGAGCCAATGTTATTAAAATTGAAAGACGTGGTTATGGAGACCAATCAAGAGAATGGGAACCATTGACAGAATCAGGAGAAAGTGGATATTTTGCTGCTGGCAATCGAAACAAAAGAGGGATTGCATTGGATTTATCCAAAGAAGAAGGGGTGGAATTGGCAAAAGCATTGATTCAAAATGCAGACATTGTTGTAGAAAACTTCAAAGTGGGTACTATGGAAAAATTGGGACTTGGCTATGAAGAAGTGAAAAAAATCAATCCAAATATCATTTATGCTTCCCTTTCTGGATATGGACAATATGGTCCACTTTCCCATTTGGCAGCATATGACAACATCATCCAATCCATGTGTGGCATTCAATATGCAACAGGTTTCCCAGATGGCATTCCAACAAAAGTAGGTCCATCCATTGGTGATAACTTGACAGGTTTGAACTTGGCATTTGGTATGATTGTTGCCTATTATAACCGTCTCAAAACCGGTGAAGGTCAAAGAATAGATGTTGCTATGTTTGATGCTTTGTTTGGTATTTTGGAACCAGCAATTATCTGCAAATCTATGTATAACATTGACACAGTACGTGTGGGAAATGAAGAACCAGGTGCATTGGTACCTTATGGTGTATACCCTTGTAAAGATGGATATTTCTCTGCTGGACTTGCAAGTGATGCTGGTTGGGATCGTTTCTGTGTGGCTATGGGAATGCCAGAATTGGAAAATGACCCCAAATATGCTACAAATGCATTGAGATGCCAAAATCTAAATGAATTTAGAGAAATTTTGTTGGAATTCTTTGGTGCTCACACAAAAGAAGAATTGGCAGAAATCTTCACAGCAAATAACATTCCAAATGCACCATTGCGTAATATGGAAGATTTGGTAAACCTTCCTCATTTGCAAGAAAGAGATATGTTGATTCCAATCAATGACAATTGTGTTGGGGAATACATTGCAATTGGTAACCCAATGCATCTATCAGACACACCACCAGAATATAAATATGGCTCTCCAAGAATTGGACAACATACAGATGAAGTGCTTGCAGAAATGGGTATTTCCAAAGAAGCAATTGCAGAATTGTATGCAAACGAAGTAATCTAATTGCATTTTATATGTAGATAGGTATTCTGTTGGGTACTTATCTACATCTTGTATTTTTTAGAAGGAAGATTGGATTTGAAACACACTGTTGATATTATGTACAAGGAGGTTTTGTTGTGAAAAAAGAAAATTTGAAGCAATATGAAATGCCCCTGATGATCATTAGTATCGCTATTATATTATTTTTAACAGCGATGCTTACAATTTTTCCAGACCAATCCAATGCACTGGCAAATGATATTTTCCAGATACTCACTAGAACATTTTGTTCCCCTATGGTATTGATATCCGTAATCATTACAACTCTTTTTATTGGGCTTGCACTCTCTAAGTATGGAAATATTCGCTTGGGAACTGGGAAACCTGAGTTTTCCACATTTAGCTGGTTGGCTATGATCTTCTTTTGTGTAAATGGTGCTGGTACTATGTACTGGGCATTTATTGAATGGCCAAATCTCTATTTGGCAGCACCACAATTGAATGGAGTTGCCATTTCTGATGACTTTGCTTTGGAAATGTCCACTGCATTGAATTTATACAATTGGGGCCCCAATGCCCTTGTATGGCTTTTGATCTTCAATGTACCATTTGCTTATTGGTATTATGTAAAAAAAGAAAACACATTGCAATTATCCGCTATTTGTGCACATGGTTTGCCAAAGAAAATGCAAAGTCCTATTTTGTCTAAGGTCATTGACTTTGTATTTATTTTCTCAGTGGTAGGTTCCATTGCCATTACAGCAGGTTCTGCTGCTTCCACAGTTGGGATTGCCATTGCAAAGGTAATTGGCATTGAGTACAAATTCACAATTGCTTTCTTGGTACTGTTTATTACAGCATTGATTTTCTCTTTGTCCTCATTTGTAGGGATAGATAAAGGTATGAAAAATCTTTGTGACAAAAATGTATATGTGGTTATGTTTATTTTGGTTGTTATGTTGGTTGCAGGAAATGGCAAATTTATGATTGACCAAGTAACAAACTCCTTCAGTATTATGGCAGACAACTGGTTTAGAATTTTGCTTTGGACAGACCCTGTTACACAAAATTACTATCCACAAGACTGGACCGTCTTTTACTTTATTTACAACCTGGTATTTGCACCTTTGACAGCTGTATTTGCAACCAAAATTTCTCGTGGACGTACCATTAGAGAATTGACATTTGGTTCCATTGGTGCTTGTGCATTGGGTATTTTCTGTTTGCATGGTTTCATTGGTACATATGGACAAAGTTTGTTGTTGGATGGTACATTGGATATCGTTTCTATGGTTGCAAATGGAGATACTGCCCATGTTGCGTCTGAAGTTATGTTGACACTTCCTTTGCCTAAAATCATGTTGGCTATTTATTGTATTTGTACCATCGTATTCCTAGCTTCTACATTGGATGCATCTGCTTTTTCTTTGGCAGCAGCCAGCTCAAAAAAATTGGCAGCTGGAGCAGAGCCCAATAAATTCATCAAAATGGTTTGGTGTATCGTTTTGATTGGTATTCCTACAGGGATTGCTTTTGCAGGAACCAATACAAATACACTGAAAAGCTTTGTGCTTGCATTTGGTGTTCCATTGATTCTTTTGATTGCTGTATGTTATAGAGGTGTTTTTGCTGACTTGAAAGAACATTATAGCTGCAAAACAAAGGAAGAAATTATGCTAGAAGGTTATGATGCAGAAATGTTACAACAATACAAAGAAATGCGTGAAAAACAAGTTTCACCTGAACTATATGAATACACACAAATTGGCAAAAAGAAATAAAATTGCGTGTCGAAAAGTCGACACGCTAACTTGAAATCAGGATTTCAAGTTGTAGTCATAGGTAAAAAAGACGATTTCCTCGCACAAGTGCTTCTACGAAGCACCTAGAAATCGCTTTTGTCCTCAACGAAATGCGATTTCGCCTGCGGATTAAAGTCTGCGACGCAAAAAGAAAAAAGAATTTTGTTTTTTAACTGTCTGTAAAACTGTAAGCAAATTGCATCAATTTTAAAATTATGGAGGGCTAAACTTGTTTTTTGAAGGTAGTCCTCTTATTTTATAGGTTTGCCAAAACATTTATTTTTATTTTTTGATATTCAAAACCTTGTAGAACAGAAAAGTGAATCAGTTTGAATCCATTTCAACTCAAAATTACATATTGTCAATTTGGGATGAGTCAAAAGCAACTCAACATGCAAAAAAAGAGAAAAAAGGAGTGAGGAATGGGCAAAATAAGAGTTGAAAACAACTCAAGTGGAGATTTTGAAAAATGGATCAGGAGTTGATTTCTGGACAAGAAAAAAATGAGTTTCTACAAATGTGATAAAAAAATGAGCCAAAAGCAATTCAGAAAACTTGGTTTTTGTGCAAGATTATTTTTGACAAAAAATGAATGTTGGCACGCATCTTGCTTTATATAGAAGCATAGAAACGAACATAGTATCCGTTGAACGAGAAAGGGGCATTTATCATGAAACCATTAGATGGGATTAAGGTAGTAGACTTTACACAAGCACATGCAGGAAGCTTGGCTACAATGATTTTGGCAGACTTTGGAGCAGAGGTTATCAAAATTGAAAGAGCAGGCGTTGGCGATATGGCAAGATATTGGGTGCCAATGAAAGGCGATGACAGTGCGTATTACACATACTTGAATCGAGGTAAAAAAAGCATCAGCTTGAATGCAGCATCTCCAGAAGGAAAAGAAATCTTGGTGAAACTCATCAAAGATGCAGATGTACTTTGTGAAAACTTTAAATTGGGCAGTATGGAAAGAATGGGATTGACTTATGAAGAAGTGAAAGAAATCAATCCAACCATCATTTATGCATCTCTCAATGGTTTTGGTCAAACAGGACCTATGAAAAATACAATCGGTTTGGATTTGCAACTCCAAGCAATGAGTGGTTTGATGGACAGAACAGGATTCCCAGATGGAGCACCCACAAAAGCAGGTCCTGCTATGGGGGATCAACTCAGTGGTACATATATGGCAATGGCAATCAATTTGGCATTGGTACACAAACGAAAAACTGGTGAAGGTCAAAGAATTGATATCTCCATTTTGGATAGCTTGTTCTCCATTTTGGAAGCAGCACCAATGACCTACTGCTTGACTGGTGAAGTTCCTGAACGTGTGGGCAATTCTTACTTGGGTATTTCTCCATATGATGCTTTGGAAGCAAAAGATGGATATGTGGCAGTGGGTATCTCCACAGATAGACAATGGGGCAAATTCTGTACAGCCCTTGGTATGGATGAAATTGGTGCAGATGAAAGATACAAAACAAATGAATTGCGTGGCATTCACTATGAAACAGGTTTGAAAGATAAAATTGAAGCAGTGACCAAAACCATGTCTAAGTTTGATATTGAAGCAAAACTGCGAGATGCTCGTTTGGCTGGCGCAGCAGTTTACACCGTTGCAGATGCAATGGCAAGTGACCAAATCAAAGAAAGAGAAATGTTGCAAACGGTAACAGACAAAGCTTTGGGTGAAGTGACTATGCCAGGTACTGTCATCAAAATGAGTGAAACACCAGGTGGCTACACAGAAGGAGCACCACTTTTGGGTGAAAATACAACAGAATACTTGACACAAATTGGATACAGTGCAGAAGAAATTGCAGCACTGGTAGAGAAAAAAATCATTGAGTTGGCATAAATGGGAAGGGAGATTGACAATATGAAAATTTTAGAAGGTTTGACTGTAATTGACTTTACCCAAGCATATAGTGGTCCATTCTGTACCATGAACTTAGGTGATTTTGGTGCTAGGGTAATCAAAATTGAAAGAGCAGGCGTTGGTGACCAATCCAGAGAATGGACGCCATTCAAAGATGGCAACAGCGGTTATTATGCAGCAATCAACAGAAACAAAGAAGGTATGTCTTTGGATATCAACACAGAAGAAGGAAAAGAAATTGCTTTGCGTATGATTGCAAATGCAGATGTGGTTGTGGAAAACTTCAAAGTGGGTACCTTGGATAAAATGGGACTTGGTTATGAAGATGTGAAAAAAGTCAATCCAGAAATCATTTACGCTTCCATTTCTGGTTTTGGACAAACAGGTCCATTGAAAGACTTGGCAGCTTATGATAACGTAATCCAAGCAATGAGCGGTATTATGGAAATGACAGGTTTCCCAGATGGCGTTCCAACTAAAATTGGTCCTGCTATTGGCGATAACTTCACAGGACTTACCATGGCTTTGGCAATCACAATGGCATATTACCATAAACTTGGCACAGGTAAAGGGCAACGTTTGGATGTTGCAATGATGGACACTTTGTTTGCAATTTTGGAAAGCCCAATTTTGTTCAAAACATTGCTTGGTGAAGATTTGTCTCGTGTAGGCAACTGTGATGTGACATTGACACCATATGATGTATATCCTTGTAAAGATGGTTATTTCTCTGCTGGTTTGGCTGGTGAAAGTGGTTGGGATCGTTTCTGCAAAGCAATTGAAATGCCAGAATTGGAAAAAGATCCAAGATTCATTGACAACGATACCAGATGTAAAAATTATGCAATCTTAACACCAATTATGACAGAGTTCTTCTTGACCAAAACAAGAGCAGAACTTGCTGATATTTTCACAGCAGCAAAAATTCCAAATTCTCCTGTTTCCACAATCCCAGAATTGATGGAACATCCACAAATTGCAGCACGTGAGATGCTTGTACCTATGGTAGACCCTGGTGTAGGTGAATATTTGGCAATCAACAATCCAATGAAATTGTCTGTAACTCCTGCATCCTTGGACAAACCAGCACCACTTATGGGTCAGGATACAGAAGCGATTTTGGAAAGTTTTGGATACAATGCAGAAGAAATCAAACAATTTGCAGCAAATGGAGCAATTTAATCGAATTTGAATCATCTTGTAGGGACACCCCTAGCGGGTGTCCGCATATAAAACGAATTGTAAGGAGGTACAGGTATGGAGAATGGGAATAAGCGTAAGCTGACGGAACAGTATGAAGTTGTATTGATGGTCATTAGTGTATTATTCATTGGGGCTATGGTAGTTGGTTTGACTGCATTTCCAGAAGAAGGAAAAGCAGTTGCAGCATCGGTATTGGGATTTTTGACAGGCACATTTGGTTCCACCATGCAATTTATAACAGTTGGTATTATTATATTTTTGATTGCCTTAGCATTTTCCAAATATGGTGACATTCGTTTGGGCAATGAAAAACCGCAATATTCCACAATGAGTTGGGTTGCAATGATGTTCTTCTGTGGGAATGGTGCTGGTACTGTATACTGGGCATTCCTAGAATGGGGCTGGCATTTCAACGCTGCACCACAATTGGGTGGTGTGGAAATCAGTGAAGCAATGAATTATGAATTGGCTATGGCATATACATTCTTTGATTGGGGTCCATCTGCTTGGGCACTGTTGTGTGTATTTGTTTTGCCATTTGCATATCATTATTACATCAAAAAAGACAATGAACTCCGTTTCAGTCGCCTTTGTAAATATGCAGTAGGTGAAAAAGCAACAAAAGGTTTCTTTGGTAAAGTGGTTGACTTTATCTTTGTATTTGCAGCAGTAGGTTCCATTGCCATCACAGCTGGTACATCTGCAACTACAATCGCTGATGGTATCTCCAGTTTGACTGGTTTGGAATCCAATTTCACAATGGCAACTACCATTTTGCTTTGTGTTGCTGTTTTGTATTCCATTTCTTCTTTGGTTGGTATCGAAAAAGGTATGAGAAGAATTTCTGACTGGAATGTATACTTCTGCTTGGCACTTTTGGGCTTCATTTTGATTTTTGGTGGCTACACACAATTCATCATTGACTCCATTGTCAATGCACTTGGTGTTTTGACCACAGAATATGCTCGTATGAGTCTTTGGACTGACCCAGTTGCACAATCTGGTTATCCACAAGCTTGGACTACATTCTACTTGGTGTATTGGTTTACATTTGGACCTTTCACAGGCTTGTTTGTTGCAAAAATCTCCAAAGGTCGTAAAATCAAAGAAATCATTGCAAATATGTTGATTTCTGGTTCTGCTGGTTTGGTATTGTTCTTTGGTATCGTTGGTGGTTTCCAACAAGGTTTGCGTATGGATGGTATTTTGGATGTGCCTGCAATGTTGGCAAATGGTCAAGGTCCTGCAATTGCAACAGAAACCATTCGTTCATTGCCACTTTCTAGCATTGCAATGGTGGTATATCTCGTGGTTATCATTTTGTTCTTGGCAACCACATTGGATGCATGCTCCTTTACATTGTCCTCCACAATTACAAAAGATTTCCAACCAAATGCTGAGCCAAACAAAGGCTTAAAATTCATCTGGTGTATCGTTTTGGTTGGTTTGCCTATCGCTGTTAGCTACATTGGCACCGATATCGACACCATCAAAGCAATTGTATTGACCTCTGGTTTACCACTGGTTGTCATCTTGGGAATCATTTACTATGGTTTCCTACGAGAAATGAAGAATGACTTTGGCAACAAAACAAAGGATGAAATTTTGCAAATGGGACGTTTGGAAGAATAATCCTCACATTTTGTGAATCAACAAGTACATATAGTATAGTAGGAAAGCGCAGGTATCCCCCTTAATACTTGTGCTTTCCTTTGTTTGTAAAATGTGGTACACTCAAAAAAAGAATGGATATTTATGGAAGGAGGAGGAAGATGTTACAACCAAACAGCTTGAGTTTTGCAGAGTTTGTGAGACTTTTGGATGAAGCATATGATGAAATTTGTATATGGGACAAAGAGCAGCGTCTCATTTATATGAATAAGGCTTGTTATCGTCATTATGGCTTGTTTCCAGAAGAAATGATTGGCAAAACAGTAGAGGAATTGACACAAAAAGAAGAATTGTGGTGGCCAACTTGTGTACCTGAAACCATGGAAATTCGAGAACCTGTTATCCAAAACCAAAAAACCTTCTTCAATACAAAAATGGTGACCATTTCTGTGCCGATTTTAGATGCAAATCAAAATGTGGAATATGTCATGCAAACGGTTCGTGATTCCAGTGAAAGTTTGTTTCAGATGCTTTCTGCTTATGGTGCTGTGGAAAACATTTCAGAACCCATACATACAAAAATCATTGGCAAAAGTCCAGAAATCAAAGAAGTGAAATCCCAAATCAACAAAATTGCTAGAACCAAAGCACCCATCTTGATTTTGGGTGAAACGGGAACTGGGAAAAGCCTATTTGCCAAATATATCCATGAAAAAAGTGAACGCAAAAACAAACCATTTGTAGCCATCAATATGGCAAGTTTGAGTCCAACAGTCATTGAATCGGAATTGTTTGGGTATCAAAAGGGAGCCTTTACAGGTGCCAACAAAGAGGGCAAAAAAGGTATTTTTGAACTGGCAAATGGTGGTACATTATTCTTAGATGAAATTGGTGAATTGCCCTATGATTTACAGGCGAAATTTTTGCATGTCATCCAAGAGGAAGAAATCATACCAGTGGGTGCAATTGTGCCAATTCAATTGAACATTCGTGTAATTTGTGCCACAAATTGTAATATGGAAGAAATGATTGCAGCAGGAAAGTTTAGAGAAGATTTATTCCACAGATTGAATACTTTTCAAATCACAATTCCACCTCTACGCAAACGAAGAGAGGACATTCCTGTTTTGGTTGCTTATTATTTGGAGCGATTCAATGAACGATACAAGAAAAATGCTTCCTGTTCAGAAGAAGTGTTGCAGGCTTTTTTGCGTTATAAATGGAGTGGAAATGTAAGAGAATTGTCCAATACCATAGAGCGTGGTGTGATTATGGCTGATGTTGGACGTATTGAAATTCATAACTTACAAGAAAGTTTCTTCAATATTGCCAATGTTCGAGAAGTGTGTACAGGGCTTCAGGGGGTAGAATCCTTTGATACAGCAGTGGAAGCATATGAAAAACGTTTGATTCTTTCAGCGGTACAGATCTATAAAACCAGTAGACGTGTGGCAGAGGCTTTGCAAATCAGCCAAACAAAAGCCAATCGCTTGATTCGAAAATATGTGACAACAGAAGAAATAATAGAATGAGAATATATGAGATAACCAAAGAACTCCCTGTCGGTATAAAAACTGATTGGGAGTTTTTGAATGTGGATCCATACAAATTATCCTTATATATTTGTTGGAAATCCTTGTTTTCTGGGGTTTTGGATGGTACACTAAAAAAAGAATGAACACTGACTTGGGTTGGTAGCGATAGAAAAAGGGGGATTTAGGATGAAAGGGATGAAAGGGCGTTTTTTGGCAAGTTTACTGGCGATTTCTATGATAATGCAGTTGGTGCCAGTGGTTGCATTTGGTGCAGATGAAATGGCTTTGGGTGTGCCAGCGGTGGAAGAAGAAATGGAGATTGTTGAGTTTCTGGAACCAGAAGTGGTGATGGAGTTAGCAGAAGTAGAAGAAGTAGAAGAGGTAGAAGAAGCAGAAGAAATAGATGCTGAATTGATGGAAGAAGTTGCAGAGATAGTGTCAGTATGTGATGTTGGTTCTTGTGGGGATAATGCGATATGGGTGTATGATGATACTACATATACTTTGACCATTAGTGGCACTGGGGATATGGAGGACTATACATTCACATCTGTTCCGTGGTTTAGCTATAGAAGAGATATAAAGAATGTTGTGATTACAGAAGGGGTAACCAGTATATGGAGTTGTGCGTTTTACGGTTGTAGCAGCCTAGAAAGCATCACCATTCCAGAAGGCATAACCAGTATAGGGGAGTATGCGTTTTATAATTGTAGTAGCCTAGAAAATATTACTATCCCAGAAGGCATAACGAGTATAGAGGATTCTGCGTTTTATAATTGTAGTAACCTAATAAATATTACCATTCCAGCAGGGGTAACCAGTATAGGGAATTATGCGTTTGGGTGGTGTAGCAGTTTAGAAAGTATTGTGATTCCAGCAGGGGTAACCAGTATAGGGAATTATGCGTTTCTTAATTGTAGCAGTCTAGAAAGTATCGCTATTCCAGAGGGAGTAACAAGTATAGGAAAGGATGCGTTTTCTGATTGTAGTAGCCTAAAAAGCATTATTATCCCAGCGGGAGTAACGACTATAGAGAGTAATTCGTTTTCATTTTGTAGCAACTTAGAAAGTATTGCTATTCCAGCAAGAGTAACAAGCATAGGGAATTATGCGTTTTATAAATGTAGTAGCCTCATAGGCATCACCTTGCCGGAAGGGGTAACAAGTATAGGGAGTTCTACATTTTATGAATGTAGCAACCTAGAAAGTATCGCAATTCCAGAGGGAGTAACGAGTATAGAGGGTGGAACATTTTGTGGATGTAGTAGCCTAGAAAGTATCATTATTCCGAAAGAAGTGATAAGCATAGGAAAACAAACGTTTGATGAATGTAGCAGCCTAACAGATGTCTATTACGCAGGCAGTGAGTCAGATTGGAATGCCATTTCAATTGATACGTACAATACATACTTAACCGATGCCACCATTCACTACAATTGGGGTGACAATAGCATAGGTTATGACTTTGTATTGCAATCAGACAACAATAGCTTTGTACATAGCAGTAATAGCAGTGGCTATGGTTTCTATGGCGTTACAGACTATACCATATCAGATGCAGCATACAACAATTTGACAAAAGGATTGAGTAGTGCAAAAATTGCAACCATTACAAGTGCTATGAACAGCAGTTGGGGTGGAAGTTGCTATGGAATTGCTGCAACAATGGGACTTGTGGCAGATGGTTCCCTTACGTTGAGTGATATTTCATCGTCTGGTACAAGTTCCTATTTTGAATTACCACTTCCTTGGAAGAATACGCAGTTGTTGGATAGCATCAACTACTACCAATTGTCACAATATATTATAGGCTCTACTGAATATGCAAGTATAAGTTCTTGTAGTGTTGTATTGAAGGCTTTGGTTGCATCGCTTGGTGATGGTGAAGTATCTATATTCTGTTATGGATACTATAGTAGCAGTGGTAGTGCAGTTGGACATGCTATTTTGGCAACGGATGTAACTGTGAATACAAATGGAAGTTATACAGTTACATTGTATGATATGAATTCTGTAGGATCCACAACAAGTGGCAAATTTACCACAATGACAGTATCCTCTGATTATAAAACTTTTTCTTTCTATTCCCCAAGTGGCTCTTTGATGAACAATGATTCTTGTCGTTGGTTGAAGCGTGTGGATTTGGATGAATTTGATTCTGTACAAGAACCATATGATGCACAACTATCCAGTGCAGAACAAACATTGATTTTAAGTGGTACAGAATTCAGTGTTTCCAATGAAGATGGCGAAACCATATCTATTGATGAAAATGGTGTTTTGACCATTGATATGGAAGATGCAACAGTGACCAATATCATTGCTTATGAAACCGCAGATGGCGATTCTTCTGCCAGTCAAATATTGATTTCAGTTCCCATCTGCGAGAGTTATGAAATTGCTTCAGAGGGTGCATATTTTGAAATGCAATTGGTTGGTATAGATGAATTTTTTGCAATTGAAGGCGAAGATATCGCAACTGTTATCATGGATTTTGATGATGGTATTGCAGTTTCTGGAAAAGAAGAAAAATATACCTTTACAGCGAGTATTTTGGCAAGTGGTTCTGAAGAAGAAGTGAATCTGGTTTCCATCAGTGCCACAGCAACAGCAGACACAGTGATTTCTGAAAAAGCAAACACCATTACAGCAGAATCTGAAGAAAAACTTACAAATCCGTCTATGGTTTCCATGACTGGTGTAACCAAAATAGAATTGTTGGATCAAGAAGATGAGGATGACACAGTTATTTCTGTCAACCCAGATGCAGATGAGTCTGGTGAAGTTGTAGAAGGTGATATCATCAATCTATTCAATGTTGCTATTTCTGGCAATGAAGTGACCTTTAAAGTGGAAATAGTAGGAGCTGTAAATGTAGCAGACCTAAAAGTAGCAATTGCTCTTTACAACACCGAGGGTCAAATGATATACCTCAATATAGAAAGTATCACAGAAGGACAAAACACCATTTCTATAGATTCCATGAGTTACGAGGCAGCAAAACTCTTTACCATGGATGCAAACAACAAACCAATTTTAACAGCAATTGACTTAACAGCAATTGACTTAACAGCAATTGACTTAACAGCTGAATAATCAATTGGATTTGTATTCAAAAATGATATAAACAGAAACCCTTATGATAGACGTTACAAGCCTATAGGGCATACAACAGTAGCGTAGCATAAGGGTTTTTGTATGAATTTACATAAATTACCAGATAAATATGCTTTTTTTATGCAGTCAGATGGATAAATATATAAAATAATGTATTTACAACAAATAAATTATACAATACGCATAAATTTAACGTATGATATGATGGACTTTTGTGCAATACTATGTTATATTAAAGTTAGAATGTCGAATTTATACCTATAAATAAGGCAACACCACACAACCACTATCACAATTTTGCAATCAGGGTTATGCGGTATTACCTTAAATAATTTGGCGTAAACCAGTTGTTGTGAAAGGAAGATGGCGTAAAATGTAATGTAAACAGTAGAAGGGTAGGGATGTTATGAAGCGGTGTTTTTGTTTATTGATGACGTTGGCAATGTTGTTTTCCTATGGAGGGGTTACAGCATTTGCCTAAGATGATTTCATGGAAGCGGCAAAGGAAACGGTAGAAGAAGTTGTAGACATGGTACAAGAATTGATACCAGATGATACTGCAACAGAAATTACAGATGAAGCATTGGATGCAGATGGAGCATTGGATGAAGATGAATCATTGGATGAAGATGAAGCATTGGATGCAGATGGAGCATTGGATGCAGATGAAGCACTGGATGAAGATGGAACATTGGATGAAGATGAAGCATTGGATGCAGATGAATCATTGGACGAAGATGAAGCATTGGATGAAAATGCAGAACAAGCATTGGATGAAGATTCCCAAGATGGATTAGAAGGAACCACTTCCGATGATGAAATTGCAACAGAAGAAGGTGTAGAACCAGCGATAGAGGATGAGCTGACAGAACCTGTGGCAGAAATCTTGGCAACAGTCAATAGCGATGGATATACAGAATTGACCACAAGCAATCTTTCCAATTCATTGTCTGGTAGTTATTATTTAGGTGAAGACATTACATTGGATAGCACATGGACAATTGCTACTGGAAAAACAGTGACTTTGGACTTGAATGGGCATGATGTTTCCACAAATGGTTCTTCTACTGTTTTTATAGTGGATGGTACTTTGAATTTGGAAGATAGTTCTTCTGGTGAAAGATACTATAACCTAAATGGACTCACTGCAAGCACAACAGATTCTGTAAAAGTCACGGGTGGTATCATCACAGGTGGTACAAGTGGTTATAGTAACTTTGGCGGTGGCGGTATTTACATTGGTTCCTCTGGTACACTGAATATGTCTGGTGGTAATGTTGTAGGAAATGAAATCTCCAGAGAAGACATCTTTGGCGGTGGTATTTACAATGCGGGTACCTTCAATTTATCAGGTGGTGTCATTGCAGCCAACAAATCCACAGCAGAAAAAGGTGGCGGTGTGTACAACATTGGTGAATTCAACATGACTGGTGGTGAAATCGCATACAATAGCACCACAAAATATGGTGGTGGTGTATACAATACAAAACCATTCTATATGTCAGCAGGTTCCATCCACAACAACTATGCTTCCCTTGGTGGTGGCGCAATGTCCAACATTGGATTGGTGGAAATGAGCGGTACTGCAAATATTTCCTATAACACAGGTGGTAACACTTGTGGTGGTATCTTCATTGCAGAAAATGGTACAGTGGAAATGTCTGGCAATAGTACAGTTTCCAATAATCATGCAGGTGGCAATGGAAATGGTGGTATTGGAATTCGATATTCTTCCAGTACTTTAACTATGAGTGAAAATGCAACCATAAAAAACAACACCACAACGGGTAGCATTGCAGGTGGTGTGTATCTGGTCAACAATGGTACATTTAACATTTCTGGCAATGCAGAAGTTTTAAACAACTATAGTGGAGCAGCAAAGGTGCAACAACAGGTACCACTTCCAATATTTATTTGGCAAAAGATAATACCATTACAGTTGTAGGGGAATACACTGGCGAAAGTGGTATCACTTACGCAGAAGGTACTGGTCATGTTGGAACAGGCAATACCGATTGGTACAAGGTTTGGGATGCAGAAAAGCTTCACTTCACAAGCGATAACATAAACTATTATCTTGTGAAAGATGGCGATACAGAAACAGATTTGCATTTGATGGAAGCCATTGTCAAATTAGGAGAACCACAAGAAGAAACCTATACCACTGCTGGTATTGATTTGACAGATATCATCAAAGCTATGTTTGATATTGAAACAGTGAATATGGATGATTTCAATGTGGTAGCAGATACCGGTGTTGGTGCATTGGGTGAAGATGATAAGCTATATGTAGAAACCATAGGAGATTTCACCATTTCCTATAAAGACTTACAAAGAGATGCTGAAACAGAACGACCATATATCGAAGAAGCCACATTGACCATCAATCCAAAGGAAATCACCATTTCCGATATCACCTGTATTGAACGTGGTCCTGACAATGGTAGTTTATGGGTGGATTTGAATGATGGTTCTGGTACCCTGACTGGTGTAGAAGGTGATGATAGTGTCAGCATTTACTTTGATGATGCCTATGGTTTGATTGATACCGATGGTTTTGATTCGGGTAGCAATTTGACCAGCTATTTGGTTTCTGGCAGTGATTATGATGGCGAAACAACAGGTGATGGTGTATATACCTTCCTTGTAAATGTGGAAAGTCTGAAGTTGACAGGCACAGATGCAGTCAACTATGTTTTGGGCAATGAACCAACTTCCACAGTTACCATCAACATTGCAATTCCATACATTGCTTGGCCAACAGCTGAAGAAGTGGTTTGGGGCAATGATCGCAGTAATGATGATTTCTATGGTGGTAAAGTCATTGTTTTGTACAATGGTGTTTATACAGATATTTCAAATTATGGCGGCTTTGAATGGGTGGATGCTACTTCCAAAGCTGGCAGAGATGCTGGCACCTATACAGATACAGTGCATTTTGTGGAAGATACAACAAGAGATGGCTATGATGCAACTGCCACATACCATGCAACACTCCAAAATATGACCCAAGAAATCACACAAATCGTAGAACCAGCAGCAGTTACCTTTACCATTGCAAACAATACCATTGCATTAGATAGTGGCGATACACCAAGTGTTTCAGCGATAGATGCAAATGGAAATCCTGTAACAGCCATCAAACTCTATTATGCAACGGGTGGCGAATGGGATTGGGAGGGCAATGTTCCTGCATTTGACACAGTTGGAACATACTTGGTGGGTGCAGAATTGACCAGCAACAACTATCGTCATGCAGGTACAGTGGTAACCAGTGCAAAACAAATTGGTGCAGTTGTGGTATATGATGGTGAATTGGAAGAAGTGCCAGCTACTTATACGGTTACATTCAGTGTAAATGGCGAAATTGATGAATCATTGACCATAACAGGCGCATTGTCAGGTGATGTTCATGTATTGCCTACTTTGGACACAGAATTGTATTCTGGTTGGTCATACAATGGTATCACTTATGACTTGAATGGTCGTTTCACACAACCAGCAAGTGATGTGACTTTAACAGCGGTGGCAGCAGCAGACAAATCACAATCTGTTTCGGGTACCATTACAGGTACAGACTTGGATGGTAGCAGTGGTACACTCAGTGGGATTGCTGTTGGTTTGTGGCAGGGTAGTGATTTGGTGGGTAGTTTGACCACTGGCGATGATGGCGAATATTCCTTTGATGTTGTACCTGGCATGTATAATTTGGTTATTACACGTGATATGGGTATTCGATGTGAAATTACAAAATATGTAGATGTGACTTCTAGTGATTACAATATGAATTTCATTTTGCCAGATGTATTGCAAAATGCAGTTTTGACCATTGAAAAAGGTTTGCCAGCTATGGCAGTGGAAGGTTTGACACTTTTGGCAGCATCCTTTACCGATGGTGGAACAGAAGACAGTGAAGTTACATTGGATATCACAGAGGATGATGCAAAATTAGATGGCAGTATTTCAGATGAAGCACAAGATATTGTGGATGCAGCTGTGGTAGATGGACTGGATTCCAATAATGTGAAGCTCTTCTTCAATATTGATATCACTGCAAAAACAGGAAATGATACTTCCTATTCTGCGGTACATGAATTGGATAATTGCTTGACCTTCTATGTACCACTCACTGGCATTTACCAAGGACATAAGAATTATTATGTATATCGCAATCATGAAGGCGAAGTACAAGAATTGCTGGAAACACCAAATGCAGAAGGCGAATACTTTGAAGTGGTGGACAATGTTTTGGTCATCCATGCGAGATATTTCTCCTTATATGCATTGGGGTATGATGATGTAACATCTTCTTCTTCATCTAGCAGCGGTGGCACAAACATCTATCCACCAATTTTGGATGCAGGTGATGGTGGTTCCCTTGGTGGCATTTCCATTTCCAATCCAACCAATGGCAATGTGGTGAAATTCTATGTTTCCACAGAAGATGGATACGAATTGGAAAGCCTAGTCATTACCGATGATGATGGAAATGAATATGAAATCACAAAAATTGGCAATGGTTGGTATTCCTATGTACAACCAGCAACCATAGTGACCATCACAGCAAGATTTGATGATGGCGATTCGGATTCTGATGATGATGCAGAAGAAGGTTTCCTATCCCTCAACAAAGAAGATCACTTTGCATATATGGTAGGTTATCCAGATGATACATTTGGACCAAATCAAAACATCACCAGAGCAGAAACAGTGGTTATGTTTGCACGATTGCTCAGTGAATCCATAGATTTGGACAAAACCTACGATACCACCTTCTGGGATGTGAAGGAAACAGACTGGTTTGCAAACCATGTTGGCTTCATGGAACAATATGGTATCATTTCTGGATATGAAGATGGTTCCTTTGGTGGAAACAAACCAATTACCAGAGCAGAATTTGCAGCAATTGCAAGTAGATTTGATGCATTGGTGGAAACAGAAGGCAGTATCTTCAGTGATGTTTTGGAAAGCTCTTGGTCAGCACCATACATCAATTCCGCAGCTGAAAAAGGTTGGATTTCTGGCTATCCAGATGGTACATTCCAACCACAACAAAGCATCACCAGAGCAGAATCTGTTACACTTGTGAACAATATGCTAGAACGTGTTTGTGACGAAGCATTTGCCCTAGAACACTTGGAAGAATTGACTACCTTTGTGGACACAGCAGAAACACATTGGGCATATTACCAAGTGATGGAAGCAACCAATGGTCATGACTACGAAAAAGATGCAGATGGCAACGAAACATGGACAAATTTGCGTTGAAACGTATATAATCCATAAATCATAAGAAACAGAGGGTAGAGATACCTTCTGTTTTTTTGTTTGATATGTGTTGTTGTGGCGATATCTGCGTCTATCATATTGCCATTGCACCATGAATGCGATACAATATAAAAAAGACCAAAGAAAGGAATGGGTAGGATGAAGAAACAAAAATCAACCAAAAAGATACTGAATCAAGAAACCTTGGAGCAATTACAGGCAGACAACCCTTTTGTGCCATTGAACGATATCATATACGAAGAATTGTTCCAACAAATCATACAATTTCGTCTATTGCCCAATGAAAAGATCAACGAAGCCAAGATTGCAAAGGATTTGGGCATCAGCAGATCACCTGTACATATGGCGGTGTCTCGTTTGATGGAAGAAAAGTTGGTGACAAAGGAAGCGGGCAAAGCACCGACAGTTGCACCTTTTTATTTGGCAGATTGTTTGCATTTGATGCGTGCCAGAACTTTGTTGGAAAGTGAAGCTGGATTTTTGGCAACTTCCAATATGGATGGAGAGCAATTGGCACAATTGCGTGCTTTGGCAACACAAATAGAAGGACTTGCAACGGATGAACATGCAGAAGGTTTTGAATTTTGTGACTATGAGTTCCACAATTTGATTGTGGGGTGCTGTGGAAACCCATATATATTGGAGATGTATGAAAAAATACAACCAAGATTGTTGTATTTCCGCTTTTATTTGCGGTATCATTTTGGCGATGATTTGTTGCGACTTTCTGTCAAAGAAGCGGTCAATTCCCATAGAGCCATTTGCAATGCCATTGAATTGGGGTTGCCAACATTGGTGAAGGATGAATTGTCACGTCATATTGATGCCAGCAAAGATATGTTTATGAAATGGAGATAGGGTGACTGAAGAGCAGTGAAGAAATGTAGGGGCGACCTGTGGTCGCCCGTCAGGAATTGCCACAAATTGAAAAGCGTTATATATAGAGGGTGGTTGTAGGGGTTGGCGTCCTCGACAACCCGCAGTTTCACAAGCAAACAAAAAGTACCCCTGATTTATGGTCAGAGGTACTTTTTTTATGATGAATAATGCTTATTTTGCTAAATTTTGGTATTTCAGCCATTTTTCATGGCTTTGTTCTGCTGCCATTGCAAGCAAGTGTTCTGCTTCTTCTGGGAAACTACGTTGCAAAGATGCATAGCGTACTTCACCAAGCAAGAACTCTTTGAGTGGTTTGGTAGGTTCTTTGCTATCCAAAACAAATGGATTCTTACCTTCTAGTTTCAATGCTGGGTTATAGTGATACAAGAACCAATAGCCAGCTTCCACAGCCAACTTACTTTCTTGTTGTGCATACGCCATACCTTTGACGATACCATGGTTGATACAAGGTGCATAAGCAATGATGAGGGATGGACCATTGTGTGCTTCTGCTTCTTTGTATACTTGCAACAATTGCGCTGGACTTGCTCCAAGTGCCACACTTGCTACATACACATTACCATAATCAATTGCTTGCAGACCCAAGTCTTTTTTACTGGAGCGTTTGCCAGCAGATGCGAATTGTGCCACAGCGCCAAGTGGTGTTGCTTTGGAGGATTGACCACCTGTATTGGAATACACTTCTGTATCCACAACCAAAATATTTACATCAGCACCAGTTGCCAAAACATGGTCTAAGCCACCAAATCCAATGTCATAAGCCCAACCATCGCCACCATACATCCACATACTTTTCTTGATGAGGTGGTCTTGGTGATTTTTGAGATATTGTACATATGCACCTGTTTCTTCGGTGTTTGCCAATGCTTCCATAACTGCTTCTGAAAGAGCAACTGTATTTTCTTTGTCATCGAAGCCCAAAGTCCATTGTTCCAAAGCGGTTTTCAGGGTTTCGTCTGTTGTAACGCCAATCAAATCGTGTACACGATCTGCAAGTCGACTGCGTTGTTGTTCCACACCCAAACACATACCCAAACTGAATTCTGCGTTGTTTTCAAACAAAGAGTTGGAAAGAGCTGGACCACGACCTTTGCTATTTTTACAATATGGGTAGCTAGGCACTGCAAAGCCCCAAGCTTGTGTACAACCAGTTGCGTTTGCAACATACATACGATCGCCATAAAGTTGTGTCAATAGTTTCATATAAGGTGTTTCGCCACAACCTGCACAAGCACCAGAGAATTCCAAAAGGGGTTGTTCAAATTGGCTACCTTTGACGTTATATTTGCTCATAGGGTTTGCTTTTTCTTTGAGAGTCAAGCTATAATCCCAGTTTGCTTGTTCTGGCATTTGGCTTTCCAAAGTTTGGAATACCAGTGCATTTTCTTTTGCGATACAAGAACTGATACAGCTACCACAACCAGTACAATCCAATGGATCTACTTGCAAACGATAGCGTAAGCCTTCAAATCCTTTGCCTTTGCCTTCATTTGTGATGTAGGATTCTGGTGCATTTGCAACTTCTTCTCCATCCAAAAGGAATGGTCTAATTGCAGAATGTGGACACACCAAAGCACATTGGTTACATCCAATACAATTGTCAGCAATCCACATAGGAACTTGTGTTGCAAACCCACGTTTTTCATAACGAGATGTTGCCACAGGCACAGTGCCATCTGCTTGGTCTTTGAAAATGCTAACAGGCAAAGAATCACCCTTTTGTGCATTGACTGGTTGCAAGATATTGCGAATGTATGCTGGCAAAGAAGGATCTACAGGTTTGATTTCATCCACCAAGTTGCTCCAAGAAGCAGGAATTGTCACCTTTGTGGTTGCAGAAACACCTTGATCCACAGCAGCATAATTCATATTGAGCACTGCTTCACCTTTGGCAGAGTAGCTTTTTTTGATGGCTGCTTTCATGTAATCCACAGCGTCATCAATTGGCAAAATACCAGACAATTTGAAGAATGCAGATTGCAACACACTATTTGCTCTATGTCCAAGACCAATTTCCCTTGCAATTTTTTCACCATCAATGAGATAGAACTGGATGTTCTTTTGTGCCAAAATACGTTTTACACGATTGGACAAATGGGTTTGTAAATCTGCTTCTGACCAAGAGCAATTGAGTAAGAAAGTACCATTTTCTTTCAGTTCGTCTACGATATCGTATTTATCCATATAACTTTGGTTGTGGCAAGCCACAAAATCGGCTTGTGTCACATAGTAAGTAGAACGAATGGGTTCTTTGCCAAAACGCAAGTGACTCTTTGTCACACCACCAGATTTTTTGGTGTCATATTCAAAGTATGCTTGCACATATTGGTCGGTGTGATCGCCAATGATTTTGATGCTATTTTTGTTTGCACCAACGGTACCATCTGAGCCAAGACCCCAGAATTTGCAACTGATGGTAGAAGGATCCGCTGTAATGATATTTTCACCAACAGGCAAACTACGGAAAGTCACATCATCGTCAATACCAACAGTGAAATGATCTTTTTGTGCATTTGCCATATTGTCATAAACGGCTTTCATTTGTGCTGGTGTGGTATCTTTACTGGACAAACCATATCTACCAGCCAAAATTTTTGGACGTACATCGTGGTTGACCAAAACAGAACACACATCAGTAAACAATGGGTCACCATAAGCACCAGGTTCTTTGGTACGATCCAAAACAGTTAAAATTTTGCAAGTAGCTGGCAATACATTTAAGAAATGTTCCACGCTAAATGGACGGAACAAATGGACTTGGATGAAACCAACCTTTTCACCCATAGCGTTTAGATAGGCAACAGTTTCCCCTAAACAATCGCAAACACTACCCATTGCAATGACAACACGTTCTGCATCAGCAGCACCATAATAATTGAACAATTGATAGGATTTGCCTGTCAATTTGTTGATGGATTCCATATAATCTGCAACGATTCCAGGAACAGCATCATAGTATACATTTTGAGATTCACGAAGTTGGAAGTAGGTATCTGGATTTGCAACTGTGGAACGCATAACGGGATGTTCACTATTGAGGGCATTGCCACGGAACACTTCCAAAGCTTCATAATCAATCAATTCTGCCAAATCATCATAATCCAAAACATCAATTTTTTGTACTTCGTGACTGGTTCTAAATCCGTCAAAGAAATGCATAAAGGGCACATGACCTTTGATGGCAGACAAATGGGCAATGGCACCCAAATCCATACATTCTTGTACATTTGCAGAAGAAAGTTGTGCAAAACCAGTTTGTCTACACGCCATAACATCTGAATGATCCCCAAAAATGGAGAATGCACTGGTACCAACTGTACGAGCTGCCACATGGACAACACCAGGAAGCAATTGACCCGCAATACGATAAAGTGGAGGTACCATCAAAAGGAGACCTTGGCTTGCAGTATAACTAGAAGTCAAAGCACCTGTTTCCAAGCTACCATGCATAGCACCACAAGCACCCGCTTCACTTTGCATTTCCACCAATTTTGTTGTTTGACCAAATATATTTTTTTTACCTCTGGATGCCCAAACATCCACATGTTCTGCCATAGGGCTTGAGGGTGTGATGGGATAAATGGTTGCCACTTCTGTAAAGGCATAGGAAGCATAAGCTGCTGCTTCATTTCCATCCATAGTTTTTTTGATGATAGACATATGTGTCACTCCTTTATCGATACAATTGATTTTACTTTATGTATTCAGTATAAAGAATCCAGAAAAGATGTGTCAAAATAACAACGAAAACGGGTTTTGGAATGGTTTTAGAGTAAAAATATGTGCAAAAACAAGTGATTTTATAAAATATGTGCATAAATCTGATAGGAAGTGATTTGTTTGCCAATAAATAAAGAAGGAATAAGTGATAAAAAATAAGAAAAAGGAAGTATTTTTTTATGGACATTGACAATAAAATGGGTTTTGTGTGTATTGTTTTGGAAGGTAGGTATTTACAAAGAAACATAAACGCAAATTAAAGGTAGTGTGTCACTTGCAAATCGGCGATAATTCCATCAAAAAAGGGTAGGATTGCAAGGAATCCCACCCATATTATTTGTTTTATTTTTTACGTCGTTTGTAGACAAATACAATAATGAAACCAGCCAATAGGAATACACCAGAAGCCACCAAACCAACTTGTGTACTAGAAAGTCCAGTGGATTCTGTTACATTGGAAATGGAATCTCGAATGTCACCACTTCCAGACATTTGAGGCATACCACCACCAGACATTTGTTGACCCATTTGGGAATCACCAGAAGGTATTTGTGCTTCGGCAGAGGATTCACCCATTTGTGCATTGGCATCTGTAGGCATTTCACCACTCATTTGTGTTGCATCGCCACCAGGCATCATTTGAGAACCACCCATTTGACCACTAGACATACCACCTTTGTTTCTGGTTGGACTTTGGATATTACCTTTACCTGTTTGTACCGTTGCACTGCCAGTGTCTGTTATATCCAAATCACCTGTGGAAATGAGGGTTTCTGGATTTTCAGCTTGTGCTTCTGCTGTAGAACCAATGGTGCCTGCGAGTTGTCCTTGGATACTTTCTACACGAAGAGACACAAATTCAAGAAGTGTATCCACACCTTGTGTAAATTGTTCATAGGTACAGAATTTAGAAGTATCGTTATTTACAGCTTCATCAATGAGAGCTTCTGTTGCCAAAACCGTTTCTTCAAAGTATCCACTGACAAAGAATTGATCGATAAATTCAGCAAACAATTCATGATACAGTTCTGTGTATTCTTCGCTAGAGAAGATCCAAGAAAGCATAGGTCTACTTTCTACAGTGCCACTGGAAACAGGTGTATCGATTGGGAAGTTTGCCAATTCTTCTGTGCTATAGCTTGTTTGGAAGGAAACAAATGACAAGTTGTAATCCCAAGGTAACATGGTCATGACACCATCTTCTTCGTAGAGATAGTAGTTGTGCATGATACCGCCTGTGTAGCTATCAAAGTTGAGCAAGAAATTGTGTACCACATAGTAACGAATGAGTTGTTCTACATCTACAACTTCTTCCAAGTTTTCTTGTTCGTTCAGTTGTTCAATGGAATCAATGAGTCTGTCTTTGTCAGAATCATCAATTTTGGTGACTGCATTATCGAAAATATAGCTGTAACTATCTGGATCATCACCATCGTAACCAAAAGCACTGCTCAAAGTGGTTGATGAGCTGGAAGAACCAGACATATCACCAGATTTACCACCAGAAGAAGCAGAACGTTCTTGAGATTGACCTTGTTCAGATGGCATTGCTTGTGCAGATTCTGCATTTTCAGCAAGCATTTCAGACATTTCTCTTGATTGAGACATGGAATCTTCTGGCATTTCAGGCATTTCAGACATTTCGGCTTGCATCATATCAGAGCCTTCTGCCATTTGACCACGTTGACCAGATTGTTGCATACCACCTTGCATCATTTGGGCTTCAGGCATTTCAGCCTCCATCATTTCAGCAGAACCTTCAGTCATTTGACCACGAGCTTGACCCATTTGACCTTCTGCCATTTCAGGCATAGCCATATCTTCAGGGATTTCAGCTTGCATCATTTCAGCTTCAGGCATTTCTCTTGATTGTTGCATACTACCTTGAGACATACTGCCAGGTTGTGCCATTTCAGGTGATTCCATCATCATTTCAGGTGGCATTTCAGGCATATTACCTTCCAAAGCCATAGCACCTTCCATCAAAGCCATTGCTTCTGGATCTTCCATAGGCATAGCAGAACCGCTGCTTTCTCTGGAACCACCAACTTCACCGCCACCGCCTGCATTAGAAGATGTTTCTGGTTTATACAAATTACCATAGCTTGTGCCATAATTTCTTTGTAAGAATGCATCTTCAATGGCTTCCACTGCAAGATACAAACCAAAATCTTCCCCATTGATGCTGACGTTTGTATAGTTGACCAATGGACTTGCCACACCAAATTCATTCATCAAAGTATAACCAAGGTAGTCTTTCATATAGGTGTTGTCTTGTACAATGTTGTTGAGGCAAAGCTTATCCAATCCATAGTAGGACATGGTGCTGTCATAGTGGTCAAACTCGATTTTGAAACTGTATCGGTCAGAACCACTGGATTGTACCTGTTGCAAAGAGCTGTTGCCCTTGGTGCGAATTGCGATATTGGAGAAGTTTTCTCCATTGATCACCAAATCACAGGTGATGTATTCTTTCTCAGAAGCGTTATCCAACATTTCGTGCCATGTATCTGTATCTACAATAATATCAATGGTGTTGATTGTGGTTTCTCCAAAGAAATTCTCAGCATATGTGTTGGTACTTTCAGATTGTGTGATACCAAAGTAATCTGCATTCATAAAAACGGATGTAATCAAAAGACAAATGACAAGGACACCACAACATATTTTGTTAAAATGTTTATGGTTAAACATGAAAAACCTCCTTAAGGTAATGGATGAAAGCAAGAGCGAGGGCGACCACATAGGGTCGCCCCTACAGGTGCAATGTATTGATGCTGTAGGGAACGATGCCCTCATCGTTCCACCCACTATTCACTATTCATTCTTCACTATTTACTAGTCCTTATCCCATATATTCTCCGTTGTAGCTGACCAAAACTGCATTGTTTACGCCATCCAAATCAGAAAGTTGGTTGATGAAGTCTGTATTGTCATCCACCATACGGATTTCTACATTTAAATCAATAGAACCTTTTCTTGCAGTTTTGCTTTTGATGACAGAACGTTTCACTTTGGATGCAAGAAGTTTCATAGCTACTTCTTCGCTTGCATGGTCATCACAAGAAATGACTACCATATAAGGATTTTGATGAGATTGTTTGTTGGTGAACAACACCAAGACGATACCCAAAAGGATACTGCCAATAACTGCCAATGGAATCATTCCTGCTGCCAAAACGATACCAACTGCGATAGACCAGAATAGGAATGCGATATCCAAAGGATCTTTGATTGCTGTACGGAAACGTACAATAGACAAAGCACCAACCATACCAAGGGAAAGCACTACATTGGAAGTAACTGCCAAAATAACCAATGTGGAAATCATGGTCAAAGCGATCAAAGTAACGCCAAAATTAGAGGAATACATAACCCCTGCATATGTTTTTTTGTATACCATAAAAATGAAAAGCCCCATACCAAAAGCAAGAACCAAAGCGATTATGATATCGAAAATACTTACACTGCTTACATTGTCTAAGAAACTAGATTGAAAAACGTCGTTGAATGTCATAGTGAAATCTCTCCTTTATTGATTGCGGAATGGTCAAGACCATTCCCTACGTTAATATAGTTGTGAGTGTGGCAAGAGTAGAACCCTTGCCCTACAGAGTTGTTGTGAGGTTACGGCAGCAGCAAGCCACCGACATACGTTAATTATATTTGTGATGTTTTCGATTGGTACTTGTAGGGGTTGGCGTCCTCGACAACCCGTTATCTTATCCATAAATCCTACATGCACCATACTTGGAAAATGCAGTTGCTCGTCTATCCAACTGTACCATTGCTTTTACAAAATCTGGAATGTACTCATCCCATTTGACTTCCAAAATAATGACTTTGTCACCAGCTGGAATTGTGGCACAATTTGGATTCAAAAAATCGGTACTGGAAAGTCCTGTACGAATGTTATAATCCAAGGTGATGCGTACATTGCCTGCTGGATAGGTGAAGGCTTCTCTTGTGTAGTCTACAATGGCTTTTGGATGCAAGCCGGTGTTTTTCATTTTAAAGAACAATTCACGCATCAAAGCTGCTTCGTGGTGTTCCATAAAATCAATATCACCAGAAATGATTTTTTCTACTTCATCGGCATAGATTCTACAGCTGACTTTGTTGCACAAACCATTGATTTTGCTTTTCTTTTCCAAACGGATGAAACTTGTGCTATCGTCATAGGAACGAATGCGGAATTTTTCACGACAGTTGACACCATCTATTTTTTCTCTCAGCGCTGTATCGAAAATATTATCGAAATACAAGCTTCTGATTTTATATTTGCCATTGGTACCATTTTTGTCTGGTATCAACGTATGTGCCAATTTGTTGCGTAAAACCAAAAAATCAAATTCTGAAATTTCATGTTTGAATTCATGTCTTAACTTCATAAATACCCCTCCTTTCAAAAATTTATATCATTCAATGGATATAGTTTAGAAACTGTAACTTAAATGAAGTTTAAAAAAGTAAAATCTATGTAAAATAATTGTGATGGGGTTGTGGAGACGAAAGAAAGCGGTATAAAACCTGTGGAAATTGTGGATTTCCAATCAAAAAAACCTCCTATAGTAGATGTGTTTTTCTACCATAGAAGGTTCTATTGCGTATACTTGGTGTTTCTTATGCTTTATTTTTGTACTTTCAAACTTTCGATATCATCTTGTACTTCTTGAGGTGGTGCTGGTGTCATCAAACTTACAATGACATGAACAATAGTGGTAACTGTAATAGCAGGTACACACAAGTGAACGCTACTATAGTAACCCATACCGAACCACCAGATGGTTGCAATGAAACCAATGATCAATGCTGCAATAGCACCTTCACGGGTTGCTCTCTTCCAGTGCAAACCAAGGATCACTACAGGAGCAAATACACTCAAGCCACCAAATGCCCACCACATAATCCACAAGAAACCTTCAAATGGGAATAGGGCAATCAAAATTGCAATGATACCAATGACAATCGCTGCAATACGTCCAAAGAAAAGCAATTCTTTGTCTGTTGCAGTTCCTTTTTTCAATACACCATTGTAAAAATCATTTACCAATGTGGTATTTGCAGAGTGCAACAACGCATCTGTAGAGGACATGATTGCAGACAATACAGCTGCAACCACAATACCCATCAATACATTAGGCAAATATGCTTGTACCATCATCAAATAGTTCAATTCAGCATCAGGAGATTCTGGGAACAAAACGCCTGCTGCAAGCATAACCACAAAACCACCCATCAAAAGGAATACGCCAGTGAAACCAGAAATAATCATACCTTTTTTGCTATCATCAGGGCTTTTCATACCCATAAACATTTGTACGATATGAGGTTGACCACAATAAGCAATACCACCAGCAGACAAAAGACCAACAATTGTCCAAGGTTGCATCCAAAATGGAGTTTCTTTACCAGGATTTACAAGACCAACTGCTTCCACAATACCAGAATAGCTATGGAACTCACTAAATGCAATATAAAGACCAACTGCAATACCGAAAATCATCAACATACCTTGTACAAAATCTGTCCAAGCAACTGCCAACAAACCACCAGCAGATGTGTAGATAACAACGATTACAGTTGCCAAGATAACAGCTACATTATAATCCAATCCCAAAACATATTGGAATGTTTTACCAGCACCCAAGATTTGAGAACCGATGTAAACAGAAATACAGACAAACATAATAACGGAGCAAAGAGTTCTAATATATTTTTTATCTTGGTCATAATAACGGGTTTCCAACAAATCGATGAAGCTTCTTGGTTTTTTCTTTTGTGTATATGTGCTCATTCTTCTTGCAAGAATTGCAAAGCAAATGAAAGGTGCTGTACCAGAAGCGATTGCAGTCCAAATGGCACCAGTACCATTGGAGGCTGCTGAGCTGGCAAAGCCTAAGAACATAAATCCACTCATAGCAGCTGATTGGGTTGCAATTGCTGTAATCCAAACGCCTAATTTTCCACCACCAACCATGTAGTCTTCAGCAGTTTTGATTTGCTTAGAAGAAGCATATGCAATGGCAAACATACCTACGAAGTAAAGCAATAAACAAATAATGATTACATTCATTTAGAATTCCTCCTTTTTCGCTTTGATTAGGATAGAGAGTTTCAATGTACCATGGAAGATGTAGGGGGCATCCTCCATGGTCACTGTTTTCAAATAGTATAAGTTACCATTTTATACCATTTCTTTTGTTTTTGCAATTTCAGCTACAACTTTCAGGAAGTAATCTACATCCTCTTTGCCATGGCAATGACAAGGTGTTACACGAAGCAAACCTTCAATTTCCAAAGCATTGATCATACGTTTGGAGAACATAGAATCGTTGGTTCTTGGGAAGGTAACAATACCATGTTTGTACAATACTTTACCAGAATCTTTGATGCTCAAATGGTCAAAGCCCATACCGATGAGCAATTCTCGTTTGGTCATATCTTCGATATCTACGTAAAGACTTACGCCTTCAATATTACGCAAACCAGAAATTTCATCTGTACCATTCAAAAGTCTATCCAACAAAGCACGTTCGTGATATTTCATTTGTGTCATACCTTCTACAAACAATTCTCTACGATCTGTGCTATCTGTGAAATGACTACCCAACCAACAGAAGTAATCTACAACTGCACTGAACCCAGCGAATTGACCAGATGCAGGACTACCATTTTCCCAATGGTTTTCAGGATTTGCTGCATAACGGTGATGTGGCAACATAGCTGCTCTATCAGAAAGATATGCTAAGCCCAAACCACGGTTTCCATAGAATTTATATGGTGTGAAATCGATGGCATCCACTTGTAAATCTTCAACATCAATTACACTATGTGGAGCAAATTGTACTGCATCCAAGATGGTATACAAATCGGGTTTGATTGCTCTTGCTTTTTGGATGATTTCTTTTGCTTCATAAATTGCACCAGAAGTGTTGGAAGCATAGATAAAGCAAAGTAAACAAGTATTTTCATCCACCAATTTGATGAATTCTTCTACATCAGAAGCACCTGTTTTTGGATTTGTTTTTACAACTCTGAATTCTTTGCCAAATTTTTTACAGAACATTTCACAAGCATCATATGTGGAACCATGATCACCCGCAGAAACAACAACATTTGTACCAGGAACATTTTCAATAACTGCTTCGATGATACGCATAATTACCGCTGTAGCAGTAAAGTCTGTTGCAATTTGACCGCTTTTTGCACCAAATACAATTTTTGCATCTGCAATCCCTTTGTGCCAAATTTCTTCCAAACGAATACCAGAAGCATCAGAAGTTCTTTCTGGACAGTCTGGATATGCGTCTGTTTCCACAAAAGCATCCAATGCAGCTTGCAAACGCATTGCGCCACCACCATTGTCAAAGAACACTCTACGTCCTTCTACACAAGGATCGTCGTCCATGTGAGCAAAACGAGATCTTATTTCTTGATACAAACCATCTTCAAAAAATTTACCTTTGTTGTTATCCATCTTTGTTTCCTCCTTTATATTTATTCTTCTACAATAACGCCATCTTTATAAATCATACGTCCATCAATTGTCAATGTTGGTTTGAACATCAATGCATCAATATGGGATGGCACCTGATTGGTTCCACCAAATGCAAGATTGTCACCAATACCAATATGTATGGTTCCATATACACCTTCGTCTTCTAACATTCTTCCGCTGATTTTTGCACCTGTATTCAATCCACAGCCAATTTCAGCAATCAAATATACATTTTTATCGTTGTATGCAGCCAAAGCATCCGCCAAAACTTTTGCTTGTTCTCCACCTTCAATTTTTGTAATGAATCCTTTTTCTACTGTTGCAACAATGGGTTCTTTTAAGATACCAACACCTGGATATGGTACACTTGCATCAAATACCAAAACGCCTTCTGAAGTTCCATCTGTTGGTCCAATTGCTGCTTCAAAATCTGGTGGGGAACCAGCACTACCTGCTTTTGTGATGAATCCATGTCCTCGTAATGGATTTCTTCCAGCAACACTACATTTGAAGTTGGTACCAGCTGGTGAAGTCAATGTACAAACATCTCCAACCAAACGATCGGAAACATCATCCACCATTTTTGTCAATTCTGCAAAATCAATAAACAAACAACCTTCTTCCAACATACTCATGGAATAATCTGCCATATTGACAAATCTTGCTCCAGCTGCACAAGCATCCATTCTTGCTTGGGTGCTATAAAGAGAGAATGCTGTAACTGAGAAAATAACATCTGCTCTTGCCATGGCAGCTGCAACTCCAGCAGTTGGTTCCACTGCATGATTGGATCTTGTTTTCATACAAACCATAGTAACATCTTCAAATTCTTTGGATGCATAGGCAAACATTTCTTCTGCAATTGCTTTACTGACATCATCTGTTACAATTGTAATACGTTCATGTGGCTTTACCTGGGCACAGGTATGAACCAATACTGCACAACCTTTTGCTGCATTTGTACTCATACACTTCATCCACCTTTCTGAGTTATATTGCATTTACAATATAATTATACTAGATAAATGTTGCATTTGCAATATAAAATGTAGAAATATGTAAATTTTGGCAGTTTTGGATAGTGTGGAAAGTTGGATATTCAAAATATTAGGGAAAACCAAGGGAAATGTAACAAAGCACAACTAAATGTATACAGTATTCTTTGAAATGTGCACAAATGTCCTTGTACAGAGTGTAAAAAACTAAAAAATGGTTTATCTAGTTTGTCCTTTGTGTTATACTATGTTTTGCCAGTAAATTGTTTTGTTTGAAGGGGTATAAAAGTATTAGAATGGAATTTACGTAGTACAAAAGGAGATTTTTATGAAACAGATATTGCGTGAAATTGGATCGGTTGCACGTTGCATTGAAGCCATAACAGATGTTGAATTTAGAGAATACCAGTTATCCAAAAACCAATATATATATTTGGTGCGTGTTTTTGAATATCCGGGTATTATTTTGGAGCAGTTGTCGGATATGTTGAAAATTGAACGTTCTACAGCTTCTAGGGTAATCAATAGATTGGTGGAAAATGGGTTTATCTATAAAGTGGATAAAAACAACACCAAAAAGAAAGTTCAATTATATACAACAGAAAAAAGTCTTGCTGCTTTGCAGTTGTTATATCGCTCAGAGGAGTATTTCAACACAGTGGCTTTGCAAGATTTTACAGAGGAGGAATTGGAGGTTTTTGCTTCTTATGTACATCGAGTAAGCAAAAATTTAGAAAAAGATTGGAGCGAAAGCAAAAGAGGGATTCCCATTCCCATTCAAAAGGAAAGGGATTTGTTGGGAGTAAAAAAAGAAGAATGTATGTGATATAGATATAAAATCTGATTCATCCACTACAGCCACCAATATTGTTTTGGTGGTTTTTGTGTGCAATAAAGTAGATGAGCTTTGCAAATGATACAAATAAATTGGGTATGGTTTAGAAGGAAAATCTTAAAACCTGTGGAAATTGTGGAAAAACCTCGATTTTTTAAGGAATACTTTAGGTTCAGCTTATAAAATGGAAAAAAACAATGAAAAAGGTATACTTGAGGAGGTAGTACAATGAAAAGATGGGGTACTTTGATTGGAGCTATGGTATTGGTGCTTGGTATGAGTACAGTTGTTTTGGCAGAAGAAATGCCTGCTATGGAAGGACAACAAATGCAAGGGCAAATGGAACGAGTGGAATTGACAGAAGAAGAGTTGGCAGTTTTGGAAGCAGAAGCAGCAGAACTGGGATTGACTTTGGAAGAATACTTGGCAACCATGCAACCAGAACAAGGTATGGGTCAAATGCAACCAGGTGGTATGGGTGGCGAAATGAATGGTGAAATGCGACCTATGGAAGAGGGGGCTATGACAGAACCACCTGCTGATACACAACAAATGGCAATTGCAGCATCCAGTACCATTTATGTGGATGGAGTGCAAACAGCCTTTGAAGCATATACCATCAATGACAGCAACTATTTCAAATTGCGTGACATTGCATATGTAGTTTCTGGCACCACAAAACAATTTGATGTTTCTTGGGATGGTGATTTGAATGCCATCAATTTGATTTCTGGCAGTGCATATAGTTCTGTGGGCAGTGAAATGGCAGCAGGTGATGGCACAGCAAAAGCGTATTACACAACATCTTCTTCTATTTATGTAGATGGGGTGCAAACATCTTTTGAAGCATATACCATCAATGATAATAGCTATTTCAAATTGCGTGATGTGTGCAGTGCTTTTGGCATTGATGTCACATGGGATGAAGCAACAGCAAGCATTGGCATTGATACCAGTTCCAACTAATTGCAAATGCAACCAACACAATATGTGTATCAGAAACCTTCTATGACCCAAAATCATAGGAGGTTTTTTTATGAAGTAAAGAATGTGACAAATTTTTGAATTGGTCAAAAAGAATGTAGACAAAGGGTATAGGAAATGATATATTGAGCTTAACATAGAAAAATTGTATGGTAAATTGCGGGATTTTATCATTTTTTTGGTAAATATGTAAAAATATGTATATTGCAGACGCAATGATGTATAAAAGGAGCAAAGAAAAACAATGCAATTGATGGACTTTGGGGAACAAGCTTCCAAAACAAAAGCAAATCAAAATATGGTGATTGTGATTCCAAGTTTGGAACCAGACAACGAATTGATTTCCTATATTGGACAATTGGTGGACTGTGGTTTTACAAGCATTGTTGTGATCAATGATGGATCAGATGATACCTACAATGCAATTTTTGCAGGTGTTGGGGAATACAAAGAATGTACTGTATTGGTACACAAAGAGAATCGTGGCAAAGGGGCAGCACTGAAAACGGGATTTGCTTATATTAGGGAGCATATACCCAATTGCAGTGGCATTATTACTGTAGATTCAGATGGACAACATGCAATTGAAGATGTATGTCATATAGCAGAGGCACTTTTGCAACATCCAAAGACATTGGTATTGGGCAGTAGAGATTTTTCTTTGCCACATATACCACCCAAGTCTAAGGTGGGCAACAGTATATCCTCTGTTCTTTTTTTATTTTTATTTGGCAAATGGTTTGGCGATACCCAGACAGGTTTGCGTGGCTTTGATGTATCTTTGCTTGGGAAAATGCAATCCATCAAAGGAGAACGATTTGAATACGAAATGGAAGTTTTGGCAGTTTGTGCCACAGAAAAAATTCCAATCAAAACCATTACAATTTGCACCATTTATGAAGGAAACAATGAAGGGACACATTATCGTCCCATTCAGGACAGTATACGCATTGCAAAGGTGCTGCTTGGTAGCATTGGCAGATATTCCCTTTCTTCTGGGATTTCTACCATAGCAGATATAGGCATTGCGTGGTTTTTGTTGGATTATCTGACACCACGCATTCCCACAGACCATTTGTTGCGTATTGGGATATCGGTTGTGGTGGCACGTTTCATTTCTATGGGGATCAACTATACTCTAAATCGAAACTATGTATTTGGTATGGAAGCAAAAAAAGACAAATCTTCCATAAAATATATTTTCGGTTAATTGTATAATCAAATTGAACACATAAAAAAGTCCACAGTGAATGGATTTTCTGTTAGAATAAAGTTACCACACAAGATTCTAAGAGAAGGAGCCAAATACTATGGACAATACCAATTATAGCACAAATCCAGTAGAACGCAAGAAGGGGCAACACTTAGGAGCGGAAGAGCGTGGAGCAATCCAACACCTACACAAACTGGGTTACTCTAATAGAGCAATCGCTGGTGAGCTGAATTGTAGCCCTTCCACAATAGGATATGAGTTGGAAAGAGGCACGCCAGCTTACTCCGGTCGTGGGAGAAAGCCTACTTACTCTGCAAAGAGAGGCGCTACCGTTTACAAAGAAAATCGGAGCCGTTGTCGTCGTCCTAAGAAGTCATTTCAGGATTCGCAGTTTATTTCTTGGTTGGTAAAGCAAGTGAAAGAACACAAAAGGTCGTTTGATTCTTGCGTGGGTCGTGCAAGGTTGCTTGGGTTATTTCCTCCAGACACCATTCCATGTACCAAAACACTCTACAACCGATTGAGAAGCGGAGAATTGCCCCTCTCTTTATTCGACCTTCCAGAAATATTGACACGTCGACCACAGGGAAAACCCCGTATTTCTAAGCGTTTATACGGAAAAAGTATAGAAGAACGTCCTCTTGAAGTTGTCCTCAGAAACACCTTTGGTCACTGGGAATCTGATACCGTTTTGGGTCAAAAAAAGAAGGGCGAAGCAGCCGTTTTCAGCATTGTTGAACGGCTGACGGGTTACTATATTACCCTGCGTATTGATGAAAAAACCGCTGACGGAGTTGCCTCTGCAATGAAACAGCTCCATCAACAGTTTGGAGACAAATTCAATCAAGTGTTTCGTAGCATTACCACAGATAACGGAAGTGAATTTGCCAGTTTTTCAGACTTCGAGAATCTAGGTAGCGAGGTTTATTTTGCCCATCCATATTCTTCTTGGGAGCGTCCGGTGAATGAGCGGTCAAATCGTGTTTTGCGTAAATTCATTCCAAAATCCACCTCTATCACAAAATTTTCTCCCGAGCAAATCTTGGCGTTTTCGGATGAAATCAACGCAACCCCAACAAAGAGATTGGGATATTACACACCAGAAGAATTATTTGAAGATCAGCTTGATCAAATTTATAGAAGAACCAAGCAGTAAACTTTATTTCAAAAGTGTTCAATTTGTTATTGCAATTTTCAAAAATATATTTTCTTATGTTTGCTCAATATGGTGGCATCTACAGGATTTGTGTATATCGCTTCTGTGAGCTTTGGGCTCCATGAAAAAACAGTCAAACTCATGAGCAATGCAGTCTTATTCTGCATCAATTATCAAGTACAACGAATTTGGGTCTTTAGAAAGGCGGTTCCGATATATGAAACAAAAGAAAGAACAGATACAACCGAAGCATGTGATTTATCAGACAATTAAGAGAAAATCAAGCTTTTTCCAAAACCTTTTTTTGATGATTTCTCTGGTATTGATGCTGATTTATTTGTGTTGGCGTGTATTTTTCACATTGCCATTGGAAGATGGGATTGCAAATGTGATTTTTGGTGTTTTGCTTGTGGGGGCAGAAGTGATTACATGTTTCACCACATTTGAATTGTTTTATCGTAAATTCAGAGCCAGCAAAGGAGCTTTGGAGTTTCCACAAGTGGCAGATGAATTCTATCCACATATAGATGTGTTCATTGCAACACACAATGAACCATTGGATATTTTATACAAAACAGCAAATGCATGTACCTTTATGGAATACCCAGACAAAAACAAAGTACATATTTATTTTTGTGATGATGGCAATAGACCAGCAGTTGCAGAATTGGCAGAAAGTCTTGGCATTGGTTATTTAGGGCTTGCAAACAACAAACATGCAAAGTCTGGCAATTTGAACAACGCATTGTCCAAAACTGATTCACCCCTCATTGCAACCTTTGATGCAGATATGATTCCACAACGTACGTTTTTGATGAAAACAGTGCCTTATTTCTTCTTATCTGATTTCATTGATGACAATGGTATTTGGCGTAACCGTAGAGAAGATGAAAGAGATGAAACCTTCAAATTGGGTCTTGTGCAAACGCCACAAAGTTTCTACAACCCAGATTTGTTCCAATTCAATCTTTACGCAGAAAATACAGTACCAAATGAGCAAGATTTCTTCTCAAAAGAGGTAAATGTAATGCGTAATTCCTCCAATGCTGTTTCCTATACAGGCAGCAACACTGTCATTTCCAGACAAGCAATGATGGATATTGGTGGTTTTCCTACAAAAACCATTACAGAAGATTTTGAAGTTAGCATTCGTATGCAACAAGAACAATATGTGACCTATGCCACATCAGAAGTGCAAGCAGCTGGTTTGACGGTAACCGATGTAAAGGGTATGCTCAAACAAAGAAAACGTTGGGCTAGGGGGATCATTCAAAGTTTGTATAACACAAAAGCAATTTTTTCATCCAAATTGCCAATGGCTGGACGTATCACCTATTTGACAGCATATTTGTATTGGTGGTCTTTTTTCAATCGATTGATTTTTATTTTGGCACCTATTTTATTTGCACTGTTTGATTTTAGGGTGGTAAATTGTAGCTTTGAAGAGTTGTTGATCTTATGGTTGCCAGCATATATTTGCTACAGTGCTTCTTTCCGTTTCCTATCCAGCAATGTACGTACCAATCGTTGGAGCCAAACCATAGATACCATCTTTGCACCATATCTCATTGGATGTGTATTCTTGGAAACCCTTGGTATTAGAGAAACCAAGTTTAAGGTGACCAGCAAAGAACATGTAGAAAATTCTTCTATGGTGTATGCAACACCACATATCATTTTGATTGTTATGTCGGTTTTGGCTATGATTCGTTTCATTGATGGAAAATATGGTTGGATTTTGATTTATAGCAGTGTCATCATTTTCTGGTTGGCATACAATATGATTTCTTTGATTTATGCAGTGTTCTTTATGGCTGGCAGAAAAGCATATCGAAAATCAGAACGTATCAAAGCCAAAGAAAAGGTGAAAGTCTACAGTGGTGATGTGGTCTATGAAGCAGAAACTGTGGATTTATCAGATGGTGGTATGCAGTTTTGGAGTACAAAAGCAATTTATATACCAGAAGACAAACCTGTCAAAGTTGTGGTGGAATCTGACCATTATAGAAGTGAATGGATTGGTAAAACGGTGTATGTAAAACGTGTGTATCAAAATTGGCACTATGCAATGGAAATTGAAACCATTGATGAAGCCAACAAACGTCAATTTATGCAACTGATTTACGATAGAGCCCATTCTTTGCCAAAAGAAACAGATAAATGGAATTCTGTGTTTGATGATATGAAGCGCAATGTTCTTAATAGACTTGTGAAACCAGAAATACAGCGTAGAAAATATGCACGTATAGACATTGGGCAAAGGGTTGTGTTTGAAGATGGTGCAATGGGCTACATTCACGATTTCAATTTCAAATACTTCACCATTTCTGATTTTGTGGAAAAGCAAACATCAGAAGAAGAATTGTATGAACTCCGTTGTCCAGATGGTACTGTGATGCAATTGCTCAATACCCATAAATCAGTAGAAAAATACAATGCAACTCTATTCCAAGTGATGAATTTGGAACAGCTGACCTTAAGTGGTGTCAACTTGACCAAAACAATAGATGCGTTGATTGCAAGTTGATGGAACCTAGGGGAATATCGTCAAAGGTAGGGGTGTAGATATGGAATTTATGTTTTATACAATACGGGGGATTTGGCTGATACTCATTGTACATGGGTTTTTCTATGCAGCCAGAAAATATTTGAAAATCAACTATCATTTCATACCTATATTCACCATTTCCACCATTGCATTGGTTTTGTTTTTTGGTGGTTTGATTGGTGGTTTGTTGTATGTCGGTTATGGCTTGGCACTTGTGGGGACTGGGTTTTCTGTGTATGCCATTTTGGTGGATTATCGTAAAAATGGAGCACAACTCCATATGCCAATACCACTGATTTTGGTGGCAGTTGGCTTCTTGGAATTTGGTGGGTTGTTGGTGGATGCAGAATTGATTCAATATGACAATTTCACCCATTGGGCAACAGTAATCAAAGAAATGTTGTTGACCAATAGCTTTCCAACAGCTGACAGTGTGATGATTGAATTCAACAATTATCCACTTGGTATGGCTTCTTGGATTTATTTTGTGTGTTTGGTTGTAGGAAAAGTACAAGGTGTTATGTTGATGGCACAGGCAATGGTGATTTTTGCTTGTTTTGCTGCAATGTTTGGCATCATCCAAGAACGTAGAAGGGTTTTGTTGCATTTTGTGTTGGCATTGGGGCTCAGTGCGCTTTCTTTCTTCAACATCACCATACGTTTGAATAACTTGTTGGTGGATTTTGTGTTGCCTATGTTGACTTTGGCAATTTTGGCAATTATTTACACCCATCGCAAACATATTGAAAAAGCATTTTTGATTGTAACGCCTATTTTAGGCTTTTTGGTTGTGGTGAAAGGGACAGGTGCTTTCTTTGCAGTTGTGGCAATGGGATATTTGATTTTTACAGGTATCAAAGAACAAATTGCAAATGGAGATATGGTACTGGGGCAAAAAGAAACCATTGCAACCAAAGAAAATTTGAGGATTTGGGGCAAATGGGCAGTGTATCTGTTGGTGGCAATGCTGCCTTTGATTCTGTGGAATCTCCATGTGGATTATACATTTGTAGGTATGGAGCATAAATTTGAAACAGACATTGCTTCCATTGCTGCTGGAATTGGCGACAAAACACCAGAAGATATTCAAATGATTTTGCGTGCATTCTTACATAGCTTTGTGGACTTTGGTTTGCGACCTACCATTGGTTTGTGGGCATTTGAAGTGGGTAGCATTGTTGCGTGGCTCATTGGTTGTGTAATTTTGAAACACAAATGGAGGTTGCCAAAGGTATTTGTGGTGTGCAATGGAATTTTGTTGTTCTATTATATTGGTATTTTGGCAATGTATATCTATTCTATGCCAGTGGTAGAAGCCGTTTATTTGGCTGGTTTTGAGCGATATGTCAGCAGTCTTATGGTTTTGATTGTTGGAATTATGACCATGTGTTTGACTTTGGATATTGAAAACTCCTTCCATTATCACTTGGATGAAGTGGAAGAATACAAATCTTTTTCTTCTGTGGAAGCAAAAAAGGCATATCATTTTGGATGTGTGCTTTGCTTTATGTTGTTGTTTATGATTTTGACTTCTGAATATAGCGGTACTGTACATGCCGGTGATGCATTTCACAATTCTTTGCCAGCAAGAATGAAAAACATAGTTGGAGATCGTTGGCAAGAAGTGGATGACAGTTCCTATTTGTTGTATGCACTAGATTACAATGCACAAGTTTCCAGCTACTATTTGCACCATGTGGGAAGATATTATTTATGGGCAGAAGAAGTGGATGAAATTTCTGTGTTGGAAGAAGAAGGTTTGGAAGATTTGTTCAGCCAATACGATTATTTCGTTGTGGTACAATCAGATACACCAGAAAGAAAATTTATGGAGAAACAGTTTGGACTTGTAGGAGATGCAGGTGTGTATGAAACTGCTGAATTGTTGGCAAACTACAAAACGGGGATGTAATTGTAACTAGGAGGCGTGTTTGATGATATCCATTCAACATTTATACCATTCTATGAAGGATTTTGCAGAAAGTATAGCAACTGTAGATGTAGAAAAAGCGTGTTTGGTACAGATTTTCACAACGGTATTGGAACCAGAAGCATGTGTGACTTTGGCACAAGACGTGAAGACAAAATTGCCATATGCACAAATCATTGGTAGTAGTGTCAATGGTGTCATTTATCGTGGAAAGCAATTTGACCAACACACCATGATTACCATAGAACAATACAAAGATTCCAAAATAGAAACCCACTTATTTTCCATAGAAGGCAAAGATGCCAATGCTGTTGCAAGCAATTTGGAAGCAGTTTGGTCAGATGGTGTACCAAAATTGTTACGCCTATTTTTGGGTGCCTATTATGGAGAAGCACATCAACTCATTGACCAAATCAATGAAAGAATGTCTGGTATGCAGGTGGTTGGTGGTATGTCAGGTGAATTGTTTGAATCAGAGGTATTGCCATTTGTGTTCAATGACAAAGAATATATCCATTCAGGTTTGATTTGTGCAGGTGTTTCTGGTGGCATTTCTACATACAACCGCATCAACACAGCTCGTGAACGGATCAGTGAACCCTATACCATCACAAAAGCAGAAGGTAGAATCATTTATGAAATTGAAGGGGAATCTGCGCAAAGTTGGTTGCAACGAAACCTAGGATTCAAAAGCAACCAAGAGTATGATACATGGGAAGAAATTGCAAATAATGACCCTTTGGTGCGTTTCCAAATTGCATTGGAGGACTACAAAAAAGCAACTCGATTTGTACACTTTGATCAGGAAGCACAAGAAATTTCACAATACTTTACCCAGTTGGAAAGTGGTACAAAATTCCGCATCAGCTACACATCACCAGCGAAATGTGTAGAAGAATGTAAAAAAGCTTGCAAAGAAATTATGGAAACACCGATAGAGCAATTGTTCTGCTATAGTTGTGTATTTCGAAAACTATATTTGAAAAACTGTGCCAAATGGGAAATTTCACCTTATCACAAAAACCCCATCAGTGGTGTATTTTTGTTGGGTGAATTTGGTCACTACCATGGTAAAAATGAATTGCTCAATGGTTCCTGTGTGCTCAGTGGCATTTGCGAAGAAGAGCACTATCTCCAAGTGGACTTAACACGTTTGGATCAATTGGAAGGTATACAAGTAGAAAATGAAGGTTTGTTGGATTTTTTGCTCAACAACCAAACACAAGCCAAAAGCATAGAACAAGAGCAGTTGTTGACAGATGCAATGGCATATGAAAGAACCCATCAACCAGACTTTTATCGCTACATTGATTCCAGCTTAAACATAGGAAATATGTTGCAATATTCCTTGGATAAGGTGAAATATGGCTTTGATAAACTTTGTTTGGTGAAGGTAGAAAATGCAGATATCCTCATTAGTTTTATGGGTCAGGCAGAATATACAGCACAGCTTAAGGAAATCATTGGACGTTTGGATGCAATACGTTTGCGTGAACATGAAGATATATTTGTGTATTCTGGAAATGCAGATTCTTTTGTCATTGCAGCAACAGCCCAGTGGACAAAACAAGAGTTTTTGGAGTTGATTCACCGTTTGGATAGACGTTGTGACGAAGTACAAAATAAATTTGTGCATACACCAATTATTCTGCGTTTTGTGGTGGTTTCTGGTAGCGAATCCCTATTGGAAGAAGCATATGGACAAGCAGAAATGAGTCGAAATACACAAACACGTATGATGGTATTGGATGCAAAGGCACAAGACAAGACTGCCATCAGAAAAGAATTGGAGTCTATCCACCTCATTCAAAATACAATTGCACAAAAGAAAGTAATTCCCTATTACCAAGGGATTTACAACAACCGTTTGGGTAAAATTGATAAATACGAAGCACTGATGCGTATTGTGGATGAACATGGGACTGTTTTGACACCCTATTTCTTTATGGATACAGCCAAAAAATATCGCTTGTATTTGGACTTGAATTTGCAGATGCTAGAAGCGGTTTTGGATGATTTTTCTACCATTGATTGTGCTGTCAACATCAACTTGTGTGCACATGACATTGGTTCTCCAAAATTTAGAGAAGTGTTGCAAAAACGTCTCAAAACCTTCCATAAACCAGAAAACATCACCTTTGAATTGCTGGAGGATGAGTGTTTTTCAGATATGGAGGCATTGAAGGACTTTATTGCAGAAGTGCGTGCATATGGTGTCAAAATCTCCATTGATGATTTTGGTTCTGGATATTCCAATTTGTTGGAAATTGTAAAAATCCAACCAGATTATTTGAAAATTGATGGTGCAATCGTTAGAGATGCCCATGAAAAACCAGAAAACGAAATCATTATAGGTATCATTGTTTCTTTGGCACACCAACTTTCTATTGATGTGGTGGCAGAATTTGTAGAAAATGAAGCAATTCAAAATGTTGTGGAAGCCTATGGAATTTTGCGTTCACAGGGGTATTTGTTCTCGAAACCACAACCATTTGAGAAGATATATGAAATTGAGAAACAAATGTACGAAAACACAAAAGATAAGGGGGCTTCCGAAGATGCGTGAACATAATATGACAGATTATATGACAAAGGAACAGTTCCAAGCTGTCGTTAGAAGCTATCCAGAACCCACTTTTATTGTGACATTGGATGATGATTTGACGATTCAATTTGGAAATGAAGCCTTTTATGCTTTTTTTGGTGTGGATGAAAAATCCTTTTGGAATATATTCCAAGGGAAGTTTAGACATGTCATAGAAGCAAGCAAACAAGTGGAATACAAAAAACAATTACAAAGACAATTCCAAAAAGAACAAGGATTTTGTTTGGACATTCAATTGAAAGATGCACTTGGACAAACTCATTTTGCTTCCTTCAGTGGTACAAAAATCCTAAAAATAGCAGGAGAAGTACAAAAATTGTATTGTCGTTTGCATAGAACTGATGAAAAACATGCGTTGATTACAGAATTGGAAAATGAAAAGTTTTTCTTCCAAACAGTGCAAACGTTGGCGTCTGATTTGCTGTTTCGATACTTTATCCAACAGGATGTGATTCATTTTTATGGGAATTTTCGTGATGCATTGGGTCTGGAAACAAAATATGAAAACTATCCGACATGTTTGTTGCAAAAAAATGCAGTGTATGAACAAGACTTTGGTAATTTTATGGAAACCCTACGTAAAATGAATGCTGGAGAAGATGGCACTGGTTATTATCGAGCCTATGATCGTTTTGGCAAAGCCCTTTGGTTGCAAAAAGAATGGAAGGTTTTGTGTGATGACAATGGAAAACCCAAGGAAGTCATTGGACGTATTTCCAATATCCAAAACCAAAAGGAAATGGAAGAACAAATCAATGTGGATACATTGACTGGTTGTTTGCGTAAAAAAGTATTTGAACAATTGGCTACAAGAGAGTTGAAAGCATCACCAGAAAAAGAACACACTGTGTTTATTGTGGACTTGGATCATTTCAAAGCAATCAATGACAATTTGGGGCATCAATTTGGCGATATGGTTTTGGCAGATGTGGGGCAGAAATTACGAGATTTGTTCCGCACTACAGATTATGTAGGGCGTATTGGTGGCGATGAATTTATGGTGTTCATGAAGGATACCGCATCCCATGACAGTATTGTAGAAAAAGCGAATACCATTTTGCAAGAAATGGATCGTACATTCCAAGGGGCAGTACACACCTATCGTATTTCTGCAAGTGTGGGTATTGCAACCTATCCAAAAAATGGATTTGGATTCCAAGAATTATATGAACATGCAGATGTGGCTTTGTTTGATGCCAAAAATCGTGGCAAAAATGCATATGTGTTTTATGATGAAAAGTTATCCAAAGGCACTATGGAAAATACAATGCCTTATGATGTGGCAACACGTGCAATGTCACAACATTTCGATGCAAAAGTGATTTCAGGATGCTTCAATTTACTATTTGAAACCAATGATTTGGACATCTCTCTTAAATGTGTGTTGCAAACATTGGGTTCTCGTTTTGGAGTCAGTCGTGTATATATCTTTGAACGCAGCAAAACTGTAGCAGATTGTTATGACAATACATATGAATGGTGTGCAGATGGAATTGAATCGGCAATGGATGTTTGCCAAAATATACCCAAGGAAACCTTCCAAATTCTAATGAAACAAGGCAATGAAGAAGGTATCATCTATTGTAACGATGTAATGGCTTTGGAAGATGAAGTGAAGGAGATTTTGGATATACAAGACATCAAATCCTTCCTGCATGCCTATACATATTCTGGTGAGGATGTGGTGTATGCCATTGGTTTTGACGATTGTAGTAGCCAACGTATTTGGAGCCCCATTGAAATCAGTACCTTGTTACATGCCAGCAAAATCATTGTACAATTCTTGAATTATAAGGGTGCATTGGAACATACAAAAAGCATTTCAGAAGAACGTTTGGGAGTTATGGATTCCCTCAACTATTTCTCCTATATAGTGGATCAAGAAACCTACAAATTGAGCTATTTCAATGCATATACCAAGGGGAAAGTACCCCATATCCAAGTGGGGGATGTTTGTTACAAGGTGTTGCGTGGTTTGGGAGAAGTGTGTACAGATTGTCCTTTGGCAGCAATGAAACAAGCAAATACAGATGCAATTCGTCTGGTGCTTTCCGATACTGCAATGGGCAAATATATGCTAATAAATGCTTCCAAATTGAAAAGATTTGAAGGGAAAAAGAGTATGTTTGTGGCAGCAAATGATGTGACAGATGTAATGAATTTATTGCAACCAGAAATCAATACTGAGGGGTGCAGTAGGATTTCATAGTGGTTTTTGGGGAATTTGCGTAAAATAATAGGTTGATTCGTCAAATTGGATAGAATCTATGTAAAATCTATGAAAAATTTATCTATTTATGGTTTGAGAAAATAGGTGAAAAGAGTTGCAGATATGTATAATATTCGTTAAAATAAAAAAGTATTATTTTATGTCAAAACATGTGGGATGTTGACGTATTTTGTTGTGAGGGCTGAAACCATTTGCAATTTGAATGGTTTTCGAGTATCGACCAACTGGTATTTTGAAAAGATTTTTTGCACACAGAAGGAAGGTATCTCAAAATTATGGAATTGTTAAAAGAACGAATTCGACGTGATGGTAAAGTGCGTGGTACAGGAGTACTCAAGGTGGATAGTTTCTTGAATCACCAAATTGATGTGGAACTTTTGGGTGAAATTGGTAAGGAGTTTCGTCGTCGATTTGAAGGATGTGGCATCAACAAAATTTTGACCATCGAAGCATCTGGCATTGGTGTTGCTTGTATTGTGGCACAACACTTTGACAATTGCCCTGTTATTTTTGCCAAGAAAAACCAAACCAAAAACATTGCTGGCGATGTGTATACCAGCAAAGTAGAGTCCTTCACACATGGACGTATTTATGATATCATTCTTTCCAAAGAATATTTGGGAACTGAAGATAAAGTCTTGATTATTGATGATTTCCTTGCAAATGGTGCAGCACTGGAAGGTTTGATTCGTTTGGTCAAAGATGCTGGCGCAGAAATTGCTGGTGCAGGCATTGTAGTAGAAAAAGCATTCCAACCAGGTGGCGATTTGATTCGTGGCATGGGTATTCGTGTGGAATCTTTGGCACGTGTACAAAGCCTCAGTGAAGAAGATGGCGTTACATTTGTGGAAAACTAAATGGGATGGGAAACCCATCCCCTACAATATCCAATCAATGGAAATGTGGTGGCAATTGTAGGGTTGATTCACGAATCAACCGTCATAAACTGTCACAAAATCAAAGATTCCTCGCTATGTTCGGAATGACAGTAACAATGCTTGTCATGCAGAGGAATGTAATGACGAAGCATCTGAAAAATCGTTAAATCTGCCAATAGGCATTTTTATAAAAAACTCTCATAAGGAAGAAACAGACAAAAAAAGGAGAAAAAGAAAATGAAAAAATTGCTTGCTCTTGCCTTGGCGATGTCCATGGTAGTATCCGTTGCAGGTTGTGGCTCTAGCTCTACTTCCACATCCGAAGCTGATTCCAGCTCTAGTGCATCTGCTGAAAGTGCAGAAGAAGTTGTATCCGCAGATGAAGATTTCATGGTGGGTGCTATCTACATCACAAGCCAAAATGATACAGCTGGTTACACATACCAACATCATAATGGTATTACAACAGCTATGGAAAATCTTGGTTTGGATACAGCAACTCAACTCAAAATCGTTGACAATGTGCCAGAAGATGACACACAAGTGGCTGCTGCTATCGACAATCTTGCAGGTCAAGGTTGTGACGTAATCTTTGGTATTTCCTTCGGTTACATTAATGCTATGGATGCTGCTGCAAACCAAGAAGAATATTCTGATATCGTATTCTCTCATGCAACAGGTTACATGAGCAATGAATCTAACTTCAACAACTACTTCGGTCGTATCTACCAAGCTCGTTACCTTTCCGGTATTGCTGCTGGTATGAAATCCTTGGAAGTTGGCAATGATAACTTGGGTTATGTTGCTGCTTGGAACTTGGGTTACGCTGAAACATGTTCCGGTATCAATGCATTCACATTGGGTGTACAAGCTGTAAACCCTGATGCAACTGTTTATGTAAACGAAATCTCCAGCTGGGGTGACGAAGCTTTGGAACGTCAAGCAGCACAAGCTTTGATTGACACATACAATGTTGGTATCATCACACAACACAGTGACTCTGCTCAACCTCAAATGGTTGCAGAAGAAAATGGTATCTATGGTTGTGGTTACAACTCCGATATGACAGAACAAGCTCCTGCTGCTCATATTACAGCTCCTGTTTGGAACTGGTACATCTACTATCAAGAAGCAATGGAAGCTGTTATGGCTGATTCCAGCTCCTTTATGTCTACAGTAGGTAATTTCTATGGTGGTCTTGCAGAAGGCTTTGTAGATGTTTCTCCACTTTCTGACAATGCTGCTGCTGGCACACAAGAAATCATTGACGAAGTTGCTGCTATGATGGTTGCTGGTGAATGGGATGTATTCTCTGGCGTTTCTTTGGAAATTGCTGCTGATGGTACAATTACACAAGTAGAAGAACCTGTTATGAAAAATGACGGTACAGAAGCAGATCCTATCGATGATGGTGTAATCTGTGGTTCTATGAACTATAACGTAGCTGGTGTAGTTGCTGGCTAATTCGAACCATAACATAAATTACGGGGCAGGTAAACTGCCTCGTTTTTTCGTTATTATTGATACGGTATCAAAAATCGTAAATGATTATTAGATGGGTTTGTAGGGAATGGAGATGGTGCAATGCACCGTGGATTTGACCATTCCGCAGTATAACAAAATGGTTATGGTAGAACAACGGAACAGTCAAAACTGTTCCCTACAAAATCATAAAAAGGATATTTTGTATAATATGAGGTGATTTGTTGGAATTGCCAAAACGTAAGTTGCCAAGGTTGAAAGAATATGATTATAGCAGTAATGGAGCATATTTTCTAACCATATGTACCCAAAAGAAGCAAAAAATATTATGGGAAGATGGATACCATGTGCCATTGTGTAAAATAGAAGATATGTATGAATGAGGTGATTTTATGGAATTGCCAAAACGCAAATCAATTCGATTGAAAGAATACGATTATAGCAGCAATGGAGCGTATTTTGTAACCATTTGCACCCATCAAAAGCAATGTATATTATGGGGAGATGTAGGGAATGGTCTCGACCATTCCGCAAATTTACCATTAACTCCAATTGGAGAAATAGCTCAAAAAGACATGGAAGATATATCCAAACATTTTCCATATGTTCAAGTGGAAAAATATGTGATTATGCCGAATCATATACACGCAATTATTATGATAAATAAAAATGAGGATATGGCGGAATGGTCAAGACCATTCCCTACGTTATCGGCTATTATTGGGTTATACAAGTCAGGTGTGTCACGAAAGGTCGGAAGTTCCATTTGGCAAAAATCCTTCCATGAACACATCATCAGAAACCAAACATCCTACGATGAAATTTGGCAATATATCGACACAAATCCAATGAAATGGGAGTTGGATCAATATTACAAAGCAGCATTGTAATGACAACCTTTGGGGTTGTTTGTAATACAAATTGATTGCAAAATGTAGCAATGAAAAAAGGAGGAAAGCAAGTGACGAATTATGCCATTGAGATGCGTGGAATTACAAAGACTTTTGGCAGTGTGGTTGCAAACAAAGATGTCAACTTGAATGTGAAAGAAGGAGAAATTCTTGCACTTTTGGGTGAAAATGGTTCTGGTAAAACCACCCTTATGAATATGTTGTCTGGTATTTATCAACCAGACTGTGGTGAGATTTTAATGGGTGGCAAACCTGTATCCATTCATTCACCAGAAGATTCTAAAAAATTGGGTGTTGGTATGGTACATCAACATTTCAAATTGGTGGATGTGTTTACTGCTGCGGATAATATTTGGTTGGGCAAAGAAGATGGTGGTCAACTTTTGCAAAAGAATCGTTTTGCTGAAATTGGCGAAATGTGTCAAAAATTTGGCTTTGACATCGATCCCACCAAAAAAGTCCATAATATGGCAGTCAGTGAGAAACAAACTTTGGAAATCATCAAAGTCTTGTACTATGGAGCAAAAATCATCATTTTGGATGAACCAACAGCTGTTTTGACGGTACAAGAAACCAAAAAATTGTTCGATGTATTGCGTCAAATGAAAGCAGATGGACATGCAGTCATCATCATCACACATAAGCTCAATGAGGTTTTGGAAATTTCAGATCGTGTTGCAATCCTGAGAAAAGGTGAGTACATCACCACAGTGGAAACAGCAGAAACATCAGAACAAGAATTGACGGAATTGATGGTTGGACGCAAAATTGATTTGAATATCGATAGACCAGAAGTGGAAAAATCATTGCCACTTTTGGAAATTCGTAATTTGCAAATTCAAAATGACGAAGGAGCAATTGCAATCGATAAAGTCAACTTCTACATTCGTGGTGGTGAAATCTTGGGTGTTGCTGGCATCGCTGGTTGTGGTCAAAAGGAATTGTGTGAAGCCATTGCTGGACTTAGACCCATTATTGATGGTCAGATGATCCACAAAGGGGATAATATCGTTGGTTTGACTCCAAAAGAAATTATTGCAAAAGGGATTTCCATGAGTTTCATTCCAGAAGATCGTTTGGGTATGGGGCTTGCTCCTTCGTTGTCCATTACCGACAATATGATTTTGAAAAACTATGGAGATACCAAAGGGATTTTGGTGGATCGTAAAATTGGACGTAGAGATGCAGTGGAGGTCATTGAAAACCTCAATGTCATCACACCTTCTTCTGAAACACCAGTGCGTCGTTTGTCTGGTGGTAATGTGCAGAAAATCCTTTTGGGTCGTGAAATCAAAGCAGCTCCAAACGTTTTGGTGACTGCATATCCTGTGCGTGGTTTGGATATCAATTCCTCCTATGCAATTTACGATATCATCAACAAACAAAAACAAGCAGGTGTTGGCGTTTTGTTCGTTGGTGAAGATTTGGATGTTATGATGGCACTTTGCGATAAGATTATGGTGCTTTGTCATGGGGAATTGATGGGTATTGTTCATGCACATAAAGTCACAAAAGAACAACTTGGTTTGATGATGACAGGTGCTTTGAACCTGACAAATCGTTATGAAGATAAACCAGCAGGTATTGCAAAGGATACCTTGTTTGCACAACACATTGAAGATGATGGGAAGGTGATCAAATGAAAAAACAAAGTTCTTTCCATATGGTAAAACGTGAAGGGGTTAAGTGGCAACAAATTGCCATGAGCTATCTGATTGCGATTGTAGTTGCCATTGCTTTGGGTGGCGTGTTGCTTTCTGTGCAAAATGTAAATCCTTTTGATTATTACAAAGATATGTTTAGTTTGGGTGTTGTAGGCAATAAATTTGCGTACAAACAAGTGGAAGCATTCATCAAATTGTTCACACCTTTGCTTTTGACATCTGTGGCGTTGTCCTTGGCATTCAAAATGCGTTTTTGGAACATTGGTGGTGAAGGTCAATTCATCATTGGTGCTTTGGGCGCTGGTTCTGTTGCCTATTTGTTGGGTGAAACCATGCCAACTGCTGTGGTATTGTTGTTGATGGCATTGGTTGGTGCTGTTTTGGGTGGTTTGTATGGTGCTGTGGTTGCCATTTTGAAGGTGAAACATGGTACAAATGAAACTTTGCTCACTTTGATGATGAACTACTTGGCATTGTATCTATTGAAATTCTTTGGAGAAACCAGTGGTGACTGGAACTTCTTCCTTGCAAAAGACTCCAATAGACCATTGTTTGCAACCTTCCCAGACAATGCAAAAATGATTACATTGCCAACACCATTTGGTAGTTTCTCTTTGAATCTTTCCTTGGTGATTGTAGTGCTTTTGTGCGTTGGCGTCTGGTGGTACTTGAAATACACCAAACAAGGGTATGAAATTTCTGTTGTTGGGGATAGCCCAAACAGTGCAAAATACGCAGGTATGAAGGTTTCCAAAATCGTCATTAGAACCATCTTCTTGTCTGCTGCTTTGATTGGTTTGGCTGGTGCCTTCTATGCATCTTCTGCTGGAACACTTTCCACATCCATGACAAATGACGTTGGTTGGACTGGTATCATTGTTGCTTGGCTTGCAAAACTGAACACAATTGGAATCATTGTCACCAGTTTGTTGATTACAGTATTGCAACATGGTTGTAGTGTGGCAAGTTCTTCCTATGCAACTGTGGATGCAAACTTTGCAGACTTGCTCCAAGGTATGATTTTGTTCTCTGTTTTGACAGCAGATTTCTTTACACGTTTCAAATTGGTTCGCAATAGCAAACAGGAGGTGGCAAAATAATGCAAGAATATGGTGTATTTACTCTATTTCTTTTTAGCATCGTGGTATATAATACTGTCCTTCTGTATGGTACTGTAGGTGAAATTCTCACAGAAAAAGCAGGTAGCTTGAACCTTGGGGTAGAAGGTACTATGGCTGTAGGTGCAATTTTTGGATACTTAGCAGGTGTTTCTACAAACAATTTATGGATTGGTCTTGTGGGTGCATTCATTGCTGGTGGACTTTGTGGATTGTTGTTTGCATTCTTGACTGTTTCCTTGCAAGCGAATCAAAATGTAACAGGTCTTACCATCACAACCTTTGGTTTGGGGTTGTATTTCTTCGTGGGTAAAGGTTTTGGTAGCAATTGGCCAGCACTGCAAAGTGCACCTGATGTGGTGGCAGCTTATGCAGCAGTTCCAATTCCAGTATTGTCTTCTTTGCCTATGGTTGGAAAAGCATTCTTCTCACATAGTGTGTTGGTATACTTGGGTGTTTTGATTGCTGTTGGCATTTGGTGGTACATGAAATATACCAAAACAGGTTTGAAATTGCGTGCTGTTGGTGAAAATCCTTCTGCTGCTGACTCTGTTGGTATCAACATCAATTTGTACAAATACATTCATATCATCATTGGCTCTGGTATCATGGGTCTTGGTGGCTACTATATGGCATTGGTTATGGGTGGTTCCTTTGAAGGTTCCACATGTTGGATCAATGGTTATGGTTGGATTTCCATTGCTTTGGTTATCTTTGCAAATTGGAACCCTGTTATGGCAATTTTGGGCAGTTTGGTATTTGGTTTCTTCAATACCTTGCAAGTGTATAGCGGTTCACTTGCCAATTCCTTCCCAGAAAGCTTGGGTTGGTTGTCTGGTATTCCAGCGCAATTGTACCAAGCATTGCCTTTCTTAATCACAGCAATTGTGTTGATTGCTTCTTCCATCCGTCAAAAAGATGGTGAAGGTGGTCCAGCTGCTTTGGGTGTGAATTATTTCCGTGAAGAAAGATAAATAGAAATAAAAATCCCATTTAAAGATAAAAGGGCTTTTATATCTTGTAGGGTACGCATTGTATGCGTATCGAAAGTGGAATGCATACAATGCATTCCCGATATAATCAAGATACGTTAGGTCTCATTCAGTTTGATTGGGACAAGTGAAATAGAGACATCAGATGAAAATTCTGGTGTCTTTTTTGTATGTGGAATGATGGATGAGCACTGTTCGCCCCTACAACATCCATGTTTTGTCATTCAGAATGCAGTGAAGAATCCTTATCTTGGACAGAAAATTCTTGGTGTAGATATCCATTTTGTCGAAAAATACCCCATAAAACAGGCATTTCTCACAAAAATATAAAGAAGTGTTGATAAAGGTTGACAAATATAAAGAAAATGGATACACTAAATACGAGTTTAAATCATAAACATTTATAAAGATATGAGGTGATCCATTGACACAAAGAGAGCAAGAAATATTCAAAATCATTCAAGAATCGCCCTTAATTGAACAAAGCGAAATTGCCCAAAGACTGAACATCACACGTAGTTCTGTTGCGGTGCACATTGCAAACTTACAAAAAAAGGGATATGTCCTTGGTAGAGGATATTTGGTCAAAGAAGAAGAGTATGTTGTGGGTGTGGGTGCTGCCAATGTGGATGTCCATGGTAGAAGCAAACAGTCCATTGTGTTACATGATTCCAACCCTGGGAATATGCATATTTCCGCTGGTGGCGTAACCAGAAATGTATGTGAAAACTTTGCACGTATGGGTGGTAATGTCAAATTGGTGACAGCCATTGGTGATGATGTATATGCAGAAAAAATCAAAGCAGAATGTAGTGCAGCAGGCATCGATATGAGCCAAAGTTTGGTGGTGGACAACCATATGTCATCTACCTATATTTCCATTTTGGATGAAGGTGGCGATATGTATGTTGCCATGAGTGATATGTCTGTGTTACAAAAAATGAATATGGAATTCCTCAAAACCAAGTCTGGTTTGCTGAAACAAGCAAAAATCATCACTTGTGACAGTGGTTTGCCAGCAGAAGTTTTGGAGGGTGTTTTGAATATGTATGGGGATACTGTCCCTGTGTTCATAGACCCTGTTTCTGGTGCATATGCAAAGAGATTGTTGCCCTATGTAGGCAAAGTCCATACGTTGAAACCAAATCTTTTGGAAACAGAAATTTTGGCAGAAATGGAAATCCATACAGAAGAAGACTTGCACAAAGCGGCAAAAATCCTCATTGAAAAAGGTGTGAAACGTGTCTTTGTCAGCTTGGGTAAAGATGGTGTGTTCTACATGGATCATACAGGTGTTACCATGAGGAGGAAATTGCAACCGTTGGAAGAAATGGCAAATGCTTCTGGTGGTGGCGATGCCTTTATGGCAGGTGTTGTCTATTCCACAATGCAAGGTTTTGATGTGAAAGAAACCCTATACTTTGCTTTGGCAGCAGGATATGCAGCAGTGTCTGACTATAGAACCATCAATCCATATATTGGCGTAGAATTGATTGAAACGATTTTAAAGGAGAAAAAACTATGAACTTAGAAAAATATTTGGTAATTACAGATGAAATCAAAGAAGCATTGGCAAACAACACTCCAATCGTAGCATTGGAAAGTACCATTTTGAGCCATGGTATGCCATATCCACAAAACTTGGAATTTGCATACAAAGTAGAAGAAATTGTACGTGGTGAAGGTGCAATTCCAGCAACTACAGCAATCATTGGTGGTCAACTCAAGGTTGGTTTGACCAAAGACGAATTGGAGCTTATGTGTAAAGCAGAAGACGTTGGCAAAGTCAGCAGAAGAGACGTTGCAACTTATGTAGCAACAGGCAAAGCGGGTGCAACCACTGTAGCAACTACAATGATGTTGGCAGCAATGGCTGGTATCAAAATCTTTGCAACAGGCGGTATTGGTGGTGTGCATCGTGGTGCAGAAACCACAATGGATATCAGTGCAGATTTGCCAGAATTGGGTCAAACTCCAGTGGCAGTTGTAGGTGCTGGTGCAAAATCCTTGTTGGATATCGGTTTGACTTTGGAATATTTGGAAACATTGGGTGTACCAGTTATTGGTGTGGATACAGATGATTTCCCAGCATTCTACTGTAGAGAAAGTGGCTTCAAAGTAGACTTCAATGCAAAAGACCCTGCTATCATTGCAAAAATTTTGAAAACCAAATGGGATCTTGGTCTGGGAGGTGGTGCTCTCATCGCAAACCCTATTCCAGAAGAATTTGCTTTGGATTACAATGAAATGGAAGTGGTTATTTTGCGTGCTTTGGAAATGGCAAAAGAACAAGGTATTCGTGGCAAAGACACAACACCATTCTTGTTGAAACACATCAAAGATATGACAGAAGGCGTTTCCTTTGCATCCAACTTGGAATTGGCATACAACAATGCACGTGTGGCATCCAGAATTTCTGTGGAATTGGCAAAATTGTCCTAAGGCATTGTAACTGTGATATGTTTATATAATATCCCAATTAAAGATAAAAGGGCTTTTATATCTTGTAGGGGGCGCATTGTATGCGTACCGAAAGTGGAATGCATACAATGCATTCCCTACATAATTGAGATGTGTTCATGTATAATAGGTCTCATTCAGTTTAATTGGGAGTATAAAAAACAACCCCTGGTCATAAAACTGCTGCAAATTGGCTTTGTTTTGTGGTTGGGGGTATTTTCATAGGGTATTTGTATTGACAGCTCTTCAAATATCCACGTATAATTGAAGAATTGGTAAGATTGTAATGGTAATAATGATTAGAGTTCAGGAGGAAACATGTTAGAAAAAATCAAAGAAGCACCCATCAAGTCGTTTTTATACTATGTATCATTTTGTTTGTTGATATTTAGTTTGGTGACTGCAAACCCCATTGCCACAGTCAAAGGTCTTGGTCCTATTTTGCTTTCATCTTCCACCTTGATTACAGATTATATGGGTATTTCCAGTATGTCATCTGCGTTTTTGAATGCAGCCATTGTATCGTTTTTCACGTTGTTTTTGTTTCACATTGCCAAAATCCAATACAACGGGACTTCCATTGCCTCCTTTTTCTTGATGGCAGGATTCTCTTTGTTTGGTAAGAATTTTTTGAATATCATACCTGTATTTTTGGGTGTGTATGTCTATGCACTTGTGAACAAAGATAGCTTTAGAAAGTATATCTATGCAGCACTTTTTGGGACTTCCATTGCACCCATTGTGTCAGAAGTCATCATCCATTTTTCAGGTAGAGGGATCACTTTGCAATCCATTATTGTAGGCACCATCATTGGTGGTGTTTGTGGATTCTTGTTGCCTGCTTTGTCTGTGGAGTGTTTGCGTGTGCTTCAGGGGTTCAATTTGTATAACATCGGTTTTGCCACTGGTTTGATTGGTATTTTCTTCACTGCTGCCTTCAAATCCTTTGGTTTTGGTACAGAAATTCGTATGATTTGGACAACTGGTAGAAGTCCAATTTTGTGTGTGTTCCTATATGCACTGTTTTTGTCCTTCATTTTATTTGGGTATCTGCTCAATGACAAAAGCTTCCAAAACTATCCCATCATATTTAGACATTCAGGGCGTGCTGTTGCAGATTTCACAGTGATGGATGGTTTTCCATTGACCCTCATCAATATGGGTGTGGTTTCCACATTTGCGCTTTCCTATTTGATTGTTTTGAATGGAGATGTAAATGGTCCAACCATTGGCGCATTGTTTACAGTTGCTGGATTTGGAGCAATGGGTAAGCATCTTAAAAATATGTGTGCACCTATGTTTGGTGTCTTTTTCATGTCTATGTTGGCACATTGGTCTTTGAAAGATCCATCTGTACAATTGGCAGCACTGTTTTGTACAGGACTTGCACCTATCACAGGTCAATATGGATTTGGATGGGGTATTGTGGCAGGTGCCATGCATTCGTTGATCGTTTTGAGCGTAACCACATTCCATGGTGGTTTGAATTTGTATAACAATGGTTTTGCAGCAGGTTTGGTTGTAATGCTATTGATCCCTACCATTGAAAGCTTTATGAAAGATAATTGAGGAGAATTGTATGAAACATAATAAGAAAAAAATGCTAATTATTTTAGAAGAGTTGATGAAGCTGTTCATGAAATTGGGCGCCACCAATATTGCTGTGAACTTTGATATGGAAGAAGAGCAATGTACCATTCGCATCAAAGGGAATTATGAAGGGAAAAGTGCCAGATACTTCCAAGAAATTGCCAAATGTTTGAACTGTGGTAGAAATGAAGAAGTGGAAGAATGTTATTGGTCCATTTCAGGTTCTTCAGAAATCAACCAAGATTCCGAGTTGTATATTGTAGGTTCTATGTTGGATCAATGCACCTTGAATTTCAGTGAAACAGAATTGGAAATTGTAGGGTATCGTAAATTGTAAGTGTGTGAAGGAAGCAGCTTCTTTGGAGGCTGCTTTTTTGTATTTCAATGCAAGATAAAGGGGTTTACTAATATAGAGTAGGGGTCGATGCCCTCATCGACCCAATGGATGGCACTTCTTATTTGCAGGCAGATATGGAATCTGCCCCTACATCATATCCCGTTCAGTATCATTGTAATTTTTATATGTACGCTATTTTGTAGCAGTATGGCTTTGGTATTTATCATGTAATAACAATGCAACACTTTGGATATCCACCTGATGGAGTGCTGGATACAACTGGACAACTTCCTCAAAGGAAATGGAAGCAACCAATTCTGCAAAGGATAAAGTGCTCTTTTGTTGGCAATAGGTTAAAACCCAAGCAGCCCAATATTCAGGGCTTTTGTCCAAGAAGAAAGTAGGTGGTGTTTCTTCCAAACGTCCAAAGGATTTGAAAATCACATCCCTTGCAAGTTGAATACCAGATAGAATTGTATTGGAGTTTCCAATCTCAAGCTCCAATTCCTTTGCAACACCAGAAGAAAGGAATAGACCAAAGAATGCATCAGAAGAAAACTGCAAATCATAAACAGCATAATCCATCATAAGACCCATTTGTTCCATAATATGTTCCAATTGTTTGGTGTCCATTCTTTGACCCCCTTTCATATATTTGTGTTGGCATAATATTGGGTTCATAATGTTTCTATTGTATCGTTGTAGTGGTGTTGTGTCAAGGAAGTATAGCAGTATATTCTTGGGAGGAATCATTTAGGCATTGTATCAGAAAAATATTAAAATAAATAGAGATGTTTCATTATGGCTGATGAGACATTGGTTCTATGAAAGACCTTTTGTGTTGGGATATGGTCATAAATTGACGGTTTTTACATATCATAAATCAGTAACCCTTTGAGGTGATGATATGAAAAGAATTGTGTTGATTTGGTTGTTGTATGTTTCCTTTGCGGTGGTGATATTGCCTGCATGGTTGACCTTATGTATGGGTGGCTTTGATACAAAAGAAGAAATGGTCTACAATGAAGAAGTGATTTATACAATGGAAATGGAAGAAACCATACCAATAGAAAAAAATCTTTTGTAATTATTTGCATAAACCAGAAAACCAATGGCAACAATAGCATTGGAGGTGTATGTAAATGAAAAAAGCAAATTTACCAGTTATGATGACCATTGGCACATGTTTTTGTGTCATGGCAGTGGGTGCTGGCGTTATGTTCCAAGAAGCAAAGGTGGAAGATATTCCAGAAACCACAGAGCAACAACGTATCATCATTGAGAAAGAAGATGTGGCAATTCCACAAACCAGTCAAGCGGTGACCAGTACACAAACAGAGTCTTTGGACACAGAAGCTGTGGAGGGTGTGGAAGAAGTGGATGCAACCACCACAACAGCATTGGCATCAGATCCATTGGCATTTGTGTTTCCTGTGGATGGGGATGTGGTTATGACCTATAGTGTGGAAACAGCGATTTTTGATCCAACATTGGCACAATATCGAACCAATGATAGCATCAGCTTGTCAGCAGCAGTTGGCACAGAGGTCTATGCATCTGAAACAGGTGTGGTCAAAGAAATTCAAAAAGATGAACAACGTGGCACAAGTCTTGTGGTTGCCCATGCAGATGGCTGGTTGACTACATACAGTCAGTTGGCAGCAGACATTTCTGTTTCTGTCGGTGAAACTGTATCCAAAGGTCAAAAACTAGGCACTGTAGGCGAACCCACAAAATATACCATTGCATTGGGGGAACATTTGGAATTTGCAATGGAACAAGATGGAGTATCTCAAAATCCGGAAGCGGTGGCTACGAAGTAATTGCAGTATCCTAAGCAAGTGAAATTATAAAATATTATGTCCCTTTTCAAGATAAGTGTGTCCGTGGAAACCACCTGCCACGGGCTACCATATAGGGTGGCACCTGTGGTGTGCACTCAGCAAGATGTAGGGGTGACCTGTGGTTGCCCGTTGTTTCTGGCATAGTAACACTTATCTTAAAAGGAGAAATATTGTTGCTGAAATCACAAGTTTCGACAAAATCCCTTTACTTTTTCAGTCAAAAGGACTAAAATAAAGTCAGGAAAGGGGTGCTCATATGAAACGGATTACAGTGACCAAAGGCAATATTGCAAAAGTGGAAATGGATGCCATTGTCAATGCTGCAAATACTTCACTTTTGGGTGGAGGTGGTGTGGATGGAGCCATTCATCGAGCTGCTGGTGGCGAATTGTTGGAGGAATGTATCACATTAGGTAGTTGCAAAACAGGTGAAGCCAAAATCACAGGCGGGTACCAGTTGAAAGCCAAGTATGTGATTCATACACCAGGTCCCATTTGGCGTGGTGGTAAATGGCAAGAAAAAGAATTGCTTGCAAATTGTTATCGCAATTGTCTGGAGATTGCAGTTGCACATAATGTGAAAACCATAGCATTTCCTTCCATTAGCACAGGTGTATATCGCTTCCCTGTGGATTTGGCAGCACAGATTGCTGTGGCAGAAATGCGGAAATTTTTGGCAACCAACAATACTTTGGAAGAAGTGCGTGTGGTGTGCTTTGATGATGAAACCAAACAGATTTATAAAAAAGAATTGGAATAAGTGCAAAGGGACTCGAAATGAGTCCTTTTTTTGATGGGGAAATTATGGACATCCGCAAGGGGCATCCCTACATTCCTTGATGAATTTGAAACGTAGGGGCGATTCACGATCGATCGTTGTACCATAAACCAACGGACACCCGCAAGGGGCTCCCTACATTCCACGATGAATTTGAAACGTAGGGGCGATTCGCGAATCGCCCGCTATACCATAAACCATGGACAAAAAAAGAAACATTCTCCTATTGCAAAATGCCAATAAATACTGTAAAATAAAGGTTCTTGACGAAAACACTTGTGCAAAGGCAACACCGCATAACCCGTAATCACAATCTTTAAGGCTTATTTTCCTGTCATAACAACCAAAAAGCCTCGATGATATATCCGATATCACCTGCGTTTTTTAGTAATTATGACAAAAAAATATTCTCTTAAATCTTGCGATTAGAATTATGAGGTGTTGCCTTAAATGTTTTCTCAATATGGACAAATTGGTATAGAGTAGGAAAGGATGAAAATATGAAGGAAAAGAAAAAGTTGCCCTTAGCGGCATGGATATTTATGGGGTTGGTATTGGGTATTGTCACAGGGATTTGTTTGATGGGATCGCCAGAAATTGCCACCACATACATCAAACCTTTTGGGACATTGTTCTTGAATTTGATTAAATTCATTGTGGTACCCATTGTGTTGTTCTCCATTATGGTGGGTGTCATTTCCATGAAAGACATTCGCAAAGTGGGTAAAATTGGCGCCAAAACAGTTGGTTTTTACATGTGTACTACAGCTGTGGCAGTGGTCATTGGTTTGGCTTTGGGCAATGCAAGCAAAGGGATTTTTGAAACCATTTCCACAACTGGATTGGAATATACTGCAACGGAAGCGCCTAGTTTCATCGATACGTTGGTGAATATCTTCCCAAGCAATATCATTTCACCTATGGCAAATACAAATATGTTGCAAGTCATTGTCATTGCGTTGTTCTTTGGTTTTGGCGTCATTTCTGTTGGCGAAAAGGGCAAAGCATTTGCGGAATTTGCAGAAAGTGCCAATGCAGTTTCTATGATGATTATGGATACCATCATCAAATTCAGTCCTGTGGGTGTTTTTTGTTTGATTACACCTGTTGTTGCTGAAAATGGTGCAGGCATCTTGGGGAATTTGGCAGCAGTATTGTTGGTTGCTTATGTGGGCTATCTGTTGCATATGATTGTGGTGTATTCCATATCTGCAAAGGTGTTTGCAAAGATTAGTCCATTGCGATTCTTCAAAACAATGGCGCCTGCAATGATTATGGCGTTTTCCAGTGCTTCTTCTGTGGGCACATTGCCACTCAATTTGGAATGTGTTGAAAAAATGGGTGCAAAGAAGGATGTTGCCAGCTTTGTGTTGCCACTTGGTGCAACCATCAATATGGATGGGACTGCGATTTACCAAGGTGTGTGTGCCATCTTCATTGCAAGTTGTTATGGTTTGGATTTGACTTTGGCGCAACAGCTCACCATCATTTTGACAGCAACTTTGGCATCCATTGGTACAGCAGGTGTACCAGGTGCTGGTATGATTATGTTGGCAATGGTGTTGCAAAGCGTGAATTTGCCCATTGAAGGCATTGCGCTTGTGGCTGGTATCGATCGTATCTTCGATATGGGACGTACTGTGGTCAACATTACAGGCGATGCTGCGTGTACTTTGGTGGTGTCAAAAACAGAAGCTTAATTCTTATGTGCAAAAGCTACAAAACATAAAATGCAATTAAATAGGAAGAAACAGTAAATTAAGCGGTCATATGATCGCTTTTTTTATTGAAAAATATTGATATCACAGGTTTGTATGATATATTCACTTTAATTACAAATCACCACGCATCGTAGGGGATAGGTTTACTTAAATTGATGCTGAAACCAGAAAAGCACTTCACATTGTAGGGGATAGGTTCCCTATCCCGAATCTCCAAATCCCTTAATTGAATCATATTTTGCGGGCAATGGCGTCCCAGGCATCCTGCAAAATCCTGTAACCGCATAACTTACTGCATCCAATAACCTTGCAAAAACAACCCTTTTATCTATTTCGACGATATTGAACTTTGTCCAAACTATCTAAAAACGTGGGTTTTGCTGCAATTCAAGGCTTTTCAAGACAAATGAGTGATTTTGGGTGAAATGAAGCATAATTCTCAATATATAGGGGATGCATGGTGGTTGTAGCGGCTTATATGGTTGAAAACCCTTGATTTCAAAGGCTTTGCGGGGATTGGGAATATATGGATAAAATGACCTGTGAAAAAAATAGTAGAAATTTGAAAAAAAGTGTTGACAATTCCCAGAAAGCGTGTATAATTAAACAAGTCGCTAAGAGATGCGAGGCACGGAAGTCGCAAAGAGCAACTCGACATAGCTTGAACGTGAGTTTGAAGAAGCTTAAAAGAATTTGAAAATAAATAAAAAAGTTCTTGACAAGTTATGGTAAAAGTGATAAACTAATATTCGCTGACAACGAAAGTTGCTGCGAGACAAGCACAAAAAACTTTCTAAAAAAAGTAAAAAAAGTGCTTGACAAACAAAACAAAGTTTGATACAATAATCTAGCTGCTGAAACAGTGGCAAGCAAATGTAACAAACAAAATGAAGATTGATCCTTGAAAACTGAACAGTATGTAAAGAATAAACACAACCCATAGTCAATTCGATATCTATATGATATCAAATAAAACTAAAAGATTTTGTTGGTTTCGAAAAAACCATCACTAGCCAGATAAAGAAATTTATGCTGGTCAGATTAAACTTTAATTTAAGAGTTTGATCCTGGCTCAGGATGAACGCTGGCGGCGTGCTTAACACATGCAAGTCGAGCGGAGTTATGGAAGAGCTTGCTCAGAAATAACTTAGCGGCGGACGGGTGAGTAACGTGTGGGTAACCTGCCCTATACTTCGGAATAAGCGTTGGAAACGACGTCTAATACCGTATGTCATCACGAAATCGCATGATTTTGTGAAAAAAGGAGCTTGCTTCGGTATAGGATGGACCCGCATCTGATTAGCTAGTTGGTGAGATAACAGCCCACCAAGGCTTCGATCAGTAGCCGACCTGAGAGGGTGATCGGCCACATTGGGACTGAGACACGGCCCAAACTCCTACGGGAGGCAGCAGTGGGGAATATTGCACAATGGGCGAAAGCCTGATGCAGCAACGCCGCGTGAAGGATGAAGGTTTTCGGATCGTAAACTTCTATCAACAGGGACGAAACAAATGACGGTACCTGAATAAGAAGCACCGGCTAAATACGTGCCAGCAGCCGCGGTAATACGTATGGTGCAAGCGTTATCCGGAATTACTGGGTGTAAAGGGAGCGTAGGCGGTATGGTAAGCCAGATGTGAAAGCCCGAAGCTTAACTTCGAGGATTGCATTTGGAACTATCAAACTAGAGTACAGGAGAGGTAAGTGGAATTCCTAGTGTAGCGGTGAAATGCGTAGATATTAGGAAGAACACCAGTGGCGAAGGCGACTTACTGGACTGAAACTGACGCTGAGGCTCGAAAGCGTGGGGAGCGAACAGGATTAGATACCCTGGTAGTCCACGCCGTAAACGATGAGTGCTAGGTGTCGGGGAGGAATCCTCGGTGCCGCAGCTAACGCAATAAGCACTCCACCTGGGGAGTACGATCGCAAGATTGAAACTCAAAGGAATTGACGGGGGCCCGCACAAGCGGTGGAGCATGTGGTTTAATTCGAAGCAACGCGAAGAACCTTACCAAGACTTGACATCCCGATGACCGGTGTAGAGATACACTTTTCTTTCGAGACATCGGTGACAGGTGGTGCATGGTTGTCGTCAGCTCGTGTCGTGAGATGTTGGGTTAAGTCCCGCAACGAGCGCAACCCCTATCCTTAGTAGCCATCATTGAGTTGGGCACTCTAGGGAGACTGCCGTGGATAACACGGAGGAAGGTGGGGATGACGTCAAATCATCATGCCCCTTATGTCTTGGGCTACACACGTGCTACAATGGTTGGAAACAAAGTGACGCAAAACGGCGACGTCAAGCAAATCACAGAAACCCAATCTCAGTTCGGATTGTAGTCTGCAACTCGACTACATGAAGCTGGAATCGCTAGTAATCGCAGATCAGAATGCTGCGGTGAATACGTTCCCGGGCCTTGTACACACCGCCCGTCACACCATGGGAGTTGGAAGCACCCGAAGTCAGTGACCTAACCGTAAGGGAGGAGCTGCCGAAGGTGATATCAGCGACTGGGGTGAAGTCGTAACAAGGTAGCCGTATCGGAAGGTGCGGCTGGATCACCTCCTTTCTATGGAGTATTGGTTGAATATTCATATATACTGTTTGGTTTTGAAGGATTACCTTCAAGAAAAAAAGCAAAAATAATAACATCTTCGGTGATGATGCGCTCAGGGGACACATCCGTTCCCATTCCGAACACGACGATTAAGACCTGAGCGGTCGATGATACTTGGTGGGCAGCTGCCTGGGAAAGTAGATGGTCGCCGAAGTCCTATTATGGGCTCATAGCTCAGCTGGTTAGAGCGCACGCCTGATAAGCGTGAGGTCGGTGGTTCGAGTCCACTTGAGCCCACTGTTATAATTTTATAACAAATCAGCGTAAAATCAACAAATTGAATAAAACTTTATGGGGGTTTAGCTCAGCTGGGAGAGCACCTGCCTTGCACGCAGGGGGTCGCAAGTTCGAACCTTGTAATCTCCATTCACCAACATTTACAACGTGAATGATTGGTATGCACCTTGAAAACTGAATACAAGAAAAAGAGTCAATTATTGAGAAAGATTTATCTTTTTCATAATTATCGAGAAAAAAGAAACAACCTTCTCATAGTAGAGTCGTCTATTATGAAGAAGAAAAATATCAAAAAAATTGTAGTATCGCTACTACAAAACATTCCAAATGAACAAAGCTGTTACACGCAAGTGTGATAGACCGTTTTCTTCTTTAAACTAATTATTGAAGGAAACTACAAATGGTCAAGCAAGAAAGAGCACAAGGAGAATGCCTTGGCACTAGGAGCCGACGAAAGACGTGATAAGCTGCGATAAGCTTCGGGGAGGTGCAAATAACCTTTGATCCGGAGATTTCTGAATGGGGAAACCTAACTGAGCAAACCTCAGTTATCCGTATGTAAATACATAGCATACGGAAGGGAACGCTGTGAACTGAAACATCTAAGTAGCAGTAGGAGGAGAAAGAAAACTCGATTTCCAAAGTAGCGGCGAGCGAAATGGAAACAGGCCAAACCAAGAGACCTAGTCTTTTGGGGTTGCGGACTGCGTATGGTATTGACAAAGGTTAGTCGAAGTGTTTTGGGAAAGCACACCAAAGAGGGTGAAAGTCCTGTAGACGAAAACTTGAGTCAGCTAGCAGTATCCAGAGTACCACGGGACACGAGAAACCCTGTGGGAAGCCGGGGGGACCACCCCCAAGCCTAAATACTCCCTAGTGACCGATAGTGAAGTAGTACTGTGAAGGAAAGGTGAAAAGAACCCCGGGAGGGGAGTGAAAGAGAACCTGAAACCTTGTGCTTACAAACAGTCAGAGGACTTAGTGTCTGATGGCGTACTTTTTGTAGAACGGTCCGGCGAGTTAATAATACTAGCGAGGTTAAGTACTTATAAGGTACGGAGCCGAAGGGAAACCAAGTCTTAATAGGGCGTATAGTTAGTGTTATTAGACCCGAAACCGGGTGACCTACCCATGTCCAGGTTGAAGATACCGTAAAAGGTATTGGAGGACCGAACACACATCTGTTGAAAAAGGTGGTGATGAGGTGTGGGTAGCGGAGAAATTCCAATCGAACTCGGAGATAGCTGGTTCTCCTCGAAATAGCTTTAGGGCTAGCCTCGAGAGGAGTCTAACGGAGGTAAAGCACTGAACTGACGCGGGGCCCAAAAAGGTTACCAACTCATATCAAACTAAGAATGCCGTAGAGATACCCTCGGGAGTCAGACTATGTGAGATAAGTCGCATGGTCAAAAGGGAAAGAGCCCAGACCGACAGCTAAGGTCCCAAAGTACGTGTTAAGTGGAAAAGGATGTGGGATTTCACAGACAACTAGGATGTTGGCTTAGAAGCAGCCATACATTTAAAGAGTGCGTAATAGCTCACTAGTCGAGAAAACCTGCGCCGAAAATGTAACGGGGCTAAAACACGTCACCGAAGCTACGGATTTCCTACTAAGTAGGAAGTGGTAGAGGAGCATCCTGCAAGGACGAAGCTTGAGCGAAAGCAAGGGTGGACGAAACAGGAGAGAGAATGCCGGAATGAGTAGCGAGATATATGTGAGAAACATATAGGCCGAATATCTAAGGTTTCCTGGGTAAAGCTAATCTTCCCAGGGTTAGTCGGGGCCTAAGGCGAGGACGAAAGTCGTAGTCGATGGACAACAGGTTGATATTCCTGTACTACGTATTATCAGAACTGTGGGGACGCAGGAGGATAGGAAAACCGTGGAATGGAAAAACACGGCTAAGCACAAAGTCTTGAGGGGCAGGAAAATCCACCCTCTTAAAGGATGAAGTGTTATGGGAACTGAAAAAAAGTAAGGAAGTTTCCGAATCCACACTGCCAAGAAAAGCCACTATTGCGTAATACGTACCCGTACCGTAAACCGACACAGGTAGATAAGGAGAAAATCCACAGGCCGACGGGAGAAGTGTTGTTAAGGAACTCGGCAAAATAACCCCGTAACTTAGGGAGAAGGGGAGCCACGCAAGTGGCCGCAGAAAAGAGGCGCAAGCAACTGTTTAGCAAAAACATAGGTCTATGCGAAACCGTAAGGTGAAGTATATGGGCTGACACCTGCCCGGTGCTGGAAGGTTAAAAGGAGAGGTTAGTCGCAAGGCGAAGCTTTGAATTCAAGCCCCAGTAAACGGCGGCCGTAACTATAACGGTCCTAAGGTAGCGAAATTCCTTGTCAGGTAAGTTCTGACCCGCACGAAAGGTGTAATGATTTGCGCACTGTCTCGACAACACGCCCGGTGAAATTGAAGAACCAGTGAAGATACTGGTTACCCGCAACAGGACGGAAAGACCCCATGGAGCTTTACTGCAGCCTGATACTGGGATTCGATGTTATATGTACAGGATAGGAGGGAGACTAAGAAGCGAGTACGCTAGTATTCGTGGAGTCGCCGGTGGGATACCTCTCTTATAACATTGGGTTTCTAACTCGTGCCCCTGAATCGGGGCAGAAGACAATGTCAGGCGGGCAGTTTGACTGGGGCGGTCGCCTCCCAAAAGGTAACGGAGGCGCTCGAAGGTCACCTCAGAATGATTGGAAACCATTCAAAGAGTGTAAAGGCAAAAGGTGGCTTGACTGCGACAGCGACGGCTGGAGCAGGTACGAAAGTAGGACTTAGTGATCCGGTGGTAATAAGTGGGAATGCCATCGCTCAACGGATAAAAGCTACCCTGGGGATAACAGGCTTATCTCCCCCAAGAGTTCACATCGACGGGGAGGTTTGGCACCTCGATGTCGGCTCATCGCATCCTGGGGCTGAAGTAGGTCCCAAGGGTTGGGCTGTTCGCCCATTAAAGCGGTACGCGAGCTGGGTTCAGAACGTCGTGAGACAGTTCGGTCCCTATCCGTTGTGGGCGCTGGAAATTTGAGAGGAGCTGTCCTTAGTACGAGAGGACCGGGATGGACGTATCTCTGGTGTACCGGTTGCAGACCAACTGCACAGCCGGGTAGCTATATACGGAACGGATAAACGCTGAAGGCATCTAAGCGTGAAGCCGCCCTCAAGATAAGATTTCCCATTCTTCGGAAGTAAGACCCCTTGCAGATAACAAGGTTGATAGGCTAGAGGTGTAAGTGCGGTAACGTATTCAGCTGACTAGTACTAATAGGTCGAGGGCTTGACCAAAGCAATTTGGAGTCACAGAAGTGACAAAAAGGTCAACAAAGTGTTGACAAAATCGATAATTAATTGTACAATAGTTCTTGTGTTCAGTTTTGAAGGTGTAGGAACAACAAAACACTTTTTTATAGGGGTGTAGTTCAGTTGGTAGAACGTTGGTCTCCAAAACCAAATGTCGAGGGTTCGAGTCCTTTCGCCCCTGCCATTAAATTTTGGCTCAGTAGCTCAGTTGGTTAGAGCGCCGGCCTGTCACGCCGGAGGTCGTGGGTTCGAGCCCCATCTGAGTCGCTTATTAATTTCATATTTGAATCAACTGTTATGTGGGAGTTTAGCTCAGCTGGGAGAGCATCTGCCTTACAAGCAGAGGGTCACAGGTTCGAGCCCTGTAACTCCCATAACATTGGAAAGACAATCTTAAATGGTTGTCTTTTTTTATGTAGAAAATAGATTTAGAGAGTTATATTTTTCGATATAACGATTTTTTCAAACGAATCAAATTTACCGCATAACAAACACGAAATACACAAATTAGAAATCATCGGTATTTCTGGGGCATTTTATTTCAAACAAAGCTGTTTTTCAAAACATCAATTAAGTTTGTCTATAGCATTTTTGAAGTGGAACCATCATATGAATATGTAAAAATAAAATAGGTATACTAGCATTGTCAGTCAAAATACAGAAAACCGAAGGAGATTTTTGAATATGTATACCACATTTAAAACAAACAAAAAAGATAGCGTACTTTATGTAACTTTTGATTTTCCACCTGTCAACATCCAAGGTGTTCCAATGATTGCAGATTTGAATAGGCTTTGTGATGAATTGGAAAACAATCGAGAAATCAAAGTTGTGGTGTTTCAATCGGCAAATCCAGAAATTTTTATTGCACATACGGATATTGATATGCTGCAAAATTTATCCGAGGAGCCTGTGCCGATGGAACAGGTGAAATTATCACCGCTGCAAATGGCATTGAATCGTATCGCAAAATTGCCACAAGCAACTATTGCAAAAATCGAAGGCATGGCGAGAGGTGGTGGACATGAGCTTGCTTTGGCTTGTGATATGAGATTTGCAGCGAGAGGAAAAGCTGTATTCATGCAAATGGAAGTTGGGATGGGAGTTTTGCCCTGTGGTGGTGGTTCCTCTCGTATGGCAAGGCAAACTGGCCTTGGAAAAGCTTTGGAAATCATACTTTCTGCACAAGATTTCGGTGCAGATGAAGCAGAACAATTTGGCACAATCAATAGAGCATTGGATCCGTATGAAATCACAGAGTATGTAGACAAACTTGCAACAAGGATTTCTAAATTTCCAAGTGCTTCCATCGAAAATTGCAAAAGGATGGTATATGCTTCTATTGATATGCCCATTGAGGATGCACTTTTGCATGAAGATTACCATTTATATCAATGTACAAGCCAAACATCGGCAGTTGAGAGATTCAAACAAGCTGCAAAAACTGATTTTCAAGATAGTTTGGAAAATCAAAGAAACTTTGAACCCTTATTGATGACCATGCAAAATAATGAAGCGTAAATGTAACAAGAGGGTGCAGTTCATCTCTAATTTTCAAATGACTTCGGCATTTTTAGGGCTTTTTATCTCGAAAAAAGCTGTTTTTTGAAATATCAATTTCAGTTTATTTATTGCATTTTTGCATACTACCACTGTATCTCCCACCAATACAGTGGTTTTTTATGCTTAAAATGAAGAAAGAAATCAATTTCATATAAAAATTATCAACCCTAAAAAGTTGTTAGGTGTGAGGTCAACTATCCTTCAGCCTAACAGCTTTTTTTATTTATCGGGAAGGAGGGTATCAATGAATACAAACTGAAAACGTGTGATATCACCAATTTCAGCGTGTATTCCAAGTGATGTACCAACTTTTTTTGTGTTGTAAACAAGAAATTGGTGCTTATGGGAATATGTGACTTTATATGGAAAATAATGGGATTTTGATGTTATTTTTTGTGAATTATTGTTGAAATTGTGTGTTGTTTTATTTGACAAACAAAACAACTAGGTATAGCATTAAACTATATAAAATTGTAGGGATATGACCGTTGCAAAGGGGTGAGTGCACCATGAAACGAATGGTGGGAATCAGAAAAATAGCTAGATTTGCTCGTGTTTTTCGCTGGGTTATTGTGGTGTTTATAGTTGGAATTCTTGCTTGGGGGTATACATTCCCAGAAGATATAAAAGTTTATTGGAGAAATCCATATAATACCGTAAATTCTGGATGGACACAGATGATAGATGGACAATCTTATGACATTGAAACTGTACAAGATGCAATAGCAGTTGATATTGGGGAATCTGTTGTTTTGGAGCGTACCATTTGGGTTAAGGAAGAGGATCGTCATTTGATGTTTTATATAGAGCACCAAGAGGTGGATGTGTATATTGGCGATGAGCAGGTATATCACTTGGCACCACCTGAAGAGATGGACTTCTATGGCAGTGTTGGAAAACGTTGGGTTGAGGTTGCAATTCCAAAGGAGGCAAATGGTCAAACTTTGCGTGTTGAAATCTCTGGTCAATTCAGGCAATATCAGTCTATGCCACTGAATATGTATTGGTTGAAATATGATGATATACAAAGTGCGCAAGCCTATGATATGTGGATAAGCAATACAGCGGCATTTGTGTTGCTTGCTTTGGCAGTTATGTCTTACGCCAATGCAATGATATGGAAAAACAAAAAGTTACGACGATATCTATTTGCAGTAGGCGATTTATATCTTATGATTGGATTGTGGCTATGTGCCAATATCAATTTGATTGCCATTATTTTTGGAAGAGTGCCAATCTCCTCTATATTGTCTATGATATTTGTGCGTATAATAACAGTTACGTTTTATCAAGTCTGCATATCCTCTATTAGAGAACAATCAAAATGGTTGCCAATTATAGGCATTTTTGCATGGGGTAATTTGATTGGATCACTGGTTTTACAGTTTGTGTTTGGTATTTCATTGGTTTCTCAATTATATGGATATGCAATTGCAGTGTGTTTGGGGTCACTTGTTTATTTGATTGGGATGGTATATCAATTCATCACAAAGCCATATACACGAAAAGAGCAACGTATTTACTATTCATCTGCTATTTTGCTTGTAGCGGTTTTGTGTGAAGCTATTTTCAGTTTGCGTCATAGTATTTTTGGACAATACACAGGCATTGCTGTTGCAGTAGGTGGTATCATCCATGCAATTTTAGTACACATCTTCTTGGTGAGCAATGAATCTGTTAGCGATGTACAGAAACGAGAATTGGAAGCCCATTACAAAGTATTGCAGAAAAAACCTTTGACCAGTCAAATCAATGCACATTTCTTAGGCAATGCACTCAACTCCATCAGTGCCTATTGCAAAGAAGACCCAGAAAGAGCAGATGTAGCGGTGCAAATATTGGCAAAATATATGCGTGAGTTCATGCATTTGGTCAATACAGGGGACAATGTGTCTGTGGAAGACGAACTATATTTATTGGAATTGTATTCTGACCTTCAAAGAATACGATTTGATGATTCCATTGTATTTGAAGTGACCAATGAGTTTGATGACTTTGAATTGCCACCACTTTCGTTGCAACCTTTGGTAGAAAATGCGGTTTGGCATGGGATTCGTGCTACAATTGGTGAAGGTGTTGTCAAAATCAAAACAGAAAAGTTTCAAAATATGGGGGTTGTCATCATCAGTGACAATGGCGTTGGATTTGAAATGGATGAATCAGAAACCTATATGGGGGTTAGTTTAACCAACATAAAATCTCGTATTATGGAAATGGGTGGCACCATGCATATCCATAGTCGTGTGGGACAAGGTACAGAAGTTGTTTTGCGTGTACCAATTGAAGTGGCATTAGAATTGAATGAGGAGGATTTGGTATGAAAATTATTTATGTAGATGACGAACGTAGTGCACATGTCAATTTTGCTTTTCATATCAAAGAACGCACAGATATTTCCATGATTGCATATTTCAAAGATTGCAAAGAACCATTGGAATATGTAGAAATGCATGATGTGGATTGTGCTTTTTTGGATATTGATTTGCCAGGTGGTAATGGCATTGAAATTGCCAAGGAATTGAAACGCATCCAACCAGAAATGGAAGTGGTATTCATCACCAGCCACGATGAATTTGCAAGGGAAGCCTATAAAGTAGGTGGTCGTGGCTATTTATCCAAACCATATAGCAATGAAGAATTGGATGAAATTATCACACGTGTTGGAAAACTGGTCAAAAGACCACCATCTGCAAAAGAAAAACAATATGATTTGGAAGTGCCACATATATTTGCAAAAACCTTTGGTAATTTTGATTTGTTGTTGGATGGAAAATCAGTGCATTTCAAAAATGCTAAGGTAAAAGAATTGCTTGCATTTTTGGTGGATCAAATGGGTGGTACTGCAAGCAATGCACAAATTTTCTTTGCCCTGTGGGAAAAACAAGAATACACCAAATCCACTTCTACATATGTAAGGAGAACGGTACGTAGTTTGAAAGAAGAATTGGATGGGTATGGAATTGGTCATATTTTGATTTCCAAACGCAATAGTATTTGCATTGATGTGGATGCCATTGCTTGCGATTACTATGACTTGCTACAAGGAAGTAGGTTTGCACTACGTCATTACAATGGAAAATATATGAGCCAATATTCTTGGGGTGAAGAAACCATACCTGTCATTGAACGTATGGCAATGGCATTGGAGACACAATCAGAACCAAATGAGAAGTTGAAATATGGAATTTCAAAAATGTAAATAACAACCAAAAAAGGTATATTATACAAGTGCTAATTGTATGATGTGCCTTTTTTTGATGTGCAAAAATTGAAATGTATTGAAAAAAGTACAAAAAAAATAAAAATATTTAAAAAAATTGCAAAAAAACGTTGAAAATGCTCTTATTTTGTCCGCTTCATGGCCTACTGTTGATGATACCATTTGATACAATGATTACAACGGATTGTATACAATAATTTAATGCATATAGGAATAATATGAAAAATGAAATCAAGATAATTGACTTGGAAGTGAGGTGAGTGGATGATCGAGAAAATGAGATATACAGCAGCGTTATGGAGACGTATATTTGTACTTGTTGTGATTGGGATGTTGGTGATGAATCAAACGGTGGCATCATTCACAGCCTTTGCAACAGAAGTGGAAACCATAACACAAGTCACATCAGAAAACACAGAATCATCAAGCGGTTCAGAATCCACAGAAGGTTCAGAATCCACAGAAGGTTCAGAGTCAACAAGTGGTTCAGAATCATCAGAAAGCACTGAATCCACAGAAGGTTCAGAATCAACAGAAAATACCGAAACACCAGATGAAACAGAAACACCAGATGAAACAGAAACACCAGACGAAACAGAAACACCAGATGAAACAGAAACACCAGACGAAACAGAAACACCAGATGAAACAGAAACACCAGATGAAACTGAAATTCCAGACGAAACTGAAACACCAGACGAAAGTGAAACACCAGACGAAACAGAAATACCAGATGAAACAGAAACACCAGATAGCACAGAAACACCAGATAGCACTGAAACACCTAATGAAGAAACAAGCACAGGTGGCGGTTCAGGTGGTGGTGGAAGTGATGAAGAATCAGAAGAAACCATAGATCCAGACGCAGAAGTGGATACAGAAGAAACATTGGCACCAGAAATACCATTGGAAAATGAATTATTAGAAGAAGTGGTACCAGAATTGCTTGCAACAACTGCAACAGTGGCATATGGCAGCTTTACTTTTACAATGCCAGAAAGCAGTGATGCAACAGCAACCTTTGACGTAACTGTTTACATCCAGCGTGCAGCAGATGGTGCATACCATTCTCATACTTGGAATGCAACAGAAACCTATAGCATTTCAGCAACCAATGCAACAGAAATTACCTTAACACAAGCGTGGGTTGAAGTATATGGAAATGGTGCCAGTACCATGGAAGGTAAGTTGACAGGTCTGGTATCAGGTGAAACCGTTACCATAGAAGATATTTTGATTGCTTTGCCAGATGAATGGGTTGATACTGCATACCAATATGATGAAACATACATCACTTTGGTGGCAACCAGTTCTGTAGCAGATGAAGTTGTTGTGGTAAATCCAGCAACCACATTGTTGTCATCAGGAAGCAATATCTTAGCAGGTTCTATTACAATTGAAGGTGCTGTGGATACAACAGAGTATACATATGGTGATTTCCAATTCAAATTGCCAACAACTACAATAGATACAGAAGGCAATACAGTGGACATTGACTCCACAACAGACTATACAGTAACCGTTTATTTGGAACGTACCTATCAAGGGTCAGCATTCACACCAAATGGATTTGAAGACTATGGTTTTTCTGTTACAGATACAGCGGGAAGCGTAGAAGAACGTGCTTTTCGTTTGACAACAACTTGGTTGGATTTGTTTGGAGATGGCTCCAGTCTTGGTACCTATATGGGAACCATAACAGGACTTTCACCAGGAGATGCAGTATGTATAAGAGATATTTTATTATCCAAATTGGATATCAACTTGGAATGGGCAGAGCAAATGGATACCACATATGTGACAATCCAAGTAGCAAGCTCCAATGGTGCAGAAGTGATCACTGTTCCACAAAATCAATTGGTTTTGGTGGCAGACACAGTGACAGAAATGGAAGAAATCACTTCTGGTATGGAAGTATTGCCAGAAAGCGATATCCAACAATTGACAGATGATACCTTGGATGTAGAAGGAAACATCATTTTGTTTATGCTCAGCAATTACAATGTGGTTTCATTGAAAGACATAGAAGCAACACACATTGTTGGTCCAATCATTGCACAAGAAAGTGCTTATCGAACAGGAAATGAATTTGCAAGCGGCAGCACAGATAGTACAGTCAATGCAGATTACTTGATTGCATCAGATTATTCCAGAGGAGTTTCTTCCTATGTAGGTATTCTAAATGCAATTGATCATTCTCCATATGATTCCACTTTCAAATTGAATTATGGTTTTGAAGTGGTGACCACAGATGCCAATGGTTTTGGATGGGCAACAGATTTTACACCACCAAATTTCTACACAAGAGAAACAGAGTTTTACGACAATGATATTTTGGTAGGTGTATCCCAAGAAGAAATTGATTCGGAATTGCGTGATGTGGTATACCTTTATCGTGAAAATCCAGTGATTTCCTTCTATTCACCAAATGCAGAAGGCTATGTGACAAACTATGACACAAACGGGAACATTCAAAGTGCCAAAACATTAACTTTGCAAAATGATGACTATATCGATTTCGATGATTATTGGGATGATATCATCGATGCAAGTGAATATATGTTGGAATATGGCAGCTTGACATCTGACCAAAGCGATGAAATCATTGTCATCAATGCGTATGGTAAAACCAGCATAACTTTGGAAGCTGGATATAGCTACTTGATCCAAAATGCAAATGTACTGGCAACAGTGGATATTGATTTCCCAGAAGACGAAAATGGAAATGAAATTTACGATTTCTTTGACAATCTATATCCAGGAACCACAATCATCAATTTTGATGGCGCAACCGTAAATCCAACTACCATAGATGGTAAGCTGGTATCACAATTCCCAGAAACACTCATCAATGGCGAAATGTTGGAGACTTTGTCTGGTGATGGTGGTGAATATAGTGAAATTGGAAATAAGATTATTTGGAATTTGCCAAATGTAGTGACAAATGGCGAATCCAAACGTTTGGTATTCTCCACAGTGGGACCAAATGTTGCAGGACATATTGTAGCACCATATGCAGAGCTTTGGAACTACTACGAATCCTCCAGTGGCGTGATCACATGGGGTGGTGGTAACCTGAATGGTACTGCAATCGTGGCAGATTTCCACGGTGGATATATGGAAATGCACATGTGGGCGTTTAGCGGTTTGGAAGAAATTAGCACAGCTGTTTCTTTGACAGCAGAAAAGATTTATACCAATGGGAATTTGGCAAATCAATCCTTTGATTTTATTTTGGAAAAAGTAGATGGAGCAAATTACGATGGCTTGTCAGACACATTTGCTTTCCCATACACAGCAACCAGTGATTCCAGTGGTATGATTCGATTCCCGTCAATTGTATTTGATGTGGATTCCAGTATCAACTATCCAAAAGAATACAAATTTACCATCAAAGAAGTAATTCCAGAAACACCAAGAACCGATATCACATATGATGCAGGTGAATATCTCGTTACAGTCAAAGTATATGAAACAAGAACAACTGTGGTGGATATGACATATGTAACATTGACCAATGACTATATCATTACACAAGAAGGCGAATCTGTAGATGATATGACCTTTACCAATGTGAAACGTGTAGAAGAAGGTGGCACCACTTCCTATAGCTTCACCAAAATTTCAGAAGAAGGCAATGCGCTCAATGGTGCACAGTTTATTTTGAGCAAAGATCCAGTAAACTGGACAGATGCAATCACCTATGTCAGTGGTTATGTGACATTGGAAGATGGTAGCATCAGTGAATATGTTATTTTGGAAACAGATGCAGAAGGTGATGAAGAAGTGGCAGAAGTGAGCACCACTACAGTAGAAGTGGGTTCCATCACCTTTGAGAACTTAGAACTGAATACAACTTATTACTTTAAAGAAATTTTAGCTCCAACAGGATATGATGTTGCAGCAGGATATTGGAAATTGGAAGTCAATGCATCTGGTGGAATCTTCATTACAGCAATGGATGGTGCACCAGAAATGGAAAACAATCAAATTGTCAACTATCCAACACCAATAGAGAAAATTGATGTGACATTATACAAACAAACCCATACAGGCAATACCCTTGCAGGTGCTGTATTTGTGGTAGAACGTGTATTGTCTTTGGAAAATCCAGTTGTAGTAGAAGGTGGATATCATGGTATATTCACAAGTGATGAAAATGGGAATCTTCTCATTACGGATTTGTTGTATGATGGCGTGTATCGTATTACAGAAACCATTGCACCAGATGGATATATGATACCAGAAGAAATTGCGTATTGGTTGTTGGATGTACACAAAGATGGTTCTATTGAAATTTACGAACCGAATTTATACGAAGTGGGATCTAATGGCAGCCAAACATTGGTAGATGGTCTGATTTTGATCAATACCAGAGAATATGTACTACCAACCACGGGTGGAGAAGGTAAATGGAAATATCTACTTGTAGGCTGTTTGATTATGATTTGTGCAAGTTTATGTTGTTGTTTACGATTGAGAAGAAAGAAGGGGACTTTACAATGAAACGAATTTTATCCAGATTTTTAGTATCTTTAACACTTGTTGTAGCAGTGATTTCCAGTATGATTCCAACAATGGCTTTTGCAGAAGAAACAAAAATAGGTAGTGGGGACTATTCCATTACCATCATCAACGAAGTGGAAACAGGGATTACCATTGATGGCGATTGGTTCCATGCCTATCAACTTTTGGTGGCAGATAGTTTGACCACCTATGCAGTACATGCAGATTTTGTGGATTTCTTCTCTGGAATCAAAACAGGTGCAGATAATACCAAATTCTACTTTGATGTTGCTTTGAAAGCAATTGAAGATGCACAAGTTGCTGTAGATGCATTTGGTGATGATTTGACCAGTATGGATGCAATCAATGCACTATATGATTTGCAAGTGGCAGAAGATGATTACAACCAATTGGTAGGTCAATATTTGGAAACCTTCCAAAGTGGCGATCCATATGAATTGGTAGTGGATTTGCGTAACTATGTACAATATGACACAGAAAATGGCGATTTGATTGCTTGTATCGCACATAACCAAGCAACATCAAATAGTGATGGTAGCGAATCTGTTAAATTGACAGGTTTGACAGAAGGGTACTACTTTGTATTGGATGAAGAAAGTACACTTACAGGTGTTGGGATTGCTTCCAGTGGTGCGTTGGTTCCAGTTGGTAGCGATGTTGGTGGAGATGCAACCATCTATGTAAAAAATAGCGTTCCTGTAGTAGATAAGAGCATTTTGCACAACGACTTGGGCAGTTTTGTATATGTACCAGAAGATGCAAGTGGAGATGATACACAAGATGGACAATGGGATATCGTAGGGGATTATGAAGTTGGCGATACAGCTTATTTCTTGGTTACTTCCACATTGCCAAATAATATTGATTCCTATAATTTTGATGGAACATCAACAAATAGCTATGATGATTACTACTATGAATTGTCTGATACCATGAGCGATGGTATTACATACCAAAAAAATGCAAAGGTATATGTAGATAGAAATGGAACAACAGAATTGGATGATGACTATTATACAGTAGATCACAGTGGAACAAGCAATGGTTTTGTGATCCAAGTCAATGTAAAAGGTTTGAAAGCAGATTCCAGATATACAAATACAACCACTTTGTACACACATTACACAGGTGTTGTGAATGCAAATGCAGAAGTTTCCAAAGACTATGAAGAAAATACAATAACATTGAGCTTCAACAGCAACCCTAGTGATAGCAGCTACATTGGTTCTGACTCTGTAACTGTATATTCCTATACATTTGACTTGGAAATCACAAAAATGGACGAAAATGGCGATCCTCTTGCAGGTGCAACCTTTGGTATTTACGATGGTTCCATTTGGATTCCAGTGAAATATTTGGATACAGAAGAAGGCGTAGATTATTACTATTTGGCACCAAGTATGACAATAGATTCCAATAACACAGGTTACGTTGTAACAAATAGTACAGGTGAATTTGTCATCTATGGTTTGGATGATGCAATTGAATACGTATTGAAAGAAGAATCAGCACCAACTGGTTATAATGCAATTGATCCAATTCCATTTATCATTGAAGCAACGTACGATAGCACAACAGGAACAATTGTAACATTGACAGACAACAGTGCTTCCATCAAAAATTCAGGAAATCAATCTGGTTTCGAAGCAGAAATCATGAACCGTAAAACGGTATTGTTGCCATCCACTGGTGGTATCGGTACCATTATATTCCAAATTGGCGGAGCGTTGTTGATGCTCGGTGCAGCGTTGTATCTCATCTTGGGCATGAAAAAGAAATCTGAAAAAGAAAATCAATAGTCCCAATTAAAGATAAAAGGGTTTTTATATCTTGTAGAGTACGCATTGTATGCGTACCAAAAGCAGAATGGATAATTAAGATATATCACGTATATTGGGTCTCGCTAAGTTTAATTGGAAAAACCACTAAAGAAAATCAATTTGACTGTAGGGGCACCCTTTGTGGTTGTCCACAATCTAAAATACAATAAGGAGTAAATATTGCCTATGAAAAAACGTGTTTCGATTTTTGGTTGTATCTTAATATTTGTGTTGGGACTTGGCGTTATGTTCTATCCAACCATCAGCAATTGGGTGCATGAGCAAACAGCATCCTATGCAATTTCTGATTATTATGAACAAATAAGCCAAAAAACCGAAGACGAAACCGCTGTTTTGTTTGCAGCAGCAAGGGCATACAATGCAACGCTTTCAGGTGATAGAGAATCCTTTTTGGAAGCAGAAGAAAATGAAGACAATAACATCCAAAACCCTGGATATTGGAACACATTTGATATCATGAACGATATCATTGGCGTTGTGGATATTCCTTCCATTAAAGTGACACTGCCCATTTATCATGGAACAGATGAAACCACATTACAAAAAGGTGTTGGACATTTGGAAGGTTCTGCTTTGCCAACAGGGGACATTGGAAACCATACAGTGCTCACAGGACATACAGGTTTGCCATCTGTGGAATTGTTTACAGATTTAGACCAAGTGGTCATTGGTGATGTGTTCCATTTGCAAGTTTTGGATCAGATTTTCACCTATGAAGTGAAAGAAATCAATGTGGTGTTGCCATCAGAAACAGAATCGCTGCAGGCACAAGCAGATAAAGATTTGGTGACTTTGGTAACATGTACACCATATGGAATCAATTCTCACCGTTTGTTGGTGACAGGAGAACAAATTGCAGCGGAAACACAAGTGGCATCCACAAATACAACATCACATAGCAATGTCATTCAAAAAGCAAGTGCATTGGATAGCTTACCAATGTTGGTGGCAATTGCAGTTGGTTTGCTGGTATTGTTTATCATTGCAATTGTAATACGAAAACGTAAAAAAATGTAAACGTAATGAATATAAAAACTAGAAATAGAAAACAAGAAAGGAGGCGATGGTATTGAGAAAAAAGAATAAATGGTTTTGGATGATGCTAGTCGCCTTCTTATGTTGTGGCATCAGTCAAGTGGCATATGCCCTGACACCAAATGATGTCAATGACAATTCTTTGACAGTGGAATTTGAGTATGATGGCGTGGTATATGAAGATGTGGAAGTAACCATTTATTACGTTGCCAGTTGGGAAAATCATGAATTTGTTTTGACAGACACATTTGCAGATTCTGGCATTGTTTTGGAACCAACCACAACACCATCAGCTTCTGAATGGCGTGAAATTGGAGAAGTTTTAGAAGAATATATCCACGATATTGGCTGTGACTGCGAAGATTGTCAACATACCGATGCAGAAGGTATTTCTGTATTTGAACACTTAGAAAATGGTGTGTATTATGTGGAATTTGCAGATGTTTATTGCGAAGATGGCATTTTGACTTCAGATCCAGTGGTGATCACTTTGCCAGCATATGAAGGCACCACCAATACTTGGGATTACGATCCAGTTGTGGATTTGAAATTGGCACTTCTTTCATGGGAAGAACCAGAAGATCCAGATGATCCAGATGATCCGGATGATCCAGACAAAACTAGAAGACCCAAAGACCCAGATGAACCAGAAGACTCAGATGAACCAGAAGATCCAGATACTCCAGATAAACCAGAAAACCCAGATACTCCAGATGAACCAGAAAACCCAGATACACCAGATGATCCAGATATACCAGGAATCCCACAAACAGGCTCTTGGAATTGGTTGATAGCACCATTGGCTTTGGTTGGTATGTTGCTATTTGCTCTTGGATTTTTTGGAATGATGAAAAGAGGCAAAGATGAAGATGAATAAGAAAATGAGTCTTTCTTTGATGGGTTTGGGTTTTGCTTGTATTTTGGGTGCAGCAGGAGTGCTTGGATACACACAAATGCAAGAAAAAAGTGCGTTATCTTTTGGTCATGAAGTTATTGTTGCATTGGAACAAGAAATGCAAATATCGGATATATCTGGAATAGAAGAAATGAAAACAACAGCAATCAGCATCAATGGTCAAAGCTATATGGGTGTGATTTTGATACCCCAATTGGAATTGGAATTGCCAGTTGCAAGCACCTACACAGATGCTTTGTTGCAACAAACACCATGTGCTTTTGCAGGAAGCATCGCAACAGAAGATTTGATCATTGCAGCCCATAATTATACAGTGCATTTTGGCGATATCAGCCAGTTGGAAGTAAAGGATGAAATCTATCTGGTGGATGCAGCTGGAATGTTACACACCTATCAATTGGTGCTGGAAGAAACTCTAGATGGTAGCGATTTGACAGGATTATATGAAGGAGAATGGGACTTGACTTTATTCACATGTTCCCATATGAACAATGCAAAACGAGCAGTACTGCGTTTGATAGAAGTGCAAGAAGAAACAATAGATATTACAAGCAACACAATATAAAAGATTGATAGACCCCCTTAAAATATGTAAGCGTTTGTAACAAAACCAAAGGAAGAAGGCATTTGGATATGATATCTAAATGCCTTCTTCTTGTTTACGTTGTCAATTGTGTTGATCCACAACAAACATATTCATTTTTTTGATGTGCTTCAATTGCTCTTTGCTGATAGCCAATTCCTGCTGCAAAGTATCGGCACCCATAACATATGGAGAAATGATGACTTTGAAGGATACAGGCAAAATAGGTTGTGTAGAAAGTCCTGAAAACAGTCCTACCATATGACCAGCTGGACTAAATGGATGGATCGCATACAAAAAGGCTTTTTCAATCTTGTTGTTTTGGTTTTCAAAGGTAAAGTTGGTGAAGGAATCGTATTTCTGCATTTTACCTTGGTACATATAGCGGCATTTGTAAATATTGAAATCTTCATCCAAATCAGCGTAAAAGCTGGCGGTGTGCACGCCATTTTCACCTTTTCCTTGGACTTCAATGACATTTTTGACAATGCGATTTTTTCTACCATCATAAAAATAGAGATACAAACGACTTTTGCTACCTGGATGTTCAGGTGTGATATGTTCTTCAGCAGAAGGCATTTCATAATCCACCAATTGGTTGATGGAAACACCCAATGCCTGTGCAATTTCAAACAAAGTTTCAATATCAATGGAGATATCGCCTGTTTCATATTTGGAGATGGTGGCTTTGCTTTTGCCAATCATAACAGCAAAGGATTCTATGGTTAAATGCTTCATTTTTCGATACAAACGTATGCGGTTTCCCACATGGATGGGTATTTCTTTCATTGCAATTCTCCTTGTTTCGTCAAAATAATGGATGGGGTTTCATAAGTGGCATGCACCCATTGCAAAGGGATGTTTGCTCACAAATGATTGTCCTTGATATATGGACAAATATGAGTATTTTCAAAAAAATCTGTATAAGTGGTAAAAAAATATTTTACAAAATAAGTAAATCAATGTCAAAAATTTCTTGTTATGAAAAAAATACAAATCAATTTCATAACGTAAATTAGCTTGTGGACATCATTGTATCACAAAGCAAATGGGAAATCTATAAAAAAAATCTTAATTTTCTCTTGTTTTTTAAAAAATACAACATTTTTATTGTGCGTATTCAACAAAATAATATAGAAATATCACTGTACACTATCGTATATATGATTGATATGTAAAATTCTTATAAAGTGACAAAATGTGATTTTTTGTTGTCTTTTGCAATAATCTGAAAAATATGCAGACAAAGTGATATATTTGTTTCTCGTTGGTAGACAATTTTAGTTTTTGTTTCATTTCCCTATTTACCTATCTGGTTGCAAGAGTACCTGTTTTCATGGATAATGTGGAAACACATAAATTCGAGTTGTAAAATAGGATTAAACAGGAGGTAATAACAATGGAGACGAAGAAAAAAACAATGGATATTTTGGTGATTGGACTTGCACTGTTTGCAATGTTCTTTGGTGCAGGTAATTTGATTTTCCCACCTTTTTTAGGGATGCAAGCTGGTGAAAGCTGGTTTACAGGCTTCCTTTGTTTCTTTGTGGCTGATGTTGGCTTGGCGCTTTGTGCAATTCTTTCTATGATTCGTATTGGTGATGTATCCATGGAAGGCTTGACTGGTAGACTTGGAAAAGTACCTTCCACTATGATCAATCTTTTGATTGTACTTTGTATTGGACCATTCTTGGCAATTCCAAGAACAGCAGCAACTACATTTGAAATGGCAATCCTTCCATTGTTCCCAAATGTCAACTCTTGGGTGTTTGGTGCCATCTTCTTTGGTTTGGTATTGCTATTGGCAATTAGACCTTCAGGGGTTATTGACATCATTGGTAAATTCTTGACTCCACTTTTGGTAATTTGTTTGTTGGCATTGATTTTCAAAGGATATCAAGAACCAATTGGCGATATTGTGCCAGCAGTTGTAGAATTCCACACTGCAAAAGAAGGTATCTTGGCTGGTTATCAAACAATGGACGTTTTGGCAGCAGTTGTATTCGTAATCATCGTCATTTCTTCTGCAAAAGCAAAAGGCTATACAGAAACAAAAGACACCATGAGCGTCATCATCAAAGCATCTTTGGTGGCAGCAGTTGCATTATTTGTGGTGTATGGTGGTTTGGCATTCTTGGGTGCTACCACATCTGCTGGTGGATTCTCTGATTTGAACCAAACAGCACTTGTTGTGGCAATTACAAAAAGTCTTATGGGACATGCTGGCGTTTGGATTTTGGCAATCATCGTTTTGTTTGCTTGTTTGACCACAGCGGTTGGGTTGACTTCTTCTTGTTCTTCCTATGTATCTGAATTGACAAAAGGTAGACTTTCCTATGGAAAACTTGCTGGTATCATGGTGGTATTCAGCTATGTGGTTTCCAACTTTGGTATTTCCACAATCATTGGTATTGCAGCTCCAATCTTGACTTTGTTGTATCCAGTTATCTTGGTTATGATTGTATTGGGCTTCTTCCATCACAGAATTGAAAACAATAGAATCCATCAATTTGCAGTCATCTTTGCGTTGGTGATTAGTGCTTTGGATGTGGTTGCAAGCTATGGCTATGCAGTTCCATACATCGATATGTTGCCATTTGCACAGTTCCAATGTGGTTGGATTGTACCAGCAATCATTGGTGGACTCATTGGCAAATGTTTCTCCAAAGGAGACGATGTATACGCACAAGAAATGGCGTAAACATCAAAAAATAAAAAGTATCATAAGCCGAAATTCAGGAAACTGGGTTTTGGCTTTTTTTAATTCAATTCAAGATTAAGAGGGTTAATGAATTATCAGAAACCTTTGCGTCACACCGTAGGGAACAGTCTTGACTGTTCCGTATTTCAGGGACAGCCTGTTGATAACAGGCGGAATGGTCAAGACCATTCCCTACAAAACCAAGGATAGGTCTCGTTATCTTGGGTTGGTAGTTTTTATAGGATTATTTTTCCATGAAATCCCATGAAAATCTATTTACGCATACTTTACGAAATGATATGATAGATGTATTACAACTATTGGACTGGATTAGGAGGTAAATTGATATGGCAACAATGATTTCTTCTTTCGATAACACACAACTTTTCATAAAGGTGGAAATACCAGCAGATGCAAAGGCAATTGCTGTCATTGTACATGGCTTGTGTGAACACCACGGTCGTTATGATTACTTTGTGGAAAAATTACACGCAGCAGGCATTGGTACATACCGTTTTGACCATAGAGGTCATGGACGCTCTGAAGGTGAACGCACTCATCTCAATGATTTCAACGAATTGTTGGATGATACCCATGTGATTGTCACAAAAGCCATTGCAGAAAATGGAGATTTGCCTATTTTTGTCATTGGACATAGTATGGGTGGCTTTACCGTTTCTTTGTATGGAGCAAAATATCCAAACCAAAGAATTAGAGGTTTTGTGATGAGTGGTGCATTGGTGAAAGATTATGCAGGCTTGATTGCAGCAGTGCCATTGGATTTGGACCCTCATATGCCACTTCCCAATGAATTGGGTGCTGGTGTGTGTTCTGTGCCAGAAGTTGTGGAATGGTATGGTCAAGATCCATATAACTCCAAAACATTTACCACAGGACTTTGCTATTCCATCAATAAAGGCATTGCTTGGTTCGATGAAACCGTCAAAAACTTTACTTATCCAGCTTTGATGTTGCATGGGGAATTGGATGGTTTGGTGAGCACCAAGGATTCCCAATTCTTGTTTGAGCATGTGGCATCCAAAGACAAACAAATTAAAATTTATGGCAACTTGTTCCATGAAATCTTCAATGAATATGCAAAGGATGAAGTCATTGACGATTTGTTGTCATGGGTATTGCGTAGAATGTAACAATAATACAATCGTAGGGGCGGACCTATGTGTCCGCCCGTTATAAACCACAAATAAAAAGGAGAATACACATGGTAAAAGCAGTGATTTTTGACTTGGATGGGACCCTTTTGAACACCATAACCGACATTGCAAATGGTTGCAACTTCGCTTTGGAACAATTGGGTTTGCCGATACATCCAGTGGAAGCATATAAATATTTTGTGGGCAATGGTCGAAATGCTTTGGTGCGTTCTGCTTTGGGTGACAATTTTACAGAAGAACGCTATGCACAGGCTTTGGTGTATAACGATACCCATTATGCTGCACATGGTGAAGATGTGACAGCTCCATATGACGGCATTTTGGACTTGTTACAGGCTTGTAGGAAAGCAGGCATTTTGTGTGCTGTGGTCAGCAACAAACCCCATCAATTTTGTGAAGTTCTGGTGCCAAAATATTTTGGTGACTTATTAAACCCCATTTATGGTTGCGTAGATGGCACTGCACCCAAACCAGACCCACATTTGGTGTTTCAAGTGTTGGAAACCTTGGATTTGCAACCAGAAGATGTTCTGTATGTAGGCGATAGTGGTGTGGATATGCAGACTGCAAAGAATAGCCATGTAAAAGCCTGTGGTGTTCTGTGGGGCTTCCGTAAAGCAGATGAATTGTTGGCAAATGGCGCAGATGTGCTGTGTGAAACAGTGGCAGACTTGGAACAACTGATATTTGCATCAAAATAATATATTGTAGGGGCACCCCTATGTGGGTGCCCGCAATTTGTATGTTAAAAGGTGGTGTGTGCATTGGATTATAGCTGGTTGGAACTGGAACACAGAAAACTATTGGATTGCCCAGAAGAAGAGCGTGATATTCGTCAAGAACTGCTTTTTGCTATCTGGGAGAAAACAAAGGCATATGAAGCACACATCAAAGAATACAATCGTTTGCAATATCACAAATCCTTGGCAGAACGTGGTATTGTGTTCCAATCCATAGGCAAAGCCAATATTTTGAAAATGGTATGGACAAAACTCTTTGCAATGTCCATGAGTCGCAAAGAACGTTTGGAAATTTTCTATGACCAATATCGTTGGTATCTCTTTTCCAGTGGCAAAGTGACTGCCAAATGTGGCATAGAAGCTCGTGACGCCTTCTGTGAGGTGGCAAAGGATCAAGTGCAGATGTTTTATCAAAATCAAGAAGAAGGCTTTGTCATAGATAATGCAGGGGATTTGCAGGCAGTGGACTTAGACTTGGAAGAAGATGTGTTTGTGTTTGACGATGTGGAATGTTGGACATATGTGCATACCCATACAGGCGAATCCTTTTTCTACTATCGCAAACAAGAGGAATATCCAGATGGCTTGCAATTGAACCTAGAAGGATTTTAAGCAAGCAATAGATGAACAATTCCAATATGGATGCATTGTAGGGTTGATTCACGAATCAACCGCTGTACCACAAGCCATAAATAAGATGCAACTGTAGGGGATAGCTGTGCTGTCCCACAACGAAAGATTCTTCGTCGCTACACTCCTCTGAATGACAAGTCAGTGGCAATTGTAGAGTTGATTCACGAATCAATTGCTATATACCACAAACTATAAATAAGATACAACTGTAGGGGATAGCTGTGCTGTCCCGCAACCAATCATCGCAATAGAAAGAAGGCAACCATGACCATTTGTGATACCTGTATGTACTTTGCATACGATGAAGAATATGAAGATTATTTTTGTGAAGTGAACTTGGATGAGGATGAAATGATGCGTTTTATGTCATCATCCTATCGCCAATGTCCATATTATCGCTTGGAAGACGAATATAAAACAGTACGCAAACAAATGTAATGATTAACTTGCAATCAGGATTTCATCTGGAAAAAATTTCATTTGTATTTTTCTGGTAAATCCCTTGTAATTTATGCGGAATTTGTATACTATAGAATAGATGTGTCGTTTTGTGGAGAATGTGAGGAAATGTTTTTGGGAAATCAATGGAAAGAATGGAAAAAAGCAATTCCTCGAGCATGTGGAATTTTATGTATTTTGTTTTTGCTGTGTTGGCCAGTGCATATTGATGGTGTGTCCATGGAACCCACTTTGTCAGATGGAAACTTGGTGTTTATGAGTCGAAGTTCTGCTTATGTTGGGAAATTGGAACAGGGGGATATTGCTGTATTTGAAACGGTACAAGATGGCACAGAATTTATCCTCATCAAACGTATCATTGCTGTAGGTGGTGATCATCTGTATATTTCACCAGAAGGTGAAGTGTGGTGTAATGGTGAGTTAGTGGAAGAAACCTATGCCATTGGCGAAACAGATGCTTTTGTGGATATGACAATTCCAGAAGGTACTGTGTTTGTTATGGGGGATCATCGTGATGCCAGCTTTGATAGCCGACATATGGGTGTAATTCCAGAAGAAGATATCAAAGGAAAAGTGATTTTCAAACTATATCCTTTGGGTGAAATCTGTATTTTTTAACAAGAAACAGCCTTTGTGATAGAATAAAGGCTGTTTTTTATTGCAATATAATAGCCCCAATGCAAGACAAAGGTGCTCACAATTATAACGTAGGGGTTGATGCCCACATCAACCCGTTTGCATCTTATTGTTGTTGGTGGATGGGGTTTATTAGGTCTCATTATCTTGAAATGGCAATAAAAATACCGTAGGCTCGCATTCCTACGGTAAAATTTCAAACATTCGCATTTGGTTCTATCCATATTACAATGGTTTCTATTATTTTATTTTGTGGCTTATACCACAGCAAATTCTTCTACTTCTGTAACTTCTGCAATGACATCAACTTCATCTTCAACTTCAGTTTCAGCTTCAACTTCGATTTCTGCATCAGCATCAACTTCTTCTTCCATATCTTCTGTCATCAACACTTCATCATACACAATGAGATGATATTGGGCTTCGGTCAAATATCCAATTGTCACATAACGCAACAACTGATCTGCACGTACAAAACCCAACTCAAATTTGGCTTTCAAAATTTCATACATCAGGACAAACCTCCTTCCAAAATCAACAATTCCAAATTGGTCAATTCTTGCATAATCAATTGTGTATCAGTATACAATGGATCGTAATCTTCTGGATATTCATAGTACAAACCATCTTCTGTAGAATAATGAATCACCACATCATCAAGTGTAAAATCATCTTCCACTTCTGGCAATTGGGTGTCTGTAATCCAAAGTGTATATTCATTGGTGCACAAAGATTCTGCTCCATGTTCGCTGATGCATAGATTGTGCCAATCTACCACACCATATTTTGTAATATGTATTAACATAAAAGTATTCCCCTTTCAATATTGTTTTTTATTATGATAATTCTGCCACAACTTCATCTTCACTGTCTGTTTCCACATAAGGTGCCAAATCCGTTTCTGTGAGTTCCAGTGGATTCACCACATCGTAACCAATCCTAGAACCCCAAAATGTACCCGTTAGAGTGGGTATAATAACATATGTGTGTCCTGCTACTACATTGAGCATATAACTTATAGTATATGTAGCGTTTGAAGTAAGATTGGTTGATGCGATTATGGATGCTCCCCAGTACGTGGCACTACTAATATGGAGTACATATTTTTCGCTTAAGATGGAGTTTGTAGGTGCATCCAACAGAGAACCTGGATGGTTCGCATACACATACATATATCCAGAAGAGGAGTTTGTGGAGGTGATATCAATCTCCACATATATGCTTCCAGATCGTCTGGCTGTATATCGCATCAAAACCTGGTTATATGTATAAGCGACACCATCTTCATAATTTTGCTCATATTTGTAGTTCCTAGAAGCGATACATACTTCACTATTCCCAATTTGGCTGAATAAAGTATCACCTTCATTTTCTGGTGTTCCAACATACTCGGCAATTTGGCTTAAGGTATCACCAACAGTGCCAACTTGTGTTGCAGTTGCAGCCATAGAAGCATCTATAATATCCATATTGTCGTTGAAATCAGCGACATCATAGTAGTCTGCTTCATCTGGCTTGGTCAAACTGTAATTCGTTGTTTCAGTTGCCATTTTGTATCTCCTTTCTTTGTTTTTTTTAGGATGATTGAGGTACTTTTAGTATACCAGAAAAAAAGTCCCAAAAAGTCCCAACATTTGAGGATGCAAAAGTGTTGAAATTTCAAGGGAAATCCTAGTTTTGTGATGATTGTAAGTAGAAATGAAAAATAAGCTCACCGTCAAAAAATCCCAAATGATACCACCAAACCAAATATCACTACGCAACTGTAGGGTATGGGTCACCCATACCGTAACGAAGAATCTGAAACCTAAGATTCCTCATTACATTCGGAATGACAAATCAGTGAACAGTGGTCAGAAAAAACCAAACCACTACACCTGTCATTCCTGTAGGGGCTGCCGGTAACCATGCTTTCCAATTGCCACTACAAATCTGTCATTCAGAGGAACGCAGTGACGAAGAATCTTAAGAATAGTTATTGTATCCAAAATGCAACCAATTTGCATAAAAATGCGTATTATGCAATGAATATACATAAAAATAGACAAAGACATGGTTGCAGATACGTTTTTTTCAGAATAACTGTACAAATCGTTATTGTTTTTGTTTTTTCTCTTGCAATTGGAAGAAAAATTATGTATAATTCATTTATATTATTCATTTGAACTCGTGAACACTATTCAAGGAGGAACTATCATGGCAAAGGAAAAAATCGTATTGGCATACTCCGGTGGTTTGGACACTACCGTTATCATCCCTTGGTTGAAAGAACACTACAACGATGCAGAAATCATTGCAGTTTGTGGTGACGTGGGTCAAGGTAAAGAAACAGATGGTTTGGAAGAAAGAGCATTGGCAACTGGTGCAAGCAAATTGTATATTGAAAACTTGACAGAAGAATTCATTGTAGATGCAATTTATCCTTGTATCAAAGCAAATGCTGTTTACGAACACAAATACCTTTTGGGTACATCCATGGCACGTCCTATCATTGCAAAAAGATTAGTTGAAATCGCTAAAGAAGAAGGCGCTTATGCAATCTGTCACGGTGCAACTGGTAAAGGTAATGACCAAGTGCGTTTTGAGCTTACAGTAAAAGCTTTGGCTCCTGAACTTCAAATCATTGCTCCTTGGAGACTTGATACATGGGATATGCAATCTCGTGAAGATGAAATGGCATACCTTGAAAAACATGGTATTCCTTTTGAAATGAAAGCAGATGATTCCTATAGCCGTGACCGTAACCTTTGGCACCTCAGCCATGAAGGTTTGGAATTGGAAGACCCAGCAAACGAACCAAACTTCAAACATATCTTGCAATTGGGCGTTTCTCCAGAAGAAGCTCCTGATACACCTGAATATGTAACACTTGATTTTGAAGCTGGTGTTCCTGTTGCTGTCAATGGCGAAAAATTGGGTCCTGTTGAAATGTTGACATTGCTCAACGAAATCGGTGGACGTAATGGTGTGGGTATCACAGATATCTGTGAAAACCGTGTAGTTGGTATGAAATCCCGTGGTGTATATGAAACACCAGGTGGTTCCATTATGTACTATGCACACCGTGAATTGGAATACTTGTGCTTGGACAAAAAGACACAATCTTTCAATGAAATCGCAAGCAATATGTTCACAGAATTGGTTTATAGTGGCGAATGGTATACACCACTTCGTGAATCTCTTTCTGCATACTTCGATGATGCAAACAAAACAGTAACTGGTTCTGTAAAAATGAAACTCTACAAAGGGAACATCATCTCTGCTGGTGCAACTTCTCCTTATAGCTTGTACAACGAATCCATGGCAAGCTTCACAACAGGCGAACTCTACAACCACAAAGATGCTGATGGTTTCATCAATTTGTTCGGTCTTTCCATGAAAGTACGTGCAATGATGATGCAAAACGTAGACAAACAATAAGATCAAAAGATTAAAGTCAAAAGATTAAAGTCAAAAGATTAAGACCTTGGGACGCTGTCCCAAACCCTGCGATTTTTTGAAAAAAATCGAGTAAAACTTTATTTCCCCAAGCAACATATTGCTTGGGGGATTTTTTGAATTGTAGGAATGTGTATTAAATTGCACTTGTATGGGAGGATATCATCCACAGCAATATCAATGAATGTAACCTTGTAGGGGCGAGCATTGCTCGCCAGAATAATGAACTAATGGCAAGAGTAGAACCCTTGCCCTACAAAACATGAATCAACGAACCAATTTCACTTGTAGGGAACAGTCTTGACTGTTCTGCAACTATAAACAACCATAAACAACCACAAACTCAATTGCAATACCTTAGCGGAAACGTAGTTTACGCAACTAAAGTTTGGATTGAACCTTTTCAAAGGTTCATAGGGTGGTGGGAAAAAGTCCCACGGTCTTGCACTTGACTTTGCACTTTATCTTTTCAAGGAGGAAAATATTATGAAACTATGGGGCGGTCGCTTCACAAAATCAACAGATAGCTTTACAGATCATTTCCATTCTTCTATTTCTTTCGATAGTAGAATGTACGCAGAGGATATTACAGGTAGTATCGCTCATGCAACTATGCTTGGCAAACAAGGGATTATCCCACAAGCGGATGCAGACTTAATTGTCAAAACATTGGGTGAAATTTTGTTGGATATCCAAGAAGGCAATGTGTCCTTTGACGAAAAAGCAGAAGACATCCATATGAACCTAGAAACCATCCTCATTTCTCGTATTGGCGACGTAGGCAAGCGTTTGCACACTGGACGTAGTCGTAATGACCAAGTGGCTTTGGACGCTCGTATGTACACTAAGAAGGAAATTATCGCAGTCCAAGAACTACTCAAAAATTTGATGGAAACTTTGAACGATTTGGCAGAAAAAAACACAGAAACCATCATGCCTGGCTATACCCACTTGCAAAGAGCACAACCTGTCACTTTGGCACACCATATCTTAGCTTATGTGGAAATGTTCAAACGTGATTATGCACGTATGACAGATACTTACAAACGTACTGATGTATTGCCTTTGGGTAGCGGTGCTTTGGCAACCACAACATATCCTTTGGATCGTGATTTTGTTGCAGAACAGTTGGGATTTGCTGGTATCACACAAAATAGTATGGATGGTGTGTCTGACCGTGATTTCGCTTTGGAATTTATGTCTGCAATGTCCATTATGATGATGCATTTGAGCCGTTTCTGTGAAGAAATCATTCTTTGGAGCAGTCATGAATTCAAATTCATTGAATTGGATGATGCATACTCCACAGGCTCTAGCATTATGCCACAAAAGAAAAATCCAGATATGGCAGAGCTCATTCGTGGCAAAACAGGTCGAGTATATGGTCATTTGATGGCTTTGTTGACCACAATGAAAGGTTTGCCATTGGCGTATAACAAAGATATGCAAGAAGACAAAGAAGGCTTGTTTGATGCCATCGATACCGTGAAAATGTGTGTACCTGTATTCACCAATATGATTGCAACCATCACTGTACGTGAAAACAATATGTTGGAAGCGGCAAAGGGTGGTTTCACCAATGCAACAGATGCAGCTGACTGGTTGGTGAAACAAGGGGTTGCGTTCAGAGATGCACATGAAATCATTGGTAAATTGGTGTTGTATTGTATCCAAAATAACACCAACTTGGACGATTTGTCCTTGGAAGAATACCAAGCAATTTCTCCAGTGTTCAATGAAAGCGTATACGCTGCCATTTCTGTAAAACAATGTGTGGAAGCAAGAAATGTGACTGGTGGTCCTGCAAAAGAAGCAACCACAAAGGTGATTGCAACAAACAAAGCGTATTTCGCAACATTGTAAATAGAATAGAAATCAACTTGATGCAGGTATCTTTATAGATGCCTGTATTTTTTTAACTTCATTTATAGTAATGCTGATACAATATGTACCATAACGTAGGTGGTATATCATCTTTCAATGAAAAATAGCCAGATGATAATTGTAGGGGATGGCGTCCCCGACATCCCGTCATGAACTACCATAAAAAGTAAATAGGATACCCTGAACACCCCAAAACCCATTGATTTGACTGAATTTGTCCTTTTGTGGGTCGAAAAGTGACCAACTTTTGATATTGATATTAAGGTTTTATTACAAAACCGTATTTTGGTTGCAAAGGGAATTTTTAACAGATATACTGAATATAGAATTAGAGTGCGATATTGGTTAGAAGTGTCTGAAAATCTAAACAAACTGCACTTGGAGAGATATAGTAAACAAAAAATATTAGGGTAAGTGAAAAGGAGGAAACGCCAATGAAAAAGATGATTTCTTTGGTTATTGCTGCTTCTATGGTAGCATCTTTGGTTCCTACAACTGTTTTTGCTGGTCAAAGTATTTATGCAACAGCAAAGGTAGTGGGGGCAGAAACTTTAGCAGAAACAGCAAGTGGGGAAGGTTCTTTGACTGGTTCCGATGTTCCAGAATTACAAATCACAGTACAAGATGTATCCTATTCTGGTAGCGATGCAAGTTTCAACAATCAATATTTGTCTACAAGTTACTGGGAATCACAACCATCTGCAAACATTTCAGCAGCTGGTGGTAACATGTCCAGTGCAATGTTAGAAGCAAAATTGATGTCTTTGCAAGAACAATTGTACGCTGCAACTGATGCAAGTGTCATTGCAGAATTGGAAGCACAAATTGCATCTTTGCAAAGTCAAATCTCAGGTGGAAAAACAACAACCAGTACTGGGAAATCAGAAACCAAAACAGAAACAACTGAAAAAGTAGAAAAAGCAGAACCAGTTGAAAAAGTGGAAACTGTAGAAAAAGTAGAAGCTACACAACCTGTAAAAGAAGAAGTAAAAGAAGAGCCAGTTGTAAAAGAAGAAGTAAAAACAGAAGTTCCTGTAGTGGAAGAAGAAGTAAAAGCAGAACCTGTACAAGAAGCACAAGCTGCTACAACACAAACTGCAACAACAGAGGCAGATGAAACAGAAGAACCTGTTGCTGAGATTGCAACAGCAGATACAACTACAGACACAACAGCAGATACAACTACAGACACAACTACAGACACAACAACAGACACAACAACTGATACAACAACTGATACAACAACTGATACAACAACAGATACAACAACTGATACTACAACAGATACAACAACAGACACAACAACAGACACAACAACAGACACAACAACTGATGATGTAGTTACAGCAGTTCCATATACAAATATGACTACTGAAGAAGCAAAAGCACAAGTTGCAAGTTATAAGGCATCTGCTCCGCAAATGGAAGTGGAAATCACTTTGGATGATGCAGAATTCCATTCCAATACTATTGTGGTTTATATCAATTCCGATGAAACCTATCCTGCAATCATTGAAGTAGATGATGTGGATGATGATGAAGTAACTTTCACCATCTATGGTAAATTGTACGAAGATGATGTAATAGTTGTAGAATTGGCAGTCAACTACGATTTGGATGCTGATGATTATGCAACTGTTTCCATTGATTCCGATATGGTAGAAGCAGACGATCTTGTATTCTTGTATGTTGCTGATGTGGGCATTGAAGCTTCCATCAAAGATTTGACATACGTTGCAGAAGACGAAGAAGTGGTTTTGGATGATACCATTGTTATTGAAGAAGTGGTAGAGGGTACCTTCAAAGTTGGTCAAATCCTTGTATTTGAAATCTCCAGAGGTTTTGAATTTGGTAGCGACAGTGACTTGGAAATGTCTGGTGTAGAAAACTATGAATATGATGATGAATACGCATACTTCACAGTAAACTCTACAGCAGTTACAAATGGTAAAATCAAAATTGATGGTTTGAAAATCATTGCAGATGATGCAGATGAAGGCGATACTGCTGAAATCGAAATTACATTGTATAATGATGATAATTCAACCTATGACAAACAATATAGTAGCGATAAAGTAGATAAATGCGAACTGGAAGTTGCAGAATGTTGTGCATACACAGTTGTCATTTCTGTAGACGAAGACGATGATGTACCTGTAATGTATAGCGGAACTGATTCTGATAACTATGGTTTGAATGACGATTCTGATCACTATTCCTTGGAGATCACAATTGAAGAATCCTTCCCTGGTGCTTGGAGCTACAGAGACGAATGGGAACTTGTATTGCCAGAAGGCGTATATGTAATTGATATCGATTTCGATGAAGACGATATGGATTGGGCAGATGGCAACGATGCAGAAAGTAACTTTATGGATGCATACCAAGAAGGCAATTGGGAAAGTTTTGTATTTGAAAAACGTGTGTTTGACGAAAGAACATCTTCTGATGATCCAATTGTTTTGACATTCTCCTTGGTTTTGACAGCAGTACCTGGTTTTGAAGGGGATGTAGAACTTGAATTTGTTGGCGATTCTGTCACAGAAGACGAAGTTGTCATTGCAGAATTCATTTCTCCATACACTGTAGAAGCATCTCAAAATGATGTAATTACAGACTATAGAAATACACCAATTGAAACACCTATTATCATCGAAGAAGAAGAAGAAGAATTGTGGAATGATGATATGGTATTCTATTTGACAATGGAAGACGATTATATGGACTTTGATGATGCTGGTGAAGTATCTGTCAACTCCGATTCTTATATGGAAGCGGATATGGATTATGGTTCAGCTTCTATTGAAATCGAAATTACAGAAGAATCTGAAGACGAACCTGGCGTTTTGACCATTGAAGGCATTGAATTGTACATGAACCGTTCTCTTGCTAATGGCGCATATGCTTTGGAAATGTACACCTCCGCAAGTATTGCTTTCTTGGAAGAAGCGATTTATGCTCCAGAAGCAGATGATGCAGATGATGCAGAAGACAATGACGAAGTTTGGCATGTAGGCGATGTTGTTTACGGTACAGATGATGATGATTACAATGCAGGTAGCGATGGTTATTCCGTTGTAGTTTGCGATAACTTTGTAAATATCGTAACAGCTGGCTCCGACTTGGCAAATGGCTTCACAACACAAGTTATTGTTCCAATTGGCGAATATTACATCTATGCTGGCGGTGTACAAATTGCATTGGATGTACCAGCGTATATCAATGCATCTGGTTATACAATGCTTCCTGTTAGAGCAGTTGCAACTGCTTTGGGTATTGATACCAGCAATGTAACATGGAATAGTGCAGCAAAACAAGTTGTTATTGTATATGGTTCCAAAATCATTTCTATGACAGTTGGCGATACAGGAATGTATGTAAATGGTACTTTGATCTATGCTTCCTCTGCACCTGAAATTGTAGATAGCAGATCCTTCTTGCCACTTCGTGATTTGGCAACAGCACTTGGTGTAACAGACATCAACTGGGATTCCAGTACAAAAACAGCAACATTGAACTAAATCATAAAACGATTAGAGGGCTTCGTAAAGAAGCCCTTTTTTGTTGCGTTTTGCAATATGATTTTGTGTTTTTGTTTGGAATTTGTTTATTGTTTTGGTTTTATGTTTTGGTTTTATGTTTCGGTATGATGTGGGCATCATCCCCTACAGGTTTTGTGGCATTGGATTGTAGCTTTGGCATTTGATTTTGTAGGGGCGATTATCAATCGTCAGTTGATATGATGCCAATAGATGTATGGTGGCATGGTTTGTCATTCTGAATGCAATGAGGAATCTTTGTTTTTCGTTGCGGTATGGGTGACCCATACCCTACAGGATTGTGGCATTGGTTTGGGTTGCAGTGGTATTGCGGTTGATTCGTGAATCAACCCTACAAGTGCATTGGTATTGTTTTGGGTTACAGTATGGTCAAATTTTGTTTTTGGTTTTGTAGGGGCGATTATCAATCGCCCGTTGGTTTGCATTTTTTGGTTTTGGCATACAAAAAAAGGACCCCTTTCGGGTCCTCACAGACTGTCAAAGAACCCTATTCCGCACCTTGGAATAGGGTTCTTTCGTATAAATAACGCATATTCTACAAACAACATATACTGCTTACTACTCCATGTTGCCAGTTTTTTTAAGTTCATTGCAGCGAATTTAAGCTTCACCCATTTTGAAACCTGAGCCAAGCCTTTATGATATGTATATCGCATTGCGTGCTTCTCCTTTGCGTCTGCAAAAACCCGTTCTATGGTTTGGCTCCTCAACGCATAGGTGTCTTTTCCTAATGGAGAATGCCGCACATCCTCTGCCTTTTCTAAATATATCCACCAGATGTGCTTGGTGACTACCTTTCTGTGGTCTTTGCTTTCGGTACACCTTGAAAGATTTTCACATTTTTCGCAAATATAACTGTAACTTTTAAATTCTCTATAGCCATCTCGATTGGTGGTTGTATATGGTAAAACGTGATATTCTGGGCAAATGATGCAGTTGTAGTATTCATCAAAAACATACTCATACCATGGTGAATTTCCTTTTTTCGTCACTGGTCTTTTGTAAGGCAAAGAGGGTATTCTTCCATCATCAAATATTTGCTTGCAAATCCATGGGGTTTTGTATCCTGCATCAGCTGTAATCACTTGTATTTCTGGATATTTTTCTGTCACTTTATGATAAACCTCATCAAATACAACACTATCATGGATGTTTCCAGGTGTTACAACGGTTTCTAATACAAAGTTATTTTTATCGCAAACGGTATGTGCACCATATGCAAAGCACTTTTTATGTTCGCCCTTATGGAACAAACCGCTGTCTGGATCTGTTGTAGAAGTGGTGATTGTTTTTGTTCTTGGAGGGTCATTTTTATCATCAAAAGGCTTTTTTCCATTATCTTCTCTGTCTTTATTGATTTCTTCAAAAAGTTGCTTTTCATACTTTTTAGTTGCAACAGGTATTTCTTTTTTGATGTTTTTCTTTAAATTTGCATTTGCCTTGATATGCGTTGCATCTATAAACACAACTTCTGGACGTAAATATCCTTTTTTCTCAACTTCACCTAAAATCCAAGCGAAAATTTTTTCTACCACTGTTTCTTTAAATCTATTGTTGAAGTTATAACTAATGGTAGCAAAGTGCGGAATACTATCATTGAGGGTATAGCCCAAAAACCAGCGATAGGCAATATTCATTTCAATTTCTTTTACCGTTTGGCGTAAAGAGCGAATTCCATACAAATGTTGGATAAACACCATTTTAAAGAGAACAACAGGGTCAACGCTAGGTCTGCCGTTGTTTGAGCAATACAAATCTTCCACAAATGAATAAATTTCATTAAAATCTACAGCTTTATCTATTTTTCTTAATAAATGATTTTCTGGAACAAGCATATCTATATTTATGATTTCTACCGATGTTCTTTTGATTTCTTCCTTGCTCAACATTTGTCATCACCTCAAGCTCATTATACCAAAAAAAGTCAGCATGTGCTGACTTTTTTGACAGTCTGAAAGGACCCCTTTCGGGGTCCTCATACATTTCGTTAATTCGGTTTGAATTAGTTGAATGTAGCTGTTTTTGTTGCATCATCCCAAGAGATGGATACGCTCAAAGCTGTAGCCAAATCACGCAATGGCAAGAATGTTCTGCTATCTGTGATTTCTGGAGCAGCGGATGTAGCAATAGCTGTACCATTAACTGTCATGTAGCTTTCGCCAATTGTCATAGCGATAACTTTACCACTGTAGATGATTGTTACTTGACGAGCTTCTGCGTTCCATTGAACAGCATTTGTATCAATACCCAAAGCGGAAGATACAGCTCTTACAGGCAACATTGTGTAACCAGCTTCAGAGATGTAAGCAGGTACATCCAAGTCGATTTGTTTGCCACCAGCGAAGATATAGGATTCGCCAATAGGAACGATAACTTGTGTCAAGAATGTGTCATCTTGGTCACGACCAGCTGTTACGATGTTAACGAAAGCTTCGTTTACTGTGTAACCGATTGTACCAGATGTGCCACCTGTTTCTTCGTCTACAGCGTCACCAACTGTTTGAACTTTGGTAGTGTTGGTTGCATCACCACCCGCATCTTCTCCTTCGTAACCAGCGAAGATAGCTTGTTCCATGAAGAATTCACTTGCAGATGTGCAGATATCCAAATCATAAGAACCAGCAGCCAAAGATCTGTTCATGTACAATGTCATGTTTTCGATTGTGATTACAGCAGCTTCGTCATCAGATTCTTCTTTGATTGTGATGTCGATAGATGCAGCTGTACCATCGAAGCTAGAGCTAGAGGATGTGCTTGTTTTGATTTCCATAGCGGAATCTTCGCTTACTGTGATATCGCCAGCATCGTCAAAGTCGATGTAGGATTCCATAGAAAGGGAGAATACCAAGTCTTCTTCCCACAATTCAGCATCAGCTTCTGTGATTACGATAGGTGTTTCAATCAATGTATCTCTGTAATCGATGATTACGTCGTTTTGTTCAGCTGTAGCTGTGAAAGGAGCTACGAATTCAGCGATAACAACTTCGCCTTCTGTTACGGAATCGCCAACAAGACCAAGAACAACTTCGCCTTCGAATGTAGGTTCAGCAACCAATTCCAATTCGAATTGTACTTTGAATACGTCTTCTACGGAGTTGTTAGGATCATTTTCTGTGAATACACGTTTTTCGAATACGAAACCTTTGTAGTCGCCTTCTTCATAAGCAGCTTCGAAGGAAGAGTAAGCATCTGTATCCCAGTTGATTGTGTTTTTGTTGATTTCAACTTCTGTTACATAAACGCCATCAGGCAATGTCAATTCAAATTCTTTATCTTCCCAAGCACCAGGGAAAGATTCAACGATTGTTACTTCCAAAGACATATGGTCAGCATCATCTGTCAAACCATCATTAGTGGAGTTAACGCCATTGTAGAATACAGGAACATCTTCGTCTTCATCAACGGACATTTTTACTGTGTAATCGCAAACTTCAGCAACTTCAACTTCACAGGAAGCAAGTTTTTTAGCTTTGCCATTTACTGTTGCATACAATTTCATTTCGATTGTAGCAATGTCGCCTTCGTCAGCACCATCAACAACGATACCCAAATCTTTGATTGTAATTTTGCCATCGTTAGCACCATCATCAAGATTCATGATTGCTTCGTTGTCATCATCGCCAATTACAAAGCTATCAGCTTCTGTACAAGTAGCAACGATATTGTTACCATTTGTATCGAATTCGAAGCCTTTTGACAATTCCATTTCAATCCATTGAACGCCATTGAAAGTATCAGCAACTGTTTCTTCGATTACGATTTTTTCTTCCAATGCAGCAACTTCGTCTTCTGCGATCATTGTCAAATCTTTGATGGAAGCTTCCATACCTGTATCAGAGATAGTAAGGAATACCAAATCATCAGCTTCAACCATGTCAGAATCAATAGATACTGTAGCATAATCGCCAGCATCCATGTTGTAAACTACATCCAAAGGAATGATGATTACGTCGTCAGCGGAGAAGTGACCTGTCAATTTAACAAGCATATCACCTTTTTCGATATCAACTGTAATAGCAAGTCTTGTAGCTTCTGCAAGAAGAGTAGCGTCTGCTGTTGTTTCTGTACTTACTTTGTCGCCATCGCCATTTTCTACGTAGATGCCTGTGATGTCATAAGCAAATAATGGGTCACCATTTGCATCTTCATAGTCAGCATCATCGAATTTAGCATCATCCAAAGAGATTTCAAGTTCCATTGTTGGAGCTTCATAACCTGTAGCACCAACTACATTTTTACCACTGTAAGCAGCGCTTGCTACTGTGATTTGCAATTCAGCTGCGTTTTCAAGAACTGCAGAACCATCAACTTCTTTCAATGTTTGTGCACCTACTACTTTCGCTGTAGCGGAAACGTCTTGACCTGCGAATGCTGTTGCAGGAACCAAGGAAACTACCATAGCGGAAGCAATAAGCAAAGAAATAATTTTTTTCATTTCAATTTCCTCCTTTATACTTATCCTTTTTTTAATTGTATAGCATTTTAGAGTGCTATGCTTCCGTTGTACCATGATAAAACAAACGAAGTCCAAAGGGTAGGAGGACTGTGCTTGTTTGGAAAACCCTGTCTATTTCCAGCATGAAATAGAAAAGTTTTCTTCAGATTGTCTGAAACCAGCATTTCTTCTTCAGCATAAGAAAAAACAAGGAAATCATCCAATCCACTGGAGATCAGCATCCGTTTTCAGCATAAAACAGAAACTGTCTTCCATATTTGAAAAGCAACATCCCATTTTCAGCATAAAAGTAGGAGTGCGTTTTCTTAAGGTTGTTTGTCATTTGAAATGACGGATTGCATTGGGGTATGATGTAGGCATCATACATTACGAATGACAACATACGTGAATGTTACAGGCGTAGGGGATAGCTGTGCTGTCCCGTCAGTAGAAACCAAGATTTTTCGTTGCGGTATGGGTGACCCATACCCTACAGTTGGTGGCACTGATTTGTCATTCCAAATGCAATGAGGAATCTTTGTTTTTAGATTCTTCACCACTGTGTATCATCTGAAAAATCAAATTACATGATGGGTTCATGCACTTTCTTCAGAATCAGTTTTTGCTTGTTCTTGTTCATCCAATGATCTGAAACCTGCCAAAAGCAGTTCTCGTATCATTTCAGAAGTGTTTTGGTCATCAAAAAACTCTTTTTTGCAGTTGCCCAGTAATTCTTGCATTTCTTCTGTTACTGAAAAAGTCAATTTTGTTGATTTTTTAGACATACCAACCACCTCCTTTATTAGGGTCTGAACATATGAACATATGAACTAATTTGAGTATAGTTCATACCCTATGAACTTGTCAAGAGATTTTTTAAAAAAAGAATTAACATATTTGCAACAGACTTGACAGAAGATATGAACTTCTTCATAATATGAACTGTGAGGAGGTGAAAAAAATGCCGACAGATAAACCACGATATACCATCATTGTTGATGAAGATTTGTTGAAAAAAATTGATGATTTTCGCTTTGACAACCGCTACCCCAGTCGTTCAGCGGCTACACTGGACTTGATTCGACTTGGCATGGAACAACTGGAGAAGGAACAACAAAAAACGAAGGAATAAGTATGTTGAGTATGGGAATCAATGGGGGAAATGTAGTGCAAATGGAGAAAATACACAGTATGGGTATGCTAGGTAGATGAAAAGACTGTTTTGAGATACAAAAAGACTCTGAGGGGGGTCTTTTTTCTTTGCTTGGAATTGGGTTTGCGTGATTTGAGTTTGCAATGTTTTTGATTTTGTAGGGGCGATTATCAATCGCCCGTTGGTATAATATCAACGATGTGTGGTGGTTGCGGTATTGCGGTTGATTCGTGAATCAACCCTACAAGTGCATTGGTATTGTTTTTGGTTTTGTAGGGGCGATTACCAATCGCCCGTTGGTCAGCACAAAAAAAGAACCCCTTTCGAGGTTCTCTTATGATTCTCCTATTAATAGGAAAGAATATTATTTTTTGAAATCCATTGGGATGATATCGCAATAGTCATCCATTGTGCCACCATTACGGAAACATTCAATGATTTGTTTTCCTACTGGATGTAATTCTTCCACATCAAATTTCTCCAATTCTTTCACGAAGAAGTCATGCAAGATTTTTGCACCTTTGTCATAACCTTCAATACCCATGGAATCTTGTGTTTCTGTACGCAAGAATTTGCTTCTGATTCTTTGACCATCAATACGCACTTGGTCAACAGTGTATCCAAGCAATGGACATCTTGCTTCCAAAAGATTCTTTTTGTAGAAACGAGCACCACCACGTCTAGCAAGGTATTCTCTAGCAATCCATTCAGCAGAGAAACCTACTTTATAAATACCAACATGTTGATTTGGCACCAAAATGTAGTTTGTATTTGGGCAACTCATAATTTGATCCAAAAGCATATTTGCTTGCAACACATATTCGCCAGTTGCAAATGGATAGTAGGAGCCAACACCTTCGCTGGTCATACCACCATCATCCACAATACTTGGGTTTTTGTGACCACGTGGTGCAACCAATCTCCAAAGCCAAGCCAAAGCTGGTGGAATGATATGGAACAAGCCCATAATACCATAATTTGGCATGTCATTGGAAGAAGGTGGCATACGCACACCAAAACTTCTGATATCCACATCAATTGGTTCTGTAATGATGTTGTTGATGGATTTTCTTGGGATGATTACACGTGGATTTGGACAAGGTTCGCCTGTAGAATCCAATGTATGTTCCCAAATCAAGCAAGTTGAGTTTGGTTGACCTTGGATATTGAAGAATACCAAAGGTTCATCAGGATGGATACTGATTTTTTCATATTGATGGTCTGTACCATAATGTGTGATATGATCCACACGCAAGAACCAACCATCTTCTGCATCTGCAATGACCAATTTTCCGCTTTCTGATTGGAAAGATGGATGGCACAAAGCCATATCGTCACAAATTGGATGCAAAGAACAAGCTTCAGAAATATTCAACAAATTGCGTTCTTTGGTCAAGGTGTTGATGCCCAAAAGCAATTCGCCACCAGTTTCACGATGCATTTCTTCCAACATTTCGGATTTACCACCACCAGAAGCACCTTCATGCATGATCACCACTTCGTTTTCATAAGGTGTGATGATTTGTACAGCAGAAGCATGGGCTGTAATCCAACCTTCTTCTTCACCAATGTTGAGCAATACACCATAAACGCCTTTTTTCGCAGATGGACCTGGATACAAGTTGTAAGCAAAGAGTTCATGCATGTGATCACATCTATTGTGTACAACGATTTGAGCACCATCGAAATGTGTGTGTCTAAATGGTGGAGCAAGGAAAATCACAGAACGTGGTTCAAATTTACGATCCAACTCATCGATGTTGACAAATGTTTGCAAGTTTGCCAAACCAGCAGCAAAGAATGCAGCATTCAAAGGACACACCAAAAGGGAGTCATAACCACCACAAGCAGTACCAGCCAAGAAAGGTACTACAATGAGTTCTTGTTTGGAAAGCCAATCCAAGGTTTCTTTTCTTACATTTTCAAATTCATATTGAGGATAACGATCAGAGAAACGTGTTTTGTTGGTGGGTTTTTTATCACCAATTAACATACATTCTGGGTCACGTCTTCTCATGTAATCTTCAGTGTAGTTGACAGCAATCCCGTTTTTACAACGTGTTACAGTTGCTTCCAAAACATTTTTATCCCCAACTTCATAGGAAATATCGGTAACGTCAATTTGGTAAGAACCAAATGTTAATTTTGTAAATTCTTTTTTACTCGCAGGAATCACTACATTTGGACTGTTCCACAAAACATCCATCAGCTCATCTGTAAATGCGATTTTTGACAATCGTTTGTTCATAAGTACCTCCTCTTTGTTCATATATATTCGGCATTCTATTTGGTACATAACATCATGCTACATAGGCGTTACCTCTATAAATAGGAAGATAGCCCATATAAAACGTAAATTCCCCTATCTTTAATCATAGTAGGTTTTGCACAAAAGTCAACATAATCTTTTATGAAAAGTGCCAAATTTAAAAAATAAGCCAAAAGAAAATGAAATTTTTATAAAATTATAATGGAGTCAGGTTTGATAGGATAGGAAATGCATGTGTTTTGTATTCATATACACAAAAAAAGCAAGATACCCCCAATATCATCCAGTTCAGACTGAATCACATTAGGAATTCCTTGCTTTCAACTTGTTGTAATTTGTGTAAATCAGAAAGCGAACAATGTGAATCGCATAATCACTGACATAACCACAACCAAGACAACTGATGTCAATGATGGTAAAAATTTTAAAATTCCTTTCATATAAATCCTCCGTTTGATACTATATTTTTTATGAATTGCTGTATTATCGGTAAGATACCATATAGGAGAAAGAAGAACAACGACAAATTTCCAAAGAAACATAAGCAAATATAACGAATTTCCAACGAATTTCTAAATATTGGGATGAATTGCAGAAAAGCTTAAATTTTCAGCCGAATTTCCTTGGAATAATAGGAAATACAAGGGTTTGTGGTACTATTCTCATTGTTCTTTACCCTCTTGTGGTTTGGTGCAATATTGGGTATACTATAGGGACACAATGGAGTTGGTATACCCTTTATTACAATTGCTACAATCAGGGGTATTATGTCTGAAAGGGTGAAATTATGAGCGAATTGATCACGAAAATATATGAGAATCCCAATATTTATCGCATTGATGTACCACTACCCAATAACCCACTACGCAATTTGAATTGCTATGTCATTCAAGATGGTGGCGAAACCTTGGTCATTGATACTGGTTTCAATCGTGAAGTGTGTAAAGAGGCATTGCTTGCTGGTTTTGCAGAATTGGGCATTGGCAATGAACATGTAAATCTGTTTTTGACACATCTACATGCAGACCATAGTGGACTTGCTTTTGCAGCCATGAAGGGTAGAAATGGCAAAACTTACATCAGTAAAGTGGATTATGAATACTTGCAAAAGGTAGATCAAGGTGAATATTGGGAAAAGACAGATGAAGCCTTTATCCAAGAAGGATTTACAAGAGAAGCGGTAGAAGAACTCAATGGTCAAAATCCAGCCAATGAATATGAGCCAGAGCGTTTGTTTGATGGTGCACTGGTGGAAGATGGAGATGTGATTTCTGTTGGGAAATACGATTTTCGTGTCATTATGGTGCCAGGACATACACCAGGTCAGGCTTGCTTGTATAACGAAGAACAAAAGATTTTGTTTACAGCAGACCATATTTTGTTTGACATTACACCCAATATCACATTTTGGGTAGATGTAGAGGATTCTCTTGGTGATTATTTGGATTCTTTGGTGAAAATCAGAGAAGTGGATATTGCTGTGGCATTGCCTTCACATCGCAAAAACGATATGGATGTGTATGTGCGTATTGAAGAAATCATTGCACACCATTATGAACGTTTGGTGGAAACCTTGGAAGCAGTGGAGAAATTCCCAAATGCACATGGTACACAGGTTGCATCACAGTTGAAATGGTCTATGCGTGGCAAAACATGGGCAGAATTTCCTTTGTTCCAAAAATGGTTTGCAATTGGCGAAACCCTAAGCCACTTGGATTATTTGGTGGTGCGTGGTATGGTGGCAAAAAACATAGGCGAAACCAATGGCTATACCCTCCTAAAATCCATAGGGGAATGCGAATTGGAATTGCAAGAAATTTGGAAAACATATGAGAAATGATATCAAAATAACAAATCACCGTAGGGGCGGATATCATCCGCCCGTAAATAAAACCATGGGGTGACAAAATGGATTTGCCAAAACGAAAACAAAATCGACTTGCAAATTATGATTATAGCCAAAATGGAGCGTATTTCATCACCATATGCACCAAGGATAAACAAAATATATTATGGAATGAAACACACGTCGTAGGGGCGAGCAGTGCTCGCCAGAAATATACATTATCCGATTGTGGAAGAATTGTAGACACCGCTATTATGGGAATCGACAAAATTTATACAACAATAACGATAGATAAATATGTCATTATGCCAAATCATATTCATATGATATTGGTGATTGAAAACGACGGGCGTGCACTGCACGCCCCTACGATATCTCACGCGGTGCAACAAATGAAAGGAATTGTCACAAAACAAATTGGTCATACCATATGGCAAAAATCTTTTCATGACCATATCATACGGGGTGAAAAAGAATATCTCAAAATTTTAGAATATATGGAAACAAACCCATTGAAATGGGAATTGGATTGCTATTATATAAAGGAAATATAAATTGAAACTACGATACTTCGTAGGGGAGGATATCATCCTCCCGTATATACAGAAAGGAAAAATACATGGACATCATCAAACAACTACAAGAAGAACTAGGCATCAAACGCACACAAGTGGAGCAAACAGTGGCATTATTGGATGAAGGCAACACAGTCCCTTTCATTTCTCGTTATCGTAAAGAAATGACAGGTTCTTTGGATGACCAAACAGTCCGTCTATTGGCAGAACGTTTGCAATCTTTGCGTAACCTAGAAGAAAAAAGAGCACAAGTCTATGCTTCCATTGAGGAACAAGGCTTTTTGACAGAGGAATTGGTAAAAAAATTGGAAAACGCCAAAACCCAAACAGAAATCGACGATATCTATCGACCATATCGACCCAAAAGAAGAACACGTGCATCTGTGGCAAAAGAAAAGGGCTTGCAACCCCTTGCAGATATGATTTGGGGACAGGTTTTGTTGACACCACTTCCAGAATATGCTGCACTTTTCATTGATACAGAAAAAGAAGTTCTATCAGTGGAAGATGCTTTGGCTGGTGCCAGTGATATTTTGGCAGAACAAATTGCAGATGATGCTTCTTATCGTCAAATGTTGCGTGATGAGCTCATGAAACAAGCCATGATGGTATCTCAAAAAACAAAGGAAGAAAACCCTGTCTATGAAATGTATTATGACTATGCAGAAAAATTGAAACAAGTGCCACCACATCGTATTCTTGCCATGAATCGTGGTGAAAAAGAAGGGATTTTGTCTGTCAAAATTGAATGTGAAGAAGAAAAAATATTTTTACGTATGGAACGAACCATCATCAAAAAAGACAGTCACACACGTGATATTTTGGTGGAAGTCATTGCAGATGGTTGGAAACGTTTGTTGTTCCCTTCTTTGGAACGTGAAATTCGCAAAGACTTGACAGAACAAGCAGAAATTGGAGCCATTGCAGTCTTTCGTGAAAACTTGAAGCAACTCCTTTTGCAACCACCAATTGGTGGCAAAACCGTTTTGGCATTAGACCCTGCTTTTCGTACAGGTTGCAAAATTGCAGTCATTGACGAAACAGGCAAACCGCTAGAAACCACAGTGGTCTATCCAACAGCACCACAAAACAAAGTGGCAGAAGCAGAAACTAAGTTGATGGCACTCATTGCAAAATACCATGTCAATTTGATTTCCATTGGCAATGGGACTGCATCCCGTGAATCAGAGCAATTTGTGGCGGATATGTTGAAGAAGGTTCCAACCAAAGTGGAATATATCATTGCAAATGAAGCGGGTGCTTCTGTGTATTCTGCTTCCAAATTGGGAGCTGATGAATTCCCACAATATGACGTTTCTTTGCGTTCAGCCATCTCCATTGGTAGACGTATCCAAGACCCATTGGCGGAATTGGTGAAAATCGATCCAAAATCCATTGGTGTGGGACAATACCAACACGATATGAACCAAAAGCGTCTGGGTGAAGCTTTGGGTGGTGTTGTGGAAGACTGTGTAAATGGTGTTGGTGTGGATTTGAATACTGCAAGTCCGGCATTGCTTTCTTATGTTTCTGGCATCAATGGCACTGTAGCAAAAAATATTCTTGCATATCGTGAAGAAAATGGTAAATTCAAAAGCAGAAAAGAGCTTCTCAAAGTGCCAAAATTGGGACCAAAAGCATTCTTGCAATGTGCAGGTTTTTTACGTATTTCTGGTAGTGAATTGGTGTTGGATCAAACAGGTGTACATCCAGAATCCTACAAAGCAGCAGAAAAATTATTGAAAACTTGTGGTTATACCTTGGCAGATGTGGCAAATCGCAAAGTAGGCGACTTGGGTAAAAAAGTCTTGTCACCAGAAAAATTGGCAGACGATTTGGGCATTGGTGTACCAACTCTTATGGATATGATAGAAGAATTGGAAAAGCCAAATCGTGACCCACGTTCTGATGCACCAGCACCTGTTTTGCGTAGTGATGTATTGTCTATGGAGGATTTGATTGTGGGTATGGTGTTGACTGGCACTGTGCGTAATGTCATTGATTTTGGTGTGTTTGTGGATATTGGTGTCCATCAAGATGGTTTGGTTCACATTTCTCAAATCTGCGATAAATACATCAAACATCCACTAGAAGTGGTGAAATTGGGTGATGTGGTGCAAGTGAAGGTGTTGTCTGTGGATATTCCAAAGAAACGCATTGGTTTGACTATGAAAAATATTTGATGAATTGTTGTATGATGAAATGATGTGTTTTGTTTCTGGTTTTGTCATTCAGAGGAACACAGTGACGAAGAATCTTGTTTTTCAACTCTTTGCTCTTCAATCTTCACTATTCTTTTTGATGTATGAAAGAATAGTCCCAATTAAAGATAAAAGGGCTTTTATATCTTGTAGGGTACGCATTGTATGCGTACCGAAAGTGGAATGCATACAATGCATTCCCTACATAATTAAGATCTTTCTTGTATGTTAGGTCTCGTTAAGTTTAATTGGGATAAAGAATAAAAGAATTTATTTCTATGTAAAATACATAAAATGGAAACATTGGAAAAAATTAATCTCTAAAATTACCAAAGAATTGTTTGGAATCCCTAGAAATTTTAGGAATTTTATGATATAGTAAATATTTAGAACGCAGAGAATATCCAGTACTCTACGAGTACTTGGATACATTTGCTCCGCAAATGGTGATACAAAAAATCAATTGTTTTGCACAAATGCAACAATTGCTTCTTTTACAACACACTTTCTCCGCTTTTATGGTACAAGATAAATTACTAAGGAGGTCAAAAGATGAAATTGAATTTGAAAAAGAAGTTTACCCTAGTATTGGCAACAATCATGGCATCTTCTTGTATCAGTGTCACCAGTTTTGGTGCAACTTATGCAGATATCGACGATGTACCATGGGAAGGTGCAAAGGACATCATCCAAAGTGTTTCTGACTTAGGCTTGATTTCTGGATATGAAGACAATACCTTTAGAGCCAACAACAATGTAACATACTTGGAAGTTATGCAAATGTTCTACAACACATTGATAAAATCTGGTGCAGACCAATATATGGATATTGTGGATCAAGCAAGCTACACATATATCATGGAACATTATGGAGTTCCTACATGGGCACAAAAAGCAACTGCATATTTCCTTTATACAGGGGCAATTGCAAGTTCTGATTTGAGTATTTTCATGACAAATGGTGTCAGCAATGCAGCACCAAGAAGTGATGTAGCAGAAATTTTGGGCAATGCTTTGTCCAACCAATATTCCTATGATCGTACATACCCATCTGCTTATGCATATGCAGATTCTTGGAGATTTTCTTCAGACCAAATTGCACAAATTGACTTGGTCAGCCGCTTGGGTATTTTCAGTGGCAATACCAACAATAATTTCTTGCCAGATGATAACATCAATCGTGCAGAAATGGCAGTTGTACTCAACAAAACATATCCGATTTTGGCAGAAAGTGCAGCCAACATTGGTGAAATTACAAATATTGTGGTAGATGGTACTTGGTATGATTTGACCATTGATTTTGACTATGGGGATACCTATGTGATTTCTGCACAGTCTGGACTTACAGATGTGTATGCAGATACCAGTGGCACACAAGTCGTTTCTGTTGCACGTTTGTCTGTAGGTGATCGCATTTCTGTTGTCTATGAAAATAACATTGCATCAGAAATTCGCTTGCAAGTAGAAGCAACAGAAAGTACAACAACATCAACTTCCGATGCATCTTTCACTTACTATGACATTTTGGGTAACATCACAGAAATTGATGATTATGTAATCACATTTGATGATAGTACCACGTGGAATGAAGAAGAAGTAGACTTGCGTAGCACATGTATCTACTATCTCGATGGAGAAAAAGTAAATTATTCTGAAATGGTAGAAGCAATTGAAGACAATGATTATGAATATGCAGTTGCTGGTATGAATTTGTACTATGACTGGGATATTGATGATGAGGTTGCAGTGGAAGTATATGTCAATGAATTGTATGTGGAATTGACAGATGTATTGCAACGTTCTGGTAAAGTGGAAAAAATGGAATCTACATACATTACAGTAGCAACATTTGATGGATTGGATAGCAATAGCATTTATTATGCAAGTGATTGTGAATTCTATCTCTTTGGGGATGAAATTGATGATGACGATGCAGAAGAATTGGTAGACAATGGCAACTTCTACATTATGGCGTACTGTGATACTTCAGGAAAAGCAACAGAAATCCATTTCTTAGAAGAACCAACTGCTGGCCACGATGATGATATGGAAACTTGGAAAGTATCTTCTTATGCCTACAACAAAGACCGAGATGATAAGTTGATTATTTACAATGGTACTGAAAAAATAACCATGGATATTGATACTGACGATATAGACTTGTACATCTTGGATTTTGAGCTAAAAGACTGGGAAAGTGTTTCTGGAAGTACTATGTCCTATTACCAAGAAGATGAATGCAATGACAATGGCTATGTAAAATTGTACTTTGATTACGATGGAAATTTGACACATGTATATATGGCACCAACGATAGCGGCATTTGATACAAATCTAACTTCTATGATTTTACGTAAAGGTGTTGTCACAAGCTATGATTCTGAGGATGGTTTCACATTGGATACTTCAGAATATATATACACAATGTTGACACAATACAATGTGAGCATTGATGATAAAGAGGATACATATATTTATGCAACAGCTGACCCTAACGATTCTGGCAAAGATGTCAAATATCCTTTGTCTATTCCTGGTATGAATACAAGTTCCAAAACTGTATTTGAAAAGGTTATGGCAAACTTCGACGATATTACTTTGTCCATTGATGTGGTTGCAACCAGATCTGGAGAAGTACAAGGTTTGACTGTATACTTGGAAGAAGTCAATGGTACTTTCGTTTCTTATGATGATGGTGATGATGAATTTATCATCGCACTTTCTGATGGTTATGAAATGAAACTCAACGCAAAATCCAAACCAGATGTAGAAGCAGACGATGACGATGACTTCGATTTGGAAGAATTGGAAGCATACAAATACAAAGGTACAGAAATGACATTGTACTTCAATAGCAAGGGTATGTTGGATGAAGTCTATATGCCAAGTTCCTCCACAGCAAGCACAATCAAAGGTGTTGCAGTTGGCTCCGATGATGGTTTGGAAATTGAAGGCAAAAGCACAGTTTACAAATGGTTGTCCAGTAGCAAAACCACTGTAACCAATAAGAGTATGACCAGTACAGCTTTGAAAACCATCCAAGCAGCAATTGAAGATCCAGATGTGGAAGTTTATGTGGAATTCACTGTGGAATTGGGAACTACAAATGTTTCCATGATCACTGCTTATGTTTTGGAAGCAGAAGGCGAATTGGACGAATTTGATGCAGATGATAAGATTGCACGTATCACAACAGATGCAGGCAATACCTTCTCCATTGAATTCAATGCAGGCTACACAGTATATATTGACGATGAAGAAGAAGAAACAGAACGTACCATCCAAAACACATTGGAAGGCACAACTGTAACCTTCGACTTTGGCGATAATGGTAAAGCAGATGCAATGTATGGCGAAAGCTAAGAAATATTAATAAAAACAATGCAATCGTAGGGGTGGATTCTATATCCACCCTTTCTGTATGCCAAGAACGTCATATTTGTTATGAAAGGTTTTTAAATAAAGTTTGGGTCCAGCCTTTTCAAAGGATGGTGGTTGTTAAGGCGAAGTCTTAAGGTCTTAATCTTTTAAAATGCTTTAGAAGAGCGTTTTTGAAGGGATTGGGGAACTTTTCGCGATAGAAAAAAGTTCTTCAAGGTCTTGTCTTTGTATGTCACCCTGTAAAACAATAAAAAACCTTAGAAACTCAATAAAAATCACAAAAAACCACTTGCTTTTTGGTTTCTCTTGTGATATCATATTTTAGCGTCGACAAATGTGTCGATGGGAAATATTCCTTGTTCTCTTCATGAGGAAGAGAGCCATAAGTCCAGAAGGAGGTGTAACTACATGAACAAGTACGAATTGGCATTGGTCTTGAGTCCAGCATTGGATGAAGAAGGTAGAGCAGCTGAAGTTGCAAAAGTACAAGCAACTTTGGAAAGATTCGGCGCTAAAATCGAAAAAGTTGACGATTGGGGCAAAAGAAAACTTGCTTACGAAATCAAAAAAGTAAACGAAGGTTTCTTCAGCTTTACAACTTTCGAAGCTCCAGCAGGTGCTCCTGCAGAAATTGAAGCTCGTATGCGTATTATGGAAAACGTTTTGCGTTATCTCATTACACGTAAAGAAGCGTAAGAAAAAGGAGGTAGACCTATGAATAAAGTTATTTTGATGGGTCGTTTGACACGTGATCCAGAGGTACGTTACTCCCAAGGAGCAACACCAATGGCTGTGGCAAGATACTCTATAGCGGTGAACCGTCGTTTCAAACGTGACGAGACTGATTTTATCAATTGTGTTGCATTTGGTAAAACTGGCGAATTTGCAGAAAAATACCTAAAAAAAGGACAGATGATTACTATTGTCGGATCTCTCAGAACTGGGAGTTATGATGACAAAGATGGGAAAAAAGTTAGAACAACAGATGTGGTTGTAGATGAACATTACTTTGCAGAAAGTAAAGCATCTTACGAAAGCAATAGAAGTTCTGCGCCAGCTCCAGCGAAACAACCTGCACAAGCAGATGGTTTCTATCCCATTGATGAAAGCATGGAAGACGATGATCTGCCCTTCTAAAAAATCCAATTAAGAAGGAGGACACTGACATGATGCAAAGAAAACGTGGTCGTAGAAAAAAACGTGTTTGTCAATGCTGTGCTGATAAAGTAAACGGCGTAGATTACAAAGACGTAAACAAATTGAGAAGATATGTTTCTGAAAGAGGCAAAATTCTTCCAAGAAGAATCACAGGAAATTGTGCAAAACATCAAAGAACATTGACTACTGCTATCAAAAGAGCAAGACACGTATCCTTGATGCCTTACACACAAGATTAATATATGGTAAACACCACTGTCTCTGAATCACAATCTTTGCGATTTATTTTCCCGTCATAACCAGCAAAAAGCCTCGATGATATTTCCGATATCACCTGCGTTTTTTGATAATTATGACAAAAAAATATTTTCGTAAATCTTGCAATTAGAACCTAGTGGAATTGACCAAAAAAATGAGTGGATTTCCACTTGTCGGGTGTAGATAATTTGTCTACACCTTTTTTGTATGCAAAAATAGTTCCAAGAACCAAAAACTGCCTGTTGATATCCAAAACACATTGTACATATCTTTGGTCAGTGCTATACTAAAAATAAAATATGATACGGGAGTGGTAATTCTAGGAGTGGAAGCGATTTAAGGTTTAAAGAGTTTCAGACCTTACTTTTCACTGGAGAAAAGTAACAAAATCCACCACTACTTCCGAAGCGTGGAGCACGGTTCAAGATGGGTCTAACTCGACCCCTCTTGAAAATCACCCCCAAAAGTAAGATATGTGGTGGTATAAATCCTACGATTAGACCGTGAGTGACAAGCCCCTCACCTCTTAATTACTGGTTCTAAAAGCGTTATTGTGGGTTTTGTAGGGGATGGCGTCCTCGACATCCCGTTATAAATTGCCACAAACTCAAGTATGCAGTTGTAGGGTTGATTCATGAATCAACCGTCGTACTACAGATTATAAGCATAATATGTATCAACTAAACTACCAAAACTTATTCCAAATTGGGACAAATCAAAACTATAAGGGGGCAATCAAATGAGTGTTTATGCAGTGTATTTCAGTCCAACAGGTGCAACAGAAGCGGTAGCAATGACAATTGCAGGTGCCATGAGCCAGGAAGTCTATTCCATGAATTTGTGTGACCGTGAAATGAAAGGGGATTCCTTGTCTTTGGGTGCAGAAGATATTTGTATTTTGGCAGCACCAGCCTTTGGTGGACGCATTCCAACAGCATCGGTAGAGCGATTCCAAGAATTATCAGGCAATGGTGCAAAAGCGGTTTTGGTGGCAACTTATGGCAATCGTGAATACGAAGATACCATGGTGGAATTGGAAGATATTGCTTTGGGATGTGGTTTTGTGGTGGTTGCAGGCATTGCAGCAATAACAGAACATTCCATTGCACGTGAATTTGGTGCTGGTAGACCCAATGCAGAAGATGTGGCAGTGCTGAAAGAATTTTCTCTTGCCATATTGAAAAAAATCAAAGAAACAAAAGATTTGTCTGTCAAAATTCCAGGGGATAGACCTTATAAAACATATGGCGGTGCTTCCATGACACCAAAAGGCAACCATAAATGTGTTGGATGTGGTGCTTGTGCCAAAAAATGTCCAGTATCTGCAATTCCAATGGATACACCAAATCAAACCAATGCAGATGTGTGTATTGCCTGTATGCGTTGCGTTTCTGTCTGTCCTATGGGTGCAAGGGATTTGAGTAAAGTAATGCTCTTGGCAGTGCACCAAAAATTGAAAAAAGCCTGTTCTGTGCCAAAGGAAAACAAACTTTTCTTGTGAGATATGTTTTTTTATAGAAACAAATTTTGTGTATATTTACCATAGGCGTTTTCTTTTCTAAATCCAGATTTTATGTTATGATTAAGTTTAGTAGCATAAAATAACGGTATAAAATCGGTTCACAAAAGAGAAGGAGTGTATATCAAATGAAAGTATTTCAATATCGCCGAAATGGAAAAATCGAAATTGGTATCTTGAAAAATGATGGTTTGGAAATGGTGCCAGTGAACTATTTGGGTAGCGCACCTAGACATATGGTGGATTTTTTGGAACATTTGACACCAGAAAAGAAAAAAAGATTGGATCGCAACAAGGAAATGGTACGTGGCATTCCTATGCGTGAAATTGAAGTGTTGTCTCCATATTTGCGTGGTAGACAAGATATGATTTGTTTGGGTATCAACTACCATGACCATGCAGAAGAATCTGCTCGTTTCCATAACGAAGCATTTGGTGGCGAACGTCCAGTGCCTATCTACTTCTCCAAACGTTTCAATCGTGGTGTTGGCGATGGGGAAATGGTAGATGGTCATTTTGACATTGTGGATAGCATGGATTATGAAGCGGAATTGGGCGTTATTTTAAGCAAAGATGCAAAAAACGTGTCTGAAAAGGATGCTTTTAACTATGTATTTGGATATACCATCATCAATGACTATAGTGCAAGAAACTTGCAAACCAACCACAAACAATGGTACTTTGGCAAAAGTTTGGATGATTACACAGCAATTGGTCCTTGTATTGTCACAGCAGATGAGTTTGACAATCCACCAGCACTTGCAATCAAATCCTTTGTCAACGATGAATTGCGTCAAAATAGCAACACATCTCTTATGATCAATGGCATTGCAAAAGTCATCAGCCAATTGTCACAAGGGGTTACTTTGCAAGCAGGTACCATCATTGCTACAGGTACACCATCAGGCGTTGGTATGGGCTTTGAACCACCTAAATTCCTCAAAAAAGGCGATGTGGTTCGTTGTGAAATCGAAGGCATTGGCTCCTTGACAAACTATATCAAATAATATACTCGTAGGGTAGGGTCTTGACCCTACCGTTCATAACCGAAACTCTATTTATAGGGATTGCCCTTGTGGCTGTCCGCCAAGAATCGCAAAATCAAAGATTCTTCGGTACCCTCAGAATGACAGCATATTGGTGTAAGCACTCGTAGGGTTGATTCACGAATCAACCGCAATACCATAAAACAAAATACAATAGATACAAAACATATATTGCATTCGTAGAGTACGATGCCCACATCGTACTGATATACTACAACCAGAAAGGACTTTGCAAATGAAAAAACTCAAAGTGATGAGTGTATTTGGCACTCGACCAGAGGCAATCAAAATGGCGCCTTTGGTGAAACAAATGGAAGAAACCCCAGAAATTGAAAGCATTGTGTGTGTCACAGCGCAACATAGAGAAATGCTGGATCAAGTTCTGGAAATCTTTGATTTGCAACCACAATACGATTTGGATATCATGCAACCACGTCAAACTTTGTTTACCATCACCACAAAAGCACTCAATGGTTTGGGTGATGTGATGGCAGAAGCAAAACCAGACCTTGTTTTGGTGCATGGGGATACTTCCACCACATTTGCAGGTGCTTTGGCAGCGTATTACAACCAAATTCCTGTGGGTCATGTGGAAGCAGGTCTTAGAACATACGATAAATATCAACCCTTTCCAGAGGAAATGAACCGCAAATTGACAGGTGGTTTGACAGACTTGCACTTTGCACCAACACCTTTGGCAAAGGAACATCTTTTGAAAGAAAACGTAGATCCTAGTGGCATTTTCATCACTGGCAATACGGTTATTGATGCATTGGCACATACCATAGAGGAAGATTTCACTTTTTCTGTAGAAGAACTCAACCACATCGATTTCAAGGGCAAACGTGTCATTGCAATGACTGCCCATAGACGTGAAAATCTTGGAGAACCTCTTCGTAATATTTGTCATGCAGTGAAACGCTTGGTGGAAGACTTCCCAGATGTGGAAGTGGTCTATGCAGTTCATAAAAATCCAGCAGTTATGGAACCTGTGAATGAAATTCTTGGTGGGATGGAACGTGTACACTTGACAGATCCATTGGATTTGAAGGATATGCATAACTTGATGTGTCGCTCTTTCTTGGTGCTCACAGACAGCGGTGGCTTGCAAGAAGAAGTACCCTCCATGGGAAAACCTGTATTGGTGTTGCGTAACGTGACAGAACGTCCAGAAGGCGTAGAAGCAGGCACTCTCAAATTGGCTGGCACAGAAGAAGAAACCATCTATTCTATGGCGAAAGAACTTTTGGAAAATCCTGAAGCTTATGGCAAAATGGCAACTGCCAAAAACCCATTTGGCGATGGAGAAGCGTCTCGTAGAATTGTAGAAAGTATTTTATATCATTTTGGCTTCCAAACAGAGAAACCAGAGGAATATCAATATCAGACAATTGGACAAACTACAAAGAGCACCACAAAAAAGAAAGGAGCTAGGAATATGAAAGAAGAACGCATGAGCATTTTGAGTATGTTGGAAAGAGGCATTATCACTGTGGATGAAGCTGAAAAGTTGTTGGCAGTTTTGCAAACAGGAAAAGCATACGATACAGAAAAAATTACAAAATCCGTCAATAGTGCATTGGAAAAAGCAAGCATTGCCTTTGGTAGTGTTGCCAATAAAATGGGTGAACAAGCTGAAAAAATGCAACCTGTTGTGAAAGATGTCACTGCAAAGGTTTCTGAAAAAGCAGAAGACTTGGAACCAACTGTAAGAAGTGCAGCATTTAGAATGGCTGAAATCTTGGAAGGGTTCAAAGAAGACGTCAAAGGCTATCGTGATAAAATGAAAGGTGATTCTGAGGATTTGGAAGACTTGGAAGAAGATGAGTTTGAAGAATGGGAAGATGCACCAGAATCCACAGAAGTGGAAGTGGAAGCAGCTGAAGAAGTAGAAGAAGAAAACTATGTGCAAAATGTGGAAGAAGTGTTGACTTCTTTGCAAGACCAAATGACACAATTGGATGATGCAGAATCCTTCTTGAAATCTGCTTTTGGCGCAGAAGAAGTGGCAGCATTCCTTCAAGAAGAAGCAGCTGAAACAGAAGAAAAAACAGAGGAATAAGATAGACTATGTATTGTAGGGGTGGATTTCGTATCCACCCTTTTTGCATATCCAATTTTGATTTTTGTATCTGCGTTTGGTTCTGTAGGGGCACCCCTATGTGGGTGCCTGTGGTTGCGTGTGAAATGGATTCACTACTCACAACAAAACCCCATCATTACCTTTGCAAAGCTCCAACAACATTTCTTTCACTTGTTTTGGTGTTGTTTTGGGGTATTGCTCCAACAAAAGGGCAATATACCCACTGACCAATGGTGTTGCCATGGAAGCACCACTCATGGAAATGTAATGCTTTTTTTTGATGTTGCGTCTGCTGCGATTGGGTAAATTGAAGTCATATTGTGGCGACAATACAGAAACCACCTGCTCACCAGTTGCCCAAATATCAGGTGTGTAGATGGGGGTTTTTGTAAATCTGGCAAAGGGAGTTTGCTTGGTGAAATAAGGTCTGTCTTCTGTGGAACCAACTGTGATGATGGTGGGACTCAGTGGTGGTGTCATGGATTCATTGCTCCTTTTGTCTGGGTTGCCAGCAGCAGCCACAACCACAATGCCTTTGTTCCATAAGGTTTCAACACCTTCTTGTAGCGGTTTGTTGACTTTGCGATCATTTGCACCAATGGAAAGGTTCACAATACGAATGTTGTATGTGTTTTTGTGTGCCAAAATCCACTCAAAAGCAGACTGTGCATGGATGGAAGTACCTTGACCTTGGCGATCCAATATTTTCAATGAAATGATATGTGCTTCTGGCGCAATTCCACCATAAAAACCATTCGAAAGGGCACCATTGCCACAAGCGATACCCGTGACATGTGACACGTATTGCAATTGACGAAAAAAAGAGATATACTAATAGAAATGGGATTGCAAATGGGATGCAAGTAGGAGGTACATATGAGATTATCAGAAAAAGGACAAGCACTTTTGAAGAAATACAAATTGTTTCAAAAATTAGATGTAATGGCATATGTGTTGGCTGCCATGAGTTTTGTTTTCTTGGGGAACATTCCCTTGATGATTGTCATTGTTGTGGCGGTGATTGTATCTGAAATCAAGATATATACATGCCCACATTGTAAAGGTGGCTTGGATTGTAGACGTAGAATCAAAGAAGATACAGTCTGCCCAAGATGTGGCAAACAGATTTTTAAAATTCACTAAGATTGTTTTGAACTGTAATTTGTAGGGGCATACCTACAAGTACATCATATTTATGGTTTCGGTTTTCGTAGGGGTGTCGTTTGGGCACCCTTTTTTTGTTCTAATTTCCCATAAAAATCATATACCAAATCAAAAGGACTTGTGGGTGATGCTATGGATAAGGTGGCGATTTATTGTAGGATATCTGTGGAAGATGGTTTGGAAGAAAGTGCAAGCATTCAGAACCAAAGAGAACTTTTGCGCACCTATGCAAAGGAGAAAAATTGGGATGTGGTGGCAGTGTATATAGATGAAAATTATTCTGGATTGGGTGAAGATAGACCTGCATTTGTGGAGATGATTGCAGCTGCAAAGAAAGGTGATTTTTCTATCATTCTATGCAAATCCCAATCACGATTCAGTAGAAATTGGGAAACGGTAGAACGATATTTCCATAGATACTTTCCACTTTGGGGCATACGTTTTGTATCCATTGTGGATGGTACCGATACCCAAAATCGTAGCAATAAAAAAGCACGTCAAATCAATGGTCTCATCAACGAATGGTATTCAGAAGAATTGTCAGATAATATACGTATGGTGTTGCGTCGCAAAATGGAGATGGGGCAATTCATTGGAAATTATGCACCTTATGGCTATGAAAAAAGCAAGTTGGATCAACATAAACTCATCATCATCCCAGAAGAAGCAAAGGTTGTGGTGGAAATGGCAAATTGGTATGTGTTAGGGGATTCTTTTCGCACCATTGCAGACCAATTGAATGCCAAGAAAATACCCACACCATCAGAAACCAAACGCAAAAAAGGACAAGACCTAGGTAGACCTGTTTGCTTGCAATGGAAAGCAGGCACTGTAGGAAAAATCCTCAAAAATCCAGTGTATTTGGGGCATATGGTACAAGGAAAAGAAGAAAAAATCAGCTTCAAATCTAAGATACGAAAAGAAGTGCCAAAAGAACGTTGGGTTGTGGTACGAAATACCCATGAACCCATTTTGACAGAAGAAGTGTTTGCACAAATAGAAGAAAGAAGAAAGAGATAGTGGTCAAATAAAACCACATCATTACAACCCTTTCATGGCTTTACGCAATGACACAAATGTAATGACAAATACAATGGCTTCTGTTGCAATAAAGGAAATCCAAATCCCAGTCATATCCCACAATCGGCTACAAATGATGGCAGCAGGCACCAACACAAAACAGCTTCTACAAAGGGCAATTGCAGTTGCAGAACCAGCTTTTGCAATGGCACTCAAAAATGCAGCAGAAATGATGTTGATACAAGCAAAGAAATAGCCAACAAAGTATAAATGCAAGCCTTCAATTGCCAAAAGTTGCAAACCGGCATCTTGTTCACTGTTGAAAGCAGATGCAATGTTGGGTGCAAAGACAAAGACTGCAATATACAAGATTGCAGACAAAACAAAGCCTGTAGACAATGCGTATTTCAAAATAAATCGAATAGATGGCGTATCCTTTTGTCCATAATAGGTGCTGGCAAGTGGTTGAATCCCTTGGGAAATCCCAACATAGACACAAACAGCAGTCATGGCAAAGTTTGCAACAATTCCATAAGCTGCAACGCCAATGTTTCCAGCAATACCCAAAATCAAAAGATTGAAGGTAAATAAAGATATGGCAGAAGCCAATTCCCCTACAAAAGCAGTGAATCCAAGGGATAGGATGGTACCCATTCTACGGAAAGAGAGCTTACATTTACCAAGGTGTAAATTGTGCTGTTTACCAACAAAATGGAAGAGCAAGACTCCAAGACTGATGATGGGTGAAAGTCCTGTTGCAAAGGCAGCACCAAAAATCCCCATAGACATAGGGAACATAAACAAATAATCCAAACCAATGTTGGCAAAACTGCTGGCAAGCATGGAAATCATAGCCAATTTGGGGTTGTTGTCATTGCGTACAAAGGCTTGCATGGTGGTGCTCAAAAGGAAAAATGGCACAAATGTCAACAATGTGGTCAAATAGGTTTGTGTCATATGGAAAGTTTCTGTGTCAGCACCCAAGAAATAACAAAGGGGTTCAATGCCAAATAACACCAAAAGGGCAAATGCCACAGCCACAATGGCACAGAGCACAAGAGCATGCACCAAAGACACATTGACACCAGCATTTTCAGCTTTGTGGAGTGCAAAATCCGTTGCAGCACCAATACCAATCATCAAACCAATACCATACATGGTACTGAACATGGTCAAAGATAGGTTTAGGGATGCCAAACCATTGGAACCCAGTGCTTGTGCAATGAAATAGGTGTCTGCCAAAATATAGCAAGAAAGCCCAATCATACCAGCAATGTTCAGAGAAATATATTTGAAAAATGTTTTGCGTAAAGCGTTCATAAAAACCTCCAAGCCTTCTAAATGAGGGCTTATTTTCTGTGTAAAATGCATTGTATCTCATCATATCACACCACAAAACGAAACACAACACCTATAGAAAAATAAGAGGAAATACGTGACCTGTGTCCCGTGACCATTGTTGTCATATGGTTGTTGCTTGCCATCTATAAAATCATGAAATGCCACAATTCGGTTGTTGGGCACTGTAAAATCTGCAACAGGTGAAATTCCAGTATCCAAAAAAGCAATGCCAATGCCTTTTCCTGTTGGAGAAGTTTCACCATGGGAAGATTTTGCTGAAGGATGCATGTAAACATCTCCTTTGTTTTGAAATCAGAAGATGGATTTGCCTACTTCTGTATTTATAAAATATGACAGATTTCTGTTTTGGGAATCGAAACAAAGAATATTTTTCTGAAGTTGGACATATATTTTTCAATGTGAACGTTACTATGTATATCAATTTGGCATTGTAGGGGCGAACCTGTGTGTTCGCCCGTTGAGTACACACAAAATAGGAGTTTAATCATGGATTTTGGAGGGATTTTATGGAAGAAAATATGGAACAAATGGCATCTGGTATGTTTGGTGAAGACAGTGCCCAAATGATGGGTATGATGGAGCGTATGAGCAGATTACAGCGTCTTTTGGGTCAGAGGAAAGAAGAAGTGCCAGAGCAAATAGAAGAAAGCACAGGACTATTTGGAAGCTCACCAAGGGAGCGTATTTTATATGCTGCAATTCCCTTTTTGGATGCAGAGTTTCAAAAGAATATGTTTGTGGTGATGCGTGTATTGGAAATGCGACGTGTTATGACTGCAACGCCTTTGGTGGCAAGGGAAAAGCAAGAAGAACCCACCTTGCGTAGAAATCAAATGTTTCGAGCCATACGTCCATTTTTACCAGTAGAGGAACGAAACCAAATTGATCAGATTATGCGTATGATGCAAATGCGTGAATTGATGGCACAAAAGGAGGATTTGTTATGAGAAAAGAGTTTGATATTCCAGAAGTGATGGCACTTGGAGAAGATCGTTTGCGTTTGATTCAAGAAGCAGCAGAAAAGAGTCGTGGCAAAGAAGGTATGGAGAAAATAGATGTGTTTTTGGAATATGGTGAAAAATTGGCAGCTGGTGGTGATTTGCCTGTTGCAGAACAAAAGGCACTTCTGGCAGCAGTTGGCGCAACCCTACCAAAAAACGAACAAAAACAATTGATGCAAATGATGTCCATGATGGGATTGTAAAGGGTGGTTTGTGGTATTGCGGTTGATTTACGTTGCGGTATGGGTGACCCATACCCTACAGGTTTGTGGTATGTTTTGTCATTCCGAATGCAATGAGGAATCTTTGTTTTTAGGATTCTTCGCTTTACGGGCAGCCACATAGGGCAGCCCCTACAATGACAGGCTTGTGGTTTTGGTTTTTCTGACCACTGACCACTGGCTTGTCATTCCGAATGTAATGAGGAATCTTTGTTTTTAGGGTTCTTCGCTTTACGGGCAGCCACATAGGGCAGCCCCTACAATGACAGGCTTGTGGTTTTGGTTTTTCTGACCACTGACCACTGGCTTGTCATTCCGAATGTAATGAGGAATCTTTGGGTTAGGATTCTTCGCTACGCTCTGAATGACAGAACGTAAACAAAAGTAACTGGTATTGTAGGGAACAACCCCTGTGTTGTTCCGTTTTGGCATACAAAAAAGGACCCCTTTCGGGGTCCTCATACATCAATCTAAATTCAATTTGAATTAGTTCAATGTAGCTGTTTTTGTTGTATCATCCCAAGTGATGGATACGCTCAAAGCGGTAGCCAAGTCACGAAGTGGCAAGAATGTTCTGCTATCAACGATTTCTGGTGCAGCAGATGTAGCAATCAATGTACCATTTACGCTCATGTAGCTTTCGCCAATTGTCATAGCGACGATTTTAGAACCGTAAGTGATAACTACTTGACGAGCTTCACTATTCCAAACAACAGCGCTTGTGTCAATACCCAAAGCAGAAGCAACTGCTCTTACAGGCAACATTGTGTAACCAGCATCAGAGATGTATGCAGGTGCATCCAAAGCGATTTGTGTACCACCAGCATAGATGTAGTATTCGCCGATAGGAACAATAACTTGTGTTGTGAATGTGTTAGCTTGGTCAGAACCAGCTGTTACGATGTTAACGAAAGCAGCTTGTACTTCAACTGTTGTGTTGTCTTCAGATGTGCTGTATTTGTCAGAAGTTGAGTCATATTCAGAATCAACATCATCAGCAACGTGACCTACACATGCATAGTCATCATCGCCATTGTAATCGCCACCAGCATAATCAACACCACCGAAGATTGCTTCGTTCAAGAACATTTGGTTAGCGGATGTTGTAATGTCAAGTGCATATGCACCAGCAGCCAAATCACGGCTCATGTACAATTCCAAACCTTCCCATGTCAAAACGCCAGCTTCGTCTTCAGATTCGTCATCAACTGTTACAGAAACCCAAGCATATGTACTGCTGGAGTTTACATCAACTGTCATGTCAGAATCGCTGTTTACAGTTACATCACCTTCATCATCAAAGCTCATATAATCAGATTCCATGGAAAGGAAGAATTCCATGTCATCATTCCACAATTCAGCTTCTGCTTCTGTAATCACTACAGGTGTGTCAATAGGTGTATTTCTGTAATCGATGATTACGTCATTTTGTTCTGCTGTTACTTCATAAGAAGAAACGAATTCAGCGATAACAACTTCATCTTCTGTTACGGAATCGCCAACGAAACCAAGAACAACGTCACCAACGAAGTCTTGCTCTGCTGTCAATACCAATGTAAATGTGATTTCGATTTCGGAACCACCTGTTGTTTCTTCAAATAATCTTTTTTCGAATACAAAGCTTTCGTAGCCACCTTCATAGTAAGCTTCTGCAAATGCTTCTTCTTCATTAATTGCTGTGGTTGTACCATATGCATCCCAGTTGTCAGAATCTACTTCTACGTCAACAACGTAAACGCCTTCTGGCAATGTGAGTTCGAATTCATCTCTGTTGCTCCAAGCACCAGGGAAGGATTCTGTAATAGTTACTTCCAAAGATTCATGATCAGAATCGTCGTTGATACCGTAGTTATCAGAGTTAACGCCGCTGTAGATTACAGGAACGTCTTCGTCTTCATCAACGGAGATTACAACTGTGTATTCACAAACTTCAACAACTTCAACTTCTGTATCACAGATTTTTTTGTCATTGTCATCATACAATGTGATTTCGATTGTAGCGATATCGCCTTCGCTAGCGCTATCTACAATGATTTCCAAACCATCAATTTTGATTTCATCCAAAGATTGGAATCCATCCACATATAATTCGTTGTCATCCAAGCTGGGTGGTTGTGTAATGGAAACACCAGAAGTTACGCTATCATAGTTGTCGGAGAATTCGAAGCCTTTGGAAATTTCCAAAATCATGTATTCAGCAGCAGCAAATGTGCCTGTTACAGATTCTTCAATTTTCAAAGTTTCGTCCAAAGAAGCGATTTCATCTTCAGCGATGTAAGTCAAGTCTTGGATGGAAGCTTCAACGCCCATGTCAGCACATGTGATGAACACCAAGTCATCAACTTCAACGATGTCAGAATCTACAGATACTGTAGCGTAGTCGCCAGCACCCAAATCTTCTACGTCATCAGATTTTGCATCCAATTGGATAACGATTACGTCATCTTCAAATACTTTACCGTAGATAGTGAAAGTCAATTCTTCATCTTCACATTCGAAGTTGCCAATGACAGCTGGTGCACCATTTTCTTCGTCATCTGCTTCAAAGCTAATGCTTGAGATGGAATAACTACCATCAAAGTCCACTTCATCCAATACGATTTCCATGTCGATTTCTGGAGCACCTACAAGAGATGGATCAGCCACGTTAAGAGCGTCATTGTCGAAACTTGCGTCACTACCAGAATAGGATGCAGAAGCAATTGTAATTTGCAATTCTGGTGTATCATCCACATCTTCACCTTCTGCGATTGTTTCAGCGCCTACTACTTTCGCTGTAGCGGAAACATCTTGGCCTGCGAATGCTGTTGCAGGAACCAAAGAGACTACCATAGCGGAAGCAATAAGCAAAGAAATAAATTTTTTCATTTTAATTTCCTCCTTTTTCATATGCTTTTGTGTTGTTTTCATAGCTTTCTTTCGTACGTATTATCTTTTGTACGTTCGTTTTCTTTTGTGCGCTATGCTTCCGTTGTATCATGATAAAACAAACGAAGTCCAAAGGGTAGGAGGACTGTGTCTGCCAGAAAAACAATTCCATTTCCAGCATGAAATAGAACTCGTTTTGTTTGGATTTTTGAAAACCAATGTTTCTTCTTCAGCATAAGAGAAAACTGGGTGTTTCATAAATCCACAGAAGGCTGACACCCATTTTCAGCATAAAATAGGAATCTGCTTTTCATGAGGTCAGTATAACTGGAGAAATTTTCCTTTGCATCAGATTTTCGATATGATGGCAACGGATGTGTAGTGGTTTTGGCTTTGTAGGGGCGACTATCAGTCGCCTGTTGTTTTGCGACATGATGTCAACGGATGTGTAGCGGTGGGTTTTAAGGTACTAGGTTGAATGGCTGAAGGCTTTTAGATTCTTCGTCGCTTCACTCCTCTGAATGACAGGCTTTGGATGTGGTACAATGTATGATTTTGCATTTGGTTTTGTAGGGGCGACTATCAGTCGCCTGTTGGTATAATGCCAAAGAAATGTAGCGGTGGGGTTTAAGGTACTAGGTTGAATGGCTGAAGGTGTTCAGATTCTTCGTCATGTTAGTCCTCTGAATGACAGCATACGTGAATGTTACAAGCGTAGGGGGATAGCTGTGCTGTCCCGTCAGCAGAAGCTAAGATTTTTCGTCACGTTACAGACAGCCCCTACAATGACACAAACAGAAACATATCGCCAATAGCTCTGTCATTCCGAATGAAATGAGGGATCTTGGGTTTTCTGTTCACTGTTCACTGACCACTGTTTTGGCACACAAAAAAAGCAACCCATATAGGATTGCTTTCAACTAATCAAATAGATTGTTTATGTAATGTGCTTGTACAGTCACAATGGAGTGTTATAATACTGTTGTTTTTCATGACAGACACATTCATCCGTATCTTTGAAGGAAATAACACCATTTTCAATTTTTTCAATGATGACCAAAGAATCTACAAAATATCCCATGTCACGTAGCATTTCGCCACCACCTTGGAATTCCTTTTCGATGACAGCAGTAATGGCACAGACAGTACCACCAGCTTGTGCCACCAAGTCAGCAAGTCCTTTTGCAGCTTCTCCATGTGCCAAAAAATCGCCAATGATCAATACACGATCCCTAGCAGACAAGCAACATTTGGAAATGACAGCAGTGGAGCAAGTACCATCAATGAAAGATTTCACTTTTGTTTGATAGTATGCATCGCCTGTGGTGCTACACAAGGTTTTTTTTGCATAGACAACAGGTGCCAAATCAAAATACATAGAAGTGACAGATGCAATGGCAATGCCAGATGCTTCCATGGTCAAAATTTTATTGATGCCCAAATGCCCAAAACGACAATAAATTTCTTTGCCCAATGCCTTGAGTAATCCGATATCCAGTTGATGGTTTAAAAAAGAATCAACTTTGACAAGATCTGTTCCAAGAAGAACGCCATCATTGATGATTCTGCTCTTTAGTAATTCCATAAAATAGTCTCCTCAAGTTCCAATTTTTAGTGGTATCTATATTATAGTAGGGTAATTGCATCATGTAAATAGGGCTCATGTGGATTGTATACTATTGTATGTGCAGTAATTTTGTCACTTATACAATATGTCAAAAATTTGATAAGTGTTTCATTGGTTTTATTGAAAATGTATAAAAGATTGTACTGAAATAAATACAATATTGCGGGGTGGCAATTTTTGACCATCATTTTTTTGGTCAATATTTTTGGAGAGTTATACATATAATTTATGGTTATCTGAAGAAAACTTTACATTTGCTATATTTTTTTCATACTATCATAGAAAAAATGTATGGAAAATAAAACTAATTTGCATGCATTATGGGTCAAAATATAGAAATTGCGAAAAGTTGTATAAATAGCCAATTGTGCATTTTTTTGGTATTGATTTCTACACAAACCGAGTTGTATTTTTACTTTTTTCTACAAGAACATTGATTTTTGGACAAAAACAGGAGTATACTAAAAAGAAAAACACAATTGGAATGGAAAAGGGGTATTGCAATGGATTTTTTTGAAAAACTAGGTGAAATGGCAAAGAATGTATCTGAAAAAGCAGAAGATGGCTTGGAAATCAATCGCTTGCAAGGTGAAATTTCCATTGCAAAAGGCAACATCCAATGCTACAAACAGGAGCTTGGAGAATATTTTTGGGCGAAATTTGTTTTAGGCGAATTGGATGATGAGGAAGCGGCTTTGATTTGTGACAAAGTGGTTGGTAGTCAGGATTGTATCAAAACATTGGAAGCAGAAATTGAACAAGTGAAACAAAATCGCAAAGTACAAAAGGAAGAAGAACGTTTGGCAAAGGTACAAGAACCAGAAACGAGTGTTACACCAGAAATGGAAAGTGAGCCAAAAGTGGTTGTGGCGACACTTGCTGGTTGTTGCAAAAATTGTGGACAACGTGTGTCAGATGGTCAGAAATTCTGTGGATATTGTGGAAAAGAAGTAGAGAAGTGACAGCCAATGGCTTGGTTGTAAGACGATTTCCGTTTATTGAGAGCAAAATATAAGTCCCAATTAAAGATAAAAGGGTTTTTATATATTGTAGGGGACGCATTGTATGCGTACCGAAAGTGGAATGCATAATTTAAGATATGTTCATACATATTAGGTCTCATTTAGTTTAATTGGGACAATAAAAAAGTCATAGGTTGTATGCCCATGACTTTTATTTTATTGCTCAGATTACAAGATGGTTGTATTTTCCAATCTAAACACTTGGAGTGCATAGCTGCGTTCCAAAGAAGCAATTTCATTTTCTGCTTGCACAACAGTGAGTGCTGCTTGATCCAAAGCAAGTTGTGTGATATTGCCAACTGCGAAATTGGTTTCTGCCAAAGCATAATCTTTTTCTGCTTGTGCCAAATCAATGACTGCTTCGTTGTAGCTCAATTCCATTTGTTGCAATTGGATATACGCAGAACGAATGGATTCTTCTTTTGTGGTTTTTGCATTTTTAAGATCCAATTTTGCTTTATCATAGTTGTAGCTATTGGCATCTGTTTGTGTTGTAGTTGTTGCTACAGACAAGAAGTTTTTGTCAAATTCTGCACTATCCACAGCCAATTCATATTGTGCAATGGACATATCGCTTTTGAGTGCAAATGTCACAAATGTATCCATGTTATCAATGGTATACACTTCGTATTCAAAAGGATTTTCAATGTTGTAACGTTCATCAGTGGAGAAACCCAACAAGTTATTCAAAGTGATGAATTGGCTTTCTATACTCAAATCCAATTGTGCAACACTGCTGTACATGGAATCCAAGGATACCTTTGCTTGATCCAAAGTATAATCACTGATCATACCAAGGGAATGTTTCAGTTCAGATTGTGCATAGGAGGTTTCAGAAGTTGCAATCATAGCTTCCATAGATTCAATGCTTTCATATGTGCTAAACAATGTAGAGAAGGCATTGAGCAATGTCAACTCTGCTGTCAATTCCAAGGTTGCTTCGTTGAGTTTGGAGCTTTCTGCACTGCTGGTGATGTCATAAATGGAAGATTTATAGGAATACACAGATACATCTGCCCATTGTTGATAATCAGCTGTTGGAACTGCAAAGCTACCATAACTATCCCAAACACGTTCTTTTTGTACTTGCAAGTAATCTTCGTAAATTTCGATTTGACTTAAGCTAATGCTGTTGTCCAAGAGCAATTCAATTGCTTCATCCAATGTCAAAACATCATCTTCAATCACTTCTTCTGCTTCTTCTTGTGCAGCAGTGTCCACTGTTTCTGCAACTTCTTCGGCATAAGCAGTTGTAGAAAGCATACCCATTGCCAAACCAAGTGCGATGATTCTATTCATATTTTTTTTCAAAATAGTTCCTCCTAAATCAAAATTATTTGTACATTGTTTTACCATAAAACCAATTATAACATACATTTTGAAAAATGCTAGTGACTTAAGCATATCTTAATCTAAAATTTGTGATACTCTCATTTTGGAGGGCGTTGCCTTTAGTGAAGAGTGAAAAATGAAGAGTGAAGAGTGGATACAGTTATAAACTAAAAAACGCTACAATCGTAGGGGGTGGGTTTCCCATCCCATCATAAACAACCATGACACATAAAAATAATGCAATTGCACAAATTGCCATAACACTCAAAAAGGTGCAACAGCCAAAACCATTACACCTCATCATTCTTATTTTATTTGCCACTGATGCCATCAATATCTACAATTTCTGCAACATGGGTTTCTTCCAATGAAATTTCACAAATGGTGGAGAACATATCTGTTTGGTCACTCAAATAAAATTCATGTTCTTTTGTTGCAGCATCATCATGAAGTGCATTGTGTTCCGCCAAAAAAGCACCCACACGTCCAGCAGTTGCTTTTGCAGGGTCCACCAAAGTGACACCATCACCAACCACATCACCAATGCATTGTTTCAACAAAGGGTAGTGTGTACATCCCAAAACAAGGGAATCTATGCCAAAATCCAAAAGTTCTTGTAAATATTCCTTTGCAGTTAGGTGTGCAATTTCGTTGTTTGTCCAACCAGCTTCTGCCAAAGGTACAAACAAAGGACATGCCTTGGAGGAAACAGAAACATCACCATCCAGAGCACAAAGCATTTTTTCATAAGCACCAGCACGCACAGTACCAGCAGTACCAATGACACCAATTTTCTTGTTTTTGGTGGAAGCAAGTGCTTCGGCAACACCAGCATCAATCACACCAAAAATAGGTACATCAAAGGTGGCTTGCAATTCTTCCAAACTATTGGCGCTGGCAGTGTTACAAGCAACAATAATCGCTTTTACATTCTTTTTCAATAAAAATTGCACATTTTGCTTGGAGAATTTGGTGACTGCTTCCTTGGATTTGCTACCATAGGGCAAATGTGCTGTATCACCAAAATAAATCATCTGTTCTTTGGGCAAAACCTTCATCACTTGTTTGGCAACGGTTAAGCCGCCAACACCAGAGTCAAAGATGCCAATGGGTCTATTGTCCATAAGAATACCTTCTTTTTATAGTTGTCTCCTTCTAAAATAAGTGGATTTGCATGAAATACCATCATGGGTTTGTAGGGGTGACCCTGTGTGGTCACCCGTTTTTCAGGCTTGGGAACACTTATAGTAAAAGGGAATTATAGTTTATATTGCTTTTAATGACAGGTCAACGCAAGTCCAATCAATTCTTCCAACAATTTTGAAAGTGGTAAACCAACTGCTTCCCAAAGTTTTGGATACATGCTGATGGAAGTGAATCCAGGCATAGTATTGATTTCATTGAACAATACACGATTGGTGCCTTCTTCCAAGAAGAAATCTACACGAGCCAAACCTTGACAATCCAATGCAAGGTATATTTTCTTTGCCACACGTTGGATTTCTTTGGTCACTTCTTCTGGAATATCTGCTGGAATCACAGTTTTGGATTCGTTGTTGTTGTATTTTGCATCGTAATCGTAAAATTCAGCTGCTGCCAAAATTTCACCAGCACAACTGACAATTGGTTTTTCATTGCCCAAAACAGAGCATTCCAATTCTCTACCAACAATGGCTTTTTCTACAAGGAATTTGTGGTCATGATCCAATGCCAAAGCAATTGCAGCCACCAATTCTTCGGTGCTTTCTGCTTTGCTGATACCCACAGAAGAACCTGCATTTGCTGGTTTCACAAAACAAGGATATCCCAATTTTGTTTCGATTCGTTTGATGCATTTTTTCAATGTTGCAGCATCTGCTTTGGTGAATGCAAGGTAATCTGCTTGTGCAATTTTTGCATTCTTTGCCAAAAGATTGGTGTATGCTTTATCCATGCAAGCAGCACTGGACAAAACGCCACAGCCCACATAAGGAATTTGTGCCATTTCAAACAAACCTTGAATGGTACCATCTTCACCATATTTACCATGTAAAACAGGGATTACCACATCCACAGGAATTTCTTTGATTTGATTGCCCACCAATTTGAGGATGGATTTGTGTGTTGCATCAGGGCTTAGAATTGCAGGCAAAGCGTATTTTTCCCATTCACCTGTTGGAATGTGTTCTGTTGATCCTGTATAAATCATCCATTTGCCTTCTTTTGTAATGCCAAGTGTGATGACTTCATATAAATTACGATTCAAAGCGTTGATGATGGTGGTGGCAGAATTTCTGGAAACTTCATGCTCAGAAGACGCACCGCCAAAAATCACGACTACAGTTTGTTTATGCATTGATAAAACCTCCTTCTCACCAGACTTGGTGAAATTACATTAGTTCCATTATATGCAAAAAATAGGATAATGACAACAAAAATTTCTGTAAACTGCCAATTTACAGGAAAAGAATGGATTTTAGGTGTGATGTAATAGATTGTATTTGTGTTTCGGTCGATTTGTGAATCACCCCTACAAGTACCATCTGCTTCATGTTTGCGTTGTAGGGATTGGCGTCCCCGACAACCCGTTGCTTTTCAGTTATTCACCCTTCACCATTAGTCCTTAGCCCAAAAAAGCCACATCCATCCAAAAGGACAAATGTGGCAAAGAAAACAGATTCCACTTTACGTATGAAACCAACCAAAACCCCACGTTTATTGTGTTTCATATGAAATTATTTTTGTGATACCGAGGTTTTGGTTTTGAGTCCTACGCCTCTTGATTTGTTCCATACAAATGTGCCATTGTTTGGCTTGTGTTTCGGTCGATTCGTGAATCGCTCCTACAAGTACCATCTGCTTTATATTTGCATTGTAGGGGTTGGCGTCCCCGACAACCCGTTGCTTTTCAGTCATTCACCTTTCACCATTAGCCCTTAGTCAAATCAGTGTTTTCCTTTCAAAATAGGAGACAAAGATTTATACAAAACCAAAGTGATACCACAGTTGATGCCTGCTTTCAAAAGATTGAAAGGAATGATGATAGGAACCATCATACCCAAAACCACTTCCAATGGAGCACCCATAAAGAGTGGTGTCAAAATCAAATTCATGATGATCATAGCCACTGTTTGTGTCAAAGCACCTGCAATACAAGCGATGAATGCCACTTTACGTGTTTTGTGTTTGCGATAGATGTTACCAGCCACCAAAACACAAGCACCTGTTGCAAAGATATGCATAACGATGCCAATGATGCCAGCACCACTGGAAACAGTGAGACCTTGCAAAATAGATACCACTACAGTGAGCAACAATCCAGCCACTGGTCCAAAAGCAAAGGTACCAATCAAAATAGGCACATCTGCGGGGTCATATTCCAAGAATGCAGCTGCTGGCATCAGTGGAAAATGCACCACAGACACCAAGATAATGGAGATTGCACCAAGCATTGCAAGGGATACCATTGTTCTTGTGGAGCGTTTTGCTTTTGTTTTTCGTGTTACGTTGTTGTTGATTACTTGTTCCATGTTCGTTTCCTCCGATTTGTTTGTCCAATTTTCAGGTAACAGAGAATAAATCTCTATACTTTTTCTATTGTTTTCAATGGCGGCAAGAGTAAAACCCTTGCCCTACAATTGCGTTGTTATGTTGTTTTTTCGTAGGGGAAGATAGCATCTTCCAGCGAAAAACATCATCCTAAGCAATATTTCCATAAAAAAGCAAAAGAAAAAGCCCGAAAATCTTCAGGCTAAACAATCAAAATAAAGGTCGGCAATTACATACACACCAATTCCATATCAAACGGGGATACAGAAAAAACGCATATCAAATATACCAAACTTTTATTCTTCTCTCATCCAGACTATACTGTCGGTTTTGGAATTGCACCAAATCCTGCGTAAAACGCTCGAGGACTTTACCTCCGATCGGGAATTGCACCCTGCCCTGAAGAATTTCTATATGTAATTACGAGGTCAGTATACAATAAATTGACCGTTTTTGTCAATATGTTTCTACAAACTTTCTGATGTTTGATTTTGGCATTTGGAGATAAAAAAGAAACAACAATAGACAAAAACCAGAGCATTCCAGCCAATATCATTGAGTTAAGATAAAACATCTCAACCAAATGCCTACTATAAAAATGAATGGTGAATGACTATTTTTATATTGATGGTTTTAGTCTTTCACTCTTCATCCTTAGCCATTAGCTGTTATTCCAGTCTTTGCCTATTGTTTGCCAGAAGTTCCAAGAGTTGGATTTTCTGGTATACGGATGGTATCCGCATTAGGGGAAGAAGTAGAGGAGAAATCATCTAGGGGTGGGATGACTTCTCTACAAAGAGTATTGCCCAAAATTAGATGGATATACAATAAGCATAGAAAAAATAGAAAAATATTTCATTATTAGTTGATAATTATTATCAAAAACACTTGCAATTGTTATTGACATATGTTACAATGAATACAAATCAAAGAAAGTACATAAATTTTACATAATTGGTAACCATAAATGTCAAAGAACCCTTTAGGAGGTAATGGATATGCTACAAATCAAATCAGATAAATTTCAAGTAGAAGTATTGGAAAGCAAAGTGCCTGTATTGGTGGACTTTTCTGCAACATGGTGTGGTCCTTGTCAACAAATGGGGCCTGTACTCAACCAATTGTCAGCTGAACTAGAAGGGAAAGCAAAGGTATTCAAAGTGGATATTGATGAATCTATGGAATTGGCTCAAAAATATCAAGTTATGAGTGTACCAAACATGATCTTCTTCAAAGATGGCAAACCTGTAGATGCTGTTGTTGGCATCACAGCTCCAGCTGTTTTGAAAAGCAAATTAGAAGGACTTCTATAATAAACAAATGGTATGAAACCTCCAAGGTAGGGCATGGAAACCCTCCCCTACAAGCGAACCTCCCTTTATAAACTCTATCATCCTAAAAGAAAACACCCTGTCCATGTGGAGAGGGTGTTTTTTCGTAAAATTACATATAAGGATTGGATCTACGTTCAATACCCAATGTGGTATATGGACCATGACCTGGGAATACAGTGTAATCTCCATCCAAATCACGCAAACGAGCCAAAGACTTCATAATAGTACCCCAATCGCCAGTTGGCAAATCGGTTCTGCCACAAGAACCTTGGAACAATGTGTCACCAGAGAAAATTTGGTCATCCACTACATAACAAAGGCTACCTGCTGTATGTCCAGGTGTAAGCATTGCTCTAAATTCCATGGTACCCACTTGGATGATATCCCCTTCTTCCACCAAAATATCAGGATACAAAGCCAAATTGCCACCCATCATATTGGAAAGATTGAGTCTTGGGTCTGCCAAAAGGTTTGCTTCTGCTTTGGCTGCCACCACTTGACAGTTGTATCGTTCTTTCACCAATTCCACAATACCAATGTGGTCATGGTGACCATGTGTCAACAAGATGTGTGTTGGTTTCAAATGGTTTTCTTCTATATAAGAGAACAATGGGCGTGCATTTCCATCGCAATCCACAATGGCACAAGTTCCGTTGTCATCAGAAATGACATAACAATTGGTTTCAATTGTACCAATGGGTAAAATTTTGATTTTCATATGTGTAACCTCCTAGAGTTGTATATTACGGGTGGATATGGAATCCACCCCTACAGTTTGATTTTGGGTTGCGGTATGGGTAACCCATACCCTACAGTTGCGTGGTTTTGGGGTTTCTGACCACCGACCACTATATTTTAGAAGCGTTCATCCAAATCTTTGACAGTTGCAACCACTTCATCTGCGCCACATGCTTCAAATTCTGCCAAATCACCATAGCCATATTCCACAGCAATACATGGCAATCCAATTGCATGAGCACCTTCTACGTCATATTTACGATCGCCAACCATAACCACATCGCTCATATCTGCATGGAGTTCTTCCAATACATATGCAATGACCTTTGCTTTGGTATCACGTCCAATTTCACGATTGTCACCACCAATGACTTCAAAATACTCTGCAATGCCAAAGTGATCCAAAATACGAATTGCACTTTCTTGTTTCTTGGAAGTGGCAACTGCAAGTCTTTTTCCTTTTTGACGCAAACTTTGCAACAATTCTGGAATGCCTTCATAGACTTCGTTTTCAAACAAGCCAACTGTGCTGTAACGTTCACGATAAACAACCAATGCATGTTCTGCTTCTTCCAAAGTCATACCAAAATCGCTTTGGAACAATGGCAGAAGTGGTGGTCCCACAATGAAACGCAAATCTTCTGCTTTGGAAATGGGCATACCCAGTTTTTCTTGCATATGTTGGGCAGATTTGATGATGCCATCAGCGGAATCGGTTAAAGTACCATCCAAATCAAATAAAATGATGTTTTCTGTACGTTTGCTCATAAATATATCATCCTTTCTTATTTTGCAATGAATGAAATCAAACGGGTGCCCACATAGGGACACACATTAAGGGTCAAGAGGTATTTTGACTCTTGATACCTGCGGATTCTTACGCACTTTGTGCTCCCAGAATCCTACAAACATTCGAAATCCACCCTAATCGGGCTACTTTCTTATGTTTGGCGGGTCCCAAAGTCATATTTCTGTATGCAAGCATACAACATATGACCTTTTGACCCTAGTATCATCATATCATAAAATATCTTTTGTGCCTATGGTTTTATGGGAAGTCCTAATGAAACTTAATGAGCCCTAATGTACATGAACATGTCTTAATTATGTAGGGAATGCATTGTATGCATTCCACTTTCGGTACGCATACAATGCGTACAATGCATAAAAGCCCTTTTATCTTTCATTGGGACTATGGAAAAGCCAAAATTACAGGTGCATCTACAAATGTCCATGTATGAAATACATTTAAAGACGAAAATATCACAATTTCATACCAAATTATTTTTCTCAATTATTTCAGTGTTCAAAAAACCTTGATATTGCGTTGTTTTTGAAAATCAGCTATATCATAGCAAAATAGTATGTTTATGTTACAAAAAAGACAGTGGTGTTACAGTCATGTTACAAAAACCCCCTTAACATTACAAAAATGACAAAGGAATTACGCTTATATGTCATATTGGAGAAAGGGGTTGCGTAATTCCTAGCAATATCATATGATGGCTAAGCAAAGTAAATAAACGCTTTGCTCCCTCCCAAATCGCTAGACTGGACTTTGGATATTGGGGATTGCTTTTGGAAATGGGTGCAGAAGAAATCTCTTCATATCAAAAGGTCTAAGCCGACGAAGAGGCGGTGGTGCAAAACGAATGGGCGAAAATTCGTTGTATCCGAAAACATAATTATCGACAAACAAGGAGGAACAAACATGAAAAGATTAATTTCTTACATTATGGCAGCGACCATGATGATCTCCGCAATGCCGACAACAGCGTTTGCAGCGGATGACGTAACAGCAACAGCAAAAGTAATTGGTGCTCAAAAAGTGTTGGAAAACCAACAAATGGACGAAGCTCCAGAATTGCAAGTGAAAATTGCAGATTCTAGCTACACAGCTAACCAAACAGGTTCTATTGACGTAGAAATCGTTTTGGATGATGCAAAATTCAACGCAGGTACACTTGCAGATACAGAATTGGCTACATACTTGGATGGATTGGTTTCTGTAACAAGTGACAATGTAGACGCTGATATCACAAACATCGAGCTTAGCTCCGATAAAGAAGAATTGACATTTACAGTAGTTGGTAGATTGGCTTCTGATGACGTAGTTACAATCGTTTTGGATGCACTTTTGGATGACAAAACAAGCGCAGGCGATTACGCTACAGTATCCATCGATTCCGCTATGGTATCTGCTGATGATCTTGTTTTCGCAACAGTTGTTGATGGTGGTTTCGAAGTATCCATCAAAGACTTGGTTGATGTTGCAGTTGACGAAGTTGCAGTTTTGAAAGACATCAAAATCGAACCAGTGATCACTGGTGCATATGACAATGAGTATACTTTCGTTTTGGAAGCATCCAAAGGTTTCGAATTCGATAACACAGGTACTATCGAAGGTGATATTACTTCCTCTTATATCAATTCTGATGACGAATTGGTAATCGAATTGTCTGGTCCATCTGATATCAAAATTTCTGGTTTGGAATTGTTCGCAGACTCCGCAAAAGTAGGTGCAACTGCTTCCATCGAAATCACATTGTATGATGATCAAGACAAAAAAGTAAGCAAAGAAACAATCGAAGTTGCAGAAGTTGTAGATTACACAGTTGCTATGTCTGTTGATGAAGACAAAGATGTTCCTGTATTCTACGCTGGTGTAGACGTGGACAACACAGGTTTGACAGATGATGCAGACCACGAATCTTTGACAGTAACAATTTCTGAATCCTTTGCTGGTGCATGGGCTGGTAGAAATGCTTTTGAACTTTCTTTGCCAGAAGGCGTTTATGTAACAAATGTAGAAACAACAACAGCTGATAACTTCACAAAAAATGGTGTTTCTTTGGACAAAGGTGATTGGGATGCACTTTTCGCAGAAGCATATGAAGAAGGCAGCTACGAAGGTTTTGAATTCAGCAAAAGAACATTTGATGATAACTCCATCACAACATCTTCCAAAGCAGCAGAATTGGAATTTGTATTGACATTGGTAGCTGATATTGACTTCGAAGGTGAAGTTGTATTGGAATTCTCCGGTGACGCAGTAGAAACACAAGAAGTTGTAATTGCAGAATTTGTTGCACCTTACACAGTAGAAGCAGAACAAAATGACGTAATCATCGATTACAGAAACACAGAAATCTCCACACCAATCATCATCACAGAAGCAGAAGCAGAATTGTGGGATGACGGTTTGACAATGGAATTCACATTGGAAAGCTACTTGAACTTTGAAAACGACGCAACAATCGAAGCAAGCGAAGATTCTGAAATGGAAATCAAACAAAGAGATGCAATGAAATTTGAAGTAACAGACGAATCTGAAGACGAAGCAGCAGTAATCACAATTTCTGACATTTCCTTGTACATGAACAGAACACTTCCTGCTGGTTCCTATCCATTGTACCTTTCTACATCTTCCTACACAGCATTCTTGGATCAAACAATCCTTGGCGCTGCTGGTGATGTTGCAGTAATTGGTGATGTTGTTGTGGATACAGACTACACAGTTGGCGCTGGCGATGCAGTAAAAGTACATAATGCATTCGTAAACGTTGTAACAGCTGGACGTGATCAAGATGATACTTTCTTGACAAAAGTAATTGTTCCAATTGGCGAATACTACATTCTTGCAAGCGGTAAAGAAATCGCATTGGATGTTCCTGCTTACATCTCTGAAGCTGGTTACACAATGTTGCCTGTAAGAGCAGTATCTTCTGCTTTGGGTATTGATACAAACGCTGTTCAATGGAACGCAACTGCTCGTCAAGTAACCATCATTTACGGTGGAAAAGTAATCGCAATGACAATTGGCGAACAATACATGACAGTAAATGGTACAGCAATCGCTACATCTGCTGCTCCAGAAATCACAGATAGCAGAACATTCTTGCCACTTCGTGATTTGGCTACAGCTTTGAGTGTATCCATCGAATGGGATGCAGCTACAAGAACAGCTACATTGAACTAAGAAACATATATATAGTATAGTAGAAACACGAAAGAGGACTCCATATGGGGTCCTTTTTCTATGTCAAAATAACGGGCGATTGATAATCGCCCCTACAAAACCCAAATCCATGCACTTGTAGGGTTGATTCACGAATCAACCGCAATACCGAAACCAAACCACCACCTGTCATTGTAGGGGCGATTCACGAATCGCCCGTAAACCCAAAGATTCCTCATTGCATTCGGAATGACAAGCCATTGATGGCACCTGTAGGGTATGGGTCACCCATACCGCAACCCAACCCAAAGATTCCTCATTGCATTCGGAATGACAACCCATTGTCGGCACCTGTAGGGTATGGGTCACCCATACCGCAACCCAACCCAAAGATCCCTCATTGCATTCAAAATGACAACCCATTGGTGGAACCTGTAGGGTATGGGTCACCCATACCGCAACCCAACCCAATCTGTCATTCAGAGCGTAGCGAAGAATCTTGTCTTTTCACTCTTCACCAATCCAGTTACATCTGTAACCCACCAATTTCTCAAATTACCAAATATTACAGTTATGTTACACTTCCTTGGAAATTGTTGCAAAAAAAAATCTCTATGTATATAATAATCATGCAGAGTAATTTAGTAGCTTTGTACGTGGCTCAAATCAAATGGGCGGTGCGTTTGCTGGCGGAATCGGCGAATTTTTCCTAAATGGGTGTGGAAAAGACAATGAAACCAAAAAATGACAATCCAAACAGGCGGTGGCGGTGGCGCACAGGCGAACTATGAAAGGCATTCGTTGTATCATGATAAAACGAACGAACAAACGAATTAAAAGGGTAAATTTTAAATTAAAGGAGGAAATTAAAATGAAGAAAATTATTTCTTTGCTTATTGCTTCCGCTATGGTGGTTTCTTTGGTTCCTGCAACAGCATTTGCAGGTCAAGACGTTTCCGCTACAGCTAAAGTAGTAGGCGCAAGCACAATCGCTGAAGGTGATTCTATCAGTGACGCTCCAGAATTGCAAATCACAATTGCATCTGCATCCTACTCTGGTAGTGACGCAGCTTATGTAAATCAAGCAAGTGCAGCTGATTATACTGATGGTTCTGGCAATATTTATTCAGCTCCAGAAATGGATTTCGAAGTTTCTTTGGATGGTCTTGATTTTGATGCATCTACAGTAAGCGTTAGATTCGCTCCTGATGACACAGGTAGCAACGGTACAGCAGCAGTTATCGATTTTAACAGTGCTACTGACGTAGATGAAGATGAATTGACTTTCACAGTTAAAGGTAAAGTATTTGCTGATGACCAAATCATCATTACATTGGAAACAAAAGACGAAGATGAGTTGGACGCTGGCGACTACGTAACAGTATCTGTTGATTCTGATGCAGTTGAAGCTGATGACTTGGTATTCATTACTTGTTCTGATATCGGTATGGAAGCTTCCATCAAAGCGTTGACATACATCGCTGAAGACGAAATCGATACATTGGACAAAACTTTGAAAATCGAAGAATCCGTAAGCGGTTCCTTTGCTTCTGTAGCTTCTGTAGATACAGGGGATGATGATGCTGATGGCAACGATATCTATTCCGCAGCAGGTTACATTGTTTTGGAAATCACAAGAGGTTTCGAATTCACTGGTGTTGATGGTTCTGGTTCAAACGTAACAGTTTCCCAACCATCTAGCTATGATGATGACGAACTTTTGGTAACAGGTTTCACATCTTTGGATACAATCGAAATCGACGAATTGGAAATCGTTGTTGATGGCGCTAGCGAAGGCGACATCGCTACAATCAAAGCTACATTGTACAGTGGTGCTGGCAAAAAACTTGCTACTACATCTGTAGAAGTTGTTGAAGTTTGTGCTTACTCTGTAGTAATGTCCGTTGATGAAGACGAAGACGTTCCTGTAATGTACGCTGGTGTTAACTCTGATAACTTCGGTATCAATGATGACAGCGATCACGTTTCTTTGGAAGTAACAATTGAAGAATCCTTCCCTGGCGCTTGGAGCTACAGAGATGAATTCGAATTGACATTGCCAGAAGGTGTTTATGTAGTTGGCGTAGAAGCTGGTTCTGACAACTGGGATTACTATGGTACAACAACTGCAATCGACGAAGATGCTGTTTTCCAAGCTGCTTATGCAGAAGGTGGATATGAAAGCTTCGTATTTGAAAAAAGATTGTTTGAAGAAACAACAGGCGGTTCCGCAATCGAAATTACTTTCGAATTGACATTGGTTGCTGATCAAGACTTCGAAGGTGAAGTAGTTCTTGGCTTCGTTGGCGATTCCGTAACAGAAAGCGAAGTAGTTATCGCTGAATTCGTACCTGTATTTGCTGCAACTGCAGAACAAAATGACGTAATCATTGATTACAGAAATACACCTATCAATACACCTATCGTTATTACAGAACCAGAAGCTGAATTGTGGAATGACGACATGGAATTCAAACTTTCCATGGAAGGCGACTACATGAGCTTTGACTCTACAGGCGATATCACAACAAACGAAGACGATTCTTACATGACAGTTGACGTAGATTCCGATAGCAGCGCTGCTTATATCGAAATCACAGTTGATGACGAATCTGAAGACGAAGCTGGTATGATTACAGTTGAAAATCTTGAATTGTACATGAGCAGATCTTTGGCTGCTGGTGCTTACGGTTTGGATATCACATTGTCCTCTAACACAGCAATGTTGGAACAATTGATTTATGCTTCTGGCGTAGATTCTGATTACATCTACGTTGGTGACGTTTCTGACGACACAGACTATACTTATGGCGGTACAATGAGCTATGAAGTTCAAGCTGCTTTCGTTAACATCGTAACAGCTGGTTCTGACCAAGACAACGCTTTCATCACACAAGTTATCGTTCCTATTGGCGAATCCTATATCTTCGCTGGTGGCAAACAAATCGACTTGGATGTACCTGCTTACATCTCTGAAGCTGGTTACACAATGTTGCCTGTAAGAGCTGTATCTTCCGCTTTGGGTATTGATACAAATGCTGTTCAATGGAACGCAGAAGCTCGTCAAGTAACTGTAATCTACAGTGGTAAAGTTATCGCTATGACAATTGGCGAAAGCTACATGACAGTTAATGGTACAGCTATTGCTACATCCGCTGCTCCAGAAATCACAGATAGCAGAACATTCTTGCCATTGCGTGATTTGGCTACAGCTTTGAGCGTATCCATCGCTTGGGATGATGCTACAAAAACAGCTACATTGAACTAATTCAAACTGAATTTAGAATGATGTATGAGGACCCCGAAAGGGGTCCTTTTTTGTACGCCAAAACCAAAAAAATGCAAACCAACGGGCGATTGCAAATCGCCCCTACAAAAACCAAAAACAAAATTTGACCATACTGTAACCCAAACAATACCAATGCACTTGTAGGGTTGATTCACGAATCAACCGCAATACCGCAACCCAAACCATGCCACAAACCTGTAGGGGATGGGTCACCCATACCGAAAACCACCCAAAAACCAAAAACAATACCAATGCACTTGTAGGGTTGATTCACGAATCAACCGCAATACCGCAACTCAACAAAAAAAAGGTGGATATGGAATCCACCCCTACAAACCCAAACTATATTACATTTCTTTGATATCTTTAATCTTCTCCAATTGATGTGCCACAATCTTATTGGTGGTGCGTATACAAATCAAATCTTTGTGGCTCAAACCAATCAATTCCCCTTCAATGGTGATATCCTTTTCGGTCAACAATTGTACCTTCATACCACGTTTGAATACTTTACCATGAAATGGGATTGCTTCAATGGGAAATAACTCTTTGCATTTCTTATACACATCCACAACATCGCCTTTTTCCACTGTAATGCTCATGGATGTACGCAACCCAATGATTTTTTTGATAAACCCAAGGGCAAACCAAATCAAATATGCCAAAGTTGCAGCATAGAACACATCTCTTAGCTCCAAAGCAAAAATTGCATCAAGCATTTACTTTCCTCCTTTATATGCGCTATAAATTTCACGCTTGGAAACACCACGATCCTTTGCAACTTGTTTCATGGCATCCTTTTCAGACATACCACCATCCACATATTGTGCCATATGTGCATCAATGGTGATTTCTTCCCAACTTTTCTGTTCTGCTTCCTTTTGTTCTGCCAAAGAAAGACCAGCCACCACCAAAGCAAATTCACCACGAGGTTGATTTGTCTGGAAATGTGCCAATTCACTGGCAATTGTGCCACGTCGAACTTCTTCAAATTTCTTGGTCAATTCACGTATAATGGCAATTTCACGTTCTCCACCAAAAATAGAGACAAATTCTTCTAAAGTATCCACCAAACGGTGTGGTGCTTCGTAAAATATCATAGTACGATGTTCCTTTTCCAAAAGTGGCAACATCATACGTTTTTCTTTTTTGTCTGTAGAAAGAAATCCTTCAAACACAAATCGTCTGGTATCCATGCCAGATAACACCAAAGCCACCAAGGATGCAGAAGCACCGGGACATACAGTGACAGCCACATCTGATGCGTAGCAAAGTTGCACCAAATCGGCACCAGGGTCTGAAATGCCAGGCATACCCGCATCACTGACCAAAGCGATATTTTCACCATTTTTCAGACGTTCAATGAGAATGGGACCTTTTCCAATCTTATTGTGCTCATGATAACTGGTCATTGGTGTTTTGATTTCATAACGATTCAATAATTTCAAAGTATTTCTTGTGTCTTCTGCTGCAATGACATCCACTTCTTCTAATATATGCAGAGTACGCAGTGTGATGTCCTCCATATTTCCAATGGGCGTTGCACAAAGATATAAAGTTCCTGACATGCTACACCCTTACCTTTCTCTATCGTAAATTTGTAAAATTTCATCAGTATGTTTGCCAACAGATTCGTAAACAATCAGCGGTGGCAAAACATTCACCCAAGCACTGCCATCTTTGGCACCTTCAATCAAAACCATTGTAGGCTCTTTGTCCACAAAAGGTTGCACAAAACGCAAAGTTTTTGGCTCTAGCTTATGTTTACGCATCATGGTGATGATATCTGTCAAACGATTGGGTCTATGAATCATGTAAAATCTGCCTTTGGTGCCCAAAACTCGTGAAGCACCAGCAATGATATCCTCCAAAGTACAAAGAATTTCATGACGTGCAATGGATTTTGCACTGGTTTCACCCACAAAGCCAGCATTCATATAAGGTGGATTGGTTGTCACCACATCAAAGGTGGTTTGTGGAAATAGAGTAGGAATTTCTTTGATATCTCCATGAACTATGGAAATTTTTTCAGACAATCCATTACCTATGACACTTCTTTGCGCCATATCCACACTTTCAGCTTGAATTTCTAAGCCTGTGAAATGAAATCCATCTGTTTTGGCTTCCATCAAAATTGGCACAATTCCAGTACCAGTACCCAAATCCAAGACGGTTTCACCCTTTTTGACACGAGCAAAATCGCTGAGGAGTACTGCATCAATGCCAAAACAAAAGCTTTTTGGATTTTGAATGACATGGTACCCGTTTCTATGTAAATCGTCTAAGCGTTCACCTTCGTTGAGAGTGAATTTATTGATCATTTTGTTGTTCTCCAGTTTTTTTGTTTTGATTTTGTACCTTGCTACCACGTGGTCTGTTGCCTTGGTATTTCGTTGTTTTTTCGTTTTGTGGTTTTGCATTTTGATGCTTTGTTTTTTTGTTATTTTGTGGTTTGTTTTGTTGTTTTTGCATATCTGCTTTGGCTTTTTCTGCCTTTGGTTGCTCAAATTTGGACTTATCCATTTTTGGTTTGTCTACTTTTGGTTTGTCCAACTTAGATTTATCGAATTTGGATTTTTCTGCTTTCAGTTTTTCGATTTTTTCAAGTTTTTCTTGTTTCAATCTTTCGATTCTATCGTTTTTCTCAACCTTTGGTGGTTCCACTTTAGGTTTGTCCGCTTTTGGCTTATCGTTTTTTGGTTTATCAGACTTTGGTTTGTCCGCTTTTGGCTTGTCTGTCTTTTCTTGTTTCTCTTGTTTCTCTTGTTTTTGTTGATTTTCTAATTTTTCTTGCAACTCTTGTTGTTTTTTCTTTCTGGTTTTCAAAAGCTTGATATCCTCCACATGATAGAAACCAATGGTAGGTGGTTCGTTGTCTGATTTGCGTACAGCAGCTTTCACCTGTTGTTGCAACACTTGTGTAGCCAAAATTTCACCTTTGCCATCAGGTGTAGAAATGATATCGCCGATTTTTGGCAATTTCTTGTTCAGTTCTTCATAAACTTCTTCTTCGTATTTCAAACAGCACATGAGTCTACCACAAATACCGCTGATTTTCGTTGGATTGAGGGAAAGATTTTGTTCTTTTGCCATTTTGATGGAAACGGTTTGGAAATCACCCAAAAAAGTAGCACAACACAAAGAACGTCCACAAATACCAATACCATTGAGCATTTTGGCTTCATCACGTACACCAATTTGGCGTAGTTCAATACGGGTTCTGAAGGTTGAAGCCAATTCTTTGACCAATTCACGGAAATCCACACGTCCATCAGATGTGAAATAGAAGATCAATTTGTTGCGATCAAATGTCATTTCCACATCCACCAATTTCATTTCCAATTTCAATTTTGCAATGTGTTTCATGCAAATTTCAAAGGCTTCTTTTTCTTTTTTGATATTCACTTCCACAGTTTTGGCATCCTCATCTGTGGCTTTGCGTGTCATTTTTTTGAGGGGTGCCACAATGGCAGTGTCAGCAACTTCTGTATTTTCTTTGACCACTTCGCCATATTCAATACCCCTAGCTGTTTCCACAAGAACAAAATCGCCTTTTTGGACGGTTTCGCCATCAGGATCGAAATAATACATCTTTCCTACTTTTTTGAATCGTACACCAATGACTTCTATCATGATTTTGTATTCTCCTTTATGTTCATCAACATAACTTCCATAGTCAGTCTGAAATTCCCGTTTTGGGACAGTTGTTTTTTCGCCAATTGGACAGCTTCAGCACATGCAATCAAATTGGCAGTGGAAACACCGGTTGCAGCAAAGATATCTGCTTGGTATTCCTGTTGAATCAGGTGGTTTGGATTTTTGGTGGATTTTGCCACCAACACATCTCGGTACCAAAGTTCTATCATATCCAAAAAACGCAAATCGTTTTTGTAATTTTCAAATTCTTTTGCCAGAAGAAGTGCATCTCCTAGGCTCATTTTTGGAAGTTGTCTTATTTTTTCTAGGACAAAATCCCGTAAAGCTGCAAAACTTTCATCCTGCAACAATTCCAAAGCCATACCAATGCTCCCTTGGGCATAGATGGCAAATGTTTTGGCAGTATCAGCAGTTGCCAATAGATTCTTTTGTAAATATTCAGCCACCAAATCATCTGGAAGTGGTGGAAGTTGCAACACAATGGAACGTGACAAAACCGTTTGAAACAAAGGTTCTGTACTTTCTGCAAGCAAAATAAAAAGTGCATATTGCGGTGGTTCCTCTAATGTTTTCAGAAGTGCATTTTGTGCCTGTGGTGTCAAAGTGTGTGCATTTGGAATGACATATATTTTTTTTGGAAAAGAATAGGGCAATAGACCTACTGTTTCCAAGATTTGTTCACGAATTTCTTCCACACCAATGGACTTTTTTTCTGTTGTGATGTAGATGACATCTGGATGATTGCCAGCGTCAAACAAACGACAACTGGTACAAACACCACAAGCCTCTACACCTAGGTTTTCACAATGCAAATACCGACAAAAGGCATCTGCAATCATTTTTTTACCACAACCATACTTCCCAACCAATAAATACGCATGGGAAGTGGTTTGTGTTTGTACTGTTTTTTTCAGATAACGGAGCAAGGTTTCGTTGCCCCAAATTTTGGCAAAAGCAAACAAAGTATGCTCCTTTCTAGTTGGATTACGTCTTTGCGGTTCAGTCAAGACTGAACCCTACGGTGCTTCGGTTTCTGTAGGGTAGGGTCTTGACCCTACCGTAACCAATCTGTCATGTAAGGCAAAAGATCAGAACTTATGGAACTGATCCACATCCAATACAAATACAGTTGCACCACCAATTTTGACTTCAATCGGTGCCAAAATAAATCCATGCATTGCACCACAAGAAGATGGAAGTGTTGCGTATTGTGTACGAGATTTGCTGTTGTCTTCAATGACTTTCAAAACAAACTCCACTTTTTCATCATCCACACCAGTCATGATTGTGGTATTTCCAGCACGCAAGAAACCACCTTTTGTGGACAAACGTGTCACTTGCAAACCTTCTGCATTCAAATTAGAGATTACATCTCCAGCATCTTCATCTTGGATAATGGCTATAATTAATTTCATATAAAATCCCTCCTATGGTTTTATTTCATCAACAATACATCCAATTCCCTTAGTATTTCGGCAAACACAGCATCTACGCTTTGGCTTGCATCAATTCGTTTTACACGGTCTGGCTCTTTTTGGCAAAGTGCAACAAACCCTTCATATACTTTTTCATGGAAGGTATTTGCTTCCAATTCCAAACGATCCATTGTATGGTTTTCTTCTTTTTGCTTGCGGACAATGCCAAGATGTGGCGGTAAATCCAAGAAGATTGTGAGATCTGGCTTTTTGCCACCAGTTGCAATGTCATTGACCACTTGTACCATATCCCCCAATTCCCTGCCAAACGCTTGGTAGGCAATGCTGGAATCCACAAAGCGATCCGTCAAAATGGAAGTGCCACTTGCAAGTGTTGGCAAAATCAATTCTTCCACATGTTGTGCACGTGCTGCTGCGTATAAAAGCATTTCGGTTTTTGCTGTCATTTCACGGTATTCTGGATGCAACAACAAATCACGAATCCGCTCTGCAATCTGGGTGCCACCTGGTTCTCTGGTTAGGAGAAAAGGATGGTTTTTGGATTGCAAATATGCTTCTATTTTACGAATTTGGGTGGATTTTCCACTGCCATCAGTACCTTCGATGGAGATAAAAAAACCGTTCATAGAAGCCCTCCTTCCTAGTTATCTATAATCTTTTTTATTGTATCACAATATTTGTGAAAAGTGAAGGGTGGAAGTGGATTGTATGTAAGATTCTTTGGTGGAAATGACAGAGAAAAGGGCGTATTGCAGTTTCTTAACAACATCTTAACGGCTGAAAAGGTTGTATTTTCAAAATTTTGACATATAATTGAAGTATATAGTGGTGAATTATAGAGAAATATAGGGAGTTATGTGCTTTGATAAAGGGATTGGTTGAAGGAATACTCCAACATACAATAGAGAAAAAGGTGTGGAGGTGCAACATGCAAACGGGGGTTCAGCAAATGTATCGAATGGGTATTGATATTGGTTCCACCACGGTCAAGGTGGTATTGGTAGACGAGCAAGATCAAATTGTCTTTGGTGAATATCGTAGACATTATTCTGAAATTCAAAAAACCATCAAGGATATCTTGAAAGAAGCCATGACAGAAATGGGTAATTTGCCTTTTTCTATGATGATTACAGGTAGTGGTGGCGTTTCCCTTGCCAAAAATATGGGCGTGGAATTCATCCAAGAAGTGGTTGCCACAGCAAAAGCAATTGAAACCACAGCACCACAGGTGGATGTTGCCATTGAATTGGGTGGTGAAGATGCCAAAATCATCTATTTTGATAATGGAAATATTGAGCAAAGAATGAATGGTGTCTGTGCTGGTGGTACAGGTTCTTTCATTGACCAAATGGCAAGTTTGTTGCAAACAGATGCAACTGGTCTCAATGAACTTGCAAAAAGCCATGAAGTCCTATATCCAATTGCTTCCAGATGTGGTGTATTTGCCAAAACAGATATCCAACCACTGATCAACGAAGGTGCAAAACGTGAAGATTTGGCAGCTTCCATTTTCCAAGCAGTGGTCAACCAAACCATTGCTGGCTTGGCATGTGGAAAGCCAATTCGTGGACATGTTGCCTTTTTGGGTGGTCCTTTGCACTTCCTATCAGAACTACGTTTGCGATTTGTGGAAACCCTTCATTTGACCGATGAAACCACAATCTTACCAGAATCTTCCCATTTGTTTGCAGCATATGGCACAGCGGTGTCATGTCCTCAGGTAGGTGAATTGACCTTTGTCAATGTACTTCAAAAAATCACTGAAAGTGGCAAAATGGAGGCAGAAGTCAGCAGACTAGACCCTCTTTTTGCAACAGCAGAAGAATACATAGCATTCCAAAATAGACATGAACAAAATAAAGTCCAAAGGGAAGAGTTGTCCACCTATTCTGGCGATGCCTTCCTTGGTATTGATGCAGGTTCCACCACAACGAAAGTATCCTTGGTTTCCAAAGATGGTGGCTTGTTGTATTCCTTCTATGGTAGCAATGAAGGCAATCCTTTGGCGGTTATTCGCAAAACTTTGAACGATTTGTATGATCAAATGCCAGAAACCGTTGTGATTCGCAATTCTTGTGTCACAGGTTATGGAGAAGGTCTCATCAAAGAAGCACTCCAAATGGACTTGGGTTATATCGAAACGGTAGCACATTACAAAGCAGCACAATTCTTTAGACCAGACGTTGACTTCATCCTAGACATTGGTGGTCAGGATATGAAATGTATTCGTATCAAAGACGGTGTCATTGAAAATGTATTGCTCAACGAAGCTTGTTCTTCAGGTTGTGGTTCCTTTATTGAAACCTTTGCAAAATCCTTGAACTATAGCGTGGCAGACTTTGCGAAAATCGCACTCCAAGCAAAAAGTCCAATTGATTTGGGTTCTCGTTGTACTGTATTTATGAATTCTCGTGTCAAACAAGCACAAAAAGAAGGTGCTGATGTGGCAGATATTTCCGCAGGTCTTGCTTATTCCGTTATCAAGAATGCTTTGCTTAAGGTCATCAAAATTGCAGACCCTAAGGCGATGGGCAAATCTATGGTGGTACAAGGTGGTACCTTCTATAACGATGCAGTACTCAAGGGTTTTGAAGACATCAGCGGTAGAAAAGCAGTTAGACCTGATATTGCAGGTTTGATGGGTGCTTTTGGTGCAGCCCTCATTGCAAGAGATAAATACACAATGGGTTACAAAACCACACTTGTAAATCGTGATGAAATGAATGCTTTGGAAGTACAATCCACAATGGCTAGATGCCAAAGATGTACCAACCATTGCTTGTTGACCATCAACAAATTCAGTGGTGGCAGAAGATTTATCACAGGAAATCGTTGTGAAAAAGGTTTGGGCAAAGAAAAAAGTGAAAATCCAGCACCAAATCTTTATGAATATAAAAGACATCGTTTGTTTGACTACGAACCCATTCCAAAAGAGGTTGCAAAACGTGGTTCTGTGGGCATTCCTCGTGTGCTGAACATGTGGGAAGATTACCCATTCTGGTTTACCTATTTCACAAAACTGGGCTACCATGTGGAGTTGTCACCAGAGTCCAACAAACAAATTTTTGAAAAAGGCATGGAATCCATTCCAAGTGAATCCGTTTGTTATCCAGCAAAATTGGTACATGGTCACATTATGAGTTTGATTGAAAAAGAAGTGGATATGATTTTCTATCCAGGTATCGTATTTGAAAGACGTGACAATCCAAATGCAGACAACAACTACAATTGTCCAATTGTTGCATCCTACAATGAAAACATCAAAAACAATGTGGAAGAATTGAAGGAATTGGATATCGTTTACAAAAATCCATTCTTGTCTATGGATACAGAAGAACACATTGCAGCACGTATGGTGGAGGAATTTGTGCCAGAAGGTTGCACAGAACAAGAAATTGTGGAAGCGGTTCACGCTGCTTGGATGGAGTGGAATTTCTTTAGAACCGACATGCACAAAAAGGGTGAAGAAACCCTTGCTTATATCGAAGAACACAATATGACAGGTATTGTTTTGGCAGGCAGACCATACCATGCAGACCAAGAAATCAATCATGGTATTCCAGAGCTCATTGCAGGCTACAACATTGCTGTGTTTACAGAAGATAGTTTGGTGCATTTGGGTCAAGTGGAACGTCCTTTGATTGTACGTGACCAGTGGACATACCATTCTCGTTTGTATGAAGTGGCATCTGTGGTCAAACGTCACGAAAACTTGGAATACATCCAACTCAATTCCTTTGGTTGTGGTTTGGATGCTGTCACAACAGACGAAGTCAAAGGTATTTTGGAAGCTGGTGGCAAAATCTACACAGCTCTTAAAATTGATGAAGTGAATAACCTTGGTGCAGCTAGAATTCGTGTACGTTCTTTGCTTGCTGCATTGGAAGAAAGACGTGAAAAAGGAGTCACCCTAAAAAGTGGGGAAGCATCCCTCAAACGTGTGTTGTTCACCAAAAAAATGAAAGAAGAATATACCATCTTGTGTCCACAAATGTCTCCAATGCACTTTGCACTTTTGGAACCAGTCTTTCGTTCTTCTGGTTATCGTTTGGAAGTTATGGAAGCTATGGATCAAAAAGCAATTGACACAGGACTCAAATATGTCAACAACGATGCTTGCTATCCAGCACTCATTGTCATTGGTCAATTGATGAATGGTTTGCTTTCTGGTGGATATGATTTGAATCGTACAGCACTCTTAATTTCCCAAACAGGTGGTGGATGTAGAGCAACCAATTACATTGCTTTTATCCGAAAAGCATTGGCAAATGCAGGTATGCCAAATATTCCTGTTATTTCCATCAATCCAGCTGGTTTGGAAAAGAATCCTGGTTTCAAATTGGGTCCGAAATTGATCCACAAAGCCATCCAAGCCATCATCTATGGAGATGTGTTTATGCGTGTGGTATATCGCACAAGACCATATGAAGTGGTGGAAGGTTCTGCAAATCGTTTGCATGAAAAATGGCTTGCAAAAACCAGAAAAGACGTACAAGTTGGAGATTTACGAACCTTCAAAGAAAATATTAGAAATATCATTGCAGAATTTGATGCATTGCCATTGTTGGATATCCAAAAACCACGAGTGGGTGTTGTTGGCGAAATCTTGGTAAAATTCCATCCAACAGCAAATAATGACTTGGTGAATTTGTTGGAACGTGAAGGTGCAGAAGCAGTTGTGCCAGATTTGATGGGCTTTATGCACTACCATTGTTACAATGCAACCTTTAGAGAACAATATCTCGGTGGTAGCAAAAAATCCAGAGTCATCAGCGATATGGTGTCACGTGCCATTGAATGGTACCAAAAACCAATGATTGTGGCTTTGGAAAAGAGTGAACGCTTTGAAGCACCTGTTTCCATTAGAGAATTGGGTAAATATGCAAGCAAATTGGTTTCTCTTTGTAACCAAACAGGTGAAGGTTGGTTCCTAACAGCAGAAATCATGGAATTGGTGCATACCAATGTGCCAAATGTGGTTTGTACACAGCCATTTGGTTGTTTGCCAAATCATGTTGTGGGTAAGGGTATCATCAAGGAATTGCGTAAACAATATCCAGAATCCAATGTGGTTGCAATTGATTATGACCCTGGTGCCAGCGAAGTCAATCAGCTCAATCGTATCAAATTGATGCTTGCCAGTGCAAATCGCAATATGGAAAAAGGTCAAATTGTGGAAACACCTGTGGCAGAAATGTCTGAAATCAAAGTCAGCTAAAATATCGAAATCTGTAGGGGATAGCAGTGCTGTCCTGCAATATCAAAACGCAAATACACATCGTAGGGGATAGCAGTGCTGTCCTGCAATATCAAAACGAAAATATACATTGTAGGGGATAGCAGTGCTGTCCCGCAATACCAAAACGCAAATACACATCGTAGGGGATAGCTGTGCTGTCCCGCAATACCAAAACACAAATACACATCGTAGGGGATAGCAGTGCTGTCCTGCAATATCAAAACGCAAATACACATTGTAGGGAATAGCTGTGCTGTTCCGCAACACCAAAACACAAATACATATATTGTAGGGGAGGGTTTCCATGCCCTCCCATTGTAAATTCCTATAAAAGAAATCAGGTGAATCTATGAAAACAACATTGATGGGTTTGGAACTTTCCACACCAGTGATTGTTGCTGCTGGACCTTGGGTTCGTGATGGTGCATGCATTGAAAAATGCTTTGCTGCCGGTGCTGGTGCTGTCATTACAGAAACCATAGGCACCCAAATGTATATGGAAACCAGACCTAGAATTGCAGGCAACGATATGGGTGTCCAAAATATTTGCTTGTATAGCCATCTGCCTATGGAAAATTGGGTGGATGAAATTGCAATTGCCAAAAAAAGTGGTGGTATTCTCATTGCAAGTGTCACTGCCAGCTCACCAACAGAGCTTGCTTATGTTGCCATCAAAATGGAACAAGCAGGTGCAGATGCATTGGAATTGTGTTTGTCATGTCCGCAAGGGGAAACACTAGAAGTGGTGGCATCCAGTGGCGAAAAGGTATATCAAATGACAAAAGAAGTGGTGGATCATGTGAAAATTCCAGTGATGGTGAAGCTTTCACAAAATGTATCCAACATTTCCTATGTGGCAAAAATGGCAAAGAAAGCAGGTGCAGCAGCAGTCAGTGCCATCAATACACCACGTTGTATTTTGGGTGTAGACATTGAACTGGGCAAACCTTTGTTGCCTACTTATGGTGGATATTCTGGTGCAGCAGTCAAACCTTTGGCTTTGGCATCTGTGGCAACCATAGCACAGACGGTAGACATTCCCATTTGTGGTGTTGGCGGTATTTCCACTGCAAAAGATGCCATTGAATATTTGATGTTGGGTGCAACTGCTGTGCAAATTGGAACAGCTGTCATTTTGGAAGGTTATGAAGTTATTACAAAAGTAGTGGAAGGTATCTCCAAATGGGCAGAAGAACACCACGTGAAACATGCAAAGGAAATCAAAGGTTGTGCATTGACCGGCTTGCAATCCTTCGATGAAATGACGGTAGACCCTTTGGTGTGTAAAATAAAAAGAGATGAATCATGTGAAATTGGATGTACTGTCTGTCAAAAGGTCTGTATGTATGAAGCAGTGGAATGTACAGACGGTGTTGTGGAAATCACATCAGATAGATGTACTGGATGTGGCGTTTGCGTGTCCTTGTGTCCAAGTCAAAAATTGCGTTTGTCTTGGTGAATAGAAATGATTTGAAAGCGGAGTATATGCTCTGCTTTTTTATTGCAAAACTATAGAATATATGGATAGTATCACTGTCATTCAGAGGAACAAAGTGATGAAGAATCTAAAAACCAAGATGCTTCACTACGTTCTGCATGACGAATCAGTGGGCAGTGAACAGTGGTCAGAAAAGCACAAACTTGTCATTCAGAGGAACAAAGTGACGAAGAATCTAATCACTTTCATTAGGCGATATGGTTCGATATTCGCAATTTGTAGGGTAGGGTCTTGACCCTACCGCATATATTCCCCATACAGTACCCATATGTTTTGCAGTTTTCATGTCAAAATCCAATCAAAATAGCGCTAATACCCCTATAATTTTAGGGTATTTACCATTCAGTTCATAGAAATTTCACATCAAAAAGCATGTTAGTCAAAACAAACAACAGGGTTTCTGACAATTATCGTTGTTTATTTTTTATCAAAAAGAAAAGGTCATTTCTTGGTAAAAAACCAGTGTATTCATAAGAAGGACAAGTGTATTTTTGTGAATTTCGACTGTTTGCTTGGAATAACTCCTATGTTTTTGTAGGAATTTATTTTGCATACAAATGAATATAGTTGTCTGTTATTTTACTGTAGGGTTTTGAACTTTTGCACAAAAAACACACCAAAAAACGAAATTCACAACACAAGCGAAAAAATGGCATAATTGCAAAGAACCCTGATAAATGCTATAATGTAACTAGTTACAAAGCAGAATTGCACATGGATTTGAGACCAATTTTGCTTTGGTAGTCTATAGAAGGAAATGCAGTTTCTTCTATAAAAAAGGGTATGGATTATGTGGCATCTAGGTGGAAGTTGGTGCATAAAATTTATCCAAAGCAAATGTCTCAATTGGCAAAGGTGATACTTTTGCATATAGGAAAGGAGTGATTATTTTGAGTAAGGTGAAAATCGGAACTTATTTTGAAGAAGCACAATGTGGGTTTACCCCAAGAACTGCAATGGAAGAAGCAGCAAGATGTTTGCTCTGCTACGATTCCCCTTGTAGCAAAGGATGTCCAGCTGGCACAGATCCTGCAAAATTCATTCGATCCATTCGTTTCCGCAATGTAAAAGGTGCAGCAGAAACCATTCGTGAAAACAACGTTATGGGTGGCAGTTGTGCTATGGTCTGTCCTTATGACAGAATGTGTGAAGAAGCTTGTAGTAGATGTGGCATCGACAAACCAATCGAAATTGGTAGATTGCAACGTTTTGCTATGGAACAAGAAGCTGCTTTTGGTATGAAAATTTTGGTGGCTCCAGAAGAAAAGAAAGCAGGCAAAGTGGCTTGTATCGGTTCTGGTCCTGCATCCCTCACTTGTGCAGCAGAGCTTGCAAAAGCTGGCTATGAAGTGACTGTTTTTGAAGCAATGGAAAAAGCTGGTGGCGTTTTGACATATGGCATCAACTATTCCAGATTGCCACAAGAAGTTGTGGATCGTGATATCCAAGCTGTGACTGATTTGGGTGTTGAAATTGTATGTGGATGTAAAGTAGACGCAAAGAAAATTGAAGAACTCAAAGCTGATGGCTATGTGGCATTCTTTGTGGGTGCTGGTCTTTGGGCGGCAAAATTGCCTGATATTGAAGGTGCAAATTTGGCTGGCGTAAAAACAGCTGTTGATTTCTTGAAAGACGCTCGTGTATCTGGTGGCAAAGCAGATATGGGCAAAAAAGTCATCGTAATCGGTGGCGGTAACGTTGCTATGGATTGTGCGTTGTCTGCAAAACTTATGGGTGCAGAACACGTTGCAATTTGGTATAGAAGAACCATTGAAGAAGCTCCTGCTGATATTGCAGAAATCGAACACATCCTTTCTTTGGGCATTCCAATGACCACAAACTTTGCTCCAGATTTCTTGGAAGGCGATGGCAAAGTGGAATTCATGCACTTCAAAGGACGTGATGGTGTTTCCTCTGCTAAAGTACAAGTGGATACAGTGGTATTCGCAATTGGTCAAGCTCCAGAAGAAATGGCTGAAATTGCAGAATTTGCAAAAAATCCAAAGGGCGGTTTGGTTGTAGACGAAAGTGGCAAAACCAATTTGGAAGGTTTCTTTGCAGCTGGTGATATCGTAAATGGTGGTAAAACTGTTGTAGAAGCCGTGGCAGGTGGAAAAGCAGCGGCTGTGGAAATGATTGCATACTTAGAGAAAAGATAAGGAGGGAACATTATGTCAATCAAAAAAGATTTGTCTATTGAATATTTGGGTGTAAAATGTGAAAATCCTTTCTTCCTTTCTTCTTCTCCTGTAGGAAGTAACTACGAAATGGTTGCAAAGGCATACGAAGAAGGTTGGGGTGGTGTATTCTACAAAACCGTTGGTATCTTTGTAGCAGATGAATGTTCACCACGTTTTGACCATAACAAAAAAGAAGGAACACCTTGGTTGGGATTCAAAAATATGGAACAAATTTCTGACAAACCAACTGAATTGAACTTTGAAAATATGTATAAATTGAAAAGAGATTTCCCAGATAAAATCATGGTTTCTTCCATCATGGGTAGTACAAATGAAGAATGGGATGCTCTTGCAAAAATGTCTGAACAAGCAGGCGCAGATTTGATTGAATGTAACTTCTCTTGTCCTCAAATGACAAGTCACGCAATGGGTTCTGACGTTGGTACCAATGTTGAGTTGGTTCGTGGATATAGCCAAGCTGTTTCCAGAGCAACCAAATTGCCTGTCATTGCAAAAATGACACCTAACATTACAACTATGGAAATTCCTGCAATTGCTGCTATCGAAGGTGGCGCAAAGGGTATTTCTGCAATCAATACCATCAAATCCATCACCAATATTGATTATGAAAACATGACAGCTATGCCTGTTGTCAACGGAAAATCCTCCATTTCTGGATATTCTGGTGCAGCAGTCAAACCAATTGCACTTCGTTTTGTGGCACAAATGTTGCAAAATGAACAACTCAAAAATGTTCCAATGAGTGGTATCGGTGGTATCGAAACTTGGAGCGATGCTTTGGAATTTATGCTTTTGGGCTGTAGAAACGTGCAAGTAACCACATCTGTCATGCAATATGGCTATCGTATCGTAGAAGATATGTCTAGTGGTTTGATGCATTGGATGGATGAACATGGTTTCAACTGTTTGGATGATTTTATTGGTTTGGCACTTGGCAATATCATTCCAGCAGAAGATTTGAATCGTGATTTCAAGATTTTGCCAGAATTCCACAATGACAAATGTGTGGGCTGTGGTAGATGTTATGTTTCTTGTTACGATGCTGCTCATCAAGCAATTGATTGGGACCCAATCAATAGACGTCCAATTCTCAATGACAATTGTGTTGGCTGTCACCTTTGCTTGAATGTATGTCCAGTGGTTGGTGCCATCACTCCAGGTGAAGTGAAATGGAAATCAGGCAGACCACAAATCAACATCGCAATGAAACACAAATACGAATAAAATTCATTCTAATTTGCAAGGTTGCCCCCTTGCATATATGAGAAAAGGATGGTGCCTCGGCATCATCCTTTTCAGCGTATCGAAAAATCGACACGCTAACTCGAAATCAGGATTTCGAGTTGTGAACATAGGTAAAAAAGACAATTTCCTCGTGCAAGTGCTTCTACGAAGCACCTAGAAATCGCTTTTTGTCCTCGACGAAATGCGATTCCGTCTGCGGATGAAAGTCTGCGACGCTAAAACCCAAAGAAAGTTCTTAGTTTTTTGACAGTCAGAAGGATGGTGCGTAAGCATCATCCTTTTTGTGTGTGTATAATCTGTAATTCTTTGTGGAAATGCCTATTTCAAGATAACTACACCTAATCATATTATTGCTGTGTAGGGAATGCATTGTATGCATTCTGCTTTCGATACGCATACAATGCGTACCCTACAAAAATTTGCAATTGATTTTAAAATGTCAATCCATCCAAGTCACATTTGCTTTTTTCATTCTTTGTGGCACATGCAAATAATCTTCTTTGCTTGTGTCTGCATATCCAAGGAAAATACCACCGAAAAATGCGTGATGTTCAGGCAATTGGAAGTATTCCACCAATTCTGGAATATTGTTGGCAAGTCTAGTCAAATATCCAGCCCAACAAGTGGAAATGCCGATACTTTGGAAGTACAATTCCAAATAGGTCAAAGCAATTGCTGTATCTGCTGTTGGATTGATGGCATTTTTGTCACAATACCCCAAAATCACAGTTTGTGCATTGCCAAAGACTGGATTTTTTCCAAGGGCACACAATTCTTTGATTTCTGGACAGATACCAGTTTTGTCTACAAAAGCCAAAATATGACCCAGAATCACATCCAACTCTTTTCTGGAATCAATGACAATCCAATGGGTTGGTTTCTGATTTTTGGCACTGTTGCCCCAATTGGCAATCTCCAAAGCGTGTTCTAGGATGTTGTGGTTTACGTGTTCCTCTGTAAAACTACGGATGGAACGTCTTTGCAAGAGAAATTGCTCCAAATCACCAGCAAATGTTTCTGGTAATTGCCTGAGTGGCTCTGGTAAAATTCCTTCTTTGCCATCTAAAGTGATGGCATTGGTTGGACAGACAGCAGCACAGTGCATACAAGAAATACAAATCCTGTCAGGGTTTGCCACTGGTACATCCTTCATCTCCAAAACAGAAAATGGACAAGCAGTCAAGCAACTGCCACATTGGATACATTTCGATTCCTCTACGCAAATCATAAAAACACCCCTTTTGATTTAGATTTCAAAATATTGTTTGTGCCATACCAAAAACATATAAATGGTCCAAATTTTACGACTATTGTCAGCTTTGCCAGCTCTATGATCGTCAAGATACTGTACAATTTCATTGGTTTTGAAGAATTCTTCTGCTGCTTTGGAAGTAAACGCTTCTTTGACACGATTGTAATAAGCATCTTCCTTAAGCCAAATTCTGATTGGTACAGGGAATCCGAGTTTTTTCTTTTCTGCCACCATATCTGGCAAATATCTATGTGCAGCTTGACGCATTGCAAATTTTGTATTTTCTTTGTTGACTTTATATTTTGTTGGCAATGTGCTTGCAATATCAAAGACACGTCTATCGAGGAAAGGTACACGCACTTCCAAAGAATGTGCCATACTCATTTTGTCAGCTTTCAGCAAAATATCACCAATCAACCAAAAATGAATGTCAATGTATTGCATTTTGGTCACATCATCAAGATGTGCCACTTTGTCATAAAATGGCTTGGTCAATTCTGTATGAGGGTAGTTGCCACTTGGGTTTTTGAGAATGCGTTCACGTTCTTCTTTGGAAAGCATGAAAGCGTTACCAATGAAACGTTCTTGCAAGTCTTTGCTACCACGGATGAGGTAGTTTTTCCCTTTCATATTGGGCATACGTTTTGCCACATAACCAAGGCTTTTGCGTACAAATTTAGGCAAACGAGTCAAAAGCAACAATGCATGTGGTTCACGATAGATGTTGTATCCACCAAAGAATTCATCAGCACCTTCACCACTTAAGGCTACTTTTACGTGTTTTGCAGCAGTTTGGCTGACAAAATACAAAGCAATCGCAGAAGGATCTGCCAATGGTTCATCCATATGGTATTGTACTTTGCCTAAGGTATCCCAATATTCATCCTTTGTGATCAGTTTGCTGTGATTTTCAATTTCGATTTTTTCAGACAATGCTTTTGCGAAGTCAATTTCGTTGTATTTTTCATAATCAAAGCCAACGGTAAAGGTTTTGTCACCTTTGAAACAAGAAGCCACATAGGAGCTATCCACACCACTGGATAAGAAAGAACCAACCTCAACATCACTGATTTTATGCATTTGGATGGAATCTTGCATGGCTTCATCAATGTCATCCACAAATTGTTCTAAGGATTTGTTGTGGTCGATTTCAAATTTTGGTTCCCAATATCTGCGTACATTCAACTCACCATTTTTGAAGGTGAAACAATGTGCAGGCATCAAACGAAATACGTTTTTGAAGAAGGTTTCTGGCAACACACTGTATTGGAAGGTCAAATAGTTTTCCAAAGCGTTTTTGTTCACTTCCCTTGGGAAGTTTGGATATTCCAAAATGCTTTTGATTTCAGAACCATAAATCATTTGGTTGTCATAAAGAGCATAGTAAAAAGGTTTGATACCAAAGAAATCCCTAGCACCAAAAAGGGTTTGGTTTTTTGCATCCCAAATAACAAAGGTGAACATACCACGGAGTTTCGCAAGCAATTCTTCACCATATTCTTCATATCCATGAAGCAACACTTCAGTATCGGCATTGCTACCCATGATATGACCTTTTTCTTCCAAATCTTTTCTAATTTCTTGGTAATTGTAAATTTCACCATTGAAGGTAATGACCATATCTTTTGTTTCGTTGTAGATAGGCTGTGTGCCACCTTCCAAGTCAATGATGCTCAAACGACGAAATCCAAGGGAAACGCCATCATCCATATAAGAACCACCACTGTCAGGTCCTCTATGATGGATTTTATCTTTCATTCGTTCTAAAATTTCTTCTGTATTTGCCAAATGGCCTGTAAAGCCACAAATTCCACACATGGGTTGTCCTCCTTTTGTTTGGGGGTATTTCTACTATATAATATTTTGTATTCTAACATAAAATATATGGGTATGCAATATTGTAGGTGGTTTTGTATTTTGTGGTTGTTGGTGGGAGGGCATGGAAACCCTCCCCTACGATGCAAATTTATATTTTATGGTGGTTTATGACGAAATGATGCAAATTTACGTTTTGGTTTTGTAGGGGATGGCGTCCTCGACATCCCGTTGATATGTAATTATTTCTGTATTCCACCAATCTGCCATTTAGAGGAATGTTTCGTAGCGACGAAGAATCCTTTCGGTCGATTCGTGAATCGCCCCTACAATTCCAAATTTATGTTTTGTGGTGAGTTTTGTTGTTTTTTGTAGGGGAGGATAGTATCCTCCTGTATTCCACCAATCTGCCATTTAGAGGAAAGTTTCGCAGCGATGAAGAATCCTTTCGGTCGATTCGTGAATCGCCCCTACAATTCCAAATTTATGATTTGTGGTGATTTTGGTGTTTTCGTAGGGGAGGATAGTATCCTCCAGCATTTCGCAAATCTGTCATTCAGAGGAGTACAGCGACGAAGAATCTTTGGTTTTTAGATTCTGCCAACAACCATATTCCACTTCCAAATGTCCCATACCAATCCCCAATTGGATATCTGGTTTATTTTCACCATGGAAATCACTGCCACCAGAAGGCAACAACTTGTGTTTCTTTGCCAATTTTAGAACTGCTTTTCTTTGATTTGGGGTATAGGTGGAGTAGTAGCACTCAATGCCATCCAAGCCATAGGACACAAATTCTTTGCACAATGCATCCAACTGTCCAAAATCCAATTTATATAAGGTGGGATGTGCCAAAATCGCAACACCACCAGCGTTATGAATTTCTGCAATGACATCCTTTGGTGTAGGCAAATTCCTAGGTAAAAATGCAGGGCATCCATTACCAATGTATTTTTGGAAAGCTTCATTTCTATCTTTCACATAACCCTTTTGAAAGAGGAGTGTACCAAAATGAGCTCTTGTCACCACACGACCACCAGCAGTTTGATGGAGTTCTTCTAAGGTGCAGTCAAATCCCAAATCACAAAGTTTTGCAAGCATCAAAAGATTGCGTTTCTTACGTTCTTCACGCAAAGCAGCCAAATATCCTGTCAAATGAGGTGAATCTGGATCAAATCCCAAACCAACAATGTGAATTTCTGGTTGATGGAATTTCTCATAGGTACAAGCCATTTCAATACCAGCAATGGTTTCTATATCATGCTTCTTGCCAGCTTCCATAAATTCAGCCAAACCATCAATGGTATCGTGGTCTGTCAGTGCAATGGCAGATAGTCCAATGCGCTTTGCCAAAACCACCAAAGCTTCTGGAGAAACAGTACCATCAGAACGATAAGAATGTGTATGTAAATCAACGAATTGTTTTGTCATAAAAACCTCCTTGATATAGAGTTACAACTCGAAATCAGGATTTCGAGTTGTAAAACATAGGTAAAAAAGACGATTTCCTCGTGCAAGTGCTTCTACGAAGCACCTAGAAATCGCTTTTTGTCCTCAACAGGAGTGAATCCTGTCTGCGGATTTAAGTCTGCGACGCTAAAGGCGAAATAATTATGGGTTTTGACAGTATAAGAGACGAAAACCCATCCTCTACAAAGGAAATATATATCCGTATTCTACAATTGTAGGGGCAGATTCTATATCTGTCTGTTACTTACCATAGACACCATGAGTCATTAGCCTAAGTATAGCATATTTTGTACACGATTCCCATAAAATATACAAAAACCTAGGAGGCTTATGTATGAAACGGATTCGTATACCAAAAGTACCAAAACCACCCAAATGGAAGAACAGATGTAGCGTTATTTTGGAGGGTAGAGAACGAAAAGAAGGTTGCAAACGCAACAAATCACAAACCAAAAGCACTGTTTTACATATGGTAAAGGGCGTTGCAGTTGCCTTTGCAATCACTTGCATTTTCTTTGTTGCATATGGCATGGTTTTGACCTATACCGAAACCAATATGGATGCTTTGCCTGTCATATCTCTTGTGTGCACTGCCATTTCAGCTGCAATCGCTGGTTTTGATTGGGGCAAATGTAAATCAAAACGTAGGTTGTTTTGGGGTATGGGTGCTGGTGTGTGCTATGCCATTTTGTTGTTTTTGTTGACGTCTGTTGGTGCTGAAACGGTTGCTTGGAGTTTGTCCAAAACCATGACTTTGGTGGTTGCCATTGCTGCTGGTGGACTTGGCGGTGGTATTGCCAATTTTGCTGGTAAATAACAAAAGATCCTTCACTGCGTTCAGGATGACAAAATCATTGCAATCAAAAGCCGATTTTGCCACTGTAGGGGCAGATTCTATATCTGCCCGTTGTATGATAGAAATTTCCATCTATATTTCTTACTTTTTTCTGATTTGGATTGCAAAAGGATTTCTTTGTGATATAATAAAATTTAGGGCAACACCGCACAGTCCTAGAGCACAATCTTTGTGGTTTATTTCCTCATCATAGACACCAAAAATACTCGACGATATTTCCGATATCGACTCCGTTTTTTAGCGGCTATGATAAAAAAATATCCTCACAAATCTTGCAATCAGGGTTGTGCGGTATTGCCCTAGTAAAAATGACTTGATTTTAGGCGGTTCTTCTTTTGACCGAAGAGAAACCGTCTTTCTATCTGTTTTCTATTGGAAACAGAATCGTCAAAGGAGGAATTGACAATATGAAGAAAAAAGGCGGAATCATCCTCGCTGTCATGTTGGCTGTGTTGGTTGCAGCCAGTAGCGTGGCATATTTGGGTGTTGGAGAAGACAAGCAGTTTAGCGTGTCTCAAATTGAACAAGGGTTGGACTTGCGTGGCGGTGTAGAAATTGTCTACGAAGCGGATAAAGAAGATGTGACAACAGAAGATATGTCTGCTGCAATCTCTTTGTTGCAAGGACGTTTGGACTGGAATGGTTGGACAGAAGCGGAAGCTGCAATTGAAGGCACAGACCGTATTCGTGTACAAATTCCAGGTGTAGAAGATGCAGAAGAAGCAATCCAAGAAATCGGTCAAACTGGTCAGTTGACATTTTTGGATGGTGATGGCAATGTATTGTTGACTGGGGAAATGGTCAAAACAGCTTCCAAAGAAGTTGGTGCAACCTCAACAGGTGGCGCTTCCATGCCATATGTTTCCTTGGAATTTACAGATGAAGGTGCAGATGCCTTTGCAGCAGCAACAGCAGCAAATATTGGCAAAATGATTGCCATTGTTATGGATGATAACATCATCAGTGCACCAACTGTGCAATCTGTCATCAAAGATGGAAAAGCAACCATTACTGGTAACTTTACTGGTGAAGAAGCAGAAAACTTGGCAGCTCTCATTCGTGCAGGTTCTTTGCCATTTAACTTGGAAGTCATCCAAATGCAAAATGTAGGTGCAAGACTTGGTGCAGATGCCCTTTCCACAGGGATTCAAGCAGGTCTTGTGGGCATTAGTTTGGTGCTTGTGTATATGCTTTTTGCATATCGTATTTTGGGCTTTGCAGCAAACTGGGCATTGCTCATTTACATTGGTTTGGACTTCATTGCCCTCAGTGCTTGTGGCATAACCCTAACCCTTCCTGGTATCGCTGGTATCATCCTTTCTGTTGGTATGGCAGTAGATGCCAATGTGGTTATTTTTGAACGTATCAAAGAAGAAATTGCAGCAGGCAAATCTTTGCGTGCTTCCACAAAGATTGGTTTCTCCAGAGCACTTCCAGCAATTGTGGATGGTAATATCACCACTTTGATTGCAGGTGCAGTTTTGTTCTATCTTGGTTCTGGTACCATCAAAGGCTTTGCAAGTACATTGATTGTTGGTATCGTCATTTCCATGTTTACAGCTCTTGTCATTACAAGACTCATTGTAAATGGTTTGATTTATGTTGGCGTACAAAACCCAGTCCTATATGGCGTGGTCAGTATTCCAAATGAAGATATTGAAGTGGAAGGAGGCGACCAAGAATGAAAATAATTGAAAATAGAAAGAAATTTTTCCTTCTTTCATTGGTTATTGTTTTGATTGGTATTGGCGCAATGGTATTCCAAGGTAGCCAAGGCAATGGTATGCTCAATTGGGATGTTGAGTTTACTGGTGGTACTTCCATGGTTTATGATATGGGTGAAGATGTGCCACAAAGTGAATTGATTGCATTGATTTCTGATGCAACAGGTCAATCCAGTCCACAAGTGCAAGAAATTGTAGGGTCTACAGAAGTGACATTGAAACTTTCTTCCTTGGATAGTGAAGCACGTGAAGATTTGACAGCAGCAATCCAAGCAGTGTATCCAAAAGCAGAACTGAAATCTTCTGCTGATGTCAGTGGTACTGTAAGTTCTGAAATGCAAGCAGCAGCCATCAAAGCGACACTCATTGCTTGTGTGGCAATGTTGTTCTATATTTCTTTGAGATTTAGAGATTTTCGTGCAGGTGGCAGTGCGATTTTGGCATTGGTTCATGATGTATTGTTTGTTTTGGCAGCATATGCAATTTTGCGTATTCCAGTCAACAATACATTCATTGCAGTTTTGTTAACTGTTTTGGGGTATTCTGTCAATGCAACCATTGTTATTTTTGACCGTATTCGTGAAAATAGAAAAATTTTGCCAGAAGAAATGGAAAGAGCAGAACGCTTCAACATCAGTGTACAACAAACTTTGAAACGTTCCATTCATACCTCTGTAACCACATTCTTGGCAGTTGGAGCAGTGTATTGTCTTGGGGTAACATCCATCAAAGAATTTGCACTTCCTATGATGGTGGGTATCGTTGCTGGTGCGTATTCCTCTATCTGTATTTCAGCTTCCATTTGGTACACATTGTTGCCTGAAGGCGTAGATGAAGTGCCATCTGATGAAGTGGAAGAAGAAGTGAATATGTTGACAGAAGAAGACTTTGGTAACTTCTGGGAAGATGATGATGACGATTGGATGAAATAAGTTAGACTAAGGACTAATGGTGAATGGTGAATGATTCAAAACCAAATACAACGAAACTGTGGTATGGGTTTCTCATTCTGTTATAAATCACCACAACACTCAAATATAATGCAATCGTGGTATGGGTTTCTCATTGTAAAACAAACCACCACGCCATCAAAATATTCTGCAATCGTAGGGTTTTGGAGCAAAGCTCCAAGAGGTTTCCCATCCTGCAATGAACCACAAAATAACACAATGTAGGGGTGGATTCCATATCCACCCTTTTTACATATTTTCGCATCAGGAGGTGAACCTTATGAATCGTTGGGTATTGAAACGCAACAAAGTACAAATTGCAGCAATGGCACAGGAATTGGGCATTTCACCCATCAAAGCCAATGTGTTGGCAAATCGTGGGTTGGTCAATCGTCATGATGCCAATTTATTCATATCTGGCAACTTAGAGGATGTACCATCACCTTTTCTGTTGAAGGATATGGAACTGGCGTTACAATTGGTGGATGCAGCCATTCATAGTGGAAAGAAAATCGTAATCTATGGGGATTATGACGTGGATGGTGTCACAAGTACAACCATTTTGACCCAAACCGTCAGAAAACTAGGTGGCACTGTGTCCTATTATTTGCCACACAGACAAAAAGAGGGTTATGGTCTGAATTTGGAAGCTGTGGAAACACTTGGCAACATGAAAACGGAATTTTTACTGACATGTGACAATGGGATTTCTTCCATTAAAGAAATAGCAAGAGCCAAAGAATTGGGTATGCAGGTAGTTATCATTGATCATCATGAACCAGGATTTTTAGGCAGTGGTGATACCAAAAAAGACATTTTGCCAGAAGCAGATGCCATCATTGACCACAAACAACAAGCATGCACCTATCCAAATCAAACCTTGTGTGCAGGGGCTTTATCTTATTTATTTGCAAAGGAATTGCTTACTAAGAATAATGTATCAGATGTGGATTTTGTGGAAGAACTCTTGGTGTTTGCAACCATTGCCACCGTTTGTGATATGGTGGATTTGCTTGGAGAAAATCGTGTTTTGGTGCAACATGGTTTGCAGAAAATTGGAAATACTCAAAACATTGGCTTGCAAGCATTGATTCATGCAACTGGACTGTCTGATAAACAGATTACAGCATATCATTTGGGCTTTGTCATTGGTCCATGTATCAATGCAACTGGACGTTTGGAAAGTGGTGAAATGGCAGTTGCTTTGTTCTGTGAAACCAATCCAGAAGCAGCAAAAGAAAAGGCAGAAACTTTGAAATATTTGAATGAAGAACGTAAACATATGACACAGGAAGCGGCTCTTTTGGCAGAAGAAAAGATTGAAAAGGAACAATTGCTGGAAAATAAGGTTTTGGTCATTTATGAAAAAGAAATTCATGAAAGTGTAGCTGGAATTGTGGCAGGTCGCATCAAAGAAAAGTACCATAGACCAGTGGTGCTGATTACAGGTGCAGAAGATGGCGCCAAAGGTTCTGGACGTAGCGTAGAAGGATTTGACTTGTTTGCAGCTTTGTATGAATGTAAGGAATTGTTCACAAAATTTGGTGGACATGCCATGGCAGCAGGACTTTCTTTGCCAGAAGAAAACATACCAGAACTGGATCGTATGCTGAACGCAAGTTGTCCTTTAACGGTAGAAGAAATGACACCTGTTTTGCGTTTGGATGGTGTGTTGCAATTTGTGGAAATGGATATGCGTCTTGCAATGGAGCTGGAAGATTTGGCACCATTTGGCAAAGCAAACCCATCACCACTTTTCGTATCCCAAAACATCAAAATAGATCGCATTCAATTGATGGGTAAAAATCGTGATATGATGCGTCTGACTTTGTTGGAGCCAAAAACAGGCAAACGCTTGTCAGCAGTGTCTTTTGATGGGTATGAAAAGATGAAAAAACTCCTAAAGGAATTGCATACACAGGAAGAATGTGATACGATTATGGCAGGTGGTAAATGCACAGTCCCTATGGACTTTGTGTATCAAATAGATATCAATACATACAACGGCAGAAGTTCTGTACAGTTGATGGTAAAAGATTTTAGGTGTTCCAAATAAGGAGGAAACAAAAATGGATTTGAAACAAGCAATTAGAGACATTCCTGATTTTCCACAAGAAGGTGTGTTGTTCCGTGACATTACAACTTTGTTGAAAGACCCAGTGGCAATGGTGGAATCTGTAGACCAAATGAAAGCATTTTTGGAAGATGTGGACTTTGATTTGATTTTGGGACCAGAATCCCGTGGTTTCATTTATGGAATGCCCATTGCATATACAATGAAAAAAGGATTTGTGCCAGTGCGTAAAGCAGGCAAATTGCCAGCAGAAGTCATCTCTATGTCCTATGACTTGGAATATGGTTCTGCAACCATCGAAATCCATAAAGATGCCATCAAAGCTGGTGACAAAGTGGTTATCATTGATGATTTGTTGGCAACAGGTGGCACTGCAAAAGCAATGGTAGACTTGGTGGAAAGCGTTGGTGCAACTGTGGTTTCCTTGAATTTCTTGATTGAATTGGATTTCTTGGAAGGTAGACAAGCGTTGGAAGGTCAAACCATCAATAGCGTATTGCATTATTAAAAAATGCTAACTCGAAATCAGGATTTCAAATTAGCATGTTGATTTTTTCGACACGCAAAGGACTTCAAATTAAATTGAGGTCCTTTTTTGATGCTTGTTTTATCATTTCGTCAATTCGTGAATCGCTCCTACAGTTCAATGTTCGGTTTTTGTTTGTAGGGGAGGGTTTCCATGCCCTCCTTTTGGTTATTCCATCATTTCAGCAAAACCAAGATCCTTCGGTACCCTCAGGATGACAAAATCGAACTGTCATTCTGAACGTTTGACACTTGTGTCAAAGAGTGAAGAATCTTTTCGGTCGATTCGTGAATCGCCCCTACAGTTGCATTTGGTTTTGTAGGGGATGGCGTCCCCGACATCCCGTGGGGATTATTCCATCATTTCTGCAAACACATCCAAACGTTCCACCACATTTGTATCATATGAATCCAAATAGATTCCTGCCACAATGGTATCACCATCCAAAATCCAAAACTCATCCCATGCATCTTCACTTTTATAAATATACACTTGGTCAAATATATCTGTTGCAACAACAAACTTATCTTCTGATGGTGCTGGTGTCAATAAAACACCTTGGTTGGAACGTATCCAAGAATCAAAGGCAAGCTCTGCCAATTGTTGTGAATAGAGTTCCGAATAGAATAGATACAACACCCCATCTTCAAATGCACCTGTTTTTCGAATACCCCCATATTGTTCCAAATTGTATTGGCGATTGGTAAACCATGTTTTTGTGATACGGTAATGCTTTTCTTCAAAGGGTATTTTGCCACCAGATACATCCACAATGGATATAACAGGCATTTCATCTGCAATTTGATCCAAATCAGCATAGTTTGGGTCAAAAAAATTGATAAATGAAAAAGTAATTGGTACCAGTACAGCAAAAAGCATGGTTACAAGTTGGTACATACGATTTTGCAAGAAATGGAATGCATTTGGAAATGGGTCTTCTTGACGCTCTAATGACAAGTGCTCCAAATCAGCACCATATCTTTTGTGAAGTCTCATCCATCTAATATTGCTGGGAATCAAAAGACAAAAAGCCATGAAAAGAGTGATTATGGCGAAGTAGAACATCAAATATCCACCAAATAAGACCACCTTATGGAAACGATATAAAAAAATCCAAGCAATGCCACAAAGTCCAATGATACGAAATACAATAGAAAGGCATAGAGCTTTTTGCAATTGCTTGCCTATACCTTGAAAACGTGATTGTTGTACATCATCTCCAATGGGCAATTCTTTTGGAACTGCATCGGTGTTTTGGAACAATAGAAAATATTTGTTATGAGTGCCAATAAATTCCCAACCATGTTCAGAAAATTCTTCCAAATCCCAAGTATTGGAAAGCTTTTGTGTTTTTTCTATTGGAATGAAACGATAGGTTGTTTTCTGTGGAACACCAGTTGTGAAGTATGCAAAATAAAACCCCAAATGGGCAACAAAAAGACCTTCTTCTGCCAATTCTGCAAACCAATGTTCCAAATATGTAATATCAAACTGATGGACTGGATATAGTTTTTTAATCATAAAAACCTCCTGTTGGTGGTGAGTATATGATTAATGTACCACCAATCCTAGAAGATGGCAATGATATTTACTTCATCATTTTGGCAAACAAATCCAAATGCTTGCTGATATCCGTCATTTCTTCTGCGCCAACATAATGATAATATCCAGAAACAATTATATTCCCCTTTTGCATCCAAAAGGAAGTGTAATCACCTCGCACATCTTGCAAATACACTGCATCCAAACCGTCATATTCCACAGTGGTCACATCCAAATCTCGTTTTTCTGTATCCACCAAGGTTTCCAAAACAGGTTCCACTAAAAAATCTGTAGGAATGTAGTAATAATCAAACTGCATACTGGCAATTTGGTAGTTGGGGTCATCTGTATTTTGGGAATACCCTTGTAACCAAATATCATACTGGACAGGTGCAAAAAAGCTGGATTTCTCCAAATAATAATGGCTTTCAAAGGGTACATTGCCATCAGACAACACCTCTAAGGAAACATAAGGAATGGGCTTTGTGGTATCCTTTACATCTTTTGCGTCTACAAAAGGTACGCTTGATTCGAACAAGCTCAAAATCAAACAAACGATAGCAAAAGTTTGTATGCCCAGTTGTGCTATGGCAGACATACCACGAAATGGATGTGGGATATAGGGTTCTTTGCGTTCTTCTTCTAATATGGAAATATCCTTTGCATAGCGTTTCAATCGCTTGTGGATATGCCCTTCAGCAATACTTGCAAATGGTATGATTACAAGTAGAACAAGGGTGTATATTATAGTACGTATATGCCAAGGCTCCAGAACAAAATCAAGGAAGAAATCCTGGATGTAAAAGATAAATATAGCAAGAAGGGGAAGAAGTAAACCAATGCCTATACTATTGCGGACACTACTGCCTTTTATGGCTTTTGCCATGACTTCTTGTTGTTGTTCTAGTGGTATGGGGATTTCTTTGGGTGTTTCCAAATTTGTTTTGTATAAATGGAATTTGCCATCTAGGTGGTCAACAAATTGCCAATCATTTGCAGAAAACAACTCACGTTCTTCTGGTGTGGGTGCTTCTCGTTTTTTTATGGAAACTGGAACAAAACGGTATGTCATACGTTCTGGTGTGCCTTCTTCAAAATGAATGAAAGTAGAACCCAAACTGATGACAAATCGCCCAAGCTCTGCCTGCTCTGCGAGATAATGCTCTGTTGCCACAAAGTCATATCTGCTGTATGGAAATAATCGAGTTGCCATGAGGTGCTCCTTTCATATGGTGCCTGTTTTTGTGGTGTTTTGTGGGCGGCTTTGTAGGGGAGGATATCATCCTCCAGCAAGCTAAGATCCTTCGTTCCTCAGGATGACAAAACCGAATTGTCATTCTGAATGTTTGACACCTGTGTCAAAGAGTGAAGAATCTTTTCGGTCGATTTGTGAATCGCCCCTACAATTCAATATTCGGTTTTTGTTTGTAGGGGAGGACCTGCGTGTCCGCCCGTCATTTCATCACTTCTGCAAACAAATCCAAATTTTCTGTAATCACTTCTTTTTTGCCACCAACATAGGCTCCTGATACAATCACATTGTCTTCTAAGAACCAGAAAGCAGTCCAGCCCTCATTGACAGAAGCCATATATGCTTTATCCATCAAATCTGTATCAATGGGGTGTTTGTCTTCTGCATCCATACCAAAACCAACAGGAACACCATCATTAGAATTTATCCAAGCATCAAAGGTGATTTCTGCCAATTGGCTGGAAGTGACTTCATAATAATTCCAGTATAAGGTAATTTGATTTGTAGAAGTCATTTGTCCATGATCTAAGGTTGTGATGACGTTTTGGTTACCTGTTTGTTTCATAGCATACTGTGTGGGTGCAAAAATGGTGTATTCTTCTTTGTAGGAACTTTCTTGATACTTTACAGTGCCACCTGTCAATTTTTCTAAGGAAATTTGTGGCACAGAAGCGAGTGCTTCTTCTGTAGAAATCCAATCTTCGTCTACCACAGTGTCATCGCTCTGTTCTCCTAAAATGGTGTGTGTACCAGAATCATCTGTCATCTCTATGGTAATCCAATCATCAGAAAAAGCAGTGCAACCCCAAAGCCAGAGAAAAAGAACGCCAATAATGGGAATCAAAAAACCAGCAAAAGCGTGCATTGCACTGACCAATAAATGAGGAGCGGTGGTCACCATATCTTCTTCACGGTCAAAGGTGAGATTTTTGATGTCTGTGGCATAGCTTTTGATGTTGTGCAAGGATTTCCTTGTGATACCACGTCCAAAGGGCAAAGTCAACAAGAAAAGCAATATGGAAAAATGGTCTAAGATAGCTTCTTGGAATAAAATAAATTCATGGAAATTGTGTAGAAACAAGAATGCAAAAACCCCCAAAGCAATGATGATGAGTGTGACGCATAGTATGTATTCTTTTTGGAAACGTTTGGAAAGTGAGTGAAAACGCTCTTGTTGCACCTCATCTTCCAGTGGAATTTCCTTTGGATAATCTTCTTTGTTTTGGAATACCAAAAAACGTTCGTCCAAATGGTTGACAAATTCCCAGCCAGCAGCAAAAAAGAGTTCTGTTTCTTCTGGTGTAGGCTCTACACGCTTGTCAGAAGCATCCAAAGGTATGAAACGGTATGTTACTTTCTGTGGCATGTCTTTGTTTCCTGTCACAAAAAAAGTACCAAAATGAGTTGGAAAGAAGCCTTCGTCAGCCAAATCAGAAAGCCAGTGTTCCATATGTGCAATGTCCAGACGATGGACTGGATATAGTTTTTTAGCCATAATAGCCTCCTTATGATATGGGTTATGATGGATACTATGTAGGGGTGACGTTTCGTTACCCGTTATTATAATTGCCCTGCCAACGAACTGTCATTCAGAGGAGCATAGTGACGAAGAATCTTTGGTTTTGCGGTCGATTCGTGAATCGCCCCTACAACTGCATATTTGAGTTTGTGGCAATTTATAATGGGATGCCCGGGACGCCATCCCCTACAAACATCTTTTTGCTTTAGGGTTTGTATCAGTAATTAAAAGGTGAGGGGCTTGTCACTCACGGTCTAATCGTAGGGTTTACACTATTACACTTCCTACTTCCAGGGGGATATATAAGGGGGTCTTGACCACCTTATAGCGTGGCTCCACGCCTTTGCAAAGAGTGGCAGCTTTTGTTACTTTTCACTGTTGAAAAGTAAGGTATAATTTTTTCAAATCTCTAATATTTGAAAAAATTATAGACTTGAATTATTTCATACACTTCCTGCCTACTACACATTATATAAATAACATAAATGAATATCTTTTTTTCCATAGTATACCACTATTTGTTAAAGACATCACATCCCTATCAAAACCTTAAGAAATTCTTTAAGAACCTTTTTCCTATATACGTTGTGATTTTTGTCATAGGGTGATATACTAAATGAAATTATATTGCACATAGCCTTAGGAGGGTTTTATATGGATTTGAACAAAGAAAATATCAAGAAAATGAGGGGTCTCATTGTATTCACCATTGTGGTTTTGATTGGTGTGTATCGCTATGAAGTGGTTTTGGATTTGGCATCTTTTGTGACAGGTGTGTTTGCACCTTTGATTGCTGGATGTGCCATTGCCTTTATTTTGAGTGTACCTATGGCAAAATTTGAAAAGTTGTTTGCAAACAATAAGACTGGAAAAGCCAATCCATATGCAACACCTTTGCGTTTGATTTTATCCATTTTACTGTTGACTGCCATCTTGGTTTTGGTCATTGGTGTTGTGTTGCCAGAAGTTGCAAGTACTGTTTATTCTTTGGCAAATACCCTGCCTACACAAATCGAAGCAGTGATTTTGGATGTGCAAACCAAGTTGAGTCAATATCCAGAACTTGCAGAAAACCTAGCAGAAATGAACATAAGTATGTCAGAAATCAATATGAATTGGGAAAGCATTTTGAAAAGCATTGCCAGCATTATGCAAACAGCAGCAACCAGTTTTTTGAATTCCTCAATTGGTATCATTGGCAATGTGGTCAGTGGTTTTGTTACCTTCTTTGTGGGCTTTGCTTTTGCTTGTTACATCTTGTTGCAAAAGAAAAATTTGGCTCGTCAAGGTCGCAAATTGTGCTTTGCCTATCTATCTGAAACCAAAGCAAATAGAGTGCTCTACATTTGTAGCTTGACCTATCAAACCTTTGCAAACTTTCTTGCAGGTCAATGCTTGGAAGCAGTGATCCTTGGAGCATTGTTCTTCATCTCTATGACCATTTTTGGCTTGCCATATGCCCTTTTGATTGGTGTTTTGATTGCATTTACAGCACTGATTCCTATTTTCGGTGCATTCATTGGTTGTATCGTAGGTGCATTTTTGATTTTGACAGTAAACCCTATGCAAGCCTTGATTTTCATAGGTTGGTTCTTGATTTTGCAACAATTAGAGGGTAATCTCATCTATCCAAAAGTAGTGGGTGGTTCCGTTGGTTTGCCTTCTATTTGGGTCTTGGCAGCAGTCACTGTTGGTGGCGGTCTGTTTGGCATTATGGGCATGTTGGTGTTCATTCCATTGGTGTCTGTGTTGTATGCACTTTTAAGGGAGCAGGTTGCGTTGCGATTGGAAGAAAAGCAAATTACAGAAAGTAGTTTGGAATAGGATTGTATTGGAAAATGGGGTACCATAAATGAGTGTGCAAAATATTTTACTGTATGTGGAACGTGCTTTTTATTTTGCAGTGGTTGTAGGTGCGATTTGGACAGGGATATACTTTTTTCTGTATCACAAAAAACGAAACAATATCCCATGGTTTCTTTGTATTTTGGTATGGGTATGCTATTTGTCTGCATTGGTACAAATCACTGTAATTCGAGATTTTACAACCTTTTTTACAATAGATATGGATGCTTATTCTTTGGTGAGTATACAACCCATTCCACTGAAAACTACCATAGAAGCAGCAACTTTAGGGCTGTATTCCCTTGTGTATCATACAATTGGAAATATGGTTTGGTTTTTGCCATTTGGTTTTTTGGCACCCATTGTATATCCTAAGATATCCATGAAAAAAGTAGTTTGTTTTGCAGGTCTTATGTCCATAGGGATTGAAATTTTGCAGTTTGTTTGTCAAAGTGGCATCAGTGATATAGATGATACCATACTCAATGTTTTTGGTGCGATGGTTGGATATTTGGGGTATGTTACAATTGGACATGTTGTACAAAGTAAAAGAAAAATAGAGTCATAAAAAAGGGGTATGCGTGAGCATACCTCTTTGTACATTTGAATCATTTTAAAAATCAGATGTTCCTTTATATACTGCATAAGCAGTGCCTTCTACTTGCACAATTTCCTTTTCTGGATATCGAAATGCAGTCAAAGCACCACCATAAACACAACCTTGGTCAATATCAATGGTTTGGTTCACCACAACAGCATCACGCACCACAGTATGTCCATATACCACAAAGGCATCGCCTTGATACAATGCACCCCAATCCAAACGATGAGGTCTACCATGTTCGTTGACTTCGCCAGTGGTTTCACCATACAAGCAAACAGCACGAATTTTATTGGAGAAATGTCCAATGGATTCAGCAGGCAAGCCACCATGTACCACAGCCAATTTCTTTTTGTCCAACAAAAGATAGTAACATTGGCTTTCGTAACAAGTCATGTATCTTTGACGAAAAGCACGTTGATCATCCTTGGAAAGTGCTTCATATTCCGATAGGGTACACTCCATATCCTTGGAAATATGCACCTTGTTTCCTAGAAAATAACGATATAATTTATTGCAGTGGTTGCCATGAATCCAATGTGCACCAGCATATGCAATGTGATCCATCCAAAAGTAAATGCACTGTAGATTTTTGGGTCCTTTGTCTGCCAAATCCCCAACGGAAATCAATTTTCTGCCTTCAGGATGTATGTAAAGTCCGTTTTTGTTTTCATATCCCAATTTTGTAACAAGGGCAATCAATTCGTCATAACAGCCATGTATGTCGCCAATGATATCAAACTGATTGTTCTTAAATTCCAGAATACGAAAGTTACGTTCTCTGCTTTTGTTCATCATATCCCCCTTTCTGATAATTTTGGTCATTTGCATCTATCATATCATAAATTTACAGAAAAGTGGTGAATTTTTTTGGAACTTTCTTGTGAATTGCAACATATAGTTGTAAAAATGAGAAAAAAAGGTGATGTGTATATGTACCAAGATCGTAGAAATGTGGGCAGACAAACCCAGTTTACACAAGGATATCCCAGACAAGTGATGCCAGAAAAGCAAGAAGAATGCAAAGAAATGGAACCAGAAGTGGAATTGAAAGCCAAAGAATGTGATTGTGACTGCGATTGTAGTTGCAACAGCAACTGTGGATGTAATGCAGAGTGTGATACAGGTTGTGGCAATGGAAATAGTGGACTTTTGTTGTTGGTGTTATTGCTTTTGTTTTGGAATTGATGCAATCAAAAAGGAGCGATGAGGGCATCGCTCCCTACAAAGGTTGAAATATTGATGTTTGTATTTTGTAGGGTGGATTCCATATCCACCCGTAATCTTATATGAATGTATTTTAAAAACTTTGTACATCTTGGTTTTCATAACAAACAAATGCATACAAAACACCATCTTCTTCCAAAACTTTACCCGTATCCACAACAGACCAATTTGCATCCACATCCAAATTTGGGAAGTGGGTATCGGCTGGATAAGCTGCTTGTATTTTGGTGATATATGCACGCTTACAATGGGGCAACAATTGTTTGTAAATGGATCCACCACCAATGACAAAAATGGTTTCATCTGCAAATTTGGAAAGCACTTCAGGCAATTCTTCCAAACCATAACAAAGGGTGACACCTTCAGCAACATAGTCTTTGTTTTGCGTCAATACAATGTGTTCTCTTTTGGGCAATGGTTTTTTGTTTGGGAAGGATTCCAAGGTTTTTCTACCCAAAACCAAAACATTTCCTGTGGTCATTTCACGAAAACGCTTCAAATCTCCTTTGATGGGACGCAACAAATCCCCATCTCGACCAATACCCCAATTTGCATCCACTGCAACAATCAAATCCATAAAATCCTCCTTATACCGCAACAGGCACACGTCCAATAGGAGCACCATGTTGATAGTCTTCCACAATGAAATCGTCTACTGTAAATTCATAGAAATTGGTTACATCTGGGTTGAGACGTACCTTTGGTGCAGGCATAGACTCTCTTGCAATCAAATCTTTGATGATATCCACGTGGCGATCGTAAATGTGCATATCGCTGATGACATGAATCAATTCACCAGCTTGCAAGCCAGATGCTTGTGCAAACATCATGAGGAGTGCAGAATATTGCACCACATTCCAGTTGTTGGCAGCCAATGTATCTTGAGAACGTTGGTTCAAAATTGCATTTAAAGTATCACCAACCACATTGAAAGTCATGCTATAGGCACATGGTTCCAAACCCATTTCAGACAAATCAGCAAAGTTATAAATATTGGTCATAATGCGACGAGAATAAGGTGTGTGCTTCAGTTGCCACAACACATTATCCACCTGATCCATTTTACCATGTTTGAAGTCATATTCCACAGCCAATTGGTATCCATATGCTTTGCCAATGGAGCCATCTGCATCTGCCCAAGAATCCCAAATTTTACTGTTCAAATCGTTGATGTTATTGGATTTCTTTTGCCAAATCCAAAGAATTTCATCAATGGCTGCTTTCCAATTGGTGCCACGCAATGTGAGCAGTGGAAACTCCTCTTGTAAGTTGTAGCGGTTCACAACACCAAAGGTTTTGATGGTGTAGGCAGAAGTACCATCTTCCCATTTGGGACGTACCTTTTCTTGTTCTGTGGACATGCCATGTTCCAATATTTGTTTGCAATTTGCAATGAATACTGCGTCTGCTTTGCTCATGTTGACTCCTCCTGGTTCTATAGTGATTGTTTTTATATTTGATGTTGATGTTATATGGAAACGGTTGATTCGTGAATCAACCCTATACTTTTTGTCTATTATACCATACTTCCAAAAGATTGCTAGACTTTGTTTTTGTACAAGTTTCACTTTTCCAGTAGAATCAAGGCTTTTTGCATAAATTTACAAAAATTATCCATACTAATTGCAAATGCAAATATGTGCTATTTGAAAAAATATAGCAAAATTATTTTTTTCATTATATTTAGGTAGAAAGTATATGGAAAAATATAAAAAATCTTATTTTTTTCTGAATTATTTCAGAAACAGACCCATGTGTTGTTGACACTTAGTGTGGAAAAATGTAAAATAATACAATAAAGGTAATTTGTACATTGGGGAAGTTTGTAAAATAAATAAAATTAGAATATCTTGTGGAGGTATATAATATGATGGATGATAGAACAGGGAATGTCAATTCAAATTCAGTTGCTCGCAGAACCAGCAGAGCAAGGGAAGTTGGGCAATATACAGAACCAGGTGAAATTTCCGATGAAGTGAAAGCATATTTGGATCAAACACATCCTTTGCGTCAAAATCGTGAAGCACAAGGGCGTGTGCCTCAAGGTCGTGAATCTCAAGGGCGTGTGCCACAAAATCGTGATTCCTATGTGAATCGCAGCTCCCAAAGAGAAGATGTGGAAGAAGTGCGTGAAGCAAGAATGCAAAGAGTGGGTTCTGAAATCGAAGGTATCAAAAGACAACCACAACAAGAAGGCGAACCTACAAGATACGTTTCCAGACGTGCAAGAAATATGAGTGAAGAACCACAAGAATTGATCATCAACAGAAATCCACAAAGTGTGCCTTCTATTGACGAGTTTGATAGTAGAGTACCTTATGTCAGTGTGATGCCACCAAGAAAGAAAACACGCACCATGGAAGATGTGGGTAGCCAAACAGCACCACCACAAAGACGTCCACAAAGAAAACCAGAAGAAGCACAACGTTTCGATGGTGCACCACAAAGACGTCCAGCACCACAAAGAGAACCAGAACGTTCCAAACAAGAACATTTGGATCGTTTGTATAGCGATTATGATGATGAAGATGAAGGCAGAATGGGTAAAATCTTGATTGTTGTGGCAATTGTTGCAGTGATTTTGATTGCATTTTTGATGTATCGCAACATCAGTACTTCTGCACAATTGGAAGAATTGCAAGCACAAGTGACACAATCAGAAGACATTACTGTAAAATACGAAGAATTGCAATTGGAAAATATGCGTTTGCAAGAAGAAATTGAATCTTTGCAAAATCCAGTGATTACAATGCCAGAAGAAGATTTGGGTGAAGCTGGTGAAGTGACAAATGTTGGTGGTGGCAGCAGCAGTAGTAGCAGCTCTTCCTTGACAAGTGGGGATTCCTACACAGTTGTCAGTGGCGATAGTTTCTGGGCAATTGCAACCAAAGTATATGGTGATGGCACCAGATATGCTGAAATTTTGTCTGCAAATGGTATGACAGAAAACGATGCTTTGAGCGTTGGTCAAGTATTGACCATTCCTAGATAAAGAATTGAAAATTCCTAGAAAAGAATTGAAAATTCCTAGAAAAGAATTGAAAATTCCTAGAAAACAAGATAGGAGCAACAGAATGATAGATTTGCAAAGTAAAACATTGGTGGAGTTGCGTGAAATTGCAAAGAACATGGGTCTCAAATCTGTAAGTGTGTTCAAAAAAGGCGAATTGATTGCTTACATTGAACGTCATGAAAAAGAGCAAGAAGCCCAAAAAGCAGCAGCAACACCAGTAGAAGAAGTGGTGGAAAAGCCAGTACCACCAATTGAAAAACCAGTGGCTCAGATAGAAAAATCAGTGAAACCCACCAAAGAAAGTTTGATGGAAGCTGGCGAAGTGGGTGAAGGTATTTTGGAAGTGATGGCAGATGGATTTGGCTTTTTGCGAGCACAAAACTTTTTGCCAGGTACAGGCGATATTTATGTATCCCCATCACAAATCAGAAGATTTCGCTTGAAAACAGGGGATAGTGTCAAAGGTTCCATTCGTGTAGCACGTGAAAATGAAAAATTTGGTGCGTTGTTATTCGTAAAATCTGTCAATGGCGATCATCCAGAACAAGTGGTGAAACGTCCCAATTTTGAGGACTTGACACCTATTTACCCAGAAGAAAAAATCAAATTGGAAACCACCAGAGAAGAATTGTCTGGTAGAATCATAGATTTGTGTGCACCAATGGGCAAAGGGCAACGTGGTATGATTGTGGCACCACCAAAGGTTGGGAAAACAGTCCTTTTGACAGAAATGGCAAATGCGATTACCAAAAATCACAAAGAAGTCCATTTGATTGTACTTTTGATTGATGAAAGACCAGAAGAAGTGACAGATATTCAACGTTCCATTGAAGGAGAAAATGTAGAAATCGTATATTCCACCTTTGATGAACAACCAGAACACCACAAACGAGTGACAGAAATGGTGCTGGAACGTGCAAAACGTATGGTGGAACAGGGAAAAGACCTTGTCATTTTGTTGGATAGTTTGACACGTTTGGCAAGAGCCTATAACTTGACCATACCACCAAGTGGCAGAACTTTGTCAGGTGGATTGGATCCAGCAGCGTTGTACATGCCCAAAAAATTCTTTGGTGCTGCCAGAAATATTGAAAATGGTGGTAGCTTGACTATTTTGGCAACTGCTTTGGTGGATACAGGTAGCAAGATGGATGAAGTTATTTTTGAAGAGTTCAAAGGTACTGGAAATATGGAATTGGTTTTGGACAGAAAGTTATCTGAACGCAGAATTTTCCCAGCAGTGAATATCATCAAATCGGGCACCAGACGAGAAGAAAAATTGCTCACAGAAAAAGAGCTGGAGTGTAATTATATTTTGCGACGTATGTCCTCATCTCTCAGCCAAATGGAAATGATTGAAGGGTTCTATGATTTGATGCGCAAAAGCAAAACAAATGAGGAGTTTATGGAGCGTTTGCCAGTATTGGAAAAGGCTCGTGGACTTTTGGATAAATAAGGCGATTTCTTTGGAAAAACCGTAGAAAAAACACGAATTGTTATTGCAATGCTGTGTGATGTATGGTAATATATTGATGTTGTCTGTAAATAACATGATTATTGATCAACAAATCTAAAGAATGAGGTGAAAAAGCATGAGAGAAGGTATCCATCCACAATACAACCAAGTAACAGTAAGATGTAACTGTGGTAATGAATTTGTAACAGGTTCTACAAACCAAGAAATCAAAGTAGAAGTTTGCTCCAAATGCCATCCTTTCTACACAGGTAGTCAAAAACTCCTTTTGGAAGCAGGCGGACGTGTGGAAAAATTCAACAAAAAATACGGCAGAAAATAATTTTGACTGCAAAAGGGTTGGGGCATATGTCCCGCCCTTTTTTTCGCAATATGGTAAAAATAATTGCCCTATTGCCAAAGAAAGGGATAAAGACAAGGTCAAAAGATTAAGACCGACGGGACTCTGTCCCATCCACCCTGCAAGCGTGCGACGCTTGACCCGTTATAAAAGATGGGCTAAAGGCGAATCGCAAGTGCGTGTAGGGTTGATTCACGAATCAACCGCAACAAGAAATGGAAATAAGCAATGGTAAGAGTGATGGCTTCTATTGCTGAAATATAACGATATGAAATAATGAATTTCGTAGGGGTGGGTCTTGACCCAACCGCAATCACCAATGGAAAGCAATTGTAGGCGGTGGCTTTGCTTGCAAAGTGATGACAGAGTCCCAAGGTCTTAAAAGGAGGGTACACAAATGAAAAAAACAAACATAGGTGGTCAGGCAGTCATCGAAGGTGTTATGATGCGTGGCAAAAAAATATATGCAATGGCAGTGAGAAATCCAGAAGGCGAAATCGTTTTGGAAACCAAAGAAGTGGGTGTGTTGCAACACAAAAAGCTATTCCGTTTGCCTATTTTTCGTGGTATGGCGGCTTTTGTGGATTCTTTGATCACAGGCACCAAAATTATGATGCGTTCTGCTGAAATTGCTGGTGAAGATTGGGCAGATGAAGAATTGTCCAAAACAGAACAATGGATTGTGGATAAATTGGGAGATAAAGTCAACGATATATTGATTTACATCAGTGTTGCGTTGTCTATGGTTTTGGGTGTTGGCTTGTTTATGCTGTTGCCTGTTTGGTTGGGTAGCTTCTTCAAAACCTTTATCCCTGTATGGGCATTGGGCGTTGTAGAAGGCTTGCTGAGAATTGTGATTTTCTTGGTGTATTTGTTCCTCATTTCACGTATGAAAGATATCCAACGTGTGTTCCAATACCACGGTGCAGAGCATAAAACCATCAGTTGTTTTGAAAGTGGTAAAGAGCTCACTGTGGAAAACGTTTTGCCATGTACCAGACTCCACAAACGTTGTGGTACCAGCTTTTTGTTGTTTGTTATGGTCATCAGTATGATCGTATTCTTCTTTGTACAAACCGATAGCATTTGGATGCGTTTTGCATCTCGAATTGTGTTGGTGCCTTTTGTTGCAGGCATTTCCTATGAAGTGATTCGTTGGGCTGGCAATTCTGAAAGCAAGATTGTAGAATGGATCAGCAAGCCTGGTTTATGCTTACAAAAGATTACAACAGCAGAGCCAGATGGTGCGCAAATTGAAACAGCAATTGCAGCTATGAAAGGCGTTTTGGCAGTGGAACCAGAAGAAAATGAGTCAGAAGGAATCGAATCAGATGAAACCAAATCAGAAGAATAAGACCATTGCAACCCTTTTGCAAGAGGGTAAAGATGCATTGCGTGTGGCAAAAAAAGAAAATGCTGTCTTTGAAGCAGAGTGGCTTTTGATGGAAGCGACTGGCTTATCAAGGGTTTCTTTGTTGATTGATGGTGATCAAGAAGCGACTGAGGATTGGGTGGCAATATACGAAACATGGATAGGTGAACGCCTGCAAAATCGACCATTGCAATATATCATTGGTCACTGTGGATTTATGGGTTTGCCTTTTTCTGTTGGAGAAGGAGTTCTCATACCAAGAGCAGATACCGAAATCTTGGTGGAACGAGTGCTTGCAGTTGCAAAGGTTGAAGATTTGCGAACAGTGGTGGATTTTGGCACAGGTTCTGGATGTATTCCCATTTCTTTGGCATACTATGGAAATATGCAAGCAATTGGTGTGGACATTAGCCCCAAAGCTTTGGCATATGCTAGAAAAAATGGCACAGACAACAATGTGGATGTGACATGGTTGGAAAGTGATTTGTTCACCAATTTACCCAATCAAACCTTTGATTGTATCGTATCCAATCCACCTTATATCCAAGCAAAAGTGGTGGAAGAATTGATGCCAGAGGTTAAGGATTTCGAACCACGAAATGCATTGGATGGTGGCGTAGATGGATTGATTTTCTATCGTCAAATTACAGAACAAGCACCCAATTACTTGAAAGATGGCGGTTGGTTGTTCTTTGAAATTGGTTATGACCAAGGGTCAGACGTCCAAGAATTGATGGAAACACGTGGCTTTGTCCATTGTATAGTGGAACAGGACTTGGCTGGACTGGATAGAGTTGTCTATGGAAAATGGCAGATCAAAAGATAAAGGTCAAAATCAAAAGATAAGACCTTGGGGACTAGTCCCCAATACCCCTACAAGCGTGCGACGCTTGACCCGATTATTAAGGCAAAAATTATATTTTTGCAATGAAATTTGATTTGAGATATCTTGTAGGGGAGGATATCATCCTCCAGTATTATAGGATACGATGCCTACATGTACCATTATAAATTACCACAACACATAAATACGATATCATTGTAGGGGAGGATATCATCCTCCAGTATTATAGGATACGATGCCTACATGTACCATTATAAATTACCACAACACATAAATACGATATCATTGTAGGGGCTGCCCTGTGTGGCTGCCCGTAAATCATAATGATAATATCCCTGTGGTCAAGTATTGACCACCTATAAAGTTTGAATCAAAACTTTTCAAAGTTTTGCGGGGAGTGGGGCAGAGTCCCACGGTCTTGCACTTGATTTTTAAAGAGGTGAAAATATGTTTGAACGTTTGGCAGAATTAGAAGGAAAATACATCCAGTTGGCAGATCAAATCAATGACCCAGATGTCATTGCAAACCAGACAAAATGGCGTCAACTGATGAAAGAATATAGCGATATGACACCTCTTATGGAGGGGTATCAAGAATACCAACAATTGACAGCAACCATCGAGGAAAGTTTGGAAATGCTGGCAGAAAAACTAGACGATGAGATGCGTGAATTGGTGAAGGAAGAGTTATCAGAAAGCAAATCTCGTTTGGTGGAATTGGAGAAAGAAGTGACTATCTTATTACTACCAAAAGACCCTAATGACGATAAAAATGTCATTGTGGAAATTCGTGGTGGTGCTGGTGGCGATGAAGCGGCATTGTTCGCAGGCGATTTGTTCCGTATGTACGCAAGATACGCAGACGCCAGACGTTGGAAAACAGAAATCATGAACATCAGCGAAAGCGACTTGGGTGGGTATAAAGAAGTCTCCTTTATGATTACAGGTAAGGGTGCCTATTCTCGTTTGAAATACGAAAGCGGTGTCCATCGTGTGCAACGTATCCCAACCACAGAAAGCGGTGGTAGAATCCATACTTCCACAGTTACAGTGGCGGTTATGCCAGAAGCAGAAGCATTGGATGTGCAAATCGATATGAACGATGTGCGTATTGATGTATTTCGTGCATCGGGAAATGGTGGCCAGTGTGTCAATACAACAGATTCTGCTGTGCGTATGACCCATTTGCCAACAGGAATCACGGTTTCTTGTCAAAATGAAAAATCCCAATTGAAAAATAAGGATCAAGCATTGAAGGTGTTGTATGCTCGTTTGTATGCAAGGGAACGTGAAGCATATGACGCTGCCATCTCTGCAGAACGTAAATCCCAAGTGGGTACAGGAGATAGAAGTGAACGCATTCGTACCTATAACTTCCCACAAGGACGTGTCACAGACCATAGAATTGGCTTGACACTCCATAAAATTGAGTCTATACTCGGTGGTGATTTGGATGAAGTGATGAACGCACTGGTTACCACAGACCAAATGGAGAAAATGAAAGCAAGTGGCTTTGCAGAGTGAAATATATACGCAATTGATACGGGTAGCCACATAGGGCTGCCCCTACAAAAATCAATACTACATCAAAAATTCGAGGTGTTTTATGAACATACTTTGGCAATTATTTACTTCTTTTTCACGCATAGGTGCATTTACCTTTGGTGGTGGCTATGCCATGTTACCATTGTTGCAACAAGAAGTTGTAGAAAAAAGAGGTTGGTCAACAGAAGATGAAATTTTGGATTATTTCGCCATTGGTCAATGTACACCAGGTATTATTTTTGTGAACACAGCCACATTTGTAGGCTACAAACAAAAGGGTGTTTTGGGTGCTATTTTTGCAACTCTAGGTGCCATCACACCATCTATCATCATCGTCATGATTATTTCTTCTGTCCTGAATGGATTTGCAGATTTGCCAGTGGTGCAACATGCATTTGGCGCCATTCGTGTAGTGGTGGGTGTGTTGATTTACAATGCAGTTTCTGGAATGTGGAAGAAATCTGTAGTGGATAAACTTTGTGTTTGTGTGGTGTTTGTGGCATTTTTCATTGCAACTTGTACCACAATTTCACCTGCATGGATTGTATTTGGTGCAACTGTTTTTGGTTTATTCCTTGGTAAAATGGGTTACAAAGGAGGCGCCAAACAATGACAGGTTTTTTGACTTTGTTCTGGGAATTCTTTGAAATTGGTTTGTTTTCTGTTGGTGGCGGCTTGGCAACTTTGCCATTTTTGTATCGCTTAGCAGAAAAATACCCTTGGTTCACAACAGAAGCCATTTCGGATATGATCGCCATTTCAGAATCCACACCAGGACCTATGGGTGTGAATATGGCAACCTATACAGGCTTCCAATTTGGTAGTGTTTTGGGCAGTATTACAGCTACATTTGGTTTGGTTTTGCCTTCTGTCATCATCATTATTTGGGTGTCTAAATTCTTGGAAAAATTCCGTAAAAATAAGCATGTAGAAGAAGTGTTTTATACGTTGCGACCAGCGGTAACAGGGCTTATTGCATCTGCTGGATGTAGTGTTTTGCTGACTTCTTTGTTCCATTTGGATGCAGTTGAAGTGGTATCTTTGGAAAATATCAGTAGTTGGATTGGTGTGAAAGAATGCATTTTGTTTGTGGCAATGCTGATTTTGACCAAGAAAAAGAAAATACATCCCATTGCAATCATTGTCATAGGTGCTGTGATTGGAATTGTATTTCAATTTTAATTTTAATAAGGATAATCAACCGGTGGAAACATCGGTTTTTTTATTGGGATGAAATGGGGCATATGGTTGTATATTGTCAGATTTTGATGTATAATATGAAATGGAATGCTGTTTGGCGGTTGGTCACTTCCTAGTTAGAAGGGAGGTGATGCATATGATTACATACTCTGAGTTGTTTCAACTGGGTATACTGATTGTAGCGATTATTTCCTTGTGTTTACGCAAGAAATAAAAAAGCCGCCTAACAAAAGTTAAGCGGTTCCACATGATTTGGACTAACCGCCTGACCAAAGGCAGCATCCTTTGCGCATACAATACCATATTTTTGTGTATTTGTCAATGCGTGAAATGGCACTCCATGGCTCTTGTAGCTGTGGGGTGTTTTTTATTTCGTTCACAATATACCTGCCATTTCGTCATGATTTCTTTCCAACACCCATACACTATTCTATATGGTTTTGGAGGGATGGATATGGAAATTTGGTGGATAGCACCCATATATGTACTATTGTTTTGGATTTGCAAAGTGAAGCATTGGCATATGGATTGGTTCTTCACATTTCTAGAAGGTATCTTTTTGGCACAGTATTGCTTTTTCTATTTGCCTGAAATTTTCCAGCGACAAGTGGCAGTTGCAACTGTTTTTGTACTCCTTGGAATTTTGCTTGGAAGTGGTGTAGAGTCTTATTTACCAAGGTTTTTGGAGCGAATTGTGTCACCAATTCTATTTTTTTGTTGTGTGACCATTTTGTGTGGTGTTTCCTTTGGTTTTGTTCATGGTGTGTTAGGTGGCATGGGTTTATACTATGCTGCAAGTGCAATTTTACCTGATATCACCTATCGTAAGGAATATTTTGCCATTGCCTTTGGCGGAATTGTAGGCTTTTTGCTTGGAACTTTGCTTATATTTTACCAATAATTAAAGGGATTTTATTTGCAAATGGGAAATGCCTTTGTTATAATGATGAAAGATTGTGTGATATTGGGATACATGGGGAGATGTTGTAACTGGGCATTGCAACATAGATTCATCCATATCACTGTTATACGATTGTGTCGACAGATTGGTTGGATTACAACCAAGGGAATTGTATATATTGGAGGCGTTCACATGCAAAAAATGAGCAAAGATGAATTGAAACAACGCATTAGAGAAAATGTAAAAACTTTGTACCGTAGAACTTTGGAAACCGCAACACCAGAAGAAATTTACCAAGCAACTGTATTCACACTTCGTGATTTGGTGACAGACCAATGGATTGAAACACACGATGCCTATGCAGACCAAAACCCTAAAATTGTGTACTATCTTTCCATGGAATTTTTGATGGGTCGTTTCCTTGGCAATGCAATGATTAGCTTGGGACTTGACAAAGAAATCAAAGAAGTATTTGAAGAATTGGGCGTAGATTACAACGCAGTGGAAGATGCAGAACCAGATCCGGGTCTTGGCAATGGTGGTTTGGGACGTTTGGCTGCTTGTTTCTTGGATTCTTTGGCAACTATGGAATTGCCAGCATACGGTTGTGGTATCCGTTACCACTATGGTATTTTTGAACAACAATTGCAAGACAAAAAACAAGTGGAATTGCCTGATAACTGGTTGAAAAATGGCGATCCTTGGGGTATTCGTAGAAGCGAATATTCTGTAGATGTCAAATTTGGTGGTACTGTACAAGCAGTCAAAAAAGAAGATGGCACCTATAAATTTGAACAAAAAGATTACAACTGTATCGTTGCAACACCTTATGACTACCCTGTTATTGGTTGCGACAATGGTACTGTCAATACACTTCGTTTGTGGGATGCAGAAGCAAAGAACAAATTCAACTTGCAATCCTTCAATGAAGGGGATTACGAAAAAGCAGGTAAAGAACAAGTTTTAGCAAAAACACTCACAGATGTTTTGTATCCAGCAGACGAACATTATGCAGGTAAAGAGTTGCGTTTGAGCCAACAATACTTCTTCATTTCTGCAACAGTACAACGTGTTATCGCAAGATTTTTAAAACGTGATTCCGATTGGGATATGTTGCCAGAAAGAGTTGCGTTCCAACTCAATGACACACATCCTTCCATTGCAGTTGCAGAGTTGATGCGTGTATTGATTGATGAATATGAATTGGAATGGGATCACGCTTGGGCAATCACAACCAAAGTGTGTGCATACACAAACCATACCATTTTGTCTGAAGCATTGGAAAAATGGCCAGTGGACTTGTTCAGCAGATTGTTGCCACGTATTTACCAAATCATCGAAGAAATCAACAGACGTTTCTGTGCTGAACTCATTGAAACTTATGGAAATGACTACGAAAAAATCCATAACATGGCAATTGTAGCAGATGGACAAATTCGTATGGCACATATGGCAATTGTAGGTGGTCACTCCGTGAATGGTGTTGCTGCTTTGCATACAGAAATCTTGAAAAGCCAAGAACTTCGTGATTTCTATGAACTCTATCCAGAAAAATTCAACAACAAAACAAATGGTATCACCCAAAGAAGATGGTTGTTGCATGCAAATCCAAAATTGTCTGCTCTTGTAGGTGAAAAGATTGGTTATGACTGGGTGAAAGAATTGTCTGGTTTGGAAAACTTGATTCCATATGCAGATGATGCAGCTTTCAAAAAATCCTTCATGGAAGTGAAAAAAGCAAACAAACAAGCGTTGGCAGACTACATTTTGAGAACAAAAGGCATTGTCATCAATCCAGAAAGTATCTTTGATATCCAAGTGAAGAGATTGCATGAATACAAACGTCAATTGCTCAATGTGTTGCATATCATTGGCTTGTACAATAGATTGAAAATGAACCCAGGTATGGATATGATGCCAAGAACCTTTATCTTTGGTGCAAAAGCTGCTGCTGGTTATAGACGTGCAAAACTCATCATTGAGCTCATCAATAGCGTTGCAGAAGTGGTGAACAACGATCCATCCATCGAAGGCAAAATCAAAGTTGTGTTTATGGAAAACTACAGAGTTTCCTTGGCAGAACTGATGATTCCTGCTGCTGATGTCAGTGAACAAATCTCCACAGCTGGTAAAGAAGCATCTGGTACAGGTAACATGAAATTTATGCTAAACGGTGCTTTGACCATTGGTACTATGGATGGTGCAAATGTGGAAATCTTTGAAGAAGTTGGCGCAGAAAACATCTTCATCTTTGGTATGAGTGCAGAAGAAGTTCATGCAAAATACAACGACCATTATGACCCATGGAGCATCTACAACATGAACCAAGAAGTACGTATGGCTATGACTTCTTTGATTGATGGTACTTTCCATGAAAATACAGAACAATTCAGAGAAATCTACGATGCGTTGCTCAATGGTTATGGTGGTAGCAGAGCTGATGAATACTTCGTTTTGGAAGATTATGCGGATTATTCCAGAGCTTACTGGGAAGTGGATGCTGCATATCGTGATGCAGACAAATGGGCAAAAATGGCAATCATCAATGTTGCAAAAAGCGGTAAATTCTCCAGTGATAGAACCATTGGTGAATATGCAAAAGACATTTGGAACTTGAAACCAATCCATGTTGGTGAATAAGAGTATAACCCACTTGTAATAGAATCAATGGAAATGGAAACAGCCTTATATTTTGTATAGGGCTGTTTTTTTATTTTCACTTCAAGATAAAGGGGCTTTACATGAACAATTTTCGGTACGCATACAATGCGTACCCTACACTATATAAATTAGGTTGCATTCAGTTTAATTGGGAGCATGAAAATAAGCAAAATAAAACCACCAGCAAATGCTGATGGTCTGAATGAAATATCGTTTCATAGAATATCTTTTAATCTACATTACGTACCAAACGTACAGAGTTCAAAATATTATCTTCACCTTCTGACAAAGCAGAGGAACCTTCATATTTTGGTGAGAATCTGACTGCACCTGCACCATGTGAAGTATAGCCAAATGCTACATACCATGCAGAATCATAATCAGGTGACATTTCACTGAAGTAAGCAGAAGTGCTGGTCCAGAAGTAATAATTTTCGTTTTCAGCCAGTTCTGTACAAGAGAAATAATCTTGATTGATGGCTGGATAGGAACCATCATAGTTGACAATACTTTGCAATTCCTTCACATCTGGCAATCTCCAGTCGTCATAATCTGCAAATTCAGAGCTTTCTGCCAAAGTAAGAGCTTCTTCCCAATCCACAGCAACACCAAGGTCAACTTCCATCCACATCAAACCAGATGCATTGTCTGTTACAGTGCCATCACCATTGTCTGTGTAATCTTCAGCACCATATACATCACCACGAACAGCACGTACATATTTGCCCATTACAGCAGTATCAGATGGATATGCTTTGATGTGACCTGTTGTGTGGTTGACACCAAATGCGATATCACCCAATCTGGAATCGCCTTCTACTTGGTTGTATTCAGCAGTCCAATATTGACCATCTTCTTTGGAGTTTGCATCCATAGAATCGCCATCAGCAGAACCTTCCATTGGAGGTGCCATTTCAGCAGAACCCATATCGCTAGGGGCATCAGTAGGCATTTCACGTTCACCAGACATGCCACCTTGTTGACCACCCATACCACCTTGTTGCATAGCAGCATCAGGAGCAGAGCCTTCAGCCATCATTTCACGTTCGCCAGTCATACCAGCTTGTTGACCACCCATGCCACCTTGTTGCATAGCCATATCGCCAGCAGTGTCTGTCATTTCACGACCACCTTGCATTGCCATATCACCAGTCATACCTTCAGCAGGCATTTCACGATCAGTCATACCACCTTGACCGCCACCACCTTGTTGCATTGCCATATCCCCTTCAGGAGCAGCCATTTCACCTGTGCCACCTTGAGGAGAACCACCTTGTGGAGAACCATCTTGCATGCCACCAGCCATGGTCATATCGTCAGCAGTTTCATCAAAAGCAAAGTAATCTGTGTCCAAATAAGGCCAGCCTGTTGAGAAATCGCTGATGGAGAAGAGTTCTTCTACTGTCGGCAAACGCCAATCATCATAACCACCAATGGTCAAGCTTTCGCAATAAGCAACTGCTTCTTCCCATGTCATTTTGCCACCATCTGGAATGGTGATCCAAGTAAGACCTGTGTTGTTGTCATAGGTGGTGCCATCGTCATTCAAAGTGAAGGAGAAAGCAAGACTGTCATAATCTCCATCTTGACCATAGAACGCATCACCAGCAGATGTGGTTATGACATTACCATCACCATCATAAGTTGTGGTTTGACCTGTTGTCACAATTGGGCTACTGAATCCTGTGGTACTTGCTGTAACAGTTGTTGTGGTGCTGTTGCTATTGTCTTCCACTGGTGTTTCGGTGGTGGAACTGCCACATGCAGTCAAACCAACACAAGTGCAAAGCATCAAAGCTGTGATTCTTCTTTTCATATTACATACCTCCGTTTTTGTTTTCGTTTCGTCACTTTATGTAAACCATATGTTATGGACGTTGTTCAGTTTATAAGTCCAACCTAAAATAAACTTTAAAAAATAATAGATTTAGGAGTTTCTAATAAATGGGTCTGGATTTTAAGATATGCGTTGCTATGCCAAAAACAACGGGTGGTCACATAGGACCACCCCTACATAAAGATGAAATATATTAGGTTTTGTCATCTTGAATTGAGATTATTAGGATAACACCTTCAGCAACACCTCATATACATTGATGATGTTACAGTTGGTTGTCATGGAAGATTGCATGGTTGTTTGTGTTGTTACAGGTGTATTGTTGACAGGCATATTGGTCATAGGTGTGTTTTGCACTGCTTGTATTCTGGCAATTGGTTGCAAAGTTGGCGGTGTGTTTGGTGTTGCAACTTGTGTGTTTTGCATTGCTGTTTGTGTATTTGGAGTGGTTGGAACAGGAATTGCAGCAGTATCGTCTCGCAATAACTCTGTCAATTCTGCAACAGTCAAATCAGCATTTTCTGAAAGCAAGATTGCAGCAGCACCAGAAACCACAGGAGCAGCCATGCTAGTACCATCTTGATAAGCATATTGATTATCCAAATAGGTGCTCAAAACATCCACACCAGGTGCATAGGCATCAATGCAATCTCCATAATTGGAGAATTCAGCCACCAAATTGTCCACTGTAGCAGCAGAAACTGTGAATACACCATCTATATTTGCAAGGGACAATGGAGCACAAAGGGTACCATCATTGCCAGCAGCCACAACTACGAAAACATTGGCTTCCAAAGCAGTTTCAATGGCAGAACGCACTTCTGGTGTGATCACATCAGCACCCAAACTCAAATTGATGACATTGGCACCTTGTTCCACAGCGTATAAAATACCTTTGGCAATGTTGGCAGTTTCACCAGCACCATCTGCATCCAAGACCTTAATGGGAATGATATTTACATCCAATTCACCAGCCATACCAGAAATACCAACGCCATTGTTGGCTTCTGCTGCAATGATACCAGAAACATGTGTACCATGACCATTGTCATCTATTGGGTCGCTATCGTTGTTTACAAAATCGTAACCCAAATCCACACGCACACGGTTTTCCAAATCTTCGTGGGAATAATCCACACCCGTATCCACAACTGCAACCAAAACACTGGAATCGTTGGTGATGCTTTCCCAAGCCAAATCAGCACCGGTTTCTGTAATTGCCCATTGATAAGAAAGATATGGGTCATCGTAAATTTGATTGGTTTCTACCTGTGGTGCTTGTTGGTTCATTTGATTGCGATCCACAATTTCACGGTTGATGGGTTGGTTCAAATGATAGGCTTCCACAGTTGCAGCAGAAACGTTTATGCTAGAGGTACCAACCATACCCACAATGAGAGTGATTGCCAGTAGTAGACTTGTTGTTTTTTTCATAAGAGACCTCCTGTTTGATTTATAATTTGAGAATATTGTATCTATCCAACCTAAAATAAACTTTAAAGGTGCGGTCTATATCTGGTGAAACATATCACTACAAAAGGCGTCTATGTGAAAATAGTTCTTTTTATCTATAATTTGGAATTGGATTTTTATAAAATATCGTAATATATCACACAAAGATAATAATATATTCGTTTGGGATTAGAAATAATTGTGATATGATTTATATAATAACAATGGTGTGAATATAAAGGAGATGACATGTATGGAACACACAAAAATTTGTCCAGCAACTCTAAAAATTACAGATATGAGATTTGCAGATATTGATGGTGCACCAAAGAGATGTACATTGCTAAAAATTTATACCAATCAAGGGTTGGTTGGTTATGGTGAAGTGCGAGATGCTGCCAGCAAAACATTTGCTTTGATGCTCAAAAGTCGCATTTTAGGTGAAAATCCATGTAACGTAGATAAAATCATGAACAGAATCAAGCAATTTGGTGGACACTCCAGACAAGGTGGCGGTGTTTCTGGTATTGAAATTGCATTGATGGACTTGGCAGGCAAAGCATATGGGGTACCTGCATACCAGCTATTGGGTGGGAAATATCGAGAAAAGATTTGTGTATACGCAGATACAGACGTAGAAGGCAAACATGGTGGCAAAGAAATGGGTCAGGCTTTGCAAAAACGTATGGATATGGGATTCACATTTTTGAAGATGGATTTGGGCATTGGTTTGCTCATCAATGAAGAAGGAACATTGTGTGCACCAAAGGGATTTTTGGATGACATGAAAGTATATGCAAATCATATTTTGGATACACAAGCAGGCTCTGTTACAGCACAAATGCAAAACAAACTGGTTAAGAGTTATCAAATGATTACCACACCACATCATGCAACAGGAATCCATATCACAGAAAAAGGTTTGGATTATTTGGAAAATTACATCAAAGAAGTACGTTCTGTGATCGGTTATGAAATTCCATTGGCAATTGACCATTTTGGGCATGTATCGGTGGAAGATTGCATTCGTTTTTGTAGACGTATGGAACCATATAACATTGCTTGGGTAGAAGATATGGTACCTTGGATTTATCCAAAACAACTAGCAAGACTACGCAGCGCAACCACAATTCCTGTGTGTACAGGAGAAGATATTTACTTGAAAGAAGGCTTTGCAGACTTGATGGATGCAGAAGCAGTTTCTATCATACATCCTGATGTTTTGACCTGTGGTGGTATGATGGAATTGAAAAAAATTGCAGATATTGCAACAGAAAAAGGGGTTGCAGTTGCAATACATATGGCAGAAAGTCCAATTGCTTGTATGGCAGCAGTTCATGCAGCAGCAGCAATGCAACATATTTTGGCATTGGAATTCCATTCTACAGATGTTGCTTGGTGGCAGGATATTGCCAATGGATTGCCAAAACCACTGATTGCAGATGGATATATTGGCGTTCCAGAAGCACCAGGTTTGGGGATTGAAAGCTTGAATGATGAAGTGATTGCAAAATATTTGAGTGAAGACGAACCAGGGCTATGGGAACCAACAGATGAATGGAATGATGAGTTTTCAAATGACAGAATTTGGAGTTGAGCAAAAAGTAGTTTTGTCCTATAAATAAAAGGATGGAACATTGATAAGTGTATAAAAAATATGTATAATATTGGATATAAACCATCAGCATTGCTTTTTGAAATGGGACTGGTTTACAGGTGTATATGTGTTTTGCTGAAGAATACTAAGATATTATGTATATTTTGTACACTTATGACAAATGAAGGGGGCTTGATTACACAATGTTATTTGCAAGCAAAGAAGAGATAATTACCATGACATCCCTTTGGAAAGGGGAACGTTTTGCAGATGGAAGACCAAAAGTTCCAGATAAATATTTGGATGCATTGCAAGATATGACGCTGGAAGAACTTTGGAAACCGATTTTTGTATTGGGGTATGAAAGCCAGTTTGAAGGTAGAATGCACACATTACACTCAGAATTCAATGGAGATGGCAGTGTAAACGTAAAGATGGTAGGACGTGCATTGACAGCGGCATATGTTCCCAGCAGACCCGATTTGTTTCAAGTGGGTAAAGAAGAAGCAGCTGCAAAAGGATATGCAGGTACACCAAACCAATGGATGGTGGATAGCTTACAAGAAAGAGATGTTGCAGTTGTAGATATGTATGACAAAATTTACAAAGGTACTTTCTTAGGTGGCAATTTGGCAACTGCTTTGAAGGCAAAAACCCAAAGTGGAGGTGCTGTCATCTGGGGTGGTGTTAGGGATGTGGAACAAATGAAACAAATTCCAGATATTCAAGTGTACTATAGAGGAATTGATCCGACACCCATTCGTGATTTTGCTTTGTCTGGATTCAATTGTCCAGTGAAAATTGGCAAAGCGATTTGTATGCCAGGTGATGTGGTATTTGGACACGCAGGTGGTGTTTTGTTTATTCCACCACATCTTGTGCCAGAAGTTGTAGATGGTGCAAAGAAAACACAAGTCAAAGATATGTTTGGATTTGAAATGATCCAACAAAATAAATTTACCACAGCACAAATCGATAAAAATGTTTGGACCATTGAAATGATGGATTTGTTGTTGGAATTCATCCAAAATGAAGAGTGTGCCAAAGAATATCGCACCATTGATTGGACAAAAGAATATCAAGAAGCTCATGATGGAATTGACACAGGTTCCGCAATGTAAGGGGTTGCAATACTTGTGAAAAATTTAGTACCAAATCAACAGGAAATATAACTGTAAGGATGCAAAACTACGAAAAGGAGGATTTAGGTATGAAAAAGATGTTAAGTATTACGTTGGCAATGGTTATGATGTTATCGGTGGCTGGATGTGGCTCCAGTTCCAGTTCCAGTGCAGAACCAGCAGCAGAAGAAGCTAGTGCATCAGCAGAGGTTGCAGTTGCAGAGGAAGCAGCACCAGCAGTGGATCCAGTGGTTTTGAAAATTAGTATTGCAGAAACAAGCACAGATATCAAAGCAGAAGTTTTGGCAGATATGATTGCTGAAATCGAAGCAGAAACAAATGGTGAAATTCAATTTGAAGTATACTACTCCAATGAACTTGGAACCTTGGCAGATGTTACAGAACAAATGGCTATGGGTGCAAATGTTTTGGCAGGTACATCAGGCGATTTCTATGCAAGTTATGGTTCTGCTGATATTATGGCATCTGCATTGCAATATGCACTTCCTACTATGGAAGCAGTTGACAAATTGAGTCAATCTGACTTGTTTGCTTCTTGGTGTGATGACATTGAAGCAGCATCTGGTTTGAAAGTTTTGACCTGTAACTGGTCAGCAGCACCACGTAGTGTACTTTCCACAAAAGAAGTAAGTTCTGTTGCAGATTTGCAAGGTTTGAAAGTGCGTGTGCCTGGTTTGGCAGCAGATGCATTCTTTAGTGCTTTGGGTTCTTCCACAATGAGTATGGCATTTGGTGATATTTACACCAATATGCAACAAGGTATGGTAGAAGCAGCAGAAGCACCTCTTGGCACTTTGTATGCATATTCTTTGCACGAAGTTGCAAAATATTGCTACTTGTCTGAACACAGTTTGGCACCTTCTTGTTGGGCAATGAGTGCAGCTATCTTCAACTCTTTGTCCCCAGAAAATCAAGAAATTTTGCAAAGTTCCTTGATCAAATATGGAACCATTTACGGTGAAAAAGGTTTGGAAACAGAAGCAGAATTTAGAGCAGAATTGGAAGCAGCAGGCGTACAATTTGTAGAACCTAGTGATGAAGACAAAGCAATCATGTTGCAAGCTGGCGCAGATTCCTTTGATGCATTCCCAGAAATGACACCTGGTTTGGCAGATGAAATTGCAAAAATCATTGGATAATGTGTTTTGTAATCAATATTTGAAATGAATAGTGGCTTTGAAAGAGCAGGTAGTGCAAACTACCTGCTTTACTTAAATCATTAGGAGGTGAATCCCTTGAAAAAGGTTTTGATTTTGTTTTGCAAACGTTGGGAAGAGGTTTTTTCTGGTGTGGCGCTGGCAATCATGATATTAACAGCGGTGTTCAATGTATTCACACGCTATGTTTTGCAAAGTCCAATGACTTGGGCAGAAGAATTGGAATGTATCTGTTTGGTGTGGTCAACCTTTTGTGGGGCAGCAGCAGCGTATAAATACAATTTGCATTATGGAATGGATTTTGTAGCAGATAGACTACCAAAAAAAGCAAGGGTAAAACTAAGACAATGTATTACTTTTATGTGCATCTTTTTGTTTGCATATTTGACGGTATTATCTTTCCAATTTGTATTGACAACAACAAAAACAACGACATTTTTCCGTTTGAGTTATAAATATATCAATGTAGCAGCACTTTTGGGTTTTGCAAGTATGACAGTATACTCTGTTATTTATATGATAGAATCCTTTGTAAAACCAAACCAATATGCAGATCGTTACGCAAAGGATTACACAGAAGAGATGGAAGAAGGTGCGTCTGAATGAATTTAATGCCAGTTGCAATTTTAGGGATCGCATTTGCTTTTGGGGTGCCTGTATCCTATGCACTTGTTTTGTGTGTTATTCCATACTTTTTTGCAGATCCATATATCGCTTCTACAGTCATTGTGCAACGTATGGTATCCAACACAGAATCCACTTCAATGATGGCAGCACCATTTTTCATCATTGCAGGTTGTATCATGAACTATTCAGGCGCAACCAATAGACTTTTGAGTCTTGCAGATTCTATGGTGGGTCATATGATTGGTGGATTGGGCCATGTCAATATTTTGCTGTCCACTTTGATGGGTGGTATTTCTGGTTCAGGTGCAGCAGATGCAGCAATGGAGTGTAAACTTTTGGTTCCTGAAATGGAAAAGCGTGGATATGGACGTGCTTATAGTGGTGCAATTACAGCAGCTTCTGCTTGTATCACACCGATTATTCCACCAGGTGTTGGTCTGGTTATTTTTGCAGTTGTTTGTGAAGTATCTGTTGGAAAGTTGATGTGTGCAGGATATATTCCGGGGATGTTGATGTGTGTTGGTATGATGGCTGTCAATACAAAAATTGCTCGCAAACGTGGGTATATGGCAGCTCATGAAGAACGTGTGCCAAGAAAAGAAGTTTGGAAAGTGGCAAAAGAAGCGAGTTGGGCTTTGATTATTCCATTTGGTTTGATTCTTGGATTGCGTGCAGGTGCATTTACAGCAACAGAAGGTGGTGCAATTATTTCTATATATTCTTTGTTCATAGGTAGATATATTTACAAAGAGTTGGAATTCAAACAATTGCCAAAAATTTTCTTGGAGGCTGTTTTTGCCATTGGTCCTGTTATGTTGGTTTTGTGTGCTGCCAATGTATTCAGTTATTACCTCAGTTGGGAAAGAATCCCACAAGCCATTACAGAATTGTTGATTAGTGTTGCAGGCAACAAATATGTATTCCTGTTGATGGTCAATGTTTTGATGTTGGTATTGGGTATGTTTTTGGATGGTATGGCATGTATGATGATCATTGCTCCACTTTTGGCACCTGTGGCAACTGCTTTGGGCGTTGATTTGATTCATTTTGGTATTGTAATGGTACTCAATTGTGCAATTGGTGCAATCACACCACCATTTGGAACCTATCTATTCTTGGTCAGTGGAACCATACATGTGAAAACAGAAAGTTTGGTCAAAGAAATCTGGCCATTTATTGGTGTGTGTATTGCTGTATTGTTGCTCATTACATATGTTCCAAGTTTGGTGACTATAATTCCAGATTTGATTTATGGAAATATGTAACAGAAAGCCAAATTTGTAATATGAATCTCTTGGAATAGGAGTGGTGGAAATGAATTCAGAGTATATCAATGGATTATTTGATTTGACAGGCAAAAAAGCAATTGTAACAGGTGGTAGTCAGGGTATTGGTAGAGGAATTGCCATTTCTTTGGCTGCATTTGGTGCAGAAGTAACGGTAATTGGAAGAAATACAAAATTGTTGGACGAAACCTGTGCAATCATCAGAGAAATGAATGGTGTTTGTTATGGTAAAGCATTGGATTTGACCAATTGGTCAGATGTGGAACAGTTTTTCTTGGAATATGAAAAGGAAAATGATACACTGGATATATTCATCAACAATGCAGGTTATACAGTGCGTGCAGAAATTGGAGATACCCAAAAAGCAGACATAGAAGGTTTGTTGGATACCAATGTGAAAGCAGCAATCCAATGTGTGCAATTGGCAGCAAACCAGATGAAAAAACAAAAAAGTGGCAATATTGTCATCATCACATCGGTGAATGCCTTCAATTCACATCCAAACCAAGGTATGTATTCAGTGACAAAATTTGCATTAGAAGGTGCAATGAAAGCATTTGCATCTACGTTGGCAGAGTATGGCATTCGTGTCAATAGTTGTGCACCAGGAGCCATTGATACTGCCATCAATGCAGAGGTCATGGAAGATGCGGGAATTGTAAAAGCAGTGGAACAAAAAATTCCTATGGGCATCATTGGTGCCTCCAAAGATGTTGGAGATGTGGTGGCTTGTATGGTCAGTGATGCTTGCAGATATATGACAGGTGCAAGTATTGTAGTAGATGGTGGTATGATGTTGAAGAGGAAATGATATGGGATACAATCCAGTGGAATTGACAAAAAAAATAGCAGAATCTTCTTGTACAATGGAACAAATCCAAATTTGGTGGTTGGGTCAAAGTGGATTTCTTTTGCGTACTCCAAAAAAAACAGTGGCAATTGATTTGTATTTGTCCACAACCATAGAAGATAGCACTTCTAATCAACCGTGGAAACGTCATATTCGTATGATGCCAATTCCTGTGATTCCAGAAAAATTGGAGGGTGTTGATTTGTATTTGTGCAGTCATGGACATAGGGATCATTATGATGTGGCAACCATCCAAGCTTTGCAAAATCAAAATACAGAAATGGACTTAATTTTGCCAAAACCTTGTATGGAAATGGCAAAAAATGATGGATTTACCAATGGAATACCAGCCATTGCACATGAAATCATTGGATATGATGGTGTCCAAATCAAACCAATACCAGCAAAACACAATGCATTTGACTGTACAGAAACAGGAGATTATCCATATTTGGGATATATTTTGGATTTTGATGGCATTCGTGTGTATCATGCAGGGGATTGCATTTTGCATGATGGGCTTGTGGAGCTATTGCAAGAAGAAAAGATAGATTTGGCGATTTTACCCATCAATGGTTCTACTCCAGAATTGATTGCAAAGGGATTCCAGTCCAATTTTGATTACAAAGAAGCCCCTTTCATTTGTAAAGAAGGAAACATACCATTTATGATTCCCTGTCATTTTGATATGTTTACCATCAACACAGAACAAGTGGGTAAATTTGTAAACTATGCAAATCATCAGATGCAGGATGTTGGATATTGGGTTCCCATCATTGGCGAACCATGTATATTTGCAAAAAATGGATTCCAAATATAAATAAGGAGGAATATCATGCTGTTTGAAGATAAGATTTATGACTTTCAGTTGAATGAAATCATCAATATCGTTGAACTATCACCCAATACAAACTGGAAATTGAATCATTTGCGTTATACAGACCAGTGGGTTTTGAGTTATGTCATCAATGGTGATGGATTGGTGTATCATATGAATGAACAGGATATTTCTGTGCAAAAAAATAGCATGTTATTTTTCCCAGAAGAATTTGAAAGAAGTGCCATTTGTAGTGCAAATGAGGGTAGCACCAGAATTATTGTTTTGAAATTCAGGTTGCAAATGGCAAATGAAGTTACAAATGAAATATTCCAAACCATTCCCAATTATATTGAAAATGTACCATTATCCATAGCAAAAATGTTTCAAGAAATCAGCAAAACATGGAGCCAGAAACGACCAGGATATGCCATAAAGTGTAAAGGGTTGGTATATGAGTTGTTGTATGAATTGTTGAATCAAAGCTATTTGATAGTAGAGAGACATCAATATGAACATCAATTGTACCATGTCATGCAAGCCATTGAAACGGATATCAGCAAACATTATACCGTAAAAGAATTGGCAGATATGGCGATGTTATCACCCTCTTATTTTCAATTGATTTTCAAACAATTTACAGGATATTCCCCAAATCAATATCAAAATTTTATTCGGATGAGCTATGCAAGGGATTTGATTTTATCAGAACACTATAGCATAGGAGAAGTGGCGAATTTGGTTGGCTTTTCAGATACCAGTTATTTTTGCAGATTATTTAAAAAAATTATAGGGGTTACACCAACACAAGTGGTGAAATGAGGTAGAAATATGACATACCAAGAATGCATTGTGGAAGAAGAAGGGTTTTTTTGTCGCATTTTTTATGTATCCAATGCAGCTTGCAAGAGAGAAATGCAGATACATAAGCATCCTTTGGCAGAGTTTGCTTTGGTGGTTTCAGGAACATGTACCTACCAAACAGAGGAAGGTCTATACACATGTAAAGAGGGGGATTTTTTATTTTTTGCATCCAATAAACCCCATTATATTATAGAAATTATGGAGGGTGAACCGTTTATTCTAATGAATGTACAGGTATCAGCTTCTATTTTAATGCAGAAAGAATATGTATCTATATTAAAGAATCGGATGGTTTTTCTCAAGTTAGAAGGATTGGGTGATATCTCCAGAGAATATCCAAATGGGGCTATGGTACGAATTGGAAAAGAGTGTTCAGAACAAAAGATAGGTTGGGAGATTTCTGTAAAATCTGAACTGTTACATGCACTGTCTTGGGTGATTCGATATCATGCAGATGGAACAAAACCATTGGTGCAAAATAGACAAGAAGAGCCATGGGTGTACAAAGTAGAGAGGTATGTGGAAGCGCATATTGCAGAGGAATTGGACTTAGAAACACTTGCAAAAGAAGCGGGGTTTAGCAGAACTTATTTTTGTGCCAAATTTCATCAATATATGGGTGTAGCGGTGTGGGAATATGTTACAGAGAAAAGAATGGCAGTGGCGATGAAGTGGCTGGTGGCTACAGATGTTGCCATTACAGAAGTAGCATTGATTGCTGGATTTCAAAATCCATCTCATTTTTATCGTATATTCAAAAAAAGATTTGGTGTTACGCCAGCTTCCTATAGATCGGCTGCCAACAAAATAATAGAGCGTGCATAAAGCAGATATGTTTCAGAGGTGATAAAATATGATTTTGACAGATTATTTACGTACCAAAGAAGATCTTTCTTGGGCATATGCAAAACAGTGTGGAGTGAAACATTGTGTGATTCGGTTGCCAGAAGAAACAGAGTTTGATATAACCAGTGAAACAGATTGGAAACAAATGTATCAAAAATTTGTGGATTTTGGATTGCAACCTGTTGTTTTGGAGCCAATACCAGATTGGTTGCATACGCATATCAAATTGGGTGACGCAAAACGAGATGAATCCATTGCAAAATTGGTGAAAGCATTTCCCATTATGGCATCTTTGGGGATCAATACCATTTGTTTCAATTTTATGGCACACATTGGATGGTGTAGAACCAGCCACGATTTGAAAGAACGTGGTGATGGAGAAGTGACTGGCTTTTGTATTTCTGATTTCACACCAATAGAAGCAGAAATTTCAGAAGAAACCCTTTGGCAAAATTACGAGTATTTTTTGCGAAAAGTATTGCCATATGCAGAAAAATATGGAATCCAATTGGCATTGCATCCAGATGATCCACCCATTGCAAAATTGGGGGATGTGAGTCGCATTATGGTTTCCTATGCAAATATCAAAAAAGCCATGGAATTGGTTCCGTCAGATTATCTTGGAATTACCATGTGCCAAGTCTGCTATTATTTGATGGAGGAAGATTTGGAACAGGTGATTTCTGAAATGAAAGAAAAGATTTTCTTCATACATTTTCGTAATGTTAGAGGGAATCGCTTTGATTTTAGAGAAACCTTCCATGATGATGGAGATATTCCAATGGCAAAATTGATGAAGCTATATACAACCCTTGGCATTGATGCACCTATTCGAGTGGATCATGTACCACTTATGGCAAATGAAGAAGCAAATGTACATATACATGGATATAGTGCCTTGGGGCGATTGTATGCCATTGGATATATGAGAGGTCTTTTGGAGAACTGTTTATATTGATGTAGGTGGGAAGTGGATATCGCTAGTAGGATGACGTGAAAGATGAAACTTGCAATAAAAAGAGGCGATACTCTATGGTGGGGTATCGCCTTCGTTTGGAATGAGGATAGAAAACGCTATACAATTTTTCTTGTGAAACAACAGATTTTATTTGATTGGGACAGTTTCAAGTTTTGTGTAAACTGAAAATTTAGATGTATGATATATGAATAGTTACATGAAGGGCAGAGTCGATTTTGGTTCTGCCCTTGCTTTGTATTATAGCGTTACTTTTAAAAATGTCAATATAATCTGACTATCAATATCCAGCTTCGTCCAAACGTTCTTCAAAATAAATTTCAAGTTGAGAATGGATTTGACCCCAATCTTGGCGGTGACCTGTCCATTTTTTGGTAATGTCCATAGTGGCTAAATAGAGCATTTTCAAAAGACTATCGTCGGATGGAAAGATAGTCTTACTTTTTGTCACTTTTCGTAACTGACGGTTAAAACCTTCGATGGCATTTGTGGTATAAATAAGCCGTCTAATGGCTTCGGGATACTTGAAATACGTGGATAAGGTAGCCCAATTATCCATCCAAGATTTGTAGATTTTAGGGTATTTCTGATTCCATTTTTCAGCGAATAATTCCAGTTCGTTTAAAGCAATTTCTTCTGTTGCAGCTGCATATACTCGTTTCAAATCTGCCATCAACGCTTTGATATCTTTGTACGATACAAATCTTGTTGAATTGCGGATTTGATGAATAACACAGTGTTGTATTTCGGTCTGTGGGAAAACAGCTTCAATGGCTTGGGGAAAGCCGATTAGTCCATCAATACAGGCAATTAGAATGTCTTGAATACCTCTATTTTTGAGACCATTCATGATAGAAAGCCAGAATTTCGCACTTTCATTTTCGCCTACATACATACCAAGTACATCTTTGCGACCAGACATATCTATACCCAAGGCAATATATACAGCCTTTTTCACAATTCGCCCTTCGCTTCGTACATGGAAATGGATTGCATCCATAAAAACAACGGCATAGACTGATTCCAGCGGGCGCTCCTGCCACTCTTTCACGATAGGAATGATTTTATCTGTAACTCTACTGATTGTACTGTCTGATATTTTGATGTCGTAAAGCTCTCGCATATGATCTTCAATATCACTGGTGGTCATACCTTTGGCGTACATAGATATGATTTTTTCTTCCATGTCTTGTGTGACAGTGTTTTGATATTTCTTGATGAGCTGTGGCTCATATTCGCTATTGCGATCTCTAGGGATAGCGAGCTCCATATCGCCATAACTTGTGTGCATGGTTTTGGAAGAGTGTCCATTTCTGCTGTTTTTTGTGTCTTTGTTTGCGTAATCATACTTAGAATAGCCTAATTCTTCGTCTAGTTCCTCATCAAGAGAGCCTTCGAGAATTACAGACATCATGTCCCTCATGATGGCGTTTACGTCTGCACCATTTTTGACGGATACATCATTGTTTTTTAAATATTCTTTCATCATTTCTCGCATTGCTTGTTTTTGTGGTGTTTCGCTTCTTGTTCTTTTTGCCATAATAAAACCTCCAAACTGATTGTATTTATCATACATCAATTTGGAGGTTTACACAAACTTTGGGATAGTCCCATTTGATTTCTGTTCCACCCCATTCAATCACAGTAAATCCTTCTCGTACAAAAGGTTGTAATTCTTGTTCTGTCACGTCAATTGCTTCATCCAGTCCTTGGTATGTCATAAACACACGTTGGATGGAATCTGGTGTTGGTGTGATTTCCAAAAGGGCATTTTCTGTATAGGTTTCTTCTTGGAAAGCAATCAAATTGTATTGGTTTTCTTGCATTTTGGGCAACCAATACACAATAAATTCGTTGTATTCCTTTGGTGTCAATCCTAGATATGCCAATGTATCTTGTAAGAATGTTGCGGTATTTTCGCTTTTTACCACAAATCCTTTGCTCATATCATAAGAAATATCACTAGTACCCTCCCAGAATAAATAAGAATATTCTTTGCCATCTCTTTTGTCATAGAGTGTTCCATCAGGCATAGCGGTTACATTCCAACCTGTTTCGTATTCTGGATAGGTCACAAAAACATCGCCGTTATATTCCAAGTTTACAGAAACATCCATTTCTTCTTCTGGATATAAATAGATGACTGGTTTTGCAGCCATGACCATAACATAAGTATTTGTTGCCAATTCATCTATAAAGTCGCATAAATCACTCGTTTGCAAATCCAATGTTTCACCACTGCCTTTATGAGTCAATACGATGCTACTGGGCATTTCATTCAAGTCTGTTCCACTGATTGTCAGTGTCAAAGCATCATCCTCTTGCCAAAAAGCAGCATCCACAGGATACTCCAATGTGAATAAATCGCCATCTACAATTGTGCTTTCATATTGCATAAAATCAGTCCATGTGAGAGTATTTTTTTCTGCAACTAAGTTTTGTAAATCAACTAACGATATGTTCGTAACCTCAGCAGTTCCTGCTTTTTCGGTCAAGTTGATGGATTTTGTATCGCCATACCAAATGACTTCTTTGTCAAACAATTCCCCAATGGCACGTATGGGTAAATATGTGGTGCCATTATAGGATATGGGATGAATGATATCGCCAGATGAATCAGCGAGTTTTTGTGGTTCGCCTTCTAATTCCAAAGTGTAATCACCACGGATTTGTGCGGTTATGGTTTCAATTTGTTCAGAAAATGCAAATGCAGTTACAGAAACACAAGTCATTGCACCGATTGTCAGTAAAGCAACTATTTTTTTCATATATAGGTTCCTCCCTAGTTTATTTTAGTTATTATTCAAACAGCATAGAATTGTCTGAATGAAAAAAGCGATACTAATTGCCCAACAAAGTCCAAATAAACCAATGCTTGCAGAGTTGGAAATGGATGGTATGTCAAAAAATACGTTTAACCAGTTGGCAAACATACTTCTTACAAGAAATACAAAGCCCAATAGCATACTGACTGCATGCCCAATTAAGTTATTGCGTGCTTGTTTTCTGTCGTTAAGAACGATGATACCAAAAAACACTTCTAAAATACTTACTATAATGATACCTCCAATAAATAATGGTATGACTTCTGCTTCAAATGACATAATGATTTCCTCCTCAAACAAATATAAATAGTCATCGATTCTAACTTCACCAATACTTATGTTGTATTGGGGGGCAACAGAAAACAAATATGTATCACAATTATATCACAGGTGTAAGGGGAGTAACGTGAATTAAAAGAATCTTAAGAAAGGTATTATCGGTTGATAGTATACGGAGAAAGAGTTGTCAAATCAATATAAAAAGGTACGTTCGAATGCAATAAACAAGCATTTTGCATTGATTGAATTACAAATCTTCATTAATTACTACATTTAATGTAATATTCCAAAATTCAAATATTTGGTAATTATTTTTGAGAAAAACGAAGAATACACAAAATTCTATAAAATCTGAAATGTATTTTGTCTGCTCACTGTTCATTGATACCGCTTTGTCATTTAGAGGAGCATTGCGACGAAGAATCTTTTTCGGTCGATTCGTGAATCGCCCCTACAATGGCATCGCATTCGTGTGCTTCTGCTCACTGCATATTTTTTCAAATCATAGAAAACAGGGCTATTCCTTCCAATTCTTGCATACCATATATAAGAGGTGATGCAAATGGGAATGCCACAAATTCCAGATGGAAAGAACAGACCAACCTTTGAAGAAACCATTGTGGATCTTTTGGAATCCATTGCTTTGGAAGAGATGGCAATGGCACATATTATGAATGCAGAAGGTGAAAAGCTACAAGAAGTGGTAAAGAAATATGGATGTCGTGAAATTTGCCATTTGCAGTTGGAATCAGGTTGCAGAAATACAGAAGACATGCTCCAAACCTTGATTATGAAAGAATGGTTGTTGTTGAGCAAAATGAAATCGGTCATTACATTGCAAAAGGAAACCACAGATACATCTATACCATATGGTTGCAGACAGATGTGTCAAAACAAATGCCAAATGCGTGAAAACCAATCCATACAATAATAAAAAAGACTTCTTAAGATGCGTTGCAAAACGTGTGCATAGAAGTCTTATTTTTTTATATTTTCCTTGATATATCTGCAATTCTAGGATATGATAACATAGGTATGGTATTAGGGTAAATTTCGATTTTTTCAAATGGAAGTCACACCAATATCATTAAAATACAGAATCCATCAGAGAAAAACTCTTGTGTATATAGAAACAAATGTAAGGAGGAACCACAGTGTTTGCAACATTACCCCAAATTGGATTTCGCATCATAAAAACTGCCATTGCAGTTGGACTTTGTTTGGCAATTCATTTATTGGTTGGTGGAGAAGGAACTCCAATCTTTTCATCGGTGGCAGCCATTATTTGTATGCAACCACAAGTAGAAAATAGCTTGACAGTATCCATCAATCGTATCATTGGTACTGTAATTGGTGCTATTTTTGGTTTGATGGTGTCTTTGTTGTACAATGTTTTGCCTTGGGATGGTGAATGGTTGCGATATTTCCTTGTGACAGTGACCATTATTCCAGTTATGTACACCACACTGCTCATCAAAAAACCAGGTGCAGCAGCATTGGCTTGTGTGGCACTAATCAGTGTCAATTTATCTGTGGGTATGGGTACACCATTTGAATGTGCTTGGAATCGTTCTGTGGAAACCAGTATGGGTGTTTTGGTTTGTCTGGCTGTCAATGTATTCCAATTGCCCAGAAGACGAGAAAAGGATATTTTATTTGTATCTGGATTTGATGATGCGATTTTCATGGAAGGTGTTGGCATTTCACCTTACAGCATGTTTGAACTCAATGAAGTGTTGCGTCAGGGACTTGCATTTACCATTGCAACGGAACGTACACCAGCCAATTTGATGGCAGATTTACAGGAAATCCATTTGAAACATCCTATTATTGCTATGGATGGTGCTGTTTTGTATGATATGGAGCAAAAACGATATTTGAAATGTAGAGGTTTGTCTACAGATATGGTTGTAACCATAGAAAAAACATTGAAGGAAATGGATGTACATTATTTTTTGAATGTGGTTTGGCAGGATGTGTTGCTGATTTACCACAAGGATTTCAAAAACGAAGAAGAAAAACGTTTGTATGAAAGAGCAAGACTATCACCACATAGAAATTATGTCTATGGAGACCATCCAAATGAAGGGACAGTGGTGTATTTCTTGGTTGTGGTACCAGAATACCAAGCCAATAAAATTGAACAGGCGTTGCAAGCATTGGATACAAAAGGCGAATTGCATTTCATAAGAGAGTACAACGAAATTTCTTCTGGATATTGCAGTTTGAAAATCTACAATGCACGTGCTACGAAGGAAGAGATGTTGAAGTATTTACGCAAACAAGTACCACAGAAAAAATTGGTGGTCTTTGGTGGCAAAAAAAGCGAATTGGGTATGATGGAGTTGGCTGATGTTTCCTATGCAACGGAAAAAGCAGTGCCAGAAATTGTAGATGCAGCAGATTATCGTTTGCGTGGGCATTTGGGTGATGAAGTGGTTAGAAAAGTATTCCATTTATACGAACCATTGATTTGGCAAAAACTACCCATACCACTGAGAAATCCAAAAGGAAAGAAATGATATGGTTTAATGCATTCCATCAAAAAAATATCCTTTTCAAATAGGTGTAGCTTACTGTAGGGGCGTCCCTATGTGGGCGCCCGTGGATATGATACACATATCCTGAAAAGAGACTATAAAACAAGAAGGGAAACAATATGGAACAAAATTTACATGAACTATCCAGAGCAGAATTGGTTTTGGGTGCAGAAAAAATAGAACGATTAAAAGGTGCACATGTGGCAGTATTTGGCATTGGTGGTGTTGGTTCTTATGTGGTGGAAGCATTGGCAAGGGGTGGTATTGGGCATTTGACCATTGTAGATGGAGATTCTGTCAGCTTAACCAATATCAATCGTCAGTTGGTGGCGCTACATTCCACCATTGGCAAAATGAAAGCAGATGTGATGGCAGAGCGTATTCGTGATATGATGCCAGAAACAGAAGTTGTGGCAGTCAATACATTCTACACACCAGAAAATAAAGAAATATTTGATTTTTCGCAGTTTGATTATGTGGTGGATGCAGTGGATATGGTGACTGCAAAGTTGTTGTTGATTACTTCCTGTAAAGAAGTAAATACACCCATCATCAGTTGTATGGGAACTGGAAACAAGCTAGATCCAACCAAATTCCAAGTGGCAGACATTACAAAAACTTCTGTTTGTCCTTTGGCTAAGGTGATGCGAAAAGAATTGAAAGTACGTGGCATCAAAGGTGTAAAAGTGGTCTATTCCACAGAATTGCCTAGAACACCATTGGCGTCAGATGAAGTGGGCAAACGTCAAATTCCAGGTAGTTTATCCTTTGTACCACCAGTTGCAGGTATGATTTTGGCTGGGGAAGTCATCAAAGAAATCTGTGGCGAAGTGTAACGAAACTATAGGTTGCTTCACGGATCAATCGCAATGTCCAACATATGAAATAATATAACTGTAGGGCAAGGGTTCTACTCTTGCCATAATATTACAAAATAAAATACAAAAACACAAAAAACGTCTTGTAATAAACTTGTAAATCTTATAATTTTCTGAAGAATCCAGAAACTGCCTTGAAAGGGATATGTCTTTTTGTTAGAATGATATAGTAAGATAAGAAACATGGTATTTGAGGAGGTTTTAATATGAATAAAAAGAGCTCATTGGGAATAGCCGTGATTCTTTTGTCCTGTATCGCTGTTGGCGTGGTGGTTTCTCAAAAAGGAAATCAAACTGCTGCAACAGATGAAACAATAATGGAACATGTGGAGGTGCCTGAACAATTTGCAGGCATGGAATATATGGCATTGGCTTTGGAACAATTGCAAAATGCAACCAGTTTCCAAGGAGAGTTTCGCAATGTATTTGGGTCAGAAACCCTTTCTGGTGGCGAAGAAGAAACAGTAACAGAAGCTATGATTTCTATGGTATTGGAACCATTTATGATTGGTATGCAAGAATCCACCAACTATGGTGCAATCAATCAGATTTCTAGCATCTATTTGGAAGAAGGCAGTGTCAAAGATGGTGTGCAAATGATCAATGCATACATGAATTATGGAACCAGTCGCAGCAGTGAATGGACAGAAATGTCTGTGACAGAAGAAGGTGCACATCGTTTTTATGATATTTATGATGGCTTGCACAATATGATTGTGTTGTTGGAATATGGAACCAATTGGGTGGAAGTCAGTGAAAAAAATGATGTGTATACCGTGGAAGGTGATATTCCAGCAGAAGATGTTTACACTGTAGTCACAGAAGGTAATTTCTTCAAATTGGGTGGTATGTCTGGCATTGATGAAATCTTTTTTGAAGATGTGGAAGCGGTGCATATGACTTTGACAATTGGAGTGGATGGTACACCTTTGTCTTATGAATTGGACTTGACAGATGGCTTGAATGCAGTCATCCAAACCATTTCTGTGCAAATGTATGGAGAAGAAGTAAATCTAACAGCTCCAACCATTGCAGAATATCGCATTGAACAAAAAATCACCTCCCTCAATGGACTCAATAGCATTATGATTCCAGAAGAAGCAAAGGAAGCAATCAACTACGAAGAAGAAATTGCGTTGATGGCTGCAAATGAGTCTGCTCATACAGAAAAAATTTCTGAAATTGCAGAAGAAATTGCGTCTTTGGAAGAAGTGATTGCACCAGAAGAAGTTGCAGAAGAAACAGAAGCAGAATAAACTAGGAAAAGATGTGGAAACCCCAGTGGAAAACACATCTTTTTTTGAGGAAAACAGCTAAATTTCTATGTTTTTGGAAATTACACTTTTCTTTTCAAATAACCTTGTATATAATGATAAGGTGCGTAAAAAGACTAAGGGCTAATGGTGAATGGTGAAGGACTGAAAACCAATGCATTCCTACCGATACACCAAAACAAATGACAATACACTTGTAGGGTATGCATTATATGCATACCGTTAAACGAAACCGCAACATTACAACCAAATCATGTAATCGTAGGGTATGCATTATATGCATACCGTTAAACGAAACCGCACCATTATAACCAAATCGTGTAATCGTAGGGAATGACCCCTGTGTCATTCCATCATATATAAACGAACAATAAAGGAGAAAACGAATTATGATAGCAGCACAAGGAGTCAGCCTGCAATATGGTGGCAGAGTATTATTCAACAACGTAAACATCAACTTCACAAAAGGCAATTGCTATGGTTTGATTGGTGCAAATGGCGCTGGTAAATCCACATTCCTCAAAATTTTGGCAGGGGAATTGGAACCCAATAAAGGTTCTGTTGCCATCACTCCAGGTGAAAGAATGGCAGTTTTGAAACAAGATCATTTCCTCTTCGATGAATATGGTGCAGTGGAAACTGTACTCTTTGGTCACAAGAGATTGTTCGAAATTATGAAAGAAAAAGAAGCACTTTATATCCGTGCAGCAGAAGAAGATTTTTCTGATGATGAAGGCATTCGTTTGTCTGAATTGGAAGAAGAATTTGCAGAACTTGACGGTTGGTCAGCAGAATCCAATGCAGAAATTTTGCTCAACGGTTTGGGTATCACAAATGAACATCACTACACAAAAATGGGCGAACTCACTGGTACACAAAAGGTGAAGGTATTGTTGGCACAAGCACTCTTTGGCAACCCTGATATCTTGCTTTTGGATGAACCGACTAACCATTTGGACATTCAAGCAATCAAATGGTTGGAAAGCTTTTTGTTGGACTTCGAAAACACAGTGATCGTTGTATCCCATGACCGTCACTTCCTCAACAAAGTTTGTACAAACATTGCAGATATCGACTTTGGTAAAATCACTATGTTTGTTGGGAACTATGATTTCTGGTATAGCTTCACACAAATGACACAACGTCAACTGAAAGACCAAAACAAACGTGTGGAACAAAAAATGAAAGAATTGCAAGACTTCATCCAACGATTCAGTGCAAATGCTTCCAAAGCAAAACAAGCAACCAGTAGAAAAAAATTGTTGGATAACTTGCAAATGGATACCATCAAACCATCCAGTAGACGTTACCCATTCTGTAACTTTAAACAAGACCGTGAAGTTGGAAACGATGTATTGTTGATTGAAGGACTTTCCAAAACAATTGATGGCAAAGTGGTTCTAAATAACATTGACTTGATGATTCGTCCAAATGAAAAAGTGGCTTTCGTTGGTACAGATGAGTTGGCAAGAACTACACTCTTCCAAATTTTGATGGGTGAACTAGAACCAGATGCTGGTCACTTCAAATGGGGTGTGACCACAAAAACAGCGTACTTCCCTAAAGATAACAATGAATACTTCGACGAATGTGACGATACTTTGATTGAATGGTTGCGTCCATTTGCAAAAGAAGGGGAACAATACGATGCTGATATCCGTGGATGGTTGGGACGTATGCTCTTCAGTGGTGAAGAAGCACTGAAAAAAGCAAAAGTCCTTTCTGGTGGTGAAAAAGTACGTTGTATGCTTTGTAAAATGATGATGTCTGGTGCAAATGTTTTGATTTTGGATGGACCAACAAACCACTTGGATTTGGAATCCATTACAGCAGTCAATGAAGGTATGGTAGACTACAAAGGTACTTTGTTGTTCAACTCCCATGACCATGAGTTTGTACAAACCATTGCAAATCGTATCATCGAAATTATGCCAAATGGTGTAATCGATCGAGCAATGACATACGATGAATATTTGGATGATGAAAGCATTGATGAACTGAGAGTAAAATTATCCTAATACCACAATTCAATATGCAATTCGTAGGGGTTGATGCCCACATCGACCCGAATATAAAAAATCAAATATACCACAAAACCTGTAGGGGCGAGCATTGCTCGCCCGTATTCATATCAAGGAGGACACCATGATTAACGGCAAAATTGATTTGAGAAGCGATACTGTAACCGTTCCAACAGATGAAATGCGACAAGCCATGTTCACAGCAGTTGTGGGTGATGATGTATATGGTGATGATGCAACAGCAAACGAATTGGAAGCCATTGCAGCAGAAATGTTTGGCAAAGAAGCGGCTTTGTTTGTACCAAGTGGCACCATGAGCAATCAATTGGCAGTGTTTACACATGTGGTGCGTGGTGAAGAAGTGATTTTGCCTGATAATTGCCATATTGTGGGGCATGAAGCTGGAGCTGCTGCTATCATTGCAGGTGCACAAATTCGTACAGTGCAAAATGTAGCAGGTGAAATGCCTTTGGAAATCATAGAACGTTATATCAGAAAAGATATAAGTGATATCCATGTACCAAGAACAGCTCTCATTTCCTATGAAAATGCAGATTCTGATGGTCAAGTGCGTACTGTGGAATATATGAAAAACGTGAAAGCATTGGCAGATAAATATGATATTCCTGTTCATGTGGATGGTGCTAGAATCTTCAATGCTGCAACTGTTTTGGGTGTGGATGTGAAGGAAATGGCACAGTACACCGATACCATGTCCATTTGTATGTCCAAAGGGTTGTGTGCACCTGTAGGTTCTATTTTGGTAGGTTCCAAAGAGTTCATTGACAAAGCACGTAGAAAACGTAAAATTCTTGGTGGTGGTATGCGTCAAATTGGTTTCTTGGCAGCTGCTGGTAAAATTGCTTTGTTGGAAATGAGCAAACGTCTGGGTGAAGACCATGCAAATGCAAAATATATGGTGGAACGCTTGCAAGAAGTAAAGGGCATTACGGTATATCCTGAACGTCAACAAATCAGTATGGTGTTCTTTGAATTGGGTACATATCCACTGACTTCTGATGAGTTGGTTTCCTATATGGCAGAAAACAATGTCATCATCAATGGTCAGGACAATGGTATGATGCGTTATGTGACCCATAACTACGTTTCCAAAGAAGAAATTGATGTGGTTGTGGATTTGATGTTGGCAAAACAATAAATTGTCACCAATCATAAATATAATGCAATTGTAGGGATACCCCTTGCGGGTGTCCGTCATAAACCACCACAAACCATAAATGTAGTGTAATTGTAGGGGCGACCTGTGGTCGCCCGTTATAAACCACTACAAACCAAAAATAATGCAATTGTAGGGGAGGGTTTCTATGCCCTCCTATTTATATAACGTAACAGAAAGTGAGGAATATATGGGGAGTATTTTCGCAGTGCTTTTGATTGGATTTGCATTGGGTTTCTTTGGTATCATCAAAGGACGTGGTGTCAAAATCAATGGAAAGTTACAAACAGTGTGGTTGATGCTTTTGATTTTCTCTATGGGTGTCAGCATTGGACAGGACAAAGAGGTTATTGGCAATTTGCCTATATTGGGTGGCAAAGCATTGGTGTTTGCAGTTGCCACTGTTCTAGGTAGCATTGTTTTGGTATATGTGTTGAGTAAATTGGTATTGGAAAAGAAGGAGGAAAAATGAGTATTTTAATATTTGTAGTTCTTCTTTTGGGTATTGGAGCAGGTATGTTTTTACCAGAGCATATTTCTGCTATGATTGGCGACTATTCCTCTGTGATGCTTCTGATTTTGCTCTTTTCTGTGGGTATTGATATGGGTCTCAACAAAGGGGTATTTGCACAAATCAAACAATTGGGTGTACGCATTTTGTTGATTCCAATTGGTGTGATTTTAGGATCTTTGGCAGGTGGTGCATTGGCAAGCATGTTGGTGCAATTGCCCATCAAAGAGGGATTTGCAATTTCTTCTGGTTTGGGTTGGTATAGCTTGTCTGGAATCTTGCTGACAGAAGCAGGAAACCCTGTGGGTGGTACCATTTCTTTCTTGAGCAATGTGTTTCGTGAAATGATTTCCTTTGTAAGCATACCGTTTTTGGCAAAACACCTCAATGGATATACAGCAATTGCACCAGCAGGCGCAACAGCAATGGATACCACATTGGGTGTCATCAGCAAAAATACCGATAGTAAGTTTGCGGTACTTGCATTTGTCAGTGGTGTGATTTGTACTTTGGTTGTACCGGTTTTGGTGCCAATATTTTTGTAAGAATACCAATGTAAGATAAAAGGGATTTTGTGTGGTGTGGTGGGTTTTTGTAGGGTACGCATTGTATGCGTACTGAAAGCGGAATGCATACAATGCATTCCCTACACATCGATGATATATTTAGTATAATCCACAATAGGTCTTGACAAATTTAATTGTGAGTAAAAAAAAAGGACATTCCAATTTGAGGAGTGTCCTTTTTTATATAATAGATGTATGAATGGTTCTTGCTCGCCCGTTTCTACATCATCATTTCGCCAATGGCAATACAATTACGGTTTTGAACAAATCCCCATCAATGTCAATGGAAAAGTCTCCATGTTGCAATTCCACAAGGCTTTTGGCAATGTGCAACCCCAAACCACTGCCTTCTGTGGAACGAGATGCATCCCCACGAACAAAACGTTCCATCAATTCATCAGGTGCAATGTTCAGGGATTCTTTGGAGATGTTTTTGATGGAAAGAATGGCATGTTCTTTGGTGGTTTCCACTTCCACATAGACACGTGTGCCAGATTGTGCATATTTTGTGGTATTTCCCAAGATATTGTTGAGTACACGCCAAGTCAAAGTACCATCTATCATACACAAAACCTCTGTTTCTGGAATATCCAAAATAGGATATAGGTTTGCGTTTTGCCATTTTTCAGTGTATTCGGTGGTGGCTTGGTACATCAATTCCGATATATCCGTTGGTTGCAAGTCACAAGGGGTGTTGCCTGTGGAGGCTTTGGAAATTTCCACCAAATCTGTGGTCAATTTCTTCAAACGATTTGCGTGACGATCCACAATATCCAGATATTCTTGAGATTTTTCTGGTAAATCCTCTTTTTTTAATAAATCCACATAGTTGATGATGGAAGTGAGTGGTGTCTTAATGTCATGGGAAACATTGGTAATCAGCTCTGTTTTCATATGCTCACTTTTCATACGTGCATCCACTGCCTTTGTGATGGCATTGGAAATATCCATCAAATGGGATAAATGCTTTTTGCAAGGTGGAAACAACCATTTTGTGTTGATATTATCCTCTAATTTCCCTTCTGCCAATTGCTTTCCTGCTTTTCGCAAAATATCCATTTGGATTGCAAGGGATAAAAAGAAAATTCCAAGAAACAAACACAGGAAGAAGATGATACCAAAAGAATAGGTGGAACTTAGGAAAGCTAGGGAGCAAATACCCCAAAATACACACACCATAAGCACAGCAGGAAGTGCAGAAAGGGTTTTACCAGCCAAATCCAAAGCCCAAGAACCAATTCCATAGAACAGGGTATTTCGCCACCATTTGCCCACTTTCAAACGAGTGGCAAAGGTCAATAAACAAGCCAACAAAACGGATAACCCATACAATCCATAGACCACAACAACAGCACATATGGTAGTGGGACGCAAACCGCTATCGCATACATACAATACGCCAAAGAGGGGAATGATTAAAATGGCAACAGCGATACACAAATATAAATCAAAGGGTATTTTATCTTGAATATTCAGAACAATTTCGTCTGTACCTTTTTGGTGTCCAACAGCAACCACAGAAAAAATGATGGAGAACAAGCAAATCAAGATAGAGGCTATGGTGAAGGTTGGTAAAATATCTAAGTTTTGTTCTATGAGGTTGTATGTCATATAAGAAGGAGCAAAATCATCACTCAAATCCATATTTGCAGCAACATGTAATGTGACAACAACGGGAATGGGTTCTTCCAATTCCATGGTTTCGTATGTTAGGGCATTGGTTTTGTAGTGTAAAAAGTCATCCATCACAAGGGTGGTGCCAATTTCACCCTCCAGTGTTTTTTGAGACAAAATAGTACCATCCATATCTTCTAAAACATAACCAAGGTTGTTTGCTCTTCCTAGGTAATTGGACACATATGAAAATTCATAGGCATCTATGATACGATAGCGATAGCCACTTGCAATGGACTGAAACCAATCTGTATCGTAATAGCTGGTGTCGCTGGTGTACATATCCGTTTCCATGGCATAGATATTGGCACCAATACCTACAATGGCAGAAAGCCCTGTTGCAACTGCCAAAAACCAAGCAATTACCTTTAAAAGTGTACTTTTTGTAGGTGACATATCACTTCACATCCTTTTCTATTTTGTAACCAAGACCCCAAACCACTTTTAAATATCTGGGCTCTGATGGGTTGATTTCTAGTTTTTCACGCAAATGACGAATGTGTACTGCAACAGTACCAGAAGAACCAAGGGCATCTTCATGCCAAATGCGTTCATAAAGCTGGGTAGAAGAAAATACATGACCTGCATTTTCCATTAAAAATTGCAAAATCTTATATTCACTGGGGGTTAAGGTAATCGGTTCTTCATCCACATAAACCATTTTGCATTCATCGTCTATGGAAATGCCACCAATGGTCAAGCGTGTGGATTTTTTCTCCATACTACCCAAGGAAGTATATCTACGCAACTGTGAACGTACTCTTGCAAGAACTTCTATGGGGTTGAATGGTTTGGTGATGTAATCATCAGCACCCATATTCAGACCAAGGATTTTGTCAGTATCTTCGCTTTTGGCAGTCAGTAAAATTACAGGAATATTGGAATGTTCACGTAATTTCATCATGGCAGAAATACCATCCATTTCTGGCATCATCACATCCATCAAAATCAAATGGATTTCTTGGTGATTGACCATATGTAAGGCTTCTTTGCCTGTGGATGCTGTGAAAATGGCGTATGGTTCTGTGGAAAGGTATATGGATAAAGCAGACACAATGTCAGGTTCGTCGTCACAAATCAAAATGTTGTACATAAGATCCTCCTATTTTAGATATGAAAGTATCAAAAAATAATTCTGTACCTAGTATATAACAAGTTGTTTTAGAACAATAGACGAATTTCTTTAAGATTTGTTTAAGATGTGATGTTGTTTGCAACATTGCTGTACAAATGTGTTTTGGGGTTTGTAGGGGCGACCAGTGGTCGCCCGTTCAAAGAGCATCGGTCGATTCGTGAATCGCCCCTACAAGTGTAATGTATTTAAGGTTTTGATTTTTGTAGGGAGCGATGCCCTCATCGATCCGCTGCTACTTCCTAAATAAAAAAAGCCACCGAAGTGACTTTCAATATTGCAATAAATGCTTTCAATTGGTAACATCTTTTGCCCATTTGGAGAACAACACACGTGCAGTGAATGCGATTGCTTTTGCAATTTCATCTGCTTTTGCAAAAATATACACCCAGAAAATAGGCAATTCCCAATAAAAAGCAGCCAATAATCCAAGGGGCACTGCAAGAAACCAAGCAAATACCATTTCAATGATGAGCACAATTTTACCATCACCACCACCACGCAAAGTACCCATACCTGTAATCATATTGGTGGATTGTAGGAATACCACCAAAGCAGCTGCATTCAAAATATGATGTGCCAATTCTTGGGTTTGGGGTGTCAGATTGTATAAACCAATGGCAAAATCCTTTGTTAAGAACACCAAAAGAGATGAGAACAAACCGATTCCCAAACCAAGCAAACAATAGGTGTGTGCATAGTCATATGCTTTGTGGATTTTACCAGCACCGATGATATTGCCAACGGTTACAGAAGCGGCAGAACTGATGCCAAATAGGAATACACTGATCAATTGGAACATCACCAAACTGACGGTGTTGGCTGCAACCACTTGTTTGCCAAGTTTTGCAAAGATAATGGAGATTGTGGTGGATGCCAAAACCCAAACAATTTCATTGAACACAATGGGTGCAGAGTTGGTGATGAATTTTTTCAAAATAAATCCATCTACAGGAAGCAAATCTTTGATTTTCAGCTTGATTTTTTGATCGATGCGGAATAGGAAAATGGAAATCAAAATCAATTCCAAGGTTCTGGCACAAATGGTACCAATGGCAGCACCACGTACACCAAGAGCAGGCATTCCAAGCTTACCAAAAATCAAAATATAGTTCAAACTTGCGTTGACCACCAAGGAAGCAACGTAAATATACATGGAAATATGAGCAGAACCCACTGGTCTTTGGGAACGTATGGAGATATCGGCAAAGATATATGGAATATAACAAAGGGATATCAATTTCAGGTACTTCACACCTTCTGCAATGGCAAGGGTATCTTCTTGTTTGGCATAGATACGAATGAATTGCTCTGGAAAGAAGAACCCAATGACAAAGGCAACAATCCCGATAACAGCAGCAGTTCTATAGGCAATGGGATAGATTTTGCGTATGGAATCCATATCTTTTTTACCATAATACTGGGCAATGAGGATGTTCATACCTTCACCCACACCCACACCAATGATCATCAAGATAAAGAATAGGTTTCCAGCCAGTTGGACACCAGAAAGGGAATCTTCACCCAATTGACCCACCATCAAAGTATCCAATAGATTGACCAAGAAACTGATTAAATTTTGCACTGCAATGGGAAATGCAATTGCAAGCATAGATTTGTAAAAATGTTTTTCACGTACGATCATTTTGCACCTAACTTTCAATCATTTAGCTTATAGCGTCGTAGGGGCGACCTGTGGTCGCCCGTGGTTTTTGATTTTATAATTGTCCCAATTAAAGATAAAAGGGCTTTTACATCTTGTAGGGTACGCATTGTATGCGTACCGAAAGTGGAATGCATACAATGCATTCCCTACATAATTAAGATATGTTCATGTATGCTTGTTTGAAATACGGACAGGAGAGAGCCCTGTCCCTACAAAGGATACCCAAGCCCCATTATCTACTATTGGGATTTTATAATTTACAACACTATAAAAAACTCTTCACTTTTCATTCTTCATTCTTCACTGTGTAGTGCATAGCACTACACAAAGATAGCCATAGGAGACCCTATGACCATCGAAATCACATATGTTATTGCAAATCATTTGTGGTGATTTCCACTGTGAATCCACCAAATTCATCTGCAAGACTGACCAGCACCACATTGGTTACATCCAAAAAATGGAGCACATGGGTTGCTTTTTGTTCTGTACCAATGGCAATGAGGTCATCTCTATGGGCAGTGCCATACATCTCAACCACAAAACCTTTCTTTTCATATTGGGATACAAAGGACTTGGCAGTCACTTCACCAATACCTTCCCAAGTGAAAATTGCTTTGACTATTTGTTTCATAAATCAACCTCTTTTTTCATGAATCATTTTTTCCAACTCGTCAATGAAGGTGTTGATGTCCTTGAATTGACGATATACAGAAGCAAAACGCACATAAGCCACTTCATCCAAATCCTTCAAGCGATCCATCACCATAGTGCCAATCAATTTGCTATCAATTTCACGGTCACCACTGCCAATCAATGTGTTTTCAATATCATCCACCAAGTGTTCCAATTGTTTCATGGTAATGGGGCGTTTGTTGCAAGATTTCAATAAGCCACCAATGAGTTTAGATTTATCGAAAATTTCCCTAGTGCCATCACGTTTGATGATGGTAATGGGGATCATATCAATGCGTTCATATGTGGTGAAGCGTTTGCCACAGCTTTCGCAAAGTCTACGACGACGAATGGCAGAATTGTCATCCTGTGATCTGGAATCAATTACTTTTGTATCATTAAAATTGCAAAAAGGACATTTCAAAATCCATTCCTCCTCTAACTGGTATCAATATGTTGTGTTCTATGTGTTTAGTATACGCTAGAAATGGCAGTAGGTCAAGAATTCTAGGTCATTCAACCAATAAAATTTCGGTGGAAGTCACTTCAATTAGGATGATATCATCGCCAATTTGTTTGATACAAGACCAAGGGATACGATATTGCTGGGATTTGGTGAAAACATTCCATTTACAAGTGCAATCTGGCACCAACAAAGCACAAATACAACCAGAGCTTAGGTCAAATTCCAAATCGCATACAAAACCCAAACGTCTGCCATCACAAATATTGACCACTTCCTTTTCTGCAAGCCAAGAAAAACGTTCCATGGGGTACTCCTTTCTACAATATAATATACTGTGTCCCAATTAAAGATAAAAGGATTTTTATATCTTGTAGGGTACGCATTGTATGCGTACCGAAAGTGGAATGCATACAATGCATTCCTTGCATAATTTAGATATGTTCATGTATGTTAGGTCTCATTCAGTTTAATTGAGATTATACTATCAGAGTCCAATGGTATAGTTTATGACACCAGTATAGAAAACTATTCATTTTTCCTTGTGTGACTTTGGGTGTACTTCCAATGATTGGAAATTTTGTGAAAACTTCCTAAAAATATATTTTTTTGAAAAAGCTATTGACGATAAGATGGGAACGTACTACAATATATATTACTTAAGAGATAGCGTGATACTATATATAGTGTCAAAATGAAAGAATATATACAAGATAATAATAAATGTCAACAAATAAATGTGAAAAAACAGGGGAATTTTTGGAAGGAGTTTTGCAAATGGGAAGTACAACAATAATCAAACGTGATGGTAGAGAAGTATATTTTGATATCAACAAAATTGCAAGAGCCATTGAAAAGGCTTTTGTGGCAGCAATTGGTGTACAATCTTATGAAACATGTTTGAAATTGGCACAAGAAGTGGCAGATGGATTTGTGGAAGGTTCCAATCCAACTGTGGAACAAATTCAAGATGGTGTGGAACAAGTGCTCATTGCACATGGATATGCAAGTGCTGCAAAATCCTATATTTTGTATCGTGCAGAACGTACCAGAGTCCGCAACATGAACGATCGTTTGATGAAAACCTTTGAAGACATTACTTACAAAGATGCAAACGATTCCGATATCAAACGTGAAAATGCAAACATTGATGGCAATACTGCAATGGGTTCTATGCTCAAATATGGTTCTGAAGGTGCAAAACACTTCTATGAATCCTATGTATTGAAACCAGAACATTCTGAAGCACATCGTATGGGTGATATCCATATTCACGATTTGGACTTCTATACTTTGACCACAACTTGTTGTCAATTGGACTTGTTGAAATTGTTCAAAGGTGGTTTCTCCACAGGTCATGGTGTGTTGCGTGAACCAAATGACATTGCAAGCTATGCATCCTTGGCGTGTATTGCAATCCAATCCAACCAAAACGATCAACATGGTGGTCAATCTGTGTATAATTTTGATCGTGGTTTGGCTCCAGGTGTTGCAAAAACATATAAAAAGAGATATCGCTCTTTGATGACTTCTATTTTGGAAGTGATGAGTGGTGTGGAATGTGATTTTAGAAATTTGTTCAACCAATTGGAAACAGAAGGCTTTGTACCCAAATTGGATGTGCAAGCAGATTTTGACACCCGTGAAAAGGAATTGTTCCTTGCAAGTGGTGTAGCAGAAGCAGATTTTGACAAAGCAAAAGAATTTGTCACCAAAAAAGCAGCAGAAGAAACAGATAAAGCAACTTACCAAGCAATGGAATCTTTGTTGCATAACCTGAACACCATGCATTCCAGAGCAGGTGCACAAACGCCATTTTCTTCTGTCAACTATGGTATGGATACCTCCACAGAAGGTAGAATGATTATGAAAAATATGCTTCTTGTGACAGAAGTGGGCTTGGGCAATGGCGAAACTGCTATCTTCCCAATTCAAATCTTTAGAGTCAAAGAAGGCATCAACTTCAATCCAGGTGAAGTGAATTACGATTTGTTCCAATTGGCTTGTCGTGTCAGCGCAAAGAGATTGTTCCCTAATTTCTCTTTCCAAGATGCACCTTATAACTTGAAATTCTACGATCCAAAAAATCCAGACACTGAAATCTCTTACATGGGATGTAGAACTCGTGTTATGGCAAATGTACATGATCCAGAACGTGCCATCACACCTGGACGTGGAAATTTGAGTTTCTCTAGCATCAACTTGCCACGTTTGGCAATTCTTGCAAATGGAGATATTGACATGTTCTATCGTGAATTGGACAAAAAAATCGATATGGTTGCAGATCAGCTCATGGAACGTTTTGAAATCCAAGCAAAGAAACGTGTACACAACTACCCATTCCTTATGGGTGAAGGCAACTGGATCGATAGCGATAAATTGAAACCAGATGATGAAGTGCGTGAAGTTTTGAAACATGGTACATTGTCTATGGGCTTTATTGGTTTGGCAGAAACTTTGAAATGTCTCATTGGTGTGCACCATGGTGAAAGCGAAGTGGCGCAAAAATTGGGCTTGGAAATCATCACTCATATGAGAGCTCGTTTGGATGAATATTGTGAAAAAACAAAAATGAATTATTCTTTGTTGGCAACTCCAGCAGAAGGTTTGTCTGGTAGATTTGTACGTATGGACAAAGCTCGTTTTGGTGTCATTGAAGGTGTTACAGATAGAGAATACTACACAAATAGCTTCCATGTACCTGTATATTATGGCATCAGTGCCTTCAAAAAAATCCAATTGGAAGCACCATACCACGAATTGACCAACGCAGGTCATATCAGCTATGTGGAATTGGATGGTGACCCAAGCACAAACTTGGCAGCATTTGAAAAAATTGTGCGTTATATGAAAGAACAAGGCATTGGCTATGGTTCCATCAACCATCCAATCGATCGTGACCCTGTTTGTGGTTACAACGGTATCATTGGTGATGTGTGCCCAAAATGTGGTAGACATGAAACAGATGGAGAATATGGTTTCCAAAGAATCAGACGTATCACAGGATACTTGGTGGGAACTTTGGATCGTTTCAATAACTCCAAACGAGCAGAAGAACGTGACCGTGTAAAACATGGTATGACTGAGGAATAAGGTGGCAAAATGGAAATTCGACTTTCTGGTATCACAAACGATTCCATTGTAGATGGTATGGGCATTCGTTTGACTGTATTCACCCAAGGTTGCACACACCATTGTAAAAATTGTCATAACCCACAAACACATGATCCAAATGGTGGTTATTTGAAAGATACAGATACCATTGTGGAAATGTTGGCAGAAAATCCCCTTTTGGATGGCGTCACCTTGTCTGGTGGTGAACCTTTCTTGCAAGTGGATGCATGTACAGAATTGGCAAAACAAGCACATGGCTTGGGGCTCAATGTTTGGGCATATACTGGCTTTGTTTGGGAAGATTTGTTGGGTACTGAAAAGGAAACGTTGCTGAAAGAAGTGGATGTTTTGGTGGATGGATTGTTTGTGGAAAGCTTGAAATCCTTAGATTTGCTCTTTTGTGGTAGCTCCAACCAAAGACTCATTGATGTAAAAGAATCCTTTGCAAAATCCACTGTGGTTTTATGGAAATAATTATTTTGGCGGCATCTTCGGATGTCGCTTTTTTTATTCTGGCGACCACAGGTTGCCCCTACAGTTGTCATTCTGAGCATAGTCTGAGGATCTTTCTTTTTCTTTGCAAATCCACATCGTATATGATACTATAAAATAACCGAATTACCAATAAAGGGACTTTTTGTATGCTATTGCGACTTTTTGTAGGGTACGCATTGTATGCGTACTGAAAGCGGAATGCATACAATACATAATTAGGTCTAGTTATATCTTCCATTGGGGCTATAAAATTGATTAAGGAGGAGTTTGATGAAACATAGAATATATATATTGGTGGCAGTTCTTGGTGTTATGCTATTGGCTTTGCCTACGGTGGTTTTGGCGACAGAAAGCATTGTACCAAGGGAAATGGCGGATATGACCCAAGCAGAATGGGATGTTTTGCGTTTGACCAATATAGAACGTGCAGAAGAAGGCATTCCTTTGTTGGTTGCAACGGATGTGATGCAAGAAGTGGTACATATTCGTAGCAGCGATTTGGAAGAAGTTTATAGTCACACCAGACCAGATGGAAGTGTACCTTGGACAGCCTTGGATGAAATTGGGGTTGTCTATGAACGTGCAGCAGAAAATATTGCAAATGGATTTTTTGATGCAGAAACCGTTGTGGAAGCATGGATGAATTCTGAAGGTCATAGAAGAAATATTTTAAACGAAAAGTTGCGTTTGATGGGTTCTGGGAATAGTAGCAGATATTGGGCGCAGATGTTTGCAACAGAAAAAGACATAGATTGTGTTGCCATTGATTTGGACACAGACCATTGGTATTTTACATTGGAATTGGAAAATGGAACCATTGCATATGCACCATTTGATGTGGAATCTACACCCATTGTGGATGGCACTGTAACCTTTGATTATCCAGGTACAACTGCCATTTCTATTCCAGAAGAATGGATAGAAGAAATGAGCAATCCATTTGTGGATGTCAGTGCATCTGACTACTACTACAATCCTGTTCTTTGGGCATTGGAAACAGGTGTCACAGCTGGTATTAGCGATACAGAATTTGCACCAAATCGCATTTGTACACGAGCAGAAGTGGTGACTTTCTTGTGGCGAGCAGAAGGTTGTCCAGAACCAGAAACCGCAGAAAATCCATTTACAGATGTTTCTTCTGACAAATATTACTACAAACCTGTTTTGTGGGCATTGGAACAAGGTATTACTGCTGGCACAACAGAAACCACATTTTCATCAAATGATACATGTACTTCTGCACATGTGTTGATGTTCTTGTGGCGAGCAAATGGCACACCAGAAGCAGAAACAGATAACACTTTTGCATTGACCTATGCAGATAAATATTATGGTGATGCAGTTGCTTGGGCTGATGTAGCTGGATTCTTGACAGACACAGTTGGTACTGGTGTATTTGTACCCAATTCCGATGGTTTGCGTTCCCATATTGTGACGTATTTGTATGTGAATGCAGGTAGTCCATCTGTTTGAGATAATTTGATTATGGGTGCCCACAAATACATACAAAAAAGACCTTCCATAATCAACATGGAGGGTCTTTCTACGTTTATGCTTACAATTCTTTTTCAATCTCTTTCAAAATAGAAAGCAGTGGTGTGATATCCTTTGGAATACGCAAACGCACTGTGTTTTGTGGCATTTCATGGAAGCCAGAAGCAGGCTCTGTAAACACCTTATGTTCTGCCAACAGTTCAAAGAAATTCACATCTGGATTGGGGTGCATCCAAGTGAAAATAGGTACATCATTGGTGGTAGTCCAAACGCTTGTTTTTGTCATTTGGTTTATGAAAGCGGTTTTATTTGCTTTGATTTCTTCTCTAGCATGTACAATGAAGTCTTTGTCCTCCAATGCTTGTTCACATACCTTTACAGCCAAAGCAGTCACAGAAAATGGCAAGTCGATTTTATCGTATTCTTGTAAAAAATCATCATGACCGAAAAGATACCCTACACGCAAACCAGCAATACCCAAACCTTTGGAGAAAGAACGAGTCACCAAAAGATTGTCATATGTATGGAACAAAGCAGCAGCAGAACAATCCAAATCTACAAAATCACCATAGGCTTCATCCACCAAAACCAAAAGTCCAAGGTCTTTGGCAGCTTGGCAAACTTGTGCAATTGCAGACAAGGGAATCAACTGACCTGTTGGGTTGGAAGGGTTGTCGATATATACCAATCTATGTTCTGGTTTCATAGCAGTAATCAAATCATTTGCAGAAAAAGCATAGTTGTTTTCAGGGCGTAAAGTCACATAGTCATAAACACCGCCAAAACTTTCCACACAAGTTGAAAATTCTGTAAATTGTGGAACGAATCCCAAAACATGGGAATCGGAATCGATTATGAGTTTTGTCACTTTTTCCAATAAACCAACAGAACCAGTACCCAAGCGTATGGAACTTGGACTGATTTCAGAAGCAGATGCAAAGTATTGGCTGATTTTCTCTTTTATGCTTGTATATGTGGTATCTGGATAGCCATTGATGAGTGCAAAGAAGTCATCAGATTGCAAATCATCCAAATAGCTTGCTATGTTTTGGGAATATCCAAAAGGATTGGTACCATAGGAACAATCAATGAGTTCTTCTTTTGGAATGTTGGCAATGCATTCAGGTACACTGGAATAACTGACAGGAACAAAATTTTCTAAATGAGTTCTTATTTTATAGTGCAAGGTATAATCCTCCTTAAATATATAGATATCTTACATAAATGTATTTCTAACAAAAGTATACTCTACTGAAGGACAAAATGCAAATAAGATGTATAAAAATATCATAAAACTTTGTTTCTTCAAGGTAAAAATGAAGGGGGAAGAAAGACAATTGTTACAAAAAAACCGCTTCAAATAGAAGAGAAACATAAAATAACGAAGAAAAACATGAACAAAAAGAATGGATTTTGCAATTTTGTATGTATTTTCATGCATTTTCTGGTATTTTTCGTCATATTACTAATTTACGGTAAAGCATGTATGTGTTAAACTTAATAGGTCTTTATTTTTATTATATTGTAAGGAGGGAAATTATTTGCAACTAGAAAAATGTAATGCCTATGTTGTGCGTGACGAAAAAGTTATTGCGCCAGCTTCACACCTAAGTTATTTCCCGCTTGTGGTGCAATCTGTAAAGGGGGCAACCATTACAGATGTGGATGGAAATCAATTCATTGACTTCTTATCCAGTGCTTCTTCCCTCAATTTGGGGTCTTTGCACGAACGTGTCATTTCCGCTGTACAAGAACAGTTGGAACGTTACACACAATACACTGTTGCTTATACCTACAATCCAGAAACAATTGCCTATGCAGAAGCATTAACTGGTGTTTATCCAGGTGGTGTGCCAGCAAAGATTTGTTTTGGGAACTGTGGGTCAGATGCCAACGATGCAGCAGTGAAGTTTTCCAGAGCGTACACAAGACGATCCAAAGTCATTGTGTTCCACCAAGGGTATCACGGTAGTACATATGGCTCCATGTCTATGTCCACTGTGACCACAAGAATGAGTCGTCATATGGGACCATTGCTATCTGAAATTTATCCATTCCCATTCTGTGGACCAAATGATGATCCCAAAGCAGCTCTCAAACCAATGTTGGACGCATTTGCAACCTATCTACCAGCAGATGAAGTGGCTTGTATGGTCATTGAACCTGTGCAAGGGGATAGTGGCATTGTGCCAGCACATCCAGAATTCATCCAAGGCTTGTATGATCTTTGTCAAGAACATGGTATTTTGTTCATTGCAGAAGAAGTGCAACAAGCATTTGGTAGAACAGGCAAATGGTTCTCCATTGAACATTATGGCATTGTGCCAGATGGTATCATTATGGGCAAATCCATTGGTGCTGGATTCACATTGGGTGCATTTATGGCAAAATCAGAAATCATTGATGCATTGCCAGCTCCAGCTCATTTGTTTACATTGGGTGGAAATGCACTTGCTTGTACAGCAGGGCTTGCACAATTCAAATTTATGCAAGAAGACAATTTCTTTGGTGAAGTAGACCAAAAAGGTGAAATGCTCAAAGCATTCTTCCAAGAAATGAAAGATACATACGGAATTGTTGGCGAAATCCGTGGCTATGGTCTTTCCATTGGGGTAGACATCATCAACAAAGAAACTGGTGAAGGGGATAGCACTGCAGCTGCAAAAATCAGCTATAGATGCTACGAAAAAGGTATGATTATGATTACCTTGGGTGGAAACGTGTTGCGTATCCAACCACCACTCATCATTTCAGAAGAAGAAATTGCAAAATCCATTTCCATTTGGCGTGAAGTCTTTGCAGAGCTTGTAAATGGCGAAATTCCAGATAGTGTTTTGGAAAATAGTAAAGGTTGGTAAGTTTAAAAATTAGGGGGTTTTAAAAATGTCAAAAACAAATTGGTTGAAAAGTATCTTGATTCCTGGTATCGTATTCCAATCCGTTGTAATCGCTGGTGGTTACGGAACTGGTGCTGAAATTGTACAATTCTTTGGCAGTTCAGGTTCTGTTGGTGGTTTGATGTCCATGTGTTTGATTTCTCTTGTAACATGGTCTATCCTTTGTGCAATTACATTTGAATTCACACGTACATTTGAAACTTATGACTACAAAAGTTTGACCAAAAAATTGTTGGGACCAGGTTGGGTTTTGTATGAAATCTGTTACTTGGTATTGCTTTTGATTGTACTTGCAGTTGTAACCGCTTCTGCTGGCGACATTGTTTTGGAATTGTTCGGTCTCAATCGTTGGATTGGTATTTTGCTCATGGCAGCTGGTATCTTTGCATTGGTAATGAACGGTTCTGCATTGATTGAAAAAGTACTTTCCTACTGGTCCTTCTTGTTGTATGGCGTATATATCTTGTTCCTCATTTTTGCATTTGTAAAAATTGGTGGTCAAATTTCCGGTAACTTTGCAACTGGTACAGTGGAACCTGGTTGGGTAAAAAATGGTTTCTCCTATGCGTTCTATAACTTGGGTATTGTTCCTGCAGTTTTGTACACAGTACGTCATTGTAAAACAAGAAAACAAGCAATCACATCTGGTATTCTTGCTGGTATCATCGGTATCATTCCTGCTGTTTTGCTTTATGTTGCAATGGTTGGTTTCTCTCCAGAAGTACTTTCCGAAGGTCTTCCAGTGAACTACATGTTGTCTCAACTCAATGCACCTTGGTTGCAATACATCTTCCAAATCGTATTGTTCGGTACATTGATTGAAACAGGTTCTGGTTTCATCTTTGCGGTATCAGACCGTTGGGAAGTTGCTTACAAAACAGCTGGTAAAGCAGTTCCAAAAAACACAACATTGATTTGTGCAGTGGTTTTGCTTGTTCTTGGTGTTGGTATTTCCCAATTCGGTTTGACAGGTTTGATTGCAAAAGGTTACGGTACCATTTCTTGGGGCTTCTTCTTTGTATATGTAATTCCAATGATTACACTTGGTGTTTACAAAATTTCCAAAGCACCCAAAAAATAAGAATTTAATATAATTATGAGGAGACAGGATTTCGCATCTTGTCTCTTTTTTATATGGGGCAAATCAAAATCATTTTGACAGAAAAAAACCATAATGCAACAGAAAAATATACATTACGCCAGTTTTCAAAAATATGGTTGCAAAATGATATGGATAGGAGTAATATACTTTGAATAACACAATAAATGGCAAAAAATGAGAATGTGATCAACTAAGAATCTGGAGGGAATATGTTTCCAATTGTGGCATTTGTAACATACGTTTTTGTATCTTGTATCACACCTGGACCCAACAATATGATGTGTATGGCTAATGGAGCCAAACATGGTGTCAAAAAGAGTATGCCCTTTTGCGTGGGTGTCAGTGTAGGGTTTTCTGGTGTGTTGGTGTTGAGCATTTTGTGCAATTTATTTTTGTATGCCTATATTCCATCCATTGTACAGGTGGTTACCTATTTGGGTGTTGCCTATATTTTTTATTTGGCATGGGTGGTGTTTCGAGACAAACCAAAGGCAAAGAAAAAGCATAAAATCACAATGGATGAAACCTCTTTCTTCACAGCAATTGTGTTGCAATTTGTAAACCCAAAAGCCATTTTATTTGGGATGACATTGATTTCTTCCTTTGTGTTTCCATATGACCAAAGCGTTGGCGCATTTTTGATGGTATTGGCATTTAACTTTGTGGTGGTCATCCTTTGTTGTGGATGTTGGGTGTTGTTTGGATCTGCATTCCAAGGATTTTTCCAAAAACATAGAACAGTTTTAAATGGCGTTATGGCATTGTTGTTGGTGTATTGTGGCATTACATTGGTGTTGTGATTGATTTGAAATTGGGTTATAATCCCTGTTCAAAATGTAGGGGTGTACCTATGTGTACGCCCGTAGAAATATTGATATTGAAAAGTAATATGACATATAGAGTGAATTGGTTAGAGGTGTAAAATGGCAGCAGTAGCAGTAGGAAATGTAAAAATGACAGATGAAATTGCAAAATCACAAGGTAGGCTATACTTCTCTGGTCGTGATTTGAGACGATTGATTGTACCTTTGATTATTGAACAAACCCTAGCAATTTTTGTAGGTATGTGTGATTCCATCATGGTGGCAAGTGTTGGAGAACATGCAGTTTCTGGTGTTTCTTTGGTGGATAATATCTTCATTTTATTGATATTCCTATTTGGGTCCTTGGCAACTGGTGGTGCTGTTGTAGCAGGTCAATATTTGGGCAAACGAGAAAATAAAAAAGCCTGTGAAGCCACAGACCAATTGGTGTTGTTTACAGGTGCCTTATCCATCATCATCACACTTTGTATCTATCTATGTAGTGATTTGATTTTGCATAATGTGTTTGGCAACATTGCAGATGATGTTATGGAAAGTGCAAAGGTGTATTTGCTCATTGGCACTGCATCCATACCATTCTTGGCAGTGTACAATGGTTGTTCTGCTGTCTTTCGTAGTATGGGGAATTCCAAAGTCAGCATGTATCTTTCTTTGTTGATGAATGCCATCAATGTAGGTGGAAATGCACTTTTGATTTTTGGTTATGGTATGGGTGTCAAAGGTGCTGCAATTGCAACTTTGGTGTCTCGAGTTGTGGCTTGTATTGGTGTAGTGGTTTTGTTACGTAAACAAGATTTGTTGTTGCATATGTCCAAGAAATTTGTTTGGAAACCCAATGGGCATATGATACGAAAAATAGCACATATTGGTATTCCCAGTGGTTTGGAAAGCAGTATGTTCCAAATGGGTAAAATTATGGTTTTGGCGATGATTGCACCTTTTGGTACTGCTTCCATTGCAGCAAATGCAGTCACAAATATCACAGCAACTTTCCAGTCTATTCCAGGAACTGCTGTTGGTTTGGCGTTGATTGCAGTATCATCACGTTGTGTAGGTGCTGGCGATTATGAAATGGCAAGATATTACACCAGAAAAATTATGAAATTGATTCATGTGCTGTTGTTTATCTTCTCGGCAGCAATTTTAGTGGCATTGCCTTTGATTTTGGAAGCATATCAACTGTCAGAAGAAGCCACAAGATTGACCTATACCATTACATGGCTCCATGGTGTTTTGGTGTTCTTATATTGGCCAGAAAGCTTCTCATTGCCCAATACATTGCGTTCTGCAAATGATGTGAAATATTGCATGTATGCATCTATTTTCTCTATGTGGGTATTTCGCATTGGTTTCAGCTACATCCTTGGTGTGTGGTTGGATATGGGACTCATTGGTATTTGGATTGCAATGTTCATTGATTGGTTTGTACGTGCATTGTTCTTTGTGCTTCGCTACCGTGGCACCAAATGGCAACAACATAAAATTTAAGCGAAATAGTATGATTCTGGAATTTGTAGGGGTTGGGTTTCCCATTTTGCAATGAACCACTACAACAAAAGATTCCTCATTTCATTCGGAATGACAGATGGATTTCATTGTTTGCTCCGTAGGGGAGGGTTTCCATGCCCTCCCTTTTGTGTCATTTTGTAGGGACGACCTCTGTTCGTCTGTAAAACGGCAATAAAAAACCAAAGTACAATGGATGAGCCAAAGCACTTTGGTTTTTTGATGAAAAATTATTGACATCTTGCACATGTTCCATACAAAATCAATTGTTCAGAATCCACGTGGAAATGGAATTCTTCTTCCACTTTCTTATGGATTTCTGTCATACCTTCTACAAAAAGATCTTCCACTTTACCGCAACAAGAGCAAACGGTGTGTGGGTGACAACATACAATGGCATCATAACGAGAACTTGGTTCCCCAACATTCAACTCTTGCACCAAATGTAATTGCTTGAAATAATCCAAGGTTTTGTACACAGTGGCAAGACTCATGGTTGGGTTTGTGGGTTGTAATGCTTTGTATATGGTTTCCGCATTGGGATGTTCTTTTGTATTCAAAAGCATGTTGTAGACAGCGATACGTTGTGGAGTCACTTTTAGACCTTTTTCACGTAGAATTTGTGCTGTTTCTTGCATAAGCAACACTCCTAACTAATAATTGTTTTTATTTAATAATAATATAAAAAAGTGATTTCGTCAAGTGGTATCGTAGAAAATGGCGTAAATACAACATTTTTCTTACGTTTGCTGGATGTACTTGCCTAGTCGCCATTGAATATGCTACAATTTCAAAATAAATAAAACAACACCAAAGGAAAGTGAGGAACCATATGAACATTGTACTTTTAGAGCCGGAAATTCCACAAAATGCAGGAAACATTGCAAGAACTTGTGCAGTTACAAATTCTGTACTCCATATGATCAAACCATTGGGTTTTTCTACAGATGAAAAACATGTGCGTAGAGCGGGTCTTGATTATTGGCAATATTTGGACATACGTTATTACGATAATTTTGAGGATTTCTTGGCAAAGAACCAAAACATTCGCTTGTGGCTTGCTTCCACAAAAGCACAACATGTTTATTCAGATGTGGAATATCAACCAGACGATTATATTATGTTTGGAAAAGAAAGTCGTGGCATTCCAGAAGAAATTTTGATGGCATACCAAGAAGGAACCATTCGTATTCCTATGCTGGGTGAAGTGCGTAGTTTGAATCTTTCCAATGCAGTTGCCATTGTGGCATATGAAGTGTTGCGTCAACAAGGTTTCCTAGGGATGTTGAAAGAAGGGGAGTTACACGAACACAAATGGGCAGATTGCAAATAAAAGGATACAATTTACTGAGAAATTTGGAAGAAATACCAATCTTTTGGAAAAGGTTGCGTTCTGATGAAAAATCTCTTGCAAACTATATATAGTGTATAGTATTATTTTACTATACTAAATATTGATGTTATGCAACAAAAACCATAGGAAATGTAGGTCTAACCCATGTGGTTGCAACTGGATTTTATGGTTTGGATGCGAATATACATATAGGTATTTAGCAATGTAATAATGTAACAATAGAACTTGTAACTATCATCAGTTGTGCTTCCTCTTAGCGTAGAGGGAAGTCTTTTGAATGAATGGAGGAATTTTGTAGTGAGTGGATTTAAGTCAGATATTGAAATTGCGCAAAGCACGGAACTATTACCAGTGGAAGTGATTGCAGAAAAAGTTGGTTTGACCAGAGATGATTTGGAGTTTTATGGCAAGTATAAGGCAAAAATTGACTACAATAAAGTGGTTGCACATTTGCCAGATCGTGCCAAATTGATTTTGGTGACAGCCATCAATCCAACACCAGCTGGAGAAGGAAAAACAACAACATCCGTGGGTCTGGCAGATGCCATGAACTATATTGGAAAAAACACAATTGTGGCACTACGTGAACCTTCTTTGGGTCCTGTGTTTGGGGTCAAAGGTGGAGCAGCAGGCGGTGGCTATGCACAAGTGGTACCAATGGAAGATATCAACTTGCATTTTACAGGTGATTTCCATGCCATCAGTGCAGCACATAACTTGCTTGCGGCAATGCTTGACAATCATATTTTCCAAGGCAACGAATTGGGTATTGATGTCTGTAGAATCACATGGAAACGTGTGATGGATATGAACGATCGCCAGTTGCGTAACATTACATCTGGTTTGGGTGGAAAGTTCAATGGTGTGCCACGTGAAGATGGCTTTGATATCACTGTTGCATCTGAAATCATGGCGATTCTTTGTTTGGCAAATAGCATTACAGATTTGAAAGCTCGTATTGCCAAAATCGTAGTGGGATATACATACGACAACAAACCTGTTACAGCAGCAATGCTCAAAGCAGAAGGTGCTATGACAGCACTCCTCAAAGATGCAATCAATCCAAATTTGGTGCAAACTTTGGAACACAATCCAGCATTTATTCATGGTGGTCCATTTGCCAACATTGCACATGGTTGCAATAGTGTAATGGCAACCAAAACTGCTATGAAATTGGCAGATTATGTAGTGACAGAAGCTGGTTTTGGTGCTGATCTTGGTGCTGAAAAGTTCCTCAACATCAAATGTAGAAAAGCAGATTTAACACCATCTGCTGTTGTCATTGTGGCAACGGTAAAAGCTTTGAAAATGCATGGTGGACTTGCAAAAGATCAACTTGGCAAAACAGATTTGGATGCACTTGAAAAAGGTTTGCCAAATCTCTTGAAACATATTGAAAACATTACAGAAGGCTTTGGTTTGCCAGCGGTTGTGGCAATCAATAAATTTGCAACAGATACACCAGAAGAATTGGCACTCATCGAAGAACGTTGCAAAGAACTTGGTGTCAATGTTGCTTTGTCTGATGTTTGGGGCAATGGTGGTAAAGGTGGCGCTGATTTGGCTCGTGAAGTGGTGCGTTTGGTGGAAACAGCAGAAAACAACTTCCGTTTCATCTATCCAGACGATATGTCCATCAAAGATAAAATCAATGCAGTTGTCACAAAAATTTATGGTGGTGCTGGTGTGAATTTCACTGTAGCAGCAGAAAACCAAATGAAACAATTGGAAGAATTGGGTTTTGGCAATATGCCTGTTTGTATGGCAAAAACACCATACTCTTTCTCAGATGATATGACAAAATTGGGTAGACCAGAAGGCTTCAAAGTCAATGTACACACTGTGAAAGTATCAGCAGGTGCTGGATTTGTGGTAGCATTGACAGGTGCCATTATGACAATGCCAGGTTTACCACCAACACCAGCAGCAGAAAAAATTGATGTAGATGGCAATGGTAAAGTAGAAGGATTGTTCTAAAAATACAACTAGAGGAGGGGAAACCCTCCTTTTTGTCATGGCTGAAGAGCGACTAATGACTAAAGGTGAATGGTGAATGGCTGAAAACCAAGATCCTTCGACAAGCTCAGGATGACACAACCAGTGCTGTCATTCAGAGGAGTGTTTCATCCTACCACTCAACTGTAGGGGCGTACCTGTGTGTGCGCCCGTAAAGCGACGAAGAATCTTTGGTGTGGTGGAATGAAAATGATGTGACTGTAGGGCAGGGGCTTGCTCCTGCCGTCATAAACAACCACAAACCATCATAAATACCTACAAACCAACAAAATCTCACATCATTTGACCAAATCCCTTGTCATCCTTTTGAAATAGCGGTACAATAAAATTTAATATGTATGAATGATATCAAAATACTTGTAGGGGTGTCCCTGTGTGGGCACCCGAAACCAAAAGGTGGTATGAATATGTTGAATTTATCCAGCAAAGAATTTTTAGAAAAACTTTCTTCATCAGCAGCAGTTCCTGGTGGTGGCGGTGCAGCAGCTCTTGTAGGAGCACAAGGGGTTGCCCTTGGTATGATGGTTGGAAATTTGACCACAGGCAAAAAGAAATATGCAGATGTGGAAGAAGATATCCAACGTATGTTGCAAGAATTTGCAGTGTTGCTCCAAGAAATGCAATCCTTTGTACAAAAAGATGCAGAAGCATTTGAACCACTTTCCAAAGCATATGGTTTGCCAGCAACCACAGAAGAAGAAAAAGCACACAAAGCAGAAGTGATGGAAGCAGGTTTGCGTGTTGCATGTGCTGTGCCAATGGATTTGATGGCAAAGGGACTTTTGGCTTTGGAATTGATGGAAGAAATGTGCCAAAAAGGTACACGTATGGCAATCAGTGATGTGGGTGTCGGTGCAGAGTGCTTGAAAGCCTGTGTCTATGGTGCTGCTATGAATGTATATGCCAATACAAAATTTATGAAAGATAGAGTTTATGCTGTGAGATGTGACTCCATTACAGATGAACGCAAATTGGTTGCAAAGAAAATGGCAGAATCCATTTATGAAGCGGTTGAGGAGGACTTGAGATGTCAATAATCAAAGGAATTGAAGTTGCAAAGAAAATGATGGCAGAAATGGAACCTAGAATTGCTGCCCTGAAAGATAGAGGAATTGAACCACAAGCAACCATCATTCGTGTGGGTGCAAAGGAAGAAGACCTTGCTTATGAACGTATGGCAATCAAAAAAATGGAAACACTTGGCATGAAAGTTTCTTGTTTGCAATTGGAAGAAACCATTTCCCAAGAAGATTTTGAAGTGGCAGTGGCAGAAGTCAATGACAACCCATTGGTACATGGCATTTTGCTCTTTAGACCACTTCCAAAACACTTGGATGAAACACCTGTATTGGAATGCATCAACCCTTTGAAGGATGCAGATGGTATTTGTCCAGCAAACTTGTATAAAGTAATGGTTGGAGACAAAACAGGCTTTGCACCTTGTACAGCAGAAGCGGCTTTGGCAATGATTGACCATATGGGCATTGATTTGACAGGCAAACGAGTTGTAGTTGTGGGTAGAAGCTTGGTTGTAGGCAAACCTTTTGTATTCCTAGCGTTGAACCGAAATGCAACTGTAACTGTGTGTCACACCAGAACCAAAGATTTGGCAGCAGAATGTCAAAATGCAGATGTCATTGTTGTGGCAGTTGGCAGAAGTGGTTTGCTCACAGGTGAGCACTTAAAAGAAGGTGCTGTTGTTGTGGATGTTGGTATCAATGTGGATGAAGAAGGCAATATGACTGGAGATGTGGACTTTGCATCAGCAGAACCAAAATGTGAATTCATCACACCTGTACCTGGTGGTGTTGGTTCTGTAACCACAACTATGCTTGCAGAACATGTCATTCGTGGAGCAGAATTGTTGACACGTTAACTCGAAATCAGGATTTCGAGTTGTAGACAGTGGTGAAAAAGACGATTTCCTCGTGCAAGTGCTTCTTTGAAGCACCTAGAAATCGCTTTTGTCCTCGACAGGAGTCAATCCTGTCTGCGGATTTAAGTCTGCGACGCTAAAAAGCAATCAAAGGAATGGAACGGGTTGACCGAACCAATCAAAACGGATAAGCACTTGTAGGGGCGATTCACGAATCGACCGAAATACCCCGAATAGACAATATACATTGTAGGGGCGGGATTTCCCATCTCGTTATGAACTTAGAAATAGAAACCGAAAGGAAACCATCATGAAAACGTACTGGACAGAAGTAAAAGAGGAAATAAAAGATATACGTTCTTTGACAGGAGCAGCATTGATGACTACTTTGGATGTGATTTTGGACTTTTTCCGTATTGCAATCAGCAATCTTATGGAAATTTCCTTTTCTTTCCTGGCTGTGGCAATGGCAGGTATGATGTATGGACCTGTTGTTGGTGGCATTGTAGGTGGTGTTGGTGATATCATTGAATTTATCATTAGACCAACAGGACCATTCTTCCCGGGATTTACACTCAATAAAATTTTGATGGGTGTGATTTATGGTTTGTTCCTATACAAAAAAGAAATCACATGGAAACGCATTGCATTGGCAGTTTTGGTGGAGAACTTCCTTTCTACCATTGTTTTGACACCCATTTGGCTCAATATCTTGTATGGTACAGCATTGTTTACCATCCCAAGAATCATCAAAATGGTGTTGTTATACCCTGTGAATGTTTGTTTGTTGTGTATCCTATGTCGCTTGATGAAAACAGTTGTTTTGGGTAAAAAACACATGGGTGCATAAGAAATGATATCTTGACAATTGTGTAAGAATGTTTTATGATAACTTTGCAATTGTTTTGCGGGTATGGCGGAATTGGCAGACGCGCTAGATTCAGATTCTAGTCGAGGTAACTCGGTGCAAGTTCAAGTCTTGTTATCCGCATCAAACTCACATAATCCAAACCTGTTTCAATGTAGAGATGGGTTTGGGTTTTGTATTTTATTCAAAGATTGGATATATATAATTAAGCCGATGGAGCTTTTGTTGCATCGGCTTTTACTGTTATGTTTTGAATACTTTAACTTGGAAACACTTAGATATCAATTTTTCTCAGAAGGCAATTTTCGGTATCACCAGTTTTTTCCTTTGTAGAGTCTGGAGATCTATAAGTAAAGTCGTTATGGTGACAGAAATATGTTTATTAAATACCCAGTCTTTGTAGTTCGATAGTAATATACCATCATTTTCAAAAGAATAGCTTTCGAATTGGAACTCTTTATCATCAACTATTTCACATATGGTTTTGATATGAGCTGCTATTGTCAACTTGTTCCAATCAGCGATATTCTCTAAATAAATATCATTTATTTCTTTTAGGGTGTTATATATTTTTTCACACTTATTTAAAATAGAATCTGCATATCTATAGTCATACCAATGTGTATCGTTTTTTTCAAAGCTTGTTAAGATTTCTTTTACTTTTTCTATCTTATTTATTATTTTTTTGATATCATGCAATTCACTGTCTGTACTTGAAAAACTATCGCTTACCAGAAACTCGGAATAATACTTTTTCATAAGTTTCTTTGAATCCAATAGAGTTTTTTCTATATCATCCCAAAAAAATATTTCAGTATCTTCGTAGTTGTTTATTGCATTTTGCATACGTGTATCCCTATCTAAAGAAGTAACGATATAGATTGTGTCAAAAGGAGTTAGAGTTTCTTGACTATGCATTTTTTTTATATCCTGTTTTATTTTTTGAAGGCAAGTTTTATGATCTGTATAATTTTTATATTGTGCAAGTATGTAGGAATTTTTATCCTTACAATACGCATCAAGTCCTTCTTGAGATTGACCTTTTCGACCATAAAGTGTAAACGATTTTTTAAAATATGTACATAGAAAATCATTTGCAATATATTCAAATTCATTATCTGATTTTGGTTTTGGTAACTTAGCTGTAGTAGATGTTGGCATATATGAGCCTCCTTTTATCAATGGCAATAATATTTGTAGGGATATATGTAGTATATCTTTTCGTATAATGGGATTCAATGTGTAATAAAAAACCGTATACAGTCAATATAATGTTGATTGTATACGGTTTTATTTTATTATATGCAAGCTGCGACTGGTTCCAATTTGCGTTTTGTACCATAGAAGAAGAACACAAGACCAATGGCACAAAGAACAGAAGCAACCATCAGTGCAAAGGTGATACCTTTCCAATCAATGAGGAATCCGCTAAACAAACTACCCAAAGTATTGCCGATGGTAACGCCTACAGTAACAAGTGCTTGACCTTTTATTTGGTCTTCTTTGTTTAATATGGTAGAAACATAATACACAATTGCAGGTGTATATGGAGCGAATCCAATAGCTTGCAAAGAACAAGCACCATACATCAACAATAAATTTGGCGCCATAGCAGTGAGAATTACTTTTACCAAAAACATAGACATACTGAATCGCAATAATTTACGACACTCTACTTTTTTCAACAAATGACCTGCATATAACATGGCAGGAACCTCAATCATGGCACTAAAAGCCATCAATTGCCCCATAGCTTCTTGACCTTCTCCAATGTGGTTCAAAATATGAATCATATAATTGAAAATAGTACTATGGGTAATGAAAATCAAGGAAAGTCCTAGAATCAACCAAAGGAAATCAGGATTTTTTTTCAATACTTTTAAATTGCCATCAGAACGCCCAGCATTGACACGGAAGCTGCTCATTTCAGGCATGGTGAACAACACCAAAAACATACATGCATAGAGCAAGAAGGCAATGCTGGTCAAAGAGCTTGTTGAAAATCGCACTGTTATGAACCCAAGGAAAAAGGTCAACAGAGCATAGGTCATAGAACCAGTTGCTCTAGCCATACCATAGTTGAATTGTACTCCATTTTGCAACAACTGCATCCCCAAAGCATTGAGAAGTGGTTGCATGGAAAGACTCAACATAATCACAAATGTATATAAAGCTGCAATCAAAACTTTGGGAAGTGCCACAAAGGAAAGCAACAGACAAGGTATGATTGGTAACGCACATAACAAGAGTGTGGTACGTTTTAGTGTAAATATTTGGCTTCTATCGGCAATGCCAGCAATAAAGGGCTGCAAGAAAACAGACAACAATGCAGAAGCAGCCAACAACAAACCGACTTCACTACTGGAAAATGTATGATCCATCAAAAAAACAGCAGCAAAACTGGAGGTGCAACTATAGGACATCCAGTAAAAACCATGCAAAGATGAATAACGAATAAATAACGAATTTGATTTTCCCATAATCTTCTCCAATATCAATTGATTAGTGTGTCAAAATTTCATAACCATCTTCTGTCACAGCAATGGTATATTCCCATTGTGCAGACAAAGAACCATCTTTGGTGTAAATCGTCCAACCATTTTTGGCGTCTTGGAAGAAAGCTTCTTTGCCCATATTGACCATTGGTTCGATGGTGAATACCATACCAGGCATCAACACCATACCAGTACCACGTGTGCCAATGTGACAAACATAAGGATCTTCGTGGAAATCGTTTCCAACACCATGACCACCAATGTCACGCAAAACCGTATATCCATTTGCATAGACATGTTTGGAAATGACTTCACCAATATCCCCAAGTCTAGCCCATGCTTTCACTTCTTTCAAGGACAAGTCCACAGCTTCTTTTGTAACAGCAACCAATTTCTTTGCTTCTTCGCTGATTTCGCCAATACAGAACATACGAGATGCATCTGCATAGTATCCATCCAAAATGGTTGTGATATCCACATTGATGATATCTCCATCTTTTAAAATTTCATTTGCATCTGGAATCCCGTGACAAATCACATTGTTGACAGAAGTACAAATACTTTTTGGGAATCCGCAATAGTCCAAACATGCAGGAATACCACCATTGTCAATGATGAAATTGTGTACCAAAACATTGATATCTTCTGTGGACATACCCGCACAAATTTTTTCTGCAACCAAATCCAAGGCTGCTGTATTCACAACGCCAGCTTTGCGAATTCCTTCCAATTGGGCAGGTGTTTTGATGAGTTTTTTGGCAGGCACTTCAGCACCATGTTTTTTCATCATAGCCAATTTTTCATCAGAACTTTCGTGGCATTGTTTGTATTTTTTACCGCTTTTACACCAACAAGGGTCATTGCGACCAATTTTCATAGTTTCATATCCTCTCTTTTTCCAAACTTTAGAAGTCAATTTTCGTTCAATCTTCATAGTAGCATAAAAGAAGAAGAAGAACAATAGATTTCCAGTTGACAATAGAAAAATATTGTGATATAACATCAACAACTACCATGTGCAAACATATGGTTAGTGAAGAATGAATGGTGAATGGTGAAGCTTTGGAAATGTTATACTCAAAATATAAGTCCCAATTTAACTGAATGAGATCTAATATACATGAATACATCTCAATTGTGTAGGGAATGCATTGTATGCATTCCACTTTCGATACGCATACAATGCGTACCCTACAAGATATAAAAGCCCTTTTATCTTTAATTGGGACAAATATAATTGCAATCGTAAATTGTAGTAGAACACCAATACGCCATTGTACCGATATATCATAAATATAAGGAGGTTTTTATATGTTATTTCAAAGTGTAGAACAAATGATAGGCAAAACTCCGATTTTGGAGCTTACAAAATACAACAAACAACACAATTTGCAAGGTGATATTTTTGCAAAAGTGGAATTTTTCAATCCAGGTGGCAGTGCAAAAGACAGAATTGCAAAATCTATGGTGGAAGAAGCAGAAAAAGCTGGTATTTTGCAACCAGGTGCAACCATCATTGAACCCACCAGTGGCAACACAGGCATTGGACTTTCTATTATGGCAGTAGCAAAGGGCTATCGTGCTATGATTGTTATGCCAGAAACCATGAGCATGGAACGTCGTATGTTGATGAAAGCATATGGTGCGGAGTTGGTTTTGACAGAAGGCTCCAAAGGTATGAATGGTGCTGTAGAAAAAGCAGAAGAATTGGCAAAAGAAATTCCAAATGCGTTCTTGGCAGGTCAATTTGACAACAAAGATAATGCAAAAGCACATTATATAACCACAGGTCCAGAAATTTATGCTGATATGGAAGGTAAAGTGGATATTTTTGTGGCAGGTATTGGTACAGGTGGCACCATCACAGGTGTTGGCACATACTTGAAAGAACAAAATCCAAATGTAAAAGTTGTGGCAGTGGAACCGAAAACATCACCACTTTTGTCTGAAGGCAAAGCAGGACCTCATGGTATCCAAGGCATTGGTGCAAACTTCATTCCAACAGTATTGGACACCACAATTTATGATGAAATCATCACTGTAGACACACCAGATGCGATGGAAGCAGGACGTGAAATTGCCAAAGTAGAAGGTATTTTGGTTGGGATTTCTTCTGGTGCAGCTCTTTTTGCAGCAAAACAATTGGCAGAAAAACCAGAAAATGCAGGCAAACGCATTGTGGTATTGTTGCCAGACACAGGTGAACGTTATCTTTCTACAGCTATGTTCCAAGAATCATGAGACCCAATCAAATCTTGTCATTGATTGCAGCCATCACCATGTTCATAGACCATGTGGGTGTTGTGTTGTTTCCAAATGCCATTTGGTTGCGTGTTATTGGTAGGATTTCATTTCCATTGTTCGCTTATGGTGTTGCAACAGGTGTGGCGTGTACTTCTAATTTCAAAAAATATGAAATGCGTATTTTGCTTACAGCACTCATATCCCAACCCATTTGTATGATGGCATTTGAACGTACCTTTTCCAATATATTGCCTACTTTGGCATATGGTGCTTTGGTGTTGCATCTGTGGAAACAAGAACGCAAACATTGGAGTATCCTACTGGTTGCCATATCTTTGTGGTTGCCATTGGAGGGTGGTACATATGGTGTTTTGACCATTTTGTTCTTTGGGATTTTGCAAAAGGAATCCTTGGCACTGGGCCAAATTGGCTTGCAAGTCTATTGGTTTTTGATGACAGGCAGTAGCATACAAGTGCTTTCTTTGCTGGCATTGCCCTTGATCCAAAAAGATTGGAAGATACAAGTATATTTGCCTAAATATGCACTCTATGTGTTTTATCCATTGCATTTGACGGTGCTGTTTGCAATCAAACAAATGATGTTTTAAGCAAAATAAAAGATTCTTCACACTACACATTGTAGATGAGGAATCTTTTTTTATTTTTTTTCAGTCTGGGATAAGTATTGGCAGATTGCTTATTACAAATTATGCTTATAATCTTCATAAATGAAGATTGGCTAATGACTAAAAGTGAATGGTGAAGGACTAAAAAACAAAATAACGATTAGATTCCTTTTGTGGTTTTAGTTTTATAGGAATGACTTCCATATCTATCCATTTGTTTTGTGGCAATTTATGATGAAAAGAGCACAATTGTCGCACATTTATATTTTTTGTAGGGGATGGCGTCCCGGGCATCCCGTTTGATGAAGTGTATTCAAGTCATTCACCATTCACCATTAGTTTTTAGCCTTATATTTTACTACGTAAAATATAAATAACCTTCACTTTTGAAATCTCCAATACGTATCTTATCCTGGCTAAACATGTTTTTGAATAAAGTTTGGATTAATCCTTTTTAAAGGATTGCAGGGTTTGAGACAGTGTCCCAAGGTCTTGTCTTTAAGATTCTTTGTTTTTGCAATATGCCACCAACACCACTGCATAAATAGGTCCTAAAATCAAACCAAAAACGCCAATGGTTTTGAATCCAAAGAACATAGCAAAGAATGTAGGCAGTGGATGCAAACCAATTTGATTTCCTAGAATCTTAGGTTGTAAAATCTGTCTGGTGAGTTGCAAAATCAAATATAGAATCACATAACCAATTGCCAATTTGTAGTTTTGGTTGACCAGTTGCAGTGCGATTGCTGGCCATAAGATGAACCCACTGCCAAATACAGGTATGGCATCGATAATGGCAATGAGAATGCTCAAAAGTAACGCATATGGCGATTGCAATACCAAAAAGCCAATGAAACAAATGACAAACACATACCCCATCAAAATAAATTGTGTTTTGATGTATCCACCCAAAGAAAGCAACAATTCCTTCTTGGTTAGGGTATAGGATTCTCCTAAAATGGGAGCTATATGTGTTTGGTAGAATGCTTGAATCTTTTCTTCATCTTTGGTGAAAAAATAAGCAGAAAACAAAGAAATGATGCATTGCAAAAAGAAATTTGGGATGATGGAAATGGCAGAAGCACCTTCACCACTAGGTACATGAGAAAATAAAAAAGAAAAGAAATTTTCTTGACCATTGGTGATGAAATCTGTCAAAAAATCAGGAAATACCACAAGGTATGTTTGCAACTGATTCCAAATAGAAGAAAAAGCAACTTCCAATTGTTCCAAATATTGTGGCACATTTGCAACATAAGTTTGCATTTGGATGTAGAGCTGATTGCCAATGAAATACCCCAAAAAACTGATGCCACCCAATAGCAGTAAAATAGAAAGCAGTGCAGAAATTCCACGTGGAAAATGGATGCGATCCAACTGTTTCACCAAAGGACGAAACAAAAGACTCAAAAGCCAACCCACAAAGAATGGTGCAACAATGGGAAATAGATATTTGAAAAAGACAACAAAACAAAGGGCAGAACCCAAAAGCATTGCCACAGGATAAAGCTGTTTATTTTGTTTCCATTGGTCTAAATACATAAGAACCCTCCTTGTATAGTGGGATATATTTCTAATAACATCATAGCATATGTATGTACAATCTGGAACTGTGACTGGTGAGATTTAAAGTATTTGTAGGAATTGGAAAGAATATACAAAAACATCATTGTTGTTTGTGGATTTTGTAGGGGCGACCTGTGGTCGCCAGATTCCACGGCAACAACAAACCATCGCCCCACAATGTCTTGTATGCCAATATACTGCTATTCTGCTGAAATACATGGACAATTTTTGGAAAACAGATATTTTATAGTGGTTTTTCTTGCATTATCTTGTCGAATCTTTTAAAATAAAGATGTATGTAGTTTTATTGAAAAAAAGAAAGGCGGTGTGCCTATTGGATAGAGAACCGAAAAATAGAGCAGAACGTAACAATATGGAGCAAAACACCATGTTCCCAAAAAGAGAAGAACGTGTCAAATTGGAATCTGGTAGAAGAAATAGACCAAGACAAACAAGACCACCTCAACCACAACAACCAGAATCTTTGGTGGAAAGAGTGCAAGGGTTTGTGTTGGAAAGTATATCATCTATAAGACGATCCATTGCACAAAGAACCCAACAACAAGGTCAACCACCACAAGGTCAACGTCCACAAAGTCAACGTCCACAAGGGCAAAGACGACCTGTGCAACAACATGAGTGGATTCCAGATGAAACCTTTATGGAACGTATGGAGAGGTTGTGGCATGAGAGAAAAGGGGACTTGCCATTGGCGAATCGTGGCATTCCAAAACAAGTATTTGGCGGTGTTGGTGTCATCATTTTAATTTTGATTCTGTATTTCTCCTTTGCATTTCCAAATGGAACAGAGGTTATGATTGATGGCACTCGTATTGGTATTTTGGAAGAACGCAATGTCAGTGCAGAGGATATCATCACCATTGTGGAGGAACAGCTGGTCACATCTGTTGGCGCAACAGTCCAAATCAATGAAACCATTACCACAGAACCAATTCATATCAGCAGCAAGGATCAAAAAGATGTCAGTACAGAGGAATATTTATTCCCTAAAGTGCGTAATTTGGTGACATACCAAGTGGATGCAGCTTCTTTGTATATTGATGGCAAAAAAGAATTTTCTGTGGCAACAGAAGAACAGCTCAACTCCATTTTGGAAGAAATCCAAAGCCCTTATTTGTCAGAAGGCGTGGATTTGGAAGTATCTTTTGTGGAAACGGTGAAGGTGACAAAGGAATTTGTTGACCAAGAAGAAATCATAGCCACAGTAGATGCTTTGGCATTGCTCCAAACAGTGCGTATGGTCACTGGTGAATATGTGGTGCAACAAGGGGATGCGTTGTATAACATTGCAGTTAACAACAACACAACAGTAGAAGAAATCTTATCCCTCAATCCAGGTATGACCATAGATACTGGTATTTATGTAGGCGAAGTTTTGAATATTATGATTGCAGAACCAAAACTTTCTGTCAAAACCATTGAGCTACAAGAATACACCACAATAGAACCAAAAGAATATGAGTACCAATACGATTCTTCCATTGCATCGGGTCAAAAACAAGTGTTGCAACAAGGGCGTGCTGGTCAAAAAGTGAGTGTCATTCAGGTGACTAGAATCAATGGATTTGTTGTGTCTGAAGAAGAGATCTCCAAAGAAATCATCACAGAACCCATCACAGAAATCATTGTAGAGGGAACTGGTTGAAATTGACTAAGAGCTAATGGTGAAGGACTGAATACTGTAAACCATAGAAATAATCAAATATGTTTCGTAGGGTTGATTCACGAATCAACCGTAATTTACCACCCAACATGTTCGTAGGGGTGGGTTTCCATGCCTAACCATTGTCAATAACCACAAATAGCGGGATGTCGAGGACGCCATCCCCTACAGAGGAATGGTTTATGATGTACCGCAATACGGTGTAGGGTTGATTCACGAATCAACCGTAATTTACCACCCAACATGTTCGTAGGGGTGGGTTTCCATGCCTAACCATTGTCAATAACCACAAATAGCGGGATGTCGAGGACGCCATCCCCTACAGAGGAATGGTTTATGATGTACCGCAATACGGTGTAGGGTTGATTCACGAATCAACCGCAATTTACCACCAAATATGTTCGTAGGGGTGGATTCCATATTCACCCATTACCAATAATCAAACAATTTAGAGGAGGCGTTTCAAATGGGTATTCAATTTGCATTACAAGGGGAAATGGAACAAAAAGCAAAAATGATGGCTATGTCTGAAGAAGTTTTGGCTTGCCACACAGCACTTCATGAAAAAACAGGTAAAGGTAACGATTTTGTTGGTTGGGTCAACTTGCCTACAGAATATGACAAAGATGAATTTGCTAGAATCAAAGCAGCAGCAGCAAAAATTCAAAAAAACAGTGAGGTTTTGATTGTCATTGGTATTGGTGGTTCCTACTTGGGTACCAGAACAGCACTTGATTTCATCAAAACACCTTATTACAACGAAAAGAAAAAAGACACACCTGATATCTACTTTGTGGGAAATAACATCAGTTCCGCTTATTTGAATGATATCTTGGAAATCTTGGGTGATCGTGATTTCTCTGTCAACGTAATCTCCAAATCTGGTACCACAACAGAACCTGCAATTGCATTCCGTTTGTTCAAACAAATGTTGGAAGCAAAATATGGCAAAGAAGCAGCAGCGGAAAGAATCTTTGCAACTACAGACAAAGCTCGTGGTGCTCTCAAAGATATGTGTAATCGTGAAGGTTATGAAACCTTTGTGATTCCTGATGATGTTGGTGGTCGTTTCACAGTTTTGACAGCAGTTGGCTTGTTGGCTATGGCTGTTGCTGGTGTGGATGTAGACAAAGTGATGGGAGGTGCTAAAGCAGCACAAGATGCATATGCAAACCCTGTTTTGGCAGAAAACATTTGCTACCAATATGCAGCACTTCGTTATTTGTATTATATGGATGGCAAATCCGTTGAAATTTTGGCAAACTATGAACCACATTTGACTTCCTTCGGTGAATGGTACAAACAACTCTTTGCAGAAAGTGAAGGAAAAGATGGCAAAGGTGTATTCCCTGTAGCAGCAAACTTCTCTACAGACTTGCACTCCATTGGTCAATACATCCAAGAAGGCAAAAGAAACTTCTTTGAAACTGTATTGTGGTGTAAAGAACCAAAATCCACAGTAGCAGTTCCTTTTGATGAAGCAGATGGCGATGGTCTCAACTTCCTTGCGGGCAAAGAAATGCACTTTGTCAATAGCAAAGCATTTGCAGGAACTATGCTTGCACATATGGATGGTGGCGTTCCAAACATGGTTGTGGAAATGGACAAAATGGATGAATGGCACTTTGGTGCATTGGTATACTTCTTCGAAAAAGCAGTTGGTATCAGTGGATACTTGTTGGATGTAAATCCATTTGACCAACCAGGTGTAGAAGCATATAAGAAAAATATGTTTGCACTTCTTGGCAAAGCTGGTTACGAAGATATGAAAGCAGAACTCGAAGCAAGACTTTAAGAGATTAACTTAAAATCAGGATTTTAAGTTGTAGACAGATGTGAAAAAGACGATTTCCTCGTGCAAGTGATTCTATAAATCACCTAGAAATCGCTTTTTGTCCTCGACGAAATGCGATTTCGTCTGTGGATTGAAGTCTGCGACGCTAAAATCAAAAGAAAAAATCATGGTTTTTGGATAGTATGAAGGTGGCGAAAGCCACCTTTTTTTAGTGAAGAATGAATGGTGAAGAGTGAAAAACTAAGATTCCTCGGTACCTCTCAATGACAAAACCCATAAATATATCTTTTTCCAATAAAAAACGGCTGTGGCAATCACAACCGTTTTTTCTATGGGATTAGGACAAACCATTTGCAGTATTGATGTTATTAATTAAAATATCTGCTTGTCCATTGCTATATACAGGTGACCAACTGCCTGCTAGTTCGGAATAGAACCAGTTCATATCCTCTGATAATTGGAATGGGTATTCGTTGCCTGTCAAGGTTGGTTGGGATGTTATTGCACGCCACTCTGGATCCCAATGTCCTTCGCCTGTCAAAGAATTGATCCAATAATATGCAGATTGTAATTTACAACCCAAACTATCTGTCATATCCAACTCATTTACACAACTATCGTGTTTTATTGTTGCAATACCCAAATTGGTATGTACTTCCATTCCTTTGTCAGCTGCAACTCCTTGACCACCAGCTAGTACACCATTGCTATCTTTTTTCAACACAATGGATGTTCCGTCTAGTTTTACAAAAATATCACCTTCTTGAGCAAGTCTACTATTATATCGATAACCTCCTTCGTAAATGGTCATAACACCATTTGCGTCTATTGTGGAGACTGCTTCTTGATAAGCAACAACATCACCATTTTCATCTGTTTCTGCGTCAATTACAACATCCAAACGATCGGTGAAATTCATCAAACGACAGAAAATAGTAGCGGCTTCTGCTCGTGTTAAGGTGGCATCTGGATTAAAAATACCTTCTGCATTGACGCTACACATCAAACCAGCAGAGTATACTTTTTTTACTTCGTCTATATGTTCAATTTGTAAATAATCAGCTATGTTATAACCGATATTTTCTGTTTCGGTTAAAGTTTCACCTTTTACTTCAGCAATAGAGCAAAGTAAGATTGCCATTTCTTCACGAGTTACAGGAGCATTCATGATTGCAGTTGTTTTTAGAGTCTTTGATCCATCTGCGGACAATTGATAGACGGTACCATATATGCTAAGCGAACGATATAAGGAATCATCTACCATACCGCTATTATATGCAGCTAAATAATAGTCCAATGCCCAATGGTAACGATTTTCAACATCATACAAGCCACTATTCAAATAGGAACCAATTTCAACATATTCTGGAGCCACAAGACGTGTTGCCAGTGACAATACTTCCCCATAGGAAATGGTACCACTAGGATTGAATGTAGAAACTCCATTGACAGGTGTTGTAACACCAGAAATATATCCTTTTTCTGCCAAAGCGCTGATGCTTTCGCTTGCCCAATGGGTATCAGGCACATCTGAGAAAGTTGTGCTGGCAAATGCTGTAGTGGAAAGAGCTAGGGAAAGTATTGTAGATAATACTATAAGTTTACGCTTCAAGAAAATCATCCTTTCTGTGTGTTGTTTGCTTGTTCTAAGCATACTAGTGAAAACCAAAGATTCCTTGTTACACTTGGAATGACAAAGAAAATGGGTGTAGGGGTGATTCACGAATCACCCGCAATACCATACCGACAAAATACAATAGGATTTGTAGGGGTGACCTGTGGTCACCAGAAACTTTTCTTAGGACAAACCATTCAATTCCAAAATAGCATCCACATCTACCTTAGCGGGATCCGTATTATAACAGAGAAGCCACCAATCTAAACTTGACCACATCCAGTTTCGATCTGGAGACAACTCGCCTACAAATGTTCCATCGTAGCTTGGATAATCGATGTGTTGCAATTCACTTGACCAATGAGCGCATTCTGTAATGGGGTTTAGTTTGTAGGTTTGATTGTTTAAACTATTGCCAAAGCTATCTGTCATACTATGATCAGGTGAACCATAACTCCATCCGTTTTGCAATGGCTGACCAAAACAATTCATCAATCCCAAATCAGCAGCAACCCCTTGGTTTTCGCCCAAAATACCATTTGGTCCATATTTTAACACAACTTGTGTGCCATCTGTTTTGATTACGATATCGCCAGCTTGTGCATTTCTATTATCACGGATTGCACCTTCGTAAATGGTCATAACACCATTGCTATCGATGGTTGAAACGATTGGTTCAAAGGTGATTTCCTTTCCATTGCTGTCTGTTGGTACATCGATTGTAACATCTATACGATCAATATAGTTCATCAATCGACAGAAGATAACAGCCACTTCTGCTCTTGTAATAGTGGCATCTTTGTCAAAGGTTCCAATTTCGTCTACACCGTCCATAAGACCTGCGGTATATACCTTTTTCACTGCATCGATTTCGTGAATGAATGGATAGTCGGCTATGGCATAACCGATGTTTTCGTCGGCAACCAGAGTTTCTCCATTGACTGCTGCAGCATCGCATAGCAATACTGCCATTTCTTCACGGGTCACTTCTGCATTGAATAGATAGGGAATGCCATTTGTTGTACCAAAATACATCATTCTTGAAATTCTCAAATGAGAGAGGTCATCATCATCTATGATACCAGTCTTTGCTGCTGCAATATAATAATCAGTTGCCCAATGGTAATGGTCCTCACCATATTTGTCCACATAGGCACCAATGTCGATGGATTCTGGAACTACAAGTCGAGTTGCCAGGGATAAGACTTCGCCATAAGTAATTGCGCCTTCTGGGTTGAAGGAGGAAACGCCAGTAGCAGAGTCTATACTGCCAGAAACAAGCCCTTTTTCTGCCAAAATACTAATGCTTTCGCTTGCAAAATGGTTATCTGGTACATCTGAGAAAGTTGTGCTGGCAAATACAGTAGTGGAAAGAGCTAGGGAAAGTATTGTAGATAATACTATAAGTTTGCGTTTCAAGAAGATCATCCTTTCTGTGCGTTGTTGTGCATTGTTTGTATCAAGCATACTACAAAAAAAGCCAAATATCCATAGGAATGTAATAAACTAAGAAAAAATGTGAAAAAACTAAAATGTAGGGGTGACCTGTGGTCGCCAGAATCAATTGTTTCGTTTTCATTACAAAACTTGGTAATTCCTCATAAAATATGTACATTACTTTGGATTTCTAGTATAATAGAAATAGTGTTTATTGGAAAAAGGAGGGTATGTATGAATAAAAAAATATTGATTGTGGATGATGAAAGAAACATTGTGGAAATCATTGCCTTCAACTTGAAAAAAGAAGGATATGAAGTGCTCAAAGCATCTGATGGTATGGAAGGTGTTGCACTTGCTTTTTCTGAGAATCCAGATCTCATTTTATTGGATATCATGATGCCTCGTATGGATGGATATGAAGCATGTAAAAAAATAAGAGAAAAGAAATCCACTCCAATTATTATGCTGACAGCTCGAGCAGAAGAAGTGGATAAGGTTTTGGGTTTGGAATTGGGTGCAGATGATTATGTGACAAAGCCCTTTGGTGTGCGTGAATTGTTGGCTAGGGTCAAAGCGAATTTGCGTAGACAAGCACCAGCTCAAGAAACTGTAGAAGTAGAAAAAGAAAGAAATGCTTTGACATTTGGACGTTTGGAAATTTGTCTGGATCGTTATGAAGTAAAAAAAGACAACGATGTTTTGGAATTGACTTTGCGTGAATTTGAGTTGTTGAAATTCTTGGCAAGCCAAAAGGGTCAAGTGTTCTCCAGAGAAGTGTTGTTGGAGAAGGTTTGGGGATATGAATACTTTGGTGATGTACGTACAGTGGATGTAACGGTGCGTCGTCTGCGTGAAAAAGTAGAAGATAATTCAGGCAAACCACAATATGTGTTGACCAAACGTGGTGTAGGCTATTACTTCGATTTTACAGAATAATAGGTGGTATCAATTGATTCGTAGGGGAGGATAGTATCCTCCAGTGGCATTGGAAATGAGGAACGATTTTGTCAGCTTGGCGTAGCATCAAATGGAAATTGATTATAATGTATCTTGGTTTGGTACTGATTGTTATGATGGTCAGCGGTACCTATATTTTGTTGAGCCTAAGAAACATTGAATTGGAAAACTCCAGATCAGAATTGGAGTTATATGCAGAAAAAATTTCAGAACAGGTTTTGGAAGGTGATATGGATGATTTTCAAGGAAGCCTTTTGAAAACCGTAACCAATGTGTTTGGGATTCAAGGCAATATTTTGGACGATTTGGGCAGTACGGTTGCATCTACAACGGTTTTGGAAGCGCCATATCCCATGTATTCCGACAAAGCCATTATTTCTGCAATGAATGGGGAAGCATCCTTCTCAACAGGAGAAAAAAGCATTGATACCTTTGGTTTGATGAAGGAATGGATGAGTTATGCTGTGCCTGTACGTGGCGAAACTGGCGATGTGGAATACATCATCTACACCAGATTGGATGCAGGTGATATGCAAACCAGCTTGAACCAGACCACCAGAACCATCATCATTGCTGTGGCAATTGCACTGCTTTTGGCGATGTGTATGGGATATATATTTGCACAAACCCTAACAGTGCCTATTTTGGCATTGACCAAGGGTGCTAAGAATATGGCAGAAGGTAATCTGCATCAGGTTTTGAAGGTGAAAAGTGGTGATGAGATTGGGCAACTCACCAGTAGTTTCAACTACATGGCATCGGAGCTTCAAAAAAACATTTCAGAAATTTCAAAAGAAAAGAATCGTTTGGAGATTTTGTTGCATAATATGAGTGATGGGGTAATCTCCTTCAGCAAATATGGAGAAATGCTTTTGGTGAATCCAACTGCAAAGGTGCTTTTGGGTCTGGAATCCACAGATATGGACTTTGCTGGATTTGTCAAAGAATATAACATCAATGCTGGTGTATATTTGGATATCGAATCAGAACCTTCTAAGCAAATTACCTTCCCAGTGGGCAATCAATTCATTGGTGCCAAGTTCACACCTTTCTACAATGGTGTAGGACGTATGGAAGGGGTTATTGTGGTGTTGCAAGACATCACAGAAATGAAGAAATTGGATGATATGCGTAAAGAATTTGTGGCGAATGTATCCCATGAATTGCGTACACCTCTTACCACGGTTAAGAGCTACACAGAAACTTTGTTGGATGGTGCTATGGAAGATCCAGAAATCACAACAGAATTTTTGGGTATCATCAATAGTGAAGCGGATCGTATGGCATTTTTGGTGCGTGATTTGTTGCAATTATCCAGATTTGACAACAAACAAGTCCAATTGAACATTGTGGAATTGGAAATGAATGGTTTCTTATCTATGACTGTGAAACAAAATAGAATCCATGCAGAAGCAAAGAACCAAACTTTGACATTTGAAGCATGGGATACACCAGTTGTGGTACATGGGGATCGGGATCGTGTGGGTCAAGTCATCAACAACATTGTTACAAATGCAATCAAATACAGCCTAGAAAATGCATCCATCAAAATCTCCATAGAAGAGGATGACACATACTATAAAATCAAGGTCAAAGATACAGGTATGGGTATTTCCAAAGCGGATTTGCCTAGAATTTTTGAACGTTTCTATCGTGTGGATAAAGCTCGTAGTCGTGCTATGGGTGGTACTGGTTTGGGGCTTGCCATTGCAAAGGAAATCATGGAAAGTCATAAAGGAAAATTGACTGCAGAAAGCAAATATGGCACAGGTACCACCATGATTATGTGGTTCCCAAAACAAAAACCAGTTTTAGAAGAAATCTCGATTTGACAATATAAATACTGTATTTTTGCTAGGAAATTCATGGATTTAATGCCACTTGTTATGAAACTGTAAGCCAGCTGTAACACGATTGTAATATTGGTGGTGTATAATCAATGAGTAGTCAAAAATAAGATGAAAGTTTTATGAAATGGATCTAAGGAGGTGAGAACATGACAATGAAAAAGAAATTGAAAAAATGGAAAATTGCTTTGCTTACATTGGCTTTTTGTATGTGCATGTTCCCAACTTTCGCATATGCAGCAGAAGAAGCACCACTTACCATCACCAGCGGTTTGGAACTCCATGAGGAATTGAAACGTGTAGACGTGGACTTGGAGGATTTGGAAATTGCAGTGGCAGAAGTGGTTGCATCAGAAGACTTGGAAACAGAAGGAATTAAGCCACAAATCACATTTGAAAAAAATCGTATGATTTATGGAGAAGCTTTGGCTGGAACTGTTGTAACTTTGGAAGTGGAACAGTTGAATGACGATGGCGAATGGGAACTCCATTACAGTGGAGAACAGACAGCCAATTCCTTTGGTATGTTTGTCTTTACAATGCCGTTGGAAGTGGGTCGCAATCAAATCACTTTGTTGGCAGAATTGGAAGGATACGATAGCGTTTGCTACCAATTGCAAATGGAACGTATTTCAGAAGAAATTAAGGAACAGTTGAAGGTATTGGTGGCGTTGCCAAGTGTGATGCAAGCCAACAAAGGATAAAACGGTGAAGTAGATGAAACTATATAAGATTATGAACTATACTATAATTTTATTGATGATTGCTGCCGTTTACCAAACGGGAGAGCTATGGCTACAAGGAACATCAAGCCGTAGCTTTTTTTCGCTTATGGCAGAAACCACCTCATCAGACACAGTGGAAATGGAAGAAATCACCCTATTGCCAACAGCGTATGCCATCAGTGGCGGTGAAGGTGCTTTTACCATGTATTATCCAGAGGATGGTAGCAATCAAAAGGTGTTGACCTATGCAGAAGATGTTTTGGCAGAAACCATTGCAGATCGTAATTTGGTGGTGGAAACCGATGTGGAAGTGGATTGGAAAACATTGTTGGCGCAACGTACTGTGGTTTGGCAGTACGATTTTTTGCTGTCTGGAAACGATTATTTTGTGGATTCCATTTTGAGTGCAAATGAAATGGATATGGAATTTGACTGTATGATTATGGCGCCATCCAGAAGATTGGGTGAAAATACCTCCATTTATTTTGTCAATTCCAGCACCAATACATGTGTTTCCTACATAACCAAAACCAGTAGCGTAGGTCCAGATTTGTATGAGCTTTTGGCAACAGATGTAGAAAAGAATGTCTACATTTCCACAGGTCAAAAAATTGGTTCTTCTGTCATTGGACGCAATCTATTCTTGCCACAATGGGCAGAATTGCCTTATGCGTATCAGACGGTGTTGGCAGAGCCTACTTTTGTTGTGGATGGTGTGTTCAGTCGTACAGATATGGAGGATACCGTCAAAGGCTTCTTCCGTAATTTCTCGGTGGATTGGAGCAACCAAGATGCAGATGGTACCTATATTTTCAGTGATAATGAAACGGTAATCAACTACGAACCAGATATCTATATGTTGGAATATTATAACTACGATTCCTATGGAAATGATGCCAACCAAACCAGTCTTTTGGAAGGGTATCAAATCAGTAAAAACTTCTTGTCCAATGACAATTCTTTGAACACAGAAATTTATTTGGCAGATGTGAAAAAACGAAGCAATGAAACGGTGTATTATTTCGACTATGTGGTGGGTGAATTCCCAATTTCTTTGTCTAGGGATTTGTTGCAAACCTTGGAAGTGGAACACGCCATTGAAGTATGCGTGCGTAACGATAGTGTGAAACAATACCGACGTTATATGGTGAATTTCGAGGAATCAGAAGAAGAACGCTCTTTGGATGTCCAATTCATCGACGCTTTGGATGACGCCAATAAAACATATCAATTGACTGTTGAAGATAAAGCCATTTCCGAAGTAATGGACATTTCTTTGGAATATTATGTGGAACAAACAGGAGAAGCAGGCTTGAAATGGCTTGTCACCTTGTATGAATATGTCTTTGTGACAGAAAGCAATATGGAAGATTTGTTGATGTAAATGTATGAATAACGAAATAATGAGCTGTAGGGAACAGTCTTGACTGTTCCGTTTGCAACACACCACATATGCGTAAATTATAAATAATCAGAATAAAATACGTAACACAAAATTAGGAGAAACCATATGGAATGGGAAAGAGTCAAATACATGGTCATATTCATTTTAGTAGCCTTGAATATAGGCTTATTTGGCTTGCGTTTTCAACAGGGACAAGAGAATATTTTGTCTGGCACACAAGAACGTGCTGTTTTTGAGGTGCTTTCCAGAAACGGAATCACTTTGTATACGGATTTGGATACCACAGCAAGTCCTATGAGTCGTTTGCTTGCAACGGTTCCTGTATATGAAAAGGATGTGTTGGAAGAAATCTTTTTTGGTGGAGATGAAACACATGTGATTGTGGGTATGGATGAAACCACCTATCAAACAGAAGAAAAAACCTTGGTGCTTTCTGGGCTGAAGGGTGTTTTTACAAACAATGCATTGCCTGAAACAGATGGAGTCTTGTCACGTTCAGAAGCCATGGAAGTAGGTCAAACTGCCATATACCAAATGTCCAACTTGTTTGGGGATATGCAATTGCAAAACATTTGGCAAAAGGGTAATGTTTGGGGGTTGGAATACGTTGGAACCTATCACAATGAATTGATTTTCTCCAATGAATGCACTGTGTATTTGACAGAAGCTGGGGTTATGGAAATTGATTTTTCCTTTGCACAAATCATAGAACGTGAAACAGAAGAAAAGGAAATTGTCTTTGCAGATGAAGCGTTGATTATCTTTATGCGTGCTTGGTTGGAATTGGGTGCAGAAGAAGAAATTGCAGTGCAAAAGGTCAATGTAGGGTATTATTTGCCATCTAATACGGAATTGACAGAAGGTACAGAATTGTACTTGGAACCACATTATTGCATTGCCACATTGGAAGACAACCAAAAGTTCTTTGTCAATGGATACACTTGCCAAATAGTGGACATTCCTACAACAGAAGAAGTGCCAGAAGAACCAACAGAAACACAGTTGGAAAATATGTTGCAGTTCTTGGAAACAAAGCCTGATTTAGCAGAAACCAATGCATATTTTGCTATGGAAGGTGTGTTGGTGGAAGAAGAAATGGAAGGTACTTGGTACCAGTACGATATATATGATTTGGATGATGATGAATGGTTATACATTGTATTTTGTTCCTTTGATGGAGACGAAATGGAATATAGTGTCTTGGAAGTGAATGCAGAACCACTTGTTTTGGATGTGGAAGAAGTGGCATAATTTGGTAGATTGCAGAAAATACCAGTTTAAATTTCTTTTTTCAGTGATGGAAATATGGTAAAACTGCTGATTCTAGGACAAAGAAATAAAAAACTCTTTCCACAGTAGACATTTCGTGATATAATTCGAATGTTAGGGCAGAAATAAGGATAGAATGTAGATTGAAAAGAAAAAGATTGTGAGAGGTATGCCCGACCTTTGCTGCATAAAATGTAGCGCACTTGGAAGGATGGACATTATGGAGAAATTGCTTGTAAGGGGTAAAAAGCGTCTTGTGGGCGAAGTGAATATCAGTGGAGCCAAAAACGCAGCAGTTGCAGTACTACCAGCGGCAGTTATGTGTAGCGGTGTCAGTGTTTTGGAAAATTTGCCAGACATTGAAGATGTGGCTTGTATTTGTACCACAATTGAAAAATTAGGTGGAACATGTACATATAGAGATAGTCACACGCTGGAGATTGATTGCTCCAAGGGAATTGCATATTCAGCAACCTTTGAGGAAGTGGAACGTATTCGTGCGTCCTATTATTTTTTGGGTGCTTTGTTGGCACGTTATAAAAAAGCAGAAGTGGCAATGCCAGGCGGTTGCAATTTTGGCAAACGTCCTATTGATTTGCATTTGAAAGGCTTTAGAGCTTTGGGTGCAACTGTAATTGAAGAAGATGGCGTTGTGAAAGCCTATGCAGATAAATTGGTTGGAACTTCTATTTACATGGATCAAGTCAGCGTTGGTGCAACCATCAATGTAATGCTTGCAGCAACCATGGCAGAAGGTACCACAACCATTGAAAATGCAGCAAAAGAACCACATGTTGTAGATACAGCGAACTATTTGAATATGATGGGTGCAAACATCAAAGGTGCTGGTACCGATGTCATTCGTATCAAAGGTGTTTCAGAACTTCATCAGGCACAATATGCCATTATTCCAGATCAAATCGAAGCTGGAACATATATGATTGCAGCAGCCATCACTGGTGGTGATGTTGTGGTCAACAATATCATTCCAAAGCACATGGATTCTTTGACTGCTAAGTTGGAAGAAATGAATGTAGGCATCGAAGAAAGAGATGAATCCATTCGTGTAACAGCAACACATCCATTGCGTGGAATTGATGTCAAAACTATGAGTTATCCTGGATTCCCAACAGATTTGCAACCACAAATGGCAGCACTCCTGAGCATCTGTGTTGGCAAAAGCGTGTTGACAGAAAATGTATGGGAAAATAGATACCAATATATGGATGAACTTCGTAAAATGGGTGCAAAAGTAGATGTAAATGGTAGAGTTGCTACCATTGAAGGCGTACCTCATTTTGTAGGAGCTGAAGTGTCTGCAACAGACTTGCGTGCAGGTGCAGCTATGATTTTGGCAGCTCTTGCAGCAGAAGGTGAAACCATTATTGATGGCTTGCGTTACATTGACCGTGGATATGAAAATGTAGAGCATAAATTCAACGCTATGGGCGCAGATATTGTGCGTATTTAATCAAAAGTCTAGAAATCGGTATCCAAATGGGTACCGTTTTTGTTTTTATGATAGAAATTATATACTATGAACACGTAGGGGCAGATTCCATATCTGACCGTAAATGAAAATCAAACGTAAACATGTAGGGGATGGGTTTCCCATCCCACAATATGGAAGCGAAAACATATAACTTGTAGGGTTGCTCCTATGTGGGCGCCTGAAAAAAGATTCCTCGGTACCTCGGAATGACAGCAATTAGAAACTTATGATGATTTGTAGGGGATGGGTTCCCCTTCCCGCAAAAAGAGGTGAAACAATGGCAATGGAATTTTGTACACTGGTCAGTGGCAGCAGTGGCAATTGTACATATATGGGCACCAAACATACAAAAATCTTAGTGGATGTAGGTGTCAGTGGTAAAAAAATTGAATCTGGTTTGGCAGAACTTTCTGTACAAGGTTCTGAAATTGATGGTATTTTCATCACCCATGAGCACTTGGATCACATCAAAGGTGCTGGTGTATTCTCCAGAAGATACAATGTTCCAATCTATGCCACATTTGATACTTGGCGTGCAATGGAAGATACTTTGGGTAAAATTGCACCAGACAATAGACGATATGTGTATCCAGAAGAAAATTGCATCCTCAATGACTTGTGTATCCAACCCTTTTCCATACCACACGACGCAGCAGAACCGGTTGGTTTTTCTGTTTTTGGTGCTGGTCGTAAAATCACAGTTGCAACAGACTTGGGCTGTGTTACCGATACCATCAAAGAACACATTGCAGATAGCCAAATTCTCTTATTGGAAGCAAATCACGATGTGGATATGTTGAAAAATGGACCATATCCTTGGCATTTGAAACAACGTGTTTTGAGTGATGTGGGGCATTTGTCCAATATGAATGCTGGTGGTTTGTTGGCAGAAGTGATGTCAGGTAAAATGGAACATGTGCTTTTGGGGCATTTGAGTGCAGAAAATAACGAACCAGCTTTGGCATATCATACAGTGGAACGAGTGCTTGCTTGTAGCAAAATCCAAGTGGGTAAACACATTCATATGGAAATGGCAAACCGCAATTTCAATGGTCGTAAAATCGAAATTTGATGGAATTAATCCTCAATCAAATTTGATAAATACAAATTGGTTAATCAATCAAATGATATATAAAAATAACACCAGCGGAAACGTAGTTTTCGCATAATAAAGTTTACGTCCACGCTTTTCAAAGGGTGGCAGGGTTTGGGGCAGAGCCCCAAGGTTTTCACTGGAGGAGCTATGAAAATCACAATCGTTTGTGTAGGCAAATTAAAAGAAGCATATTGGAAAGGTGCCATTGCAGAATATTCCAAACGCCTTGGCAGATACCTGAAATTGGAAATCATCGAATTACCAGATGAAAAAGCACCAGAAACCATGAGTCCTGCACAGGAATTGGAAGTGAAGGACAAAGAAGGCTTGCGTATCCTAAAATCCATCAAAGACGATGCTTTTGTGGTGGCTTTGGCAGTGGAAGGCAAAATGCTTTCTTCAGAAGAATTGGCAGCATTTATGGCAGATAAAGGCGTTCGTGGTGTCAGTCATATTGCATTTGTCATCGGTGGCTCCTTGGGTCTTTCCAAAGAAGTCATGAAACGAGCAGACTACGCTTTGAGCTTCTCCAAAATGACATTCCCACACCAAATGATGCGTGTGGTGCTTTTGGAACAAATTTATCGTGCAGAACGTATTAATCGCAACGAACCATATCATAAGTAATGCAACAAAATTGAAATACAACACACTTGTAGGGGCGATTCATGAATCGACCGTAATCAACTGCCACAAACCAACATGTTTAGATTTGTCATCCTGAGCTTGTCGAAGGATCTAAAACCTTGGATTCTTCGTCGCTATGCTCCTCTGAATGACAATTTGGATGCAATCGTAGGGCGGTTTTAGTATTCTACAATGAGTAATAAAAATCAATATACGCTATACTTGTAGGGCAAGGGTTCTACTCTTGCCATCATATACTATCCAAAACCATGGATAAAACCACAATCTCTTTCATAGAAATAAAAGAAGGGATGTGACACTATGGGTTCATTTTGGAGAAAAAGAATCAGCAAACAAATGATGGTATGTTTGGGAATCATATGTTGTTGTTTGGTGTTTGTAGGACAAATGGCAGAACAAACGGCTACAACCATGCTGCCTGTAGATGGCAAAATCATTGTTTTGGATGCTGGTCATGGTGGATTTGACCCTGGAAAAGTGGGCACACTGGGTGAAGATGAGAAACACATCAACCTAGCCATAATGACCAAAACACAGCAATATCTGGAACAAGGTGGTGCCATTGTCTATGTGACACGTCTGACAGATGAAGCACTGGGAAGTACCAAACAAGAGGATATGAAAGAACGTCAAAGAATTGCCAACGAAACAGAAGGCGATTTGTTGGTGAGCATCCATCAAAATGCATTTCCTTCTACTTCTGTAAAAGGAGCACAAGTTTTTTATCATGGTGAAAGCACAGAAGGCAAACAGCTTGCAGAATGTGTACAGGAACAATTGCGTCTTGTGGTGGATGCAGATAACACACGTCAAGCAAAAGCAAATAGCGATTATTATGTGTTGCGAACCACCAATATTCCAGCAGTCATTGTGGAATGTGGCTTTTTGTCCAACCCGGAAGAAGAACAAAATTTAAACAATGAAACATACCAAAGTCAAGTTGCTTGGGCAATTTATAAAGGAATTGTGGAATACTACACACAAACAGAAATGATGTGATGGATCGATGAGGGCATCGCTCCCTACAAAAACCAAGATTCTTCGTCATACTTCCTCAGAATGACAATGCAACTTGTAGGGTTGATTCACGAATCAACCGCAATACTATTAATATTTGAATACAATCGTAGGGGATGGGTTTCCCATCCCGAAAATACAAAGAAAGGAAAAATCTATGGAAAAAAACTTCAAAGATTTGGGTTTATCGGATGATCTTGTTTTGGCACTGGAGAAACAAGGGATCACAAATCCAACAGAAATCCAAACAAATCTTGTACCATTGTTGCAAGAAAAAAAGGACATTGTGGCACGTTCTGAAACAGGCTCTGGTAAGACATTGTCTTATTTGTTGCCGATTATTGAAAAATTGGATATGAATGTACGTGGTGCACAAGCCATCATTTTGACACCAACCCATGAATTGGCAGCACAAGTCTGCAAACAAGCAGAATTATTGGAGGAAAACAGTGGTTTGGACATTGGTTGTATGTTGGTCATTGGCTCTGCTGGCATTTCTCGTCAAATGGAAAAACTGAAAGCAAAACCAAAGCTCATTGTCGGTTCTACCGGTAGAATCTTGGATCTCATTGGTCGTAAAAAAATTCCTGCACATTTGGTGAAAACCATTGTTTTGGATGAAGGCGATCGCTTGATGGAAGATGGCAATTTTGAAGATGTGAAAGCCATTGTACGTACCACATTGAAGGAACGTCAAATTGTGTTGCTGTCTGCATCTGTGCCTGAAGAAACCAGAAATCGTGTAGCCACTTTGATGAAAGAGGATTATATCTCCATCGAAGCCAAAACAGGTGGCATTGTCCCTCGAGGCATTGCCCATTACTATATGCTCACCACACAACGAGATAAATTCCCATTGCTTCGTAAAATCATTGCTGGTGAAAAGCCAAAACGTGCTATGGTATTCCTGAACAATCCAGAAAATATCGAAGTCACAGTGGATAAGCTTTGTCATCATGGCATCCAGGCAGCTGGAATTTATGGACAAGCCAACAAAATCGATCGTAAAAATGCAATGGATGATTTCAGAGCAGGTCGAATTTCTGTTTTGGTGGCATCTGACATTGGTGCTCGTGGTTTGGATATCGAAGGTGTAACACACATCATCAATTTGGATGTACCAGAAGAACCAACACACTATTTGCATCGAGCAGGTAGATGTGGTAGAAAAGGTGAAGAAGGCACTGCTATCACATTGGTGACACCTTATGAAAGACGTTGGGTGCATAAGTATGCCAAGGTTTGGGGTCTGAAATTTGTGCAAAAGGAAATGTCCTATGGCAAATTGGTGGATAGTACCAAAACCAAAAAAGACTTGGATTTGGTTGCTCCTGACAAACGCAAATCAGGTAAAATGATTACCATATATGAAGATGAAATGGATGATTTTGAACTGGACTTTGCACCCAAAAAATCAGTGAAACCACAACAAGCAAAATCAAAAAAACCAGCCAAATCAAAGGCAAAAGAAGAAAAAATGGGATTTTTTGCAAAAAAGGCAAAAAAACTTGAAGAAAAAGAGAAAAATCGTCAACAAAACCAAAAAAAGTAATTGTGTGATGGCGATTTATCATGTATGATAGTAATGTACCTTAATGGGAATTGAGGTAGTATGAATTTGAAAATTTAAGGAGGATCATAATATGAGCGATACACATGAATGTGGATGTGGATGTGACCACGATCACGAAGAAGAAATGGAAACAATGTTCTTGACTTTGGACGACGATACAGAATTGGAATGTGGCGTTTTGGGCGTATTCACAGTAGAAGAAGTACCAGGTAAAGAATACATTGCTTTGTTGCCACTGGAAGACGAAACTGTTTTGTTGTATGAATACAAAGAAGTTGGCGAAGAAGTAGAATTGGACGTAATCGAAGACGATGCAGAATTTGACAAAGTTTCTGCTGCTTTCGATGAATTGTTCGAAGAAGAATAAAAAGGTTGCCATTTAACTGCACACAGCACCAATCTTTCCAAGTATTTTGTCCGTCAAAATCTGTAAAAGTCCTCGACGATATTTCCGATATCGACTGCGGTTTTTCCAAATTATGGCGAAAAAAATCTTTTGGAAATCTTGGCACAAGCACAGTTAAAAGGCGCCCAAGAAAGCACTTTGTTGTTTTCTCCAAAGAGTGTTTTCTAAGGTGATATAAAAATAAGAACGAGGAAACGGGGATAACTTCTCCGTTTTTTCTGCGTTTAGAAGGAGATTAGGAAATGATTAGAAAAAAACTGGCATTTACAGGAATACTTTTGGCAAGTGCCCTTTTGCCTACCATTTGTTTTGGTGCATGGTATGAAGGGAATCCTTTGATTGCGCATGCTTTGGGTGAATCAGATGGAAAGATTGAACTCAACTCCAAAGAAGCATTTATCGAATCTTGGGGCAGAGGGTATGCAGTTATGGAAGCAGATTTTATGTACACTACTGATGGGGTATTGGTGGTGCGTCATGATTTTGATTCAGATGGTTCCTATTATCGTTTGGAACAAGAAATTCCATCAGAAGGTCTGGTGATGAACAGCAGCACATACCTTAATAGCAAAATTGTCTATGAACAAACACCGATGGTGGCAGAAGACTTGATTTATTTGATGGCAGAATATCCAGATGTGTATATTGTGACAGACACCAAATCCACAGACCTTGAATTGACCAAAAAGATGTTTACAGAAATTGTGAAAATTTGCAAAACCACAGGCAATGAAGCGGTTTTGGATCGTTTGGTGCCACAGATTTATACAGATGGAATGTTTGATGTCATCAACAACATTTATGAATTCCCTGAATGGGTTTATACCTTGTATTTGAATTACAATCCAAATTATGAGCAAATCGCAACATTTTGCAATACAAAGGGCATCAATACCGTTGCAGTCAGCACAGAACGTGTGACAACAGCAACCACTGCCATTTTCCATAACAAAGGCATCAAGGTATATGCACATACCATCAATCGTTATTTGTATGCACAAGATGCTTTTGATAAAGGTGCAGATGGCATTTATACCGATAAAATCTATCCATATGAATTGGAATGGTTGGGTCTTGAAAACTCCAGAACCATCACAACCACAACCAGATCTTCAGGTGGCACCACATACACATATGATGTAATTTCTTTGTTGGGTGTGGATTATGTGAAACTCCGTGATATGACAGATACTGCTCGTTTTATGGTGACATATGACGTGGGAAATAATGCTTTGAATATCCTCAAAAACCGCATGTTTACCACCATTGGCAATGAAATGTTCTTACAAGAAGATGGCAATTTGGTTACAGAAAAATCAGATATCACTTTGATTGGTGATGGTGTGGATTTGGATATGCAAGTGATTATGGTGGACAATGAAATCTATGTACCATTGGATGAAATGTTTGTATGGTTGCTCAAGGGTTGATTTTGGTGTATAATAAATAAAATTTGTAGGGGCGAACCTGTGTGTTCGACCGCTCTTTTAGACAGAGCAACATATATCTGAAAAGGAAGTCAAGATTTTATGGAGGGTTCAATATGAAACATGTTTTGACAATAGCAGGTTCTGATTCTTGTGGTGGTGCTGGTATTCAAGCAGATTTGAAAACCTTTTCTGCACATGGTACCTATGGTATGAGTGTCATTACAGCGGTTACGGTACAAAATACACAGGGTGTCTTTGGTTGCCAAGACATTACACCAGATATCATCAAAGGTCAAATTGATGCAATCTTTACAGATATCGAAGTCAGTGGTGTGAAAATCGGTATGGTATCTCAAATTGAAACCATCCATGCAATTGCAGATAAACTTATGGAACATAAAGTAGAAAAAATTGTGGTAGACCCTGTTATGATTTCCAAAAGTGGATTTGATTTGATGCAACCAGATGCAAAGGATGCACTGATCAAACGATTGATTCCTTTGGCATATTTGGTGACCCCAAACTTGCCAGAAGCAGAAGTGATTACAGGTATGAAAATTGATGATTTGGCATCTATGGAAGCAGCAGCCTATGCAATTCATAAAATGGGTGCAAAGAATGTGCTCATCAAAGGTGGTCACTTGGAAGACGATGCAACGGATTTGTTGTTTGATGGTGAAAAAATCACAACTTTTAAAATGGAACGTATTCCAACCAAAAACACACATGGAACAGGTTGTACCTTGTCATCTGCCATTGCAGCAAACTTGGCAAAGGGCAAATCTGTAGAAGAAGCAGTGCAAATTGGCAAAGACTATATCACAACTGCAATCCAACATAGCTTGGATATTGGCAAAGGTGTAGGTCCAACCAATCATTTCTACGAATTGTATAACAAAGCCGGTATTTGGGAAGAAATCAAATAAAAATGATAAAGCCATCTTGTGGGTGATGATATCCATAGGGTGGCTTTTGTAATTGTAGGTTAGATTGTTTCTACAGGTTATTTATATAATGTGTAGTTGCGGAGCGATGAGGGCATCGCTCCCTACAAAAATCAAAACCTTAAATATATTACACTTGTAGGGGCGATTCACGAATCGACCGCAAAACCAAGGATTCTTCGTCACGGTGCTCCTCTGAATGACAATACGTTAGAGTGTGTTTCTGTAGGGGATGGCGTCCTCGACATCCCGCTATTAGAATTAAATAATTTAACAAATGACTTTTGATTTCCACTCAGCCTTTGCTTGCAAAGCGGAATCCTCTCAATTATTACTAGTGAAAGTTTCAATAAGCGTCTCTAGCCATGAAGGAAGCATGCTCAAGCCATAAATTATAGCAATAGCCATGTCTATTCCACCTTGTAGGGGATTTTTAAGGGCTTGCAAAGCCCTTGAACCGTGCTCCACGCTTCGGAAGTAGTGGCACTTTTTGTTACTTTTTGGTGTCAAAAAGTAAGGTCTGAATGCTTTAAAACGTGAATAAATTCCTACCTAATATTAATTCACAAACATTCCAACAGGTGACGAAACATCACCCCTACAAAATAAACGATACTACACATTATAAGCATAACATGCATCTAACGCAAATATCATTGACGAACAAATCATTTCAAGATATACTGAAACAAAGAAAGTCAGGAGGTTGAATATGAAAAACCAAGGAGAAGTTTTTGTAGTGGGTCACAAGAACCCAGATACAGATTCCATATGTTCTGCAATCGCATATGCAGCACTGAAAAATCAGATAGAAGAAGGAACCTTCATCCCTAGACGAGCAGGGGAATTGAATAGTGAAACCAAGTATGTTTTGGAACGTTTTGACGTGGAAGCACCTTTATATATGAAAGATGTGGGTACACAAATTGGCGATATTGCCCTAAAATCCACACCGCCATTGGAACGAGATGTTTCTGTGAAAGAAGCATGGGTAATTATGAAAGATGTTGGCGATGCCACAATGCCTGTTGTGACAGATGGCAAATTGGAAGGTATTGTTTCCGTAAAGGATATTGCAACTGCAAATATGGAGGTATATGAGTCCAGAATTTTGGCAATGTCCCATACTTCCTATCGCAATGTGACAGAAACCATTGATGGTCATATGATTGTTGGCGATATTGAAGATTATGTCACAGAAGGTAAAATCCTGATTGGTGCTGCAAATCCAGAATTGTTGGAAACCTATGTTTCTGAAGGTGATATTTTGCTGACAGGCAATCGTTTTGAAAGCCAGCTTTGTGCAGTGGAAATGAAAGCAGGTTGTATTGTGGTCTGTATGAATGCACCTGTGTCCAAAACCATTCAAAAAATGGCAGAAGCCAGTGGATGTAAAATCATCAGTTGCCCACATGATACCTATACAACAGCAAGACTCATCAGCCAAAGTACACCCATTTCCTATTTCATGAAGAAGGATGATTTGATTTCTTTCCATAGAAATGATTATGTGCGTGATGTAAAGAGTACCTTGGCAAAAATTCGACATCGAGATTTCCCTGTTTTGACAGAAGATGGGGAATATTGTGGTATGTTCTCCAGACGTGCATTGTTGAATCCAGACAAAAAGAAAATCATCATGGTGGATCATAACGAAATTTCACAAGCGGTAGAAGGTATTGCAGAAGCAGAAATTTTGGAAATCATTGACCATCATCGTTTGGGTAGTTTGGAAACCAAAACACCTGTATATTTCAGAAATCAACCAGTGGGCTGTACTGCAACCATCATTTATGGTATATATTTGGAACATGGTATTGTGCCAGAACCTAAAATTGCTGGATTGTTGTGTTCTGCTATTTTGTCAGATACTTTGATGTTCAGATCTCCAACTTGTACATGGAGAGATCGTGATGCAGCAGAAAAATTGGCTGAAATTGCAGGCATTGATGCAAGAGAACATGCAGAGAAAATGTTTCATGCAGGCAGTGGTTTGGCAGATAAAACAGCGGAAGAAATCTTCTATCAAGATTACAAAAAATTCATTGTGGAAGGTATGTATCTTGGTGTGGGTCAAGTTTCTTCCTTGGATTGGGAAGAATTGGAACGCATCAGACCGATTTTGCAAGAATATATGGCAAGTATCGTAGGCGAAAAGGAAAATTTATATTTGTTGCTCACCAATATTTTGACAGAATCTTCAGAACTTCTGTATGTGGGTGAAACAGCAGCAGAAATCATAGAGCAAGCATTTGGCAAAGAAATTATGAAAGAACGTATTGTTTTGCAAGGTGTGGTTTCCAGAAAGAAACAATTTGTACCTAAGATTTTGGAAATGTTGCAAGCGTAAAGTGAATGGGATTTTGTGTAGGTTTGATTCACGAATCAATTCGTCACATCAATATGCTACGTAGGGGAGGGTTTCCATGCCCTCCTATTATGAAATTGCCATTATGAAACAAAGAACTGGATACCAAAACAACTAGGAGGGTGTTTCTACCTTCCTTTTTGATTCTACATGGAGGTGGAGATATGAAAAATTACAAAATGATACTTGCTTATGATGGTGGACGTTACAATGGTTGGCAAAAACAAGGCAATACCGAAAACACCATTCAAGAAAAATTGGAAAAGCTCCTAGCCATATTATCAGGCACTGCTGTAGAAGTGATGGGTTCTGGCAGAACAGATGCTGGCACACATGCCAAGGGTCAAGTTGCCAATTTTCATATGGATTGGGATGGAACAGAAGAAGAATTGATGGCAGAAATCAACTCCCATTTGCCAGAAGATATTGCGGTTTTGTTTTTGGAAGAAGTGGCAAATCGTTTTCATAGTCGCCTGAGTGCCAAAGGTAAAATTTACGAATACACCATTTGGAACAGTCCAGTACCGCCTGTGTTTGACCGAAAATATACATTTTGGGTGTCAGAGGAATTGGATGTGGAACAAATGAAGTTGGCAGCAAATGCCTTTATTGGAACACATGATTTCAAAAGCTTTTGTGCCAATAAACGTATGAAAAAATCCACAGTACGTACCATATATAGCATTGATATTCATCGTGAAGGTGCAAAGGTTGTACTGTCCTTTTATGGGGATGGATTCTTGTACCAAATGGTTCGTATTTTGGTGGGAACTATCATTGAAGTGGCAGAAGGTAAAAAGGAAGTTTCACAGTTGGAAGATATTTTGCAAGCACAAAAACGTGAAGTGGCAGGATTTACTGCACCAGCAAAAGGCTTGTGTTTGAAAGAAGTGTATTATGCGGAATGATAGCATATCAAATCACATTGTTAAGATAGAACAATTCACAAATAATCTGTTGTAAGCAACTGTAAAAGGAGTGATGCAGATGTATAAAATCATGCTGTTTGATCGAAATGGTGTAGGTTTCTGTTCTGGTGTTGCAAGCTTTTTTACAGAGGATTTGGAAAGCTTTGAAAAGCACTGGTTGGATTTGGAAGATGATGAGGACACAAAAGAACGATATTTGAAATCCAAAGCAGGCGAAATTGTAACAGATTATTATAGCGACGATCCTTCTTTGAATATTGTGCAGCAGGACCCAAATTGTCAGATACTTGCAGAGAAAAAGTTTGTATATCATCAAAAGGAATGGATGCTATACAATTCATATAATTGTGGCTCTCAATATTATGCAGACGAAGTGGAGATTGATTTACGCCACATCAAACACCAAGAACAGAATTTCTTGATTGGAAAATATAAGCTGACAGGTGTTTATACAAAAGACTTTTTTGCAGCAGATGCTTATACTGTGTGTAATATATGGGGCAATCCAGTGCTGATCCAGACCACATCTGAAGAAACAAGAGATGCTTGTCGAGGTAGAAATATCGTAATGGACAAAGCAGTTTTTAGAAATGAGAAAATAGAAACATACTGTTGGGTTACAGTGGGTATATATGATAGTCCAGAAGAAATGAATTTAGCAGAACTGACAGATATACCAGATGAACTGATGGAACGTTTGATGTTTGATATTCCAGGTGAAGCTGGTTGAGAAAGGAATAGAAAAATGATACGAGTACAAGGCATCAAATTGCCTGTAGATGGCACAGAAGAATTATTGAAAAAGAAGGTTGCCAAATCTTTGGCGATACCACAACATGTGATTGTGGAGATGGAAATTTCCAAGCGTTCTTTGGATGCCAGAAAAAAAGACAATATCCATTATGTGTACGTGGTGGATGTAAAAGTGGAAGATGAAGAACGTGTGTTGGCAAAATGTGCACGTATGAAGAATAATACAGCAGTCAAAGCACCAAAATTGACCTACGAATTGCCAAAAGGAGATGCAAAACTTCCCAAAAGGCCAATAGTGGTTGGGTTTGGACCAGCAGGCTTGTTTGCAGGACTGATTTTGGCACAAATGGGATTGAATCCTGTAATTTTGGAACGTGGCAAAGATGTTGAGGCAAGAAAAGAAGCAGTTGAATTGTTCTGGAAAACAGGCGAATTGGATACAGAAAATAACGTGCAATTTGGTGAAGGTGGAGCTGGTACATTCTCTGATGGTAAATTGACCACAAGAATCAAAGACCCACGTTGTCGCAAAGTGTTGGAAGAATTGGTACAGGCAGGAGCACCAAAAGAAATTTTGTACGATGCAAAACCACACATTGGTACAGATTTGCTTCGTGGTGTGGTGAAAACCATGCGTCAAGAAATCATCCGATTGGGTGGTGAAGTACATTTTTCTGCAAAAGTGGTGGATTTCATGGTGGAAAATGAAAGCATTATAGGTGTGGAATTGGCAGATGGCAAAACCATAGAAACCAATGATGTGATTTTGGCTGTAGGACATAGTGCAAGGGATACCTTTACCATGCTCTATGAAAAACAAGTGGCATTGGAACCCAAACCATTTGCTATGGGTGTACGTGTGGAACATCCTCAAACAATGGTGGATGTGTCCCAATATGGGGATTTGGCAGGTCAGTTGCCAGCAGCAGAATATCGCTTGACCCATACTACAGAAAAGGGTAGAGGTGTCTATACATTTTGCATGTGTCCAGGTGGTTATGTGGTGGCAGCAGCATCAGAAGAAGGACGTTTGGCAGTCAATGGTATGAGCCATCATGCAAGGGATGGTCAAAATGCAAATTCGGCTTTGTTGGTGCAAGTATTCCCTGAAGATTTCCCTGATAAACATCCTTTGGGTGGTATGTATTTCCAACGTGATTTGGAAGAAAAGGCCTTTGTTGCAGGTGGTAGCGACTATACAGCACCCGTAGAAACCATTGGTCATTTCTTGGGCAAAGATGCAAGGGATTGTTCTGTAAATCCAACCTATGCACCCGCTACAAAGGAAGTGTCTATGTCTGAAATCTTCCCAGAATTTATGATAGAAGCCATGAAAGAAGCATTGCCAGCTATGGGTAGAAAGTTGAAAGGTTTTGATGGTGAAAATGGTATTTTGACAGCGGTGGAAAGTAGAAGTTCTTCACCTGTGCGTATTATGCGAACTATCAGTGGTGAAAGCTATTCTCATAAGGGATTGTATCCAACAGGTGAAGGTGCAGGATATGCAGGTGGTATTGTGTCAGCAGCAGTGGATGGCATTGCAGCAGCAGAAACGGTGTTTTTGCGATATGTGAAGGAATGGGTATGATATGCAAAAAAATAAAGGCAATCCCATTAGATTGACTTTACAAAAGTGTAGTCATATGCTATATTAAAACTAAGTAGGAAGTCGCCAAAAGTGGCTATCCTCCCATTGGTTCTAAGCTACCCTAAAACGTGCGAGGTTTTGTGAGGGTAGCTTTTTTATTTCTCTTATTTTTTATTGATATAAGAGAGTAGTGCAATTAGAAACGTACCAAACATTAGCATTACCACCAATACTTCATATGTATCCATACACACACCTCCTCTCATCCTTAGTAAATGAGAGGAACCACCATCACGACTTCCATAAAAATATCATACTACTAAACACTGATAGTTTCAACTATTTTCAAAAGTAACCATCAAAATTTCTTTTTCCAACTTCTTTGCCAAATTGATACTAGACAATGTACCTTTGGATTTGCCATCCCAAAATACAAGAACCATATCACAGGCAGCAACAATCAATTCATTGCGTTTGATGGGTGCTGCTAAATCATAACGAGGTCTGATGATATGTTTGGAAAGACGATGTTTGTCAGCATAGGCTTCTGCAAGAGTATCCACACCTTTTGCGCCACCAGAAATGATTTCTGTAACACCTTCTGGAATGTATGGGGCGATATCTATATTGGTAATGGTACGTGAACCAATGATTGCCAGTTTCATAAAACAACCTCCTTCAAAATTTTTGAATTTATAACATAAATTATAACATATTAATTGTGAATCATCAATCATAATATATATGTTATAAGGAGATGGTTATTATGGCAAAAAGCAAATTGGTCATCACACAAAAACCGCCAAAAGGTGAAGATGGTCACACAACGTTTTCCATACGTATCAAAACAGACTTGGTTGAAAAAATTGAAGGTATCACCAAACAAACGGGACATTCCAGAAACGAACTCATTGGATTGCTGTTGGAATATGCGGTGGATAATAGCGAAGTTGTGACAAGAGAAGAAGATAAATGATAAAATAACATTTTGGCATAGGCTAGAATGTTTTTTTATTGGTTTGATGGTCTTGTAGTGCAAGTGCTCCCACCAAAGATATGGCGGTCACCGAAGGTGATTTTGCTTGCAAAATGATGACCTTTGCTCTTGCCTTTTGTATTGTTAGCAATCATTTGGCGTAGGGTTGATTCACGAATCAACCGTAAAACCAAGATCCTTCATTGCATTCAGGATGACGCTACGGGCAGTTGGATATGTCCTTGTGGCTGTCCGTGATATTCTTGCCGTAATCAAACAACGAATGTAGGCATTAGATTCTTCGTTGCTTTACGGGCGACCACAGGTCGCCCCTACGGAATGACGAAACGATGGCAATTGTAGGGGCGATTCACGAATCGACCGAAATAAAAAATCCTACAACACAATTGGTTGCAGGACATAAAATTTTGTCGTATAATATAAAAATGGAGACCATGATGGGTGGTTTGTCTCTCATTTATTATGAATGAGAGGAGGTGGTGAACATGAATACATATGAAGTATTAGTAGTGATGCTAATGTTTGGTACGTTTCTTGTGGCACTTCTCTCTTATGTTGATAAGAAATAAGAGAAATAAAAAAGCTACCCTCATCAAAACCTCGCCGTTTTAGGGTAGCCTAGACAAATGCGAGACAGACCATTTTGGTGGTCTCCTCATTTATGAGAAAACAATACCATATTTCAACCTATTTGTCAACAAAGGGAGCATTTCAAACCAAGGGAATGCTTCTTTTTTGATGGAAGCGCAACAGAGATTCTAATTCCCATATCTCCATCATATATTAAGAAAACCTACCCTATCTTTACTTTAGGCAACACCGAACAACCCTCTATCACAACCTTTGCGGTTTATTTGCCCGTCATAATCACCAAAAATACTCGATGATATTTCCGATATCGTCTCCATTTTTTAGCGATTCTGACGAAAAAATCTACTCGCAAATTTTGCAATCAGGGTTATGCGGTATTGCCTTTATCCCAAAATAATGGTATACTATTGGGAATATTCATTCTAAAAAAGAATGGATACTGTCATCCATCGACAAAAAATGAGGAAAGGACGGGTCTTGTAACAATAGCGCCAGAACCACAGGTGGAGTGGTTGACGAGGTAGAAGTTATGGTAAATGGCACAATTTCTGTGTGGTATTACCTTATCGAGAATTCGGCGGATGCTTCTCGCCCATTCGTTCAGGGACGCAGGTTTTTCTACAAATGGAGAAAGTCAATTTTTCCGACAAAAAGAAAAACAACGAACGAAAAGCAAGTGTAAAGGCACTTGTAGTGAAAAGCGAATCGTGAAGAATGAAGAGTTTGATTTGTTGTTCGTAGAGGGAACAATAAGAAACCCTTTTATTGATATGTGATCAATTTTATCTTCCTGTTTCGCTACTGAATGAGATATAAAGGAGAATGATAATATGTGTGGTATTGTAGGATATATTGGTAACAAGGAGGCTATGCCCATTTTATTGGGAGGGCTTGCAAAATTGGAATACAGAGGGTATGACTCCGCTGGTGTTTCTGTGTTTGAAGATGGGATTCGTACCGTCAAATCCCAAGGACGTTTGACCAACTTGGTAGAAAAAATCGAAACAGAGGGCAGTTCTGCATCTCATATTGGTATTGGTCACACAAGATGGGCAACACATGGGGAACCAAGTGACAGAAACAGTCACCCTCATAATGGTCAAAGTGGCAAAATTTCTTTGGTACATAACGGTATCATCGAAAATTATTTGGAAATCAAAAAAATGTTGTTGGACAATGGTTATATCTTCCAATCTGAAACAGATACAGAAGTTGTGGCACAGCTCTTTGACTTCTACTATGCAGGCAATCCATTGGAAACCTTGCAAAAAGTCATTGGTGAAATTCGTGGTGCATATGCACTTGGTGTTTTGTGTAGCGATCATCCAGATACCCTTTTGGCAGTGCGTAAAGACAGTCCATTGTTGGTTGGTTTGAGTGAAGATGGCAACTACATTGCATCTGATGCACCAGCAATTTTGGAACACACAAGAGATTATTACTTGTTGAATGACAACGAAATTGCATATTTGACAAAAGATGGCGTTGTTTTGTACGATTTGGTAGGTAACACCATTGCAAAAGAAATTTATCATGTAGATTGGGACATTGCAGCAGCAGAAAAAGGCGGTTATGACTACTTCATGATGAAAGAAATGATGGAGCAACCAGAAGCACTTAGAAAAAGCATTTTACCACGTTTGGAAAATGGCGAAGTGAAATTGGATGATTTCGCAATGACCAAAGAAGAAATTGCAAACTTGAATCGCATTCACATCGTGGCTTGTGGTAGTGCTTGGCATGCTGGTATTGTTGGCAAATATGTCATCGAAGAAATGTGTAGAATCCCTGTAGAAGTGGATATCGCTTCTGAATTTAGATATCGTAACCCCATCTTGAACAAAAACGATTTGTGTATCATTTTGAGCCAATCAGGTGAAACAGCAGATACATTGGCAGCTCTTCGTGAAGCCAAAAAACAAGGTGTTAAGGTGTTGTCCATTGTCAATGTGGTGGGTAGTTCCATTGCAAGAGAAAGCGACTATGTTTTGTATACATGGGCTGGGCCTGAAATTGCAGTTGCAACCACAAAAGGCTATTCCACACAACTTTCTGTGTTGTACTTGGTGGCAATGTACTTTGCAAAAGAAAGGGGTACTGTTTCCAATGAAATGTATGCTCTTTGTGAAAAAGAATTGGAAGAAATGCCAGAAAAAGCAGCGAAATTGTTGCAATTGGATGCATCCCTTGCAGAGTTGGCAAAAGAATATGCTAGTTGTGAAGATGTATTCCTAATCGGTCGTGGAATTGACTATGCAGCAGCAATGGAATCTTCCTTGAAACTGAAAGAAATTTCCTATATCCATAGTGAAGCATATGCAGCAGGTGAATTGAAACATGGTACCATTTCCTTGGTGGAAGAAGGCACTTTGGTCATTGCAATTGCCACACAAGATACATTGTTTGAAAAATTGGTCAGCAATGCAAAAGAAGTCAAAGCACGTGGCGCTAGGGTCATTGGTATTGCACCAGAAGGTCAAACCTTGATGGAAGAAGTGGCAGACCAAGTGATTTACTTACCAAAAGCACATAACCTATTTGCAAGCTCCTATGTGGTATTGCCAATGCAATTGTTTGCATACTACATTGCAGTGGAAAGAGGTTGTGACGTAGATAAACCAAGAAACTTAGCAAAATCTGTAACGGTAGAATAAGAAAAATCCCCTAAGGGCATACCTTAGGGGATTTCAGACTGTCAAAAAAGTCAGCATAAGCTGGCTTTTTTTGGTATAATGAGGTTGAGGTGATGACAAATGTTGAGTAAAGAAGAAATCAAAAGAACATCAGTAGAAATCATAAACATAGATATGCTCGTTCCAGAAAATCATTTATTAAGAAAAATAGATAAAGCCGTAGATTTTAATGAAATTTATTCATTTGTGGAAGATTTGTACTGCTCAAACAACGGCAGACCTAGCGTTGACCCTGTTGTTCTCTTTAAAATGGTGTTTATCCAACATTTGTATGGAATTCGCTCTTTACGCCAAACGGTAAAAGAAATTGAAATGAATATTGCCTATCGCTGGTTTTTGGGCTATACCCTCAATGATAGTATTCCGCACTTTGCTACCATTAGTTATAACTTCAACAATAGATTTAAAGAAACAGTGGTAGAAAAAATTTTCGCTTGGATTTTAGGTGAAGTTGAGAAAAAAGGATATTTACGTCCAGAAGTTGTGTTTATAGATGCAACGCATATCAAGGCAAATGCAAATTTAAAGAAAAACATCAAAAAAGAAATTCCTATTGCAGCAAAACGATATGAAAAAGAGCTGTTTGAAGAAATCAATAAAGACAGAGAGGATAATGGAAAAAAGCCTTTTGAGGATAAAAATGACCCTCCAAAAACAAAAACAATTACCACTTCTACAACAGATCCAGACAGCGGTTTGTTCCATAAGGGCGAACATAAAAAGTGCTTTGCATACGGTGCACATACCGTTTGCGATAAAAATAATTTTGTGTTAGAAACAGTTGTAACACCTGGAAACGTCCATGATAGCGTTGTATTTGATGAGGTTTATCATAAAGTGACAGAAAAATATCCAGAAATACAAGTGGTTACAGCTGATGCAGGGTACAAAACCCCATGGATTTGCAAGCAAATATTTGATGATGGAAGAATACCTTCTTTGCCTTACAAGAGACCGATGACGAAAAAAGGGAATTTACCTTGGCAAGAGTATGTTTTTGATGAATATTACAACTGCATCATTTGTCCTCAATATCACGTTTTACCATACACAACCACCAATCGAGATGGCTATAGAGAATTTAAAAGTTACAGTTATATTTGCGAAAAATGCGAAAATCTTTCGAGGTGTACCGAAAGCAAAGATCATAGAAAGGTAGTCACCAAGCACATCTGGTGGAAATATTTAGAAAAAGCAGAGGATGTGCGGCATTCTCCATTAGGAAAAGACACCTATGCGTTGAGGAGCCAAACCATAGAACGGGTTTTTGCAGACGCAAAGGAGAAGCACGCAATGCGATATACATATCATAAAGGCTTGGCTCAAGTTTCAAAATGGGTGAAGCTTAAATTCGCTGCAATGAACTTAAAAAAACTGGCAACATGGAGCAGCAAGAGGTACATGTTGTTTGTAGAATATGCGTTATTTATACGAAAGAACCCTATTCCAAGGTGCGGAATAGGGTTCTTTGACAGTCTGAAATCCCCTAAGGGCATACCTTAGGGGATTTTTTAGTGAAGAACTAAGAGTGAATAATGAAAAGTTTATAGTGTTGCATTCTAAAGTAGGGGATGGCGTCCCCGACATCCCGTAATGAACTGCCACAAACCAATGTATTTTGTCATTCTGAGGCAACGAAACGATGGGTGGAATACGTGAATTCAGTGGCAATGAAACGATTGGAGGAATACGTGAATTCGGTGGCAATGAAACGGGTTGGTGGAATATATGAAATTGGTGGTAATTGTAGGGTTGATTCACGAATCAACCGCAATACCATCCTCCACCAGTGTACATACAAAATTGGCGATTTGACCAGAAAACCGTAAAATAACATTGCGTACACAAAAAACCCTGTGCAAACTGCTAAGATTTCAGAAAGTTGGTTGACAAATGTGCAAAAATGTTTTATATTGTTAAAAGTAAGACAAACAAAGAAAGATGCTTATGAGATTAAGTAACCTTTGTCAATAGTCACCATTCAAATTATTTTATTTTTAGGAGGAATTTCGACATGAAAATCGCTTTTTTTGACACAAAATCCTATTGGAAAGAGTTCTTCACACCTGTTGTTGCAAAATTTGGCTATGAAATCACTTTCTTCAATGAAAGATTGACACCTGCAACTGCTCATTTGGCAGCTGGTCACGATGCAACTTGTTCTTTCGTTAACGATGAAGTATCCGCTGAAGCAGTTCGTACATTGCATAGCTTGGGCATCAAATTGATCTTGCTTCGTTGTGCTGGTTTCGATAGCGTTGATTTGGCTGTTGCAAAAGAATGTGGCATTCCTGTACTTCGTGTACCTGCTTATTCTCCTGAATCTGTTGCAGAACAAGGCGCTGCTTTGTTGATGGCAATCAATAGAAAAACACATTTGGCTTACGAAAGAAGCACAAAATTCAACTTCAACATTGCTGGCTTGGATGGCGTTGCATTGGTTGGCAGAACAGCTGGTGTTATCGGTACAGGTAAAATCGGTCAATGTATGATCAACATTTTGAAAGGTTTCGGCATGAACATCGTGGCTTACGATGCATTCCCAAATCCAAACTTGGGCTTGGAATATGTAGAATTGGATGAATTGTACGCTCGTTCTGACGTAATTTCCATTCACTGCCCATTGATGCCTCAAACATTCCATATGTTGAATGCAGAAGCTTTCGGCAAAATGAAAGATGGCGTTTTGTTGGTTAACGTTGCTCGTGGTGGTTTGGTTGATTCCGAAGCATTGATGGATGCAATCGACGCTGGTAAAGTTCGTGGTGCTGGTATGGACGTTTGTGAAGTGGAACACGACTACTTCTTCGAAGATTGTTCCGAAGCAGAAAACAAAGACGCTACATTGTCCAGAATGTTGGCTAGCGACAAAATCGTTATCTCTGGTCACTTGGCATTCTTGACAGAAGAAGCTTTGACAGCTATGGCTGATGTAAGCTGTAACAATGCAAAAGCATTCTTGGCTGGCGAAGAATTGGTAAATGAAGTAAAATAATTCTATATGGAATCTGAAGGAAGTCCTTAGGGGCTTCCTTTTTTGTGTTTTGCATGACGATACAAAACATTTGTCTCTATAAAAGACAACAAGAGCTAATTATGTATTGTATTAGATATATCATCGATGTGTAGGGAATGCATTGTATGCATTCCGCTTTCAGTACGCATACAATGCGTACCCTACAAAAGCCCCATCATCTTTAATTGACAAACACCTATGGTGAATTGTTATATACTAGTGGTATACCATAATGAAATATTAAATTGAAAAAACAAAAACAATGTGGTATTCTGTACGTAATACAATATACAGGGAATCTAGGGCAATACCGCACAACCCTCTATCACAACCTTTGCGGTTTATTTTCCCATCAGAATCACCAAAAATACTCGACGATATTTCCGATATCGCCTGTGTTTTTTGATAATTATGACGAAAAAATCTACTCGCAAATTTTGCAATTAGAGTTATGCGGTATTGCCCTAAAGTTTGAGGAGGAATACTATGAAAATAAGCAAAATGATTGCTATGGTGTTGTCTGTAGTAATGGCAAGTCAAATGATGGTACCAATGGCATTTGGTGCAGAAACAGAAGCGAATGAAGTGGTGGCAATGGAAGGATTGCATCTTATGGATGCAACAGAAGATGTATCTGGAGGTGGATATACTTTCGATTATGAAGCAGATGGCTCTACATTCACTGTTACAGATGATGTGGTGATTCAAGATACATTTGGAATTATATTGCCAGCGAATGCAACTTTGTTGGTGGAAGCAGATGCAAGTTTGACCATTTATGCAGAAACATATGGCATTTATGCAGATGGTGATATGGATTTGGTGTTGGATGGTGATTTGAGCATTGTTGTTGGCATGGAAGGTGCAACTATGGAAGATCCTTTGTATGCCATTGTGGCAGCAGGTACATATGATGCAGATGGTAACTACAAAGGTGATGGTAATTTAAATATCACATCAACTGGCAATGTGGAAATGGTTGCAAGAGATGGGATTTATAGTAGTGGTGATATGAATATCCTAGGTGGCACTTGGAATATGATGGCGTATGTTGTGCTTTCCAGCAATACAAATGATGTTACAGTGGAAGATGGTATTTGGAATATTGTTGCCAATTCAGGGATTGCTGTATATGGTGGAAATGCAACCATTGTAAATTGTGAATTTTATGCAAATGCAATTTATAGCATCAGTGCAGCAGAAGGTATTATGACCATTGGCGATGGTTGTGTGGTTATGTCTGATGGATGTTTTGTAGGTAAAGATATCGTCATATCTGAAAATAGCGATATCAATGGGATAATTGGTTATTGCACAGAGGATGGAAGTTTGGAAGAACGTCCTTGGACAGTAATGATATGTGGGGATGTGGTATTTACACATATGGCAGCAGAATCAGGATTCTACAACGATCATATTGTTTTTGCAGAAGGTGCAACATTGACCATTGCAGAAGAAGCTATGTTTAGTTTGGCACCAACAGAAGGCAGAGAGGGAGATACAGGTAGTACCATGGACACAACAGGTGGTACCGTTACCAATCATGGTGTTATGATTTTCAACGCAGGTACAACAGAAGAAGAAATTGATGCTATGCACATCCAAGGCAATGGTGCTGTAGGCGTTATGAATGCAGTGGAAGATCGTTATTCTGTGCCTTTTATAGATGTGAGCACAAGCAATTGGTTCCATGATTCTGTGTATCTTGTGACAACATTTGATTTGATGGAAGGCATCAGTGAAGTGGAATTTGCACCAACAGCAACTGCAACATACGAAATGTTCCTTGGTGCTATGTATGCTTTGAGTGGTGAAAATACATTGCCAGCATATGCAGGTGTTTCTGCTGTGGATTGGGCAGTGGAACGTGGTATTTTGGAAGAAGTGACCCCAGATGCACCAATTACAAGAGAACAAATGATTGCAATTTTGTATTTCTGTGTGGGAAGTCCTATAGCAGAAGGAGATTTGAGCCAATTTGTAGATGGTGAAACCATTTCTGAAGATGCAAAGGATGCTATGATTTGGGCAGTAGCTGAAAGTTTGATTGTTGGTCATCCAGATGGTACATTGGATGCAACTGGTGGTGCAACCAGAGCACAAATCGCAAATCTTTTGTTTAGGTTGATTCAAAATATGATGGCACAATAACATAAAAATACAATGGAGATGGGGATAAAACCTCATCTTTTTTGTTGTACCACGACTGAAATATAATATCATAGGGGAAGATATCATCTTCTGGTTGTGTTGTGATAAATACAATTCCACACCAATTGCATGGTAGGGCTTTCTTCCATCATCATTTTATGATACAATAAACTCCAAATGAACAGAATGAAATTTTAGGAGGAAATATGGGACTTTTTGATCGGTTTCAAAAACAAGAAAATGGACAAGATTTCTTTATGATTGTTGGCTTGGGTAATCCAGGCTCCAAATATGAAGGCACCAAACACAATGTGGGCTTTGATGTCATAGATCGACTTGCAAAAAAATACAATATAGAAGTATCGAAATTCAAAAACAAAGCATTTGTTGGTGATGGACGTATCAATGGACAACGTGTGCTTTTGGTGAAACCACAGACATTTATGAATCTCAGTGGTGAAAGTGTGCGTGAATTGGTGAATTTTTATAAAATACCACAAGAAAATTGCTTGGTGATTTTTGATGATACCAGCTTGCCAATTGGTCAGTTGCGTATTCGTGAAAAGGGCAGTCATGGTGGTCACAATGGCATTCGCAATATCATTGCACAAATGGGGACAGATGTGTTTTGGCGTGTCAAAATGGGCATTGGCGAAAAACCAAATGGTTGGGATTTGGCAGATTATGTTCTTGCAAAATTTGGAAAAGATGATTTGCCTTTGATGGAACAAGGTTTGGATAAAGGTGTTTTGGCAGTGGAATTGATTTTGGAAAAAGGATTCCAGTCTGCAATGAATACCATGAACAAAAAACCAAAACCACCTAAACCAGAAAAACCAAAAGTGGAAAAACCAGAAGAAGCAGAACCAGAAACAAAACCAGAAACAAAACCAGAAACAAAACCAGAAACAAAACCAGAAATGTAATTGTAGGGAACAGTCTTGACTGTTCCGCAACACCAAAGATTCTTCGTTGCACTCTGAATGACAGAGCGTTGCATCGTAACACATAAATCTCAAATACAATACAATCGAGGTAAATCATGAAAGCACTTTTAGATCCATTATTGGAACTCCATCCATACCAACGTATTTTGGAGGGTATACAAAACAATCGTACTCCTGTTTTTGGAACAGGTGCTGTTGGCGTGGAAAAAAGCCATATTTTCTATGGTTTGGGTGCACATACCAAAAGACCCATTCTTATATTGACCCATAGTGAGCTCCGTGGACGTGAGCTGGCACAAGAACTTGCCTTCTTCCATAGCGATGTGATGTATTATCCAGCAAAGGATATTTTGTTTTATAGTGCAGATGTTCATGGTCAAGAGGTTGGTCGTAGAAGATTCCAAGTCATAGAGAGTTTGCTTGCTGGAAATCCACCAATTTTGGTGGCATCTATGGAAGCTTTGTGTGAGCGTTTTGTGGAAAAAGAAGAGTTTCAGAAATTTATTTTGGAGATTTCTGTGGGTGATGTTTGGAATATCAATGAATTGATGAAAAAATTGATTTTCCTAGGATATGAACGTACAGAAATTGTGGAAAGTCGTGGTCAATTCTCTTTGCGTGGCGGTATTTTGGATGTGTTTTCTTTGACAGCAGAAGAAGCAATTCGTATCGAATTTTGGGATGATGAAATCGATTCCATTCGTGCAATGGAAGTGGCAACACAACGTTCCACAGAAAAGTTAGACAAAACCACCATTTTTCCAATGAATGAATTGGTATATGCAGAAGAAATGGCAAAGGTTGCAGCAGACAGAATCACAAAGGAATATGTCAAAACCAGAAAAGCAATGGAGAAAACAGAACGCCTAGAAGCAGCGGAACGTTTACAGGAACATGCTGGTGAAGATGCAGAACGTTTGCGTTTGGAAGGTAGACTTTCCAATGTAGGTGGATATATTTCGTATTTTTATGACAAAACCGTAAGTCTTTTGGACTATATACCAAAGGATACCATTTTGTGTTTGGATGAACCAGATCGCATTCATACCCATATGGAAACGGTGATGGACGAATATTCAGAAAGTATGAAGGGTAGAATAGCAGAAGGCTATTTGTTGCCAAAGCAAAGTGAACTTTTGTTTTCATATGCTGAAGTTTTGCATAAAATGGATGGATTTGTAACCGTTTTGTTGGCTGGACTCAACCAAAGAGCTGTGGATTTTTCTCCAAAAGAAATGGTGCATTTTATGGCACATACAACACCATCCTTTGGCAACCAATTGACACTATTTTGTGAAGAATTGCAATTCCTCAAAAAAGAAGGATATCGTGTGTTGATTCTCACAAATTCTGGCTCAAAAGGACAAAGAATGGCTAGAGATTTGGAAGATTTGGGTGTCTATGCCACCTATGTGGAAAATTTAAACCAACCAATGGCAGTAGGCAGCATTTGGGTCAGTCGTGGCAATTTGGCAAAGGGTTTTCGTTACGAAGCCTGTAAATTGGCAGTGTTTTCAGACCAAGAATTGTTTGGTGGTGAAAAGAAACGCAAACCAAAGAAAAAGAAAAAAGGTGCCACCATTGAAAGTTTTACAGATGTGAAAATTGGGGACTATGTGGTACATGACGACCATGGTATTGGCATCTATGGTGGTTTGGAGAAAATCACATTGGAGGGCATCCAAAAGGATTATATGAAAATTTCTTATCGTGATGGTGGAAATTTATATGTATCAGTGAACCAAATGGATCGGGTGCAAAAATACATCGGTAGTGGTGGTGGTGCTCCAAGAATGAACAAATTGGGTGGTGGAGATTGGGCAAAAGCCAAAGCCAAAACACGGGCAGTGGTACAAATTTTGGCAGAAGATTTGGTGGCACTCTATGCAAAACGAGCAGCAGCAAAGGGGTTTGCCTGTGGAGTGGATACCTCATGGCAAAGTGAATTTGAAGAAGCATTTCCCTATGCAGAAACAGATGACCAACTCCATGCCATTGAAGATATGAAAGCGGATATGGAAAGTACCAAGGTTATGGACAGACTCATTTGTGGCGATGTGGGCTATGGTAAAACAGAGGTTGCAATTCGTGGTGCATTCAAAACAGTCCAAGAAGGAAAACAAGTTGCGTTTTTGGTGCCAACTACCATTTTGGCACAGCAACATTATCATAACTTTGTGGAACGTATGAGTGGATATCCCATTCAATTGGAGTTGCTTTCCAGATTTAGAACACCAAAACAACAAAAGGAAAGTCTTGCCAATATGAAAAGTGGTATGGGTGATATTCTCATTGGAACCCATAGAATTTTGTCCAAGGATGTGGAGTTCAAAGACTTGGGGCTTGTCATTGTGGATGAAGAACAACGTTTTGGTGTGGCACATAAGGAAAAGTTGAAACGTTTGCGTGACAATGTGGATGTATTGACCTTATCTGCAACGCCAATTCCAAGAACTTTGCATATGAGTTTGTCTGGCATTCGGGATATGAGTTTGTTGGAAGAACCACCACAAGAAAGACAACCTGTGCAAACTTATGTTATGGAAAACAATGCAGAATTTGTCCGAGAAGCAATCCACCGTGAAATTGCAAGGGGTGGTCAGGTATATTACTTGTACAATCGTGTCAATTCCATTGCAGAAGAAGCCTTTCGTTTGCAAAAATTGGTGCCAGAAGCCAATATTGCTTATGGACATGGGCAAATGTCAGAACGTGAATTGGAACGCATTATGGAAGGATTCATCAGTGGTGAAACGGATGTTTTGGTGTGTACCACCATCATAGAAACAGGTTTGGATATTGCAAATGCAAACACCATTATCATACAAGATGCAGATAAAATGGGGCTTTCACAACTGTATCAGCTTCGTGGACGTGTGGGTAGAAGTAGTCGCATTGCCTATGCATATTTGTTGTACCAACGGAACAAAATGTTGCGTGAAGTGGCAGAAAAACGCTTGCAAACCATACGTGAATTTACAGAGTTTGGTTCTGGTTTCAAAATTGCCATGAGGGACTTGGAAATTCGTGGTGCTGGCAATTTGTTGGGAGCAGAACAACATGGGCATATGGAAACCGTTGGTTACGATATGTATTGTAGGTTGTTGGAAGAAGCGGTGCAAACCCTAAAAGGAGAAGAACCGAAGCCAAAAACAAATGAAACGTCTGTAGATTTGCAAATGAGTGCTTTTATTCCAGATTTTTATATCAAAAACCAAGCACAACGTATGGAGATGTATCAAAAAATTGCAACCATACGCAATGAAGATGGCTATTTCGATATGATAGATGAAATGATGGATAGATATGGAGACTTGCCAAAGAGTGTACAAATTCTTTTGGAAATCGTACTCCTAAAAGCAGAAGCAAATGCACTTGGTATTGCATCCTTGGTACAAAAGAGGGATGTGGTCTTGGTGGGATTTGCAGAAACCGTTCATTTTGATACAGAAAAACTAACCAAAACCATTGTTGCAAGCAAGGGACAATATTTATTTACTGCTGGAGCAAAGCCATATGTGACCATAAAATTGGCAAAACAAAAGGGTGTTTCTGTAATAGACGAAATTAAATTGCTATTAAATCAATTAAAATGATGGTGTTTTTGGGTGAAATTGTGTATAATCAAAAGGATATGATTGAAACAATAAAAATTTGAATATGTATATGAGAAAGAGGGACCAAAATGAAAAAATTAAAAATGCTTGCCACCATGTTGGCGTGTGCTGTATTTGTAAGTAGTTGTGGCAGTAGTACCAGTGAACAAGTAGTGGTACAAGAAGAATTTTCTGATGCAGTCATTATGCAAATTGATGGCGAAGACATTATGAAATCAGAGTATATGGTGTATTTGTATACCACATCTCAAAGTTTCTTGTCTGCAATTGGTGCAGATGTTTGGACTATGGAATTTGATGGTATCACAGCTGATGATATGGTGGAAGAAAGAACTATGGAAACCATTCGTAAAGTGGTAGCAACCACAAAATACGCAGCAGAAAATGATATTTCTATGACAGATGAAGAAATTGCACAGGCAGAAGCATCTTCCATTGAGTTTGTGGCTTCTATTCCAGAAGAAGATGTTGCAAAAATGGGCGTTACAGAAGAAATTATGATCAAAGCTATGACAGAATCCTATTTGTTTGGTTTGGTGTACCAACAACTTGCAATGGGTTATGTTGTAGATGAAGCAGATTTGGAAGCATTCTATGATGAATACAGAGAAACATTTGTGGAAGAATACACATACTACAATATAGATAGTGTGGTTGTAGATGACGAAGCTGTGGCAGAAGAGGTTTTGGAAAAAGCAAAAGCTGGTGAAGATTTTGGTGTTTTGTTCGATGAATATGATGTGGATGAAGCAGCAATTGGCACTGAATCCAAAGGTAAAATGACAGCATATAAATCTGATTTCATGTCCGGATATGGTTTGGAAACAGCGCCAGAAGTTGGTGTTATTGATGAGATTTTCTACTTGAATGGTGTATACTACATTATGAAAATTGAAACAATTGAAATTCCAAATGAAGAAGAAGCAGAATCCTTGATGCAAATGGCATTTTTGGAACAAGAAATGTATGTCTATGCAGAAGAACAAGCACAGGCGATGCTTGCAGAACAAGAAGTTGTGTATATGGATGAAGTGTTTGCAACTGTAACACCATTCCACGATTGAGTAAAATAACCAGAACCCCTTTTCCAATTGGAGGAGGGGTTTTTGATTGGAGAAAATGCTTGTCATGTGTAGCAACATTGATTTTGTAGGGGTGGATGCCCACATCCGCCTGCAATGACTTTATCTTGAATTGGAACAAAGAATATCAAAATCCAAGTAAATGTGATGAAATTGTGCTTGTAATGATGTAATAAATCAAGTATCATATAAAGTAGAAAACTATCGTTTGTTTGATATGAGCTGGAAATGGTGGGATGACTTGTGAAACGCATCAAAAATGTTTATGCATTGTATTTCAGCCCGACGGGTGGAACAAAAAAAGTAGTGGAAACCTTAGCAAAAACCATAGCAAATCAGTTGGAAGTGGACTGTGTTGCAGTGGATGTCACTTTGCCAAATGCCAGATGGAAAACCCTTGTTTTTGGAACAGGGGATTTGGTGGTGTTTGGATTGCCGGTCATTGCGGGACGTGTACCAAATTTACTGTTACCTTATGTGGAAGAATGTATTGTAGGTGGTGGTGCTATGGGGGTACCTGTGGTTTCTTTTGGCAATCGTAATTTTGATGATGCTTTGGTGGAACTTCGAAATCTGATGGAACAAGCCAAGTTCCAAACAATTGCTGGTGGTGCTTTTGTCAGTGAGCATTCTTTTTCTAGGAGTTTAGGTGCTGGTAGACCAGATGCAAATGACTTAGAAGAAATCAAGGCTTTTGGTGTGGATATTGTGGAAAAAATCCAAAACAAATGGCAGTATGAAGCACCTGTTTGTGTGGCTGGAAACAATCCACCAAATCCATATTATACACCACGTGATCGACATGGAAACCACATTGATATCCGCAAAGTGAAACCAAAAACAACAGATGTTTGTACAGGTTGTGGCATTTGTGCATCTGTATGTCCATTGGGTTCCATAGACAAAGAAAATCCAAGTATCATAAATGGAGTGTGCATGAAATGTTGTGCTTGTGTGAAGCATTGTCCAGAAGGTGGAAAGTACTTTGATGATACAGGTTTTGTATATCATAAAGAGGAATTGGAAGCATTGTATGCAGAACGTGCCAAAATTGCATGTTTCTTGTAGAAAGAAGGTATTCTTGTGAAAGTAGATGTTTCTTTAGATTTATATCGTATTTTTTGTACAGTGGCACGCCTAGGAAATATGTCTGCTGCTGCAAGGGAGTTGTACATTTCCCAACCAGCAGTGAGTATGGCAATTCGTCAGTTGGAAGAACGTATGGGGAGTCCACTTTTGGTGCGTACTGCAAAAGGGGTATATCCAACAGCAGAAGGAAAGTTGTTGTATACCTATTTGGAACAAGCACTTGGACTCATTCATGCTGCAGAAGATAAATATTTCCAAATGATGCATATGGAAATGGGTGAATTGAAAATTGGTGCCAGTGATACGGTTATTGCCAATTTCTTGTTGCCCTATTTGGAAAAGTACCACAATTCCTATCCAGATATCAATATTAAGGTAACCAATAAAACCACATATGAATCTTTGCGTTTGTTGCGTAATGGTAGTGTGGATGTGTGCTTTGTCAATTTGCCCATTGCAGAAGAAGCGGATTTTGAAATCATCCCTTGTATCGAAGTACAAGATATTTTGGTTGGTGGTGAAAAGTTCAGAAAACTTGCAGAAACAGGAATCACTGTGGAAGAATTGTCAGAATATCCATTGCTTTTGTTGGAAGATGCCAGCAACTCCAGACGTTATGTGGATGCCTATGCAGAGGAAAATGGAATTGCATTGCAACCGATTTTGGAATTGGGCAGTAGCGACTTGTTGGTCAGCTTTGCACAAATCAATTTGGGACTGACCTATGTCATCAAAGAGTTTACCAAAGAAGCATTGGAAGATGGTAATATATTTGAAATTCCAGTGGAACCACCAGTCCCAAAAAGAAGTATTGGTATGGTAAAATTGAAGAATGTGGCAGCTTCCCATGCAGTCCAAGGGTTTGTGGAATTGGTGGATTTTTTTGAAAAGTAAATAAATAGAGTGTAATTGTAGGAGTGGATTGGATATCTGCTCCTTTTTTGCAGTTATGGGGATTGTACTTGTAATCTGTAGTGTAGCAGATGGCAAAACGAATTAATTTCATCTGGGAATTTATTCACTTTTTAGAACTTTTCAGACCTTACTTTTTGACACCAAAAAGTAACAAAAAGCACCACTACTTCCGAAGCGTGGAGCACGGTTCAAGGGGCTGCGACCCCTCGAAACTCCCTTGCAAGCGAAATCCTTTAGGTTAGAGAATGAATTGATTTTTGAGTATACTTCCTTCATGTCCAGTGACGCACAATTCTAGCTTATCAAAGTAGTAATTTAGAGGATTCCGCTTTGCAAGCAAAGGATGAGTGAAACCCTCAAAGCCACTATATAGAAGCTATTTTCAAGGTTTTGAAACAGTAATCAAGAGGTGAGGGGCTTGTCACTCACGGTCTAATCGTAGGGTTTAATTTTCTACACATCCGTCTATCGGGGTGATTTTTAAGAGGGTCGGGATAGACCCTTTTGAAGCGTGGCTCCACGCCTTCGCAAAGAGTGGCACTTTTGGGGTACCTTTTGGTGTCAAAAGGTACGGTCTGAAGAGCTCTAACATTTGAAAAAATTATAGTCTAAAATTATCACAATCATTTTCCTGGAAGATGATATCTTCCCCTACATTATACTACACATTATATAAATTACACGAAAACCCAGTCCAACAACATATTTGTCAGACTGGGATTTGCTTTATCTGGGTAATTCCAATTTTTCCACCACAATTTCTGTGGTTGCATCTGTCAATGCTTCTTCTAAAAATAGGCTGACAATGGTGTTGCCATAGCACAAATGGTATGTGCCAGTTGCTTCTCCATCATATAATCTATGATATGCTTTGTCGGCACCAAATGGTGTTGCATCCACTTCTTCCCAAGTGGTTTCTGTCCGCCATTCTTCCACTTCCAAAAGATAGTCCATTGCCACATCAAATGTCCAATCCATCTTACATTCTACGATATTGTATCGGATTTCAGGTGGTGGATTTTTCATGGGATACAAACCTTGGTAATAGTATGTTTGTTTCATGAAAATGGTTTCTTCCATCTCTTTTTCGTAGGAATAATCAGGGTGGCTTGCATCTGGGTACAAATCCTGTGCAGTCAAAGGAATTGCATCACTGAAAATCTCATAATCCATTGTGGCATTGGCAGAAAGCACCACTTCCACTGTACGATATGGGCGTTCTTCTTTGTTTCCAATATCGAAACGAAATGCCCAATAGCCAATGCCACCAAGGTATGCAAAAACAGTGACCATCAAAACACAAATGGAAACCACACGCACCACCATAGTGGATTTTGCTTTTTTCTTCATCAACTGCAAGATTTTTTGGAACACAAACACAACAATGGGAATGTAAGCCAATGAAAGGACAACAATTGCCAGACCTGCTTGTTGACCCATAGCAAAAAGAAACCAAAGAACCAGTAAGTACATTCCACAAAGAAAAATCTTTTGTACCATTCGTTCTGTACGATGTTCTTTTTCGATACAGCCACCACCAAGTGCAATGGATTTTTCTGACCTACGCAACCAAATCACATAAGACACCAACTGCATCCCATACATCAAAATCACAATGATATACATGGCTAGGACATAAATAGAGGTTTTGCTTGTGAGATAGCGAATGGGATCTAGTGTAATGGAAGTGCGTTGTGTCCAGATATTGAACCCAAAGAGCACAAGCATACTCAAATACACAGGCAATATGGATTTATTCATGCATTTCTTGATGTTTTCAAACTTCTCACCTTCATCTGTTTCAAATGGCGTGGGCTGTTCTTCTTCGCTCATGAAAATTTGCATTTGTCCATGTTCTGCTATGAAATGCCAACCACTTGCTTCTGCATAATCGTAATAGACTTCTTGGTTTTCTGTGGGGTGTGGATGGAAGATAGAACCCTCTGCAAAGAAAGTAACGGTGTAGTGTACTGCTTTGGGTTCTCCACGTCTAAATGTCCAGAAATAAGAACCAATGCTTTCTAGGAATAAGCCTTGTGTAGCGTATTTTTCCAGTTTGCGTTCCAAATCTGTGTAGTGATTGTATTGGAACATCATACTTTTCTTTACAGTGTCTTTTTTTCTCATAGGGAATTCCCCTTTCTCATTTGTTCGTAGTCTGCTGTCAAAGTTTGCAAACGCTTGTATTCTTTTTCCAAAAGTTCCTTTCCTAAGTTTGTAATCAAATAACTTTTTTTGCGATTTTCCACCTTGGTTTCTGCAATGAATTTTTCCTTTTGGAAGTTATCCAACAAAGTGTATAGTGTGCCAGCACCAATGACCACACGTCCACCAGTCAAATCTGATACCATTTTCATAATATCTACACCACAACATTCCACTTCCAAACAAAGAAGAATATAAAACATTTGCTCTGTTAGGGTTTGGTATTTTTCTCTAGCCATGAACTCATCCTTTCTAATATTGATATTCGATATTTATGAGTACAGAGTAACATCGAATATCAATATTGTCAAGAGAAAGTTTTGATATTTTTGTGATGAGTTGAAAGAACGGTCGATTCGTGAATCGACCCTACAGGCGTGAATGCAATTTGGTGATTTTGTAGGGGATGGGTTTCCCATACCGTTATATTGCAAACAACAAAAAAAGGATACTCCCTTAGGAATATCCCTTCAATACAAACCTTATTCTTCATCAATGATAACAACCATACCACCCATGCGACGATTCAACTCGCTTCTAGTGATTTTGATGATATTTGGTGTTACGCCATCAGGTTGTGCTTCCATGAAATATGCTTCTTCGTTGTCACAGTCGTTTTCATCCAACCAACCACCGAAGTAGGACAAGATGCAACGCATGATTTCCACACTATGACCCCAGTAATCCAAGTCCATGAAAATCATTCTGTTTTTGTCACCAGTTTTGGAGAATTTACGGCTTTTGTACACCATAGTGAACAAACGTCTTTCTTCACCTTTATATGTGAAATAAACCGCCATTTCGTTGCTTTCACCAAAACGGTTTTCATAGCGATTTACCTTTGCACTAGGGTCGAAGAACTTCAAGATAAATTGATACAATTGTTCCAATTCGATTTCTTTTGTGATATATGCATGTGTTTTTGCTGTCATATCGGTCACCCTCTCTTGGTTATATGATAAATATTTTGTATCCATATCATTCTTCTTGTATTATACAAGCATTGGCTAGGAAAAACAAGAGAAAAGCCAAAAAGCCATGAAAAAATATTGTTCAATCAGCAAAAGATAACAGCATTTTCTACAGTTTTATAAGATTTCTTGAAATTTCAAATTTCCTATGCTACAATAAAAAGAACTGCCCTAAAATAGAGAAATAGGAGTGAATATATGAAAAATATTGGTATCATTGGTGCAATGGAAGAAGAAATTGTTGCACTCAAAGGAAAAATGAAAATTACAGAAGAAAAAAACATGGTTGGTTTGACCTTCTATGTGGGAACATATGCAGGTAAAAACTTGGTTTTGGTGAAAAGCGGTATTGGCAAAGTGAATGCTGCCATTTGTGCACAAGCGCTCATTGATCGTTTCGATGTAGAAAAAATCATTATGGTAGGTGTTGCAGGTTCTTTGTCTGCTGAATTGCGTGTTGGCGATATCATTTTGTCTGAAGATGCTGTGGAACACGATATGGATACATCCCCATTGGGTGATCCAATTGGCACAATTCCACGTATGGAGGAAAGTTATTTCAAAGCAGATCAAGAATTGCTTCGTTTGGCATTGGAATCTGCAAAGGAAGTTGCAAAGGATTATCGTGTTTTGACTGGTAGAGTTGCCAGTGGTGACCAATTCATTTGCACAGAAGATGCAAAAGCCAAAATCCGTGAAACCGTTGGTGGTATGTGTGCAGAAATGGAAGGTGCAGCGGTTGCACATACTTGTTATTTGAACAATACACCATTTTTGATCATTCGTGCAATTTCTGATGGTGCTGGTGAAGATGCAGGTCTTTCTTTTGAAGAATTCTGTGTGATGGCAGCCCAAAGAGGTAGTGTATTGGTAGAAAATTTAATTGGCAAATTGTAATTTATATGTCAGAAAATATGTATTGTAGATATGAATTTCGTATTGCTAAAGGTAACACACTGTAGGGGATGGGTTTCCCATCCAGCAAATAATATAAACAATAAAGGAGATTTACAATGGAAGGAATCGATATGATTGTCTTGGAAAAGACATTGGAAAGTGCTATGAGTTTGGGTATCAAAGTGTTGCAAATTATATTGACATTGGTGGTATGTTTTGCATTGATTCGCTTTTCCCAGAAGGCACTGAGAAAATTTTTTATTGGACAAACCCAAAAGGAACGTCTTGCATTTTCGGAACGTAAGGCACAAACACTCAACTCCATCAGTTCTAGTGTGTTGAAATATGTCATCTATTTCATTGGGATTTTGTCAGTTTTACGTCAATTGGGTGTCAGCGATAGCTCCCTTGTGGTGGTTGCCAGTGCTGGTTCTGTTGCAGTTGGTTTGGGTGCACAAAGTGTGGTTGGAGATATGCTAGAAGGATTCTTCATTTTGTTTGAAGATTACTACGCAGTTGGCGATATTGTCACCATCCAAGGCATTACTGGTGTGGTAGAAGGTGTTGCACTTCGTTCTACAAAAATTCGTGATGTAGATGGACGTTTGCATATCATTCCAAATGGTTCTGTTGGAACTGTAACCAATATGTGTAATGAATATATGAATGCAGTTTTGGTCATTGGTGTTGCTTACAAAGAAAATATCGACCATGTATTGGTTGTTTTGCAAGATGAAATGACAAAAACAAGTGATATTGAAGGCATCATGGAAGCACCTATTGTAGTTGGCGTAGTGGCTTTGAATGAATCTTCTGTGGATGTGAAAATTGTAGCGAAATGCCAAGTGAAAACCAATCTTGGTGTGGAAGCAGAGCTTAGAAGACGTGTCAAAAACCGTTTTGATAAAGAAAATATTGAAATTCCATTTCCACAACGTACCATTCATATGGTGCAAAGTAAGACTAACTATTAAAAGTCAAGTCTAAAATGAAAGTTTTTGAATGAATTACAGAAATGTATTTCAGATAGATATTGAACATTGAAAACTGCATGACAAATAGAGCATCTCTATAGGTGCTCAAATTAGGAGATATTTGATAAAACGAATCAGGTCACTTTATATATGTTTCTCTTGTTTTTTCCAGTTGATAAATTACTCGTACAAGTTTTTTGGTAGCGTGGGAAATGGCAACATAATAATGTTTTCCCTCGGCTCGTTTTTTAGCTAGGTATGCCTTAAATGTTGGATCCCAATGACAAACATAGATTGTGGCATTAAATAATGCGTATCGCAGGTAGCGAGAACCTCGTTTTTCCATTTTAGAATGGGAAGATTCTAGCTGACCAGATTGATAGGTGGACGGTGATAACCCCGCATAAGCTAAAATCTTATCTGGAGAATCAAACCTAGAAAAATCACCAATCTCTGCAAGAATCATTGCACCCATGCGATAACTGATTCCAGGTATGGTTAGGATTGGAGATTCCATTTCATCTACAATAGCTTTGATTTCAACTTCTATTTCAGCGATTTCAGAATCTAACACTTCGATGAGTTCAATGGTGTGTTTCAATTCTAATGATTTGGCTGGCATATGAGAACCAATAGAAGTTCTGGCTGCATTACGGAATAGGATAGCCGTATTTTTATCATAGCGCCCTCTAGAAGCTGTTTCCAGAAGATTCGTCAATCTAGTCAAATGTGCATCGGCAATGGCTTTGGAACTTGGAAACTCAACCAACAAAGCATAAACGGATGCGATATGAAGTGTTGGCACCAATTTTTCCAATTCAGGAAATAGAATCGTTACAAGCCTAGAAATAGAAGTTTTTAATTTTGCCCGTTCTTTTACTTTATCAAAACGATAACGAGTGAGTGACTTTAGCTCTTCGTTGTGGTATGATGTATCTGAGTAGGACTTCAAGTTCACATCAGACATGAGCATAGTAGCAATCGTATGGGCATCGACTTTATCCGTTTTCGTCTTTCTAAGGCTTAGACTTTTTCTGTAAAGATTTGTATGTAACGGGTTGATAGTATAGGTGGTTAGACCTTTATCAAGCAGATACCCCAAGATGTTATAACTATAGTGTCCAGTGGCTTCAAGTCCTACTTTTACTTTGGTTAAATCATCGGAAAGAGATTCTACTCTTTGATAAAGTTCATCAAATCCATCTCGGTTGTTTGTGACGGTAAATGCTTTTGCAAGTATTTCCCCATCAGAGTTGGTCATAAAACAATCGTGCTTATCTTTAGCAACATCAATTCCTACGTAAATCATAAATAAATCTCCTATTTTAAAAGTATTTGATACTGTTTGGAACCACTGGTACTCTCTGCGATTGTAACCTCGTTCTAAATAAACCGTCATGCGGTATCTAACTAATTAACAAATAAACAAAGAGACTGTGGTTGGAGCCTTACTTAAACCATCAAGTGGTAGGAGGAATTCACCAATCCACAGTATCTAAATCAGCATAGCTTATACCTAAGAAAAGGTAAAGAAAAAGCTATGACTATATAATACGAGGAGGAAGCATAATGCAATTTTATGTTGGAGACATTGTACAAATGAAGAAAAATCATCCCTGTGGAGCTGTGCAATGGGAAATCTTACGTGTGGGTATGGATTTTCGCATCAAATGCTGTGGCTGTGGTCATATGGTCATGTTGCCAAGGGTAAAATTTGAAAAGAATGTAAAAAAGGTCATTTCTTCTACACATGTGGAGGAAAATACCCAATGAAAAGAACGCATCTTTGTGATAGGGATATCATGGAGATGCGTTTTTTGTTTGGCGTGTCGAAATTTGTAGAAATCAGACTGTTAAAATATCTATTTATCAAAACTTATGTTTGTACAAAATGCTTTTAAATAAAGTTTAGGTTAAGCCTTTTCAAAGGCTTACAGAGTTTGAGACAGTGTCTCAAGGTCTTAAATGCTTTAAAAGAGTGTTTTTGAAGGGTTTGGGGAACTTTTCACGACAGAAAAAAGTTCTCCAAGGTCTTGCTGTCGCTGTTATAAACCATAAACTTCACGATTTCTTACTGGGTTTTACATGCAAATGAGGAGGCAATACATCATGGATTTCACCATACTCCGCTTCGAATTTTTTGATATTTTCACGAATCAAAACAAGGACATGACTATTGACAGAACGACCTTCGTAATCTGCTACATATCCTATTTTATCCAGCATTTTATCTTCAATTCGTATGGATATACTTTTGATTGTCATGAAAATACCTCTCGTAACTATATGATATATCCATTTTATAGTCAAATAGCAATGTTATGTTGGATTTAGATATACAATGTATTCAAAAAATATCTTGTAGGGGATGGCGTCCCCGACATCCCGAGCAAACAACAATCACCCATTCAATCGTAGGGGCGACCTGTGGTCGCCAGCAATAGGAGGTATACATATGAAAGTTGCAGTCATTGGTTCCAGAAACTTATCCATCGAAAACCTAGAGAATTATCTACCAAAAAACACCACAGAAATCGTATCTGGTGGTGCAAAAGGCATTGATACCTGTGCCAGAAACTATGCTTTGGAACACAATCTACTGTTGAAAGAATTTCTACCAAACTATAGCGAATTTGGACGTGCTGCACCCATCAGACGTAATATTGAAATCATAGCATACGCAGACTATGTTTTGGCATTTTGGGATGGAAAGAGCAAGGGTACCGAATTTGTCATCAAACAATGCAAGAAAAAAGATGTAATTTGTGATGTGATTATGATATAAGCCCTCTTTTTGTTCGTGCAATATGGACACCTTTTTTGTTTGGAATAGCGTTTCCTCCTATATAATCACGATTTTTACTGGGAAACATTGGAATCTTCTTTTCTAACTTGCAAATGTAATTTTGGGTGTGGTATACTAAAATGTAGAATTGGGCGGAGACTATCCAGTACTCTGCGAGTACTTGGATACATTTGCTACGCAAATGATGGTACAAACAAATCAATTGTTTTACACAAGTGTAACAACTGATTCCTTTGTACCACGCATTCTCCGCTTTTATGGTATACTAAAAAGACTTATGGAGAACGGTGATAATTGAAACTTTGAATATATAGTATAAACAGGAGAATACCATGATTAAATTGATTGCAACAGATATGGATGGTACTTTTTTGACTGATGATAAAAAAATGGCGCAGGATACAGATGCAGTTTTGGCTAAGCTCAAAGAAATGGGCATTCGTTTCGTGGTAGCAAGTGGCAGACAATACCCAAGTCTGGAACGTCATTTCCCAAATCATTTGGAGGACATCATCATCATTGCGGAAAATGGTGCATTTGTAGCAGAAAATAAAGAAGAATTGATTTCCTATCCAATGAAAAAAGAGGATGTCATCCTTTGTTTGGATGTGATGGCAAAATTGGATCGTATAGAGCCAATTGTTTGTGGGAAATATTGCGGATACACCAAAAGTCCAGAAATTCAGGAGTTTTTCTCAAGACCACATTTGCAATATGAGATGGTTTTGGTGGAGGATTTGTATTCTGTTTTGGACGATGCCATCAAGGTGTCTGCCATTTTATATAATGGAAAAACAAACCAAGAAGGATATGACGAATTGCGTTCTGCCATTCATGAAGGGTTGTATGTTGCAACTTCAGGTGAAGGCAGTATTGATATTGGAACATTGGGTGTCAACAAAGGAGCAGCACTGGCAAAATTACAGGAACGCTTGGGCATTACTCCAGAAGAAACCGTTGTGTTTGGTGATCAATACAACGATGTGGAATTGTTGCAACAAGGATATTATAGCTATGCAATGGAAGCAGCAGAAGAAGGCGTGAAAAAATTTGCCAGATTCCAAGGTGGTAGCAACAACGATGGATTTGTAACCAAAGAAATTCGTCGTTTGATCGATATGGAAAAGAACGGAGAAAAAATAGAATGAAAAAAATAGCAAGTTACGCTTTGGGTTGTAAAGTCAACCAATACGAAAGCGAAGCCATTGCAGAATTGTTTGCAGAAAAAGGATATGAAGTGGTGGGTATTGATGAAGAAGCAGATGTGTATGTCATCAATACTTGTACAGTAACCAATTTTGGTGACAAAAAATCACGTCAGTTGATTCGACGTGTGAAACGCCAAAAGGAAGATGCCATTGTGGCAGTCATTGGTTGCTATGCACAAACAGCACCAGATGAAATTATGGCTGTGGAAGGTGTCAATTTGGTCATTGGCACAAAAGAAAGAGCCAAAGTTGTGGAAATGGTGGAAGAATACCATGCAGAAAATGGGGTACAAAGCCATGTTTCCGATATTATGAAAGAACGTGTTTTTGAGCGTTTGTCTGTACAAAAAATGGCAGATCGTACACGTGCTTATATGAAAATTCAAGATGGTTGTAGCCAATATTGTTCCTATTGTATCATTCCATATGCAAGGGGACCCATCAGAAGTCGTGATCCAAAAGATGTCATTGAAGAAGTGCATCATTTGGCAGATAATGGCTTCCAAGAAGTGGTTTTGGCTGGGATTCATGTGGCAAGCTATGGCAAAGATAGACGTGACACCAGTTTGTTGCAAATCTTAAAAGAAGTGCATCAAGTGGAAGGAATCAAACGCATTCGTTTCAGTTCCATTGAACCAAATGTGGTAACAGAGGAGTTTGCACAAACTATGGCAGATTTGCCTAAGGTATGTCATCATTTCCATCTTTCTTTGCAAAGTGGATGTGACAAAACCCTCAAAGAAATGAATCGTAAATACGATATAGCAACCTACAAAAAAGCAACAGAAACCTTGCGTAAATATATGCCAGATGTGGCTTTGACCACAGATATCATTGTTGGATTCCCAGGAGAATTAGAAGAAGATTTTGCTACAACATTTGACTTTGCAAAGGAAATTGGATTTGCAAAAATACATGTATTCCCATATTCTCCAAAAAAAGGAACACCAGCAGCAGAACGTAAAGACCAATTGCCAAATGCAGTGAAAACAGAAAGAAGTCACAAGTTGTTGGCATTGTCTGAAGAAATGGCAGTTGCATTTATGGAAGGTCAAATCGGCACAGAAACCGAGGTTTTGGTTGAAAAACAAGTGTCTGAAGGTGTATATGAAGGACATACTTCCAATTACATCAAGGTGCATTTTACTTCTGATATATCATTGGAAAATCAAATTGTGTCTGTAAAATTGCTGGAAGTTTCAGGAGAAATTGTTGGTGGCGCAAGAAAATTGTAAGGATATCAGAGGCTTTTGTCCAAGTATTGTGTTGCAATTGGACAGGGTTTATATTATGATAAATGGATAAGGATTGTAGACGGTAAATGGAGCGTGATTATATGAATAATATCAACGAAACTCAATATTTTGGACGTGTAGAAAAAGAACCAGAAAACGAAGCGAAAAAAATCCTCATTGCAGTCAGTGCCGCTTTGAAGGAGAAAGGATACAATCCTGTGAACCAAATTGTAGGCTATATTTTGTCAGGTGACCCAACTTATATCACAAGCCACATGAATGCACGTGCTATGATTCGCAAATTGGAACGTGATGAATTGTTGGAAGAATTGGTGAAAGATTACTTGAATCGTAACGATTGAGAAAGAGGATAAAACCATTGGGAATTTTAGGTTTGGATTATGGCGATAAAACCATTGGCGTTGCAAAAAGCGATGCACTTGGTTGGACAGCACAAGGATTGGAAATCATTAGACGAGATAATGCAGAAGCGTTCAAAAAACCAATGCGTCGTTTGGCAGAATTGGTGGAAGAGAATTCTGTGGATACCATTGTTTTGGGATATCCAAAAAATTTAGACAATACAGAAGGTGAACGTTGTGTGAAAACAAAGGATTTCGCAGAACGTATTGAAAGACGCTTTCCAAAAATGCAAGTGATTTTGTGGGATGAAAGATTCAGTACCATTGCAGCAGAGGGTGCTATGCGTGCAGCCGGTTTGGGACACGATAAAAGAAAAAGTTTGATTGACAAAATGGCAGCTGTGCATATTTTGCAAGGGTATTTGGATAAACTAAATAGAGAAAAATAAATGATACCACAAATAAAATGTGGATGCAATTGTAGGGTAGGGTCTTGACCCTACCGTAATACCACAAATCAAAATGTGGACATAAATGTATGGGCGATTCACGAATCGACCGCAGTATAAAATATGAATGCAATCGTAGGGTACGCATTGTATGCGTACTGTAATACTTGAACATAAGGAGAAAACAAATGGCAGATATTTTTGAAGAAGTAGAAGAATTGGAATTTGAAACCGTAACAATGACAGAAGATGATGGTACAGAAGTGGAATTTTCCATTATTGATAATGTAACATGTGGTGGTGAACGCTATCTTTTGGTGGTAGAAACCGAATTTATGGATGATGAAGAATCCGAAGCGTTGATTTTGAAAGAAATTGCAATCAACACAGAAGATGTGACTTATGAAGTGGTAGAAAATGACGAAGAATTTGATCGTGTTGCAGATTTGTTTGCACAAAATGGCGACGACTACGATGTAGAAATCCAAGGCTAAATTGTAATTTGAAAATGAATGGACAGGGTAAACCCTATTCTATATATTATGGAGAAGAAGAAACACACAAAAACAAAAAGCTGGCAGTAAGGGTTGTATCAAAGACATAAGACGGAGATATGGATTTGGATGCAAAAAAAGGACTGCTCTTTTTGTGCTTGTGCAAATTAAGACTTTCTGGCAAAGGTGCTATGGGAAAGTTTTGTTTTGATGTGAATTTTGAACCAAAAACGATAATAAAAGTGATGGAAAAAGAGATGGTTTTTACTCTTCATTCTTCACTTTTCACTGCGGGTGCAAAGCATTCGCCTAATATGGAGGTGTATTTTTTGGCAGGTAGAAAACCGAAACCAAAAGCAAAGGTGAAAGTCATTCCTTTGGGTGGATTAGAAGAAATTGGAAAGAATATGACAGTAATTGAATATGGCAACGATATGATTGTCATTGATTGTGGCTTGGCATTCCCAGAAGATGATATGTTGGGGATTGATTTGGTGATTCCAGATACCACATATTTGGAAAAAAACCAAGATAAATTACATGCAATTGTTTTGACACATGGTCATGAGGATCACATTGGTTCTTTGCCATATGTATTGCAAAAAGTGAAAGTTCCTGTGTTTGGTACTTTGCTCACAAGAGGCTTGGTGGAAAACAAATTGCGTGAACATAAGTTGTTGGATAGCGTGGATATGCATACAGTTGTGCCTGGTGAAAAGGTGAAATTTGGTCAATTGACAGTGGAATTTATTCATACCAATCACTCCATTGCAGATGCAGTTGCAATTGCAGTGCATACACCAGCAGGTGTGATTTTGCATACAGGTGACTTTAAGGTGGATTATACTCCAATTGATGGGGATATCATCGATTTGCCACGTTTTGCAGAACTTGGAAAAGAAGGTGTGTTGCTTCTTATGAGCGATAGCACCAATGCAGAAAGACCAGGCTTTACCATCTCCGAGAAAAATGTAGGTAAAGTCTTTGATAAATTGTTTGAAGAAACACCAAAAAATCGTATTATGGTGGCAACTTTCTCCTCCAACATCCATCGTATTCAACAAATTGTCAATTCTGCGTATCAATACAAACGTAAGGTTGCAATCATTGGTAGAAGTATGGTGAATGCTGTGAAAACAGCTTCTGAGTTGGATTATTTGCAAATTCCACCACGTACTTTAATTGAAATCAACGAAATCAAAAATTACAAAGATGAACAACTTGTCATCATCACAACTGGTAGCCAAGGGGAGCCAATGTCTGCTCTTTCTAGAATGGCTATGAATGAGCATCGTCAAGTGAGCATCAAACCAGATGACAAAATCATCATCAGTGCTTCTGCAATTCCTGGTAATGAAAAAAGCGTATTTCGTGTGGTGAATTTGCTTTTGAAAGCCGGTGCAAATGTGGTTTATGGCGATATGGAAGATATCCATGTGTCTGGTCATGCTCGTCAAGAAGAATTGAAATTGATGTTGGCTTTGACCAAACCCCAATATTTCATGCCTGTTCATGGTGAATTTATGCATTTGTCTGCTCATAGAGACTTGGCTTTGTCTATGGGTATGGATAAAAAAGACGTGTTTATCATGAAACTTGGTGAAGTTTTGGAAGTCAATAAAGCCGAAGCAAAAGTCAATGGTTCTGTACCAGCAGGAAGAATCATGGTGGATGGTCTTGGTGTTGGCGATGTTGGAAATATCGTTTTGCGTGATAGAAAACATCTTTCTGAAGATGGTTTGATGGTGGTTGTTGTGACAATGGATCGTGAAAATGGTACCATTATTGCAGGTCCAGATATCATTTCTCGTGGATTTGTATATGTACGAGTTGCAGAAGATTTGATGGATGAAGCAAGAGCTGTTGTTCTCAAAGCTTTGGAAGAATGCGAAGAAAAGAACATCACAAGCTGGAACTATATCAAAGGTGTGATCCGTGACACTTTGAAAAATTACTTGTGGCAAAAAACAAAGAGAAGCCCAATGATTTTACCCATTATTATGGAGGTATAATCAAACAACCACAAACTAAAATGTGGATGCAATTGTAATATGTAATACGAAATAATATGCAACCAACTAGCCGTGGGACACTGTTCTACGGCTTGGATTTTATTGGAAATAACATAAGATGTGTGGAAACAAACGGGATGTCGGGGACGCCATCCCCTACACGATCGAATGATTGAAATATGAACGCAACCCTGTAGGGGCGACCTGTGGTCGCCAGCAATAAAATCGAGGTGAACCTATGCAATCCATCAAAGAAATCAAAGAGATTCTCACAACTTGTCCTGTGGAAGATGTGGATAACACCTGTCAATTGTTTGAAACAGATGAAAGAAAAGGTGTGCAACAAGCAATTGTTTTTGCGAAAAAACGATTGTCAGCTCATTTGGCAGAGCAAGAACGTCTGGAATTGATTTTGAAATATGAACGTGAATGTTATGCTGCTGGCTACGAATTTGTGGCTGGAATTGATGAGGTGGGTCGTGGACCATTGGCAGGACCTGTGGTTGCTGGTGCTGTCATTTTGCCTAGAAATTGTAAAATTGAAGGCATCAACGATTCCAAGAAATTATCTGCAAAAAAACGAGAAGAACTCAATGAAATCATCCTAGAACAAGCAGTTTCTTATGGCATTGGTGTGGTATCACCAGAACGCATTGATGAAACCAATATTTCTTTGGCGGTGTTTGAAGCGATGCGAGATGCAATTGGTCAGCTGTGTCCATCACCAGACTATATTTTGGCAGATGCGGTTACCATTCCACAGGTACCCATACCACAAAAAGGTATTATCAAAGGGGATGCCAAAAGTGCTTCCATTGGTGCAGCCAGTATCATTGCAAAGGTGTATCGTGACCGTTTGATGGCAGAATATGATAAAGTGTATCCAGAATATGGATTTGCCAGCAATGCAGGTTATGGTTCTGCAGCACATATGGCAGCTTTGCGTGTTCATGGTGAAACACCGATTCATAGAAAAACATTTTTGCGTAATTTCCATGAAGAAGAAACCAATCGTGAAAAGGGTGTTTATGGTGAAGAACTTGCTGTCAAACAAATGAAGAAGATGGGTTACAAAATCCTAGAACGCAATTTCAAACGAGCTGGTGGCGAAATTGATATCATTGCTGAAAAGGATGGGTATACTGTTTTTGTGGAAGTGAAATATCGCAAAGGTAGAACGATGGGTGAACCGTCAGAAGCAGTCACCAAAGGCAAACAAGAAAATATCATCCAAACAGCAGAAAAATACATATCCGAAAAGGAATTGGATGGCGATTTCAGATTTGATGTAGCAGAAGTGTTGGAAGAAGACAATAAGAAATATTTCCGATATACAGAAAATGCGTTTACGAAATAAAGGCAAAAGAGAAGACCTTGGAGCTCTGCTCCAAACCACGCAAGGGACTTGTCCCTTGACCCGTTATGCACAAACTACGTTTGTGCGGAGAATAGGAAGAAGATATGATTGCCATAAAATTGGAATGTAATGGCGTGTAGGGGAGGATAGTATCCTCCCGCAATCAATCATCGAAACCAAACGGGCGACCAAAGGTACGCCCCTACAATCAATCACCAAACCCAAATCGGTGAATGTAAAAATAAAATAACCATAGCGCAAACGTAGTTTGTGCAAATAAAGTTTGGATTGAACCTTTTCAAAGGTTCATGGGTGTGGGCAAAGTCCACGGTCTTGTACTTGACCTTTATCTTTTGATCTTTCAGGAGGAACATATGAGTAAACTCGATATCATACAATTCGATAATATAAACGCAACAAATCTAGTCAAACATTGTTTCACCACACGTCATGGTGGTGTCAGTGAAGGCTATTTTGGTACCATGAACATGGGTTTCACTCGTGGGGAAGCTCGTGCAGTTGTACTCAAAAACTACGAAATCCTAGGGGATGCAGTTGGTTTCACAAAGGAGAACTACGTGACCACACACCAAACGCATACAACCAATGTCCATGTGGTCACAAAAGAAGATGCGGGTATGGGCGTTTTGCGTGAACGCACCTATTCTGAGGTGGATGCACTGATCACCAATGTACCAAACATTCCTTTGGTGATTTTTGGTGCTGACTGTGTGCCTGTTTTCTTGGTGGATACGAAAAACAAAGCCATTGGTGTGGCGCATAGTGGTTGGATGGGTACTGGTCATCGTATGGCAGAAGTGGCGCTTTTGGCAATGATGCAAGAGTTTGGCACCAATCCAAAAGATGTTGTGGCTGCAATTGGACCTTCTATTGGCAAATGTTGCTTCCAAGTGGATGATCCAGTGGTGAATTTGTTCCGTAAAAATATCGATTTTGCAGATGAAATCATTTTCGATGATCCATCAGAAGCAGGTAAATATCGTATGGATTTGTGGGAATGCAATAGACGTTTCTTGGCGGATATGGGTGTCCCCAATATCGAAGTTGCAGAACTTTGCACCATGTGCGATACAGAACGTTTCTATTCCCATAGGGTGATGCAAAATGAACGTGGTGTTATGGCAGGAGTTATGGAATTAGGAATTAGGAATTAGGAATTAGGAATTAGGAATTAGGGGGGGGGGTTGAGGACACCAATCCCTACAAATTCCAATGTGATGAAATGAATCAATGGATTGGAAATCGTAGGGACATCCCTTGCGGATGTCAGTTGTTATCATTACAAATGTTAAGAATCCTTGAAGATACTGTATTTTTCTTGTCATGATACAAGAAAGTATGGTATACTTCTAACATATAATGCGTGTATTGTGTCAATGTGTAGGGAATGGTCTTGACCATTCCGTTTGCAAATTTGGACACATAGAGAAAATAGTTTTTGGAGGAAAGAATAATGAGCAAACCGATTGTTGCGGTAGTAGGACGTCCAAACGTTGGAAAGTCCACACTGTTTAACCGCTTAGCAGGCGAAAGAATCTCCATTGTGCAAGATACACCGGGTGTAACTCGTGATCGTATTTATGCTGATGTAGAATGGTTGAACTACAAATTTACATTGATTGACACAGGTGGTATGGAAATTGGTTCTGAAGAAATCATCCAACGTCAAATTGTGGATCAAGCACAAATTGCAATTGAAACAGCAGACGTTGTATTGTTTATCACAGATGTAAAAACAGGTGTCACAGAAGATGATATCCAAGTGGCAAATCTTCTCAGACGTACCAAAAAACCAGTTGTTTTGGCAGTCAACAAAGTGGATAGCGTCCAACGTGATACCATGGATATTTATGAATTCTATGAATTGGGTATTGGCGATCCAATGCCTGTTTCTGCTGGTCAAGCTTTGGGTCTTGGCGATATGCTTGACGAAGTGGTGAAACACTTCCCAGATGAGATGGATGGTCAAGAAGATGACGATGCAATTCGTGTTGCCATCATTGGCAAACCAAATGTAGGCAAATCTTCCCTCATCAACAAAATCTTGGGTGAAGATAGACTCATTGTCAGCAATATTCCAGGTACCACTCGTGATGCTGTGGATACACCTATCGAAGTAGATGGTCAAAAATACATCTTCATTGATACCGCTGGTATGCGTAGAAAAAGCAAAATCAAAGAAGAAATTGAACGTTATAGCATCATTCGTGCTGTTGCAGCAGTGGAACGTTGTGACGTTGCCATTTTGGTGATTGATGCCAATGAAGGTATTACAGACCAAGATACAAAAATTGCAGGTATTGCCCATGAACGTGGACGTGCAGCGATTATCGCAGTCAACAAATGGGATTCCATTGAAAAAGACGATAAAACCATGAACAAATACTTGAAGGATATCGGTAATGAACTTGCGTATATGCCATATGCACCACGAGTGTTCATTTCTGCACATACAGGTCAAAGAATTCCGAAGATGTTGGAACTCATCTGTACTGTAAATGAAAACCATGCGTTGCGTATCAGCACAGGTGTCCTAAACGAAGTTTTGATTGAAGCAACTGCAATGCAACAACCACCTTCTGATAAAGGTCGTGCTTTGCGTTTGTATTATATGACACAAGTTTCTGTCAAACCACCAACATTTGTTATCTTCTGTAACGAAAAGGAATTGTTCCATTTCTCTTATAAGAGATACATTGAAAACCAATTGCGTGAAGCATTTGGATTTGTTGGTACACCCATTCATATCATTTCCAGAGAAAAAGGAGAAAAGAACTAATGTTTCGATTGGTTGGATTGTTGATTGGTTATTTCATCGGTTGTATTTCCACAGCGTTTATCATGATGAAAATTATGAAAGTGGATTTGCGTAAACATGGCAGTGGCAACTTGGGTACCACCAATGCGTTGCGTGTGTTGGGTCTGAAAGCAGGTCTGACCACCTTGGCTGGTGATATCTTGAAATGTGTGTTGGCATTCTTTATTTTGATGCAGATGTATCCAGAAGAAGGTATTTTGGCTGGTATCTATGCAGCACTTGGCACCATCATTGGACATAACTTTCCATTCTATTTGAATTTCAAAGGTGGAAAGGGTATTGCTTCTAGCTTAGGGATGTTGCTTTCGTTGGGGATTTTCTTTAGCCCTTGGTTGGTGATTGTTCCAGCTGGAATTGGCTTGTCTGTGGTGGCAAAAACAAAGTATATTTCTGCTGGCTCCATCACAGGTGCAATTTTATTACCATTGACAGCATTTGCACTCCATATGCCAACAGAGGAATTTTTGATCATTCTGTTCCTTGGTGTTTTGGCAGTGTATCGCCATAAGGAAAATATTGGACGTTTGCGTAGTGGTACAGAAAATAAATTGAGCGTACATAAAAAAGCAAAATAAACGAACCAATAAATATATAATTGTAGGGTTGGGTCTTGACCCAACCGTAATATTTGGAGGATTTGCAATGAAAAATGTAACCGTAATGGGTTCTGGTAGCTGGGGTACTGCTTTGGCGATTATGTTGCAAAACAATGGGCATTCCGTTATGCTTTGGGCTAGACGTGATGCACAAATTGAACAAATGAAAACAGATGGCGAAAATAAGCAATATTTACCAAATGCAGTGTTTCCAGAAGGTTTACAGTTGACTTCTGACAAAGAAGAAGCGTTGGCACATGGCGAAATTGTTATTTTGGCAGTGCCATCTAAGGCAGTTCGTCAAAGTGCAACAGATTTCGCACCATATCTCAAAGAAAACCAAGTCATTGTCAATGTGGCAAAGGGCTTGGAAGAAGGAAGTCTCAAACGCTTGTCTGAAGTGATTCGTGAATGTGTGCCACAATGCGAAGTGGCAACTTTGTCTGGTCCCAGTCATGCAGAGGAAGTGTCTAAGGGCATTCCAACTATCTGCTTGATTGCAACACCCAATGAAGATGTGGCGAAAATGGTGCAAGCTGAGTTTGGCAATGGTCGATTCCGTTTGTATACCAACACAGATGAAATTGGTGTGGAAATGGGTGCAGCACTGAAAAATGTTATGGCACTGGCAGCTGGTATGTCTGATGGTCTTGGTTTTGGAGATAATACAAAAGCGGCAATTATGACACGTGGCATCACAGAAATGGCTCGTTTGGGGATTGCTGTGGGTGGCAAAAGAGATACCTTTGGTGGTATTTCTGGTATTGGCGATTTGATTGTAACTTGTACCAGTATGCACTCCAGAAATAGACGTGCTGGAATCCTGTTGGGTCAAGGCAAAAGCCTAGAAGAAACCCTTGCAGAAATCAAAATGGTGGTAGAAGGTGTCAATACTGTAAAAGCGGCTTGTGATTTGGCACATAAAATGGAAGTGGAACTGCCCATTACCGAAGCGATTTATGCTGTTTTGTTCCAAGGCAAAGATCGTGAAGATGCAGTCCTAGAACTGATGAACCGTGAAAACAAAGCGGAATAAAAAGATTGAAAGAAAGACCTTGGGGCATTGCCCCAATACCCCATGAGGGGGTCACCCCCTCAACCCGTTTATTGCGAAAATTATATTTTCGCTGTGAATATTTGGGTATAAGGCGGTTTTGGTTTTGTAGGGGCGACCTGTGGTCGCCCGTAATACATATGGGTATGTATTGCTTACGGGTATATGTACCATATCAAATTTTAAAATAAATGGGTCAAGGGACGAGTCCCTTGCAGGGTTTGGGACAGCGTCCCAAGGTCTTGGAGGTAATTATGGAAAGAACGGTTTCGTTTACATCTTTGGGATGTGACAAAAATAGAGTGGATAGCGAAGTGATGCTGGGTATTATGTCCCAAAAGGGCTTCCGAGTTGTGGCAGATGAATCCGAGGCGGATGTCATTGTGGTCAACACTTGCTGTTTCATTAAGGATGCACTGGAAGAAAGTGTAGAAACCATTTTGGAGCTGGCAGAACACAAGAAAACAGGCAAATGTAAGGCTTTGCTGGTGGCTGGCTGTTTGGGTCAACGCTACCAAGAAGAATTCTTTGCAGAGCTTCCAGAAGTGGATGGCTTGATTGGTACAGCAGCATATGAATCCGTTGCAGATGTGGCTTTGGAAATCTTGGAAGGCAAAACCCACCAGAAATATTTGGTGGATATCAACCAAAAAATGAACGAAGAAAATGCAAAAGGACGTGTGTTGTCCACTGCATCTTATTTCGCATATTTGAAAATTTCAGAAGGTTGCGACAACCATTGCACCTACTGTGTCATCCCACAAATGCGTGGAAAACATAGAAGTCGTAGCATGGAAAGTCTTGTGGAAGAAGCAACCCTTTTGGCAGTACAAGGTGTTAAAGAATTGGTGATTGTGGCACAAGATACCTCTATCTATGGTAGAGATTTGTATGGCGAAAGCAAACTCCATGAATTATTGGCAAAACTTGGCGAAGTAGAAGGCATTGAATGGATGCGTATTTTGTATTGTTATCCAGAAACCTTGACACAAGCAACCATTGACGAAATGGCTCGTAATCCTAAGGTCTGTCATTATATCGATATGCCAATTCAACATGCAGTGGATTCTGTGTTGAAACGTATGGGTAGAAAAAGCAACCAAGCACTCCTCAAAGAGCGTATTGGTGCTTTGCGTAAAGCAATGCCTGATATTGTGATTCGAACCACTTTGATTGTTGGTTTTGTGGGCGAAACAGAAGACGAGTTTGCTGAACTTTGTGATTTTGTGGAAGAAATGCAATTTGAACGCTTGGGCGTATTTTCCTATTCCTTGGAAGAAGGCTCTGCAGCAGCCAAAATGGAAGGTCATTTGGAAGATGATTTGAAGGAAGAACGTAGAGAAATCATCATGGAACAACAAAAATTCATTGCAGCTAAGGTTTGTGAAAGAGAAGTTGGCAAAGTGATGGAAGTTTTGGTAGAAGGCAAATTGCCAGAAGAAAATATCTATTGCACAAGAAGCAGAAAAGATGCACCTGATATTGATGGATTGGTGTTTGTCAATTCCGATGAAGAATTGTATACAGGCGATTTTGTAAAAGTGAAAATTCGTGAAGCTGGCGACTATGATTTGATGGGAGATGTTGTTGATGCATATGAACTTACCAAATAAATTGACCATAATGCGTGTACTTTTGATTCCAGTGTTCTTGGTGTGCTTGTTCTGTTTGGAATCACCCACCAATAACATTGCAGCAACAGCAATCTTTGTCATTGCTTCTTTGACTGACTTTTTGGATGGCTATTTGGCTAGAAAATGGAATATGGTCAGCAACTTTGGGAAATTTATGGACCCACTTGCAGATAAATTGTTGGTGATGTCTGCCTTGGTGGCTATGGTAGAGATTGGTAGCTTGCCTGCTTGGGTGGTTGTGGTCATTTTGGCACGTGAATTTGCAATCACAGGATTTAGAACCCTTGCAATGGAAGCCAATATTGTTATGGCAGCCAGCTGGTGGGGTAAAATCAAAACCACAGTGCAAATGATTATGATTGTGGTGCTCTTGGTGGACTTGCCAAATGTTGCAGTTTTGGAAAATATCTTGATTGGCTTGGCAGTATTCTTTACCATTTTGTCTGGTTGGGATTATATTTGGAAGAACAAACAAGTGTTACACGGATAAATTTGAGACAGATACAGGCGAGTGCTTGTGTCTGTTTTTTTATGAAATGATTTGATGGAATCAATAGGGTATTGGTAATTGTAGGGTAGGGTCTTGACCCTACCGTTATAGTAAAGTGATGACCAGATGCGTATGATTACATATTCCGAATTATTTCAATTGGGTTTATTGATTGTAGCGATTATTTCCTTATGTTTACATAAGAAATAAAAAAGCCGCCTAACAAGCGTTAGACGGTCAACCCATTTGGACTAGCTGCCTGACCAAAGACAGCAATCCTTTGCACATACAATAACATATCTTATGTTGTTTGTCAATGTGCCGAAAGCATCTCTACATTTGTATGGGGTGCTTTTTTGATGTTTTAATTTTGTTTTTTCTTATCTATTGCAAACTGCCCAAAACCCATTTCCTCATTTGCTACACAAACCACAGTGCCATCAAAAGTGTCTGATAATTTCTGCAAATATCCATTGTTTTTACCAGCAAAGGCATAGAGCAAGCGACCATCTGCTTCCACAGTGATATGGTTGTAAATGGTGTTTGCCAAAATTCCTTCTACCTCTTTACGCATACGCACCACAGTCCAATCAATGGAAGGTACACTACCAGTACCATCACATTGGCGGCATTTGGTGGTCATTTGACGATGCAAACTGGGCTTTGTTTTCTTTCTGGTAATTTGCATCAAACCAAGTGAAGTCATACCCACAACAATGGTCTTAATGCGGTCTTTTTTCACTGCATCTATGAGCGTTTTTTCTACAAATTTCTGGTCATCTTTGGACACCATATCAATGAAATCCACGATGATGATACCTGACAAATTACGCAAACGCATCTGTTTTGCCACTTCTACAGCTGCTTCTACATTGGTTTTCTTGACCAATTTTTGTAAATCACCTTTACCAGATGCTTTGCCAGAATTGACATCCACCACAACACAAGCTTCTGTTTCTTCAATGACCAAGAAACCACCACTTTTCAACCAAACTTTTTGTTCCAATGCTTTTTGGCTTTGGCTTTCCACCATATATTCTGCAAACAATGGCATTTTGCCTTCATATAATTGCAAATGGGGTTGGTGTTCACCATTGAAATCATCACTTTCCAATAGAAGCTCGTAACTTTCCTTGTCATTGAGCACAAATTCTTCCACACCTTGTCCATAGAAATCACGGACTGCTTTTGCAATGGGTTGGTTCATTTCCACCAACAAAAGAGGTGGTTTTTGATACATTGCTTTTTCAAGTGTAGCTGATTTTTCCAATAACTGTGTAACTTCTTTGGCAAATTCTGGTTCTGTTTTGCCAGCACCATTGGTACGCACAATTGCAGAATATCCTTCAGGCAATAGGCTTGTAACAATATCTCGAATGCGATTACGTTCCTCTTCATCTGTTAACTTTCTGGAAACACCAACAGCACCATCTTCTTTGGTGAGCACAAGGAATTTACCAGCAAAGGAAATGTTTTTGGTGAGCACAGCACCTTTGTTTCCTTGGGCATCTTTTTCTACTTGGACAATGAGACTATCGCCAACTTTTGGCTTGTTTTCATTTTTGGTTTCATCAGAAGTGGCTCTGTGATTCCCATAGTACAAATATCCCTTTTTGCCAGCACCGATTTCCACAAAACAGGCTTGTAAATTGGGTACCACCTGCTCCACACGTCCCACATATACATTGCCCACAAGGCTTTCTTGACGTTTGCTTTCATAATACAATTCTACCAATGTGCCATCTTCCACCAATGCCACACGATGTAAATCTTCACCGATATCCAATAAAACTCGTTTCATATTTTGACTCCTAATCTATGATGTTACGGATGCCCACATAGGGACATTACGTTGTTTTCTTTTATCATATCCTAAAAATCAAAACTTTGCACCTATTTTTACAAATTTGTAGGGTCATGGCTTGCCTTGACCGTAATTCAAATCATATCGCCACGAGCAGTGTACTCTGCCACAACTTCTTGGGTGTATGGTAGGGTCACATATTCCAATGGGTCTAGCAAAACGTCTTTGTACCACAAGCCATAGTGCAAATGTGGACCAGTGGATAGACCAGTATTGCCAGACAAAGCAACTGCATCCCCTTGCAAAACCAAATCACCTACTTCCACCAAAACATCAGACAGGTGAGCATACATCACTTCATAACCATCATAGGTGGTGTATTCCAAAACCAATCCGTAGGTAGAAGATGTGCGTATCTTCATCACAACACCGCTTTTCACTGCCACAACAGGAGTACCTTCTTCCAAAGCAATGTCAATGCCATCATGGGATTCTATGGTATGCAAAATGGGATTTTCACGAATGCCACAAGAGGAAGTGACAGTGCCTTCAGCTGGATTTTGAAATCCTTCTACTTTTTTTGTCCAAGACAAAGCAGACCAAGCCAAAACACTAGGGGGAATCGTAAATATCAGGTGCGTAGTAGAATACTTCATCTGTGGCATCTTCTTCAGTGGTTTCTAGTGGATTGGTTTCATAAAACACAGAAATATCCCCATCCTCTGATACTTGGAAAAAGGCTTGCAATAGATTTCTTGCATCCAAAAGGGTGGTATTGGGCATTTGATAGGCAATGGTTTCCTTGATTTCTTGGCAAACTGCCAAAGATGTTTCTGTATGTAAGAAGGAAAGTAGCAAAAAAGCACCTGCCAATACAATGGTGACATAGCTGCGAAAAGCAAACCATCCCTTTTTTGATTTTTTTTGACTGCGATACATACGACGTTCTCTTTGCAAGCGTCTTTGTCTGCGTTCTCTATCTGTCATTTTGAAACCTCCTTGTGGCAAAACTGTCCTAAAACAAGATATGCAAAAATTACGCAAGTAGAACAACCTATAAAAATGTAATCATGTAAAATTTTGGAATGTATCTACAAGATGTATACACCTTAAAACATAAAAATTGCAAGGTGGTGTAACAAATGTAATCCAAATCAGGGGGGTTGCGTTATTTTTGTATAAAAACACAAAAAAAATAAAAAAAATACAATTGACTATGGGAATGTTTCTTGACAGAGCACCCAAAAAGTTATAAAATGTAATGGTGTTTACTACCACTACTTAAATGCTATGTAAAAAATATTGATATGAACATTGAAAAAAGAATAAGGGAGGTGTTTTCCATAGAGCCGATAAGCATTATCATTGGAATTGTCTGTTTGATTGTGGGCGCTATTGGTGGCGTATCCTACCGCAAAAAAATTGCGGAAGCAAAAGTAGGGCTTGCTGAAGAGCGAGCAACGAAAATTGTAGAGGATTCTGCCAAAGAAGCAGAAGCAAGAAAGAAAGAAATCTTGCTAGAAGCAAAAGAAGACAGCATTAGAACCAAAAATGAATTGGAAAAAGAAGTACGTGACAGAAGAAATGAATTGCAACGCAACGAACGTAGAATGATTCAAAAAGAAGAAAGTTTGGATCGTAAATCAGAAGCGTTGGAAAAGAAAGATGAGCAAATGTCCAAAAAATTGGAACAATTGGACAAGCAAAAGGAAGAAGCAAAAATTTTACATGAGAAACAATTGTTGGAATTGGAAAGAATTTCTGGTTTGACAACAGAAGAAGCAAAAACATATATCCTTGCTACTGTTGAAAATGATGTAAAACACGAAGCAGCAATGCTCATCAAAGAAGTTGAAAACAAAGCGAAATTGGAAGCAGATAGACGCTCCAGAGAAATTGTAGCCAATGCCATCCAAAGATGTGCAGTGGATCATGTGGCAGAAACCACTGTTTCTGTTGTACAATTGCCAAACGACGAAATGAAAGGTCGTATCATTGGACGTGAAGGTAGAAATATTCGTGCGTTGGAAACTTTAACAGGAATTGAACTGATCATTGATGATACACCAGAAGCAGTAATTTTGTCTGGTTTTGACCCTGTGAGACGTGAAATTGCAAGAATTGCATTGGAAAAATTGATTGTAGATGGCCGTGTGCATCCTTCCAGAATCGAAGAAATGGTTGAAAAAGCGAAGAAAGAAGTAGAAACCATTATTCGTGATGAAGGGGAATCTGCAACATTCGATACAGGTGTAAACGGCTTACACCCAGAACTTGTACGTTTGCTTGGTAAATTGAAATATAGAACCAGCTACGGACAAAATGTGTTGAAACATTCCATGGAAGTGTCTCATTTGACAGGGCTTTTGGCTGCTGAATTGGGCGTTGATGTGACAATGGCAAAACGTGCAGGTCTTTTGCATGACATTGGTAAGAGCATTGACCACGAAATGGAAGGTTCTCACGTAAGTATTGGTGTTGGTTTGTTGAAACGCTACAAAGAAAATCAGTTGATCATCAATGCTGTGGAAGCACATCATGGCGATGTGGAACCACAAAGCGTGATTGCTGTTTTGGTACAAGCTGCGGATGCGATTTCTGCTGCTAGACCAGGTGCTAGACGTGAAACTTTGGAATCATACATTAAGAGATTGCAAAAATTGGAAGAAATTGCAGAAGGCTTCAAAGGTGTGGAAAAATCCTTTGCGATCCAAGCTGGTCGTGAACTTCGTATTATGGTATTGTCTGATCAAGTTACAGATGCTGGTATGACCATTTTGGCAAGAGAAGTTGCCAAACGTATTGAAGAAGAGTTGGAATATCCAGGTCAAATTAAGGTCAATATCATTAGAGAAACACGTGCGGTGGATTACGCAAAGTAAACAGAAACAATTGGCATAGTAGTGAAAATGAGCGGATAGCGAAAGTTATCCGCTTTTTGTGTACCCAAAATATTGTAGGGGCGATTCACGAATCGCCCGCTATCCCTCTGAATGACAGCATATGGCAATTGTAGGGCGGTGGCTTGCTGCCGCCGAATGATACATACAACGGAACGGGAAACCCATCCCCTACAAATCCAATCGCAGGGGCGATTCACGAATCGACCGTTTGCATATTCCATAAATTTGCTATAGATATATGAAAATTTGATACCAACCATAAAAACTATTTACTTTACTTATGAGACAAGCTAGTGTAAAATAAGATGTAATGTTTAAAATCGTATAAACAGCTTAGGAGGCGTTATAGTATGGTAAAAGCAATCGTAGGTGCTTGTTGGGGTGACGAAGGTAAGGGTAAAATTACGGACATGTTGGCAGAAAAAGCAGACATCGTAATCCGTTTCCAAGGTGGTAGCAATGCTGGACATACCATCATCAATGATTATGGTAAATTCGCTTTGCATCAAATGCCAAGTGGTGTTTTCAATCCAAATACAGTCAATATCATTGGTACAGGCGTTGCATTCAATGTGCCTTATTTCATGAAAGAAATGAGCTATTTGGTGGATAACGGTATCAAAAACCCTAAAATTTTGATTTCTGATAGAGCACAACTTTTGATGCCATATCATATCGCTTTTGACACATATGAAGAAGCACGTTTGAGTGACAAACAATTCGGTTCCACAAAAAGCGGTATTGCACCATTCTATTCTGATAAATATGCAAAAGTGGGTATCCAAGTTTGTCATTTGTTCCACGAAGCAGAATTGATGGAACGTATCGAAGCAGCTTGTACCATCAAAAATGTATTGTTGGAACACTTGTATCACCAACCTACATTGGATCCAAAAGCAATCTTTGACGAAGTCATCCAATATAGAGATATGATTGCACCTTATGTTGTGAACACAGCAGAATACTTGGACAAAGCAATTAAAGAAGGCAAAGAAATTTTGTTGGAAGGTCAATTGGGTGCTTTGAAAGATCCGGATCATGGTATCTTCCCAATGACCACATCTTCTTCCACATTGGCAGGTTTTGCAGCAGTTGGTGCTGGTATTCCTGCTCGCTCCATTGAAAAAGTATACACAGTTGCAAAAGCATATTCTTCTGCAGTTGGTGGTGGTGCATTTGTCAGTGAAATCTTTGGTGATGAAGCACAAGAGCTTAGAGTTCGTGGTGGTGATGCTGGTGAATTTGGTGCAACTACAGGTAGACCACGTAGAATGGGTTGGTTCGACTGTGTTGCTACAAGATATGGTTGTATGATGCAAGGTACAACAGATGTTGCTTTCACAGCAATTGACGTTTTGAGCTATTTGGATGAAATCAAAGTTTGTGTTGGTTATGAAATCGATGGTGTTGTAACAAAAGAATTCCCTGTAACACCACTTCTCGAAAAAGCAAAACCAGTTTACGAAACATTGGAAGGTTGGAAATGTGACGTGCGTGGCATTACAGATTTCAATGAATTGCCAGAAAAAGCACAAAACTATGTGACATTTGTAGAAAAAGAATTGGGTTATCCAATCACAATCGTTTCCAATGGTCCAAAAAGAAGTGAAATTATCTACAGATAATCATGTTATAAAATCGGAGTCTACCGAAATGGTGGGCTCTTTTTTTACGGGCGTTCACATGCTACGTGGGATTTGTAGGGACAGATTCTATATCTGTCCGTTTTATCATTCCATAACTGTATCCATACAATTTTCCTACATTCCAACATTGGCTTGACTTTTATATAGAAAAAACGTATCCTTATTATGATTGTAAAATAAAGGATGGGGTATTCTGCAAAGAAACCCTATATAGAAATTAGGTGAAACGATGAATATGGTCAAATCAGAACACTTGACATATGAATATACAAGAATTACAGAGGATGCAAATGGTGAAGTCCATGAAAAAATCACTGCTCTAAGCGATGTGAATATCACCATCGAACAAGGCGAATTTGTTGTGGTTTTGGGACACAATGGATCTGGAAAATCCACATTTGCAAAACACATCAATGCCCTTTTGGAACCCACCAAAGGTACTTTATGTGTGAAGGATATGGACACTAGAAATGGCGATTTGCTTTGGGATATCCGTCAATCTGCTGGGATGGTATTCCAAAATCCAGACAACCAGTTGGTGGCAACCATCGTAGAAGAAGATATTGCTTTTGGTCCAGAAAATATGGGAGTGGAACCATCAGAAATCCGCAAACGTGTAGATGAAGCCTTGGCAACGGTACGCATGGAACAATATGCAACTTATTCACCATCCAAATTGTCAGGTGGTCAAAAACAAAGAATTGCAATTGCAGGTGTTTTGGCAATGAAACCAGACTGTATTGTTTTGGATGAACCAACAGCAATGTTGGACCCTGTGGGTAGAAAAGAAGTCTTAGAAACCATTCGTAGATTGAACCGAGAAGAAGGTATCACCATCATTTTGATTACCCATTATATGGATGAAGCGGTGCAAGCAGATCGTGTCTATGTCATTGACGATGGAAAATTGGTGATGGAAGGTGTACCAAAGGAAATTTTTTCACAGGTGGAACGCTTACAAGGCTATGGTTTGGATGTGCCACAGGTGACAGAAGTTGCCTATTTATTACGCAAAGAAGGCATTGATTTGCCAGCAGATATTTTGACGATAGAAGAAATGGTAGGTGCAATATGTCAATACAAATCAACCATTTGACCCATATATATAACCCAGATACCGCTTTTCAAAAGGTGGCACTTGACGATGTGACCTTGGAAATTACAAGAGGTGAATTTTTGGGTTTGATTGGACATACAGGTTCTGGAAAATCCACACTCATTCAACATTTGAATGGTACCATTTCACCAACAAAAGGTGAGATTCTTTTGGATGGAGAAAATATCCATCAAAACAAGTTGAAAACAAAGGAAGTTAGAAGAAAAATTGGTTTGGCGTTTCAATACCCAGAATACCAATTGTTTGAAATCACAGTGTACCAAGATGTTGCATTTGGACCTACAAATCTAGGTTTATCTAAGGAAGAAATCCATGAAAATGTGGTTTCTGCTTTGGAAATGGTCGGCATTGGTACAGAATTGTATGAAAAATCTCCATTTGCGTTGTCAGGTGGTCAAAAAAGACGTGTTGCCATTGCTGGTGTTTTGGCAATGAACCCAGAAATTTTGATTTTGGACGAGCCAACAGCTGGACTAGATCCAAAGGGTCGTGATGAAATCTTGGCAGCCATAAAAAACCTTCACAAAGAACGTGGTTTGACTGTCATTTTGGTTAGCCATAGTATGGAAGATGTGGCAAAGTTGGTGGATCGTATTGTGGTGATGCATAGCGGTCAAATTGCCATGTCTGGAACACCAAAAGAAGTCTTTTCTCATGTGGAAGAATTGGAACAAATGGGTCTAGCTGCACCACAAGTCAGCTATGTGTGCAAAGAATTGCGTAGAAAAGGCTATGCGATTCCAGAAGATGTGTATACTGTATCAGAACTAAAAGAAATGTTGTTGCAAATGCTCCAAGAGAAAGGGGTGAGCCAATGATTCGAGACATTACCATTGGACAGTTCTATCCAGTCGATTCTTTGGTGCATAAGATGGATGCAAGGGCGAAATTGGCTTTGACCATGATGTATATCATCACGCTGTTCTTCATCAAATCTTTTGTGGGATATGGCTTTGTGTTGTTGGTGTTGTGTGCCATCATCAAATTGTCCCATGTACCCCTGAAATTTATGCTCAAGGGTATCCGTAGCATTATGGTGATTATTGTGTTTACAGCACTGATCAATCTCTTTTTGACCAAAGGTGAACATGTTTTGTGGGAGTTTGGCATTTTGCATTTGACCATAGAAGGCATTGTTTTGGCAACTCAGATGTGTGTGCGTTTGGTGATGTTGATTATGGGTTCTTCTGTTTTGACATTGACTACAACACCCATCCAGTTGACAGATGCCATTGAAGCGTTGTTGCGACCATTGAAAAAAATTGGTGTGCCAGCACATGAAATTGCTATGATGATGACCATTGCTTTGCGTTTCATTCCAACACTTTTGGATGAAACCGATAAGATTATGAAGGCACAACAAGCCAGAGGTGCTGATTTTGAAACAGGTAACTTGATGCAACGTGCAAAAAGCTTGATTCCCATTTTGGTACCACTGTTTATTTCTGCTTTTAGACGTGCAGAAGAGCTTGCAAATGCTATGGAAGCCAGATGTTACCATGGTGATGAAAATAGAACTCGCATGAACCAAATGCATATGAAACAAATGGATTGGATTGCGGTGTGCCTGTGTGTGATTTATACAGGCGTGATTGTTGCATTGCGATTTTTACCAGTGGTGTAACAGGATTAGGAGAAACTTATGAACAATCAAACAAAAGGTGCAGTATATATGATATTGTCAGCGTTTGCATTTGCTTTTATGCAAGCTATGATTGCCAAAACAGCAGATGTAATTCCGTTGTTTGAGCAGTTGTTTTTGCGTAATTTTATTGCAGCCATCATTGCATATATCAGTATTTATCGAGAAAAACTACCAGTATTTGGTACAAAAGGCAATCGTAAACTGTTGTGGGCTCGTTCTTTGACTGGCTATTTTGGTATGATCACTTTGTTTTACGCATCTTCACGTGCAAGCCAAGGGGATGTGGCAATTATTTTGAAAATGTCACCCTTTGTGGTCACCATTGCAGCGGTGATGTTCTTGGGTGAAAAAGCAACTAGATATGAAATTATTGCATTGTTGGTGGCGTTTGTGGGTGCTTTCTTTGTGGCAAATCCAGAATTCAACTCCAATGTATTTCCATTGATTGTGGCATTTGTTTCCTGTGTGTTTGCGGGACTTGCCTATACATTTGTCAGTGCATTAAAAGGAAGAGAACATCCAAAAGTAATCATTTTCTTCTTCTCCATGGTATCGACTGTCATTACATTTCCCATTATGTTGCAAGATTTTGTAATGCCTGATTTGAAATATGGAGTGATGTTGTTGTCCATTGGTGTTTCAGCTGCAATTGGACAGTTGGCACTGACCTATAGCTATGCCATGTCAAAGGCTTCTGAAGTGAGCATCTACAACTATTCTGGTATTATTTTCTCTATGCTTTTGGGATATATGATGCTTGGACAATCCATGATTTTCACATCTTTAATTGGTGGGGCGTTGGTCATTGGCGCAGGATGCCTTGCTTTCTTTGGCAATCGTCATTTGGAACATAAACAAAATACACACGCTTTGTAGGGGATGGGTTTCCCATCCTGCAAGGATTCGCAGAAATGAAAGATTCTTCATTACATTCAGAATGACACTATTTGTGCGTGGTGGTATTTTATGTAGGATAGATATGGAATTTTGTAGGGAATGGAGGTGGTGCTTTGCACCGTAGATTTGACCATTCCGTAATCTAAACATTAGAAAGAGGATTTTATGCGACGTATTTTATTGACCGTTGCCTATGATGGCACAAATTATAATGGTTGGCAAAAACAGAATAGTCCACCAGTACCCACCATTCAAGGTGCTTTGGAGTTGGCTCTTGGTCAAATGCTTGGAGATGATACCATCACATGTACAGGTGCCAGCAGAACCGATAAAGGGGTACATGCCATTGGTCAACGTGTCATTGTGGATGTGGAAACCACCATACCAACAGATAAAATCCATTTGGCAATTAAAAGGTATTTGCCAGAAGATATTTCCATTGTGGGTGTAGAAGATGTGGCAGATGACTTTCATCCACGCTTGATGTGTCAGAAAAAAACATACGAATATCGTATTTGGAATGCTGGTTGGGAAAATCCAAAGGAACGTTTGTATTCTGGATATTGTAGAGAATATTTGGATGTGGAACGAATGCAAGAAGGTGCCAATTATATTTTGGGTACCCATGATTTTGCTGCATTTTGTGCAACAGGAAGCTCTGTGAAAACCACAGTGCGTCATATTTACGATTGTACCGTCACACGTGAAAGAGAGTATGTGCGTATTCTTGTAACAGGAAGCGGGTTCTTGTATAATATGGTGCGTATCATTGCAGGTACTTTGATTTATGTAGGAAAAGGTAAATTCCAACCAGAAGATGTGAAAAGCATTATCGAAAGCCTAGACCGAACACAAGCGGGCTACACTGCTGAAGCACAAGGTTTGACACTGGTGGATATGTTTTATGAGTTGTAGGGTTGATTCACGAATCAACCGTCATGAATTGCCATCAAACATAAATATAATTGTAGGGTGGTGGCTTGCTGCCGCCGTAATCAACCACCAAAATCCATCAATACAACACAATCGTAGGGAATGGAGGTGGTGCTTTGCACCGTAGATTTGACCATTCCGTGATAAATCACTCAATTTATCAAAATATTTCCAAAAAACTTGATTTTTCAAGGAAAATCCATTGACAACAACAAATGGATGTACTATAATAATAAAGCTGTATTTTGAATATAGTCTATATTGAATTTAAAGTCAAATGGCTTTGAATATATGTTTCTTAGGGCAATATCATTGCCCAGAGGTGGGACCCAATAAGTTATGTGAAAATCACATAATGGAGATTGATCGTAAATTTCCCAATTTGCGACAAAGTCAAAGGGTCAAACAAAATATTATGAATAGGGAGGTAAAGAACCATGAGAACAACTTACATTGCAAAAGAAGCAGATGTAACAAAGAAGTGGTACGTAATCGACGCAACAGATTTGATCTTGGGTCGTTTGTCCACAGAAGTAGCAAACATTTTGAGAGGTAAAAACAAACCTCAATACGCACCAAATGCAGATATGGGTGATTATGTAATCATCGTAAATGCAGAAAAAGTTGCTGTAACAGGCAAAAAAATGGAACAAAAAATGTACTACAAACATTCCGGCTATGTTGGCGGTTTGAAAGAAACAAGAATGGACAAAATGATGCAAGCTCACCCTGAAAGAATTATCGAGCACTCCGTAAAAGGTATGCTTCCTAAAAATGCTTTGGGTAGAAAAATGTTCAGCAAATTGCACATCTATGCAGGCGCAGAACATCCACATGCAGCACAAAAACCTGAAACATTGGAACTTAAATTTTAATCGAAGGAGGAAGGCATAATGGCAGCAGCTAGATATTATGGTACAGGTAGAAGAAAATCTTCCGTAGCTCGTGTATATTTGGTACCAGGCAACGGTAAAGTAACAATCAACAAAAGAGACATGGATGCGTACTTCGGTTTGGAAACATTGAAATTGATTGTACGTCAACCTTTGGAATTGACAGAAACAACAGCTAAATTTGACGTTTTGGTTAACGTGAAAGGTGGCGGTTTCACAGGCCAAGCTGGCGCAATCAGACATGGTATTTCCAGAGCTTTGTTGCAAGCTGATGGCGACTACAGACCTGCTTTGAAAAAAGCTGGCTTCTTGACTCGTGATCCAAGAATGAAAGAACGTAAAAAATACGGTCTTAAAGCAGCTCGTAGAGCACCTCAATTCTCTAAAAGATAATTTCCCTTTTGGGATGCTTTGGAAGAACCTCATTTTTATGGGGTTCTTTTTTTATGAATGCAAAAGACCAGAAAATCAAAGCAGTTGACAGAAAAAAGTTGGAGGAGTAGAATGGAAATAGTGAAGTGATATGGGCGTTCTTTATTGAGGGGAGAAAATTATGAAAAATCAAACTTTTTCAAAGCAACAATTATTGGCTGTTTTGGAAGCCAACGACAAAGAAGCAGAAAAAATATTGAAAAACGAAGAGAAGTTTGAAAGATTGATTGCAAGATTAGAAGAAAAAATTAAAATGGTTCCTGTGCTTGGGGAATATCTTAGTGAGTTGGTTTGTTTGGTGGCACTTGTAAGAAGCTATATCAAAAAAGAATATACAGATATACCTCTTGGAACGATTATTATGATTATTTCGGCAATTTTATATATTGTTAGTCCTGTGGATTTGATTCCTGACTCTATTCCGGGAATTGGTTATTTAGATGATGTTGCAGTTTTAGCTCTTGTATTAAAGGGAATTCATTCTGATGTGGAAGAATTTAAAGCTTGGCGTGTAGCAAATGGTGAAGTAGAGCTGTAAGAAGAAGGATGTTGTATGGTGAAGAACTCGCATTTATGTGGGTTCTTTTTATGTAAATCCGTCAATTATTCCACCTTCAACCTATATTTCACCTTGCAATCCCTAAATTTGTGATTTATAATTCATAAAGAGATCGTAAGATTTTATTAAAACACTTTTTCCAAATCATTGGTATAATATTTGTATCTTATTTGATGACTACGGATTCTTATGCACTTTGTGCTCCCAGAATCCTACAAACATTCGAAATCCACCCTAATCGGGCTATTTTCTCATGTTTGGCGGGTCCCAAAGTCATATTATACATGGAAAATAATTTCTGCTTTGCAACAAATGAGCAGGGGATTGGAGGAAAGTATGAAAGGCAAACAGAAACGAGAACTAAAGAAAAAAATCGTATCCGTTTTGGCATTGGTGTTGGCTATGATCATGGTATTGAGTCTGTTCTTACCATATATTGTACAAGCGGCTGACATACCAATTCTAGCAAGTACTGTGGAAGTACAAGGGGAAGAAATGGTGTACGAAACAGAAAATTTGGTGAGCATCGGACAAGATTTGTTCGATGTTTCTCTATCTGACGCAGAAAACAATCAATTCATTGCAAATGATATTTTTGCTTTGGCTTTGGAGGTGACCAATAAAGGGAAAGATTTTTCTGGTACATTGGAAGTGCAATCCTACACCAGTTATGCAGGTGACCACAAGGAATATGTCACCTATTACGAAGATTCTGTTTGGGCATCTGGTGAAACCAAAGAAATCCATATGGACATTGCCATTGGTGCTATCCATGATTTTGTGAATGTATACTTGAAAGATGTAACAGGAACTGTGGTATACCAAGATCGCATCCAGTTAAAATGTATTGGAGAAAATCCTTTTACCACTGATGATGCACAAAGTGAAATTGCAAACAGCTTGCGTTATGTTTCTGGTAATTTTCCACCATTTTCAGATACAACCCTATATATGATGATGGGATTGTTGGTGGTATATTTGCTTTTGGTGGGTCCTGTGACCTATCTTGTGTTGCGTAAAATGGGCAAACGTGAATTGGCTTGGGTTGTGATTCCTGTGCTGTCTGTTTCCTTTATGGCAATTGTATTTGGATTTGCTCAAAGCAGTACATACAAAAATGGATTGTTGCAACGTGTCACTTATGTGGAACTGGCAGAAGATAGCACAGAAACAGTTGGCGTTGTGGATATTGCCATCAAAACAGCAGATAGTGGTACCATGGCATTTCGTTCTGAAGAAGGTATTTCAGTGACAATTCCGTTCTATGAATACAACTATAACCAAGTGGATAGGGGTGAAGAAGCAGTGTATCACATTTCCCAAGGAAGTGGCGAAGTTGTCATGGAAGGGGTGTATTCCAGTTGGGAAACAGAGCATTTACAAACCACAATAGATATGGATTTGGGTGGTCACATCCTTTGTGATATTGAGCTAGAAGATGGAAATTATGTGGGCACTGTAGCAAACAATACCAATGTGAATTTCCAAGAAGCAGGACTTTCTTTGGATGGATATTATCATAAAATTGGAGTTTTGGCAGCAGGAGAAATGGTAGAAATTTCTGTGAACCGAAGTGAATTGCAAAGTTTGGGTTGGAGCATTGGTTCTGGCAGAAATTATGGCAATGTACGAACAGAAGTGGCAAATGGTACCATGACACGAGTGGAAGCATTTGACCAAAATCAAAAAGAAGGCTTCTTGTATCGTGTTGGCAGACAAAGAGATTTTAGCGTGGATGTAGTTGCAGTTACCTTCTTTGGTTTTGATGATACAAACTTGTTTGATGCACCACAATATGTCAATGAAAAAGAAATGAAAGAAAGCAATTTGACCTTATACCGTCAAGATTTCTGGATTCCATTGTCTGAAATGGAAAGTTTCACCCAAGAAATTGACCCTAAAATTGGCTTTGATGGAGATATGGACGTTTGGGCAGATGGATATTCTGACCGATACCAATATGCTTTGATGAAAGAAACAGGAGAAGCGACATTTACTTATACCATGCCAAAGAATGTTCAAATTTCTGAAATGACATGGGTTGTGGGTACAGAAGAAATGTATGCCATCTTGAATGGAGAATATTTTGCAAAGAATCAAGTGACAGGCAAATATGATTTGATTGGTTCTTATGATGGATTGGAAGAAACATATGATGATGTGAAATTTGGAAATTATCAAGTGATTTCCTTGGATGTGGATTTGTATTTGAGCAAAGAGGGACTTGTGGAAATCATGGTGCCCATAGAAGAAGGATATGAATTTATGGTACCAAAACTAGAAGTGACAGGAGGTGGTTTGCATGTTGGAAATTAAAGGTTTGGTGAAACAATATGGAAAATTTACAGCAGTAGACCACTTGGATTTATCTGTGGAAGAAGGAAATATCTTTGGATTTGTGGGACCCAATGGTGCAGGTAAAACCACGACTATGCGTATTATGGCAGGTCTTTTGACAGCAACCAGTGGTAGTGTGTTGATTGATGGTGTAGATGCCACAAAAAATCCACTTCTATTACGAGAAAAAATTGGATATATGCCAGATTTCTTTGGGGTATATGACAATCTCAAAGTCAGTGAATACATGGATTTTTATGCAGGTGCTTATGAAATTCCATATGGTCAAAGAGATGGTATCATCAACCCTTTGTTGGATTTGGTGAACCTATCAGACAAAAAAGATGTGTATGTGGATACCCTTTCCAGAGGTATGAAACAACGTTTGTGTTTGGCTAGAAGTTTGGTACATGACCCAAAACTCCTCATTTTGGATGAACCAGCATCAGGCTTAGACCCTAGAGCCAGAATCGAAATGAAAGATGCTTTGAAACAACTACAAACCTTAAACAAAACCATCTTGATCAGCTCTCATATTTTGCCAGAGCTGGCAGAAATGTGTACCCAAGTAGGCATTATGGAAAAAGGAAAATTGTTGATCCAAGGTAGTGTTGGCGATATCATGCAACGTTTGACACAAAAGCGAGTGGTTTCTGTACGTACTACAGGTGATGTGGCAAAAATCACATATGTACTCAAAGAAAATCCTTTGGTACGTTCCATTGTGCAACACCAAAGTGATTTGGAATTTGATTTTGATGGAACAGATGCAGATTTGGCAGATATCTTGAAATCCCTTGTAATGAAAGGTATTCCAGTGACACAGTTCAAAGAAAAAGAGGGCAATTTGGAAGAAATCTTCATGCAAGTGACAGGAGGTGCTGCTTTATGATGAACCCTGTTTTGCGTAGAGAAGCCATCACTTCTTTGCGTGGTTGGAAAAACTTTGCAGTGGTTATGTTCTACATTGGCATCATACTTTTTGGTGCTGGTTTGTTCTTCTTTAGTACAGTGTACAATAGCTATGACTATAGCTTTGACCCACAGGCAATGACTTTTTTGTATGTGTTTTTGGCGTCTATCCAAATGGCTTTGGTGGTGATTTCTGTGCCAGCATTTGCAGCAGGTAGCATCAGTGGAGAGCGTGAAAAACAAACACTAGACCTACTTTTGGTGACGAAACTATCACCATTATCCATTGTGGTTGGTAAAATGCTTGCATCCATGGCATTTGTATTGCTTTTGGTGGTCAGCACATTGCCTGTGTTTGCTTTGGTGTTTTATTTTGGTAGCATCCACATAGGTTCTTTGCTGTTGATGATGGCATTTGCAGTGACAACAGCTTTTATGCTGGCAGGGATTTCTGTATTCTTCTCTTGTGTATACAAAAGAACAGTCATTTCCATTATGCTGGTTTATATCATCACAGGCATCCTTTGTATTGGCACTTTGATTTGGGCATATATGCCTTATATTGTTATGGGCTATGGCTATTCAGGCAGTAGCATGGAACTGGAACTTTTGAAGATTATTCCAAATCCAGGTATGGGCTTTGCATCTTTGATGGGTGGCCAATTGGGTGTAGATGTAGTGGGTGGCATGTTCAGCGATATCATGCGTTGGCAGGAGTATGATGAAGTCAATACCATGACACAATGGGTAATTGATCACCTGTGGTTGGTGCATATGACATTCCAAGTGGTTGTAGGCGGTGTGTTTGTGCTTTTGGCAGCTAGCAAAATCAACCCCATTGGCAAGAAATCCAATAGAAGAAAATAATGAAAATGAAACTAGCAGAGGGCAATCGATGTCATTAAGTTAAGACTTAATGACGACTAATGGCTAAGGGTGAAGGATGAAAGACTAGAAAAACCAATGAAAAAATAGTCATTCACCATTCACTTTTAGTTTTTAGCCGACATTTAGTTGAGAAATTTTTTCTGAACTAAATTGTCATTGAGGGCAACTTCTGCTTTTTTTATATGGAAAAATCCATTTTATTGATGAAAAACCAAAAAATACTACATCTGTAATAAAAATGTAACGATAATTCATAGAAAAATTGTTGTAATTTGACACAATCTCCGTTATCATAAAGAAAGAATACCATTTGAGCGGTATTCGATGGAATTTGACAATGGGACAGAATTATTTGGTGGTGGAAACCACGTGGGATGCATAAAATAAAAATAGAGCTGATCGCATCATCAGTAGGAGGATATAATGGACGAACAAAACAATCAGGTAGAATTGGAGACAAAGGTAGAAGTGAATACAGAAGTCAAACCAGCCAAAAAGAAAAAAGGTAAAATCATTGGCATTGTGGTGACAATTCTTGTGCTTGCATTGGCAGGTGTTGCAGCAGGTGGATACTACGCATACCAAAAAGATCAAGAAGAACAAATCATAGAAATGCTTGCACAAGAAGGTGTATATCCAGGTGTTACAGTTGCAGGTTTGGATGTTACAGGTATGAGTGCTGATGCCATTGCGTTGCTTTTGGAAGGTGATGCTTCTGTGAATCGTGAAAATTGGACAGTGCAATTGACATGGCAAGATGAAAAATGGTCTTATTCTTTGGAAGAATTGGGTGTTTCTGCATTGACCCGAGAAGCGGCAGAAGCAGCATATACATATGGTAGAAGTGGGGATCAAGCAGAGAATGTTGCAACAATACATGGGCTTGCTACCCAAGGTGTGAACTTTGCAGTTGCATACGATATCGATACCCAAAACTTGGTGGATATCTTGGCAGATTTGCAAGAAGATATTGACCAAGAAATGGTGGAAGCAACCATGACACGTGAAGATGGTGCATTTGTGGTGACAGAAGACCAAACTGGTAGAACACTTGATGTTTTGGCAACCAAAAATGCAATTCTATCTATGATGGAAACCATGCTTGCAGAAGATGCTTCTGGTGTCAATTCAGGTAGTGTGGAATTGTTGGTCACTGTGGAAGAACCTACTTATACAGAAGAACTGTTCTTGGAAAGCCAAGACTTGATTGGTACATTCTACACCACATATACCTTCTCAGATTTGAATCGTAATACCAACTTGGAAGTGGGTTGTGCATACATCAATGGCACTATCATTATGCCAGATGAAGAATTTTCAGCAAATGAAGGTTTAGGTGAACAAACAGCAGAACGAGGATACAAAGACGCTGGTGTTTATGAAAATGGTAAAGTTGTCAGTGGTATGGGTGGTGGCGTTTGCCAAATCACAACCACTTTGTACAATGCTGCTATTTTCGCAGAAATTGAAATTGTACAACGCTACGCACATTCTATGCCTGTAGGCTATGTACCTTTGGGTCGTGATGCAGCGGTTGCTGGTACATACAAAGATGTGGTCATCAAAAATGATACGGAATATCCAATTTATTTGGAAGCATTTGCTGTGGATGGTGAATTGCGTGTCAACTTGTATGGTTATGAAATTCATGAAGAAGGTAGAACCTTGGAATACAAAACTGTATGGGATAAGACTGTAGAAAAACCAGCTGAAATCATTACAGAAGATCCAGAAATGTACGAAGATGAACGTGTAGTCACCTATAGTGGTCAAACAGGTTCTGTGATTTCTGTTTATAAATTGGTGTATCAAGATGGAGAATTGATTTCTGAAGATTTCTTCAACAAATCTACATATATTTCTGTTGCAGATGAAGTGACAGTGGGTACAAAGGTCAGAGAAGAAACCACGCCTACATATGTACCTTCCTATGAAGATTTGTGGGGTACATGGTCTGATACCACAGAAGAAGATACAGAAGAATATGTAGAAGATGTAGTGGAAGAAGAAATCACAGAAGAAGAAGTCTGGTAAAAGGAGAAGCGGATTATGTTTGCAATTGGAAAAATTCCACCAAAAATCTTGGAAAAATTGGTGATGCAACCCATATCAGAACATATGATTGCACGCAAAGAAGTGGTTTTACGCCCCAATACAGGTGAAGACTGTTCTGCTGTGGATTTTGGTGATGAAATTTGCGTTATGTCCACAGATCCCATTACAGGCGCCACCAAGGATGTTGGGTATTTGGCAGTGCAAATCAATTGCAATGATATCTATTCTTCAGGAGCAGAGCCTGTGGGTGTTTTGTTGACGGTTTTGATGCCAGTGGGTAGCACAGAAGGGGACTTGGAAGACATCATGTCTGGTGCTTTGTGTGCAGCTGGTGAATTGGGCGTTGAAATCTTAGGTGGACATACAGAAGTGACAGATGCAGTCAATAGACCTGTGGTTTCTGTTTCTGTATTGGGTAAAACCAGAAATAGAAATTTGATTGCAACAGCAGGTGCACAAGTGGGTGACGATTTGGTCATGACCAAATTTGCTGGTTTGGAAGGTACAGCCATCATTGCAGAAGAATATAGCGATTGGTTGGGGAAATTTTTAGATTGCGAAGAATTTTTGGAAGCCAAAAAATTGAAAGAAATGCTTTCTGTGGGTAGAGAATCTGAAATTGCATATGCACATGGTGTCAATGCTATGCACGATGTGACAGAAGGCGGTGTTTTTGGTGCTGTCTGGGAAATGGCAGAATGTTCAAAGGTAGGCGTTTCCTTATTTATTGATGAAATACCCATCAAGGATATTACTGTCAAAATTTGTAAATTGACAGAAATTAACCCATTTGGATTGATCTCCAGTGGTAGTATGATCATTGCCACAAAAGATGGTGCTGGTTTGGTTGCAAAACTCCAAGAAGCGGGCATACCATCAGCAGTGATTGGTGTGTTCACAGAAAACAGAAAAATCATAGTCGCAAATGGAGAAGAATATTATTTGACACAGCCACAAAGCGACGAATTGTATCGAGTTAGAGCGTAAATTTAGGGCGGATTTTCATATCCGTCCATTGTCATATCCAGAGTAATTTATTATAATATAATTGTAGTCATCTGCAACACCCAAAATCATAATTAACCACGCAATGAATCGTAGGGGAGGATATCATCCACCAGCAATAAACCATTAAACAAAATCAATGCACTTATGGGAACTCAACAAAACATATACAACTACACAAATGAATCGTAGGGGAGGATATCATCCACCAGCACAACAAAATAAATTACCTATTATACAAAAGGAGAAAAGAATATGAGGAAATTTGTAGCAAATCACGTAGAAAACTTGCCACCATCTGGCATTCGTAAATTCTTTGATGTGGTAGCCACCATGAGTGGAATTGTATCCCTTGGTGTTGGCGAACCAGATTTCAAAACACCAGAACATGTGCGTAAAGCAGCCATAGATGTATTGGAAGAAGGCAAAACCAGATATACAGCCAACTTGGGTTTGCCAGCGTTGCGTGAAAAAATTGCACATTATTTGGAAAGAAGATTTGATCTTTCTTATGATCCAACCAATCAAATTGTATGTACCATTGGTGCTTCAGAAGCCATTGACGTGGCGCTGAGAACCATTTTGGAACCTGGTGATGAAGTGCTTGTCATTGAACCTTGTTACGTGTCCTATAAGCCTTCTATCATCCTGCAACATGGTGTGCCAGTTGTGGTCACCACAAAGGTGGAAAACGACTTCAAAGTGACACCAGAGGAGCTAGAAAGCGCCATTACAGAAAAAACCAAAGCAGTAATTTTGCCATATCCAAACAACCCAACAGGGGCTACAATGGGCAAAGAGGACTTGGAGAAAATTGCACCAGTGCTCACCAAACACGATTTGTTGGTGATTTCAGATGAAATTTACGCAGAACTTACTTACGGAGATGCAGACCATGTTTCCATTGCATCTGTGGAAGGGATGTATGAAAGAACCATCGTTTTGAATGGTTTTTCTAAATCCTTTGCTATGACAGGATGGCGTTTGGGCTACGCAGCAGGTTCTGTGGACTTGATTAAGGAAATGAATAAGATTCATGCCTATATCGTCATGAGTGCGCCTGTGGTCAGCCAACATGGTGCCATTGAGGCATTGGCAAATGATGATGTTTGCGATGCAGATATTGCAATCATGCGTGAAGCATATGACGAACGTAGAAAATATTTGATTGGTGAATTCAACCGCTTGGGTATGACTTGCTTTGAACCAAAGGGTGCATTTTACGTATTCCCATCCATTCAAAAAACAGGCTTGGGTTCTGAAGAATTCTGTGAAAAATTGTTGTTTGAAGGTGGCGTTGCAGTGGTTCCAGGCAATGCGTTTGGTGACTGTGGCGAAGGATTTATTCGTATTTCCTATGCCTATAGCATGGACGAACTCAAAATTTGTATCGGTAAAATTGAAGAATTTATGAAACAATTGCAAGGATAATCAAACCAATATTTTGCACTTGTGGGATTAACCGTAATCAATTCAAATATCAATCGTAGGGGAGGATACCATCCTCCCGTTGGTTTTCAATTGACTGAAATGGAGGGGAACTTATGGACAACACAGATAAAATTTTACAACTGAAGCAATGGATATCTGATAGCGATAACATCGTATTTTTTGGTGGTGCTGGCGTTTCCACAGAAAGTGGCTTGCCTGATTTTCGTAGCGAAAATGGGATTTTTTCTGCCATCAGCGAATATGGGTATAGACCAGAAACCATCTTGAGTCACACATTTTTTGTACAAAATCCAGAAGTTTTCTTCAAATATTATAAAAAATCTTTGCTGTATCCAGATGCAATGCCAAATGATTGCCATAAGTCTTTGGCAAAATTAGAGGAAATGGGTAAGCTCAAAGCAGTCGTAACACAAAACATTGATGATTTACATCAAAAAGCAGGTAGCAAAGAGGTTTTGGAGTTGCATGGCACCCTGTATCAAAATTATTGCCTGAAATGCGGCAAAACTTTTTCTTTGGACTATGTTATGCAGGATACGGGTATCACACGTTGTGACGCTTGTGGTGGCATTGTACGACCTGATGTGGTGTTGTATGAAGAAGGCTTGCCACAGGATGTTTTGATGAAGGCTGTGGACTATATTCGAAATGCAGACGTTTTGATTGTGGGTGGAACCAGTTTGAATGTGTATCCAGCTGCTGGTTTGTTGGAATATTACAAAGGAAATCAATTGGTGCTCATCAATAAATCTGCAACGGGATATGATAAAAAAGCGAATTTGCTCATTGATGATGCAATTGGTAAAGTGTTCCAAAAGCTGATGAAATAAGGGGTTTTTGGATGTTTGTAAAAAAAATAGAAAAAAATTGAAAAATATGCTTGACAATAGTGGTAGTCTCTGATAGAATAAATTCTGCGCTTAAGAAGTGCCACGAACTTTGAAAATAGAATAGTGTAAAAGAATAAACACAACCCATAGTCAATTCAAGCACCGTAAGGTGCGAGAAACTAAAACTTTTGTTGGTTTTTAGAAAACCATCATTAGCCAGATAATTAAGTTTAACTGGTTAGGAATTAAACTTTAATTTAAGAGTTTGATCCTGGCTCAGGATGAACGCTGGCGGCGTGCTTAACACATGCAAGTCGAGCGGAGTTATGGAAGAGCTTGCTCAGAAATAACTTAGCGGCGGACGGGTGAGTAACGTGTGGGTAACCTGCCCTATACTTCGGAATAAGCGTTGGAAACGACGTCTAATACCGTATGTCATCACGAAATCGCATGATTTTGTGAAAAAAGGAGCTTGCTTCGGTATAGGATGGACCCGCATCTGATTAGCTAGTTGGTGAGATAACAGCCCACCAAGGCTTCGATCAGTAGCCGACCTGAGAGGGTGATCGGCCACATTGGGACTGAGACACGGCCCAAACTCCTACGGGAGGCAGCAGTGGGGAATATTGCACAATGGGCGAAAGCCTGATGCAGCAACGCCGCGTGAAGGATGAAGGTTTTCGGATCGTAAACTTCTATCAACAGGGACGAAACAAATGACGGTACCTGAATAAGAAGCACCGGCTAAATACGTGCCAGCAGCCGCGGTAATACGTATGGTGCAAGCGTTATCCGGAATTACTGGGTGTAAAGGGAGCGTAGGCGGTATGGTAAGCCAGATGTGAAAGCCCGAAGCTTAACTTCGAGGATTGCATTTGGAACTATCAAACTAGAGTACAGGAGAGGTAAGTGGAATTCCTAGTGTAGCGGTGAAATGCGTAGATATTAGGAAGAACACCAGTGGCGAAGGCGACTTACTGGACTGAAACTGACGCTGAGGCTCGAAAGCGTGGGGAGCGAACAGGATTAGATACCCTGGTAGTCCACGCCGTAAACGATGAGTGCTAGGTGTCGGGGAGGAATCCTCGGTGCCGCAGCTAACGCAATAAGCACTCCACCTGGGGAGTACGATCGCAAGATTGAAACTCAAAGGAATTGACGGGGGCCCGCACAAGCGGTGGAGCATGTGGTTTAATTCGAAGCAACGCGAAGAACCTTACCAAGACTTGACATCCCGATGACCGGTGTAGAGATACACTTTTCTTTCGAGACATCGGTGACAGGTGGTGCATGGTTGTCGTCAGCTCGTGTCGTGAGATGTTGGGTTAAGTCCCGCAACGAGCGCAACCCCTATCCTTAGTAGCCATCATTGAGTTGGGCACTCTAGGGAGACTGCCGTGGATAACACGGAGGAAGGTGGGGATGACGTCAAATCATCATGCCCCTTATGTCTTGGGCTACACACGTGCTACAATGGTTGGAAACAAAGTGACGCAAAACGGCGACGTCAAGCAAATCACAGAAACCCAATCTCAGTTCGGATTGTAGTCTGCAACTCGACTACATGAAGCTGGAATCGCTAGTAATCGCAGATCAGAATGCTGCGGTGAATACGTTCCCGGGCCTTGTACACACCGCCCGTCACACCATGGGAGTTGGAAGCACCCGAAGTCAGTGACCTAACCGTAAGGGAGGAGCTGCCGAAGGTGATATCAGCGACTGGGGTGAAGTCGTAACAAGGTAGCCGTATCGGAAGGTGCGGCTGGATCACCTCCTTTCTATGGAGTATTGGTTGAATATTCTCTACACTGTTCTATTTTGAGAGTTTTTGGACTTCTCTAAAGTGCTTTATATAGGAATGATGCGTATATAGGTCTTAGGACATGGTATATATAAATCATTTCCATTTTTATAAGTACAATAAGGAAAATTTTTTTCAAAGCCTTGTGACTTTGAAAAAACCATTATATGATTTTATATTCACTCCCTCTTTGGTCACTGCGTGCCCTTGGTCGGTCATTCATGAACATAAAATCATTTCATTATTGGGGTGGATTCCCGAGCGGCCAAAGGGGGCAGACTGTAAATCTGTTGCGATAGCTTCGAAGGTTCGAATCCTTCTCCGCCCAGTAGAAAAAACGATAATCTTTGGATTGTCGTTTTTTTTGTAAATTTAAGAAGGGTTATTTATATAATGCGTAGTGTAACGTAGGGGAGGATATCATCCTCCTGTAAAAAAACAAGATAGGAAAAGAGGAGTGGTAATTCTAGGAGTGGAAGCGGTTTAAGGTTTAAAGAGTTTCAGACCTTACTTTTCACTGGAGAAAAGTAACAAAATCCACCACTACTTCCAAAGCGTGGAGCACGGTTCAAGATGGGTCTAACTCGACGGGTCATCATTTTGCAAGCAAAATCACCTGCGGTGACCGCCATATCTTTGGCGGTGAGTTCTTGAAAATCACCCCCAAAAGTAAGATATGTGGTGGTATAAATCCTACGATTAGACCGTGAGTGACAAGCCCCTCACCTCTTAATTACTGGTTCAAAAGCGTATGCTATGGAGTTTCTGTAGGGGATGGCGTCCTCGACATCCCGTTGTGAATCACTACAAATATAAATGAGATGCACCTGTAGGGCAAGGGTTCACCGCCAAAGAAGTGGCGGTCACACGTAGTGTGATTTTGCTTGCAAAATGATGACCTCTACTCTTGCCGTTATAAATAGCCACAAATATCAATTTATAATTGTAACCAACGGGTGACGAAACGTCACCCCTACAAAATAAACGTTTCTACAGATTATAAGCATGCTCTGAATAGATGACACTTGAAATAATATAATGTTTTATACATCAAAAAAGCCGTGGAATTCATCCACGGCTTCAGACTGTCAAAGAACCCTATTCCGCACCTTGGAATAGGGTTCTTTCGTATAAATAACGCATATTCTACAAACAACATATACTGCTTACTACTCCATGTTGCCAGTTTTTTTAAGTTCATTGCAGCGAATTTAAGCTTCACCCATTTTGAAACCTGAGCCAAGCCTTTATGATATGTATATCGCATTGCGTGCTTCTCCTTTGCGTCTGCAAAAACCCGTTCTATGGTTTGGCTCCTCAACGCATAGGTGTCTTTTCCTAATGGAGAATGCCGCACATCCTCTGCCTTTTCTAAATATTTCCACCAGATGTGCTTGGTGACTACCTTTCTGTGGTCTTTGCTTTCGGTACACCTTGAAAGATTTTCACATTTTTCGCAAATATAACTGTAACTTTTAAATTCTCTATAGCCATCTCGATTGGTGGTTGTATATGGTAAAACGTGATATTCTGGGCAAATGATGCAGTTGTAGTATTCATCAAAAACATACTCATACCATGGTGAATTTCCTTTTTTCGTCACTGGTCTTTTGTAAGGCAAAGAGGGTATTCTTCCATCATCAAATATTTGCTTGCAAATCCATGGGGTTTTGTATCCTGCATCAGCTGTAATCACTTGTATTTCTGGATATTTTTCTGTCACTTTATGATAAACCTCATCAAATACAACACTATCATGGATGTTTCCAGGTGTTACAACGGTTTCTAATACAAAGTTATTTTTATCGCAAACGGTATGTGCACCATATGCAAAGCACTTTTTATGTTCGCCCTTATGGAACAAACCGCTGTCTGGATCTGTTGTAGAAGTGGTGATTGTTTTTGTTCTTGGAGGGTCATTTTTATCATCAAAAGGCTTTTTTCCATTATCTTCTCTGTCTTTATTGATTTCTTCAAAAAGTTGCTTTTCATACTTTTTAGCTGCAACAGGTATTTCTTTTTTGATGTTTTTCTTTAAATTTGCATTTGCCTTGATATGCGTTGCATCTATAAACACAACTTCTGGACGTAAATATCCTTTTTTCTCAACTTCACCTAAAATCCAAGCGAAAATTTTTTCTACCACTGTTTCTTTAAATCTATTGTTGAAGTTATAACTAATGGTAGCAAAGTGCGGAATACTATCATTGAGGGTATAGCCCAAAAACCAGCGATAGGCAATATTCATTTCAATTTCTTTTACCGTTTGGCGTAAAGAGCGAATTCCATACAAATGTTGGATAAACACCATTTTAAAGAGAACAACAGGGTCAACGCTAGGTCTGCCGTTGTTTGAGCAGTACAAATCTTCCACAAATGAATAAATTTCATTAAAATCTACGGCTTTATCTATTTTTCTTAATAAATGATTTTCTGGAACGAGCATATCTATGTTTATGATTTCTACTGATGTTCTTTTGATTTCTTCTTTACTCAACATTTGTCATCACCTCAACCTCATTATACCAAAAAAAGCCAGCTTATGCTGACTTTTTTGACAGTCTGAAGCCGTGGAATTCATCCACGGCTTTCCTTATATACTTATTCCAAATCCAATTCTACAACAGGTGCAGTTTCTTCTTTGGATGCATCACCAAGACCCATCAAGCCATAGTGGACACGTACTTTATTTTCAATTTCCAGACATATTTCTGGATTTTCTTTCAAGAATTGTTTTGCGTTTTCACGTCCTTGACCCATACGAGTTTCTCCATAAGAGTACCAAGCACCGCTTTTGTTGACAATATCCACATCTGCTGACAAATCTAAAATATCTCCTTCTTTGGAAACACCTTGACCATAAACAATATCAAATTCCGCTGTTTTGAATGGTGGAGCAACTTTATTTTTTGCAATTTTGACTTTGACACGATTTCCAACCAAGTCAGTACCTTGTTTCAATACATCGGTTTTTCTGATTTCGATACGAATGGTGGAATAGAATTTCAAAGCACGACCACCAGTTGTGGTTTCTGGATTGCCAAAGGTAACACCAATTTTTTCACGCAATTGGTTGATGAATACAACAGTACAATTGGATTTGTTGGTGATACCTGTGAGTTTACGCAACGCCTGACTCATCAAACGAGCTTGCAAACCCATATGGGAATCACCCATTTCACCATCAATTTCAGCTCTTGGAACCAAAGCAGCAACAGAGTCGATAATGACAATATCAATTGCACCACAACGTACCATAGTTTCTGCAATGTCCAAAGCCTGTTCACCATTATCTGGTTGAGAAATATACAAGTTATCAATATCCACACCAAGGTTTTTTGCATAAGCAGGGTCCATAGCATGTTCCGCATCGATATAGCCTGCAATGCCACCAGCTTTTTGCACTTCTGCAACCATATGGAGTGCAATTGTGGTTTTACCAGAGGATTCAGGACCATATACTTCCAAAATTCTACCCTTTGGCACACCGCCAACACCCAAAGCAATATCCAAGCTCAAAGAACCAGAAGAAACCACTTCTACATTCATTTTCGCACTTTCATCGCCCAATTTCATAACAGCGCCTTTGCCAAAGGTTTTTTCAATGTAACTCAAGGCAGAAGACAATGCTTTTTCCTTATCTGAAAATTTGATATCCTCTTTTGGAGTTGATTTTGCCATTTTGAGACTCCTCTCTATATATACACGAATGATTTATGATTAAAAAGCGAACATTTGTTGTCTTTTAGAACCTATGTTCTTATATTACTGTATTTTTTTTCTGCTGTCAACTGATTCTTGTGGTTTTTCTAAAAATTATAATTCCAATTCACGATAAAAGGATTTTTATATCTTGTAGGGTACGCATTGTATGCGTATCGGAAGTGGAATGCATACAATGCATTCCCTACATAATTGAGATATATTTAATTAAGTCCCATTAAATTTAATTGGGATGTTTATAAAAGGAGTGGAAATCACATATTGTCAGCTTGCAATTGTTTACGCAAACAATTCAAAGCATAGTAAGTAGCTCGTTCACGAATCTTATTGCGATCGCCAAAACCATGAAATTCCTTGACAATGGTGATACCGTCAATGCAAATGCCGATATACACAAGACCAACAGGTTTTTCAGGAGTACCACCATCAGGACCAGCAACACCAGTTGTGGAAACACCAATATTGGCACCAGAGGTTTTGGCAATACCTTCTGCCATTTCTTTGGCGGTTTCTGGACTAACAGCACCGTGAATCTCTAGGGTTTTGCAATTTACATCCAAGCGATTTTCTTTGGCTTCATTGGAATAGGTGACGCAGCCTTCCAAAAAGACTTCTGAAATACCAGGGTAGCGAATCAAATTGGCAGCAATCAAACCACCGGTACAAGACTCTGCAACAGCAATGGTTTTTTGTTTTGCAATCAACAACTTTGCAACTTCTGTTTCCATTGTGGTTTCACCTTCTGCATAGATGGCTTTGCCCAAACGAGCATACAAAGCTTCTGCAACAGGGTCTATGAGTGCATTTGCTTCTTCCAAAGATTTTGCTTTTGCTGTGATGCGTAAAATGGCTTCTCCATCCTTTGCATATGGTGCAATTGTGGGATTTGTTTGTGCATCTATGATATCCTTTACCTTGGATTCCATTGCACTTTCACCAACACTTGCCACACGCAAAATACGTGAATGAAACAGATATTCGGACTTGGATGCCAAATATGGTTCCACTTGGTTCTCAAACATAGGAATCACTTCCTTTGGTGGGCCAGGCAACATGACGATGATTTTACCGTTTTTCTCCATAACCACACCTGGTGCTGTACCATTTGCATTATATAGAGGGAATCCATTTTCTTTTGGTACATATGCTTGTTTCAAATTGTTTTCTGTCATGACTCTGCCAGTCTTTGCAAAAACAGCTTCGATTTCTGATAAAGCTCGTTGATCCAACAGCAATTCTTCATCAAAATATTTGGCTGCAGTTTCCTTGGTCAAATCATCTTCTGTAGGACCCAAACCACCTGTTGTGATGACCAAATCCACACGTGAAAATGCATGGAATAAGGTATCTTCCAAGCGTTTTGGATTGTCACCAATGACACTTTGGTAATACACATCAATGCCAAGTGATGCCAATTCCTTTGCCAAATACTGTGCGTTTGTATTGAGGATATCGCCAAGAAGTAATTCTGTACCCACTGCTAAAATTTCTGCTTTCATATTGACCTCCATAATTAGGATATATTTTATATAAAATAGTATATAATTGAATGCATTTTCATTATATGCTTTTTTCACCTATTTTCCAAGTGGGAATTTTGTAAACAAAGGGAAAATAAATAGAAAATTTTGGAGGATTTGGAAATGTCTTTCTTGGATATCTGCGTGCAATTGCAAGTTAATTGTGATAGAATGGAATAAATTAAAATATAGTGAAGAGTGAATAGTGAAGAATGAATAGTTTGAAATGTCATAAATGAAATACGCATCTGTAGGGGCGATTCACGAATCGACCGCAAAACCAAGATTCTTCGTCACTGCGAAACTCTCCTCAGAATGACAGTGCGTTGGCGTATGTTTCTGTAGGGGTGCCCACCCTCGACATCCCCTCATAAATTGCCACAACCGTCAATATGTAATTGTAACCAACGGGTGACGAAACGTCACCCCTACAAAACAAACGTTACTACAGATTTAAGTATAATAGACTTTGAATCAAACATAAAAAAGCGTAGTTGGATATTTTCCAATTACGCTTCTCTTTTTGTATTCAATTTCAATCGATATAATCCATTGGGTCTTGCAAAACACCATTCAATTGGATTTCATAGTGGCAATGGATGCCAGTGGAATTACCAGAAGAACCAGCCATTGCAATGATATCCCCTTTTTTTACAATATCCCCTTCAGAAACAAGGTTTGCTGAATTGTGTGCATATAATGTGGTGAATCCATTTCCATGATCCAAAACAATATAATGACCATAACCGCTTGCAAATGTGGATAAAAGCACAGTGCCAGCAGCAGTTGCAGAAATCCCTTTCACTTGGCTCATGGTGGCAATGTCAATTCCATTGTGTTGGCGTTCACCACCAGCACCAGTTGGGTTGTAATATGTGGAGATATCTCCTTCTACAGGCATACCATTTGGAATATCGGTATACGCAGACAAACGCTCAATGGTTGTGGCTGCCACATTGGTGAATACAGCAGAAGCGCTTTCCATTTGCACCTCCAAATCCTCAATTTGCTTGGAAAGATTGGAAATACTTTGGTATGGTGTATAGATTTTTTCGAGGAACACCATTTCTGTTGCAGTGGATGGTGTACTTGGCAGCAAAGCAGATGTCAAATCCACAAGGTTTTCGTCTGTTGGATCGCTGATGTAGTTCAGCTGTGTACGCAATTCATCTTTGAGTGTGTCCAGTTCTGCTAATTTTTCAGAGAGTTCCTGTGTTTTTTCTTCTAATTCTTGTAAACTACTTGCATAATCCGCAGTATCTTCTTGCAAAGTTTCAGATGTGCTCATCAAACTGCGATTGTTACGTTCCAAATTTTCCAATTCCTGTTGGGATACCAAGAGGGCGTTTTTTGCATTGTGATATCCATAGATGGAAACACCACAAGCACCCAAAAGTAGGACTACCACCAAGCAAATAAAAATTAATTGCTGTTTGGAGATGGAGATTGCTGTTTTGTTCAAGGAAGAATTGGGATTTTCTGTGGAGACTTCTTTTGAAAGTTGCATCAGATTCACCTTTCTTTCGTTTATTTTTGTTGTCAAATTATTTCCTAGGGAAATAGAAGGCTATACTTATATATGTAGTATACTCGACATTACATAAAATGTAAATATAAATTTCATTAAAAATTAAAAATAGTTCATAATTTGTTAATAATTTATAGATTCTCTTTCTATCCAATGGAAAGTGTGGTATACTTTCATGGAACAAATTACATGAAAAATGCTGATGTTTTCAGGAAAAACAAACAATTTTTGTATTGTAAAAGGAGCTGTGTGGTGTGAAAATCCAATCAAAAGATATGATGCAATATGGCAAAGTGGGTATGTCGGCTTTGAAATTTGGTAAAAAAGCAAATAAACTCATGAAACTGAAAAAAAGGATTCCAACAATACGCAAGCAAACAAGAATCAAAAAACAACAAAAAGCAGAAAAACGATACCAAAGAAAAGAGATGATCAAAAGGGTACTATATCGAACAAAACGTGTTGCAAAGGGGAGCAAAACTGCTTCCTGTTGGATTTGGAAACGTTATTTTTGATGAGCATTGCCATGGATGAAAACAATTGGTTTTTGAAAGTGGCATACTTTTGGGAAAATTAGGAGGATACTTATGAAAGAAATGGATGAAACAATAGAAGAAACAATAGAAGAAACAAATGTTGTAGAAGATGCTGTGGATAACAAAGAAATTGCAGTGGACAACCCTGTGGAAGAAGCACCAGAAAGTGTAGACAACACAGAAACGAAAGAAATGGAAATTGCGGAAACAGAAGAAATGGTGGAAATTGCAGAAATTTCTGTAGAAAACCATGAGGAAACTGTGGATAACCAATTGGAAGAAGTGGAAGAAACTGTGGACAACCCTATGGAAACGGATGTTCTATCTGAAAATCCTGTTGAATCTGTGGAAGAATCTGTTGAATCTGTGGATAACTTAGATGAAACAGAAGAATTAGAAGAAGAATTGGGAGAACCAAAGAAAAAATCACCTTGGAAAGCAATTGTAGCTGTCATTTTGGTGGCGATTTTAGGGTTTGTAGCCTATTCTTTCTTGGGTGGCAGCGCAGAAACCAAATCTGTTTTGTATGTAAAAGATGGTGGTTTGTATGTTGCAAATGGAGAGGGTGAATCCACTTTGCTCCACGAAACCATGGGTGAAGAAGCTGGTTACCACTATTACTATGCTGCTTGGGGCGCTTTGGCACCAGAAGATGGTACAATGGGCTATTATTTGGCAGATGTAGATGAAATTGGTATGGGAACTTTGTATATGCAAGATTTGGTGAAATCAGAAGACGGAGTTGCCATTGCAGATGATGTGCTTGCTTTGGCAGTCAGTGATGATGGCGATATTTGCTTATATTTGACTTTGGAAGACGAATCCAGTGTTTCGGTATATGTGGCAAAAGATGGTGTATCACAATTGTTGACAGATAAATTGTTGATGGCAACCACTGCCTATGCATTGAGCCAGGATGGTAGCTACGCTATGTTCCAAGAAGACGATGGTACAGTGATTTCTTTGCATGTATTTGATGTGGCAACAGGTGAAATTACAACATTGGCAGAAGAATCTGTTATGTATGTCATTGCCGATGATGGCACTGGCTACTATATTGGAAAAGAAGATGGAATCAATGTGTTGTATGCCTATACAGCAGAAACAGGTGCAACCAAAATTGCAGAAAATGTATATTTCTTTGATGTGATGTCAGAAGATGGTTCTGCTTTGTATGGTGTTTTACCAACAGAAGATATTACATATGCAGATTTGATTTTGGATGATGTGGATGATTTGTCTGCGTTTGATGCAGAACGTCAAGCACAAATTTTGGATATGCGTGAACAAATGGAAGTTGCAGAAGGATTTGAACCTGTGTTGCAAAACCCTTATATTTGGAAAAATGGGGAAAGCATTGCCATTGATAAGGATATCATTTCTTTGGCACCCATTACAGGTGATGGCAACTACTTCTTTGGTTATGCAGTGCCAGAATTTGAAAAAATGCCATTGTCTGAAATCTATTCTTTGGATGAAGCCATTATGATGTACTACACAGACTTGAACTATGGAGAAAAAGAATTGTTTGTTGCAAATGATGCAGGCGATGTATATACTTTGGATATGGAAAACACTTTGCCATCTGCAATGATGATTTCTGGTGATGGTGCAACCATTGGCTATTTGTTGGCAACAGAAACAGGCAACCGTTTGATGGTGGAAACACTTGGCGTAGAAGGTAGTGCACAAGAAGTGGCATTGGATGTGCAAATCTTTGGCTTTGTAGGCGAAAACCATACTTTGGTATACTACAACAACTATACAAATGGTATTGGTGATATTTGTGTCTATGCAGATGGCACTTCTACAGTTGTGGATTCCAATGCTATGGGTGTTTCCTATGCAGTCAATGAAGAAAATGTTTTGTATATTGCAAATCCACAGGAAACAGGCAATGGAGAATTGAAAGAGTTTGATGGTACAACAGCAACCTTGATTGCAGAAGATGTATTCACTTTCCAAAGTAGAGATGAAAGTAGTACAGTGTATATGCAAGGGTATGATATGGCAAGTGGCGTAGGCGATATCTATCATTATTTTGCTGGCGAAACCATTTTGATTGCAGAAGATGCAACCGCTATTTATATGTATTGATATGATGTAAAATAAAAACGTAATTTGTAGGGGATGGGTTACCCTTCCCGTAACATAGTAGGGGTGAACCTATGTGTTCACCCGCAATAAATGAGGGATTTGAATGGAAAAAATTTGGGAAACAATGTCTGCTTTGGACACAGAAAAAATTGGATATGCGTTGGGTGAAGGTGCAACAAAAGGACAAGTCTATTGCCTAAATGGGGATTTGGGTGTTGGAAAAACAGTATTTTCCAAAGGATTTGCCAAGGGTCTTGGCATTGCAGAACATGTCAATAGTCCAACCTTTACCATCATTCAAGAATACGAAGGACGTTTGCCTTTGTATCATTTTGATGTGTATCGCATTTCTTCAGAGGATGAAATGGAAGAAACTGGTTATGAAGATTATTTCTATGGTGAAGGTGTTTCTTTGGTGGAATGGGCGGAATTGATTCCTGGCTTGATTCCAGAAGATGCCATTTACATCACCATTGCAAAAGACTATGCAAAAAGCGAAGATTATCGCAAAATCACCATGAAAGGAGCAGATTTATGAAAATTTTGGCAATTGACACCACAGGCCAAGTTGCAAGTGTGGCAATTTTAGACGAAAACCAATTGATTGGCGAATATACCGTCAATTACAAGATGCAACACAGCCAATTGATGATGCCTATGTTGGAGGAATTGTGCAAAAGAACCAATACCACCATGGATGAAGTGGAATACATTGCTTGTTCTTCTGGTCCAGGTTCCTTTACTGGTTTGCGTATTGGTGCTGCAACAGCAAAAGGCTTGGCGCTCAGTCTTGGTAAAAAGATTGTACCTGTTCCCACATTGGATGCTTTGGCATATTCTATTGTAGGTTCCAATAATATCATTTGCCCCATTATGGATGCACGTCGCAACCAAGTGTATGCTTGTTTCTATATGTGGACCAATGGCAAATTGGACCCCATTTCTGAAATGATGGCAGAAAGTATAGACGAAATCATTGATATGGCAGAAGGGTTTGACCAAGAAGTCATTTTCCTTGGAGATGGTGTTCCAGTGCACAAAGAACGCTTGTTGAAAAATCCAGACTTCACCTTGGCACCACTGCACACTCGTTTGCAAAGAGCGGCCAGCTTAGGGGTATATGCTTTGGAAATGATCAAAGAAGAAAAATCAGTGGAATCTCATGAGTTTGAGTTGATTTATTTGCGTAAATCCCAAGCAGAACGAGAAAGAGAAGAACGCTTGGCAAAGGAAACAGAGGAGAATAAAAATGATTGAGATTGTACCAATGGAATTGAAACACATTGAAGGAGTTTTGGAAGTGGAAGAAACCACTTTTTCTATACCTTGGACAAAGGAGGACTTCATCCGTGAAGTGACACAAAACGCTATGGCTGTGTATTATGTGGCTGTAGATGGCGAAACGGTTGTGGGCTATGCAGGTATGTGGCATGTCATCAACGAAGGACATGTGACCAATGTTGCAGTGCTCCATGACTATCGTAGACAAGGTATTGGTGATGGGTTTATGAAGAAGCTGACAGAAGTTGCTTTGGAACGTGAAATGATTGGCATTACCTTGGAAGTGCGTATGAACAATCGAGCAGCACAAGGTTTGTATCATAAATTTGGCTTTAGAGCAGAAGGCATTCGCAAAAATTACTACGCAGATACCAAAGAAGATGCAGTCATCATGTGGCGATACTTCCCATTCTACGAAGATTACGACCCAGAAATCCACGGTTAATATCCACAACGCAACATCAACTGCCGCAAATTTCAAAAAATAGGATTCTTCGTCATTGAGTTCCTCTGAATGACAGAATATATAGCAGAATCTGCAGTAGGGGATGGGTTTCCCATCCCGTAACGAACATCAAAATAAAAACATTGTAGGGGAGGGTTTCCATGCCCTCCCATTATCATATCAAAAGAGGTGAAAACATGAACGAATTGGACTACACCCAATTGAAACATAGATGTGACCCAAATCAATTCTCCTTTGCAACCACAAAAGAATTGGAACCAAGTGCAACAGTATTTGGTCAAGATCGTGGTGTGAAAGCTTTTGATTTTGGTTTGCAAGTGAAATTGCGTGGGTATAACATCTATATGGCAGGCACTTCGGGTACAGGCAAAACCACCTATGCAAAAGCAAGTGCAACCAAATTGGCATTGACAGAATCGACACCAAAAGACTGGTGTTATGTATATAATTTCAAAGCACCAAGGGAACCATTGGCATTGTCCTTTGTAGCAGGCGATGGTTCTGCATTCCAAAAGGATATGTCGGAATTGGTGGCACTCATTAAGGTGGAAGTGAAAAGAGCCTTTGCAGATGAGGATTATCATAAGCAAAAAAGCAACATCAATCGTATGTTTGAAGCCAAAAAAGAAGAATTCTTGGAGAAAATGAACCAAGATGCAGCAGAATTTGATTTTTTGGTGAAAAGTCAAGGTGGTGGTGTGTATTTCTTGCCAGTTGTAGAAGGGAAACCCATTGGTGAAGAAGAATACGAAGAACTGACCGATGCAGAAAAGGAACGAATTGAAGAAAATTCCCAAGGTATCCAAGAAAATGTGGCTGGTTTGTTGCGTGATATCAAAGATTTGGATCGTGAAACCAAAAAACAAATGGAACGTTTGGAATATAAAATCGGTATGTTGGCTTTGGGTGGTCCCATTACAGAAATCCAAGAGCGATACAGTGCATATCCAGAAGCAATGACCTATTTGCAAGAGTTGCAAGAAGATGTTTTGGAACATCTATCTTTCTTTTATGAGGAAGAAGAGTCATCAGAAGATGATATGACCCAATTGTTGCCGATGATGCACAAAAAACCACAAGAGGATATTACCCTCAATTATCGTGTCAATTTGTTGGTGGACAATTCCAAAACAAAGGGTGCACCTGTTGTGGAAAGTTACAATCCAACTGCGTTTCATTTGGCTGGTGAAGTGGAATACGATACAGAATATGGTAATCTCATCACAGATTTCATGAAAATCAAAGGTGGACTTTTGCACAAAGCAAATGGTGGCTATTTGATTGTACAAGCGCAGGATGTTCTGTCTAATCCATTGGCTTGGGAAACTTTGCGTCGTGTCATTAAAACAAAGGAAATCCAAATGGATGGTATGCGTGAACAAGTGGGGATTGCCATTGCACCAACTTTGAAACCACAGTCTATACCAGTGGATGTGAAAGTCATTATGGTAGGTAATAATGGGTATTATGAATTGCTTCGTGAATATGATGAGGAGTTTGATAAATTCTTCAAAGTAAAGGTGGATTTTGATTATGAAATGCCACGTACATCAGAAAATGTAGAGAAAATTTGTGGTTTCATCAAAGGCTTTGTGGAACGTGAAAATACATTGGATTTCGATGTCAGTGCCATTTGTAAAGTTGTGGAAGAATCTTCTCGTTTGGTGGAACGTCAAAATAAAATGTCCACAAAACTGAATTATTTAGTGGAAATCCTAGGGGAATCCATCACTTGGGCAACCATTGCTGGTGCAGAAGTGGTTTCCAAAGAACATGTGGAACGTGCATTGTTTGAGAAAAAAGAACGTCTTTGCTTGTATCAAGAAAAATTGGAAGAACTCTACGATGATGATGTGATTTTGATGGATGTTTCTGGTAGCCAAGTGGGTCAAATCAATGGTTTGGCAGTGTTGGACTTGGGGAACCATGCCTTTGGTATTCCAAGCAGAATTACAGCAACCACTTGTATTGGACAATCTGGCATTGTCAATATTGAAAAAGAAGCCCAAATGAGTGGTCAAACCCATGATAAAGGTGTGCAAATTGTGGCTGGTTACTTGGGTCAAACATATGCGCAGGAATTCCCTTTGTCACTTTCTTGTAGAGTGTGTTTTGAACAAAATTACAATGGCATTGATGGGGATAGTGCGTCCAGTACAGAATTGTATTGCATTTTATCTTCTTTATCTAAGTTGCCCATTCGTCAGGATTTGGCAGTGACAGGTTCTGTCAACCAAAAAGGTGAAATCCAAGCCATTGGTGGCGTGACCTTGAAAATTGAAGGCTTCTTTGATTTGTGTGCAAAACGTGGCTTGACCGGTACACAAGGTGTCTTGATTCCAAAAGCAAATGTTAGGGATTTGATGCTGGAAGATCGTGTTATTGATGCTGTCAAAGAAGGCAAATTCCATATCTATGCCATTTCTCATTTGGAAGAAGGCATTGCGCTTTTGATGGGTAAAGATGCAGGCGTGTTGCAAGAAGATGGCACATATCCAAAGGATACAGTTCATGGTATGGTATTGGAATGCTTGCGTAAGTTTTATCAGGTTGGAACTTCCAATTGATGCAATAAACGGGCGGACACATAGGTCATCATTTTGCAAGCAAAATCACCTGTGGTGACCGCCATATCTTTGGCGGTGATAGGTCCGCCCCTACAAAAGAATACATATATCCTGTAGGGACATGGCTTTGTCCTTTTTATTGTCCTAATTAAAGGTAATAGGACCTACTGCATACTTCGCATTATGCTTATAAACTGTAGTAACGTTGGTTTTGTGGGGTGACATTTCGTTGTCAGTCATGATATATGTGAAGTAATTAATTGGAGGATAATATCCTCCCCTACAAATAAAACAACTTATATAAGTTATCATTCTGAATGCAATGAAGAATCTTGGGTTTCGGTTGATTCGTGCATCAACCCTACAACTGCATACTTATGTTTGTGGCTGTTTATGGCGGCAGGAGCTAATTACTGGAGGTGAGAAATCATCTGGAAAGTCAACCACAAGATATTTTAGAGTATAGTGACAGCTTGGTCAGGCAGACAATAGATATCTATTCTGCGTAGATGGAATTCGACAAAAAGAATTAAAATCCTATAAAATATAAAGGAATTTCACCAAATATATTGCAATGATTCCAAAAATCATGGTACAATTTGTATAAAATGGAATACAGTGGAGTTGGAGAGGGGTTTTGATATGAAATTGAATGGAAAATCAATCAAAAAAATAGTTGCTCAGGGGCTTGCGTTGTCTTTGGTATTGACTGTGGTACCAGTGGCAGAGGTAGAAGCAGCAGATTATAAATATATCAAAGTATCGTCAGGTTTTCATGGAGATGTGACACCAGATGGTGGTGGTGACTCTATGCAAGAAGTCAAAAAATTTGATGACATTACCTTTGTATTTTCAGCAGACAATGGTTACCAAGTCAAATCTATTTTGGTGGATGGTGAAGAGGTTGGAAATGCATCAGAATATACATTTGAAGATGTTGTCATTGGACATACTTTGCATGTGACTTTTGAAAAGAAACCGAACTATGGTATGTCAGAAGAAGAAATTGCAGAAGCAGAATTGGCAGCAGAAGAAGCAGCAATTTTAGCGGCAAAGATAAAGATTTTCAATGATGTAGAAACCACACATGAAGATTTTGATGGTATTACCTATGTGTACGAAGAAGGCATTATGTCTGGATTGTCTGAAAAGGTGTTTGCACCAGATGCATCTGTCACACGTGGTATGATTACAGCGATTTTGTATCGTTTGTCTGGCAGTGATCCTGTAGAAAAAGAAGTGAATTTTACAGATGTTTCTGACGATGCGTATTATGCAGAAGCAGTACGTTGGGCAAGCGCAAAGAAAATTGTATCTGGATATGATGAAACCACTTTTGCACCAAATGCAACCATAACCAACCAAGAATTAATTGCATTGTTGTATCGTTTTGCAAAGGTACAATGGATGGATGTTTCTGTTGGAGAAGACACCAATATCTTAAGCTATGAAGACGTTGCAAGCATCAGTGAATATGCAATTCCAGCGTATCAATGGGCTTGTGCATGTGGACTTGTTGGTGATGGCACCACATTGGAACCAAGAGAACTTGCCACAAGAGGAGAAGTTGCAACCATCTTGATGAAATACCAAGCATTGAAAGACTGAATTGCAATAGAATAGAGCACCATCAATAGAATTGTAAGCATAGAAAAAGCCACCTCACATAATCGTGAAGTGGCTTTGGTTTTCTTTATTGGATTTCTTCCAAAACGTTTTTGGTATAGTCCATATATGCAGAAGCATTTTGGATTCCTTCTATTTTATAATCCAAAACTTTGCAAGTGCTGTCTACAAAAACAGTGGTTGGAATACCAGAAAGATTGTTCAAAACCCAGTTGCCAAGGGTTGCGTCAGGTGACATACCAGTGAAGGTGACACCATATTCTGCGTAGGCTGCTTTTACAGTTTCTTCAGCTGCATCATCAGGTGTATCAATAACCACTTGGATCAAATTGACATTTGGCAATTCTGTTTGCAATTGTTGGTAGAATGCTTCCAGTTCTTCTAATTCGTTGATATCAGGATATGCATAGGAACCCCAGAAATTGACAACAGTCAAATCATAATCAAAGAATACAGTGCTGTTGATGTCATCGCCTTCCAATGTGGTGGAGATGAATGCAAGATAGTCATTGTCAGCAGCAGCACTTTCTGTAACCGCTTCCAAATTTGGTGGAGATGTTACAATGGATGCTTCCAATGCTGGCAACAAAGTCAATGCATCGGTGTAAACTGCCATTGCTTCTTCAGAAAAACGAGATGTATCCCCATTGTAATCAGACAACAAATAGTACAAATATCCTTCTTGTGGTTCCAATTCTGTAATGGTATCATAAGAAGCAGCTTCTGATTGGAATGTGGCGTTGTTTTCCATGGATTCTTGTACCACCAAAAGGTTGAATAGTGGAATCATCAAATCTTCCACAGGTACAGTGGATTCCAAATCATCCAATTCTGCAAAGCTTTCAGCTGGAATAAAGCTGTATTTCACTTGTGTGAAGATATCTCCTTCCATATCCAAAAAGCTATTTGGCATCAAATTGATATCGGCATTGTCAATCCAGTCTGTTGGAATGGAAAAGGTCAAACCACTTTGTACAATTGTGGTGGCATCCTCCATAGCCACAGATGCAACATCAATGGAAGGTGTGTCTGCATTGGAGGTGGAATCGGTTGTTTGTTGACTGTTGCCACAACCTGCTACAGTGGCAGAAAGCAACAAAAGCGTTAGTAAGAAACTAAGTTGTTTTTTCATATATAATCTCCTTTTTTGTATGGTTTGTATAATACATTTCTTTAGTATAACGAAAAAATGAAATTTGTGCAATGGAAAAAAATTTATAGTGTTTATGGTAAGTCCCAATTAAAGATAAAAGGGTTTTTATATCTTGTAGGGTACGCATTGTATGCGTACCGAAAGTAGAATGCATACAATGCATTCCCTACATAATAAGATATGTTCATATATGCTAGGTCTCATTAAGTTTAATTGGGATTATGATAAAACTATATTTTAATGGCATTTTAATAGGGAAAGCATTTCTTTTTAAAGAGAATAGGGTATACTAAGAGAAAGACACCATAAAATGGAAAAGAATGCAATTTGGTATACCGATGCTGATTTAGATATAAGAAAGGTAGTGAAAATAGAATGCAAAGAAAAATATTATTGATAGAAGACGAAGTGAAGTTGGCTCGTTTTGTGGAATTGGAATTGCAATACGAAGGATACCAAGCAACCATGAGCCATGAAGGTCGTGAAGGCTTGAAGCTTGCACTAGAAGGTAATTTCGATATGATTTTGTTGGATTTGATGTTGCCAGGGCTTACAGGTATGGAAATTTGTAGACGTGTACGCAAAGCTTCCAATGTACCCATTATCATGTTGACTGCAAAGGATGAAGTTATCGATAAAGTTGCTGGACTGGACAGTGGTGCAGATGATTATTTGACCAAACCATTTGCAATTGAAGAACTTTTGGCAAGAATGCGTGTTGCCTTCAAACATTGCGAAGATACAACTGTAAAAAAGGTGTTGTTGCGAGCACAGGATTTGGAAGTGGATACAGAAAAGAGAATGGTTACTGTTTCTGGTGAAGTGGTTGAATTGACCAAAAAGGAATATGAACTATTGGTGTATTTGGTGCAAAACAAAAACATTGTGCTCACAAGAGAGCAAATTTTAAATGAAGTTTGGGGTTATAGTTATATTGGAGAAACCAATGTTGTGGATGTGTATATTCGTTATTTGCGTGCTAAAATCGACGAAACATTTGAAAAGAAATTCATTCACACCATTCGTGGGGTAGGATATTATGTCAAAGAAGACGAAGAATAAGAAGAAAGAACCATTTTTTGGAAAAATGCGCCATATGGCAATTGCCAGAAAAATTACATTGCTGTATAGTGGTATTTTTACCATGTCCCTATTGGCAATCAGTGCTTTTTTGGCGTTCAATTTTACGGTATTGCAACAACAAGAAGCCAGACAGCATTTGATGAGCAACGTTATGGAAATTGAATCTTTCTTACAACGCAATGGAGGAATAGATACCCATACTTTGCGTAGTATCATACAAGATGATAGTTCAGAAGCTCGTGTATATAACATCACCAGCGGAGAATTGTATTGCACCTATGCAGAAGATGATGCAGAAATTTTCTTGGAAGATGCCAAAAATCGCTTAAAAGAACGTTTGGAATATGCAAGTGAAGGAGATGGCGATATTGAGTTGTTTCGTCAAGAAGGTCTTGAAATAGAAGCCAGACGTGTAGTTCATGAAATTGGTATGGAATATATCTTACATAATGAAGCAAATGAAGAAATTATGTTGATGGCAAAGGAAGTTGTGCTGGAAGATGAAGTTTATTTGGTGGAAACCTTTGAAGTTTTGCAAATGAACAGTGGTTTGTTCCAAGAATTCATTTGGAAATTGGCACTTTGTGACCTTGTGGGGATTCTTTGTTCCATTCTCATTGCCAAGTATATCAGTAGACGTATTTTGCAACCAGTGGATGCCATCCGTGAAGCAGCAGAACGTATTACCATTGAAGATTTGAGCCAACGTATTGATATCAGTGGACCTGATGATGAAATGAAGGAGTTGTCCATTACCTTCAATTCCATGATCAATCGTTTGGAGAAATCCTTTGTGAGACAAAATCAATTCATATCCGATGCATCACATGAGCTGAGAACACCGATTTCTGTTATCCAAGGGTATGCAAACCTCATCAATCGTTGGGGCAAAAGCGATCCAGAAGTTTTGCAAGAATCCATTGATTCCATCTTGAGCGAAACAGAACATATGAGTTCTTTGATTGGGAAATTGTTGTTCCTAGCAAAAGGAGAGCAAAATAAGGTATTGGTACAAAAACAAGTTATGTCTTTGACAGAAATTGTGGAAGACTTGGAAAAAGAAATGGAAGTTCTGGAAACCAAACGCAATTTGCACCTAGAAAAAGAACAAGATGTACAAATTTATGCAGATCCAGACCTGATCAAACAATTGCTTTGGATTTACTTGGAAAATGCCATGAAATACACCAAAGAAAATGGCAATATCACCTTGCGTGTATGGAAAGAAAGAGGATTTGCTTTTGTTTCTGTGACAGACGATGGTGCTGGTATTGCAGAAGCAGAGTTGGATAAGATTTTTGACAGGTTCTATCGTGTAGACCAATCCAGAAATAAAGAAATTTCAGGTACTGGTTTAGGGTTGTCCATTGCAAAATGGATTGTGGATAGTCTGGGTGGTGAAGTTTCTGTGGAAAGTGAAGTTGGAATAAGCACTACATTTACCACAAAATTTGTGATTTACCACGAAAAATAAAGTAGTATAAACAATAAAATGCAATCAAAAAACGCATGGTAGAAGATGATTTCTACGATGCGTTTTTATATGTAATCGATGTTATGTACATAAGAACTGTGCAACCAAAGGCAATGTAGCCATTGAAAGCAATGTGGAAACAAATACAAATTCAGAAGCTCTTTTTGCATCATTTCCATATACATCTGCAAAGGAAGGTGTTGCAGCAGCAGCAGGTGTACCCATCAAAACCACAATAACATTCAAAGCCAGACCATCTAGGAAGAAGGAAGCAACGAATTTGGTGATGATTGGAACAATGAGTAGTGTCAAAAAGCTAAACACATAGACTTGTTTGTCTTTGAATACTTCTTTGATGTTTGCCATTGCAAGCAAGGAGCCAATGTAAACCATAGAAATGGCAACAGTTGTGATGGCTGCGTAATTCAATGCATCGTAAATAGGAGTGGGCAATTCAATGGAAAGCATAAAGAACCCAAAACCAATTACAGATGAGAAGCAAACCAAATTGATGAAGGCATCCTTTAACATCAGTTTAGCAGGCTTTTTGTATTCACCACCAAAAGCAAATAAAGAGGAACAAACCAAGAATAAATACACGTTACAAGTGAACATGATGGAAACGCAATAAATCAAACCATCTGCACCATACATTGCCAAAATCAATGGTTGACCCATAAAGATAACATTGCTGTAGGCACCAGCACCAGAAAATAACCCCAAAGAACGCATATCCATACCCATACACTTCCCAACCAAAAAGAAGAGCAGGGATGCGACAGAACATATGAGAAATGTAACGCCAGCAGTTTTGATGAAAGCAATGGAAATATCATAGGAATATTCACGTTGCATCAACACAATGATGTTACAAGGTACTGCAATCTTTGTAAGAAAGATAGAAAGCCCTTTGGATTGTACCTCTGAAATCATACCTTTTTTGAATAAAACAACACCCATGAGCAATAAAATGAACATGGTGACCAATTGCATAAAAACGACCAGTGCCATTGGAATCTCCTTTCGTGAAACGCAGTTCAAAATGAATATAATATAAATACTGTATTATATTGTATACGAAATGATAGATAGATGCAATCATAAAAGATAAAATGTAGCGAAAAGAAAGGGGATTTATATTTTACGTAGTTACGGAGCGATGAGGGCATCGCTCTCTACAAAAATCAAAACCAAGATTCTTCGTCGCTGTGCTCCTCTGAATGACAGTGCATTGGCGTATGCTTGTAGGGGATGGCGTCCCCGACATCCCGTCATAAACAGCAACAAAGTTCAAATATGCCACAACTGTAGGGTGGGGGCTTGCTCCTGCCGTCATCAACAGCCACTACACAAAATAAGCATTTTACGCAATCAACCAACATAGATACTGATTTTATCATTTTATCATTTGACAACTGCAACCCAGTCATATACTATAGACATAGTGGTTTTTGGGCGTATAGGGATATATTTAGGAGATGCAAAATGGAAATAGCGGGGAATTGTTTTGCGAAATTCAGAGAATATCGGTATTATAGATGGGTTTATGTAATGGGCACCATTTGTACATTTGTCAATGGTATGTGGTTGCACAATACACAATTGTTTTATCTTTCTTTGGTGGTGCTATATTGCATTTTATTTTACAAAGGGATTCATAGAATCATCAGCTATCAAAAGGCAGAAGAAAAGAACTATCCAAGTGTTACAAAAAAAGAATTTGCTAAAAAATATCAGCCATTTCGTATCAAAGTATTTTTGTTTTGGTTGGCATTCATTGTACTATGTACAGTTGGAAAATTTGTGGCACAAATAGAGCATTGGTATTTTTATAGTTGCACTTTTTTCTTTTTGTTTTTGGATCGCTTTTTTGTCAATGTATATTGTTTGTTGCGTAAATTTTCAGATCCAAAGGGTGAAGATGTAATTTGTTGTTGCGGTTGCCCTTGCAGAGGATGGGATTTGTTGATGATTCATACACCATTGTTGTTTGCATTGGAACCGCAAATGATACTGGAAAACAGAGTCATATACATTTCTTCAGGCATAGCATTTCTAAGCATATTGTATTGGGAAAAAAGCAAATATGCATTGGTGGAAGTGAAAAAGATGTGTGCAAAAGCTTGTAATTTGAGTTTGTGTAGAGAAAATAGAAGTTGAAACAAAGTGGCAATATCAGTGAATATTGGTTTCAGAATACACCAAAACCCAGTGCAGAAAAATATCTGAACTGGGCTTATTTTTTTGCAATGCATTTTAAGTTTGTAACAAAAGACAATTAAGAGTCTGTGTCCAAAAATGGTATATTTTCTTCCATAACAATGGAACATTGAGAATTTATGATGGAAGATGCAATTGTTTTTTGACCCATTAAATATTCAAACATAATGGAAAGGGCATCACACCATTGTTTTTCGGGGCACTGGTCAATGGTAGCGCAAATGATTTTTTCATGAATAAAATCAAGTGTCATAGGTGTTTTTTCAAATCCAATGACCTGTATTTTATTTTGCAGTTTCATATTTTTAACAGCAGCAGCAGCCCATTGTGTCAATCCGTTTGTCACATAAATAATATCCAATTCAGGATATTCGTTGATTTTTTCCATGGCAATATCGTAGATTTCACGATAAGATAAAATTTCATCATCCATAGGAATGTCACAGATATCTAAAATTTTTGCATTTGGATAGTTTTCTTCCATAAGTGCAGTAAATCCAGCAATACGTTGTTGAGTTTCAAAAAATCGTTTATTTGGTGCTATCACAAGGCAATTGAAATCATTTTTGGTATACAATCCAGCAAGTCTACCAGCAAGTTTACCCATAGAAAGATTATCAGGTCCATAATGGAATAATTTCCTTGGAGAAGGGCAGTTCTCAAAAACCGTTGCATAGGGAATGTTTTTAGGAATAATTTCATCAATTAGAGATTGATCCTGCACCCCTTGGAAAGGATATAAAAGAATGGCATTTACACCTTTGTCAATCAGTCGTTTGAGTGATTCAATTTGTTCTTGGAAGTTGTATGTATGTGGATATTCCACAATCAATTCCACGCCAAAAGGAGTCAATTTACTTTGGGCAGCTTCCACACCACGACGTGATTTGATCCAAAAATCATTTTCTGTACCAGGTAAACAGACACCTATTGTGTAGGCATAGCGTCTTTTCACCAATGCACGTGCAATTTGACTGGGTTTATAGTTCAATGCATCAATGGCACGTAAAACAGCCTCTTCATTTTTTTTAGAAACTTTACCCCTTTTATGAATTACTCTGTCTACAGTTCCAATGGAAACACCAGACATACGAGCAACATCTTTAATGGTTGCCTGTTGCGTCATATCAATTCTTCCTTTCAATACAATTTAGAAACTTGAATTCCACTAAATTATATATAAAATTAATAGAAAAGTAAAGTAATATAAAACAATTAAAGCTGATTATTTCATACGATATTCCTTTTTGCCAACAAAATCACAACTTGTAATCCAGATATTCCCATTTGGAGCGCCAGATGTTCCAACAGCAGCAGAAGTGATGAGAAGAGTTGTATACGCTTCACCACCAAAAGTCAAACTGCTGGATTGTGTAGCAGACACTTCTATGGAGTTAATTACAGTGCCATCAGGAGCATAGCAATTGACGGTTCCATTGCCCCAACAAGCTGACCAGATGTTATCCAATTGGTCAACCGTCATACCATCAGGAACAGCACCATCATCACTGGTTAAGGTCACAAAAACACGTTGATTGGAAATGGAACCTGTTTCCAAATCATAGTCATATTGATAAATGGTTCTTTTACCAGAATCTGTGTGGTAAAAGGTTTTGTGATCCTTGGTAAAGCCCATACCATTTGTAATTTCCAAGTCTGTTAATAAAACTCTAGGCTCTTTTCCGGTTTCAAAAATCCATAGGGTACCTTCTGTATTTTGTTCTTTTTTTGTACCAGAAATGATTCTGCCGGCAGCATCACAAATGGCATCATTGAATCTTTCTCCACTAGATGCATCCATATGTATAGAAAAAAGTAATGTAAAATGAGATTCGTCTTTGCCATATGGACAGTGGAATACACCGCCTTCTGTCAATACAATCAAATCACCCATTTCATCGAAAACAAATGCACCCAGTTGATATTTTGATTTGAGCAAAACACGACATTCCAAAGAAGCATCGGTTGGATCATAAGCATATAATATGCCAGAAATAATATCTGCAAACACAAATTCTTTGGTTTCTTCGTGCCAAAGTGGGCCTTCACCCAAAACACAAGTTGGAACGTTTAGTTGTTTGAGCATACAAAACCTCCTTACCATTCAGAAACAGAACCATCTTTATGATGGAAAACAGGACTTTTCCATTCAAGATTAGGTTCAACCATATTGCGGATGATTTCTTCATCTACTTCAATACCCAAACCAGGTGCTTTCATAGGCACTACAAAACCATTTTCGTAGTGGAATACAGCATTGTCTTTCAAATAAGCACCAAGTTCTTGACCTTTGTTGTAAGCCATACCAAGACTTTGTTCTTGGATACAGGAATTGATACATGCAAAATCAATTTGCAAACAAGCAGCCAAAGCAACAGGACCCAAAGGACAATGAGGAGCCAATGCAACATCATAGCTTTCTGCCATAGCGGCAATACGTCTTACTTCTGAAATACCACCAGCATGTGAAAGGTCTGGTTGAATGATATCGACACAACCTTTTTCCAACAAATCTTTGAATCCCCAACGCATATAATTGCGTTCACCTGTTGCAAGTGGGATGGAGGTGGATTTGTGTAGTTCAGCAAAGGCATCGATGTTTTCAACAATAACAGGTTCTTCAACAAATATAGGTTTCAAAGGTTCCAATTCTTTTAAAATTGTTTTGGCAGTACCCTTATGAGGACGTCCGTGGAAGTCGATTGCAATACCAAAATCAGGGCCAACAGCATCACGAACTGCTTGTACTTTTTCCAAGAAAGTGGTAATCGTTTTGTGGTCATTGATCCAACCAATGGCATCTGTACCCATCATTTTTACATTATTGAAGCCTTGTGCTTTCTTTTCCAATGCACTTTTGGCAGCAATTTCAGCTGTATCGGAATCAATCCAACTATACATTTCCATTTTATCACGGACTCTACCACCCAACAAATCGTAAATGGGTACATTTAAGTCTTTGCCCTTGATATCCCAAAGAGCTTGGTCAATGCCAGACAATGCACTGGAAAGTACAGGACCACCACGATAAAAACCGCCACGATAGATGGTTTGCCAGATGTGTTCCACTCTACGAGGGTCTTCACCAATCAAATATGGTTTCAATTCGTGTACACATGCTTCGGTTGTCGAAGCACGTCCTTCTACAACAGGTTCACCCCAACCAACGCAACCATCATCCGTTTCAATGCGAACCAAAAGCCAACGTGGTGGTATTCTAAAAGTTTCAATTTTTGCTATTTTCATAAGTATTCTCCTTCTAAATTTGTACGAAACGCAGTTGATACAACAAGAATTAAGAAAGTGGAGGTACAAATTCAGCATCCATCGCATTTTCTGGAACAACAGGTAACAAAGCACCACCATCAACAGTGACACGAGTACCAGTCATATAACTACATTTTTCAGAAGCAAGGAATACCAAAATTTCAGCAATTTCTTCAGGTGCAGCAAAACGTTTGCTCAAGATACGATCTTTGACTTCTTGGATTGGGTGATCATCAGCCCAAACATTGGTATAACCAGGTGCAAGAGAAAGAATGCGAATACCATAAGGTGCAAGTTCTACAGCTGCATTTTCTGCAAATTTAGTGGAAGCAGCTTTGGTAGGTGCATAAATTGTTGCAAGAGGGAAACAGCCATCTACATGGTTGGAAGTGATGTTGATAATGACACCAGCTTTTTTGTGAGCAACCATATTTTTAGCAGCCATTTGTGTTCCAAAATAAACAGACTTCCAATCTGTATTGGTGACGTGTTGCCATTGTTCTTCAGTTGCTTCAAGCAATGGATAAAATTCACTGACACCAGCATTGTTGACCATCAAATCAAGAGAAGGTGCAAATTTTGCAAATGTTTGGAACATATTTTTGAGACTTTCCATATTGCCAACATCGGCTTGGATGGCAATTGCTCTACCACCGGCACTTTCGATTTGGGCACAAGTATCTTTTGCACCTGCTTCATTACGACAATAGTTAACGCCTACATCATAACCATTTTTTGCCAAAGCTATGGCAATGGCTTTACCAATTCCGTGACTTGCTCCAGTAACAAGAGCTGCTTTTTTTTCCATAAGATATACCCCTTTCGTAAATTAAAGTACCAATGAAAATTAAGTAACACAAAAGTGTGTACGTTAACTACATTATAACATCATGTCAAAAAAAGACAATAAGATTTTGAAAAAATTAAAAAAGTTGTTAAAAATGCACAATATATAATTCGATATTTAATGGAATTTCTTTTGTAAAAGAATGATAGATATTTAAAATAGATAGCATACAAGTAATTCTGTGTACAAATAAATACAATGTTGAAAATTCAGAAAGCCGAAAAAAGCTTTATCGTTATAAAAAACAAGAACTATACTTTATGCACAAAAAAACATAATAAAAATTGACAAATGTGATGAAAAGATATAAAAAGATTGACAATATAAAAATGCAAGTTTATAATTGAAGAATGTTAACGTAAACACAAGAAAAATATGGGAAACGAAATGGTATTAGAATAAAAGGGAAGGAGAGTTTAAATTGGGAAATTCTGTTGAATTTAGAAATATTAGTAAAATATTCCCTGGTGTAAAAGCTCTAGATGACATCAGTTTTAAGGCTGAAAGTGGTCAAGTGTATGCTTTTTTAGGTGAAAATGGAGCAGGAAAGTCTACTTTGCTTAAAATCCTCAATGGCGATTATCAACCTGATGGTGGACAATATCTTATAAATGATATGCCGATTCGTTTTCAAACACCCAAAGAAGCCTTGGCTCATGGAGTCAGTGTTATTTATCAAGAACGCCAAATTTTGTTGGATATGACTGTGGCAGAAAATGTTTTTTTGGGGGATTGGCCAAAAGGGAAATTTGGAGAAATTGATTTTGAAGCAATGAATCAAAAAACAAAAGAGATCGCAACCAACTTTGGATTGGACATTGAACCAGATATGAAGGTGGGGATGTTGAGCATAGCTCATCAACAAATGGTTGAAATTATGAAGGCTGTGGTTAGAGATTCTAAAATCATTGCATTTGATGAACCGACTGCAAGTTTGAGTGACAAAGAAATTGATATTTTGTTTGAAATCATTGAACGATTGAAACAAGAAGGAAAGGTTATTTTCTATGTATCACATCGCATGAATGAAATTGCTCAAATTGCACAAAAGGTAATTGTATTCAAAGATGGTACTTTGGTAGATGTTGTGGATCAAGCAACCACATCTGAAGATGAGTTGATTCGTTTGATGGTAGGGCGTTCCTTGGGAGATATTTTCAATGGATTGCCACATAATGAGACTTTTGAAGAAGTTTTGCTGGAAGTGGATGAAATGCTGACACCTTATGTAAACAAGGTGAGCTTTAAAATACACAAAGGTGAAATATTAGGTTTTGCAGGGTTGGTTGGTTCTGGTAGAACAGAAACCATGAATGCACTTTTTGGTTTGAATCCTATGTATAGTGGAAAAATTATCCTTGAAGGAGAAGAAATCAGACCAAAATCACCAGCAGAAGCATTGGAATATGGCTTTGCAATGGTTCCAGAAGATAGAAAAATGCAAGGGATTTTACCCAATATATCGGTTAGAGGCAATATCACCATTTCCATGTTGAAAAAATTAATCAATAAAATTGGATTCATAAAAAATGGAGAAGAAGAAATTGCTCAAGAAATGATTCAACAGCTGAATATAAAAACACCAAATTCAGACAAATTGATTCTGCAACTATCAGGCGGTAATCAACAAAAGGTTATTTTGGCAAGATGGTTGAAAACAAACCCAAAGGTATTGGTTTTGGATGAACCCACAAAAGGGATTGACGTTGGTGCCAAATCAGAATTTTACCGAATCATAACAGAATGTGCACAAAAAGGAATGGCAGTAATTGTTATATCTTCAGAGTTGCCAGAAATTATAGGCATTTCCGATAGGATTTTGGTTATGAGAGAAGGGCGAATTTCAGGAGAATTGTTGAGAAAAGATTTTTCCGAGGAACAAATTTTGAAATATGCAATGGCTAGTCCAGATAGTGAAGCTGTATAAGGGGGATATGTATGGGTGCTTTGATAACAAAATTGAAGAAAAGTGATTTTGCAGAAAAAATTACACTGATGGTTGCAATGGTGATTCTGGTTATTGTATTTACATACATGAATCCCAATTATGCTACATCAGCGAATATGACAAATATCTTGGTTGCTTGTTCTTTGGCAGGCTTTGTGGCAATTGGTGAAACCATGTTGATCATTGCCAATCAAAATGACCTTTCAGCAGGGTCTGTTGCAGCTTGTGCAGGTGTAGTTGCTGCACTTTTGACACAACTAGGAGTTCCAGCTTTGGTATCCATTGCAATTGCTGTTTTGCTGGGTTGTGTGGTTGGTGCAGTCAATGCATCACTTGTTACATTTTTGAAATTACAACCATTTATCGCAACACTTGCAACCATGTCAGTTGTACGTGGGTTTGCGTATATTTTGTGTGGTGGTAAAGCAGTTGCTGTTAGTGACAAAACATTTAGAATGGTTGGTAGCTACAAAGTATTTGGAATCATTTCATTGCCAATTGTATTGTTGTTGATTGCATTTGTTGTATTGGGACTTGTTTTGGCAAAAACTCATTTTGGACGTAGTATCTATGTACTTGGTGGAAATGGATATGCAGCACGTTTGGCTGGTTTGAATCCAACTTCCATTACCTTTAAATTACATATTTTGCAATCTGGACTTGCTGCATTTGCAGGGGTGCTTTTGGCAGCTCGTATGAATTCTGGTCAACCGTCTGCTTGTGTTGGTTTGGAATTTGATGCGATTACAGCAGCAGTATTGGGTGGCACTGCATTTACAGGCGGTATTGGTACCATTTTTGGAACATTCTTAGGGATGTTGTTGTTGCAAGGGTTCAACACTGGACTCAATATGATTGGTGTACAAATTTTCTGGCAAGAAGTTGCACAAGGTACACTTTTGGTTATTGCACTTGCATTTGACTACTATAGAAAACGTATGAGAGATAAAAAATTGCTTGCTGAAAGTATGGAAACAAGGGGCATTAAAATTCCCAAATTGAGCAAATAGCCATTACTTTGGTTTTTATGGTTACAGAGGGTAACTGTTTTAACATAACAATGAGGGTACTAATCAGAAAAGGAGAGATGTAGTATGAAGTATGCTAGAAAATTATTATCAATTGTATTGGCTGGAGCAATGGTGTTGTCTATGACAGCATGTAGTAGCTCTTCAACAGCAGAAACAACAGCGGATTCTTCCAGTGAAGCGGCAGCTGTAACAACCAGCTCTGGAGATTCCAAAGGAAATATTGTTGGTATCTACAAATTGGGTACAATGACATGGTTTATCGAAGAAGGTGCTGCATCAGGTCAAGTGGTAACAGATGCAGGTTACAACTGGAAGTTCTTGGATTGTGATGGCGATGCTGCTACATACATGGAACTTTTAAATACAGTTATTGCAGATAAAGTTGATGGTGTTCTTGTTTGTTTGCCAGACCAAAACTTGAGTCAAGTAACAGTTGAAATGTTGGATGAAGCAGGTATTCCTGTAATCGCAGTTGATGATGCTTTGCAAGAAGAAGATGGTACAAAAATTGCTCCTTGGGTAGGTATCGATGCTTATAACATTGGTAGATCCGTTGGTGAATGGGCAGTTGATTATATTCTTGACAACGACCTTAAAGATGATGAATCCTTTGGTATTTTGTATATGACAGCTGAAACAGTTTCTTCTTGTGTACCTCGTACAGTGGGTGAACGTGAAGCAATCGCAGAAGGCATTCCAGATTTCCCAGAAAGTCGTCAATTCTTCGCAGATTGTGATACTTCCGCAGAAGATGGTAACCAATCCGCTAATGCTGTTGTAACAGGACATCCTGAAATCACAAAATGGCTTGTAATTGGTGTATCTGATGAAAGTAGCCAAGGTGCTGCTCGTGCAATTGAATCTGCTGGTTTGGGTGCTGACTCTATGGTAGTTGGTCTTGGCGCTTACCTTTGTCCAGATGAATTCGAAAATGAAGATTCTTGCTTCAAAGCTGCTGCTTACTTCTCCGCTCGTGATATCGGTGGTACAGCTGCAACAAAAATGATTGATTATTTGGAAAATGGCACAGAAATTCCAGCAGAATATGCTGTAGGTGCAACAATTGTTGAAAAAGGCGATGATTTGGCTGCAATTATGCCAGAATACATCAAATAAATTGTTGGTTCAATAGCAGGTAGAGGGTTGCATGAAAGAGGGTGCAACCCTTTTTGCTATCAAAAATCAGATGGAGTGTGATGAAAATGGTAGAATATATAGAGTTTCTTGGCGAAACCTGTATTCAAATTGAAAATGATTTGGTGCAAGCAATCCTTCTTCCACGTTGTGGTGGAAAAATAATCTCTTTTGTGTACAAGAAAACTGGATTTGAACTATTGTATCAAAATGCCAAAAAAAAATATGGAGAACCATTTTTGGGAGCAGATTTTTCAGAATATGATGCAAGTGGATTTGATGATGCATTTCCCAATGTAGATGCTGGTGAAGTGGAAGTGGCTGGAGAATCAATGCACTATCCAGATCATGGAGAAATTTGGAGTGCTTGTTTCACAGCAACAATTGATGGTGAAACAGTACATTTGACTTACACAAGTCCTGTTTTTGGTTATGAATTTGAAAAAACAGTTTATTTGGAAGAAAATCAGTTGTGTTGTGCATATCGTATTTTCAATAAGAGCAAACGAGCATTTCCAGCATTTTATACCTGTCATTGTTTGGTGAAATACGAAGAAGGTATGCGTATTTTAATGCCAAAGGAAGTGACAGAAGTGGAAAATGTATTCACGGGTGACTGGTTGGGTGAAGCAGGAAGCACTTTACAATATCCAATTGCAGATGTACCAACAGGCAAACTGGATTTGACAAAATTTCCAGACTATGGAACATTGAAATACTATGCAAAAAAACCAATTCAAGAAGGTGTTTGCAAATATGTATATCCAAAATCAAATATGGAAGCGTCGATTGTATTCGATACAGAAAAATTACCTTATTTGGGACTTTGGATAACAGCTGGTGGCTATAGAGGTGAATGGAACTGTGCATTGGAACCAACAAGCGGATATTATGACAGTGTGGAAATTGCAAACCAAAAAGGAAACTGTCCAGTGTTGCAACCAAATGAAACATTTGAATTTACCCTTTCCATTGTATTACAAGACAAAAAATAAATAGATGAATCAAAAAAATCCCTTTTGCAATCAGTGTATTCAAAAAATCAAGAAAATGAACACATATTGTAAAAGGGAGTTTGATTTCAATTATAAAAATGCTGCAACTGCCATCCAAACAGCAATGGTAATCACAGTTCTACCCAACAGGTTGAAACCAGTGTTTTCTGCAAAGAGTGCTTCTTTTGTAACACCAAGACCAATTGGCAATGCCCAAAATTGTGGATTGGATAGAGAAAGACCAAAGAAAATCATACGTATAATATTCACTACAAAAGCCAAGAAAATAAGCAAACTCAATAAGCTACGAATCTGAGTCATAAAGGAAGCATTGCTCTGACTGGTGTGCTTAGAAAAAGTTTGTGTTTGTTTGGGAGCCTGATAACTGCCGGAAGAATTCCATTGTTGTGTTTGGAAGCCAGTAGAAGCATTTGGTTGTTGTGAACTGGCAGAAGGTCTCCAAACTTGTTGTCTTTGGGAAGATTGTTGCTGAGTAACACCATATGTATTGAGCCCTTTATAGTTGGAAGTTCCATTGTTCAATATATAGGTAGAACCCATTCTTGAAACATAGGGAATCTTTCCGCTGTCAATCAGACTTCGGGTGTAAGAGGTAGAGCCTTCTAGTGAATTGGTTTCTGTATCTTTACCAAATCCTCGCACAAAATACCCGTTATTTATGATGAACTGTCTCAAAGTTTCTTCAAAACTATAGTCATTGATTTGTGAATAACCTTCAGATCTTAAATATTCACACAAAGAATGGATGGCTTCGGCTTTTGTCATAATAATCTCCTTAAGGGTATATTTTTTAATAAAAGTATACCCTTATAAACAGGTGATGTCAAATGGCACTTAGGAATATTTATAATTCAAATATGCTTCCAAAAACGACCCACCAAAACCATCATATCATCAGCTCTTTCCTTTGCAGAAGGCGATTCCAATAAGATTTTCTTGGCACCTTTTAGCACCAAATCCGCCAAATCTCTAGGGTTTGACATGGGGTTTTTGTGCAACCGTTTTTTCAGCCAAGATTCCAATTCATGTTCGCCACCAAATATATCGGTGATACCATCGGTCATCATAAAAATCAAATCACCATCTTTGAACGTGAATGCACGCTTGATGACTTCCACTTGTTGCAAAATACCAGCAGGCAAAGAATGGGTTTCCACAGACACCAAACGTTCACCACGATATATATAAGAAGCAACAGCCCCCATTTTGATAAATTCACCAACACCAGTAAACAAATCCATGTGGCAAATATCCAAGGTGGCATAGGTATCACCACCACTACCAAAAAGTAGCGCAGAATTGATGAGCTGAACAGCCAAATTGGTGTCAAATCCAGCTTCCATAAATTGCTCCAAAAGCTCAATGGCTTCGATGCTTTCTTTGGCAGCACCAGCACCTTTACCCATACCATCAGACAATGCCATCAAAACACCACCAGATTCTGTGTACAAAACAGAGGAAGCATCACCTGTAATGGTGTCAGAAGCGGGTAAGTATGCAGTTGCTGTGGTCAAAATATAGGGTGGTTCTTCCAAATAGGTGAGCAAACAAGGGGTATCTGCCTTTTGTGGGCAAATGCAATTGGAAGAAATGGTCATTTTGCAATGAAGTACATCCTCCACCAAGTGTAAAATTTGCTGTCTACAAACACCCAAACCATTGCAACCATCAAAGGCAATTTGTACTTGTTTGCGTTGTTGCATATCGTTTTCAGTGACACGCACATGCTCCACAGACAACCCTTCTGATTTGCAAGCTTCTAAAATTTCTTTTGCTTGCTCTTCATGGAATTTTGTGGTGGTTTCCAAATGTTGTCCAATGTTTTCTATGATTTCACCAACAGCAGACATTTGAGAACCCATCAATTGACGATTTTCCAAAAGTTTACCAGACCAATATTCCTTGTGACGTTGCAATTCCAAAATACGAGTGCTTTTCTCACAAAAGGCATCCAAACGTACACAACTTTCTTGAAACTGCATGGGAAATGAAATGGTGTTGACAGGGTGTTCCTGTGCCAATGTACTTGCCACCATGGGGTATGTATGTTGTACATCTTCTTTCCAACAATACTGAGCCAGACCACAACCTTTGCAAACAGAATCGGTCAGTTCATTGACAAGGGCAGGTATGTCTATTTTTGTAGCTTCTATTGCATCTGATTGAAAGTTTTTTGCCAAAGATTTGAATGCTTTGGCATAAGAATGGAGTTCCTCTTGTAACATTTCCTTTTTCCATAAATATTGGTGTTTCCACTGTGATTCTTCCCATAAAACCCGACTGTAGTTGGCAAGAAATGACTTTGGTGTGCACAAAAAGCAAATGATACCAACCATCCAACCCATAGAAAGATATTTGGCAATGGGCAGACCATCATGATAAAATAGAAAAATAAGAGGTGTGAGCAGTAAGCCTGTTGCAATTGGAATTTTGCCAAAATTTTGGAAGATACCACCCACCAAACCACTGACAGCAAAGGTGATAAACCAAATCAAAGGAATGCCACCACCAAGATATAAGATAAAACCAAAAATCATACCCACAGCAGAAGCACTGCCACAACCACCACGCAAAGCACAAAATCCAATCCAATAGGCAACAAAAGCAGCAACCACACCTTCTTGTACAATGGGAGAAGAAATGGCAGAAGCACCACAGAAACAACAAGCACCCAAAAAACAAAGACTGTACACTTCTTCTTTGGTAGGAATGTTGCGACTGTTGCGTTGCCAAAGATAGAGTAGGGCTTTTTGACCCATCAAAGAAAGTAAAATGACAAGGGCAGTTTCCACTGCTGCAAGTGCGAAGAAGAAGGTCAAACCACCTTGTGAGAAAGCATAAAATACACCTGACAAACACATGGCAAATCCACTGACCAAAGATTTACGCAGGGTGTAATCCCTTTGTAGATGGCGATGCAAAGTCATTTGGATGGCAGCACTGCTGGTTAGAATTGCCCAAGACTGTGTAGGCAAAATTTGCAAGCTACCAATGGCAACACCCACCCAAGCAAACCAAAAGAATAGTTTTTCTCCAAAGAAAAAAGATAGAAAAACCATACCCATAGGATGCAATAACTGCACTAAGGTGATGTGACCAAATAGGACACCCAAAGTGCCAATGAGAATTGCAGTACCAAAGGTTTTTAGCAGCTGTAGACCGCTTCCTTTGGTGAATTTGCGTTGTTGTATGTAAGATTCCAACTGTCCTTTTTCCAAATTGATGTTTGTTTTTTCCATATATATCCCTCCATTTCTTCCATTGTATCCAAAGATGGTGTTGGATTTTGTCACAATTGGAGACTTGGATTCGCAAACTACGACAAAAGGAAGGATATTTCGAGGATGTATCATTGAAAATTACTACGATTGTCAAGATATTCAAATATAGAAACAAGGATATCAATTTGAGCCAAACATTCAGAATTGCTCAATGTGTCATCTTGTAAAATGTGTTTGATTTTTTGCAATACAGTGCCAAGATCCAATTCCAAATCAGATGGTATGACATGTAAATTCTCTTTTTCTAATATATACATGATGCTTTTTTTGTTGGTTTCCATAAAATCACCCCTCAATAGTTGTTATAATCGTAATTATTATACGATTATAATGATTAAAATGCAATGTATTATCGTAGTAAAATTACGACAATATAAAGTATTTGGAGGGAAGTATGATGATGGATGTATTGGGGCAGATTACAAAACAAAGGGAACGCAGAGGTTGGACAGAATATTTGCTTGCAGAAAAAGCAGAATTGCCACAATCCACCATATCCTCTTGGTACAAAAAGCAGATGTTACCATCTTTATCTTCTTTGGAAAAAATATGCAATGCGTTTGATATGACAATGGCACAATTTTTCGCAGGTACAGAAGAAGCATTTCCATTGTCGGATGAACAACAGGAGTTGTTGGTAAAATGGGCATGCTTGCAAAACCAACAAAAAGAGCTGTTGTTGCAATTGATACAAACTATGTGAATTCAATATTGGGGTTGCAAAAGGTGGCGTAGAAACGTCACTTTTTTTGTAGCCAAAATTAAAGATAACGAGACTTATTATATACTTCGTATTATGCTTATAATCTGTAGTACGACGGTTGATTCGTGAATCAACCCTACAACTGCACACTTGAGTTTCGTGGTTATTCATGACGGCAGGAGCAAGCCCCTGCCCTACAGATGTGGCACATTTGAACTTTGTGGCAATTTATAACGGGATGTCGGGACGCCATCCCCTACACAAACATAATATCAAGATATTTTGAAACAGTAATCAAGAGGTGAGGGGCTTGTCACTCATGGTCTAATCGTAGGCTTTATAACATCACACTGTTTACTTTCGGAGGTATTTTTAAGGACTCACCGCCAAAGAAGTGGCGGTCACCGTAGGTGATTTTGCTTGCAAAATGATGACCCGTCGTGTTAGACCCTTTGAATCGGGGCAAGTAAGCCAAAAGATAAGGTGAAGAAAGAGCGAGAGGGCAATGTAGTGTTGCGGCTAGAAGGTGCAATGGCAGAGAATATGCAATAATGATATTGATTAGAGGAATATTAAAACAAAACAAATATTGACACATTGTTCAAAAAGATGTTGACATACCGTTCAACATATAGTATGGTACTCGTTGAACAATATGTCAATGAACGATGTGTCAACAAAGGAGGTGAGGCATACAAGCATTAGATTTAAATGATATAACTGCTGAAAAAGGTTGCGATATGTTTTGGTGGTTTGTAGTGTTTTGTATTTTTGGATAGCTTAATAAAAAAGGAGGGAGCTATGGAACTGATTGTAGCCATTGTTTTGGCAATCGTCTTTGGTGGTTTGCAATTTTTCTTGCTTTGGAAGGGGATTCGTTCCATGGCAAATCATCAGCTGAAGATATTTTATTTCGTTGCACAGTTTTTCTGTCCACTTGTGGCGTTGGGATTGTGCGTTTGGCTGGCAAAGGATTGGCTGGTTTTATCAGCATCCATCATCTGTGGCATCCTAGTTGTAGGTGCCATAGCTTATAAAGTCTATATGCAAAAACAAGAGAGAAGGAAGGTTTGATTTTTTTGGATTCTATCTTAATGCTAGGGCTGTTGGCTCTAGGGCTTTTGTTGGCAAACATGGGTTTCTTTTGGCGAAGGAATCTGAAAAAAAGCATAGATCAAAAGCCTGAAAATAAATCTAAGTTGACCATAGCAACAGCCATGTTTCTTGGTGGTGGCTGGTTTTTCTTAGGTCAATTACTCACCTTGATTTTCGGTGAGAAAAATGAAGAAATTGCCGTGGAAATCTGGGCACCTAGAACAGAGTTTTTGGGAATGGATTTTAGTACCACTGTATTGATTTCTTGGGTGATTTTAGCAATTTGCCTCATATTGGCATTGCTATTTCGCTTATTAGTGGTACCGAAAATGACTGATAATCCCAAAGGCATACAAAATGTCATGGAGATGGCGGTGGAAGCTATTTGTAAATTTACCCATTCCAACGTGGGTGATTTGGGCAATAACTTACCAGCATATTTGTTCTCCACATTTGTCTTTTTGATTGGCTGTGCTGCTGTGGAATTGATGGGTGTTCGAGCACCAACAGCAGACATCACAATGACATTTGCATTATCCATCATCACCTTTTTCCTAATCAATTATTATGGTTTCAAGAAAAAAGGTTTTGGGGGAAGAATCAAGTCTATGGCGAGTCCAAATGCCATGATTCTACCCATTAAAATTGTATCGGATTTGGCAGTGCCAATCTCTTTGGCTTGTCGACTTTTTGGAAATATGTTGGCTGGGATGATTGTTATGGAACTGCTCTATGTGGTGTTGGGCAACCATGCCATTGCCATTCCAAGTGTGGCTGGGTTATATTTCAATGTTGCCCATCCATTGATTCAAGCATATATCTTTGTTACCTTGACACTCACCTTTATTGGTGAAGCGACTGAAGAAGCGCACGCATAAAAATATTAGTGATTAAATATGGAGGATTTTATTATGGAAAATGGTTTGATTGCAATTGCTGCCGCATTGGCAGTTTTACCTTGTGGTTTGGCAGGTCTTGGCATGGGTTTGGGTACAGGGCGTGCTGCTGAAGCGACCGCTCGTCAACCAGAAGCTTCTGGCAAAATCAGTGCTACCTTGCTTTTGGGTTTGGCTTTGGCAGAATCTTGTGCCATCTATGGCTTCGTTATGGCTCTTATCATCGCATTTGTTATGTAAGGAGGAAATATGGAATTTCATTTGATTGATATTATACTACACCTGATTAACATTGTTGTGCTGTTTGTTTTATTGAAAATGTGGGTATTCAAGCCTGTGCAATCTTTTATGGCTGCTCGTCAAGAAAGGGTTGCAGCTCAGTTGGAGGATGCCGACAATCAGCAAATGGAAGCACAAAATTTGAAACAAGAATTGAACCAAAAGCTATCTTCAATGAACGATACCTGTGAACAAATGATCAGCGAAAGTCGTAAAAAGGGTAGTGATGCAGCTCAAAAAATCATTGACAACGCAGAGGAAAAGGCTCGAAACATACTACAAGAAACACGTATTGCAGCCACTTCCCAACAACAACAGATTTTGGATTCTGCCAAAGTGGACATAGCAGATTTGGCAGTGGATATGGCAAGTCGTGTTTTGAAATTTGATCAAGATATTCTTTCACAAGTGGTGGAACCTAAAGAGAAAAAAGGTACTATGAAAGGTACATTGAAAACAGCTACTCACTGCGAAAAAGACACATTGTCTGAGATGAGCAATATGTTGGAAAACCTATTGGGAACCAATCTTCATTTGGATGTCCAAGAGGATGAAAGTTTGATTGGCGGGTTTATTGCCTATATCAATGGACAAGTCTATGATTTTAGCTATGCAACGCAACTACATTCGATGAAACAGGCACTACAATAAAGGAGGGAACCCTATGCTACAATTTGATAACACCAATATAGGAACCTTTCTCAAAGAAAAACTGCAAGATTTCACACCAGAAATGGTCAATTATCAATATGGTACAGTCATCAGTTCTCAAGATGGCATTGTCACTGTAAAAGGGTTGTCTGGCGCAAAATATGGGGAACTATTGGAATTTGAAAATGATACTTATGGCATGGCGATGGACTTGGGGCTAGACAAAGTGAGTGCTTGTCTTTTGACCAAAGGTGATTATGTTACACCAGGTTCTATGGTGCGTGCCACAGGACGTATTTCTGATGTGGGTGTTGGAGATAACTTATTGGGTCGTGTGGTAGATCCCATTGGCAGATCGCTAGATGGCAAACCACTACATGTGACGGAATATCGTCCAACTGAATTTCCAGCACCAGCCATTATGGATAGATCGCCTGTCAACACACCTATGGAAACGGGGATTTTGGCGGTAGACTCCATGATTCCCATTGGACGTGGACAACGTGAGTTGATTATTGGCGATCGCCAAACAGGAAAAACAACCATTGCATTGTCTGCCATGATGAATCAGAAAGAATCTGGTGTCATTTGTGTTTATTGTGCCATTGGACAAAAAGCATCCTCTGTGTCGAATTTGGTACACACATTAGAAGAAGATGGTACCATGGAACATACCGTTGTGGTGGCTGCTCCAGCTTCCAACAGTGCAACTATGCAATATTTGGCACCTTATGCTGCTTGTGCCATTGCAGAATATTTTATGTATAAAGGGAAAGATGTTTTGGTGGTTTATGATGATTTATCCAAACACGCTGTGGCATATAGAACCATGTCATTGTTATTGAAACGTCCATCTGGTCGTGAAGCATATCCAGGGGATGTGTTCTATCTGCATAGCAGACTTTTGGAACGTGCAGCAAAATTATCCCCAGAACTTGGCGGTGGATCAATGACTGCATTGCCCATTGTGGAAACCATGGCTGGAGATATTTCTGCTTATATTCCAACCAATGTGATTTCCATTACAGATGGTCAAATCTACTTGGAAAGTGAACTGTTCCATGCCGGTATTCGTCCAGCGGTAAATGTTGGGTTGTCTGTATCTCGTGTGGGTAGAAGTGCTCAATACAATGCCATGAAAGCGGTATCTGGCAGTTTGCGATTGGAAGTTGCACAATATCGAGATTTGGCGGTATTTGCTCAGTTTGGTGCAGATGTGGATGATACCACAAGAGCATTGCTTGCCAAAGGTGCCAATATCACTGAGTTTTTGAAGCAATCCAAGGAAACCATTCATCCATTGTCCACGCAAGTGGCACTGCTGACCTTGTTTGATATACCTTTCATGTCTAAGCTCAAAACAACTGAAGTTGCCAAGTTCCAAGAAAAATTACTTGCTTATTTACAAGAACATGAAATGGAACTGATGGCAGAAATTGATAGAACAAAGCAGTTGACATTGGAAAACGGAAAGGCTTTGCGTCATGCCATAGAAACCTTTGCTAGGTATTGGGAGGAATGATGTATGGAGAGTATCAGTGAAATCAGACATCATATTGGTGCTGTAGAACAAACAAAGAAAATCACAAATGCCATGGAAAAGGTTTCCTCTGCACGCATGAAAAAGTTTGCAGACAGAATCCCATACAATATGGAATATTTCCAACGAATGCAGACCATTATGAAGGATATTCTTTTGTCCAGTGGGGAAATCAAACATCCTTATTTGGTGGAGCATCCTGGTCCAAGACGTACTTTTTTGGTCATTGCTGGGGACAAGGGCATGGCTGGTAGTTACAATGCAAATGTACTCAATATGGCATATGAAGCTATCTCAAAATGTGAAGATTACCACTTGATTACAGTGGGCGTGATTGCAACAGCTTATTTCCGCAAAAAGGGTATTGAGCCAGAGTTTGAAGCTGTGGGTATCGCCCAAGATCCTTCGGTTCGTAGTGCCACGCAGTTGGCAACTCCACTGATGGAGCTTTTTGATAGGGATCAAACAGATGAAATTTGGATGTATTATACTGTCTATGAAGAAGCAGATGGCCATGTGGTCAATCGTCCTCATAAAAGACGATTACTTCCGCTTTTGTTGGAGAACTTCGAACATTATAATAGCGAAAATGACTTATCCAATCAGCCTATATATAGTCCATCGGAGCAAGAATTGTTTGACCAGATGGTGCATCAGTTGATTGTTTGTCAGATTTTTGATGGATTGGTGCAATCCTATGCTGGTGAGCATTATGCTCGTATGAATGCCATGAAAAGTGCCACCGACAATGCCAATGAGTTATTGGAAAAGTTGCAACTGACTTTGAACATGGCACGTCAATCACAAATCACACAGGAAATTGCCGAAATCAGTGGTGCAGCTCTGGCACAAGAGTCAGAAGAAAAAGAAAAAGAGGAGGTGTGCCAAGTGGAGTGCACAGAAGCAATTATTTCACAGATTAGCGGTCCTGTTTTGACCGTTCAATATCCAGAAACAGAAAGGTACAATCTCCATGATTTATTGGTTACTGAAAATGGTGTCCATATGGAAGTTGCTGCTCACGGTAAACCGGGGGAAGTTCGTTGTGTTGCACTGGATGCCACCTATGGACTGGCTTGCGGTATGACCGTTACCAATACAAATGCTTGCATCCATGTCCCCGTGGGTGAAGCTGTTTTGGGGCGGGTGGTAAATGTGTTGGGCAATCCCATAGACAATAAGGGTGATATCGATGCACCCCATTCCCCGATTTATCGGGATGCCCCAGCCTTTGCCTCATTGACTCCAAAAACAGAATTTTTGGAAACAGGAATCAAGGTAATCGACTTGCTGACACCTTATGCCAAAGGTGGTAAAATCGGTTTGTTTGGTGGTGCGGGTGTTGGCAAAACTGTTTTGATTATGGAAATGATTTATAACATTGCCAAAGAACATGGTGGATATTCTGTGTTTACTGGCGTTGGGGAAAGAAGTAGGGAAGGTAACGATTTGATTCACGATATGACAGAATCTGGAGCCCTTTCCAAAACTGCTATGGCGTTTGGTCAAATGAATGAGCCACCAGGTTCTCGTATGCGAGTTGCTCTCACAGGACTTACCATGGCAGAACATTTTAGAGATGAAATGAACCGAGATGTGCTTCTCTTTGTGGATAATATTTTCCGTTATGTGCAAGCTGGGAATGAAGTTTCTGCAATGCTTGGAAGAATGCCATCTGCTGTTGGATATCAACCAACCCTTGCTCAAGAATTGGGCGAATTGCAAGAAAGAATCACTTCCACAGACAAAGGTTCCATTACCTCGGTGCAAGCAATCTATGTTCCAGCCGATGACTTGACAGATCCAGCTCCAGCAACGATTTTCTCTCATTTGGATGCAACAACAGTTTTGTCTCGTCAGATTGCAGAAATGGGTATCTATCCAGCTGTTAGCCCTTTGGAATCCAATTCTCGTATTTTGGATCCATCCATTGTAGGGGAACGTCATTATTCTGTGGCACGTCGTGTACAGGAATGTTTGCAACGATACAACGAACTGAAGGACATCATTGCCATTTTGGGTATGGAAGAATTGTCTGACGAAGATCGAAAAGTGGTGTATCGTGCTAGAAAAATCCAAATGTTCCTATCCCAACCTATGAATGCTGCCGAAACATTCACAGGACAACCCGGACGATTTGTTCCCTTGGCAAAAACCATCGAAAGCTTTGAAGCCATTGTCAATGGGGAAGTGGACGATTTGCCAGAATCTGCCTTCTTTATGGTAGGTGACATCGATGAGGTACGAGAAAAGGCCAAGGAGTTGATGACACATGAAGGATAATTTGTTTGAATTGGAAATCCTAACGCCAGAATATCGTTTTTTCAAAGGAGAGGTATCTGCCATGACCTTCGTTGCCGATGATGGTGAATGGACAATTTTGGCAAATCATGCACCTTTGGTGGCAGTGTTGCAACCCAATGTCATTCGTTGGAAGGCGGATGGAGTGTGGAAAGAAGCGGTCAATGCAGAAGGGTATATGGAAGTGACAGCACACAAGGTGGTTGTGTTTTGTGGAGCGTGTGATTGGCCAGAAGATATTGATGTACGACGTGCAGAAGAAGCAAGAAAACACGCAGAGGAAGCCATTCGTCAAGCAAAAAGTCGAACAGAGCATAAAAATGCCCAAATCCAGTTGGCACGTGCCATGGCAAGACTTCGCAATGTCAACCACACACATTTGTGATGCACAATTGACGGGCTAACCGTGTATTATATAAGAATTATTTGAAAATGGAACGGGAGTGATTGTATGAATGCAGAAAATGATTCACTACAACTTGAGTATGAGGATAAAACAATGGCTGAAACCGAAACAATGGATAAAACCGAAACAATAGATATCAGTGAACATCAAGACATACTGAAAGCACATAAAATTGGAGATATTAGCTTGACTGTCACGACAGTAATTTTGGTCATCATTAGCTTATATGTTGATGCACATTTCGCACCATTTATTATACTTTTGATGTCCTCAAGAATTGGAAAATCGGTGTATACGATTATCAAAACAACTTCAAAAAAAGAAATTGGTAAACTTGTGGTATGGCTTGCATTATTTGCAAAGTCAGCAGCTTCTTGTTTCCAACTTTTGGTGTGACCACAAAATTGACACATCGTTTAATATGTAGTATAATCAGACTTGAATGATGTTGGTTGAAGGGGGCTTATGGATGAAAATAAAGGATTTGCATCACGAAACAGCAATAAAGATAATAGAATGTTCCATTGAATTGTTCAATGAACATGGGTATGAAGGAACTTCCATTAGTGATATTTCAAAGAAAACAGAAATGTCCAGAGGCATTCTTTACCATTATTTCAAGAACAAAGATAGTCTGTATTTATATTGTGTCAAAAAATGTATAGATGATTTTAGGTTATATATCAAAGAAAATACCAACGATTTGCATAAAGGTAAAGAAGCGGCATTGGCATTGTTGAATACACAGCAGAATTTTTTGAAAATTCATCCACAGTATCGTGTATTGTGCTACAATACTTTGGCGCAACGTCCAGCACATTTATGTGATGAGCTTTTCGAAATCAAAAAAGCACTTAAGGAAGACAATGCTTTGGCATTTGAAGATGCCTTCAAAGATGTGAAATTTGGAAAGGGTGTTACTTTAAATGATGCACTTCGTTTCTTAACACTTTTGCAAAACAATGCTGTATGTGCATTGGATATATTATCGGATATAGAAAATGCAAATGCCCAAGAGGAAGCTTTTTTTCGAACAGCAACCATTTTTATCAATGGATTGGAACAAGATTTTGAAACAGAGGGGTAATAAATTTGTGAGGATAACCTGTGGTCGCTTTTGTAATGACATAGAATAAGATGTAGGGGCGGATTCCATATCCGCCTATTTTGTTTCAATACAGATATTTGCATGAGATGAATTTTAAGGAGTGGTAAATAATGAAAGATAAGGAGAATCCTCAAAATGACTTGGTTTCCATCATTGTGCCTGCCTATAATGCAGAAGCCACAATCAAAAGATGTTTGGACAGTATCGTAAAACAAAGCTATCGAGAAATAGAAATCATTGTCATCAATGATGGTAGCATAGATGATAAACATGATATTTTGGAGGAATACAAACAACTAGATTCCAGAATCATTGTGATACACATAGAAAACAGTGGTGTTTCCTGTGCTAGAAATGAAGGTTTGGCAGTTGCGAAAGGGAAGTATATTCAATTTGTGGATAGCGATGATTGGATTGAGGCAGATACAACAAAATTGTTGGTACAAGCCATTTGGAATGATTGCGAACTGGTGATTTCTGATTATACAAGGGTATTTGAAAAACGTAAGATGGTTTGTGGGGATATCAAAACCAAAGGCATCATTACACGAACAGAATTTGCACTGGAAATGCTGAAAGCACCTTCTAACTTTTATTATGGAGTGCTTTGGAATAAGTTGTACCATGCAGATATCATCAAAGAGCACAATCTATCTTTTTCTGAGGAGCTGAGTTGGTGTGAAGATTTTCTGTTCAATCTGGAATACCTACAATATGTGAAATGGGTTTATATTTTGCATCAACCACTGTATGATTATGTCAAAACAAAAGGAAGTCTATCCTCTATCGGGGGTGATATCAAAGAAGTTGTTGGTATGAAAACCGCCCTTTTTAAGCACTATAAATCATTATATGAATCTATGGATTTATACAATGAAAACAAAATGAAAATTAACCGATTTTATATTGATTTTGCAAGGGATACCATCAAATCCTATCACAAAACAAGAAAGTGAGAACACACTATGCCGACAAAAAACACAAAGAAACCGATTATTTATTACTGGTGTATCGCATTGCTCATCATTATGGCAATTAATACATTTATTTTACCCTTGTTCGCTCAAAGCAATGTGGTAACAGTCACATATGATGTCTTTTTGGATAGCCTACAAGCAGATGAAATTACCCAAGTAGAGGTTCGGGATGATTCCATTTATTATATTATCGAAACCGATGAAGTGGAAGATTCCAGTGAAACACTCATCACATTAAACCAAGAGAAACCAACGGTATATCAAACAGTTCGTATGCAGGATACGTCTTTGGTAGACCGACTTTATGAAGCAGGCGTTACTTTTACAGAGGTTTTGGCAGCAGAACCATCTCTTTTCTCAACCATCATCAGTACAGTGATTATGATTGCTGTTTTTTCTCTGATTTGGCAATTTATCATGAGAAAAATCATGGGGAAATCAGGCGGTATGGGCAATGCCATGTCCTTTGGAAAATCCAAAGCGAAAATATATGTTGCGGCACAAACAGGCAAAACATTCAAAGATGTTGCTGGACAAGATGAAGCAAAAGAAGCTTTGACAGAAATTGTTGACTTCTTGCATCATCCAGAAAAATATGCAGAAGTGGGTGCGAAACTGCCAAAAGGTGCGCTGCTTGTGGGTCCTCCAGGAACAGGGAAAACACTACTTGCACAAGCTGTTGCAGGGGAAGCAAATGTCCCATTCTTTTCCATTTCTGGTTCGGAATTTGTAGAAATGTTTGTGGGTATGGGTGCAGCAAAAGTTCGAGATTTGTTCAAACAGGCAAACGAAAAAGCACCTTGTATTGTGTTCATTGATGAAATTGACACCATTGGCAAAAAGAGGGATAATGGACCTAGTGGTGGTGGAAATGATGAACGTGAACAAACATTGAATCAACTATTGACAGAAATGGATGGTTTTGATGGTCAAAAAGGTGTTGTTATTTTGGCAGCTACCAATAGACCAGAAACATTGGATAAAGCACTTCTTAGACCGGGTAGATTTGATAGACGTGTGCCTGTAGAGTTGCCTGATTTGCATGGTCGTGAAGCCATTTTAAAGGTTCATGCAGAGAAAATCAAAATGGAAGAAACCATAGATTTCAATGCCATAGCAAGAGCAACAGCAGGTGCATCGGGTGCAGAGCTTGCAAATATCATCAATGAAGGGGCACTTCGAGCTGTACGAATGGGCAGAAATATGGTCAATCAAAATGACTTGGAAGAAAGTGTGGAAGTCATTATTGCTGGGTATCAAAGAAAGGGTAAAGTGATTTCAAAACACGAAAAAGAAATCATTGCTTACCATGAAGTGGGACACGCTTTGGTTGCAGCTTTGCAAAAAAAATCTGCACCAGTTCATAAAATCACCATCATACCAAGAACTTCTGGTGCTTTGGGATATACCATGCAATTGGAAGAAAGTGAGGTTTTCCTTCTGGATAAAGAAGTGGCATTCAACAAAATTGTAACCTTTACAGGAGGTAGAGTTGCTGAGGAAATTCAGTTTGGCTCCATCACATCAGGTGCATCCAACGACATTGAACAAGCAACAAGAATTGCAAGGGCTATGATTGCAAGATATGGTATGGATGATGATTTTGGCATGGTTGCATTTGAAACGGTGAACAATGCGTATCTAGGTGGAGATGCTTCCCTTGCTTGTTCCGATGAAACAGCCACAAAGATTGATGAAGCTGTGGTGAAATTGGTTAGAGAAGCCCATGACAAAGCATATCAAATTATTTCTGAAAACAAAGAAAAATTGATGGAAATTTCAAATTATCTTCTGGAAAAAGAAACGATTACAGGCGAAGAATTTATGGGTGTTTTGAATGGAACTATGAAAAAAGAAAGTATTTGATGGTTGTAGCAGAATAAGGGGGATATGAAATGAATCGGTTTCGAAATTTTATGGTGGGACGATATGGAACAGATAAATTGGGAATAGCATTGCTGATATTGTCGATGATTTTATCGTGGACTGGTGGTTTAACAGGATTGGAACCATTGGTAGTTGTTTCCTATGTGCCATTTATATGGTGTATATATCGGATGTTTTCCAAAAACATTTATGTACGAATGAATGAAAACAATAAATTTCTCACCAAATATACTCCTGTTGAAACTGCAATCAAGAAAAAAGTACAGGTGCTATTTGGCACAAAAACCCATAAATATTATAAATGTTCTGGTTGCGGGCAAATGATTCGTGTGCCAAGAGGACGTGGTAAAGTGGAAATTGCTTGCCCAAAATGCAACAATCGCTTCATCACAAAAACATAAGATATTGAACTAAGGAGAAAAAATGGATAGAAAAAAATTGCTTTTGATTTATAATCCCCACTCTGGAAAAGGGCAGATGAATTGGAATCTTGGCGAAATTGTTGAGATGTATACCAAAAATGGATATATCGTGACAGTTTGCCCAACACAGGGGAAAAAAGATGCAGTTAATCTTGTGACAGAGTATGCAGACCAATACGAAATGATTGTTTGTAGTGGTGGAGATGGAACAGTAAGCGAAATTATGAATGGATTGATTGCCATAGACAATCCGCCACTCATTGGATATATCCCCAGTGGAACCACCAATGATTTTGCATCTAGTTTGGGCATTTCAAAGAATATTATGACAGCGGCAGAAACTGTTGTGGAGGGAATGCCCTTTGCTTGCGATGTGGGAACCTTCAATGGGCAAGCATTTGGTTATATTGCAGCATTTGGCTTGTTTACTGATGTTTCTTATCAAACTCCACAGGAAATGAAAAATGTTTTGGGCAGAATGGCTTATCTTTTGGAAGGGGCAAAGCGATTGGGGCATATTCCTTCTTATCATTTGACGGTGAAAACAAAAACAGAAATCATTAGCGGTGAATTTATTTATGGGATGATTACCAACTCCACTTCTATTGGTGGATTCAAAGGTTTGAGTGGAGATAAAGTGAAGTTGGATGATGGTTTGTTTGAAGTGGTTTTGGCAAAAAAACCGAAAAATTTATCGGATATCCATGCACTTTTGCAGTGTGTTCTAACAGCAACTCCTGATCCAAATTATTTATATACTTACCAAACAGAATGGGTTGCAATCACTAGTGAAACACCCATTGATTGGACTTTGGATGGTGAATTTGGTGGAAGTTTCACACAGGTTGATATTGAAAATCATAAACAAGCGGTTCGTATTATGATTGACCGTTGAACATGGTGAGTGGCAAAGTGGCATGTGGTTACAGTAAACGAGATGAAAAGAAAATGAAAATGAGAATGGGGCACTGAGAGTGAAATCTTGGTGTCTTTTTTGGTATAAATTAGCCCTCTATTTTTCTATCACAATAGAACAAACAGTAGGATAGAAAAATGGCTTTGCTCTACTGTGATTCACCATACTATGTTGCTTTAGATATGATGTTGATTATAGAAATGATAATTTTGTGTATACACCATTTAATATGAATAAAATATATTAAATACAAGAAAAAAGGTATAAAGGGAAAAATGTATAATAAAAAAAGAAAAAACGGGATAAAACCAACAAAACATGTGATATATTGCCAATAAATGTTAAAAATGACGAATTTTTATAATTGCCTAGTTATCCTATATGAATAAAGATGATTAAAAATGGAGTAGAATTTTGGTGAAATAGCGCAAATTAACTTTACATCAAACTTTAAAAGTGGTATTATATTAACAATTATATAGAAAAATATTTTCATGAAGTGTTTGACTTTGTTGATTATTTCAATGAATATTATAGATTTATTGTATCATTGCAAAGGGAAAAGCATATATAAATTAGAGTGGTTCGGGTAAGCGTGTGTGAAAGGGGTAAAATATATGTTAAAACGAATTGTTGCAACAACTGTGGGCTTGATAGCAATTGTGGCAATTGCATTTATATCTTTTGGGGTTTGGAAAACATCCAGTGAGCGTCCAACGTTTTATACCAGTGGGTATGTGTTACAAGGGGATAGTCTGGATGGAAGCAAGCAAATTGAGTTTCAGGAAGAAACGGTATTTGTCTCTTCGAAAGCAGGCGTTGTAACCTTTGATAATATATCAGGTGACACGAGTTCTGTGCCCACACAAAGTTTTGTCAACTTCAACGATGGAAATGTAATGTCATTTACAGATGGGGTTCTTGTGGATTTTGCGGATCTTTCCAATAATTTCATCAATAACTATCATATAGATGCAATGTTGCGTGTCAATGCAAATGGAGGACAATATACAACAGAAACCACTGCTGGCACAATGACTTTTGATGAAAACTTGTGGAAGCTTTCTGACCAAAAATATTTGATCCAATCTCCAACATTAAAGGTACATTTTTCAGACAGTGATGTACGTGAAGTTGCAGACTATGTACAAGTATCCGTTTCAGACGATGGCATTGTAAATGTTTTGACCACTGACAATGTTTGGGCAACCATTTCTGAAAGCTTTTATATTGAAACAGAAGGTGGTGTGCAAATCAATCCTGTAACACAACTCATTACAGATGGCAATTATACCATGTCCATGGCAAAACTTTCTGTAAATGCAGATGATGTCATCAAATTGACAGAAGATGAAACACGTAGACAAATTGTTCCAGAACTTACCTTTGAAGTCATCAATGGTGAAGATGGTGAATCTGGTGTTGCTGGTCAAGCTGGTATCGCTGGTGAAGATGGTGCTGCTGGTATTGATGGTGTCATTGGTGAGATTGGTCTTACTGGTGAAGCCGGTGAAGATGGTGACGAAGGTGATGAAGGGGAACAAGGTGAAGGTGGAGCAGTAGGGGAAACAGGTGCAACTGGTGAAAAAGGATCCAAGGGTTCAACAGGTGCCGATGGTTTGAGTGGCGATGATGGAGCAAAAGGTGTTTCTGGTGCGTCTGGTGCTGCTGGTGCCGATGCAACAGGTGATTCTTCTACAAATAGTGCTTTGCCAACCATGACCATTAAAAATTGGGCTTTGTCCTCAACTTCCATTGCGGGTACCATTGCAATTTCAGACGTGGCGGGATATTTCCAAGAAGAAACCCTTACATTATATAACTCTACATATCCAGCAACAGTTTCTGTATATAATTCATCAACTGGTGAAACCATAGACTGTTATGTTGCTACATATAATGAAACTACTGGCATATATTCTGTAGATACAAGTAGAAATGAAACCAACTTCAATGATGGGAATTCGTTGTATGACGAAGCGGAAATACACTTCATTTTGCCAGATGGGGAACAGCTTTCACCAAATACAAATTATCAATTGATTGTGGAAGCCTACTATATGATGAACTATGATGTATATTCCAGAAAATTCGTAGATGAAACCTTCTACACAGATTCTGCTGGTGTATATTTGACCAAAAAACTGGCAACTACCTCCACATTGGAATTGAATACCATCATATCCACTGCATATCAATCTTCTGTGGAACAGGTTGAGGTTGTGTTGTTGACAGCCAGCCAAATGAAGAATTACACATATTTATCCGACGATGGTTATACACAAAAATATGTTTTGGATTATGACAACTATAGAGCTACCTATTATTCCAGCGATTCTACTAATGGAACTATAGTAAACAGTGTTACTGTTTCAAAAGATAATACAATAGTTGGTTTTGAAGGTTTGACCAGCGATACAACATATTACGCAAAAATAGTTGTTACAATCAATGGTTTGAAAACCATGTCTGAACAAGAGCTTGAAGTGCAAACATTAAAAGTCAAACCAACATGGGATACCGATACAGACCCATATGCGTATTATAATCGTGTAACAGGTCAAGTGGATGTATATCGTCAATCGGTTACAGATGATGATGGTGCAGTTACAGAATATGTATATACTCCTTATCAATATGATACCAGTACAGGCAATTGGGTTGCCCTAACAAGCCACCAAAAAGTGATGCAGTCCTACACATCAGGGGCAGCAACCTTTACACTATCCGCTGGATATTATTACTACTTCAATGTAACAATGGTTACATATAATAATGAACAAACCATTGAATACAATTTAGGAGATACAGACGAGATTTATGTACAAGGTGGTTCTTTGCCTGGTTTGGAATTGGTGGCAGATGAAACGGGTAGTTTCTATGACACATACAATGGAACTCTTACAATCTTAAGTGATGCCAATACCACAATAGATATTGGAGTCAATGCATTGTTAAAGATTGAAATCAGAGGTGACTTGATTGGTTCAGAAACCTTGTCCTTTAGTACCGTTGGGGATACCAAAACAGACAGCAATGGCGTATATACAGCAACTTTGCTGGAAGACATTGCTGGAACAGCATATCATTTGGATTTGGACTTCCAAGATTTGTTGCAAAATACACAATATACCATCACAGTTACTGCATACATAGATTTTGATGCAGCTGCCGACGAATATGAATCTTTGAGCTATGAACTGGGTACTGTCAGCTTTAGAACCTATGACACACCAACAGCATATGTAACATGGACCACTTCAGATGATGCAAATGGTACATCTGTCATTAGTGAAAATATCAGTCTTTCACTGATGTCTTCAACCTTTACAGATGATGCAATTACCCATGCTTCAGATGAGCTTTTGGATGGGCAAGTAACAATAGAGTTGCAAAATGCAAGTACTTCCAAAGCACAAGGGACAGCAACCATAACAGGTAGTGATCTTGTAAGTCTATATTCTTCTTCTGGTTTGACATTAACAGAGGCAAGCTTTGGTAAAACAAGTATTGACACCAGTACAGACCTTGATATTGTTGTGACAGAGGTTGCTGATGGAACCATATTCAATCAAAATACACTTGGGTACTACAATACCTTTGATATTTTGAATAGCAGCAAAGATGTATCCTTTAACCAATCTTTGGCTTCTCTTGTAACTTCACCAGAAAAAGCCATTACAGCAACTGCCATTACAAAAGAAGTGGCAAGTAAATATGGTGTTGATCCAGATGATTATGAAGATTATCCAGATGATACAATTATAGGATATGAATTGACCTCTAATTTTGATAATTCAGATCGTATGGGCGAAACATTGACCTACTATGCTATGGATTATTCTCAATTCTACAATCTTGTTGTTGTTCCAAGCAGTTGTCCTGAATTTGATCTTTCAGATGCAGATTCTATGGAAGAATTGGGATTGGGAATTGTCAGCCAAGCAACAATAGACATTAGCAGTAGTGCAACAATCCCTACTGTTGCGATTATCTTTGGAAATGATCCAGATGATGCAGCAACGAAAGACTATGCAGGCGAAGCACAGTTTGCCCACATATCTTCCCAAGGACATTATGTGTATTATGCAGGGAATGAAAATTTGAGCAACTCAGGGGAATTGCTTACAGGTATGGAACGTGGATTCCGTTACTTATTTGCATACACTGCAAAGGTTGCAAATTCTGATGGTGGAGAATCCTATGATTATCCAATCGACAGAACAGACCAATATGAAATTTATAAAGATACATATGGTACTGGTTTGGGTGTAACAGGAGATATTGGTGCTACCAAAACCTATATGTTAAACTCAGGTGTTTTAGATGCACCATTGGTAGAACCACAAATTTATAGTTATGTGTATGATACAACAGACGTTTATGCAAGCACTTCAACTGTTGGGACCATTGATTTGCGATATGCCTATAGTGATGTGGATGATGTTGTAATCACAGATTCATCAGATGCAGATTATACCGTTATTTCCCATTCCTTGACTGGCATACAAGGCTTTAGTGGTGAACCAATAGGAACCAGTATTGAAAATAGTGCGACAGGAGCTTGGAATTCATTGAAACTACAGTATTCTGTTTCCTATCAAGGGGATAAATCTGTAGTATTAACACCAACTGTCAACTTCAATCTCTATAAGGTGGATTATACAAATGCAATCACCCATTTGACAGGGGAATCTGCAACAGAAACCTATTACCTTGCTAACATTCCAGTGGAATGGTATTGGACTGCTTCGGATCTTGGTACACCAACAATTTCAATGGATATAGACAACGAAGATAACAAGATTACGTTCTCCTTTGCAATTTATGCAGATTATTTGATTAGCAGGGCGTATGGTTTGGAATTGACAGTTAGTGCGGTTGATAAAACAAAACAGATAGAGGATGTAACGCTTTATGCAGGTATTTCACAAAGTAGTGATGGTAAATATTATGGACAAATTTCAACAGCTCTATTAAGCGATTTCATAGACGAACGAATCCAATACTCTGCAAAAGTTTTATATGATGATGGAACACAAGGCTGGAGCAATTTGGAAAGTGATTATTTTGCATTGCAACAAACGGTAACCAGTGGAGAATTTGCATTGGGGAATTATTCCGGTATTTCTTCCAATTCCTCTTCCGCAAGCTACAAATTGTTGCAACAAGCATATGAATCAAATGAATCCAGATATTTGACAACGGATGTTTTGGAAAATACCATTAATTTGTTTGACACAAACGGCAATGAAGATACTTTTGACACAGAATTTAAATTCTATGCCACAGAAGATGGAGCCAGTGATTCAGAAAAATGGTACTATCTAAGAGTTTATGAAGATGGTGTCAAAGATCGTGGTTCAACTTACTTCACAATGAAGGGTGTTGGCACCATTGACACAGCAGTAGATACAAATACGGCAACTGGTACCATAACAAGTATCACACCAACTATTGGGTATACCTCATCTCGTATTTACACATCCACATCAACAGGGTTTGTACTGAGAGATTTCACAGTTACAGCGTATGAGGATGTTTTTTATGAAAATGTATATGTGAATGTGTATTATGAAGATCCAAACAATATTGGAAGTCCAGATTATACCAATGAGTTGAAGCTTGAAAATGGATATAGCAACTTTGTAACCTTGAATGCATCTGGAAACTATGTTGCCGATTCTTTGACAAATGAAGGTACATTTGTATTTGATACATCTGAGTTATATGATACAAATCAAACCTTCTATATTGTGCTTTCGATGTCGGATGATGATGGAGCAACAACATACACTGTATTGAAAACTTCAGGGGAAAAGGCAGAATATTCCTTCTATCTTGCATCTCAATTTACCTTCTATCCAATAGTAGATGCGACAACAGGAAGTGAAATTCTATACAAGAATACAAGTTATTTTGATAAATACCTTTATTTCCAATATCAAGTGAGTAGGGATGATGAAGTGTATGTGACCTATGATATTGTAGACGCAAAAGGTGAGGTTGTGATTTCTCATGAGACAATGCAATCAGAAGGAATGTATACATCGAATATGGCATTTGATAATTTGCCAACTACCATAACAGGTAATATATTGTTGACACCAAGTGCAACAAGGGGTCTTTTGACAACAGGTGTAACCTACTCGGTAGTTGTTACAGCATATGACACAGGTACAGCACCAATTGGTACCTATGAATATGACTTTGTACTTCCAGTTGTAATTTCTACAGGTGCAACCATCAACATTACAGATGCGTCATATGATAACTTGACCTATCAAGTCACCATTACCGACACAGAATATGCTTTGATGGGTACACCAGCTACCAACCAAACCTCGGGCTTATATGCAGTTCGTTTTACAGATTCTGTTGGTAGACAAATATTTACAACCTATGATGATCAAGTATTCAATGCTGGGGTGCCAAGACAAAGCTTTACATTGTCAGATGACACTTTGGAAGGTTATGTAACGGATGCAAATTCAGGAACACAAACAAAGTATTCCTTGACTTCAGGAGAAACCTATTGGATCAATATTTATGCTGTTATTGATAGTAACTTTGATAGCTTAGGTCCAGATACAACCGTTGATGAAAATGAAGACTATTATCAAAAAGGGTATACAGATTTCTTTGGTGCAACAAATGGAGTGTATCCGTTTAATACCTATATAGATTATGCTTGGACGCAAAACTCTGGTCAAAGCAATTCTTATAAAACGACACAATCTCCTGCAATCGAAAAAGCATTCAATATTGAAACATTGGCACAAGAAACAATTGAATCTGGTGATTTGCTCATTAAAAATGCTTCGCTTGCACGTAATGGAACAGCATTTAGATTGACATTGTCAGAAAGTTTTGGTGTCATTTCCACGACAGATGAACAGGCATTTGATAAAATCCAATGGAGTGTATCAGGTAGTACATACGATGGAAAAACTGTGACACAAAATGGTATTTCCTATGATGGATCGGATACTATGTTTGTTGAATATACAACAACATCAGGCGCTACCACATACTATTATGACATTCCATATGAATTTGACACTGGTGAATACAAAATTACAATTCAGTTGTATCAAAATAATGTTTTGTACCAAGCGTATAGCTTTACAATGATTGAAGCGTAAAGGAGGGGATGTAATGAGACAAACAAGAAAATTTAGTGGCAATACAAAATTCATCTTCTCTATATTTGCAACAATTATACTTGTTATTACAGGTAGTATGGCTTTTGTGGCACAACAAGTAACTGCTAGTGGGGCGTGGGAAACTACGATCCCCGCTGCTAGTGTTGTTTTTGATAGCGTATATGTACCAATGCAAATTGCAGATGAAGCTGTGGTAACACGTGGATTCGATGGACAATATACGTTGGTGGAAGGTGAAAGTGAAGTCCCTTTGGGAAATCACACAATGGCATACACTGGAACTGGTGTTAGCGTCTTTGGTGGTGGATATCTCATTGATGCAGATGGAAGTGTTGTATCCATAGAAGATGGAACAGAAATCCCAAATAGTGCAGAAGGTGCATTTATCAAACTGGCGGATAGACGTTATATCATTATGGGAGATTCCATTACCGATTCCGAAAATATATTTACAACAGAGGATTATCTCTATATTGTGCTGGATATGGTGGGAAATGCACGTATGTATTCCAACACAATGAGCCTCAAAACCACACAACCAACAACCATTCAAACAGCATCTTTAGAGTTTGATATTGCAAATGAAATTTTGACATTAAATGGTGAGCAATATGATTCTTCTCGTTTGTTTGGTACAACAAATACATACGATTCAGGAATTTACAAAACCATAGAAGAATCCCAAACTCCAGACCTCATCAATACAGTCATCGAAGCAGGTGACGGTGGATCTGGTGGTGCTGGTGGTTCTGGTGGTGCTGGTGGTGACGGTGGCCAAGGTGGTATCGGTGGTACAGGTGGTATCGGTGGTACAGGTGGTATCGGTGGTACAGGTGGTATCGGTGGTATCGGTGGCGATGGTGGTACTGGTGGTACAGGTGGTACAGGTGGTACTGGCGGTACTGGTGGTACAGGTGGTACAGGTGGTACTGGTGGTACAGGTGGCTCTGGTGGCCAAGGTGGTACAGGTGGTACAGGTGGTACAGGTGGTTCCGGTGGTATTGGGGAATCTCAAGACACAGTAACCATTTTGCAACTCACAAGTTGTATTGCAACCACAACATCTGACATCGAAGTCAGCTACTATTTCGTGGATCCATTTGGTACTTTGGGAACAGTTTACTTAGAACTTCATAAAGTAGCAGAGTTGGATGCTCTTGGAATCACACTCAGTGATGCCTATAACCCTAGCGATGAAAACGCTGAGGCAGTCGAAACATATTGGGCGAACTATACAGGTAAAAACCGTGTATCCATAGATGTGTATAATGATACATATACCTTCTCTGGTCTTGAAAGTGATACAAAATATAGTGTTGTATTGGGTCATGCACTTGCTGCTGACGATGGTACAGGCAACTTGGTTTCTACAAAATACCTAGACCGTATTGTAACGGTAACAACCCTTGTTGCAGTCAATAAAATTTCTATGAACTATAGTTCTGATGAAAAAGTTGGTGTAACCTTGCAAATTGAAGATGCCAATATCACTGGAGGAACAGGTCTTTTGGCGCTATATAGTACAGAGGATGACGGAACGAAAAAGTTAGTTGCGGATTCTAAAAATTTGTCGGAAGAGGATTTTGAGCAGGCGGTGCAAACGGGATATACCTATGAATTTATTGTCAATGGTAGTTTGTCAGATTATGGTCAAATTCTAACCATAGAATTGCAAGATGCAAGCGCTGAAACATATCTATCGGCTTCTTATCTCAATAGCCAATATGATGGAGACTATAACTTAGCTTTGATTTCATCTGCAAGTCTGTATGAAACAACCAGCTCTTCAGGCGGTGGATCTGGTGGATCTGGTGGCGACACAGAAACAGAAGGTGAAACTGGCGGAACAGAAGGCGAAACTGGCGGAACAGAAGGCGAAACTGGTGGAACTGAAGGTGAAACTGGTGGAACAGAAGGCGAAACTGGCGGAACAGAAGGCGAAACTGGCGGAACAGAAGGCGAAACTGGCGGAACAGAAGGCGAAACTGGCGGAACAGAAGGCGAAACTGGCGGAACAGAAGGCGAAACTGGCGGAACAGAAGGCGAAACTGGCGGAACAGAAGGCGAAACTGGTGGAACAGAAGGCGAAACTGGCACAGGAACAGGTGGTTCAGGAAGTACAGACACAAGCGGTTCAGGAAGTACAGATACAAGTGGTTCAGGAAGCACAGATACAAGTGGTTCAGGAAGCACAGATACAAGTGGTTCAGGAAGTACAGATACAAGTGGTTCAGGAAGCACAGATACAAGTGGCTCAGGAAGTACAGACTCAAGTGGTTCAGGAAGCACAGATACAAGTGGTTCAGGAAGCACAGGAACAAGTGGTTCAGGAAGTACAGATACAAGTAGTTCAGGAAGTACAGATTCAAGTGGTTCAGGAAGCACAGGTGCAGAAAATGCTTAAAAACTAAATTTTGATTGTGGTTTTGTGACTTAATTGGTGCAAAGCCACAATCTAACTAGCATTGGAATCAAATTATATAGTAGACAGCGTTTGGAAAGGGAGAAAAAATGGATACTTTATATGTAGCAGTATTAGAAGCAATTGGCTGGATGCTAGGTTTGGCATTTTTGGGACTTGGTATTGGGCTAGGATTAATGGGTTCAAAGATTGCAGAAGCAGTTGGTAGAAATCCAGAAACAAAAAATGATGTTGTACATTCTGTAATAGTGGTTGCATTGGTATTGTCTTTGTTGCTTCTATTACTATTTGGTTTTGTATTTATATTGCTCTATTTCAATCCTATTTTAAACTTATAAGGGGTATCAGATTATGTTGTATGTAGGTGCAGCCATTATCATTGGATTACTTGTAGGTTTTGTTGCATTGGCTATTTTATGGCTTGCAAAGTCAGTGAATGAGAGTATCGGTAGGAAAACAATGAACCTAGTATCGGAATACGATCAATTGCTGGAGCAAAAAAGTAGAGAATTGTTAAAAAGTCAAGCAAGAGAATATACAAGTCAGAGAACAGAAACAACAAAAGAAATTGTGTTCAGCATGGGAACAGTTGAACAAGCACCAACAGGAATCATAAACGCTGCACAACGTATGAGCAATACGGTGTATCGTGACGCTTCTGTGGGAGAAATATATCGTAAAATTCATGAAGGGTTTGCTTGCAATACAAAGGAAATATTTGCAGATCTGGGTATCAAAGATGAAGTTGTGGAAGAAGGTCTTGCAACAAGGCTTTTGCAACACATCAGCTACAATCAAATATACGAACTTTGTACACTGCCAGGAAAGATGCAATACGAAGTATTGAAGGAAACAATACCAGAAGAATTTTTTGTTTTGCTCAAAGACTTTCAAAAAAATGATGACAATTTTGACAGTTTGGATTTCTATAATTATTTAAAAGAATTGGTGGAATTGGAACCGAAAAAAACAGTCATACATGTTGCAAAAGGAGCAAATACATCTGATTTTCCAAGTGGTATGGTGGTTGTAGAAGATTATGATATTTGTGAAGGTATACAAATAGAAAAAAGCAATACACTTTATGATTTTTGTATAAAAACAAGGGAGATTGGTTAAATGAATCATGCAATCAATACAGTAGACTCAGTGCTGAGTGAAAAAATTTCGGCGATAAAAAGTGGATTAAATGTGTATTCAACTGGAAGCGTTCGTTTGGTTCGTGAATATATCGTAGAAGCGACAGGACTTGAAAATGTTTCCTATTTTGAAAAAGTAATCATTGGTGAAGGCAGCGAAGGATATGTAGATGCTATTCGTCAAGATTGTATTTTGATTGCCTTGACACGCATAAAAGGTAAGTTACAAGTTGGCGATAAGGTGGTATCCACTGGCGAAGAATTTACAGCCAATTATTCCAGTCAGTCTGTTGGGCACATTGTCAATATGTTTGGCGAAGATTGCTTGGCGGGCAAAACAATGGAAAATTTACTGAATGTAAAAGTGGAAACAGAGGCAATCCCCATTATGGATCGTATTTCTGTAACACGCCCACTTTTGACAGGCATCACAGGTATCGATTTGATTTATCCAATTGGTCGTGGACAACGTCAATTGATCATTGGAGATAAAAAAACAGGCAAAACACAAATTGCATTGGATACCATTTATAACCAAAGAGATCAAGAAATCTTGTGTATCTATGTGGCAATTGGCAAAACAAAAAAAGAAGTAAAAGATATTTACAATCAACTTTTGCGACGTGGTGCAATGGAATATACCATCATTTTGGCAGCATTCAATGATGATCCAGCACCTGTGTTGCGAAACACACCTTATGCGGCACTTGCAATGGCAAGAACCCATTTGGAACAATCAGAAGATGTTTTGGTTGTCATTGATGACTTGAAACGTCATGCAGATGTTTGTCGTGAAATTGCACTTTTGATGGGCAAAACACCAGGTCGTGATGCATATCCACCAGATATCTTCTATGCACATTCCCGTGTATTGGAAATGGGTTGTCAACATAAAAATGGCGGTTCCATCACAATATTACCAATTTGTGAAACAAGAGGTGGAGATATCACAGATTATATTTCTACAAATATCATCTCCATTACAGATGGTCAAATTGTATTGTCTGCAAAAAGCTTTGAAAAAGGGCAAAAACCAGCCATCAATTACGGTTTGTCTGTATCACGTTTGGGCGGTGCAGTGCAAGAAGCTGCAATGAAACGTACAGGGCCACCTATTCGACGTGAACTTTTGGCATATTTGGAACAACGTGAAATTTTTGAACTTGCTAATATAGACGAAATGGGCGAATCCATGAAACGTTCTATGATACGAGGTGCTAGAATTTTGGATATGCTCAAACAACACAAATATGCAATTCGTACATCAAAAGAATCTTTGACTATGGTTCAAAATCTTGATAGGGGCGAATAATTTATGAATGTAAAAGCAGTTGTAAAGGTAATGAATTTCCATGCTCTTTTGCGAGTAGATGCCTCCAGACGATTGTCTGATATGTATAGTACTATGCAGGATGAGTTGGAAGCGATGATGAGCATTATTTTGAGCAATGACAATTTGAAATTGGACAAAACGCTGAAATTGCCAGATCCAAAATTGCCAGTTCTTCGTATTTATATTGCGTCAGATCTTGGTTTTTGCGGCGGTATCAACACTTCTATCACAGCTGAATTACAAAAAGATGGTGGTAGTGAAAAAATTGTATTGGGTAAAAAAATCAGAAAAAATAGGGAAGTAGCTTTGTATTTGACAATGGATGAATTTGAAAGTCAACAGGCTCTTGTGGAACAATATCTCAAACGTGCAGTCAAAGAGCGTAAATGGTCAGCAGTAGAGCTTGTATACAATCATTTTTACAATTTGAGTTCCATCAAGCCTATTGTGAAACGGATTTACCCAATCAATTTAGAAGATTTGGAAAATCAATCTGAAGAAGATGGACGTAAAGTCAAAAATCAGGTGGATTTTTTCATAGAAGGCGATGCAACAGATGTTTTGGAAAATATGATTATTTCTTTCTTGAACTATGAGTTTAAAATTGCGTTGGCAAGTGCGAAAGCATCAGAAAATGTAATGCGACAAAACGCAACATCTGAGTCACTGAAAAAATTAGATGAAATGGAAGAAGAAGAAATCAAATACAATCGTAAAATGAAAAATCAAAAAAGTTTCCAAAAAACAATTGATAGTTTTGTGAAACAAAAAAGTTTGAAATAGCCAACAATAAGAGGATAAAACTTTCTGCAGAAGCAGTGAATTGAGGTATGCAATGGGAATAGAATTAGCACAAAGTGAAAACGGTCGTCTTGGAAGAATCATTTCCGTTTCAAATTTAAGGGTCGATATTTTCTTAGAACATACCGACTTGGGCATTAGGGATATGGTTTATACAGATACGGACTTTGGACGTGTCTTATTTGAAGTGGCAGAAATCAATGGTTACGTTGCATCTGCTATTTGTTTTGGTTTGACAAATGGATTGAAACGTGGAATGGATATTTACAAAGCTGATGGTGGTATTAGCATAGCATATGATGATAGTATCTTGGGTCATGTATTCAACTCATATGGTCACACCATAGATAACACAGAAATGGGTCAAGTACCCACAAGAAATATATATGACAAATCTCTTGCAATGAATGAAATTATCATTGATGGAGATATTTTGTGGACAGGTATCAAAGTGTTGGACTTTTTTGCTCCTATGAGAAAAGGGTTCAAAATGGGACTTTTGGGTGGTGCTGGTGTTGGTAAAACAGTACTCATCAAAGAGTTGATTCATAACGTTTATCAAGGTTTGCAATCCAACTCTGTGTTCGTTGGCGTTGGGGAACGTAGCCGTGAAGGACGTGACCTTTATGATGAAATGAAAGAAGCGGATTTGCTGGATAAAATCGCCATGGCATTTGGCCAAATGGGTGACAACGCAATGAGTAGAAGTCGTGCAATGTATTCTGGTTTGACTTTGGCAGAATATCTTCGTGATGAGAAAAAACAAGATGTTTTGCTGTTTATTGATAACATTTATCGTATGGTGCAAGCAAATGCAGAAATTTCAAGTGAACTTGCTCATATGCCAATTGACAATGGGTATTCCCCTGCGTTGCTTACAGAAATCAGTGAAGTGGAAGAACGTATCAACTCTACAGAAGATGGTTCCATTACATCTTTCCAAGCGATCTTCATTCCTGCCGATGATTTGACCGATACAGCTGTACATTCCATATCTCAACATTTGGATGGTCAAGTGGTTTTGGATCGTAAAGTTGCTGAAAAAGGGTTGTATCCTGCCATCAATGTATTTGCGACAAATTCCAAAATCATTGATCCTGAAATTATTGGACAACGTCATTTCCAATTGGTGGAAGCAGCGCTTCGTTGTTTGTCACGTTATGAAGAATTGGAACAAATTGTTGCTGTATTGGGTATTGATGAATTGTCAGAGGATGATAGAAATACATTCTTCCGTGCAAGAAGACTTCGTAATTATTTTTCACAACCTATGTATGTTGCTGAGCAATATACAGGCATCAACGGTGAATTCGTTGAAATTGGTGATGTTTTAGATGACGTAAGTGCTATTTTGTCAGGTGAATGTGATGACGAAGATGAATCATCATTTGCGTATATCGGTGCATTTATGAAATATCAACGCAGATAAGGAGCAAATTTTATGAGAAAGAGGAAAGAACAATTCTCAACAGAATTTGAAGATACATATGCTGTACCCAAAATTCGTGCTCGTATCATTGATGGTACAAAAGGTTTGGATTTTTTGCCAGAGGTGTCAGCTGTTCGTATACGTGATCTGGATTATGGTCTATTGATTATGGAAGATTTTATGCCAAGTATAGGAAGCATAGAAGGATCAGTTGTGTTTGTGACACCTGATGGTGAGGTGCGTTATGACAATGTAAGAGGTTTTTATAAGCACCAACAAAATGAGTTTACATTTTTGATTGAATCCAAATTAGAAATGACAAAAACGGATGCGACAGAGCAAGAACAAGAGCATGAAAAAAAAGGAAAAGAAGGCAAAAGGAAACGATTTGGTAGAAAAAAAGATATGGAAAATGAATGAGTTGTGAATCCCGGTGTAAAGGTTAACACCTAGTGTGCAATCATAGAGGTTGTTGTACACTATAAACGTTGTGAGTGGGTGTGGTGGATTGGTACATTGGGATTTGCCACTGTTTTACTGAAAGATATGTGGTATGAAAATGTAATGGATAACGGTATAGATGACAATGAAAGATTTCCTAAGGTATGTAACTTTTTCTATACCAAGAAAATGTGTGTATCTCTTGATTGGTAGAGATAACGATGTATGGGATGCGAGGAGGAAGAAGAATGGGTGTGCAGGAATATATACTTCGCCTCATGGTTGCGTTACAACCTATGTTGGTGTGTATCATAGCAGTTGTCATAATCACTTGCTTATGTTTGCCCATACTTGTTGTGAAAAGTCGTGGCTTGTGGTTTGACAAAGCAAATTTCAAGTTCTTATCCCTTTTTTATAAAATGTCATTTTATGATTGTGTAAGACTTGCAAGTGCTTCTGTAAGATGTATTATGGTTGTTGTGTTTGTAATACAATTTGCAAAATTACAAGCAATACATTTGGTGTGTTTTGGTATGGTAGCTGTTTTATATGCTTTTGACAAAAGAGAAATGACAAGAACGCTTTCAAACATAATCTGGATTGTAGTGCAATTGGTATCATTGCTTTCATTAAATGTGGTTTGCGGATACATATTGGATATGAGCACAGGGGTTGCGTTTGTTGCGGTATACGTTGTATTAGGGATTTTTGTTACCCTTTTTGCAATTTATTTGTTTATTACAGAAATAAACGAGGTATCTATGGGAAGGAGAGCAAGAATTGAGATCAATGGCAATTAACGATAATGAAGAAAATAGAGAAAGAAAACGTCAAAAAAAAGGGTTTTTTAGAAGACTGAGCAAAAAAGAACGTGTTATTTTTGTGTTTCCAGCAGTGGCAGCGGTAATAGCGATTTGTGTTACAACATTCATCAATATGTCGGTAGAACGATATACTTTGCCATATGAAGGAATTCGATATTATGCAGGAAGTTCTTTTGCAATTGAAGCAGATAGTGTGTTGAAAAGAGCGGATAACAATACAACGGTAGTGGAACTACAAAATAGTGAATATGAATTAGACAGTTTGCCTATTTATTACAAGGATATCAATACAATTCTTTTGGCAAACAATATGGTGTATGTGGAACCAAGAATGAATGAAGTTTCAAGATTGGATTATTTTTCAGAGATTGAATTTACAAGCAATGGCTCAATCTATGCCACAAAAGGCAATGATGAAGTTTTTTTAAGAGGTGGATTTGCTTATGATGGAGAGGACATTTACGTCTTTTTTGAAGATGTTATCATAGAATACAATGGATATAAAATGGTTTTGCCAGCTATGTCATATGTAGAAGCTGTTTTTACAGGCGATGTTATGATTTATAATAGTGGAGCAGGCGAGCAGTATATGGAAGCGCCAAAAGGCGATGTTATCGTTACTTTGAGTGATTCAGAGACTAAATTATCTCTAATTGAAGATTCCATGTCAGCAGGAGATGGAACAAAACAACTTATCTTTACAAGACCCGATGTGCTAGATAGTATTTATTAACTACAATTGTTGTGGTTGTGGGGGGATTACATGAAAAAATTTTTTGCGGTAATGACGGCAATGATGGCAATTTTCATTTTTATGATAGTGCAAGCAGAAGAAGCATTCCTAATTTCTGAGGATTCGGGGTATGCTGTTTCTACATCTGCGGGGATTGTCCAATCATTGAGTTCTGGAAGCAATGAAACAAAAGACCTTGCAAGAATTGAATATGAAGATATTATATATGAAACCATCAGCGGTTATTATGTAGGTGAAGATAGAGTGGCTATCGACATTGATTATCCTATGTATATAAACGGTGGTGCTGTTTTGCGTTTCTTCGAAGAAGGCAATTGGTTGATTACACCAGAAGTCATTTTGCAAGAAACATATGATGGGCTTTATGTTGCAAATGGTGACTCCTACAACAAGGGTATGGAACAAACTGACTCAAATGAAGAGTTTATTTTGCTTGCTCTAGATAATGGTTTGTATATGAATGTGCAAGCATCCGTTTTCACAACAAGAATGGAAAGTCATGAGATACCCTCCAATAGTATCTTGTATTTTGACGAGTCTGTTTTCAGATGGTATTCCTATAGTGCTGGTCGTTTGACTTATGGCGAAGAAGAAAAGGTGTTTGATGCAACCTTAGCCATTGGAGAAAATGTATATGACTATGCAAGTTTGTTGGATGCTTTGGGCTTGATACGTGAAGCCATAGAGTTGCAAGAAAAAGGTCAAAATACAGATGATTTGCAAGAAGAAGCTTATTTGGTTTTGAACAAAGGGAAAACCATCAAAAAAAGTAATACAGAGGAAAAATTCAATCAGTATGAAGTGTCATTGGAAGAAATCAATGGTGAACTTGCAGATAATTCTAGTGGTGGCAATGGAGCAAGCGTGCAAAAGGATGTGGATTCTGATATAGAATCTCAAGAGAGCATATATACGATTACTGGTGAGAGAGCACAGTATGATGGTGCAGCAGAGTTGGATGACGATGACGCAGAAATCAACGTTGAAGAAGGCGACAAAAATGATGATGACGATAATGAAGATAGCGATGATGATGATTCTGACGATTCTGACGAAAGTGACAATGAAAATGATGATTCTGAGGAAAGCGATAATGATTTAGAATCGGATTCTGATTCTGATGACGATTCTGACGAAGATTCTGATGATGATTTCGATGATTCAGATGATGATTCTGATGCTTCTGATGATTCTGACGAGTCTGATGATGACGATGATGACGATGAAGAAGACGACGACGACGATGATGACGATGATGATGATTCTGATGACGATGACGATGATGACGATTCTGATGATTCTGATAATGAAACAGACAAAGGCGATTCCACAGGCGGAAACAGCGATGGTTCTGGTAATAGTGGAGGAGAAGGAGAAGGTGAAGGAGAAGAGGGCGAAGAATTAGAAGGAGAAGAAGGCGAAGATGAAGGTGGTCTTGTAGTTCCAGAAGATTCTGAAAATGATTCTGAAAGCAGTTCTGGTGGCACAACAGGTGGCGGTGCAGATACAGAATTCGTTTATACCATTCCAACCATTAAATTTGGGAATTTGGATGTTTGGAGCTATGCAACTGGTGCAAAACTACATATTTTTGACCCAAGTGCGACGATCATCAGTGGTGTTAGTATTGTTGTATACAAAAGTTTGGATAGAGATGCAGCAGTGACCACAGAATATACAGATCCATATACAGGTGTAGTGTATACTGCTTACAATGGAGAAATATTCTCTGGTAAAACAGCTCTTGCAAGCAAAAACTATAGAAGTGATGCAGAATTTGCTTTGGGTGAATTGCCAATTGATTCCACAGTATATATTCAATATTCTTATAGTTATTATTTAGAAGAAGATGTTCCTGTTTTGGATGAAGAAGGAAACGATACAGGCGAAGTGACTTCAACACGTTCTCGTGTATCTGTCAAATCCGATTTGATTGAAGTAACTACTACAGGAATAGAAGAAGTGAGTATTGTCAATGCAGATTGGACAGAAAATTTTGCAGCATCTAGTTCAGGGATAAGTCTGACCAATTTGACTATGGCCAATAGCACAGACTATGATGCGGATTTGGAAGACTTTAGTTTTGAAAACTATAAACTCAATTGTGTTTCTTTCTTGACTTCAATGAAGTTGACGGTTACAGACCAATATGGGGAAGAACAGACCCTTTCTGTTCCATACTCCACCCTTGCAAAGGCAAAAGAAAATCCCACAAGTTATCTTTCCACAAATCCTGCCCTTGCATCCAATTCTGTATATACATATACAGCACAAGGGTATGATAAAAATTCCAACGCATTCCCTATGCAAATTTCTGTAGATGGTGGAGTGACCTATGTGGATGAAAGTGAATTTGAAGGGACATTCTATACACAAAAAGAAAAACCCACAGCAAGCATATCAGAAGTTGAAAATGTTGCCGATAAGTTGACAATTCAAATTGCAATTTCTGACCCAGATGGTGCCATTGCAACAGGTTCTTCCTTGTTCTTATCTGCACAATCTACACAAGGTGTGGATTCAGCACTGTATGGCTATGGAGATACAACCGTTAGCGATCAAACAACACTGGATACATCCAAAACCTTTGGTGGAGGAGATACATATGAGATAGAGCTTGCAGATGCAAAAGATGGAGCAGTGTATACTTTGCGTATTGAAAGTTTGGACTTTGCGAAGTTTTATACATTGTCCATTGATGGTACATATGATCCAACTCCAGATAGGGCACCAGAAGGATTGTCATTGGATACAGTTTCCACGAGCTTTGGATCTTTCTTGGTATATACAAAAGCACTTACCTATGGTTCTGTAAGTTTTGATACAACCATTACTTCACAGGATACCTATGGTTCTATTACAGCAACGATGAATTCCAATAGTACAACAGAGCTTGTGGAATTGGTGGATGAATTCATCTTTGAAGTGAAAGAAATATCTACGGGAGTCGTCGTTGAGTCCTATACATTGTTGGCATCCGAATTGAACAATGGAGTTTTGTTTAACTTTGACGAAGAAGATTCGAAATATACAGTCACTGTAGACAAAGAGGAAACAGGCGATTTTGCCATTAGTTTTACAGGAACAGGTGCCCAATTTAATGGAAAAGACCTTTGGGAAGCTTTGTGTATCAGTTACAATAGCGATACAGAAAAATATAGCTCTCCAATTACATTGAATGTGGATATTGATGAAGGTACTTTGAAAACATCAACACAATATTCCATTTCCATAACCTCTAATGTTATCAAATCCAATGCAACAACAGAGGTTACAACAAATTTGTCCAATAGCACCTTCTATACCAAAAAATTGATACCAACCATTGAAATAGATGATATCTTCCTATCCAGTGAATACTTAAATGTATTGGATTTGTTGGTGTATGACCCTGATGGAACCATTATCAATGAACAAGTGCAAGTGTTGCTATACTATGGAAGTATCTGCTTGTATTCTGATTTCATCAGTGCAAATGCACAAACAGAAAGAACAGCGTATTACGACATTGAAATAGATGGTTTGATTGAAGGCGAAGAATACGAATTGGTTTTGGTGGCTCCAAGCTACAAAGATACCATTGACTCCACAGTAACAGAAATCAATAAAGAATTGTGGAGTAGAACTTGTGTTGCTGGCGGTAACTTAAATGGGGATATATCTTTGACTTCTGTAGATTATACAGATAGAGCGGATAAAATCAACCATTTGATTACCATTAGTGGTGAAGAAGCTATGTTGGGTATTGCAAACAGTGCAGATCCAACAAATAGTGATAACTCAAACCACGATTGGCATTACTACAATTCCCAATACTATGCAACATATGACACACCAGTCTATGATTTGCAAGATGATTTGGGTGTATCCTATCAGGATTTGGCGTATATATATGTTCCAGATTATAGACCAGATTACGATATCGACAATCCGTATTATATTGACGATGGTGGCACCACTAGGATGACGAGTTATATATATGTCAGATTCTACAAAGATGATGGCAAGGGTGGATATACTTATGTGTCTACACAGAGTACATATGTGCTAGGTGGACGTATTCCTATGATTGATGTTCCCCATTGGAGTAGTTCATACGATGAAATCACAGGTATTTCCTTCTACATTCCAGATGCATATGCCTTTGATGATACGGTTGCAGAAAAATATCAAGAAAGTTATCTTTCTAAATATGGATTCACCGCATACTATATCAAACAAAGCGAAGTCAGTGACATAGACATGTTGGAACTTTCAGGAGGGTCCGTTTCTGATGGTGCATCAGGGGTTCATGGCGGAACTTTCTCTGCCTTCCAACTTCCAGATTCAACCACAGGTATTTTGGCAAGCAATTCAACTTATGGAACACTGAATATGATTCCTGTTACACCAGGGGATTGGTATACTAGAAACTACAGTGGATACTATGGAGAGGTAGACAGTTGGATTTCAGGCAAGTCATATAGTGAGGCCTCAAGCACCATTCGATTCTTCAGTGAAGATGGCGCTTATGTAGGGTATCACGCTGATGCTGCTAACAATAGTTTGCTGATTATCCCAGAAGGTGTCTACTATATGAGTGTTCCTCAATACACCAATAGTACAAATGCCTCATGGGGTTCCATGATGAAGATATTTGATGGAAACAGCGACACCAGCGACTACTTTGGTGCAACTGTGTCTACTTATGTCAATTATGAAGGTAGTTCTTCACGTGTACCAGATGAAATAACATTTACGTTGCAAAATTCTGATTCTATGGAACTTCCCATTTATTCGGATTATAGAAGTATTTCATTCCCGCTTACGATAAATGAAGACCAGACAGATGCATATGATGGACTATCTCTCTATAGTTTGCAATTGAGTGAGGATGAGGAAAAAAGTTTACAACAACTGTTTACCGATTTAACGGCTAGTGATGGTTGGCGTATTAAAATTACAACAGAATACCAAGGAAATGACGTAAGTCTGGACTATATTGACTTTAGAACAGATATGGTATATAGAACCATAAGAAGTTCGGGGGATATGCGTGTTGTGTCATGTCACCATATGCTCAATTATTTGATTATAGATGACTTTACCTTTAACCTAAAAAATTATAACACAACATTTTCTGGTGTTTTGGATGCACAAGGTCATGTGGTAACAGTGGACGATTCCTCTTCCGTTAGAAGCTTTGTGTATAGCAACTTTGGTACCATCAAAAATATTGTTTATGACATTCCAGCTGGAGCTTATTCAGACACCTATGGAGGTTTCTGTTATAATAACTATGGAAAAATAGACAATATCATTCTCAGAACCTTGGGCGATGTAACCATAGAATACTATGCAGATTCACTTCTTTGTACCACCAACCAAATTGATGGAACCATATCCAACTTCATTGTTGCCCTTGGTGGCAATGCAACAGTTGCACAAACAACATCTATAACAAGTGGTACAGCTGTAGCAATTCGTTACAACCGTGGTGTTGTGGAAAATGGATATATGTATAGTCAAAATGCAGGTGAAGGTGTTCGTTTGTATCCTGGTGAAGGAATCAATACAACATATGCTTCTGGTTTGGTTGGATATAATGAGTATGGAGGCATCATTCAAAATATCTATACAGACTATGACTTGTGGATTGCAAGTGAAGCCATTGGCACAATGGGTTCTGCTTGGGTTAGATATACAGCAGCCAATACAGAGTCTATGTACCATGTTGGGGAAATGTATGAATACGTTTCTGGTTTTGGTATCACCTATACCAAATTGGATGCAATGCGATTGGTTTCTTCCAGAAGTTCTATGAGTGTAATGGATAATCTGTGGTTTGTTTCGGATAATCTCTATTCCAGAAATGCTGTTACAGATACGGATACAGAAGATTTCATCAGCCAAACAGGTATTGCACAGTTGTATAACATTGAGTGGCAAGAAAGTATTTTGGGGGATCATTTTGATGTGGAAGAAAGCATCAATATGGGCTTCTACCCAAGACTCAACACCCTTCCAATTTCCATGCAAAAATATCAAGAATATAGATATTTGCCATCCTTGGATGGAGAATCGGCGCCAATTCCTTTGGAAGATTCTATGGTGGAATACAATAGAGAAGTGGATGATACAACAGCAAGAATTCAAGTGAATTTCCAAAATGAAAGCAGAGCAACCATAACAGGGGTATCCATTGATAACCTGACAGTTGTAGATGTTGTAAGCACAACAAGAAATGATGATGGATTCTACGAAGTTGTGATTGATGTTGCAATTGATCCTGAAAATGAGGAATACATCAGTGAATATGTTTTGGAAAGTGTGATTTATACCTTAAACAACAAAACCTATGTTTCTTATCCAGACTATACATTGACCAATGTTTCCATGTGGAAGGGAATTTCAGAAGTTTCAGGCTGGACAGCAATGAACAATGAAATGAGCTGGAACTATTTCCTCAAAAATGACTTGGACTTTACAGGAACAGTTGTTGGTAACATTGTCATCAATGGTAGTTTGACCAGTTTGACTTCCAATACAACATTCAAAGGTGCTTTGGATGGCAATGGATATACACTGGAAAATATCAAAATGGAAAATACAGCTGCACCTTGGGTGTTTGCAAATCTGTATAGTGCAGAAATATTTGATTTGAACATTGACAATATGTATATATCATCCACCAGCAAAGCTACATATGGACAAAGTGGATTTATTCGCTATAGCTCAAGCCATGGAAATCTCATTGATAATGTTCATGTAACCAATAGTACCTTAATCGGTGGTGGTAACATGGGTATGATTATTGGACAGTCTGGAAATGAGCTTGTGATAAAGAACTGTTCTGTAACAGATTCCACAATAAACGATATTTCTTCCAGCTATGCAGCAAGTGTTGGTGGCATTATAGGATATTACACAGGTGAAAGAGTTTCCAATTGTTTCACAAGAAATGTGGATATTACCATAAACGAGTCATCTATTGTAAGTAGTGTTGGCGGGCTTATTGGTAGTGGATCTTACTCTTCAGCATACAATTGTTATACACACGGAACCATTTCCGCAACAGGTTCTTATATTGGCGGTATTATGGGGCGTGATGGTGAAACACGTAATTGTTGGAGTTATGTCACAATGGATGTGGATGGCAACTATGTTGGCGGTGTATCTGGTTATGCAGATACCAGACCAATCAATGTTTTGTCTGTTGGGGATATTGTCAGCACAGGTAGCGATGCCCATCGTATTGTAGGTTTGGCATCATCCACATCTGTACAATATCCATGGTATTCCAATTCCACATCATATAATATGCAAAATGTATCCAATGTTGGTAGTGGTGAAGTTGATGATGCAAAACAACTTGTATCTACAACAGGACTCATTGAGTATTCCACATGGACAGATATTATCATGTTGGATGATGAGTGGAACTATGATAACATGCACTTAACGGTGAAAGAATCTCAAATTGTAGACACAGAAGAAGATACAGAAGAAGATACCGAAGTGGATACAGAGGTAAGTAGTGATGTGTATTACTTCCCATTTGTATATAGTACAAAACTGGATGAAAATGGAAATCGTCAATTGGTTCTAAACCAAGAGTTGATTCAAATGCCAGGACAAGTGGAAGAACCAAGCATGACCATAGAAAGAACTTTGTGGGACAATACAAGTACTTCTGCTCCTTATCAATTGCGTTTCCTTTTGGAGTATCCAGGGCTTACAGCGACTGAAGTGGAAGCTTTGATTACAAATGAGGATGGTTCCATCAATACAGATGCATTGTACATCACTGGTATGGACATGACAAATGCAACGGTTTATGTGCAAACATCTGGCGACCAAATTCAAGTGGATATCACGACTTCTGAGTATACCTTGGCTTTGGACAGTTATCGTTTTGTATTGAATTATGATATTGGTGGTGTGGAAAAAGAATTTATTTCCACTTTGTATTATGAAAGAACAGACGGAACACCATTCATTCCGTATCATGAAATTGGCAGTTTGTCACAATGGAATGATATATTCAGTGCAGATGAAGGTATTCACCAAATCAGCAGTGAAAACTTTAAAATTACAGGTATGATAGACTTTGAAGAAGGCTCAACCATATATTCAGGGTTGAAATTGGGTAGACTGGAAGGTTCTGCCAGTGATGGTAGCGTTGGATTTAAAAACCTCAACTACTATGCAGGAACTGATGGCAATGCATGGATTGACACCGTTACAAATGTAATGAAGGATTTGACCTTCATAGACATATCTGGGGACTTCTCTGGTACAACATCAACTCGTTCCAGAACAGGTATGATTTTGTATACAAATGGTTTGGAAAATATCAACCTCAGTGGCATCAAATTGAAATCCAACAACTATTCCGCAAATTATTTGGGCTTTGTCAGTTACTTGCAAGGAGATATGACCAATATCAACATTTCTCCAGATTTAAGTAACGCAGACAACAACTCAGAAAGTGGATTTGGTGTGTATATTGATTTGTCTGCTACAACAAGCACAGGCTATTATTACATTGGTGGTGTTGCAGCATATCAATACGGAAGTATGGTGGATATTACAGCATCCAATATAACCGTATTTTCAAGCAATAAATGCCAATACATTGGTGGTATTGTAGGTTCCCAATATAATACCAGTGCATATAGCAACTCAAATATCAATGTAGAAGATGTAACAATTTATGCCTACAATGCAGCAGGCGCTGTTTCTGGGTATTATTTATCTGTTTCAACAGATATCAATGTTTCAAACTCTTACATCAATACACAACTTGGTGCTGCTGGTGTTGCATATGTTACTTCTGGTAGCATGACAAATGTTGTTGTGGATAATGTAACCATAACAGGATATTACACAGGTAATACAACTGGCGGTTATGGAAAAGGTGGTGCTTTTGGTACTGTAAACAGTGGTAGCTACACAATGTCCAATATAGTGGTGAAAAACAGTATCATAGAAGGTACTTGTGATTTGGGTGGTATATTTGGTAGACAATACAATCTCTATATACGAGATAGTCAAGTTATAGACACAGATATCACTGCACTCAGCCAAAGTGGCAAAACCTATACATACGCTAGTGCAGGTGGTATTGTTGGATACGACTGGAGCTCAACAAGACTTTATGAAAATCTAACGGTGCGTAATGTTAATGTTACAGGGCATAATCACACTGGCGGTATTCTTGGATGGAAATACTCCAATGCAGTATCCATGGAAAGAATTTATATTGCAGAAGATGTAACAGTTACTTCTAATATTGGTTCTGCAGGTGGTTTGGTTGGGTTGGCTGAATATGTAGATATAAGTAGCATAGCCATTGGTGCTGATGTAAATTCGCTCACCTCCTATGCAGGTGGTTTGATTGGCAATGTTTCTTCTGCCAACACAACTTCTGTAAGTATTGCAAATTCATACTATACAGGGGATGTTATGTCATCTGTAGCAGCTGGTGGTGTGATTGGGTATATTGCGGATGGTACTTGTGTCGAAGAAATAACAAGTGTTGCGGTCAATGCAAATGTTATGAGCACAGGAACAAGCGTTTCACCTACAGTAAACCATTCCAGTAAGGAAAATGCAGCCAACGAAATTTACGTATTTGAAGACACTACATTAAATGGTGTTAGACTTTCCAGTTCCATTGCAATGCCTGGTATTACAGCACAAACCTATATTGCAACCAATTCTACCCTTGTGGATGGCGATTGGTTCAAGAATGCTGGAAATTATCAATCCATTGGTTTTGATGAATCCAATTGGTACTTTGCTCATATGTCAGATGAAGACAATGCATATATGCCATTTGTTTTGACAGACACAGAAGTGGAAGTGGAAGATGGAGAAGATGCTGTTTCTGCTCAGATTTTGCCATATTCCAACAAAATAGAAAATCCTGATTATGTAGCAGGTGGAAGTGAAGAGCAGTACCTATCTGTTGGTATTTTGCTTCCAGCAGCAGGTGGTGTGGAAGAAGATTTGGCAGTTTATGCTTCTGGTGTCAATACAATTAACATCGAAGTGAAATTGGATGATGATGAAACCACAGAAGAGATTACAATTGCATCAGGCGAAACGGTTGTAACCTACAAAGCAGAGGAAGTTAGAGGTAGTACCAGCAATAGCGACAGTGGATATGCAGTGTTGACAGTTGCATATGACTTTGCAGATGAGTTTACAGTATCCTATGATGGTGGTTCTGGAACCTATGCAGCAAGCGACTTAGCACGTGATGTTATGTCATATGGAAATTATTGGTACTATGTAAGTGATGCAGAAGATACAAAAGGAGATATTGTCTTTGGTAATGCATCATCAGTTTACACCATGGAAGAACATGAAGATGAACCAACCATTATTCATATGTGGCAAGGTAAAGCATTGGCAGATGATGGAACAATTTATTCCTTAAGCAATGCAATGACTGAATATGGTAGTGGTGGTGAGAATCAATGGGGTCAAGTTGCAACCACTCCATTCTATACAACTGCAAGCAATGGATATGCCCTTACCAACTACTATAACTTTACAATTTATGGTGGTTCACTGGTTTCTGACAACCGATTGTATGTACAAACTACAGGTACAGCTTTGGTGTCCAATAAACAAAATGCTGTTTATGATGGTGTGCAATTTACATATCATACATCATCTAAATTAACTTATTATGGATTGCTGATTGATAATGCATTTGTAGATATGACAGGCAATATGATTTTGGGTTCCCTTGCAACAAGTGGAATTGATCACATTTCCAACAGTTTGGGATATAGTGAAACAGTTGTTGCTGTTCGATATGAAAGTGGAGCAGTTGCAGTTGTCAACTACTATACAGGAACAATATTGTCTTCGACAGTCACACTTTCCGATTATGTGCAAGGTGTTGTTGCAAATATTTTGTCAAGTATGATTTCCTCAGGAGATGAAGTCCTAGGAGAAGCTGAAGATGTGTTCAATCAATTGGACGAAAGCGATTACGCTTCCAATGCACTCAATGATGTGGAAGGTACCTCCTATGAAAATGGAATATCTTATGCAGATGGAACAGCACAAGGTGGAGATGACGACTCAGAATTAGAGGAAGCTACCACTGGAACGACTGCTGCTACAATAGAATCGGGTGCAGATGATGCAGATAACGGAACCAATAGTGGTTCAGGTTACGAGGGTGCAGTTGATGATGAAGAAGCAACAGGAACCATAGAATTCAATTCTGGTGTAAAGGCAACCATTGTAAGCTCTGATGGAAGCACACTGGTAACAGAAAACAGTACAAATTCTGAGGGTTCTGATGCAGAATCTGCGTCTGATGGTGATAACAATAGTGGAAATGCATCTACAGATGAAAAGGATGCAACAATCTTTGATGAAACTGTGGATGAAACCGATGAGGACTCTTTGGAAACAACAAGTTCCGATGAGGAAGAAAAAGATCTTGGTACCATTGGTGAAGGCGATGAGGAAACAGCAACTGGTGAATATGAAGAAATTCCAGAAGAAATGCTTTCTAGTGATGTGGATGATATGAGCAGTGCAGGGGAAGAGTTGTCTGAAAACAGTACAACATCATCGGCTGCAAATGTTGTAATCACTGGCATTAACTATCCAGAAACCGCTATTTACGATGCCCAAGAACAAACTCTTGCAACGGATTTGGGTGTTCTCAAAATAGAAGACGCAAGCTATGTTCCAGGAGAAGGCGTTTATGTTGCAGATGAATTGATTTACATGGAAGCTGGAACATTCACTACACCTGAAGGCACACAAAGAGTTGAATTGATTTCAACAGAACAACAATATGAAGCAATTTTGGAATCTTTGGGCGAATTTGTTATGGTATATAATGTAGATGCACAGGGATATGAAAAAGTGAAAACAGCAACATTGTTGAACAATGCTTCGAAACACACAACCTCGATTGATGATGAGGAAGAAGAAGCGTTGCAAGTTGATAATGAAGATGAAGATGGATTTGCTGTCAACAAAGGTTGGGTCAAAACATTATCACAAATGGAAAAAAGCGGATTTACATTGTTATTCTTTATCTTACTTGCAAGTATTGTTGTATTAGCGGTCATTTATTTTAAAGTCAAAAAACGTGAATAGCAAATGAATAAGACCCCTGTATCTTAATATAGGGGTCTTATTTCAAAAAAAGAGGTAGAAGCCGATGAATGATTACAAAATGTATATTTTAGGAGCAAGGGGATCGCATAGTGTTTCTGGCGTTCAGTTTACTGAATTTGGTGGAGATACATCATGCTATATTTTGAAAAATAAAACCCATGCAATTATTTTAGACTGTGGAACAGGGCTATACAATGCACAGGAATTATTGCAAGATTGTACACAGGTGGATATTTTGTTATCACATTTGCATTATGACCATGTAATTGGTGTATTGAGACCTGTATTTCGAAAAGATGTGATTGTTAATGTATATGCTGAATTTACTGAATTTGGCGGAATTGATGTAGTGAAAAAGCTACTGCAACCACCATTTTGGCCTGTAAGATATGGGAATCTCCACCATGTTGATGTACAATCTGAACATGGGGGTGTAATTTTCTTGCAAGAAGATGTGAAAGTCAGTTGGTTTGCAGGGAATCATCCAAACTATGCAAGTATTATTAGAATTGATATGCCAGGATGTAGTTTGTGTTATGCTACAGATTATGAACACAGCAATTTTGTTTTTCCAAAGGAAGCAGTGGAGGGATGTTCCATTTTCATGTACGATGGTATGTATTTGCAAGAGGAATATGCAGCACACAAGGGATGGGGACATTCCACATGGTTGGAAGGGTGTAAAATAGGCAAAGAATACGGTGTTCCCAATATGTTTATCATCCATCACAATCCTACAAAAACCGATGAAGAATTGAATAAAATAGAAGAAGAAGCAAAATCAAGTTATCCAAATGTTTGGTTTGCAAGACAAGGTACAGAAATCAAACTGTAAAAGGGGGTATATACATGAGCCAAGAAGTGGAGTCTTTATGGGGAGCCATGAAGGATGTACAATACACACGTACATTGAAATTATTGAAACATAGTTTGCGAGATGCAAGGAATTTGGAAGCATCCCTTTCGGTATCACTGGATACCATTGTAGAAGCAGTACAGGCAGTCAGTGGAACATTTTGGTTCTATGAAAGATATAGAGATGGAAGGATTTATCCAAAATCTGTATATGGTGGGGGCAATTTGGGGAATGTTTCTTTGCTTCCAGGAGAAGGTATTGCAGGTGGCGTTATTTTATCGGGTGAAGCAACCATTGTATATGATTGTCAAAAGGATCCTCGTTGGCAAGGTAAAGTGGATGATAAAACAGGATTCAAAACAGAATCCATGATTTGTGTGCCCTTGGTTTCACAAGACAATGTATTCGGTTGTATACAAATCATCAATAAGAAAAGAAATTTCTATTTTGATGATAGTGATTTGGAGTTTGTAAAAGGTTTGGCACAAGATTCTGCAAGGTTGTTTGAAGACAATGGTATGCTAGAAGACTATTATAGTGGTCGAGAAAGAGAAAAAGAAGCACAGAGAGCAATCACATTTATGCAAGTTATGGGTGCTCACAATATGGAAGAAATGGAATTTCAACTGAGAAGAATTGAACAATTTAGTACATTGAAAGTCAAAGAGCAACAAGAGGTTTTGGCACTTGCAAAAAGTATGTATGCGTATTTTGGCAAAAGCACAAAAAAATCTTTGTTTGGAAGACGTGGTGAAAAGAAGTAATGGCTTGGGGCAATATATTTCAAAATATGTATATGCCATTGCATTTCAAAATTTGATGGATGAATTGTGCTAGAAAAAGAAATATGAAAAAAGATGTAAAATGTATGTATTGGTTCAAGATACGTCTTTTTTCTGTATCTGGGGATATACTGATTCATGGACAAAGGGGCTTTTATATGGATATAAAAGAAAATATTTTTAAAGAAAGCGAAAAACTTGCAAATGAGTATGTTGCAAGAAGCTTGTTGGTATCGTCTGGGATTGTTGCATTGATTTGGCTCCTCAATTATCTTCGTATATTTACAAGCGATATGAAAGTGGTCAATATTGTTATGCCAATTGGGATACTATTTTTGATAGTTCCAGTCATTTTGATTAAAGTTTTACAAATTGAGGCTTTTTGGATCAAGTATTTGAGTTTATTTTGTTTTGTTGTGGGTATTGGAGTGTTATACATTGGGTTGACCTTTCAAGTGGTGGTTGCATGGTTTGCGCCAATTGCATTATCTAGGCATTATTATTCTAAAAAAGCAATCCATTTCACCTTCGTTGCCACTGTGATAATTATGTTGATTACCTTGTATATTGCTCTGTATTATGGGATTGTAGATGCCAATATGTTGCTCACCACTAGATATTTTCATACAACATTTGAACGAAAGGTGTATATTGCATCTGAAATGATAAATGGCACAAATCTTTTGAAACGTGCATTTGTAAACTTCTATATTCCAAGATTGTGTATTCTTGGTGTGGTTTATGCCATCAGCTTGTCTTTGTCCAAACGTACACATTCTATTTTGTTGCAACAAGAAAAAGATTTGGCGGAAAAGAAACGAATTGATGCAGAACTTTCCGTTGCATCACAAATTCAAACTGCAATGTTGCCAGATGCCATCAATCCGTTTCCAGAGTATGATGCTTTTGATGTGTATGCGATGATGGTGCCTACGAAAGAGGTTGGTGGAGATTTTTATGATTTCTTCTTGATTGACGAGGATCATTTGGCACTGATTATTGCAGATGTATCGGGAAAAGGTGTTCCGGCAGCCATGTTTATGATGTCAACTAAAATTAGAATTAAAAATTTGGTTATGTCCAAACAAACACCGCAAAATGTTCTGAAAGAAGCAAATAATCAACTTTTTGAAAACAATGAAAATAAAATGTCTGTATCCATGTGGTTGGGTATCTATGAAATTTCCACAGGTAAATTGACAGCTTGTAATGCAGGTCACGAATCTCCTATCTGGAAAACAAATGGTGTGTATACCCAAATGCACAACCCAGAAAGCTTTGCATTGGGCAGTGTGGAAGCTGCAAACTACATGGAATATGAAGTGAAACTGCAACCAGGCAATGTCATGTTTTTGTATACAAATGGTGTAACCAAAACTGTCAATCCAGCAGGTGAATTGTATGGATTGCAAAAATTGCTGGAGGGTTTGAATACTTTGCATACAGATTCTCTGGCACAAACGTTGGAGAATATCAAAAACAATATGGATACCTTTGCAGAAGAAGCACAACAGGATGATGATATTACAATGCTTGCGATTCAAATAAATGAGATTTGAAATATAGAGAAGGAGGGGTTTTGTGGGAGAGGATTTTTTCAAGAAGAATGAAGCGGATACAACGCAATATATTATCAAAAGTCTTATTGTTACCATTGTGTTTGGTTTGTTGATTTGGGCATTGAATATTGCTCATATTTTTACTGTAGATCAAAAAATTATGGGGATTGCTATGCCTTTGGGGTTGATTGTGTTTGCGCTTCCATATATTTCCTCTAAATTGTTTGATATCGAATTGTCCACCCTCAAAAATTTATCCATTCTATGTTTTATCGTGGGAATTGCCATTATGAATGTAGGAATGACATATCAAGCGATCATCGCATGGACAGTGCCAATATTCATAGCTTCCCATCTGTATTCACAACGTATTACAGTTGCTACCTTCATCATTATTTTGGTTTTGATGTTGATCAGTACATATATGGGGTTGTTTTTTGGCAACTGGGATTCTAATATGATGAATTCCACCGAAGTGATTTATGGTTTTCAAGAGAGATTGGACTTTATAGCAACCAAAAAAGCAGGTGGACGTGATATCATTGTAAATGTGTTTGTTCTCTATTATATACCACGTGCGTTGACTGTTTTGGGATTTTATTTTATAGATGTTACCTTATCCAAAAGAACACACTCCCTTTTGCAAAAACAAGCAGAACAATACTGGGAAAGGGAGCATATTGCGGCAGAATTGTCCATTGCCACAGAAATACAAAACTCTGCATTGCCAAATGTAGAGCTGGAATTTTGTGGACAAAAAGAATTTGATGTGGTTGCTTCTATGACACCAAGCAAAGAGGTTGGCGGTGATTTTTACGATGCATTTATGATTGATGAAGATCATGTGGCATTGGTCATTGCAGATGTATCAGGAAAAGGTGTTCCAGCAGCCATGTTTATGATGGCAACCAAAATTATGATCAAAAATACAATCACTTCCCATCATACACCAGCGGAGGTTTTGATGGCTGTGAACAATCAGTTGTGTGAAACCAATGAAAGCGATATGTTTGTAACAGTCTGGTTGGGTATCTATGAAATTTCTACAGGAAAGCTGACAGCGAGTAATGCAGGTCATGAATATCCTGTCATACAAAAAAAAGGCGGAGACTACGAAATATTCAAAGACAAACATGGTTTTGTCATTGGTGGGATGGAAAATGTGAAATATAGAGATTATGAAATGCAATTGGAACAAGGAGACACGTTATTTGTATATACAGATGGGATACTTGAGGCGATAGACAAAGATAATCAGGCGTATGGTTTTGGTCGACTCATAGACAAACTCAATTCTGTAAAAAGTTTTTCTTTGGAATATATTTTGAAAAATGTGGAGACGGATATCAACATATTTGCAGGAGAAATGCAACAATTTGATGATATCACCATGTTGGCATTCAAACGAAATTAAGATATAAAATTTTTGCAAACCTGTGTATGGGAGGTGATATTTGATGTGTTTACAAAATGAAGATGTTTCACGGTCAGTGACCCTATTCTTTTCCTTCGATTTGGTCAACTGTACACAATATAAGTCTGTACATGAGGGTACTTGGGCAAGCGGTGTCAGTGCAGTTATGGGATATATCATCAATACCTTTACCCAAAAAGAAATAGATGGATATCGTTTCTGGAAGGTATTGGGCGATGAAGTGATATTTACAAAAAACATTCCCTATATGTATGAATTGGGGGATATTTTATCTGAAATATACAATGAATTGTTGCATTTCAATATTAAGATCAAAAATATGCAAATTGGTGATGCAGAAACAGCAAAATTTTTAGGGGTCAAAGCAACTGCATGGATTGCAGATTTATCGGCAACTGAAAAAAATGCAAACAATGTGTATATCGAATATAAAATCAACGAAAATCAACTGCAATCAGAATATTTAGGCACAGATATAGATGCAGGATTTCGTATTTCCAAGTTTACCTCTTACAATCGACTGGTTATATCCTTTGAAATTGCAGCATTGTTCTTGCAAGATAGGATGTTGTATCGAAAGATCAATCGAATCCATTTTGTGGGATATCGTCAGCTAAAGGGCATTTGGAATCAAGAACCCTATCCTATATTTATGTATCATGACCATCGTAAAACCTCCTTCAAAGATTCTATTTTAGATGCATCTGATGCAAAAGTGAAAATTTTAGAAGAATATGTACAAGAGATGGAGTTGCGTGAAACAAACCCTCAATACAGTTGCTATGAGGAACAACTTTTGGTGGAATTGTGTGAAAATCCAATGTTACACCATAAAGTTGAAATTTTGCAACAATGTATCAAAAATCAAACGAATATTACAACAATAACTTCTATGGCGAGCTTAAAAGTGCATTATTCTGTCATCTGCTATGCTGTGGAAGATGAACAAGTCAAAATTTTGGTCACAAAAGATAGACAAGGAAATTTGGGATTTGGTGGAGCAGTCATGCACCATAACTTGCAATATTTGGATACCATGTATTTGTATTATCAAGAGCAATTTGGTGTGGAATTGAGTTTTGAAAAAGATGTGCGTTACAATGATCCGATTCCTTTGGTTATTTCAAACTATACAACAACTGTAGAAGAAGAAACGTTGAAGGGAACCGTTTTTTTGGCAAAAATTGATTTGGAAAAATTATGGGGTGATTTATCAGAAGAATACGAAACAATGGTGTACAATTTGGAAGATGTTCCTGAGTTTGTATTTTTTGATTGTGTATTGAATTCCAATCAAATGTTAGATACATTGCAAGGTATAACAACTGCAAAATAGAAGGGAGAAATTTATGAATATAACAATTGTGAAAAATGAGGGGAAAGTGGTATTGGAAGTAGAAGGAAGATTGGATACTTCAACTTCTCCTGAATTTGAAAAAACTGTGAAAAGCTGCATTACAGACGCAACGGAATTGTATTTGGATTTGAAGAATTTAGAATATGTTTCCAGTGCGGGGCTTCGTATTTTTTTGATGGCACAAAAGGTTATGATGAAAAAAGGACAAATGGTTGTACAAAATGCAAATGAAATTGTAATGGAAATATTTGAAGTGACAGGGTTCGTTGACATTTTAACCATTGAATAACATATATTAGAAAGGATGTGATTTTTTGGAAATTATCATTAAAATAGAAGATAACAAACGGATTTTATATACAGAAGCAAAAGTAGAATCCATTCCCCAATTGACAGAATGTATTGAAACCTTTTTAGATGAAAACAACGTTTCTATGAAAATTCAAATGCAAATGAATATTGTTGTAGATGAAATTTTTTCCAATATAGCAAAATACGCCTTTGATGATATATCTGGAGTTGCAAAAATCGTATGTGAATATTCTGAAACCAATAAAGAAATCGTTTTGGTTTTTGAAGATAATGGAAAACAGTACAACCCATTGGAAATCGAAAACCCTGATGTTTCTTTGCCAGTAGAAGAACGAACCATTGGTGGTTTGGGATTGTTTGTTGTTAAAAAAATTATGGATTCAGCAGAGTACACATATAAAAATGGATATAATATTTTTAAAGTAATCAAAAAGATACCTTAAATTGGTCAAGTAATTAGGAATGAATAAATAAACTGATTTTGCTGTACTAGCGAAGTCGGTTTTTTTATTGATTTTTCATTTTGCTTAAAATTTCAGAATCTTTTAGTCAATGTAAATGGAGGTGCAAAAGCACATGAATGGTCAAGATGTGAGCAGATGATGGGAGTATCCCTAAATATAGGTAAACAAATTGGTACTGTACAAAATAGGGAACAAAATCAAAAAATGTTTGCTAAATATCAGAAAAAGGATTACAATAAAACATATTTGCAATAATAATTTGATAAAATAATGATATAAAAGTGATATAGGAGTGATGAAATGATGGGAATAAATTACATGATCAGCTGTTGCTCAACTGCTGACTTGTCGGCAGAACATTTCAAAAAAATTGATGTGGAGTATATCTGTTTTCATTTTGAATTGGATGGCGAACAGTATATGGATGATTTGGGGAAATCTATCCCCTTTGATACATTTTATGAAGCAATGAAAAATGGAGCTGATACAAAAACTGCACAGGTGAATGTAAGCGAATACGAGGAATTCTTTGAACCTTTTCTCAAACAAGGAAAAGATATCTTGCATGTTTGCTTGTCATCAGGCTTATCTGGAACAATGAATTCTGCATGTATTGCAAAGGAAATACTAGCTGAAAAATATCCTGAAAGAAAAATTTACATAGTGGATTCTCTAAGTGCCTCTTCTGGATTTGGAATGATGATGGATAAGTTGTCTGAATTACGAGAACAAGGGTTATCTATAGATGAAGCTTATGATTGGATAGAAACACACAAACTGGAATCACATTGTTGGTTTTTCTCAACAGATTTGACCTTTTACATCAAAGGCGGTCGTGTATCCAAAGCAAGTGGCTTGATTGGTGGTGCACTTAAGGTTTGCCCTCTTTTGCATATCAACGAAGAAGGGAAGCTGATACCACAGAAGAAAATACGTGGAAAAAATCGAGCCATTGATGAAATTGTTAAGTGTATGGAAAATCACGCAATGGATGGGTTGGAGTATTCTGATAAGTGCTATATATCCCATTCATATTGCTATGAAGATGCAAAAAAGGTCGCTACATTGATAGAAGAAAAATTCCCAAATCTAAAGGGAAATGTGGAAATCAACTATATTGGTACAACCATTGGCAGTCATACAGGTCCAGGTACAGTGGCGCTGTTCTTCTGGGGAAATAGTAGAGCAATGTAATTTTAAAATAAAGAAACGAGAAAAAGACATCAGATTATAGTTTGATGTCTTTTTGTTTGCTCAAAGAGAAAGGGTATGTTCATAAATCAAATATGCGATACAATGTGCCAGCAATAAGATGCAAAGGAGACACTGTGTGGTTGCCTGTTGCTTCTGGAGTGGTAATACATATCCAAAAAGAGGATTTTTCATCTCAAAAAATCAAATCCATATCATCATCTATGTTTTTTGGATAAATTGCCAAAATATCTTCGTCTGGATCAAGTTCCTCATCGCAATCATCCTCGTCAAAATAACCTTCATCAAAATATTCATCAAAATCAGAAAGATCTATTTCAAAATCGTCATCCACATCAGAAGCATCCTCCACACCAGAATCTTCATCTGCAAACGAGGTTTTGACCAACCCTTGTATATGGTTTGTGTCAGGGTTTGGAAAGAAATCTTCATCATCACCATAATCAGAGTTATTGAAGAAAGGATAAGGCTCAAAAGCACCTTCATTATAACATCCTGTAACAAGTTGGTCATTTTCCATATCATAGCATGTTGTGCCAATTTCAGATGGTACATAGGATGTGCAGATGATACAATCACTCAGTGCTCCAAAAACTTCTAAATCCAGTGGTTTGGTTGCAAATTGTGGTGCAATGAATCGATATGTTGCAGTGCTCCAATGGGACAAAAGTTCATCGAATGCATAGTCCAAATAAGCAAAATAATATTCAAAAAGAATGGTGTCTCGTGTGGTAAAGGCATCGCTGATGGCATATAGATGTTTCTTGTATTCTTCTATCATACTGTCTCGTTCTTTTAACTCGAGAGCAGCAATGGAAGTGATGAAATGCAAGTCAATGAAGCGATCCTCATAATGATCCAACATCAGACGATCCAAAGGAGCTGGGGATAATATAATTTCATTTTTCCATGGCATACAGTGGTAATAGTGGTGTGCAAGATCAAGGGCGTTATCCACATCCAAATCATTTTTACGCATCAAATCGATGGTGTTGATGGCAATGCAAAGGAAACGCATAAAATGATAGGGAATTTCATTGGATTTGCTTTCTGCAATGGTGATTTCCAAATCATCTTCGCCAATGCGATAGAAAAAACCTTGTCCATCATATGGTAGTGGAATGTAGTTGTAATCGATATCATTCATAGTTATTCTCCTTTTTGTCTTGGTAGGGGTTGTTGTGTTCAGTCAACTGTAGCCCTAGTATATAGGGGTGAAAAACAAAAGTCCATTTGCGATTTTGACAAAGTTTTTTTGCACCAAAAACCAATTTCTGCAACCAATTCAAAAGAAAATGTATACGTATATTCCTTTTTTTGACACGTATGCAACTGATTTTACAGGGGTATGCTTTGGCAATTTGCACAAAGATATTTTGGAGCAAGTCAAAAGTTTTTTACAAATATATAGCGTTTCGATGAAAGGTAAAGAGACTGAATCAGATACAATAGTGCTGAGTGTTTTGCATTGAAAGTGCATTTTTTTGTTTGCAAGACAAATGAAAGAAATGGATGTACAATGCAATATTTATCAGACAAATTTGATATGAAAATATACAACATCAACATAATTTCACAATAAAATTAGTTGATATGCATATAAAGTTAAAATAAAATTAAAAATACTGTGCAATATTATAGTGTTTTGGAGGGAATAATAGATTGATTTCGAGGAAATTATTTGATACAATAAAAATAGGTCAGATGAATTTAAAAGTATCAAGATGTAAGTTTAAGAGAGGGAGTGTGACAGATAATGAAAATAGTTGAGGTCAATACATATCTAGTTCGACCAAGATGGGGTTTTGTAGAAATCATTACAGACCAAGGTTATGTTGGTTGGGGTGAAGGTGTTTTGGAAGGACATGCAGATGCAGTACAAGCTTGTATCCAAGAAATGAAACCTTATTTGATTGGTCAAGATCCATCTCGTATTGAAGATATTTGGAATACAATTTATAGAGCAGGATTCTACCGTGGTGGTGGTGTCTTGATGAGTGCAATTTCTGGAATTGATCAGGCACTTTGGGATATCAAAGGTAAGGTTTTCTCAGCACCTGTATATGAATTGATGGGTGGCAAATGTCGTGACAAAATCAAGGTGTATTCTTGGATTGGTGGAGATAGACCATCTGATGTTGGTGCAGCAGCAAAAGAAAAAATGGATGCTGGATTCAGTGCCATCAAAATGAATGGAACAGAAGAATTGCAATATGTAGACACTTATGAAAAGGTGGATGAAGTTTTGGAACGAGTTGCAGCCATTCGTGAAAGCTGTGGCAAATATTTCGGTATTGCAGTGGACTTCCATGGACGTGTGCATAAACCAATGGTAAAAATCCTAGCAAAAAAACTAGAAGAATTTGATCCATTGTTCATTGAAGAACCTGTTTTGTGTGAACATATGGAGTTATTCCCTGAAATTGCAGCGTGTTGTAATGTTCCAATTGCCACAGGTGAAAGAATGTTTAGTCGATATGATTTCAAACGTTTGTTGCAAATTGGTGGTGTGGATATCATCCAACCAGACTTGTCACATGCAGGTGGTATTACAGAAGTGAAAAAAATCGCAGCTATGGCAGAAGCGTATGATGTGGCATTGGCACCACATTGTCCACTTGGACCAATTGCGTTGAGTGCTTGTTTGCAAGTGGATGCAACCAGCTACAATGCAGTCTTCCAAGAACAAAGCATTGGCATTCATTATAATGTAGGAAAAAGTGTTTTGGATTATATCATCAACAAAGAAGATTTTACATTCAAAGATGGATATGTGGATATGCCAACAAAACCAGGTTTGGGTGTTGAAGTGAACAAGGAATTGGTCATTGAAGAAAATAAAACACCACATCAATGGAAAAATCCAGTTTGGAGACATGCAGATGGTTCTGTAGCGGAATGGTAAATAGGAGGAACACAAAATGGAGTTGGTTCGAAAGATTAATGAAAAAATCATAAAAGCACTGAGTTTGATTTTGATTCTTTTTGGTACAGTTTTGACAATCACCGTTTTTGTAAATGTATGTAGCAGATATTTCTTCCATACAACCATTCCTTGGGCTGAAGAATTGGCTAGATTTATTTTCATTTGGGTTACCTTTATTGGTGTTGTAGTTGCAAATGATAAATCTGAACATATGAGATTGGACTTTTTGGTGGCAGCTTTGCCTGGAAAAGCACACAAAACTGTTGAAATCATTGCATATATCATCAGTGTTGCATTGCTTTGTTTATTGATTCATGGTGGTACAAGATATACCCTTTCACAATGGGACTGGAAATCATCTGCTTTGGGTGTGCGACATGGCTTGGTGTATTCTATTGCACCGATTTGTATGAGCTATATGTTGTTGCAATTTTTGGCAAAAGCAATTGTAGTGGTACAAAGTTTTGGTAAGAAAGGAGATGTGGAATAATGTTAGCTATATTTTTAATTTCTTTATTCGCACTCATTCTTATTGGAGTGCCTGTTGCAATTTCTTTGGTTGGTACAGCGGTTTGTATGATGATTGCACAAGGACCTATGACAACATTGAAATTGGCACAAAGCTTTATCATTGGTTGTGATAGTGTACCTTTGCTTGCAATACCATTCTTTATGCTTGCTGGTGAAATTATGAATGAGGGTGGTATTTCCAAACGTATTGTTGGATTTGCAAACTCTCTATTGGGACATTTTCGTGGTGGTCTTGGCTATGTAGGTGTCTTGGCAAGTATGGTATTTGCTGGGATTTCTGGCAGTGCTGTGGCAGATACCAGTGCTGTTGGTAGTGTTTTGCTTCCTATTATGGATAAAAGCGGATACAACAAAGAAAAAAGTACAGCTCTTATTTGTTCCGCAGGTTGTGTAGGTCCTATTATTCCACCAAGTACACAAATGATTATTTATAGTGTTATTGGTGAAGTTTCTGTAGTCAAAATGTTCTTGGGTGGTATCATTCCAGGGATTTTGATTGGATTTGGCTTGATGGGTGCTTGGTTTATCCATACAAGAAAAATGCATTATCCTGTTGGTGTAAAAGCAACAATTCCAGAAGTATTTTCTGCATTCAAAAGTGCGATTTGGGCAGTTTTGTTACCTGTATTTATCATTGGATGTATTGTAACAGGTGTTGCAACTGCTACAGAAACCGCTTCTTTGGCAGTGGCATATGCATTGATTGTTTCGTTGTTTATTTATAAAGAAATGAAAATCCAAGCATTTCCTGGTATTATGTTACGTGCATGTAAAAGTACAGCAATTATGATGATGGTTGTAGGCGCAGCACAAGTTGCAGCATATTTGATTACAACAGCTAGAATACCACAATTGTTGGCAACTGCTATTTTGTCCTTTACCGATAATATTTATGTATTTATGATATTAATTAACATTTTGTTGATTTTGGTTGGTTGTGTTATGGATAGTGGTCCAGCTATTATGATTCTTGCTCCAATTTTGATTCCGGTTGCAGGTAGTTTCGGCATCGATCCTGTTTACTTGGGCGTTGTTATGGTTTGTAACCTTTGTATTGGTCTTGCTACACCACCGGTTGGAAATGTTTTGTATGTTGGTGTTGGTTTGGGCAATGTAAAATTGGTGGACTTGATTAAGAGCATTTGGCCATTCTTAATTGTAATGTTTACTACATTGTTCATCATTACATTTATTCCTGATTTGATTATGTACATTCCAAGAAACTTTGGATAATGAAACGATTTTAAGACCAATGGAGTCTTGAAATAAATAAGAGGATAATTTATAAGGGAGGAAAAGAGTATGAAAAGATTTTTATCAGTTGCAATGGTAGTGTCTATGTTATCTCTAACAGCTTGTGGAGGTATGAGCAGTGCACAATCTGATGCACCAGCAGAAGAAGCGGCAGCACCAGTAGAAACAGAAGCAGCAGCACCAGTACAAGCAGATAGCGAAGCAGAAATTGTAATTAAACTCTCCAATGGTTCTAGCGAAAGCGCACCTACAGTTGTAACAGCAACTGATGTGTTCAAACCAATGGTAGAAGAAGCAACAGATGGCAAAGTTAGAATCGACGTATATGCAAGTGCACAACTCGGTGACGATACAAAAGCTACAGAAGCATGTCGTGCAGGCGAATTGGAAATGGTAAACACTTCCACAGCTCCTTTGGTTGGTTTGATTCCAGAGTTGGCAATCTTTGATATTCCATTCCTTTTCACATCTCCTGAAATTGCAGATGCTGTAATCGATGGTCCTGTTGGGGAACTCATCAACGAAAAATTGGAAGAAAAAGGCTTGATCAACTTGGCTTGGAACGAAAATGGTTTCCGTGACTTGACAAACTCCATTAGACCTGTATCCAGCCCAGAAGATTTGGTTGGTTTGAAAATTAGAACTATGGAAAATCAATTCCACTTGGAAGCTTGGGCAGCTATGGGTGCTAGCCCTACACCAATGAGCTGGTCTGAAGTGTTTACAGCTTTGCAACAACATACAATTGATGGACAAGAAAACCCAATCCCTAACTTCTATTCTGCAAGAATTCATGAAGTAAATCAATACATCACCACAACAGGCCACATTTATTCTCCACAATTCCTTCTTTACTCCAAAGAATTGTTTGATAAATTGGATCCAGATGTACAACAAGCACTTAGAGATGCTGGTGAAGCTTACACAATCGCAGAACGTGAAGAAAACCGTAGACAAAGTGATGAATTGAAAGTTGCTTTGGTTGAAGAAGGCTGTGAAGTAATCGAATTGACTGCTGAACAAAAACAAGCATTCGTAGATGCAACCGCTTCTGTATGGGATAGCGTTGGCGAAACTGTAGGTGAAGAAATGATGACATTGCTTCGTTCTGAATTGGAAAAAGCATCTTCTTGATGGTTTATTCAGGAAAGCATAAAATCATAAGAAAACAATGAGCTTTCAAAGTCAAATGATGGGTTTGTACATCAAATGACTTGAAATAAATACAGATTATGAAAGCTTAGTGTCTATGATGCTAAGCTTTTATTTTATAAAAAAGTGGTTCATGATATGTGAAAACAGCACAAAGGAGGAAAATAAAATGGACAACACAGAAATTCTACAAATGATTCAGGATACAAAAATCATCGCAATTGCACGTGGAGTACAACCAGAAGACGCTGTGAAATTGGCAGAAGCATTGTATGCTGGTGGCGTCAAATTATTGGAATTTACATTTGATATGAAAGACCCAGAAAACACAAATACAGACAAATGTATCGAAGCAGTTGCAAAAGCAATGGGTGACAAAATGTGCGTAGGCTGTGGTACAGCTTCCTATCCAGAATTGGTGGATAGAGCAGCAGCAGTTGGTGCAAACTACATCATTTCTGCTGATGTAAACGTGGCAGTCATCAAACGCGCAAAAGAATTGGGACTCATCTCCATTCCAGGTGCAATGACAGCTTCTGAAGCAATGACAGCAAATGCAGCAGGCGCAGATTTCGTAAAAATATTCCCAGTAGGTAACTTGGGTGCTGATTATGTGAAAGCACTTTGTGGACCATTTGGACATATCAAATATTTGGCTGTTGGTGGTGTCAATGCAAAAAATATCACAGAATTCTTGAAAAAAGGCTGTGTTGGCGCTGGTGTTGGTGGTAATTTGGTGAGCTTGGAATTGATCAAAAATGGCGAATTTGATAAAATTACAGCAGCAGCAAAAGAATATATGGATGCAATCGCTGGAATGTAATCAATCATTAGGAGGAATTTGATATGAGAAAAGTGGTAACTTTTGGGGAAATCATGTTGCGTTTGAACCCAGATGGCTATGGTAAATTTGTACAAGCAGATCATTTTGCAACTTCTTACGCTGGTGGTGAAGCAAATGTGGCGTTGTCCCTTGCAAATTATGGCATGGATGCACATTATGTAACTGTTTTGCCAAAACATGAGATTGGTCAAATGACTGTCAATGGCTTAAGAAAATTTGGTGTGAATACATCTGATATCATTCGTGATGGCGATAGAATTGGCGTTTTGTACTTGGAAAAAGGTGCATCCCAACGTCCAAGTAAAGTCATTTACGATAGAAAATACAGTGCAATTGCAATGTATGACCCAGCAAAATACGACTGGAAATCCATTTTTGAAGGTGCAGAATGGTTCCATTTCACAGGAATCACACCAGCACTTTCCAAAGAAGCAGCACAAGCAACCTTGGACGCAGCAAAAACAGCACACGAAATGGGTATCACTGTTTCCTGTGACTTGAACTATAGAAGTAACCTTTGGAGCAGAGAAGCAGCAGGCGAAACAATGGCAAAATTGATGCCATATGTGGATGTTTGTATCTCCAATGAAGAGGATGCTTCTGATGTATTTGGTATCAAATCTGAAGGTACAGATGTTACAACAGGCAAACTTTCCCATGAAGGCTATAAAGAAGTGGCTCAAAAATTGGTGGACAGATTTGGATTCAAAAAAGTGGCAATTACTTTGCGTGGTTCCATTTCTGCAAGTGTCAATGAATGGGCTGGCATGCTTTATTCTGATGGGGAATGCTATTTCTCCAAAAACTATACCATCCAAATCGTAGATAGAGTTGGTGGTGGAGATAGCTTTGGTGGTGGTTTGGTGTATGCACTTATGAGCGATAAAACACCACAACAACAAATTGAATTTGCAGTGGCAGCATCCTGTTTGAAACAAACAATTGAAGGCGATTTCAACTTGGTAACCATCCCAGAAGTGGAAAAATTGGCTGGTGGCGACGCCAGTGGTCGTGTACAAAGATAAATTTGCTTATGCGGTTTTGCTCTTTTTCATATAGATGATTTTGCATCATGAACCATGTTCCAAGGATATAAAGTATGATGAAAATGTGAATTTTTGCAGAAATAAAGGATATTTTCAGATAGTTGTTGACAATTGTAGGCAACCTTATGATAATGGAAAATGGAAGTAAAATTTATAGATTGTTGGTGATAGAGCATGGAAATGGAAAAAAGTAATAAACCCTTATCAGAACAGATTGCGGATAAAATCAAAGAATACATCATTCTAAATGATTTGACCAGTGGGGATAAAATTCCACCAGAAAAAGATTTGATTGTACAAATGGGTGTTGGACGTAGCACTGTACGTGAAGCAATCAAATATCTGGTGTCCAGAAATGTATTGGAAGTGCGTCAAGGTGCTGGTGCATTTGTTACAGAAAATGTGGGAATGTCAGATGATCCACTGGGGATGGAATTCATTAAGGATAAAAAACAATTGACTTATGATTTGTTGGAAATGCGTATGATCATTGAACCGCAAGTTGCAGCATTGGCAGCAAGACATGCGACAGATGAAGATGTGGCAGAGTTGGAGCAATTGCTGATGCAAGTGGAAAATAAGTTGTTGGCACACGAGGAATATCTGGATGATGATATTTTATTCCACCAGAAAATTGCCGAAATGAGCAAAAATATGGTAATTCCTAAGTTGACACCTTTTATTTCACAAGCGGTGATTGCAGTTACCATTGACACAAAGAAAAAGTTGGTGGAAGAAACCATAAATATGCATAGAGAAATTTTCAAAGGAATCAAAGCGAGGGATAGCATGTGGGCACAAGAAGCTATGACATTGCATTTGACATATAATCGAATATTCCTGCGCAAAATGGAAGAACAAGAATAAAAACAAGGGTAAAACAAATCAGACACTGAGATGATCGAAATTCAGTGTCTTTTTTTGTATTGACAATGTGGTCTATTCTTTGCAATTTATGGAAAATCAAATCAAAACAGCAAAATAACGCAAAATACTTGTATTTTTCTTCTGTGATGATACAATGAATATAACACTATAGAAGAAAGAAAAAGGTGACGCAGATGTTATACCATGAACGAAAACAAATGATTTTAGAACTGTTTCAAGGAAAAACAACGCTGAAAGTGGCAGATATTTCTGCTGCATTGGAAGTTTCTGTAGACACAGTTCGTAGAGATTTGAAGCAAATGGAAAAGGAAAATTTGCTGAAGTATATCTTTGGGGGTGCTATTTTGAATGAAGAATGGCATCATAGACAATATGGTAATTTCAGTAGTCGTATCATCAAAAACAAAGAATTGAAACAGGAATTGGCAAAAAAAGCAATTGCTGAAATCAATGAAGGTGATGTTATTTTTATCAATTCTGGAACAACAGGAACTATCTTTGCAGAGGAAGTTGCAAAACAGTGTGAACACATTTCGGTATTGACCAACAGCATAGAAATCATCAATCTATTCATTGAGATTGGCAATCCAACTATTGATGTCACTTGTTTGGGTGGTACTTTGGATGTGACGGAAAAATCCATTTATGGCTATCAGTGTGAACAAGAATTGGCACAATATTTTCCAGATGTTTGCTTTTTGTCCTTAAATGCAGTGGATAAGGAACGAGGATATACAGATTTTAGAACCCAAGAGGTTGGGCTTATGCGAGCAGCACAAAAAAGTGGCAAACGTGTGGTGGCACTGATGGATTCAACAAAATTTGGTGGTTGTTCCAGACAAATGATTTTTACACCAACTGAAGTGGCTGTTATTTATTCTGATGAATTGGTTTCAGAAGATGTGGTTCAGGAATATGCAGAAGTAGGTATTGTGATTTTATAAGAAGCCAAAAGAGAGTTTTTGCTGTGAAAACAGCAGGAGCTTTCTTTTTTTTGCTTTTTTCTCTATATTCATTTGCTAAATAGAGCGTATTAACGCAGATTTAACATAGATATTACTGTTTATTGCTGTTTTATATAAAAGTTTGCTGTTATACTGTGTTTGTAGTTCAGAGGAAAATCAGAAATGAACAAAATATCAAAATGGCAATGATGAGGAGGATACATCACATGGAACAAAATAAAAGAAAAATCGAAATGGTTGTGTTTGACTGGGCTGGTACAATGGTGGATTACGGTTCACAAGCACCCATCACTGTATTTGCAAGAACATTTGCAAAAAAAGGTGTGGAATTGACCAAAGAAGAAATCAACGAGCCAATGGGTATGGAAAAGAAATGCCACATTAGAGAATTGCTCAAAATGGAACGAGTTGCAGCGGTATGGAAAGAAAAACAAGGTGCTGACTGGACAGAAGATGACGTACAAGAATTGTATGAAATCTTTGAAAATGATTTGTACCAAGTTGTTTTGGATTACACAGTGCCCATTGATGGTGTTGTAGAAACACTTGCAAAACTCAAAGAAATGGGAATCAAAATCGGTTCCACAACAGGATATACCAGTGCAATGATGGAACGTGTCATCATCCAAGCAGATGAACAAGGTATTTCTCCAGCAACTGTAATTACACCAGATCAAGTGGAAGGTGTATCCAGACCAGAACCAGATATGCTCTTTGCATGTATGAAAGCTTTGGATGTGGAATCTGCAACTTCTGTCATCAAAGTGGGTGACACACAAATGGATATTTGGGAAGGTAAAAATGCAGGTGCCATTACAGTTGGTCTTTTGACAGGTTCCAACATTATGGGGATTTCCAAAGCAGAATATGCAACGCTTACACCAGAAGAAGTGGAAGCAAGAAAAGCAAAAACTCGTGAAAAATATGAAGAAGTGGGTACCGATTTTGTGATTGATAATATGACTGAACTTTTGGATGTCATTGCAAAATTGAACCAATAAAAGAGAAGAGGGGTTATATGTATCGGTTTTACAATCCTGTACGTACATATTTGGGCAATGGTTGTTTTGGAAATATAAAAGAAATCATTGCAGAAGCTGTTGGCACACCAAAAAACATTGTATTGCTGGTTTGGAGCGAAAGTGTTTTGGAGATGGAAATAGTGCAAAACTTCTTAAAAGAAGATGCTTATGCTGTGAAACCAATCATTTTCACAAATGCAAATCCAACTGTAGAAAATTTATTTACACTTTATACAGAAGCAAAAGCTGTGACTTATGATTTGGTGGTTGCAATTGGTGGTGGCAGTGTCTTAGATGCAGCAAAAACTTTGGCTTGTTTGCAAAATATGGAAATCCAAAGTGAAGAAGATGTACGTAATATCATCAATGAAAAAACATATGCATCACCAAAATGCAAATGGATTGGAGTTCCAACCACTTCTGGAACGGGTAGCGAAGTCACCTGTTGGGCAACCATTTGGGATATGAAAAAAGGCAAAAAATTATCTGTAGAAAGACAAGACAATTATGCAGCAGCAGCAGTGGTAGATGCCACATTTACAGCATCTATGCCTATGTCTTTGGCAGTTTCTTCAGCACTGGATGCAGTGGCACATGCAACAGAAAGCTACTGGGCAAATGCCAGAAATCCAGTGACAAAAGCCTTGGCACTCTACGCCATCAAAGCCATCATGGAGTCTATTGACGATTTGATTACAAACTATGGCAATACAAAAGCAGGCGATGTTATGGCAATGGGTAGTATGATTGCTGGTTTGGCTTTTTCCAACACAAGAACCACTGCATGTCACTCTATTTCTTATCCATTGACCATGCATTATGGTGTGCCACATGGTGTTGCAGTGAGCATGTTGGTTGCACCAATGATTGTTTGCAATGATGCATATTTGGAGGACAAAGAAGATTTGTTGGACGCATTTGGTGTGAAATGTGTGGAAGAAATTCAAGAAAAAATGGATGCAATTCATAAAAAAGCAGGAATCAAATCACGTTTGTGTGACTGGAATGTTGCCAAAGAGGATATTGACTTCCTGGTGAAAAATGCATTCACAAAAGGAAGAATTGACAACAACCCAAGGGTTTTGTGTGAAGCAGATGTACGTACAATTTTACAAAATATTTATTAAAAGACTATCAAAAGAATAATCAAAAAAGAGAGGATATCAATCATGAAAATCATGAAACAAATTGTACCAATGGCAATGGCAGCAGTCTTGGCATTTGGAGCAACTGGTTGTGGAACAACAGCAAGTAGCAGCACAACAACAGCAGATGGAAAAGTGGAAATTGAATATTGGCACATCAATTCTGAAAGTTTTGCAGGTCCAACTGTAACAGATATTGTGAAAAGATTTAACGAATCCCAAGATGAAATCGTTGTAAAAGAAAAATACATTGGGGAATACCAAAGCATTATGCAAAATTTGCAAGCAGATGCAGCAGTGGGTACTTCTCCTGACTTGGTACAAATTGGATGGTCTTATAAAGAATATTTTGGCAACAACTTTGCTTACACAGATCCAAATGAATTGTTTGCAGAATATGGCACAGAAGAAACCAAAAACTTCATTGATGATACATACGCAGAGTCTGTACAAGCGTTGGCAGTTTTGGATAGTGGAGAAATGCTTGGTATGCCATATGGTATGTCTATTCCTATGTTGTTTTTGAATACAGATATTTTTGCAGAAGCTGGCATTGCAGTAGAAGATCTTGTGACATGGTGGGATGTGGACGCAGCAGCAAGAACCATCGCAGAAAACACAGACAAATATGGTCTTTACATTGGGGAATCCAACTATGTTTGGGAAATGCAACAACTCATTGAAAGCAATGGTGCTAGATACATCACAGATGGTATTTGTAGCATCTATAGTCCGGAATCTGTAGAAGCAATGGAATTGTATGCAGGTTTGGTGCATGATGGTTCTGCTTTGCATGTGGTTATTGAAGAAGGTAGACAGGCATATTTGGCTGGCGAAGTGGGTATTTATATGGATTCTGTGGCATATACAAACATCACCACAACCACAACAGATTTCACAGAGATTATGGTTGCTCCAGGTTGGGAAGATGAAGAGTTGCAATTGCCAATTGGCGGTAATTTCTTGGCAGTCACATCTTCCACAGATGAGAAAAAAGCAGCAACTGCTGAATTCTTGACATGGATGTTGGATGCAGAAAATATGTTGCAATGGAATGGTGTTACAGGCTATATTCCACCAATCAAATCAGCTGTTGGTAGCGAATTTATGGCAGAAAATCCAGTGATCCAAATGGCGTATGACAACTTGGACAGTGCAGTTCCTTGGGCAGCATTCCCAGGCAACAATGGGTTGCAAGCAGAACAAATTTTGATTGCAATGCGTGATGAAATTCTTTCCAGTGGCACACCATCTGAAGAAGCTATGAAAAAAGCACAAGAAGAAATCAACAAAATGTACTAATTGATATTTGTAAAAGAGTTGCCTCTTCATACAAAATGAGGAGGCGATTCATCAAAATTTCTATTTTAAATGAAGGATGAGGTCGTTATGGAACTGAATCAAAGAGAAAAAATCAAATCAATTTTATTCCTAAGCCCTGCAATCATTTGCTTTGTGGTGTTCTTGCTGATACCAATGCTATATACAGTGTATCTCAGTTTTTTTGATTGGAATATGATACGACCAGAGATGGATTTTGTAGGACTAGACAATTACATCAAGATATTTACAGATGAAACCACATATAAAGTGTTACGCAATACATTTTCTTATATTGGCATCATTTTAATCACCAATTTCTGTATTCCCTTTGTATTTGCTTTTGTTTGTAAATTTGTTTTGCATAAGTTCGCTAATTTTTATAAAACCACAATGTTTATGCCTGGGTTCATTTCTTTGATTGTAGGTTCTGTTATTTTCACATGGATACTCAATCCCATTGTAGGACCTGTTGCATTGTTTCTGAAAGAGTTTGGTGTAAAAATGCCTGTTTGGTCCACAACAGAAGGCTTGGTCATTGTGGTCATCAGCTTGATTACATCTTGGAAATCCTTTGGATATAACTTCATTATGTTGTATTCAGCAGTCAGTGGAGTTTCTGGTGAAGTCATTGAAGCGGCACAACTGGACAACATACCCCTAAGAAAAATCTTCTTGCAAATCGTAGCACCTATGACAGGGTTTACATCTTTTTATATGTTTGTTATGACCATCATCCAAGGTTTGACTTATGTCATCAGCCCGATTGATGTATTGACAAAAGGTGGACCCAATTATGGAAGCAGTAACATCGTCTATGCAGCATATTTCAAAGCGTTTTATATGTTTGATACAGGTGGTGCAGCAGCAATGGCAGTGATCACATTGGTGATTTTTGGATTTGGGCTCTTTCTCTTAAATGAAGTGGTAGGAAAGTTGGTGTATTATGAAAACTAAATCAAAATGGATCTGGCTTTGGCATATATTCTTCATATTGGTTGTTTGTATGGTATTGTATCCTATTTTGTTTGCAATGGACAATGCTATGAAAACAGACCAGCAGGTATATGCAGGTTTGACTGGTTGGCTTTCCAATGGAATTTCTTTACACAATTATATAGACATATATGAAAGAGTACCTTTGTTGCGTATCATCTGGAACACCTTTGCAATTTCGTCTATCAACACCTTTTTGACTATGTTGGTATCCTTTTTGGCATCTTATGTTTTGGTGTATTATCGCTTCAAAGGCAGTGACAAAATTGTAGGGTTGTTTGTTTGGTCTATGTTCATTCCCTTTACAGTCACCATAATTCCACATTATCTCATTGTTTCCAAAATGCAATTGGTGAACACATGGATGGGCGTTGTGATTCCACAAATATTTTCTGGTTCAGCAGTATTTTTGTTGATTCAAAGTATGAGAAACATTCCACTTTCTTTGATTGAGGTGGCAAAGCTAGAAAACATCAGCGATCGAAAAATCATGTGTCACATTGTGTTGCCATTGGTGAAACCACAATTGATTGCAACCAGCATTTGGTTCTTTGCATTGACATGGAATGATTTCATTTGGCCAAATAGAATCTTGAAAGATACCACAAGCTATACATTACCTTTGATTTTACAAAGTTTTATATCAGGAGAAGGTGGTGGAGGATTCACTTCTGCCATGGCAATGTCGGTGATTACAATGATCATTCCACTGATACTGTATCTCATATTCCAAAAACACATCATTGAAACATTTACCAGTGCTGGTATCAAATAGGAGGCATTATGAAACGAATTGAATTGACAGATATCAAAAAAGCATATGGCGAAACTGTGGTCATTCCAAAAATGAGTTTTTCTATTGCAGATGGGGAACGTTTGGTTTTGCTTGGACCATCTGGTTGTGGGAAATCTACATTGTTGCGTATGATTGCTGGTTTGGAAAATATCCAAGAAGGTGTATTGAAAATCAGTGGCGAAGATGTGAGCAATGTGGCACCAGGACAACGAAATATCGCTATGGTGTTCCAAAACTATGCACTCTATCCACATATGACAGTGGAAGATAATATCACATATGGCTTAAGACAAAACAAAGTGCCAAAAGAAGAAGTTGAAAAACGTTTGGATATGGTTTTGGATATGTTGGACTTACGTGTGTACCGCAAAAGAAAACCAAAAGAATTGTCTGGTGGTCAACGCCAAAGGGTATCACTTGCAAGGGCAACTGTCAAAAACAGCGAAGTATTTTTGTTGGATGAACCACTTTCCAATTTGGATGCACAATTGCGTGTTTCTGCCAGACAATCTTTGTTGGATATCCATGAGAAATTCAAACAAACCATTGTCTATGTGACACATGACCAAATCGAAGCCATGACATTTGCCACAAAAGTAATTTTACTCAACAAAGGTGAAATTCAAATGTATGATGAACCCTACAATGTGTATCATCATCCAAGCAATGTGTTTACAGCAAAGTTCATTGGTTCTCCTTCTATGAACATTATGGAACATGTACATATCATCAGCAATTTCATTCGTATTGGCAAACAAAGGATGGTTTTGGATCGTGAATGGCGTGGGTACCTAGAAGAAAATACAAATTATTTCTGTGGCATCAGACCAGAAAATTTGCGTATCACAAAGAAAAAAAGTGAACAAGAATATAGCCAAATTGAAGCAACTGTGCAATACATAGAAAATTTGGGTGCCAATTTTGCAGTGTATTTGCAAGTAGAAGGCAGTCAATTGGTGGCTGTCATCAAAGAACCTGATTTTGATGTCAATGAAAAAGTATACATTGAATTTTTACAGGATCATTTGCATTTCTTCGATGGTACAACAGAGAAAAACTTAGGCAGACCAGCAAGCTTACATTCACAAAGACAGTAGGAGGAAGATATGGATTTTCTTGGATTTTCAAAAGATGGAAAGTGGTACAAAGGGAATTTGCATAGCCACACCAATCATACAGATGGCAAATTGACACCAAAAGAGTTGGTGGAATTGTACCAAAAAGCAGGATATGACTTTCTTGCCATTACAGACCACGATGTGTTTTACGATTATCGAGAAACCTTGCAACCAGATGGTATGGTTTTGTTACCAGCAGTGGAAGCATCAGCTTATTTGGTGGAAGATACAGACTTTTATCATAAGGTATCTCAAAATAAAAATGCAGATAGCTTGGATATTTTGTGGGATGCCAATAAAGTGGGCAAATGCAAAAAAGCACATCACATCAATGCCATTTTGGGTACAAAAGCAATGCAAGAAATGGCAGAACTTCCATTACCAGAAGAAGGTAAGTTGATTCCACCACCTGTCTATTTGAATGAATGGAAGGGTGCAGAGGTATTGCAAACTCTTGTGGAAGATTTTAAAAAACGAGGATTTTTTGTAACATACAACCATTCCACATGGTCACAAGTGGAATTGGAAGACGTTTCTGGAGTAGATGGCATTTGGGCAATGGAAATCTATAACTATGGAACACACATTACAAACAATGCTTGTGATGAAACATTTGTGGACAATATGATGGCACATGGAAATCAGATGCATATTTTGGCAACAGATGACAATCATAATTGGAATCCAGATTCCTTTGGTGGATATATTATGGTGAAAGCAGAAAATTTGAGCCATGATACCCTTGTAGAAAGTATGCTTGCAGGCAACTACTATTCTTCTACAGGTTGTGAAATTTATGATTGGGGCATTCGAAATGACGAGGTTTTTGTTGCATGCGAAGATTGTAAATGGATTCGTTTCATCATCAATGGATGTGTTGGTGATGGAAAAATATATCGCAATGAAGGGGAGCCTCTTTGTGTTGCAAAATATAAACTAAAAGGTACAGAAAAATCGGTTAGGGTCGAATGTATCAATCATAATGGAGAAAGAGCTTGGACAAATTTTTGTATGTTGCAAAAATAAATATATGGAGGAAACAAAATGTTGGGATATAAATTATTGACACCAGGACCATTGACCACAACAGAAAGTGTCAAACAAGAAATGTTGGTGGATCATTGCACATGGGATACAGATTATATGCAAATCACACAAGACATCAGAAGTGGACTATTGGAGCTTGCACATTGCAATCCAGAAATATATACAACGGTTTTGATGCAGGGAAGTGGCACATTTGGTGTAGAAAGTACCATTATCAGTTCTGTTGGCAAAGAAGATAAAATCTTGATTTGTTCCAATGGTGCGTATGGTCTTAGAATGTGTCAAATTGCGGAGAGTGCGTCTGTACCATATATGCATTATAGAGAAGCCTTTGATACAATCATTGATGCAAAAAAAGTTGCAGAAATTTTAGAAAACAACCCAGATATTACCCATGTGGCAATGGTACATAGCGAAACCACAACCGGAATTTTGAATGATATTGCATCTGTAGCAAAGGTTGCAAAGGAAAATGACAAGGTTTTCATTGTGGATGCTATGAGTTCTTTTGGTGGTGTGGAAATCGATGTGGAAGCATTGGATATTGATTTTTTGGTGAGTAGTGCCAATAAATGCATCCAAGGTGTGCCAGGATTTTCTTTCATCATTGCAAAAACAAAAGAAATTGAAAAATGCAAAGGTAAATCTTGTAGTTTGTCACTTGATTTGTATGACCAATGGTTGCATATGAATCCATCTGGTAAATGGCGATTCACTTCACCGACACATGTTGTGTTGGCATTTGCAAAAGCAATGGAAGAATTACAAAAAGAAGGTGGCATCAGCAAACGTGAAATGCGATATCGTAAAAATAATGCGCTGTTGATTGCAGGTATGAAAGCGTTAGGTTTTCAATCATATGTAAAAAGTGCATACCAATCTCCAATTATCACAACATTTTACTATCCAGAAAATAAAAAAATTGCGTTTATGAATTTCTATACCTATATCAAAGAAAATGGATATGCAATTTATCCAGGAAAGCTGACAGAAGCAGAAACCTTCAGAGTTGGCAACATTGGAGAAATTTATCCAGAGGATATGGAGAAATTGTGTAATATGATTGGACAATATATGGATACAGAGTATTTATATAATGTGTAGTGTAATGTAGGGGAGGATATTATCCTCCTGTTAAAAAAACAAGATAGGAAAAGAGGAGTGGTAATTCTAGGAGTGGAAGTGATTTAAGGTTTAAAGAGTTTCAGACCTTACTTTTCAACAGTGAAAAGTAACAAAAGCTGCCACTCGTTTCGAAGGCGTGGAGCCCCGATTTAAGATGGTCTAACCCGACGGGTCATCATTTTGCAAGCAAAATCACCTGCGGTGACCGCCACTTCTTTGGCGGTGAGTCCTTAAAAATACTCCCGACAGACAGATGACTAGTGATGTAAATCCTACGATTAGACCGTGAGTGACAAGCCCCTCACCTCTTGATTACTGGTTCTAAAAGCGTTATTGTGGGTTTTGTAGGGGATGGCGTCCTCGACATCCCGCTATTAGAATTAAATAATTTATCAGATGACTTATGAGTTCCACTCAGCCTTTGCTTGCAAAGTGGAATCCAGAAAATTGCTATTTTGATAAATTAGAATAAGCGTCACCAGCCAAGAAGGAAGGTTTCTCGAAGTTCGATTTATTCTCGAACCTATAGGATTTCGCTTGCAAAGGAGTTTCGAGGGGTCGCAGCCCCCTTGAACCGTGCTCCACGCTTCGGAAGTAGTGGCACTTTTTGTTACTTTTTGGTGTCAAAAAGTAAGATCTGAATGCTTTAAAACGTGAATAAATTCCTACCTAATATTAATTCACAAACATTCCAACAGGTGACAAAACGTCACCCCTACAAAATAAACGATACTACACATTATAAGCATAATATGAATGTATATAACAAAATCATTTATAATCGAATGATAACCCATAAAACACAAAAAAAGAAGAATACCTCAATATTCTTCTTAACATGGCTTATACAATTAATTTCACTTCAAAGAAACCAATTTTTTGATTTGCACCTTATGCAAGGAGAAACCAGCAACAAAGTACACAATGGCACCAGAAATACCTTGGAATGCATTTTCTGGAATAGAAGCAAGAGCAATCAAGAAACTACTTTTCAAAATACCGCCTGCTACAAAGTAACCAAAAATCATCCAAACAATTCCAACTACAACAGCACAAACAGTTGGTACATTGATAAAGTTTGACTTGTTGTTGGCACGTTCGCCAATCAATCCTACAAGATAGCCCATAATACCTTTGATGATCAAAGTGAAAAGTGCCCAGTGGGCATAACCACTTAAAATATCAGCCAAAGCAGAACCAATCCCACCCGCCAAAGCACCGTTTTTTTTACCAAAGAAGATGGCAATGAGCAAAATCATGCTATCACCCAAGTGGATATAACCATTGGTTGCAGAAACTGGAATTTGAAATACCATTGTACTGATTGCAACAATTGCAATGAACAAGCCTTGTAAACATAATTCTTTTGTAGATGTATTCATTCTAAAATTCCTCCTGAATTGATGATAAATTGTCTTTTGTAAATATAATTGCCAGACGTCTAAGATGAGTATAGGCAAAATTACAAAAAAGTGCCAGTATTTTGCAAAGGAAACAAAATATTGTATGGGTACAATGAAAACAAGTATACCGATACAATTTTGTTGAATGAAATACAAAGATAATGCATTGTATATTGTACGTGACAGCAGGACACCTATCTATAGAAATAATGATGGTTTTTGTTGAAAATGAATAATAGATGGGAATGAAATAGGCAAATAGAAACAAAACAATAGCTGAAATACTAGTATATTTTAGTGTAAATACAAAGTTTTGCCAAATTTTAGAATATTATTTTTGTGATAGGGTTGATTTTTGTCCCACAAATATGTATAATATTTCTAATGGAAAGACAAAGGGCAATTAGCGTTGTTTATGCATAATGTCTGACTTTTAACAAACTGTACAAGAAAACGGGAGGAAATGAAAATGATGAACTTGGTGTATTTGGTGCCTATCTTTGGTATAGTGGCATTGGCGTTTGCTTTTGCTCTAGCTGGCAAGGTAAGCCGAGAAGAAGAAGGTACTGAAAGAATGGTGGAAATTGCAGCCGCAATTCGTGAAGGTGCAAATGCATTTTTGAAAGCAGAATACAAAATTTTGGTTGTGTTTTCAGCTGTGTTATTTGTTTTGGTTGGCTTGGGTGTAAACTGGATGACAGCAGTCTGTTTCTTGCTTGGTGCTGCATTCTCCACATTGGCTGGTTACTTTGGTATGAATGTTGCAACAAAAGCAAATGTTAGAACAGCAAACGCAGCTCGTGTTGGCGGTATGAATAGAGCACTTTCCATTGCTTTTAGTGGTGGTGCTGTAATGGGTATGTCTGTTGTTGGTCTTGGTTTGTTAGGTGTTGGTGCAATTTATGCATTCACAGGCAATGCAAGCATTTTGTTTGGCTTTGGTTTGGGTGCTTCCTTCATCGCTTTGTTTGGTCGTGTTGGTGGTGGTATCTATACAAAAGCTGCTGACGTTGGTGCTGACTTGGTTGGTAAAGTAGAAGCTGGTATCCCAGAAGATGACCCTAGAAATCCTGCTGTAATCGCTGATAACGTTGGAGATAACGTTGGTGACGTTGCTGGTATGGGTGCTGACTTGTTTGAATCTTATGTAGGTTCTATCGTGTCTGCAATCACACTTGGTATTGTTTACTTTGGTACAGAAGGTGCAATCTTCCCTCTTGCTTTGGCAGCAGTTGGTATTTTGGCTTCCATCATCGGTACTTTCTTTGTAAAAGGCGATGAAAAATCTGATCCACATAAAGCATTGAAAACTGGTACATATACAGCAGCGATTATCGTAATCATTGCTTCTATTGTAATGAGTCATATGTTCTTTGGTAATATGAAAGCGGGTATCGCAATCATTGCTGGTTTGGCAGTTGGTTTGCTCATTGGTATCATCACAGAAGTATATACATCTGGTGATTACAAATCCGTTAAGAAAATTGCAGATCAATCTGAAACAGGTTCTGCAACTACAATCATCTCTGGTTTGGCAGTTGGTATGGAATCCACAGCAGTTCCAATCTTATTGATTGCAGTGGGTATCTTTGTAGCATACTCTGTAAGTGGTTTGTATGGTATTGCTTTGGCAGCGGTTGGTATGTTGTCCACAACTGGTATTACAGTTGCTGTAGATGCATATGGTCCTATTGCTGACAATGCTGGTGGTATTGCTGAAATGAGTGGTTTGGATCACTCTGTACGTGAAATTACAGACAAATTGGATGCAGTTGGTAATACAACAGCAGCTATGGGGAAAGGTTTTGCAATTGGTTCCGCAGCCCTCACCGCTTTGGCATTGTTCGTATCCTATGCAGAAGCAGTAATGCTCACAGAAATCTCTATTTTGCAACCACGTGTTATCATTGGTTTGTTTATTGGTGGTATGTTGCCATTCTTGTTCTCTGCTTGGACCATGCAATCTGTAGGCAAAGCAGCATTTGAAATGATTGAAGAAGTAAGACGTCAATTCCGCACCATTCCTGGCGTTATGGAAGGTACTGCAAAACCTGATTATAAGAGCTGTGTAGAAATCTCTACAAAAGCAGCCCTCAAAGAAATGATGGCACCTGGTATTATGGCAGTTGCAGCTCCTTTGGTGGTTGGTTTGTTGCTTGGTACAGAAGCTCTTGGTGGTTTGCTTGCTGGTGCATTGGTAACTGGTGTATTGATGGCGATTTTCATGTCCAACGCTGGTGGTGCATGGGATAATGCTAAGAAATATATCGAAGAAGGTCACCACGGTGGTAAAGGTAGCGAAGCACATAAAGCAGCTGTTGTTGGTGATACTGTTGGGGATCCATTCAAAGATACTTCAGGTCCATCCATCAACATCTTGATTAAACTTATGACTGTTGTTTCCTTGGTATTTGCTCCATTGTTCATGACAATTGGTAGTCTTTTGTAAAATGTAAGATTTAGAGGTGCAGATTTTGTCTGTACCTCTTTTTTTTCTGTTGTTTTATGATACAATAGTTGTAGGGCACGCATTGCATGCGTGCCGCCTCAAATCGACGACCAACGAAAATCGGACTGTAAACCAACGGGATGTCGGGGACGCTTTTGGGGCAAAGCCCCAACACTCTACAAGACCATAAAACTGAAAAGGCGCTTGTAGGGAACGACCCCTGTGTCGTTCCGCTATAAATCATCATAATCATATCGAAAGGAGCAAAATCATGGCATTGGTCAAGATATTGTGTTGCAAATGTGGTACTGTGCAAGAAGTGGAAAACCAGAAATATATGAATCAAATACAGAATACCCACTGCATCCATTGTGAAAGACTTATGGACATTGCCCTTGGAAATAAAATATATTTGGCGGTAGAAGAAGATGGACAGATTCCAGATGGCTTTGCAGAAAGAATGTCAGATTTTAGCCTGATCATAGACAAAATCTTGGAGGAATACACAGGAGAAGCCAAAGAAGTTGTCATTCCCCAATGGGTGACATCCATTAGAACGGACGCCTTTCGAGATGCGAACCATATCACATCTTTGGTCATACCAGAAGGTGTGACCAAAATAGAAAAGGGAACCTTTCAATATTGCAGAAACTTGGAATCTGTTGTGTTGCCAGAAAGTTTGGAAGAAATCGGTTTTGCTGCCTTTCAAAACTGTAAACAACTGAAATCCATTGTCATACCCAAAAATGTAAGGAAAATTGACAGTAATGTGTTTCAAGATTGTAGCGGGCTGCAATCCGTTGTCATATCAGAGGGAATTGTGGCATTGGGGTTGGATATGTTTCGTGGGTGTACAAGCCTCAAATCTGTGCAACTGCCAGAAAGTCTGGAGAACCTGAGTGACTCATTTCAAGGCTGTAGTAGCTTGCAATCCATTGTACTGCCAAAGCATTTGCAAACCATTGGTTCAAGTGCATTTTGTGGTTGCACTGGATTGACAGACATTGCAATTCCAAATACTTTAAAAATGTTGCAAGCGGGTGCGTTTTGTGGGTGTACTTCCCTAAAAGAAGTTCATATCCCATTGGGTGTGAATTGGGTTGGAGAGTCTGCGTTCAAAGGCTGTACCAACTTGAAAACTGTGACCATTGCAGATGGCGTGGAAATAATTTGTGGGCGTGCATTTCAAGGTTGTACCAGCCTGCAATCCATTGTACTACCAGATAGTATCAAAGAAATAAAGAGCAGTGCCTTTTCAGGGTGTAGCAGCTTGGAAACCATAACCATACCAGCAGGTGTGCAAGTGTTGGATGACTTTGCTTTTCAGGATTGCAAAAGGTTGAAATCGATTTCTCTTCCTTATGGATTGAAAAAAATCAAATTGTATACGTTCTGGAATTGTACCAGCTTGGAAAACTCGGAGTTGCCAAATAGCCTGACCGAAATTGAGTCATCTGCTTTTGAAGGGTGTAATGATTTAAAAGAGGTTGTCATACCAAATAGTGTGACCCATCTAGGCTCATGTGCATTCAGTAATTGTAGAGGATTGACCACCATTACCATTCCGGATAGCGTTATTATGTTACATGCAAATGATTTCATGGGATGTGAAAGTTTGACAACGGTACACGCCTCCCAGAGATTGCTAACCCACTATATAGGCTGTTTCGTAGGCACACCATTTCATAAAGAAGTGCAAGAAAAGGCAATGGCGCCGTACAGGCAACCAACACAAACAACAGGCGGTTGTTATATTGCAACAGCGGTGTATGGTTCCTATGATTGTCCAGAAGTTTGGACATTGCGACGTTTTCGTGATACAATCTTATTGCCACATTGGTATGGCAAAGGATTTGTAAAACTGTACTATGCTGTGAGTCCAACCATGGTGAAATATTTTGGCAAATCAAAGGCGTTCAAAGGTGTGTTCCAACCAATGCTTGATGGCTTGGTTCGGAAATTAAATCAAGCAGGAATATCCAATGCATCATATCGGGATTGACTGGATATATTTTAAATGCTCTTGTAGGGGCGATTCACGAATCGACCGTTCCATCCAAATACCACAAACCATCAATATGTACTTATAGGGAATGTATCCTCGACATCCCGTTGTGAATCACTATAAAATGTAAATATATCATAATACCACGAAACGGAGCGATGAGGGCATCACTCCCTACAAAAAACGAAATTTAAAATATATTGTACTTGTAGGGGCGATTCACGAATCGACCGAAACACAATACAAAAAGGAGAACTTATGGAAACCATTATTTTTGCAACAAAAAACAAAGGAAAAATCAAAGAAATCAATGCCATTTTGGCAGATGTACCAGACGTGGAAGTTGTTTCCATGGAAGAAGCAGGCATCACTGTGGATGTGGTGGAAGATGGCACAACATTTGAATCCAATGCCATGAAAAAAGCAATTGAAATTATGGAAGCAAGTGGTAAAATCACTTTGTCTGACGATTCTGGCTTGGAAATTGATGCTATGGACAAAGCACCAGGTGTGTATTCTGCTCGTTTTATGGGGGAAGATACTCCATACCCAGAACGATTTGTGGCAATCTTTGAAAAGCTCAAGGATGTGCCAAAAGAAGGTAGAACCGCACGCTTTGTCAGCTGTATTGGCTGTGCATTCCCTGATGGCAGAAGATTTTCTACATATGACACAGTAGAGGGTTACATTGGTTATGAAGCAAAGGGTGAAAATGGCTTTGGTTATGATCCAATCTTTGTTTCAGATGAATTGGGTGAATGTTTGGCTGTGGTATCCCCAGAAGAAAAAAATCGTATCAGCCATAGAGGAAAAGCACTTCGTAAAATGAAAGAAATTTTGAAAGAGGAATTGATAAAATGAAACTATTGATATTCAGCGATAGCCATGGCAGAATAGACGCAGCAAAAAGTATCATAGCGCATTTGGAAGGAAAGGTAGACGGTGTTATGCATTTGGGTGATCATGACACAGATGCAGAACGTTTGCAAAAGATGTTTCCAAGTATGCCCTTTTATATTGTACGTGGAAACAATGACTTTGGTGGCACTGCACCAGCACATCGTATGGTGACATTGGGTGGCAAACGCCTTTTGATGACACATGGACATAAACATCGTGTCCATTGGAATTTGCAAACCATTGCCTATTGGGCACAGGAACAGCTTGCAGATGCTGTGTTCTTTGGACATACCCATTATCCAACAAAAGAGGAATCAGGTGGTGTCTTGATTTGCAATCCAGGCAGCATATCTTTGCCAAGGGATAGTCGTATACCCACCTTTGCAATTTTAACCATTGAAAGAGGACGTATGGAAGTTGCAATCATGGAATATGATGAAAAAACAGGAATTAAAAGACGTTGTTGAAAAAATATATGTGCTAGAAATCCAGTAAAATCAAGGGTTTCTGGTTTTCCTATGGAAGAAATAGAAATTAATTGAAAAAAAGTGTTGACATTGTTCGGAATTTATGGCATAATATCTCTTGCGTGACTGATGTGGATCAGTAGCTCAGTTGGATAGAGCAACGGCCTTCTAAGCCGTGGGTCGGGGGTTCGAATCCCTCCTGGTTCATCACGTTTGCGGGTGTAGTTCAATGGTAGAACGTCAGCCTTCCAAGCTGAACACGAGGGTTCGATTCCCTTCACCCGCTTTTTTTATGCCAAAATGGATATCACATTATATTTTTGCATATCACCACTGTATTGGAATGGATACGGTGGTTTTTTTGTACCATAAAACAGTGGTTTGGATTATATGTCAGATGGGAGTAGAAAATGAAGTATTATGTAGCACCACTAGAAGGCGTCACAGGCAATGCATTTCGCAATGTCCACCATAAATACTTTCCAGGAGTGGATAAGTATTACATGCCCTTTATCACGCCAACAATGCACCATAGATTTTCCAAAAGAGATATTTTGGAAGTCAGCAAAGAAACCAATCAAGGGCTGGTGGCTGTACCACAAATTCTGACAAAATCAGCAGATGATTTTATTTGGGCAATGGAAAAGTTTTTGGATTATGGATATGACGAAATCAACCTCAATGTAGGTTGTCCATCAGCGACTGTGGTTTCCAAAGGAAAAGGTAGCGGTTTGTTGCGAGATTTGGAACATTTTGATCAGCTTTTGGAGAAGATTTTCAATAAAAATCAAGAGAACATATCCATCAAAACCAGAATTGGCATTGAAGATGAAGCAGAGTTTCATGCAATCATGGAAGTATACAATCGTTATCCCATCAAAGAATTGATCATTCACCCAAGGTTGCAACAAGATTTTTATAAAAATCCAATCAAAATAGAAGCGTTTCAAAGAGGGATTTTGACTTCCAAGAATCCTGTTTGCTACAATGGTGACATTCTTACAAAAGAGGATGTCCTAGAAAAAGAAAAAAAATTTCCACAGTTGGAGAGTCTTATGATTGGTAGGGGTATCATAAAAAATCCTTCTTTGATCAGTGGTATCAAAGGCGATTTTGTTTTGGAAAAATCTGTATTGGAAGCGTTTCACAATGAATTGTTTGCAGAGTATACAAGGACTTTTGAAAGCAAAAACAATGGGATGATGCGTATGAAGGAATTATGGTCATATATGGCGATTCTATTTGTGGAGAAGGACAAGGTAGCAAAGAAGGTGCATAAGTGCAAAGATGCAAAGCAGTTTACTCAGTTGACGAAGGAAATATTTGAGGGCTACCAATTGTGTAGTGAGTTGGAATTAAGAAATCAATAACGAAATAATCATGCAGAGCAGAGCTGAGAAATTGGTTCTGCTTATTTTACTTGAAGAAACAAGTAGAAGATTTATTATGAAAAACTATTGTAAAAATACTACTTATATGCTATACTATTTTAGCAATCCTATAGCAAAGATGTTTTGCGTAGATTGTTTTTTTATGCCAGTTGTATGGATATTTGAAATTTGCTTGACAGATGGAAGAATATCATGTACACTATTGAGTACATGCGGGCGTGGCGGAATTGGCAGACGCACCAGATTTAGGTTCTGGCGGGAGACCGTGGGGGTTCAAGTCCCTTCGCCCGCAGGTTAATATCGTATTCTTTGAGGATACGGTATTTTTTTGTTCAATTTTATGATTTGAATGCATATATTTGCGAAGTGAAATGTAAAAAAATAGGAGGTTTTCTTGTCAAGTTCCATGAGCTTTGTCAGGATATAATGATGAAGAAAACCCTGTAATTTAAAGGTTTTTCTTAATTTTTTATGATTTATCAAAAAACAGTTGACAGAACCCAAATGGATATATATGATATACCGTGTTACCAAAAAATTGCATATCAAATCACAAGGATTTGCAAGCAACTGTAAAAATATGAAAGTTATGGGGTTATGAAAATGAATGAGAAAAAAATGCGTATTATTATGGCGATTGCAGGTGTAGTGATTTGTGCTTTGGGAATTGCTTTTTGTAAATGTGCTTTGTTGGGGACAGATCCTTTCCAATGCTTCCTAGCAGGTATAGATAATATTATACCATTGAGTTTTGGAACGGTACATATCATCATCAATGTTTTGCTGTTGATTCTAATGCTTGCTGTGGGTAGAAAGTACATGGGTGTAGCAACCTTTGTAAATATCTTCCTTTTGGGATATATGGTGGAATTTTTCATGTATGGAATCAATTCCATGTTTGATGAAGTGACATTACTTTTGCAAATTGTGTATTTGGCAATCGGGATTTTGGTTCTTTGTTTGTCTTTGGCATTGTACTTTACAGCAGACTTAGGTGTTTCTGCTTATGATTTCATTGCTTTGTTATTGGAAGAAAAAGGTGTTGCAAAATTCAAATATTGTAGAATTGCAACAGATTTGATTTGTGTAGTTGCTGGATTTTTCTTAAATGCAGTCATTGGTGTTGGAACTTTGATTACAGCGTTCTTTATGGGTCCATTGGTTGCTTATCTTCGTAGCACCATTGCAGAGCCATTGTTGGCAAAATACCAAGACTAAAGCAAAGTTATTTATATTGTGTAATAAAGTATTATAGGAGTACTGATCATCATTTCAGGATAGTTCAATCTGAGGTGATGACAGTACTTCTTTTTTTCTTTTTTAAGATATGCATTGCTAAGATTGAAATAACGGGCGACCACGCAGGGGCGCCCCTACAGTTTGTTGGGGAACACTTATTTTGAAAAGGGACTTGAGCATAAAAAAAGATGGAGATATGGAATCCCCACCTAAATTTATTGATTTATATTGTTTTAGAATTATGCTTCTTCTACTTCTTCAACTTCTTCTTCAGCAACTTCTTCTTCAACAACAACTTCTTCTTCAGCAACTTCTTCTTCAGCAGCAACTTCTTCTTCAGCTACAACTTCTTCTTCAGCCACAACTTCTTCTTCAGCTACAACTTCTTCTTCAACAACAGCTTCTTCAGAAACTGTTACCAAGTTGATTATTCTTGCTTCGCTATCCCATTCTACGCCAAAGCCAACAACGTCGCCCAATTCACGCAATTGGAAGTAGTTGTAACCAGCAATGTTGTAAGCATCCATAGAAACTACTTCGCCATTGAACATAATGCTTTGTACAGAAACTTCTGCTTTTGCATCTTCAAGAACTTCTACAACTTCTTCAACAATAACTTCTTCAACAACTTCTTCTACAACTTCTTCAGCAATTTCTTCAACAGCTTCTTCAGCAACTTCTTCAGCGATTTCTTCAACTGCTTCTTCTTCTACTTCTTCAGCAATTTCTTCAACAGCTTCATCTTCAGCAACTTCTTCAGCAATTTCTTCTACTTCATCTTCAACAACTTCTTCAACTACGATTTCTTCGTCATCAACAACGCCAGATGTCATAGTTACTGTTTTGGATTCTGCATCATAACCAACTGTGAAAGCAGCATCTGTACCTTCCAAAGCTGTTGCAACATCTCTCAATTTGAAGTATGTGTAACCATTGATTGTGTAAGCACCAAGTTCAATGCTTTCGCCATCAACTGCGATAGCAGCATTACTTACTGTAGCGTCAACTGTTTCAGCCAAAGCAACGGAAGTAGTACCCAATACCAAACATGCTGCAAGTGTCAAACTCATAAATTTTTTCATAATACGTCTCCTTTAAATTGTAAACTTTTGTAAGTGACAAAACCTAATACCTACATTATACGTAGTATTGTAAAAAAATCAAGAGACTTTTGCATAAATGTGAAAGAAATATGTAAGAAATATTAAGAATTTTTATTTTTATGAAGAAAATGTGATGAAAAATGCGGATTTCCTAGAAAATGGTAGGCATATGTCAAAAAAAGAGCACAGATTCAATCTATGCTCTTAAAAATACAAATCAAATCAAATTATTCCAATTAAACTTAACGAGACCTAATATGCATGTACATATCTTAATTATGTAGGGTACGCATTGTATGCATTCCGCTTTCAGTACGCATACAATGCGTACCCTACAAGATATAAAAGCCCTTTTATATTTAATTGGGACATCAAATCAAAGAAGATGCATCTTGTCGATAACAAGCATATACATCCACACTCAAAACAGAAGTACCTTTATAAATGACATTGTTTTCAAAATAGAGATTCAATTGACCAAAGATAGTTTCCACATCTTCTTTGGTGGTTGCAGTCATAAAAGCAACGTCCATATCATCTGGAGTCATATCCACATCGTTTCTGGAAATGGTGAAGGTGTTTTCACGAATGGACAATAGCACACCCAAATAGACATCACTTTCCAAGCAAATGGCAGAGTCAATACCGCCTTCTGCCAAACCATATTCATTGAATGCACAATGTTGGATATATAGGCTTTCAGTAATGGGGATTTTGTTGATGAGGACTGCTTCGTGTTGATAATCGTTGAAGGTACAATAATCAATTGTGGTATCTTTTCCAGTGTTTATGATGTGCAAACTTCCTTGGTCAGCACCATTGCCATTGAAGGTGATTCCAGAAATATATACCGTTTCATCTGTATCCACTTCCAAGATGATGTTGTTTAGGCTTGCACCAGTCAAAGAAACAAATTGACAAGCTTCTGTGATGGTAACGGTATCACCAACTGCACCATAAAAATCACCCACTACAGAAATGACAGGTATGTCTGTTGTGGCACCAGAAATGGATTCATCAATGAGCTGTTGCAAAGCTGCTGCACTGTAACCAACAACTTCAGAAGTTGTATCTTCATCTACTGGAGACGAATCAATTACTGTAGACAAATCAATGGTTCTGGTATCTGCATCCCAATGGACACCAAATCCAAGAGCAGTGCCCAAATCTTGCAATTTGAAATAGTTGTAGCCACCAATGTTATAGGCTTGCAAAGAAGTTTCTGCACCATCGAGCAAAATGCTTTGTGTGGAGATTTCAGCAGAAGCATTTTCAGTTGGAAGTTCACCAAGTTCAGAGCCAGTGGCAGTGTAAGCAGTAGCAGAAGTCAAAGAAATGGATTTTGCTGTGGAATCATAACCAACTGCAAAATTTGCATCTGTACCATCCAAAGCAGCAGCAATATCACGTAATTTGTAATAGGTATATCCATCAATATTATAGGCACCAATGGTGATATCAGCACCATCAATGGTCATGGAAGCGTTGCTAGGAGTTGCAGTGGTGGAAGCTGCCAGAACAGTGGAACCCATTCCCAAAATCATACAAAGTGCAAGTGTAAAACCGAGTCTTTTTTTCATTATGAACACTCCTTTTTATAGAAAATAAATTCTTTTGTATAATTAGATTATACGACAGAAATTGGAAATTGCAAGGGATAAGCAGAATTTGTCGAAACTTTAATGGAAGGAATTGCAGGTGACTTTATATTGACAAAGTATCTGTTTTCCTTTATATTTGAGTAAAAAAAGAGGTGGCATATGCGAATTGGTTCTGGATATGATGTACATAAATTAGTGGAAAATAGAAAATTGATTTTGGGTGGTGTGGAAATTCCATATGAAAAAGGTCTGCTTGGACACTCAGATGCAGATGTTTTGGTACATGCCATTATGGATGCGTTGTTGGGTGCTTTGGCACTTGGCGATATCGGCAAACATTTTCCAGATACAGATGAAAGATACAAGGATGTAGATAGCCTAGTTTTATTATCTGAAATTTTGGACTTGATTTTAGAAAAAGGTTATGGTATCATCAACATAGATTCTACGATTATTGCACAAAAGCCGAAATTGGCAGGGTATATTCCCCAAATGCGTCAGCATATTGCAAAGACTTTGTGCATAGAATTGGAACAGGTGAATGTGAAAGCAACCACAGAAGAAGGTTTGGGTTTCACAGGTGCTGGTGAAGGCATTGCGGCAACTGCTGTTTGTCTTTTGCAGAAACAATAAATACAATTGCATATGGAAACAGGTTATGAGGAAAAAGAGTAGTTTTTGGAGGTTCCACAGAGAAGAGCGACCTAGAATATAGTATATTCTATGGGTGGAAGTCGCTTAGGAAGTGAAGAAGATGAAGTGCGTTTCGGAACCGAATGGGCGAACAGTTGAGTAGTCCATTACGTTGACTGCGTTATGGTCATGAGTGAAGGGAAATGTCCCTTGGTTTGTTGGAACTGTACACTCAAAGTTGGTAAAGTGGAATAACGAGGATATGCTTCGTCTTTGCGTGTGTGCAAAGATGAGGCTTTTTTTATTGCAATTTCTAAATTGTAGGAAAAGGAATATTCTATGACGTAAGGGTATTTATATTTTACGAAGTCAAATATAGTGAAGAGTGAATGGTGAATAATGAATAGTTTGAAATGTTGCAAATGAAATATGCAGCTGTAGGGGCGATTCACGAATCGACCGCAAAACCAAGGATTCTTCGTCGCTACGAAACTCTCCTCAGAATGACAGTACGTTGGCATATGCTTGTAGGGGATGGCGTCCCCGACATCCCGTCATAAACAGCCACAAAGTTCAAATGTGCTACAACTGTAGGGCAGGGGCTTGCTCCTGCCGTCATCAACAGCCACTACACAAAATAAGCATATGCTGTGGTTGGAACAAACCACAATCAATAACATAGTTATATCAATATAGAAAATCTAGGAGGAAAAGAATATGATCCAAGATATGATTCGTGTCATCAAAGAAAAAGATCCAGCCATCAAAAGCACAGCAGAGGTGTTGTTGTATCCAACCTTTTGGGCAGTGCTCAACCATAGAATTGCCCACAATTTATATTTGAAAAAATGCTTCTTCGTTGCAAGACTCATTTCCCAATTGTCCAGATGGTGTACAGGAATTGAAATCCATCCAGGTGCAACCATTGGCAGTGGTTTCTTTATTGACCATGGTATGGGTGTTGTTATTGGTGAAACAGCAGAAATTGGCAACAATGTTATGTTGTATCATGGCGTAACTTTGGGTGGTACTGGTAAAGATAAAGACAAACGTCATCCAACCCTTGGCGATAATGTTATGATTGGCGCAGAAACCATTGTTTTGGGTGCCATCAACATTGGTAGCAATGTAATGATTGGAGCAGGTTCTGTTGTGACACAAGACATTCCAGATAATGTAACAGCAGTAGGATCACCTGTTATGATTGTGCGTAAAGATGGTCATCGTATTCCACCAACAGCACCAGAAACATTGACAGGCACCAAAAAACGTGCTATTTAATTGTCACAAAATGCAGGTATAACGCAACTGTAGGGGCGATTCACGAATCGCCCGTTAAGAACCACCACAAATCCTTACAAATCCTTGAAATATCAATGTTTTCATTGTATTCATTGGATTTATATGGTATGATATTATGATGGAAAAAGTAGAGAACATCCAGCACTCTACGAGCGCTTGGATACATTTGCTACGCAAATGATGGCACAAATAAAGTAATTATACACACAAGTGTGATAATTGCTTCCTTTGCACCACGCTTTCTCCACTTTTATAGAATTTTATGGTTTGTACCATTAGTATAGTAACCTAATAGATACGAGAAGAAAGGAAGAAAAACATGAAATTATACAACACACTTACAAGACAAAAAGAAGAATTTGTACCAATTGAAGAAGGCAAAGTGAAAATGTATGTTTGTGGTCCTACAGTGTATGACTACATTCACATTGGAAATGCACGTCCTTATGTTGTATTTGACACAGTCAGAAGATATATGGAATACAAAGGTTATGAAGTGACTTATGTACAAAACTTCACTGATGTTGACGATAAAATCATCAATCGTGCAAACAAAGAAGGCACAACTATGACAGAAATCTCAACAAAATACATCAATGAAGCATTCCACGATGCTGATGGTTTGAATGTCAAACGTGCTTCTGTGCATCCTCGTGTAACAGAAGAAATGGATTTGATCATCGAAATGGTCAAAGAATTGGAAGACAAAGGACACGCTTATGCAGTGGATGGCACTGTATACTTCGACACAAAATCCTTCCCAGAATATGGTAAACTTTCCAGAAAGAACTTGGATGATTTGATTGCTGGTGCAAGCGATCGTGTCACTTTGGATGAAGCGAAAAAAAGCTCCACAGACTTTGTTTTGTGGAAACCGAAAAAAGAAGGAGAACCAAGCTGGGCATCTCCATGGGGTGATGGTAGACCAGGCTGGCACATTGAATGCTCTGTTATGGCAAAACATCACTTGGGTGATAGCATTGACATTCATGCTGGTGGTGAAGACTTGGTATTCCCTCATCATGAAAATGAAGTGGCACAAAGTGAAGCTTGCAATGGTGTGCAATTTGCAAAATATTGGTTGCACAATGGTTTCATCACTGTAGACAATGAAAAAATGTCCAAATCTGTAGGGAACTTCTTCACAGTACGTGACATTGCATCCCATTTCCCATATGAAGTCATTCGTTTCTTCATTTTGAATGGTCATTACAGAAGCCCAATCAACTTCAGCGATGAGTTGATGAAAGCATGCCAAAATGGTTTGGAACGTATCAAAAATGCAAAAAAAGAATTGCGTTTCTATATTGAAAACACAGCAGATTCTGCTATGACAGAAGAAGAAGTGGCACAATCTGTGGAACTTGGCAAATACAAAGAACAATTTGAAACTGCTATGGATGACGATTTCAACACAGCAGATGCAATTTCTGCAATCTATGAGTTGGTTCGTTTTACAAACACTGGTGTCAAAGCTGGCGTTTCCAAAGCATATGCAGTGGCAATGGAAGATATGCTCATCCATCTTTGTGATGTTTTGGGTATTGCACAAGCAGAAGAAGTGGCTGTGGATGAAGATGCAGCTAAAATTGAAGAACTCATTGCAAAACGTGCAGAAGCAAAGAAAGCAAAAGATTTTGCAGCAGCTGATGCAATTCGTGATGAACTTTCTGCTATGGGTATCACCATCAAAGATACACGTCAAGGTGTACAATGGTTTAGAGGTTAAGTATGAACGAAAAACAACTAGACTTGATTTTAGGTGGCAGTGGTGTGGTCAATGCAAGGGAGTTTTCTCCTTTGGCACTGGCGTATATTGGTGATGGCGTCTTTGAACTCTTTGTTCGTTTGATGGTTATGAGTGAAGGCAATATGTCTGCCAATAAATTGCACAAAAAAGCACGTGATATGGTGAATGCAAAGGCACAAGCTGAGTTGTATTTCCGCATTGCAGAAGAATTGACAGAAGAAGAAATGGCAGTGTTCAAACGTGGTAGAAATGCAAAATCCTTCACTACACCAAAACATGCAGACCTGATGGATTATAGACATGCAACAGGTGTAGAAGCTTTGTTTGGATATTTGTATTTGCAAGGAAAGAAAGAACGTGCTTTGGAATTGTTCCGCATGGGAATACAGGAAGTGTAAAGAGAAAATAGTATAATGTGAATCAAACGGGTTGTCGAGGACGCCAACCCCTACAAATTCAACGCAATGTAGGGAGCGTAGGTGGTACTTTGCACCGTAGATTTGACCGTTCCGTATGCGACAACATAAACATAGCAATTGTAGGGGCGATTCACGAATCGCCCGTTATTTATCAATAGGAGGACTTTAGTGGAAAAGAAATTTAGCAAAAAAGATAGACCAGAAGGCAAAAAATACGCAGGTATGCCTGATTGGAAAGCAAAACAAGCAACATTTCGTGTAGACAAATATGCAGATGCACACAAAGAAGAAAATGCAAATCAATTTGAAGGCAGAAATGCTGTTTTGGAAGTGATCAAAAGCGGTAGAGATGTTGAAAAATTGATGGTGCAAAAGGGTAATGTAGAAGGTTCCATCAAACAAATCGTGGCAATGGCATTGGAAAAAGGCATTGTTTTGCAAGAAACCAGTCGTCAAAAAATGGATGAAATTTCCCAAACCAAAAATCACCAAGGTGTGATTATTGTTGCTTCTGCCCATGAATATGTGGAAGTGGAAGATATTTTGGCTCTTGCAAAAGAAAAAGGTGAAGATCCATTTATCTTGATTTTGGATGGTTTGACAGACCCTCATAACTTGGGTGCAATCTTGCGTACAGCAGAATGTTCTGGTGTGCATGGTGTTATCATTCCAAAAAGACGTTCTGTAGGTTTGACTGCAACTGTTGGCAAAACTTCTGCGGGTGCTGTGGAATATATGCCTGTTGCAAGGGTTACAAACATCACAAAAACAATGGAATACTTGAAAAAAGAAGGTCTTTGGGTTGGTTGTTCTGACATGCGTGGTTCAGATTACTTCGATAGCAATATGACAGGTCCTTTGGCTTTGGTCATTGGTAGCGAAGGTGATGGTGCCAGCAGACTTGTAAAAGATAAATGTGACTTTACAGTGGCAATCCCTATGTATGGCAAAATTGAATCTTTGAACGCTTCTGTAGCAGCTGGTTTGCTCATGTATGAAGTGGTTCGTCAAAGAAACTTCAAAAAATAAGTGTTACAACCAAAGCAGGTGATGTGATGTCATCTGCTTTTTCCTAGCCATGCCCCCCTAATCAGAACCCGCAAAAACCCTCTTATTTTGCGAATTTCTTCTTCATCGTCGTCACCAGAGCTATAGCTATGCCCTCCTCCTCTTCTTCGAAATTCATCAAAATAAGAAGGTTTTTGTTCACAGAAGATTTTCAACCTTACAGACTTCGAGAACAAGGAAGACGATTGAGGCGTACCCAAAGGTACGGTGATTGAGGATAACGCAGTAATCGGAGCTTGTAAGGCTGAAAAGCCGTGGTTCGGGTTAGGGAAGCATGGCTATGCAAACAAGAAACAAATGGCACATCATTAGGAGGGCATATGTATCGTATTTTAGAATTGTTGCGAAAGAAAAATGATTTTCTGTCAGGTGAAGAAATTGGTCAAAATCTTTCCATTAGTCGAGCTGCTGTTTGGAAGGGGATTCAAAAACTCAGAGAAGAAGGATATGAAATTGAAGCCATTACCAACAAAGGATATCGCTTGGTTGTATTTGAAACCATGTACAACAAAAGAGAAATCCTAGAAGGCTTGCAAACCAAAACCATGGGTAGAAACTTGTATTTCTATGAAAAAACAGATACCACAAACGCTTGCATACGTACATTGGCTTTGGAAGGTGCAGAAGAAGGTACTTTGGCTGTGGCAGAGTATATGACAGCTGGACGTGGTAGAATGGGCAGACAGTGGGTTGCAAAGGGTGGTACTGGCATTTGGATGAGCCTTTTGTTACGTCCCAATATCCATCCAACAAAAGCATCTACATTGACTTTGTTGGCGGGGCTTGCAGTTTGTGAAGCCTTGGAAGCAGAAGGTATTGCAGGTGTAGAAATCAAATGGCCAAATGATATACTACTGAATGGGAAGAAATTGGTGGGTATCCTAACAGAAATGGATTGCGAAATGGAAGCGGTCCATTATGTGGTTTTGGGTATTGGCATCAATGTGAATACTGTGGAATTTCCAGAAGAATTGCAACATATTGCAACGTCTATCTATCAGGAAACAGGCAAAACCCATTCCAGAAAACGTTTGTTGCAACGTGTATTGCTTTCTTGGGAAGGAATTTATGAAGCATTTTTGGAAGTAAATTGTGATTTTTCCCTATTCCAAAAGAGATATGAAAACAAGTGCTATACCCTTGGAAAAGAGGTTTCTGTACTGGGAAAAGAACGTTTTGTGGCAACTGCTATGGGCATTACACCTGAAGGCGAATTGGTTGTGATACGTAGAGATACAGGCAAAGAAGAAGTGGTATTTTCTGGGGAAGTATCCATAAGAAAGGAGCAAACAAATGAGTAAAAAAGTATTGGCAGCAGCCAGCTGTGTGGAACAAAAATATTTTTTGGAAGCAGAATTTTCCAAATTACCAGAACAAATTCAAGAAGAAATCAAGGTGATTTGTGTGACCTTGGCAGAAAAGTTGGGGTGTACCTTCTTGATGGGATTCTATGAAGATGGTGAATTGTATTTTGAAACCATCAAATACGAAACAGATATCAATTTTGATGAAATTGGTGCTGAATTGGAAATCAAAGAATTGCGTCGCAAAAAGAAAGAATTGTTGGCATCTTTGGAATTGTGGTATCGTGTATTCTTCACAAAAGAGGGTGCAAAGGAAGTGGAATTAGGAATTAGGAATTAGGAGTGAGGAATTGGAAGGAAGGATTCTTTGTCACTACGTTCCTCTGAATGACAAGGCGTTTGTCATCCTGAGTTTTTGACATATAGAGGATTGCTAAGCAGTCCTATTTTTTTGTCTCAAATCCATAAAAAGACAAAAATCTTTGTAGAAAAAATAACGAAAATGTCAAAATAATGTTGCATTTATTCCTTTACCTGTTATAATAATGCATAAGGTGACGGGAGTTGAACCCACTGTGTTCAATTCCCGCCACCTTAAGGTATTCTATTGAATTTGATGAGAAGACAAGGATGTGAGAAGAAATCTTCCATGTACCATTGTTTTGCAGATTGTAGAATATCAAAAATAACCAAGTAGTCTTATATCAAATGAGTGAGAATGAAAGGAGCATGTACTTATGAATGAAAGATATTTTTTGCGAGACAAAATTCCAAAGAGGTGTTTTGGTAGACACTGTTGTTTCGTTGTATATAATTGGGAGAATGTTCTATGATTTTGGTGATAGATGTAAGCAATACCAACACCGTAATTGGTGTGTTTGAAGGAGAAGAGTTGGTTGCAAACTGGCGCTTGTCCACAATTAATGCAAGAACTTCAGACGAAACAGGTAGTCTCATACGTTCTTTGTTCAGCCACAACGATATTTCTGTTTTTGATATCGAAGCAGTTGTGGTTTCTTCTGTTGTGCCAGATATTATGTATTCCTTGACAAATGCCATTAGAAAATACCTCAGACACGAAGCAATGGTCATTGGTAGTGGTATGAAAACAGGAATCAATCTGCGTATGGAAAACCCAAAAGAAATGGGTTCCGATCGTATTATGAACCTTGTGGCAGCAAATGAGCTGTATGGAGGACCTGCAATTGTCATTGATTATAGCACTGCAACCACCTTTGATGCCATTGATGAGCATGGAGAATTTTTAACAGGGATTACAGCACCTGGGGTGCAAGTATGTGCAGAAGCTTTGTATGAAAGAGCAGCAAAATTGCCTAAATTTGAAATCAAAAGACCAGAAAGCATCATCACAAAAACCACTGTGGAAAGTATGCAAGCAGGTCTTGTCATCAGCCACATTGGCGAAACCATCTACATGATTGAAACCATCAAAGAAGAATTGGGTCTTCCAGATATGAAGGTCATTGCAACTGGAGGTATGGGTCATGTCATTGATGAAAAAGGTGAAATTTTTGACGTATACGATTCTGTTTTGTCACTCCAAGGATTGCGTTTGACTTATGAAAAAAATAAAGTGAAAGGAGGAAAATGCAGATATGTTACTGGTAATTGATGTGGGCAATACAAATCTTGTTCTGGGTGTGTATCATGGCAATCGTCTCATCAAAAGTTGGCGTATGACAACAGGTGCCAATAGAACAGCAGACGAAACAGGCATTTTCATCCATGAATTGTTTGATACAGCAGGCTTTGATTGCAAACGCATTCAAGCAGTGATTATTTCCTCTGTTGTGCCAGATATTATGTATTCTTTGACACAAGGGATACGTAAATATTTTGGTATCGAAGCCATGATTGTCAGCAGTGGTATGAAAACAGGGATTGTGGTGAAACGAGATAATCCAGCAGCAGTTGGTGCAGATCGTATTGTGGATTTGGTGGCAGCCAATGAAATTTATGGTGGACCTGCAATTGTCATTGATTATGGCACTGCAAATACCTTTGATGTCATCAACGAAAAATCAGAGTTCATTACAGGTTTGATTACACCAGGCATTGGTATTTGTGCAGATGCTTTGTATCGTAGAGCAGCACAACTTCCAAAGGTGGAAATCAAAAAACCAAAGTCTGTCATTGTGAAAAACACAGTGGGTAGTATCCAAGCGGGTCTTGTAATGGGGCATATTGGACAAACCAAGCACATCATCAAAACCTTGAAAGAAGAATTGGATATGCCAGATATGAAGGTCATTGCAACTGGCGGTTTGGCAAAAGTCATTGATCCAAATAAAGAGATTTTTGATATTCTAGACCCTGTTTTGACATTGAAAGGTTTGCAAATTTTGTATCATAAAAATAAATGAAAACGGAGCGATGGGGGCATCGCTCCCTACGTGTTCTGGATGACAGTATGAATCAACCATGTTTGTCATTCAGAGGAGCGAAGCGACGAAGAATCCAAAGGGTGGAGTAATCTACCCTTTTTTATTTGGAAATATAAGGATTTATTGCAACAGGATTGCTTGTAGGGGCGTTCCTATGTGAGCGCCCGTGATACGATTGAGATTTCATATGGTTGCTGATACAAATACAGAAAATTCTCTTAAATATCAAGGATTTTCCTTGCATGTATCAGGGTTCTTTGGTATGATAAAAGCCATGAAAAAGGAAGGTGTAAGAATGAAAATTGGAAATTTGGAATTGGATAATAATGTGTTTTTGGCACCTATGGCAGGCGTTACGGATTTGCCATTTCGCTTGTTGTGCAAAGAAATGGGCTGTGGCTTAGTCTATTCGGAAATGGTCAGTGCAAAGGGCATTATGTATGACAATCGCAATACAGAGGATTTGCTGACAGTGGAAACAAAAGAAAGACCTGTGGCAATCCAATTGTTTGGTTCGGATCCTAAAATTTTAGGAGATATGGCAAAGAAAATTGAAGGCTATGATTTCGATATCATAGATGTAAATATGGGATGTCCAGCACCGAAAATTGTACGCAATGGAGAAGGTAGTGCACTGACAAAAGACCCTATGCGAGTGGGTGAAATTGTAAAAGCCTTGGTGGAGTCCCAAAAGAAACCAGTCACCATCAAATTCAGAAAAGGGTTTGATGACAACCACATCAATGCGCCTGAAATTGCAAAAATTGCAGAAGACAATGGTGCAGCAGCAGTGGCAGTGCATGGTAGAACACGAGAGCAATATTACAGTGGCAAAGCAGACTGGGATATCATTCGTCAGGTGAAAGAAGCGGTTTCGATTCCCGTTATTGGCAATGGAGATGTATTCCAACCAGAAGATGCAAAGGCTTTGTTTGATGCAACTGGTTGCGATGCCATTATGGTTGGACGTGGTGCACAGGGGAATCCTTGGATTTTCAAACGTATTTTGCATTATTTGGAAACAGGAATCATTTTACCTGAACCAACAGCAGAAGAACGTGTAGAAAAGGCACTGCGTCATGGAAAAATGCTTGTGGATTATAAAGGTGAATATATTGGTGTGCGTGAAATGCGTAAACATATGGCTTGGTATATGAAGGGGCTTTCTGGTGCTGCGGAATTGCGTGGTAAATTGAATACCACTGAAAATATGACAGAAATGGAAAACTTGTTATTTACCTATTTGGAAAATCATAGATAAATTGTCACAAATAAACCAATATAATTGTAGGGTACGCATTGTATGCGTGCCGAACGTGGAATGAATACAATGCATTCCCTACAAAATCACAAAATAAAAATATACTGCAATTGTAGGGGCTACCTGTGGTTGCCCGTTGTCCATCACCATCAAAATATGAAAGGAGCACACCATGGTACAATTTGGAAACAGTTGGGATACAGTTCTAAAAGGCGAATTTGATTTGCCCTATTACAAAGAATTGCGTCAGTTTTTGAAAGCAGAATACAAAACACAAACCATTTATCCACCGATGGAGGATATTTTCAATACCCTAAAAGGCACTGCTTATGAAGATGTGAAAGTGGTCATTTTGGGTCAAGATCCCTATCATGGTGCTGGTCAAGGTCATGGATTTGCATTTTCTGTGCAACCAGGCATCCAAACACCACCATCTCTACGCAACATGTATAAGGAATTGGCAGAAAATTTGGGTACCTACATTCCAAATAATGGATATCTCTTACCTTGGGCAAAGCAAGGTGTTTTGATGCTCAATGCAGTTTTGACAGTTCGAGAAGGACAAGCCAATTCCCATAAGGGCAAAGGTTGGGAACACTTCACAGACCATGTCATTGCAGAGTTGAACAAACGTGAAGAACCCATTGTATTCTTGCTTTGGGGTAGGTTTGCACAAAACAAAGGTGCTTTGGTGACCAATCCACAACATTTGATTTTGAAAGCAGCACATCCAAGTCCATTGTCTGCACATAATGGTTTCTTTGGTTGTAAGCATTTCTCCATGACAAATGATTTCTTGGTGAAAAATGGAATGAAAGCAATTGATTGGCAGATTGAGAATTTGTAGAGGCAATACCGTATAATCCTAATTGCAAGATTTACGAGTGGATTTTTTTGTCATAATCATAAAAAAACGGAGGCGATATCGGAAATATCGTCGAGTATTTTTGATGATTATGACGGAGAAATAAACCTTAAAGGTTGTGATATAGGGTTGTACAGTGTTGCCTAGGAGGAGCAATATATGAAATCAATACGTTTGGATAAATATTTGTCGGATATGGGTGTTTGCACCAGAAGTGAAGCTAGGGATCAAATCAAAAAGGGATATGCCACTGTAAATGGTGATAAAATTAGAAAAGCAGATGTCAAAATCAATCCAGAAGCGGATGAAGTCACCTATCGTGGACGTGTGTTGAACTATCAGCAATTTGTGTATTATATGCTCAATAAACCAGCTGGTGTGGTGTCTGCAACGGAAGATAAAAAGGATAAAACGGTGTTGGAGTTGTTGCCCAAACCATTTCCAAGGGATGTATTTCCTGTTGGACGTTTGGATAAGGATACAGAAGGCTTGTTGCTCATCACAAATGATGGGGATTTGGCACATAACCTGTTGTCACCCAAAAAACATGTAGACAAAACATATTTTGCAAAAGTAGATGGTATCTTGACAGAAGAAGATGTGAATCTGTTCAAAAAAGGCGTGGATATTGGTGAAAAAAACTTGACGCTACCAGCAACTTTGGAGATTTTGTCTGTGGATGATGTGGAAGAATACTCCACTTGTCACATCACCATATCAGAAGGTAAATTCCATCAAATTAAAAGAATGTGTCTTGCAGTGGGCAAAGAAGTGATGTATTTGAAACGTCTTTCTATGGGTAGTTTGCAATTGGATACAACACTTGCTCTTGGTGAATCCAGACCATTGACAGATGAGGAATTGCTGGAACTTCAGAATAGATAAATATATTCATAAATTGTAGGGTTGGGTCTTGACCCAACCGCCATATTGCAATCAATGAAATTGAAATTTTGTATAAAAAAATGCATTTCTTCCATACTAAAAAGAAAAAGGAGGCAATGCATATGAGTAAATTTGCAACTGGTTTATTGATTGGTGGTGCTGTCACAATGGCAGGTATGTCTTATTTGTTACAAGACCAAAGAACCTACCGTAAAATGGTCAGAAAAGGTAAGAAAATGGCTGTGAAAGCAGAAGAAGTCATTGATGATATGATGGATGATGTTATGGACTGAAAGATGCCCCATTTGGGGTGTCATTACATAGAAAGAAGGATTGTATGAACGAATTATTGGTATTTGGTACAGGAAATGCAATGGTCACCAAATATTATAACACTTGTTTTGCACTATTCGATGGCAATGAATATTTTATGGTGGATGCTGGTGGTGGCAATGGGATTTTTGCTATCTTGGAGCAGATGGAAGTGCCATTTCAAAAGATACACCACATCTTCTTTACCCATGAACATTCAGACCATATCCTAGGTGCTGTTTGGATGGTGAGAAAGATTGGAACTTTGATGAATCAAGGGAAATATGAAGGTGATTTGCATATCTATTGTCATAAAGATTTGGTGGATACCATTGCAACCTTATGTCAGTTGACGTTGCAAAAGAAGGTATGTAATCACTTTGGTGAGCGCATTTTGTTGATTCCTGTAGAAGATGGTGAAGAAAAGCAGATTTTGTCTTATGATGTGACATTTTTTGATATCCACTCTACAAAAGCAAAACAATTTGGGTTCACTGCAAATATGAATGATGGTCAAAAACTGACTTGTTTGGGGGATGAACCATACAATGAAAAATGCCACCAATATATTGCTGGGAGTGATTGGATGCTTTGTGAAGCCTTCTGTTTGTATGGGGATCGTGAACGTTTCAAACCATATGAAAAGAACCATAGCACGGTGAAAGAAGCCTGTGAATTGGCAGAAGAATTGGCAATACCCAATGTGGTGTTGTGGCATACAGAAGACAAAACAGCACCCAATCGCAAAGAATTGTACACAGCTGAAGGCAAAGAACTGTATCATGGCAATTTGTTGATTCCTGATGACAAAGAGCGTATTTTATTGTGAAAAATGTCCATTTGAAACTTGCAGAAGAATACGGTATTATAGATGAGGTAATGGCGAAATATGGGCGAATTTGTATTTCGTGGGCGTATTTTAAGAGTGGATTCATTGAGGAGGATAAAATGAAAAAACGAATTATTGCATCTTTCATCACAGCAGTTTGCATGGCTATGATTATGTCATTTGTACAAGCAGTTTGTAACGTAGGGTTGTTTTCAGACGCATTTATGCATGTTTGGTTGAGAGCTTGGAAAATCAGCACCATCGTAGCAACACCTGTTTCTTATTTCTTGCCATCACGAGTGGCAAAGTGGGTAGATACACACGTTTCTTAATGAAATGATAAATGAAAGGCATATTCCTTTTGACGGAGTATGTCTTTTTTTGATGGAGATTATTTATATTTTACGTAGTAAAATATAAGGCTAAAAACTAATGGTGAATGGTGAATGACTTGAATACACTTCATCAAACGGGATGCCCGGGACGCCATCCCCTACAAAAAATATAAATGTGCGACAATTGTGCTCTTTTCATCATAAATTGCCACAAAACAAATGGATAGATATGGAAGTCATTCCTATAAAACTAAAACCACAAAAGGAATCTAATCGTTATTTTGTTTTTTAGTCCTTCACCATTCACTTTTAGTCATTAGCCAATCTTCATTTATGAAGATTATAAGCATAATGTGTATATTATACGTGTTTGACTTTATTCAATTAACACCAAAAAAAGCATATTCCTTTTGATGGGAGTATGCCTTTTTCTTATCTATAAATTATTTCAATCTTTGCAGTCTTGATCTTATCTTTTGCTTTTAACCCAAATCATGTACAAACAAACCGCTTCTCAGTTTTGGTTCGAACCATGTGGATTTTGGTGGCATAACCAAGCCAGCATCTGCAACCTTCATCAATTCATCCATGGAAGTTGGGAACATGGAGAAAGCAACTGCCATTTCACCAGAGTCTACACGTTTTTCCAATTCACCCAAACCACGCATACCACCAACAAAATCAATGCGTTTGTCCACACGTGGATCACCAATTGCAAGGATTGGTTCCAAAACTTCTTTTTGCAAAATGGAAACATCCAAGCTCAAAATTGGATCGTCTACAAGAATATCTTCTTGTGCAGTCAGTGCATACCAAGAACCATCCAAATACATACCAAATTGGTGTTGCATAGTAGGTCTATATTGACCTCTACCTGTGTATGGAAGTACGTAGAATTTCTTGGAAAGCTTAGCCAACAACTCGTCTACGCTATGACCATTCAAATCTTTCACCACACGGTTATAATCCATAATATACAACTCGTCTGCTGGGAACAAAACAGAAAGATAGTAGTTGAATTCTTCTTCTCCTGTGTAATCAGGGTTTGCTTCACGTTTTTGCAAAGCCACTTTTACAGCAGATGCGTTTCTATGGTGACCATCAGCAATGTAGAGGTTTTCCACTTCTTTGAAGGCATTCACCAAAAGACCGATTTCGGTATCGCTATCCATAACCCAAACTTTGTGACCAATGCCATCTTCGGACACAAAATCATAGATGGGTGCTTGTGCTGTCATCCAACCAGAAATGATGGATTGTGCCACAGCATTGCCTTTGTATGCCAAGAAAATTGGACCTGTGTTTGCGTTCAAAGTTGCCACGTGACGAATACGATCTGCTTCTTTATCAGCACGAGTGAATTCATGTTTTTTGATGGTTTCGTCCAAGTATTCATCAACAGATGTACAAGTTACAAGACCTGTTTGCACTTTATCATCCATAGTGAGTTGATAGATGTACAAATTTGGCATTTCATCTTGAATGAACACACCTTCTGCAATCATACGTTCCATGTTTTCTTTTGCTTTTGCATAAACAGCATCGCTATAGATGTCGGTACCTTCTGGCAAGTCGATTTCTGCTTTGTCTACATGCAAGAAAGAATGTGGTTTGCCTATAGCCATTTCTTTTGCTTCTGCACTATTCATAACATCATATGGAAGTGCTGCAACTGCTTCTGCGTATTGTGTATCTGGGCGAATCCCCAAGAATGGTCTAATGGTAGCCATATTATTTTTCCTCCTTATTCAACAAACGAACGTTGATGACACTATTGATTGCATACAAATCATTGATCAAGCTGGTTTCGTCTTCAGGTAAACTATCGCAAACAATCAAGTTGTACGCCAAATCACCTTTGGAGTTGTTCACCAATTTGTCGATATTGATACAATGTTTTGTGAACACAGCACCCAATTGACCAATCATGTTGACAATATTTTTATGACAAACAGCAATACGAGGTTTGCCATTGTATGGTACAGTACAATTTGGGAAATTGACAGAGTTTTTTACATTTCCATAGTACAAATAATCACGCAATTCCTCTGCAACCATAATGGCACAGTTTTCTTCAGATTCTGGTGTTGATGCACCCAAATGAGGTGTCATAATCACATTGTCATTGCCCATAAATTCAGCAGCAGGGAAATCAGTTACGTAACGAGCCAATTTACCAGTTGCAATGGCTTTCAACACTGCTTCGTTGTCTACCAAACCACCACGAGCAAAGTTCAACAAACGAGTGCCATCTTTTGCATGTGCAAGAACGCTTTCGTTGATGGTGTGTTTTGTGCTTTCCAAAAGTGGAATATGTAAGGTGATGTAATCGCTTTTTGCAACCACATCTTCAATGCTATCTGCTTTTTCCACTGCTGGAGAAAGATGCCATGCAGATTCCAAAGAAAGATATGGGTCATAGCCCACAACATCCATACCCAAGTCAAGGGCAGCATTTGCCACCAAAACGCCAATGGCACCCAAGCCAATGACACCCAAGGTTTTGCCCATGATTTCAGGTCCAATGTAGTTCTTTTTGCCAGCTTCTACAGCTTTGTCCAAGTTTTCTGCACCTTCCAAAGATTGAATCCATTTGGAACCAGCAACAATTCTTCTGGAAGAAATGAACAAACCGGAAAGCACCAATTCTTTTACAGCATTTGCGTTGCCACCAGGTGCATTGAACACAGGAATGCCACGTTCTGTACAACGATCTACAGGAACATTGTTTGTGCCAGCACCAGCACGTGCAACTGCCATCAAACTCTCATTCAATTCCATTTTGTGCATATCAAAGCTACGTAAGATGATACCTTGTGGATCTTGGGCAGCATCGTTGATGATGAAGTCTCTTTTTGGTAGTTTTTTGAGACCTGTTGGTGCAATGTTATTTAAAGTACGAATGGTATACATGATAATCTCCTATTTTGCGGAAGGGGAAACCCCTCCCCTACGAATTTTTCGGTTGTATTTGAATCATATACTATCTATTTTATTGGTTACGTGCTTCGAAATCTTTCATCAAAGCAACCAATTTTTCTACACCTTCTTTTGGCATTGCATTGTACATACTTGCACGCATACCGCCAACAATTCTATGACCTTTGAGGTTTACAAGACCTGCATCGGTTGCTTCTTGGATAAATGCTTTGTTGAGCTCATTTGTAGGCAAAACAAATGGTGCATTCATCATAGAACGATCTTTTTCCACAACAGTGCCTTTGAACAATTTGGAGCTGTCCAAGTAGTCATAAAGTAAAGCTGCTTTTTCTTCGTTGATTTTTTGGATTGCAGAAACGCCACCTTGTGCTTTCACCCATTCAAATACAAGACCCATGAAATAGATGCCATATGTAGGTGGTGTATTGTAAAGGGAATCATTTTTTGCATGGATATCATAACGCAACATGGTTGGTGTGAAATCCATATGATTGCCAAGCAAGTCTTCTCTGATGATGACAACGGTGACACCAGCAGGACCAAGGTTTTTTTGTGCTCCAGCGTAAAGAATGCCGAACTTGGAAACATCAATATCTTCAGACAAAATGGAAGAGGACATATCCCCAACCAAAGGTACATCACCTGTATCTGGAAGTTCTGTATATCTAGCACCATAAACGGTATTGTTGAGTGTAATGTAGAAATAATCTGCATCTTTTGAGAAAGTAGCAGGGTCAAGTTCTGGAATGTGGTTGTACAAGGAATCTTCAGAAGATGCCACAACATTCACTTCACCATATTTTGCAGCTTCTTCTGCTGCTTTTTTTGCCCATTGACCTGTAATCACATAATCTGCTTTTTTGTTTTTGCCCATAAGGTTCAAAGGAATCATTGCAAATTGTGTGGAACCGCCACCTTGCAAGAACAAGATTTTGTAATTGTCTGGAATGTGCATCAAATCTTTGAGATCTGCTTTTGCTTTTGCCAATATGGTTTCAAACATTTGTGATCGATGGCTCATTTCCATAACAGACATACCACATGAAGGGTATGATACCAATTCTGATTGTGCTTTTTCCAATACTGAAAGTGGCAACATAGATGGTCCTGCTGAAAAGTTAAATACTCGATTTTCCATAATAATAAGCCTCCTAAAATGTTTGTAGTATAGTTTCATTTGTCTTTGACATATGGTCAAATGTACAAATCATAAATAAAATTATAACACTTCAGAAAAAACCGTCAATAAAAAATAGGAAGTTTTTTGATGGTTTTTGAAAGTTTGGTGAAAGGGGATAAAAGATTGGCACCTTAGAGGAAAAGACTGTTACTTTTTTTGGCAGAAAACTGGTTGTGGAGTGAAAAAAGTGTGTGATGGGATTCACAAACATCATACTTGAAATGAAGGACACACTTATAGGAGTACTGTAGGTTTTATGGCAATACAAAAGAGAAGAAGATCGCTTCTATCCTCTGCGTGTCGAAAAAGCCGACACGCTAACTCGAAATCAGGATTTCGAGTTGTAGATATAGGCAAAAAAGACGATTTCCTCGTACAAGTGCTTCTACAAAGCACCTAGAAATCGCTTTTGTCCTCGACGAAATGCGATTCCGCCTGCGGATAAAAGTCTGCGACGCCAAAAGAAAAAAGATTTTAGTTTTTTGACAGTCTGAGGATAGAAGAAAGATTCTATCCTGTCAGTGTAGTATATTTGATTTTTGATTTGTGTAGCAAAATTGCAATGAACAGTTTAGCTCAATTCTGCTGCCAAAAGGGAAACGTCTGTAGCAAAATCATTTCTTTGGATGTGTCTCAGCTCATGTTCCAAGGCTTCTTTTTGCATTTCCACCGACAATTTGCTGTTGATGTATATATTGAAAAAACCATTGTCATCTTCCACAGTAACACCTCGTGTACGTGTAGGTAAATCCAAATAGCGTACCATATAACCGATATCAATCAACTCCCTTTAATGCTTCGATAATTTTAACTGTTTTCAAAATATCTTCTGTGGTTGCATTTCTGGACACAGAAAAAAGAGTACGCATTTCTGGTCTGGTTTTCAATTCCTCCAAAACTGCATAGGCTTCTTCATCCAAAATCAATTGGTGTTTGTTGGATTGTGAGAAATTTTGTCCAGTGATGAGATATTCAGAAGAAACTTGGAAGAAATCAGACAAATCATGGAGCAATTTTGCATTGGGTGTAGATTTAGCCCATTTGGAAGATGCACCACTGCTGATTCCCAATCGTTTTTCCAGTTCTCCTTGTGTGATATTGTGTGCTTTACAAAGTTCTTTGACACGATCTAGTAATGTTGACATGGGGAACCTCCTTCTTAATAAACTGAAAATATTCTGTAAAAACATTGACAAACTGAAAAAAATCAGTATAATAAAAGAGTAAACACTGAAAATATTCAGAATGCATTGAATTTACAGAAAAATATCTTTGTCGATACATCAATAATAGAATATATTCAGAAAAACGTCAAGTGATTTTAGAAAATTTTCAGACAAAAGGAAGGAGGAATCTATATGACATGGGAAATTGTAGTGGGACTTGCAACTTTGATGGGGTTGTTTGCATCTGTCATCAAACCAATGATTACATTGACCAATGCCATTACACAGCTCAATAGCAATTTTGAGAACTTGGCAAGTCAATTTCGTGATTTTGATACAGAAAATAGCAACAGCCACAAACGTCTATGGACACACAATGAAAAACAAGATGTGTTGTTGCAAAAACAAGAAAGACGCATCCATGACTTGGATGGCTTGTAACCAATGATTTTAGAACGCATATTATATGGTAGATACAGAAGGAATAGAAGGAGGGATTAGATGGAATTTTTAGCAAACAATGGATATTGGATTTTGGCAGCAGTGATTGCAATTGCCTTTGCAGGTGTGGCAATTTGGAAGTTTAGCCAGTTGCCAAGTGCAGAACAAGTGGCACAAGTAAAGGTATGGTTGTTGGAGGCATGTACGCAAGTAGAAAAGGAGCTTACCAGTGAAGCAGGAAAAGACAAATTACAATTGGTTTACACAAGATTTGAGCAACAATTTCCAAGAGTGGCATTGGCAGTATCGTTTGAGACATTTTCAAAGTGGGTAGATTCCGCTTTGGAAGAATTGAAAGAAGCGTTAGAAAGTGATACCAATAAAGAGGAGGAAGTAGTATGACATTGACCAATATTGGATTGGTGGAATTTGCCAAACAAAAAATGGGTACCGCTTATGTCTATGGTATGAAGGGCACAGTGATGACCCAACAAAATTACAACTATTTGCAAAGAATATATGGAACAGAATACGTTTGGTTGTCAGATGAACGTAAGGTTGGTGAAATTTGTGTGGATTGTAGTGGTTTGATTTCTTGGTATACTACAGTCACCAAAAGCTCTACCCAGTTCAAAACAGAATCTGCACCACAACCCATTGCAACCATTGCAGATGCACCCATTGGTGTTGCTGTTTGGCGTCAAGGACACATTGGTATTTATATCGGTGATGGAGAAATTATCGAAGCACGTGGCAGTGCCTATGGTGTGGTACAAACAAAGGTATCCGAAAGAGATTTTACACATTGGTTTTATATTACAGGCATTGTGTATAGTAATGAAGAAGATGAGGAGGAATATGTCGTGGAGAACATTACAGTTATTGTAGATGATGTGGAAGTGGAAATGGAAGGGATTTTTGTAGATGGTACAAATTATGTGAAAATTCGTGATTTGGCAAATGCACTTGGTGTGGAAATTGGAAACAAAGGTGCAATTCCTGTTTTGTCACTGCCAAAAGTAGAAGGTAGCGAAGTATAAGAAAAGAAGTATCAGCAATGACAATAGACGTACAGTGCAATTTGGCTGTACGTTTTTTATATGTGGCGAAATCATAAGATGTTTTTATGAGGACAATTTGATGAAGATGTGAATTCTATTTTTATGAGGGGATATGTGACATGTTTTCATTGACGAGGAAGTCGAAATGTGTCAAACTAGGAATAGTTGTGACAAAATGATTCATGGAACTTAGGAGGATTGAAATGACAAAACAAAAAAGGATTTTGACAGCAATCACAGGTATACTTGTATTGTTTGCAATGACAAGTTGTACCACAAGTCAACCAATAGAAGAAGTTGCAGAAATGACTACCATAGAAGAATCTGGAATTGTTGCCAGTGCAACCTATACCACAATTGAAGCACAAGAAAAGATATTGGAAGGTATCGTTGTACAAGAACAATACGATGGCTATGCAGGGTATCAGGCTGGTTTGGATGAAATCTATTTGACCACCATTGCAGAAAATGAGTTCACACCAGCGAATCCATATATCATTGTGAATCCATATGAAATTGCACCACAAAGTGCATTGATTGTGTTTGAAACAGAAGAAGCGGTGTCTGTCATCACTTCCATCCAAGGAAAAACACCAGAAACCACAATTACCCATACCAATAAGGATGCAACTACATACCATGAAATTCCTTTGATTGGTCTTTATGAAGGTGAAAATGTGGTGGAAGTGCTGCTTTCCAATGGAGAAAGCTATTTGTATTCCATCACCACACAAGATATTCCAACTGGATATATGAGCGAAGATACCATTGATGTATTGGCATCTGATGTGAGCCAATTGTCTGATGGTTTGTATGTGTTGAAAAATACAGGACGTACTTTGTTGGATGTCAATGGTGATGTACGTGGATATTTCACAATTGGACTTGCAACATCTGGTTGTGATGAAGTGACAAAAGATGGTCATTTGTTTGTTTCCATTGATGAATATACCAATTATTCTGCTATTTTGGAATTGGACTATATGGGTCAAGTCTATCGTGAAATCTACACAAACGATATGAATACCCACCATGAAGGGTATTTGATTGACGATAGTACCTTGCTTTTGGGTACTTCTTACATTGACTTGGATACTTATGAAGTGACTTATTACAATCCAGCATTTGAAGACATTTTCAATTATGCAGGTGGTTCTGTAGAAGTGCGTAGCTATGGCGATATGGATGCATTGCATTTGAATACCATTGAGTATGGCGGTGATGGATATATTCTGGTATCTCTAAGAAACCAACATGCAGTTGCAAAGCTCAGCTATCCAGAATTGGAAGTGCAATGGGTTTTGTCTGTGTATGACAATGCTTATATGGGTTGGGAAGATGTGTATTTGACACCGATTGGCGATGATTTTGAATGGTTCTATTCCCAACATGATGTTAGCTTGGTGCGTGAAAATGAAGATGGTACTATGGATATTACCATTTTCGATAATGGTGTTCATCGTGGTTTGGATATCTATGCAGACTATCCAGATGATGAATTGTATAGTAGAATGGTTTGCTATCGTGTAGACGAAGAAAATATGACTGTGGAACAAATTTGGGATTATGGTGAAGAATTGGGCAATCAATATTTGGGATTTGTTCATGGTAGCACACAATACATCCCAGAATCCAATACATATTTAGGCAATTTTGATGCACATGATGCCATTGAAACAGGTGGCTCTGAAGTACCTCGTGTTGCGTGTTATATCATTGAATTGACAGAAGACAAAGAAGTGGTATTGGAATTTGCTTTGGGTGCTGCTTGTTATCGAACAGAAAAATTATTGGCTGAAGTTTTGTATTCTGCATGGGAAGGTATTGGCGTTTCTACAAAAGAATATGCATTCATTGGAAATGGCGTAGAACCCTATTATAATACCATGTGGATGTCATCAGATGACGCTATGTTTGATATTTTGGAAATCAGCGCAAACCAAGACTTCTTGAATATTTCTGGTTGGGCTACCATCGAAAGTGCAAAGGATGCAGAAATCACAGAACGTAAATTGATTTTGGTGCATGAATCTACAGGCGTTGCATACCAATTCGAGGTAAGCACCAGTAGATGGTTGTTGCGAGCTGCAAGTGCCACAGATGCTAGTTTGTCAGAATTGAATGGTACAGCTGGTTTCACTCAAAAACGTATGGATATTTCAGAATTGCCAGATGGTGATTACTCCATGACAGTGGTTTCTACCATCAATGGAAATCATTATGCAGCAGAATTGGAACAAGTGTTGCAAATTGGAAAGTAATAATCAATAAGGTATAGGAGGGTCTCAATTTATATTGGGACCTTTTTTGATGCCATAAATTCCAATGGATTGCATATACCTGTAGGGACAGCCATAGCGGCTGTCCGAAACGAATACATTAAGTTTTTCTCATACATTTTTAATGTAAGAATATCTTAAACTTCCAAGACTTGTTTTGTAATAATTCTATGATAGAATGGTTATAAATGTAAATTTGATGGATTTATGATAAAAAATGATAATTATGTACTAAAATAAATACAATGGAGGTGGGGTATTTGGCGAAAAGCATCATTCGTTTGCGGAATGTTCGTAAAATATACAAAATGGGTTCTGAAACCATACCAGCAGTTGGAGGTGTGGATTTACGGATTCGACAAGGTGAAGTTTGCTGTTTGTTTGGGAAATCTGGTTCTGGAAAATCCACATTGCTGAACCTTTTGGCTGGTCTGGAGAAACCAACATCAGGCGAAATTATATTCAATAAAAAACACATAGAACGTATGAGTGAAGATCATTTGGCTAGTTTCAGACAACAATATGTAGGTTTTGTGTTCCAATCCTATAATCTGTTGCCAACTTTGACTGCTTTGGAAAATGTAACACTACCTTTGATTTTCAAAAATGTACCCATAGAAGAAAGAAAACAACGAGCCATGAAAATGCTCAAAGCAGTTGGTTTGGAGGATAGAGCACATCATAAACCACAGGAAATGAGTGGTGGTCAACAACAACGTGTCAGCATTGCAAGGGCATTCATCAACAATCCACAAGTGGTGTTTGCAGATGAACCGACAGGCAACTTGGATACCAAAACCACATATGAAATGATGGATTTGATTACAGGTTTGGCAAAAGAAAACAACCAAACATTGGTCATTGTGACACATGATATGGAACTGGCAGACTATGCAGATCGAATTGTTGTATTGTCAGATGGAAAAATTGAGAGTATAACCGAACGTACTACACAGGAGGAAAAATAAATATGAGAACAACAAATTGGAAAAAACTTGTGACATTGCTCTTGATGTGTGTTGCATTGGTAATGCCAAGCATAACCGTATATGCAGATACTGCATCCATTGTAGTGGGTGGTGAAAAGATACATGCCATTGAAAGTGGTGTGGATAACACCATAAACTTGCAAGTGAAGAACAAAGGAACAGGCACAACAGGCACTATTTTTACAGAAGCGGTGGTGTCTCCAACAGATCCTGTGCGTGTACAAATTAAAAGTGGTGCCAATATTAGCAGTCTTGGTCAAAATGCAGTTGCAGATTTGACTTTGGTGGTGAAGGTAACAGGTGAAGTGAAAGAATCCACATATCCTGTAACATTGAACTTTACCTATAATGGGTATTCCACACAAGATACCATTTATTTGGAAATGAAAGACTTTACAAAGGAAGCACAATTTGGTTTGACCAATATGCAAATGACACCATCTAGTTTGTCTACAGGTGAAAGTGGTGTGTTGTCTGGTTCCATCCAAAACCAAAGCACCTATACCATGCATGACGTGAATATCAGCTTAGAAAATTTGGAAACCACAGGCATTAGCTTGGCTTCTGGTTTCTCCAATCAATATATTTCTGAAATTGTAGGTGGTACCAGTCAAAATTTCAATTTCCAATTGGCAACCAGTACAGATATGGCAACTGGAAATTACCCTGTGACTATTTTGCTGACTTATAAAAATCAATATGGCACTGTTACAGAAAAAACACAACAATATTACATCAATGTAGGTGGTGTTTCTGGTCAAACTTCAGAAGTTTTGATTCAAAATATGGTGGAACCAAGTGGCACATATGATGTCAATGAAAACTTCACCATTACCTTTGATTTGTATAATGATGGTAGCGTTTCTGCAAAGGATATCATTGTCACTGCATCTCCAATAGATGCTTCTGCTGTGGTACCAAAATCCAATAGTATGAAAACCATTTCTGAACTTAGCGTAGGTGAATCTTATCCAATTAGTTTCACTTTTGCAGGAACAGCAGCAGCCAATACACAAAACCATGCAATTGAATTTGCAGTGGAATATACATCAGGTGGCTCAAAGGTGCATACCACAAGACAATTTGCCGGTGTCAATGTATATAACCCTGATAGTGATGATACAACAGAAAGCAAACCTAGAATCATTGTACAAGAATACCATGCAGACCCCATCAGCGTTATGGCTGGTGAAGAATTTGATTTGTCTATGGTATTGTGGAATGCAAGCAGTGAAAAAGATGTAAAGAATATAAAAATGTACTTCTCATTGGCAGAAGAAACATCTTCTGAAAGCGAAACATCAGGCAATGTGTTCATTCCAGTGAATAGCAGCAATACCTTCTATTTTGATGAAATTCCATCTCGTGGGACAGTGGATAAATCCATGCGTTTGTATGTGGTACCAGAAGCACAACCCAAAACATATACACTGACTGTCAATTTTGAATATGAAGATGCATCTGGCAATGAATACACAGCAACAGAGCTTTTGGGTATCAACGTGAAACAATCCACAGAAATCCAAATGGATGACTTTGCAATTCCAGATATGGTGGAAATGTATATGCCTGTAAATGTATCCTTTGGCTATTACAATACAGGTAGAGTCACCCTCAATAATGTTATGGTGCGTGTAGAAGGTGATGTGGAATGTGATTCCAAGAATACATATATCGGTAATATGGAAACAGGCGATAGCGAATATTATGATGTGATGTTTACACCAATGACAGCTGGTGAAGTGCCTGTGAGCATTGTCATTTCCTATGAAGATGCAACTGGTGAAGTCTATGAAGAACGTAGAGATTTCAATATGAATGTTATGGAACCTTATATGCCAGAAATGGATGATATGGAAATGATGCCAGAAGAACCACCTGTGGATATGAAGAAAATGGCAATTTCCATCAGTTTGTTGGCAGTTGGCTTGTTGGCACTCTTTGTGTTCATCAAAAAACAAAAGGGCAATATGGAAGATGCACATGCCTATGCATATGATGATGAAGAAGACGAAGAAGACGAAGAAGATGACGAAGAAGGGATGTCTTTATGAGTATAAAAGATCTCTTGGATATGGCACTTAGAAATCTCCTAAAGCGTAAACTGCGTACCTTCTTGACCATTTTAGGCGTTGTCATTGGTACAACTTCCATTGTGGTGATGGTGTCCATTGGTTTGGGGATGAATCAAACCTTTGCAAACCAATTGTCTGAATGGGGTAGCTTGCAAGTCATTGATGTCTATTCTCAAAATAGCAATATGTATTGGGGTGGCAATGATGAGGAATCTACCTTTGAAGGTGAAGCACCAAAACTGGATGATGCAGCCATTGCAGAGTTCAAATTGATGGATTCTGTGGAAGCGGTGTCACCAGTTGTGGATATGTATTTGAAAATGCAGTTTGATAAATACGTTGCAGATGCGTCTATTCGAGGGATTGAACCAGCAGCAATGGAAGCACTTGGATTTAAGGTGGAACAAGGTAGATATCTCAATGGTGAAGATGGAAAAGCCATTGTTTTGGGTGCAGATGTGATGTTTTATGACCCAAAGCTCAGCTGGGAAATGGTTTATTCCACAGAACCACCAGAGGTATATCCTTTGGATGAAACAGTGGAGGTTTCCTATGATTGGAACTTGGGTACTAGAGATGCAGACAAATCCATCAAATCCACAAAATTTGAAGTGGTGGGAATCACACCTTCAGGGGGTATGGATGGTTGGTCTGTGTATATGCCAATTGCAGAAGCCAAGAAAATACAAGAAGCACAGTTGGAATGGCAAGAAGAAATGTGGGGTAGTAGCTCCAGTAGTAGCCAAAAAGATAAAGAATACGATCGTGTCATGGTGAAGGTAGACAATATGGATGATGTGCGTGTGATACAACAATCCATCAAAGATATGGGATTTCGAGCATCTAGCTTGACAGACCAATTGGATGCCATGAATGAAACCACAAAAATGTTACGTGTGGTTTTGGGTGCAATTGGAGCCATTTCTTTAGTGGTTGCTGCAATTGGTATCACCAATACCATGGTTATGGCAATTTATGAAAGAACACGTGAAATTGGTATTATGAAGGTCATTGGTGCTTCCCTGAGAGATATCAAATTGTTGTTCTTGACCGAAGCAGCATTCATTGGCTTTGGCGGTGGCATCTTGGGTGCTTTGTTCAGTTTGATTATGTCCAAAATCATCAACTATTTCGCCATGTCTCAAGGTGGTGGCGGATTCAGTTCCTATATTCCAGTTTGGTTGTATGTAGGTTCCATTGGCTTTGCAACAGTCATTGGTATCTTGTCTGGATATTTGCCAGCACAAAGAGCAATGAAACTGTCTGCATTGTCTGCGATTAAGACAGAATAAAATTGATATTTTGTGTAGTAAAATACGCCACAAAATTGCAGTGTATTGTAAATGTAGGGGCGTTCCTATGTGAACGCCCATCATCAATAGCCACGAAATGAAATTATATCGCAAACCAAAAATCATCCTACAACAGGGATTGATATTTCAATTTTAGGAGGAAGATACAATGTACATATACAAAACAGAAATTTTAACAGTTGGTACAAAATGGTTTTCAGATAAAGCGAATACCAAAGATATCGCTTTGTTGGATCAGCTCATCAACGATAAAACTGCTGAAGGATGGGAATTGGTCACATATGACTATATGGCAACATCTCTACAAGTGAAAGGTGCATTTGTTGTTACATTTAGAAAACAACAAAATTGTTAATTCAATGCAACTGTAGGGGAGGATATTATCCTCCAGCAACAAACCACGCAAAATTTACATTTTCTATTATGAGGAATTTCGCTTTCCAACAGGATAGGAGGTGTAAATATGAAGAAACGTAGTACAGCAGGTTTGATTTTAGACTTAGTTTTGACCATCTGTACAGGTGGTTTGTGGTTGATTTGGATTTTAATTCGATATCTACGTAGAAGTTAAAAACGTATGACATGAGGGAGTTTCTACAACTGTAGAGGCTCCTTTTTCTATGGAATTGTTTAAACAAATGGTTTTTGGATATACTATCTTTGCAAAAAGGAGATGATTTCAATAATTCACTTGGCGACAGCACCCATTTGCATTGGCTTATTTTACACATATATCCGTGACAAGTACGAAAAAGAACCCATTTATATGTTGTTTTTGGGTTTGTTGTATGGTGTCATTGCAACCTTTGTCATTTATGCATTTGGTGTCTGGCTGGAAGGTGTTTTGCCACATGAAGAAACACCATTTTACACAGCATTTGTCAGCTCTGCATTTGTGGAGGAGCTTGTAAAATATATTTTTTTATTTGCATTTTTACGAAACAACAAAGAAAACAATGAACCTTTTGACTGCATTGTCTATGCTGTGTTTTTGTCACTTGGGTTTGCATGGTTGGAGAATATTGTGTATGTAAATCATCCAACAATGGGTGGTATTGGCACTGGATTTTTACGTGGTGTGGTATCGGTTCCATCACATGGGTTGTTTGGTGTTTGGATGGGGTATCATTTCGGACAAGCAAAATTTTTCCATAAAAGAAGTGGATATCTATGGGCATTTCTTGCACCTTATTTGGTACATGGTGGATACAATTATTTTTTATTGGCAGAATCCAATTGGTTTTGGGTTCCATTTATTGTGCTGGAAATTTGTCTTTGGAAATGGTCTTTTGTATACATGAAACGGTTTCAATTGACATCACCCTTTAAATAAGAAAAAAATATGTGGTATTTGGATAGTTTTCATAAAAAATAGGCATTTAGTTTTTACATTCTGTGAGTAGTTTTTATTGAAAAATTCCACAAAACAGGTTATACTAATACTAATGACATGTAATGGGTATTTGTGGAGGTAGAACAGTGGTAGAAGCGGTGAGCTGTGGCGGTATCGTCATATACAAATGGAAAATCCTTCTGTTGTATAAGAACCAAAACGGCAGATATATGGGTTGGGTATTGCCCAAAGGCACTGTGGAAGAAGGCGAATCCTATCGCCAGACTGCTTTGCGTGAAGTCAAAGAGGAATCTGGTGCCACTGGTGAAATCATCAAATATGTTGGCAAAACACAATATACCTTTAAGGGTGGTGACGATATCGTCAACAAAACGGTGCATTGGTATTTGATGAGTGCAAATTCGTTTTTTTGCAAGCCACAAAGTGAAGAGTTTTTCGCAGATGCAGGGTTTTATAAATTCCATGAGGCATATCATCTTTTGAAGTTCAATGATGAACGCCAAATGTTAAAAAAAGCCTATTATGAGTATAGCGAATTGCGTAAAAACAAAGAGTTCTTGAAAAAGAGATTTTCCGAGAATCCAAATTTATAATCCAAACAAAGAAAAGGAGAAACGCTTATGAAAAAATATTTTGAAGTAACACCTGATTTTGATGGTTTGAAAAACAAAATTATCGTTATGAAAGATAGCGATGATAAAAAAATGTTCTATGTTGCAATTGCAGTGATGGTTGCTTTGTTGGCAGCAGTTGCTTTTGGCGTTGCATATTTGTTGAAAACCAAAATGGAAGACGAATACGATGAATTCGACGAAGATTGGGACTATGATTGGGAAGACGAAGACTTCGATGATGAAGACGAATGCGATTGTGACGAATGTTGTTGTACAGACAAAGATGTAGATGCAAGCGTAGAAGTAGAAGAAGTTTAATTTTTAGAGTAATTTTGCACTAAGATAGTTTGAAGCAATTGGAGTGATGAATGATGAAATACCTATTTGTCACTCCATTTTCAACCCCTGGTTGGGACAAAAAAAGCATCTTGGGACGCATTGAGACCAAAGGAGGTGAAGTATGGAAGAAAAATTGCGATTGCTGAAGCGAATTGCACCAGATCTTACAGAGGAAATGATTCGTAGATACCGAGTTTTGAAAACGGTGAAGTTGTTGCAACCTTGTGGCAGACGAATGGTGGTGCTTTCTCTTGGTATGACAGAAAGAACGGTTCGTAGTGAAATTGAGCGTTTCAGTATGCACAAACTTGTGGAAGTTTCCAAAACCGGTATGACTTTGACAGAAGATGGACTTGCTGTTTTGGAAGGCTTGGAACCGATTTTTGCAGTTCTAACAGGGCTTACAGGCTTGGAAGAGAGAGTGACAAAACACCTTGGCGTGAAATGTGTGTATATTGCACAAGGGGATGCAGACGATAGTGCAAGAACCAGAAAAGAAATGGGTCAGTTGGCAGTTAGATATTTGTTGGAACAAGTCAATGGAAATAGTCGCATTGCCATAACAGGTGGTTCTACCATGGATACTTTGGTGGAAGCGGTTCCAGAAATGGGCAATCCAATTGCAAAAATGGTGGTGCCGGCTCGTGGTAGCATCGGACGTAAAATGGAGTTGCAAGCAGATACTTTGGCGGTGCGTTTGGCAGATAAGTTGCAAGGGGAATATCGCCTGCTTCATGTGCCAGATAATTTGAGTGAAACGGCTTTGGAAGAAATGAAAAAACAACCAGACATTGCAGAAACTTTGGAAGAAATGGAAAAAGCAAACATTCTTCTTTTGGGTGTTGGCAATGGGTTGGAAGTGGCACAAACCAGACGTTTGGATGAAGATGTGCAAGTGTATTTGCAGCAAAAAGGTGCAGTTGCCGAAGCTTGTGGCTACTACTTTGGTATGGAAGGGGAAGTTTTATACAAAACACCTTCTCTTGCGGTGGATATTAAGAAGGTATCTGGTGCAGACGAAGTCATTGTGGTTGCAGGTGGCAAACGTAAGGCGGAAAGTATTTTTGCAGTCAGTCGCAGTATCCCAAAGGGTACTTTCATTATAGATGAAGGAGCGGCTATGGAGATTATATCCATGCCTCAAAAACATCAAAAAGATTGAACAAAAAGAGAAAAGGTAACAACTAAGAAACAAAAGGATTGGGTAACAGTAAGTATTGGGAAAACATAAGTTTGAGAAAAATGTATTTCGAAGGGAGAAATAAAACATGTTGAGCAAAAAATCAGTAGAAGATCTTCAAGTAAAAGGCAAAAAGGTATTGGTAAGATGTGACTTCAACGTTCCATTGCAAGAAGGTGTCATCACAGACGAAAACAGAATCGTTGCTGCACTTCCAACAATTGAAAAATTGGTTGCAGAAGGCGCAAAAGTAATTCTTTGTTCCCACATGGGCAAACCAAAAGGCGAAGCAAAACCAGAACTTTCTTTGGCTCCAGTAGCAGTTCGTTTGTCTGAAAAATTGGGCAAAGCAGTTGTATTTGCTAACGATGACGAAGTTGTTGGTGCAGAAGCAAAAGCTGCTGTTGCTGCAATGAACGATGGCGATGTTGTTTTGTTGCAAAACACACGTTACAGAAAAGAAGAAACCAAAAACGAAGAAGCATTCAGCAAAGAATTGGCTTCTTTGGCAGAAATATTTGTAAATGATGCTTTTGGTACAAGCCATAGAGCACATTGTTCCACAGTTGGTGTAACAGAATTCGTTTCTGAATCTGCTGTTGGTTACTTGATGGAAAAAGAAATCGCTTTCTTGGGCAATGCAGTCAACAATCCAGAAAGACCTTTCGTTGCAATCTTGGGTGGTTCCAAAGTATCTGATAAAATTGCTGTAATCAACAACTTGTTGGAAAAAGTAGACACATTGATCATCGGTGGTGGTATGGCTTATACATTTGCTGTTGCACAAGGTGGTACAGTTGGCGATTCCCTTTTGGAAATGGATAAAGTAGACTATGCAAAAGAAATGATCGCAAAAGCAAAAGAAAAAGGCGTAAACCTTTTGTTGCCAGTGGATACAGTTGTAATCCAAGGTTTCAGCAATGATGCAGAATCCCAAATCGTTTCCACATTGGAAATCCCTGATGGCTGGGGTGGTTTGGATATCGGTCCAAAAACAAGAGAAATCTTTGCAGATGCGATCAAAGGCGCTAAAACAGTTATCTGGAATGGACCTATGGGTGTATTTGAATTCTCCAACTTTGCACACGGTACAGAAGCGGTTGCAATTGCTATGGCTGAAATTGATGCAACAACAATCATTGGTGGTGGTGATTCCGCTGCTGCTGTAAACATCTTGGGTTATGGCGATAAAATGACACATATCTCCACAGGTGGCGGTGCTTCCTTGGAATTCTTGGAAGGCAAAGAACTTCCAGGTGTTGCGGCTGTTCAAGATAAATAAAATCAAGATCAAAAGATAAGACCGTGGGCTTTGCCCGCCACCCATAAACTTTTTGAAAAAAGTTTAAACAAAAACTTTATTGCCACACGATGCATCGTGTGGGGGTGGAGGCTTGATCGATGTAATATGTAGGGGATGGTCTTGACCATTCCGTTGAAACAAATTTTACTGTAGGGGAGGATATCATCCTCCTGTGCATTGTATAAGGTAAATACACAATATTATAGGTCAGTATACCACTGGACTTTTTTGCTCAGCGGAAACGTAGTTTTCGCAGAATAAAGTTTAGGTTAAGCCTTTTCAAAGGCTTACAGGTGTGGACAGAGTCCGTGGTTTTGACCTTATCATTCAAAAAGGAGAATATCATCATGCGTAAAAAAATCGTAGCTGGTAACTGGAAAATGAACAAAACACCTAAAGAAACAGCAGCTTTCTTGAGCGGTGCAAAAGACAAAATGGTATCTGACGCTGTAGACGTAGTGTTCTGCGTACCTTTCGTAGACTTGCAAGTAGCAGTTGATGCTTTGGCTGGTACAGGCATTGGTGTTGGTGCTGAAAACATGCATTTTGAAGATGCTGGTGCGTTCACAGGTGAAGTATCTGCTCCTATGCTCAAAGAAATGGGCGTAGAATACGTTGTTTTGGGTCACTCTGAAAGACGTGAATATTTCGGTGAAACAGACGAAATGATCAACAAAAAAGTGAAAAAAGCTTTGGCTTCTGACTTGAAACCAATTCTTTGCTGTGGCGAAACATTGGAACAACGTGAAGCTGGTATCACAATCGAATGGGTACGTATGCAAATCAAATGCGGTTTGCTTGGCTTGACAGCTGAAGAAGTACAAAAAGTGGTTTTGGCTTATGAACCAATCTGGGCTATCGGTACAGGCAAAACAGCTACATCCGAACAAGCACAAGAAGTGTGTAAAGCAGTGCGTGAAGTGGTTGCTGAAGTTTATGGCGATGCAACAGCTGACGTGGTTCGTGTACAATATGGCGGTAGCGTAAGTGGTGCGAATGCAGCTGAATTGTTCGCAATGGCTGACATTGATGGCGGTTTGGTAGGTGGCGCTAGTCTCAAAGAAGATTTTGCTGACATCATCCACTACAACAAATAAGAAAACCATAAAGGTCAAGGGAAAGGTCAAATGATAAGACCGTCAAGGCTCTGCCTCGACACTCCGCAAGGGGATAATCCCCTTGACCCTTTTATTTGCAATTTAAAATTGAACGCATATCAATGAATATGCACAAAGTATAAATATACAGGCGGTCAAAGTACTTTGACCGCAATAATAAAGTTTAGGTCAATCCTTTTCAAAGGATTGTAGGGTGCGGGACAAAGTCCTGCGGTTTTCATCTTTTGATCTTGATTTTGACTTTTTAGAAAGAGAGGAAACGAAATTGGATAAAAAAACTACGGTTTTGATGATTTTAGACGGTTATGGCTGGAACGATGAAACAGAAGGCAACGCAATTGCTTTGGCAAACACACCTGTATTGGATGGTATCTTTGCAAAATACCCAACAGTAAAAGGTTTTGCAAGTGGTCGTGATGTTGGTTTGCCAGATGGCCAGATGGGTAACTCCGAAGTAGGTCATTTGAACATGGGCGCTGGTAGAATTGTATACCAAGAGCTGACTCGTATCACAAAAGCAATCGAAGACGGTGATTTCTTCGAAAATGCAGAATTATTGTCTGCTGTGGAACATTGCAAAAAGAACAACTCCGCTTTGCATATGTTTGGATTGCTTTCTGACGGTGGTGTGCATAGTCATAATACACATTTGTACGCTTTGTTGCGTTTGGCAAAAAAACATAACTTGGAAAAAGTATATGTGCATGCATTCTTGGATGGTAGAGATACACCTCCATCTTCTGGCGCTGACTTTACATCTGCTTTGGAAGAAAAAATCCGTGAAATTGGCGTTGGCGAAATCGCAAGCGTTATGGGACGTTTCTATGTAATGGATCGTGACCAAAGATGGGAACGTGTGGAAGAAGCTTATGCAGCAATGGTAACTGGTAAAGGTACAACTGCAACAGACGCAGTAACCGCTATCAAAGACTCCTATGCAGCTGGCAAAACAGACGAGTTTGTGGCTCCAACCATCATTGTCAAAGAAGATGGTATGGCAAAAGGTAAGATTTCAGACAACGATTCTGTAATCTTCTTCAACTTCAGACCTGACCGTGCAAGAGAAATTACAAGAACTTTCTGTGATGCAGAATTCACAGGTTTTGCTCGTGAAAAAGTGGCACAAAACTTGCAGTTCGTATGCTTCACAGAATACGATAGAAGCATTACAGAAAAAGCAGTTGCCTTCAAACCACAAGTGCTTTCCAATACATTGGGCGAATACCTTTCTTCTTTGGGTAAAACACAACTTCGTACAGCAGAAACAGAAAAATATGCTCACGTTACTTTCTTCTTCAACGGTGGGGTGGAAGAACCAAACGCAGGTGAAGAAAGATGGCTTGTACCTTCTCCAAAAGTGGCAACATACGATATGCAACCAGAAATGAGTGCAGTTGCTGTAACAGATGGCTTGGTGAAAGCAATCAACTCCAAAGAATTTGATTTGATTATCGTAAACTATGCAAATCCAGATATGGTGGGTCATACAGGTATTATTGAAGCAGCTGCAAAAGCTGTGGAAGCTGTGGATGGCTGTATCGGTCAAGTAATGGAAGCATTGGTTGCAACAGGTGCAAACATGTTCATCTGTGCTGACCACGGTAACAGTGATGTGATGGTGGACTTCGAATCCAATCAACCATTTACAGCACATACCACAAATCCAGTTCCATTTGTTTTGGTAAACTATACAGATGGCGTTGGCTTGGCTGAAAATGGTAAATTGGCAGATATCGCTCCAACATTGTTGGAAATGATGGGTATTCCAGTACCAGCTGAAATGACAGGTAAAAGCTTGCTTGTTGGTAAATAATACAACAAAAATTACCATTTATTTTTGCAAAATCCATGCAGAAAAAACCTTCCTTTGGGTACAATATCTTTGTAACCAAAACAACAAAAGGAGGTCATGACATGGAAAAATGTAATCAATGTATCAAATGTACTGTACAACAATGTAAACACCATCACCAATCCAGAAACTTCTGCACTTTGGATTGTATCGAGGTGGGTACACACGAAGCAAATCCCAAAATGGATCAATGTACAGATTGTACTTCTTTTGATTTGAGATAACAAATGATAATGACCCTTTGCCTATGACGAATAGACAAGGGGTTATTTTTGTTTGGAATCAGAATGAATTTGAACTGTCATTCAGAGCGTTTGACCTTTTGGTCGAAGAGTGAAGAATCTTTCTTTTGCATTATACTTGGATTTAACAGAAAAAAACTTGCATTTTGTCGAAGTTGTGGAATATACTGAATAAGAGGTGATTGAAATGAGAATTTATATGGTACGCCACGGTGAAACAGATTGCAATGTACGTGGTATGTTTTATGGTTGGCATGATTGCGATATCAACGAAAAGGGAATTGCACAAGCAACCAGTTTGCATGAATATTTCAAAGATGTGGAATACGATAAGGTGATTTGTAGCGATTTGCTTCGAGCAAAACATACAGCAGAAATCATTGTTGGCGATAAAGAATGTGAATTTATAACCAATGAAAAATTACGTGAATTGAGCTTTGGCGATTGGGAAAATACATATCCAGATGACATCCATAAACAATATGGATACGATACCAAAAATTGGGGCAAAAGTATTTGGGATGCAGGTCTCATTCCAAATGGCGAATCCCATGCACAGTTTTATGATCGAATTGTGGCTGGTTTCCAAGAAATTGTAGCAGAGAATAAAGGTAAAACCATCATGATTGTGGCACATAATGGAACTTTGTGTGCATTGTTTGCATATTTGACAGGTGTTGGCAGATTGGGCTATTGGAATTTCTTTGCTCATCAAGGGTGTTACAATTCCTTCTTGGTATCTGGGGAACGTGTACTTGTGGAGGGGATCAATATTCCAGCAAAATAAATAAGGTAGTCAAACAGTCAGGATGATGAATTCTTGGCTGTTTTTTCTTGTAATTTTAAATTTATGTCATCTTTCATACATAAACCAATGGTGCAAACAGATGTATGTGCTTGTGATTCTATACCCAATAGGATATAATTGAACAAGAATAGAAGGAGTATCTTTGTGTATAAATGGGGTGGAATTATGGGATATAGAAAAGTACCAAAGCAAATTGGTCAAAATAAAAGAAAACGTCAAGCAAAATCGTTGCCAAGTGGATTTATGGTACAAATGAATCATATTATTTTGGAAGTGAAGAGATGTGAAGATGCTTTGGTGTTTTCATTTCAAACAGAGGATGGCAGTGAATATTATAAGGAAGAAGTCTTTTTTACAAAAGAAGTTATGCATGAAGCAATGAGCAAGCTATCTTATGAAGTATGCCAAGAAAGAAAATATGACGATGATGATATAGGAAGTTGGCTAAAAGCGCTTTCTTGTGGAGATGCCACATTGGGCAGACGTGGTGTGGAAACATTAGGATTTTCAAGACAATGGGTGGAGTATTTTTCTGATTTTATCAGTATCAATGGCACAAGTGTATTTTGTCATGATTTAGAATATGGTGGTAGATATGATTTGGGTTATGGGTATCACTTCGATTTGAAGAATGGTTTGGATTGGGGACTTTATGAACCCAAACGCAAAGAATTGGAAACCATCAAGCCTTTTTTGGTGATGAAAATGTTGGGAATTGCAAGTCCAGAAATCAAACTTTGCTGTTACCACCAAAATACACCTTTTGGGGATTTTGATATTGTGTTGGATATGACCATGCGTTTGGAGATGCAAGAGATTGTCATACCAAAGGAAGTTGAGGTTGTGGAAGGTTTCCAATTGGCACCAGCAAAAGTGGATGGAAAACCAGCAGAAACACGCATCACCTTTGCAGAGGGTAGCAATCTCAGAAAATGGTGTGTACCTCCTGTGGAAGATTTGGTGGAATTGGATTTTAGAAATTGTAAAAAACTCAAGGAAATACAAGCAGGTGCCTTTCAAGATTATAAGGATTTGAAACGGGTGCATCTACCAGAAAGTATAACAAAAATAGAGGATTTTGCTTTTGGTAGTTCTGGGTTGGAATCTTTGGATTTATCCCATTGTAAAAAGCTAAAATATATTCCAAGGTCGATGTGTTTCAAGTGTGAAAGTTTAAGGGAGGTTCGTTTGCCTGCTTCTATTTCTGGCATGGGCGAAATTGTTTTTATGGAATGCAAATCCTTATCATCTTTGGATTTATCCATGTGCAACCAATTGTCTATTTTAGAATGTGCTGTGTGTCGAGAATGTACCGCTTTGGAATGGGTGAAATTACCGAAAAACATTCGAGAAATTTGGGGATTTGCCTTTGCTGGTTGTGAAAATCTTAAAACCATTGAATTGGAAAATTGCAATATGCTAAAAGAAATCTATCATCGTGCTTTTTGTGCATGTGGGTTTTCTACCATTGCATTTCCAAAATCTTTGGGGTATATAGGCGAAGAAGTGTTTGTGGCATGTCGCCAATTGGAAACCATAGATGCCACAAGATGTTACAAAAGAATTGAGGCAGAATTGAATGCTTTTGACAATATCGATATAGAAGTTGTATATATGGCAAATAGAAGAATCAAAGAACCAGAAATAGTAGTAGGTGGTTTGATAACAGATAATGCGTGGTCAAAGATTTTCTTCATATCTGAAAGAGATACATGGGAAGATGAGTCTCTACAAAAAACGAAATAACACAAATTCCAATACACCACTATAGAGTTGATTCACGAATGAATCGTCATAAATCACTACGAAACGCAAAAATGCTGAAACGGTAGGGGATGGCGTCCTCGACATCCCATTGTGAATTGCCACAAAACAACTGGTTGAGTATGAAAATTCACCCATACAAAAAATAATTTAAAAAATTTGTGTTTGTAAAGGAAAAAACCTTGACAGACACTTTTTTTTTCTGTATAATACAAAAGCATTGTAAAGGAAAAAGACTTTACAAGTGATTTGCTTCATGGGAGGTGGAAATATGGACGAGATTTTGCAGTTGACATTGCTGTATGATTTTTATGGCGAATTGCTGACAGAAAAGCAAAAACAAGTGTATGAAATGCACCACCTAGATGATTTCACTTTGACAGAGATTGGTGAGGAATTGTCCATCAGTCGTCAAGCAGTTAGAGATCAATTGAAGCGAACAGAAAAAATCTTAATTGCGTATGAGGAAAAGTTACAATTGGTGAAACGATTCCATGAACAACAATTGGCTTTTCATAAAATAAAAGAAATTTTGGATCAAATTTCCACAAATGAGGTTGATGCAAATATGGGCAACTCCATTGCAGCCATCGCAAAGATAGCAGAAGAAGTTTTGTCCTGAAAGGAGAGCGTTTATGGCTTTTGAAAATCTTTCCGCAAAATTGCAAGATGTATTCAAACAACTCCGTGGCAAAGGTGTTTTGACAGAAGATGATGTCAAAGTGGCAATGCGAGAAGTCAAAATTGCACTTCTGGAAGCGGATGTGAATTTCAAGATTGTAAAGGAATTCATCAAAAAAGTAACAGAAAGATCCGTTGGTGTGGAAGTGCTCGAAGGGCTCAATCCTGGTCAACAAGTCATCAAGATTGTAAATGAAGAATTGGTGGAGTTGATGGGTAGTACCCAAAGTCGCCTGACATTTTCCAATCGACCACCAACTGTATATATGATGGTAGGTTTGCAAGGTGCTGGTAAAACAACAAGCACAGGTAAACTTGCTGGTCAACTTCGTAAACAAGGAAAAAATCCTATGTTGGTTGCTTGTGACGTCTATCGTCCAGCAGCAATCAAACAATTGCAGGTGGTTGGAAAAACATACAACCTTCCTGTATTTGAAATGGGCACTGGTGTGAATCCAGTGGAAATCTCAGAAAAAGCCTTGGAATATGCAAAAGAACATCATCATGATGTACTTCTCATCGATACCGCAGGTCGTTTACACGTCAATGAGGAATTGATGCAAGAATTGAAGGACATCAAAACAGCAGTACGCCCACAAGAAATTTTGTTGGTTGTAGATGCGATGACTGGTCAAGATGCAGTGACAGTAGCTGCAAGCTTTGATAGCCAACTGGGTGTAGATGGTATCATTATGACAAAGCTGGATGGCGACGCCCGTGGTGGTGCTGCATTATCTGTGCGTCATGTGACCAACAAACCCATTAAATACATTGGTATGGGTGAAAAAATGGAAGATTTGGAACCATTTTATCCAGACCGTATGGCTTCTCGTATCTTGGGTATGGGGGATGTACTTTCTCTTATCGATAAGGTGCAAGATACAATTGATGAAAAAGAAGCAATGGAATTGCAGAAAAAAATGCGTTCCAATGACTTTACCTTAGAGGACTTTTTGGTGCAAATGCAACAAATCAAGAAAATGGGTCCTTTGGGGGATTTGCTTGGTATGATGCCTGGTATGAATGGTTTGAACTTGGAAAAAGCCATGCAAGGTGTGGATGCCAACAAAGAAATGGCAAAAACAGAAGCAATCATCCTTTCTATGACCAAAAAGGAAAGACAAAATCCTTCCATTTTGAATGGTCCCAGAAAAAAAAGAATTGCAAATGGCTCTGGTAGAAGCATTGCCGAAGTCAATCGTTTGCTGAAACAATTTGAAGAAATGAAAAAAATGATGAAGCAAATGAACAACATGCAAAAAGGTAAGAAAGGAAAACTTCCTTTTTTCCGATAAAATAATGTTCAATTAACTTAGGAGGTGAAAGAAATGGCAGTAAGAATTAGATTGAAAAGATTGGGTGCTAAAAAAGCTCCTTTCTATAGAATCGTTGTTGCAGATTCCAGAACAGCAAGAAATGGTAAATCCATCGAAGAAATTGGTTACTACGACCCTACTAAAGAACCAGTGGTTTTGAAAGTAGATGGCGAAGCAGCTAACAAATGGCTTGCAAATGGTGCACAACCTTCCGAAACAGCAAAAGCTTTGTTGAAAAAAGCTGGCGTGATCGGTGAATAATCCGAAAGCGAGGGCAGGTTATGAAAGAATTATTGGAAGTCATAGCAAAAAATCTCGTGGATTCTCCAGATAAGGTGCAAGTGACACAAACTGAAAACGAACGTGCTTTGGTACTTGAGTTGAAAGTTGCCCCAGAAGATATGGGTAAAGTCATTGGAAAACAAGGCAGAATTGCAAAAGCAATCAGAACTGTTGTCAAAGCATCTGGTGTACATGAAGATAAAAAAATTATTGTAGAAATTGTGCAATAATCATTTGAGAGAATGTGGCAGGGTGGAAACACCTTGCCTGTTTTTTATTTCACCTGAAGTGAAATAAAAGACTAAAAGCTAAAGATGAATGGTGAAGGACTTAAGAGGCTAAGAGCTAAAGATGAATGGTGAAGGACTTAAGGGGTTAAGAACTAAAGGTGAATGGTGAATGACTATGGGCGCAAATAGTGAACTTGCAAAATATTCGATAGATTTATCTATAGAGATAGTGGGTTATTATAAGTGGTTAGCAGGTGAAAAAAAGGAATTTGTTATGTCAAGGCAAATTTTAAGAAGTGGCACGAGTATTGGAGCCAATATCCATGAAGCGTATTATGCAGTCAGTAAACCAGATTTTATTGCCAAAATGCAAATTGCATTAAAAGAATGTTCTGAAACTGAATATTGGATCAAAATACTTGAAGCAACTGGCTATTTTGATTATAAATTTAATGTAATCAAAGAGAAAAATACTTCTATTAAAAGAATGCTAATTGCAACTTTGAACACAAGTAAGAATGGGTGATGCAGTGAAAAAGTTATTCACCATTCACCCTTAGTCATTAGTTACTCTCCATTGAGGGGAGTGAAAGGAGAGTCAATATGGAACATTATTTTGAAATTGGAAAAATTACAGGTACCCATGGCATTCGTGGTACATTCCGTGTATTTCCAACAACACAGGACCCAACTCGTTTTGAAAAACTCAAAGAGGTGGTCATTGAACTTGCTGGCAAAGAAGAAGTGGTACACATCCAAAAGGTGGCGTATCAAAAAAATATGATTTTGCTCACTGTCAAAGAAATTACAGACATCAATGTGGCTGAAACGTACAAAACTGCACGTATCTTAATCCCAGAAGAAAAAGCAATTCCTTTGGAAGAAGATGAATACTACACACGTGATTTGTTTGGTATTGATGTATTCACAGAAGATGGTGAAAACCTTGGTAAATTGGTGGAAGTATATGTAACAGGTGCAAATGATGTGTATGGTGTGCAATTGGGTGATGCAAAAGAGCTTTTGATTCCTGCCATCAAAGATTGTATTTTGGACATAGATATCCCAAATAAAAAAATGACAGTACACTTATTAGAAGGATTGAGATAATGAAAAAATTCTTTGTACTGACTTTGTTTCCAGAAATGGTCATGGATACCTTATCCCATAGCATTTTGGGTAGAGCACAAAAAGAAGGTCATGTTTCCATTGAAGGAATTCAAATCAGAGATTATACCACAAACAAACATCTAAAAGTAGATGATTATCCATATGGCGGTGGCGCTGGCATGGTGATGCAACCACAGCCCATTTATGATGCCTATCAAAGCATTTTGCCACGTGCCAAAGGTGCTAGAGTCCTATTTATGACACCACAAGGTAGACCCTTTACACAACGTTTGGCAGAAGAGTTTGCAAAGGAAGAAACCCTTGTATTTCTTTGTGGTCATTATGAAGGCATTGACGAACGTGTCATAGAAGAGATTGTCACAGATGAAGTGTCCCTTGGTGATTTTGTGTTGACGGGCGGGGAACTTGCTGCCATCACCATGATTGATGCCATTTCACGTTTGCAAGAAGGTGTTTTGGGCAAAGCAGAATCCTTTGCAGATGAAAGCTTTTCAGAAGGTTTATTGGAGTATCCACAATACACAAGACCACCTGTGTTTATGGATAAGGAAGTGCCACCAGTGTTGCTCAGTGGGCATCATGGCAATGTAGACAAATGGAGACGTGAACAATCTTTGTTGCGTACTGCAAAGAAGAGACCGGATCTTTTGGAAATAGCAGAATTGACAAAAAAAGACATTCAATTTTTGAAAGAAAATGGTTTGTTATAAAATAAAATTTAAGGACATGATGATGTGGTGACCCCAAAAGTTAGACCTAAAAAGTTTAACAGTTAGGAGGTCGGTACATGAACATGTCCTTTTTGTTTGGGATTTGGGAAATGAGTTTATATAGGACACATCATAATGTAGGGGAAGATAGCATCTTCCAGTAAAAACCAAGATCCTTCATTTCATTCAGGATGACAGCATATAAGATATGTGTATTTGTAGGGGATGATATCCCGCCAACAATAGCCACTACACATGATACTATATTATTTCAAATTACGAATATGCATATATACTGTGTTTTTGGAGATACCCAATTGTTCTGCAATGGTGATCACAGAATCTTTCAAGTTGAAAATACCTTTTTGGTGCAACAATGCCACAATTTCCTTATTTTTATTGGAAGGAAGAATGGAAAGATTGCTATAAACAGCTTTTTTTGCATCTTCCAAAGCAGTGAGCATCAATTCCTTTGTATCTTCCACGAAGTTTTCAGACAAACTTTCTTGTTTCGCATTTTCTTCAGGCACCATACAACGAACAAAAGCAGAGATTGGTGTAGACATATATAAATTCATACAAAACAAACCAATGATGTTCTTATTTTCACCATAAATGGCACACATGGAAGCTTTGAAGGATTCACCATTGTTGTTTTTGGCAAAATAATATAAATGATGCAGGTCTGGTTCTGAAATCATACGATTCAAAAAGGATAGTGTGACATCGGAAATGGCAGCACCAGCTTGTCTATTGGAAAGATGACCATTGAGAATAAACATAACAGAATGGTCTAAATTCTCTAAATTGTGTACAACCACTTCGCAGCAATCACCCCAAAAATCAGCAGTGGCTTCTGCAACATGTATGTAAGAATTCAGCGTTTCCAAATCTTTTTTTGTAAGCGAATGGTTGGAATTTTCCATAAATACCTCCTTAAATCCAGAATAGCCTATTGCCAAATGGATTGTACATTTATATATTTGTCTTATGTGCAAAATAGTTTGTAGAAGATAACGCAAAATGATTTCTTTCTAGTATATCGAAAAATGGAGTATATTTCAAGAAGAAAATAGTAAGAAAATTCCATAAAAAAAGACCATTCCAAATAGAATGATCTTGAGATGAGTCGCCCGGGGTTCGAACCCGGGACACCTGGATTAAAAGTCCAGTGCTCTACCAACTGAGCTAGCGACCCGTAACGCTCAATTAGTATATAACAAATACCCCAGCTTGTCAATAGGCAATTTATGTTTTTTTTCTAATGCAAGAAATGACGAAAAATGCCTTGAAAGAAGACCATTTCCTCATGTATACTATAATTAGAGTATAATGAGGGATTATGTGTCTGATAAGGAGTTGGAACTTTTGTGGTATGAAATGAAAAATTTTGCGAAGGATAGTCCAAATGTTTTTGGTACTTGCATCAAATGGATATTGGTTGGGATTGTTGTTGGCGTTTTGGTTGGACTTGTTGGCGTTTCTTTCCATTGGGTGCTGGAAGAAGTGACAGAAATACGTATGCATCATCCACAATTGATTTGGGGTTTGCCTATTGGTGGGCTTTTGATTGTGGGATTGTATCGTTTGTGTGGGATTCACAAAGACAAAGGAACCAATTTTATTTTGGTTGCTGTACGTGCAAATGAAGCGGTATATTTGCGTAGAACACCACTCATTTACATCAGTACAGTCATCACCCATTTATTTGGTGGTTCTGCTGGTCGTGAAGGTGCAGCATTGCAAATTGGTGGTAGCATTGCTTCCAGATTGGGTCGTAAAATTCAGCTCAATGAAAAGGATGAACGCATCATCACCATGTGTGGTATGGCTGCTGGGTTTGCTGCATTGTTTGGTACACCCATCACATCTGTTGTATTTGCCATGGAAGTGATTACCGTTGGTATCATGCATTATTCTGCATTGGTTCCATGTGTCATTTCTGCTTTGGTTGCTGTTGGTTTGGCGTCTTGGTTTGGATTTGCTCCAACTGCATTCACATTGACTGGTGTGCCAGAAAGCATTACCATACAAGGCACTGTATCCGTTGGTATTTTGGCAGCTCTTTGTGCTGTGGTCAGCATTCTATTTTGTGTTGTAATGGAGAAAACATCTCATGCGTACAAAAAACGTATTACAAATCCTTGGTTGCAACCAGTTGTAGGTGGTTGTATTGTCATTATATTGACATTTTTGGTGGGTACCTATGATTACAATGGTGCTGGCATGGATGTGATCCAGAGAGCAGTTGCAGGGGAAGCAAACCCAGAAGCCTTTTTATTGAAGATTCTCTTTACAGCATTGACTTTGGGTGCTGGCTATAAGGGTGGCGAAATTGTACCCTCCTTCTTTGTAGGTGCAACATTTGGTTGTGTTATGGGCAATGTTTTGGGATTGGATCCTTCCTTTGCAGCAGGACTTGGTATGATGGCTGTGTTCTGTGGCGTGACAAATTGTCCATTGGCATCTTTGATTTTGTGTATTGAACTCTTTGGTATGGAAGGTTTGGGCTATTACGCATTGTGTTGTGCCATCAGTTATATGTTATCTGGCTATTATGGTTTATACAATGAGCAAAAAATCATGTATTCCAAGGTAAAACCTGAGTTTATCGACAAAAATGTAGTATAAAAATCAGTACAATTCATAAAAATTATGTATATGCAATGTTTATACGAATAATTATGCGTTCTTGTGAATGGCACAATATGGGTATATGTAAAAAATATAGACACAAAAACAAAGAAAGTTCGTGGTTTTTTCTGTTGGATATGAAAAGTGTATAAAATTTATGTTGAATTTATGAATTTATAGTGAAAGTTTGGTATTGCATTTTATGCAGATAACAGGTATAATTATCAACATACTTTACAAATTATGTGAGGTAAAAGGGCATGTAACAAAAGGTATGTAAAAGAAACACAAAAATGGGAGGAAAAATAGAATGAAAAAATTATTTGCAACAGTAATGGTTATGTCTTTGACAGCAGCTTTGGTAGGTTGTGGCAGCAGCTCCAGCAGTGAAGCAGCAGCTCCAGCAGAAAGCACAGATGCAGCAGTTGAAGAAGAAGCAGTGGTAGAAGAAGAATCCAAAGGTACTTTGATTATGGCAACAAATGCAGAGTTCCCTCCATATGAATATCACGAAGGTGATGCAATCATTGGTATCGATGCTGAAATCGCAGAAGCAATCGCAACAAAATTGGGTTATGACTTCATGATCGAAGATATGTTGTTTGATTCCATCATTCCTGCTGTAACAAGTGGCAAAGCAAGCTTTGGTATGGCTGGTATGACTGTAACAGAAGAAAGAATGCAAAGCGTTGATTTCTCTGATTCTTATGCAACAGGCGTGCAAGTGGTTATCGTTGCAGAAGGTTCTGCAATCACAAGTGTAGACGATTTGTTTGCTGATGATGCAAGCTATGGTATTGGTGTTCAAACAGGTACAACTGGTGACTTGTATGCTACATGGGATTTGGAAGATGCTGGCTTGGCTACAATCGACCGTTACAACAAAGGTGCTGATGCTGTTCAAGCTTTGATTGCAGGCAAACTTGACTGTGTAATCATCGACAATGAACCAGCAAAAGAATTTGTTGCTGCAACAGAAGGTTTGGCAATTTTGGATTCTGAATATGCAGTTGAAGAATATGCAATTGCTTTCGCAAAAGATAGCGAATTGACAGAAGAAGTAAATGGTGCTTTGCAAGAATTGATTGCAGATGGTACTGTAGCAGCAATTATTGACAAATATATTTCTGCTGAATAAGTTACACTAGAAACAATAGGGGCACTGGTTGCTCTTGGATGAAGAATTGCTCCGTAATGGTTTTCCATTGCGGGGCTTTTCGGGCGTTTATTCAAGGTGAGCTGAAAATTTCCCTATGACAAAGAGAAAGAGGAGGGATTTTTTTGGCTGAGTGGTTCGCAGATATGCAAGCACAATTTGATTTGAATTTCATTCAGGACAATCGTTGGAAGTATCTTGTAGATGGCTTGCAAGTGACATTGAAAGTTACTTTTTTGGCAGTTCTATTGGGTATTGTTGTAGGTATTTTGGTAGCAATTATTCGTTCAACATATGACAAAAACAACAAAGATATGCCTATGGGTGTTGGTAAAGTGGTTTTGGGCATCTTGAATGCAATCAGTAGACTGTACTTGACAGTGATTCGTGGAACACCTGTTGTAGTGCAATTGATGATTATGTACTATATCATCTTTGCATCTTCCAACAACAAAATTATGGTTTCTGTTTTGGCGTTTGGGATCAACTCCGGTGCTTATGTTGCAGAAATTGTACGTAGTGGTATTATGTCTGTTGATGAAGGTCAATTTGAAGCTGGTAGAAGTTTGGGATTCAATTATCCACAAACAATGATCTATATCATCATTCCACAGGCATTCAAAAACGTATTGCCTGCATTGGCAAATGAATTTATTGTATTGTTGAAAGAAACTTCTGTTGCTGGTTATGTTGCGTTGCAAGATTTGACCAAAGCAGGGGATATCATTAGAAGTAGAACCTATTCCGCGTTTATGCCACTGATTGGTGTGGCGTTGATTTACTTGGTTATGGTTATGTTCTTCACATGGCTTGTAGCGAAGTTGGAAAGGAGGTTGCGTAACAGTGAAAGATAATGTTTTGATTGAAGTAGAAAGTGTGCAAAAATATTACAATGGTGGTGCCATCAAAGCTTTGGATGGAATCAACACAGAAATCAAAAAAGGTGAAGTTGTGGTGGTCATTGGACCTTCTGGTTCAGGAAAATCAACATTCCTTCGTTGTCTCAACCTTTTGGAAAAACCAACTGGTGGCAATATTTATTTCGATGGTTCCAACATTACAGATCCAAAGGTAAACATCAATATCCATCGTCAAAAAATGGGCATGGTGTTCCAACATTTCAACTTGTTCCCTCATATGACCATTTTGAAAAATATGATCATTGCACCTATGAAGTTGCAAAAGAAAAGCGAAGCAGAAGCAACTGAATTGGCTATGGGTCTTTTGGAACGTGTTGGCTTGGGGGATCGTGCCAATGCATATCCATCTCAATTGTCTGGTGGTCAAAAACAAAGAATTGCAATTGTGCGTGCTTTGTGTATGCAACCAGAAGTGATGCTCTTTGATGAACCAACTTCTGCACTTGATCCTGAAATGGTTGGTGAAGTTTTGGAAGTTATGAAACAATTGGCACATGAAAATATGACCATGGTTGTGGTAACACACGAAATGGGCTTTGCAAGAGAAGTGGCTACAAGGGTTATGTTTATGGATGCTGGCAAACAAGTGGAAGAAGGCACACCAGAAGAAATCTTTGATGCACCAAAAAGTGAACGTTTGCAAACATTCTTGGCAAAGGTTTTGTAAGAATTAAGAAGCAAGAGGTTGATATGAGATCAGCCTCTTTTTTTGTGCAAGGAATTGCGGACAGATATGGAATCTGTCCCTACAAGCATTCATGTAGTTCTATTTTATAGGGGTGGGTGCCCACATCCACCCACGACTATATGGATAATATTTTCTAAAAGAGAATTGTTTTTCTTTGTGAAAGGTGGTATGATGATATCATACTAAAAAAATAAGAAAATACAAAAGATACAGGTGGTGATACAATGAAAACATATGTTATGTCGGATATTCATGGACGAGAAGATGCTTATTTTGATATGTTGGAGCAAATTGGCTTTGATGATTTTGGAAAAAGGGATAAGCTATACATTATAGGTGATGTTGTGGATCGTGGTGTTGGTGGCATTCGCATCTTGCAACACATTATGAAAAACAAAGATAAAATTGAACTTTTGATGGGAAACCACGAATTGATGATGTTACAAGCAATAGAAAACAATGATTATACGTTATGGATGTATAATGGTGGTTTGGTGACATATGAACATTTCATTGCATTGCCCAAACGTAGACGAGCAGAATTGAGAGTTTTTTTGGAAGGTTGTAAATATCGAAAAACCGTTGTTGCCAATGGTAAAAAATACTATTTGGTACATGGTAGACCATATCTTCCAGCCACCAAAACACAAGGAGCTATGTCTTATGGGATTTATTCTATGCCCTTACAAGACCAAACCATTTGGGATAAAATGAGAATATGGTACCAATTGGAAAATCAAACGGTTGTGTTTGGTCATGTTTGCACCAAAAAATACGATGAGGATGTAGACAACAAAGAGCATTATGAAATATACGAATATGAAAATATGATTGGTATTGATTGTGGTTGTGCTTACACAGATGGCAAAGGTAGACTTGGCTGTTTGTGCTTGCATACTGGTGAAAGATATTATAGTACATTTGTTGTCACTGAAATATAAATTTTCTGAACCCATGATTTGGAGGAAAGTATATGCTGACAAAAGTTGCAGAACGAATTTATCAGAAAGTGGTACCTTTGCCAAACAATCCTTTGCGAGAAATCAATAGCTATATTTTGCTTGGAGAAGGATCAGAAAAGAGTTTGGTCATTGATACAGGGTTCAACAGACCAGAATGTGAAGAAGCGTTACAAGATGCATTTGATACACTTGGAATTGTGGATGTGGATTTGTTCATTACACATTTGCATTCAGACCATTGTGGTTTGGTTCCACAATTTTCCACCAAAGAAAGCAAGATTTATGCCAGTGAAGTGGATGGTGAATTGATCAATTTTGAAGTGGGTAACTTATATTGGCGTATTTTGGATGATTTGTTTATCAAATTTGGATTCCCAAAAGCAAGATTTGGTCGCAACACAGACATTCACCCAGGTAGAAAATATTGTCATGAAAAAAGAGTGGATTTCACCTATGTTGATGAGGGGACAATCCTATCCTATGGTGGTTATGCTTGGGAAGTGATTTTGACACCGGGACACACACCAGGACACGCTTGTTTGTACAATAGAAAACACAAAATTTTGATTTGTGGCGATCATATTTTGGGTACCATCACACCAAATATTTGCATTGAATTGGGTGTAGAAAACCCTTTGGCTGATTATTTGCAGAGCTTGGATAAAATTGCAAAATTGGAAGTGGATTTGCTTTTGACAGCACATGGAACACCCATTTCCAATATGTATGCACGTATAGAGGAATTGCAACAGCACCACAAAGAACGTTTGGAAGAAGTGATATATATTTTGAAAAATGAATGGAAAACCAGTTATATGGTTGCAAGGGATATGACCTGGGAAATTGATTGCAAATCTTGGGAAGACTTTCCAGAACCACAAAAATGGTTTGCAACAGGTGAAGCAATTTCCCATTTGCAATATTTGTATTTTACTGGTAAAATCATACGTGAAGAAAGAAATGGCATTTATTACTACAAAAATAACTAGGGTAACACCGAACAACCCCCTATCACAACCTTTGCGGTTTATTTCCCCGTCAGAACCACCAAAAATACTCGACGATATTTCCGATATCGTTTCCGTTTTTTGATAATTGTGACAAAAAAATCCACTCGCAAATTTTGCAACCAGGGTTATGCGGTATTGCCTAGAGGTTTGATATGACAGGAAGAATTTTGGTAACAGGAGACATGCATGGAACCTTTAGTCATTTGTTTTATTTGGCAGAAACAAAGGAACTATTCGATACAGACATTTTGCTCATTGCAGGGGATGCTGGCTATGTTTGGGATGCAAATTATGGGTATAAAATTGCGACATTGCAGCAAATATTTCCAGGAATTATTGCATTTGTAGATGGCAACCATGAAAATCACGATTTGTTGAATGCTATGGAGGTTTGCACTTGGAATGGTAGCAAAGCACATCGTATTGGAGAACGTGTGTATCATTTGATGCGTGGAGAAGTGTATTCCATTTATGAGAAGCAGTTCTTTGTATTTGGTGGTGCAAGATCTGTGGATAAAGATAGACGAGAAGAAGGCATCAGTTGGTGGAAAGCAGAAGAGCCAACACTTGCAGAAATTGCATATGGAGCACAACAATTGCAGGCATTTGGAAATGAAATTGACTATATCATTACACATGAACCACCTTTGTTTGCCAGAGGATGTATTGCCAGAGACAAACCTATGGATGCAGATTATATGTTTCCAAAGAATTTGGATGAATGGTATCGCTTCATAGAACAGTTTCCAAGGTTTCAGAAATGGTATTTTGGGCATATGCATGTGGATCAAAAAATCACAAGCAAATTGGAAGGTGTATATACCAGTGTTGTAGAAATTATTTGAACAGAATATGGATTTTACCACAATGAGGTGGGGTTGCAGTGGCGCAACTCCGCCTTTTTATGTAGTGGTATTAGAAGAATTTTGGTGTCATAGACCAAACAGAAACACATTCTTCATTGGATAGATTTTTGTATCTATGTGGCAAAGTGCTTTTGAAAGTAATGCTGTCACCTTCGTACAAGGTGTAATCTTGACCATTGAGAGCAAGTGTCAAAGTGCCCTTAATGACATAACCACATTCTTCACCTTCATGACACAGACCTGCTTCTTCGTAGGTGCCACCAGGTTGGATGCGTACTTCAATCATATCCAAGGAACGTGAACTGTTATTAGGTGTCAACAATTTATAAAATGAATAATCATGATTCATGGATAAAATGCGATGTTCACCATTTCGGATGATATCACCATCCATCTTGGCTTGTTCCACAAAGAAATAGTTCAAATCTGTTTTCAATGCAAGTGCAAGTCGATATAAACTGATGACAGAAGGCACCACCAAGTCACGTTCAATTTGGCTGATGAGTCCTGTACTCACTTCGGATAATTTGGATAATTCTGCAATACTCATTTTCTTCTGCGTACGTAATTCACGCAATTTGGAACCAATTTTGATTTCCATAGAAAAACCCCTTTCTATTGATGTTAGACATAGTTTACCACCAAATGCCCATAGAAACAATGCAAATGAAAGTCATTTCTTATTTTTTGTATAGAAAAGTCTTATAATTGTAGAAAAAGTAAGACTAACTATTAAAAGTCAAGTCTAAAATGAAAGTTTTTGAATGAATTACAGAAATGTATTTCAGATAGATATTGAACATTGAAAACTGCATGACAAATAGAGCATCTCTATAGGTGCTCAAATTAGGAGATATTTGATAAAACGAATCAGGTCACTTTATATATGCTTCTCGTGTTTTTTCCAGTTGATAAATTACTCTTACAAGCTTTTTGGCGGCGTGGGAAATGGCGACATAATAATGTTTTCCTTCGGCACGTTTTTTAGCTAGGTATGCCTTAAATGTTGGATCCCAATGACAAACATAGATTGTGGCATTAAATAATGCGTATCGCAGGTAGCGAGAACCTCGTTTTTCCATTTTAGAATGGGAAGATTCTAGCTGACCAGATTGATAGGTGGACGGTGATAACCCCGCATAAGCTAAAATCTTATCTGGAGAATCAAACCTAGAAAAATCACCAATCTCTGCAAGAATCATTGCACCCATGCGATAACTGATTCCAGGTATGGTTAGGATTGGAGATTCCATTTCATCTACAATAGCTTTGATTTCAACTTCTATTTCAGCGATTTCAGAATCTAACACTTCGATGAGTTCAATGGTGTGTTTCAATTCTAATGATTTGGCTGGTATATGAGAACCAATAGAAGTTCTGGCTGCATTACGGAATAGGATAGCCGTATTTTTATCATAGTGACCTTTAGAAGCTGTTTTAAGAAGATTTGTCAACCTAGTCAAATGTGCATCAGCAATGGCTTTGGCACTTGGAAACTCAACCAACAAAGCATAAACGGATGCGATATGAAGTGTTGGCACCAATTTTTCCAATTCAGGAAATAGAATCGTTACAAGCCTAGAAATAGAAGTCTTTAATTTTGCCCGTTCTTTTACTTTATCAAAACGATAACGAGTGAGTGACTTTAGCTCTTCGTTGTGGTATGATGTATCTGAGTAGGACTTCAAGTTCACATCAGACATGAGCATAGTAGCAATCGTATGGGCATCGACTTTATCCGTTTTCGTCTTTCTAAGGCTTAGACTTTTTCTGTAAAGATTTGTATGTAACGGGTTGATAGTATAGGTGGTTAGACCTTTATCAAGCAGATACCCCAAGATGTTATAACTGTAGTGTCCAGTGGCTTCAAGTCCTACTTTTACTTTGGTTAAATCATCGGAAAGAGATTCTACTCTTTGATAAAGTTCATCAAATCCATCTCGGTTGTTTGTGACGGTAAATGCTTTTGCAAGTATTTCCCCATCAGAGTTGGTCATAAAACAATCGTGCTTATCTTTAGCAACATCAATTCCTACGTAAATCATAAATAAATCTCCTATTTTAAAAGTATTTTTGCGAGCAGAACTAATAATGTTCTGCGAGATGATACTGTTTGGAACCACTGGTACTCTCTGCGATTGTAACCTCGTTCTAAATAAACCGTCATGCGGTATCTAACTAATTAACAAATAAACAAAGAGACTGTGGTTGGAGCCTTACTTAAACCATCAAGTGGTAGGAGGAATTCACCAATCCACAGTATCTAAATCAGCATAGCTTATACCTAAGAAAAGGTAAAGAAAAAGCTATGACTATATAATACGAGGAATAATTTAGGATGGATTTTTTAGAAAAAAGATGGTAGAATGAATACCATATGATAAAACGAGGAGGATTGGTTGATGAAGCAGGTAACAGAACGCTTTTTGACATATGTAAAGCACCATACAACATCAGATGATACAGCAAGCACTTTTCCAAGTACCAATAGGCAACTGCAATTTGCAGATTTTTTGGCAAAAGAGTGTAGAGAAATTGGTTTGCAAGATATAGCAGTGGATCGCTATGGTTATGTGATGGCAACTTTGGCTGCAACGGTAGAAGGTGCACCAACCATTGGTTTCATATCCCATATGGATACCAGTCCAGATGCAGAAGGTGCTGGGGTTATGCCACATATCGTGGAACATTACGATGGTGGAAGCATTCCTTTGAGCCACATCAGCATCACACCAGAAGAATTTCCTGTGTTGCAAAATTATATAGGTGATACCATCATCACAGCAGATGGTTCTACTCTTTTGGGTGCAGATGATAAGGCGGGTATTGCTGAAATTTTGACAGCAGTGGCATATTTGAAAGCGCATCCTGAAATTCCACATGGTAAAATTCGCATTGGATTTACGCCAGATGAAGAAATTGGTAGAGGTGTGGATTTCTTTGATGTGGAAGCATTTGGAGCAGATTTTGCCTATACCATCGATGGTGGAGAAATTGGCGAATTGCAATATGAAAACTTCAATGCAGCACATGCAACCATCACCATCAAAGGAAAAAATGTACATCCTGGTTCTGCAAAAAACGTTATGGTCAATGCAGCGTTGTTGGGTGCTGAAATTGTGGCAATGCTTCCTGAACGTGAAATTCCAGCGAAAACAGAAGGTGTAGAAGGCTTCTTCCATTTGGTATCTTTCCAAGGAACTGTATCTTCTGCAACTTTGCAATATATCATTCGTGATTTTGATGAAACCACTTTTGGTCATCGCAAAAATATGATGACCATGCTTGTGGATCGTAAAAAAGAACAATATCCAAATGCAATCACCTTGGAAATTCGAGATGAATATGCAAATATGGCATCTTGTTTCAAAGATTGTATGTATATTGTGGATTTGGCAGAAGAAGCAATGGAAGCAGTGGGCGTAACACCAGTCATCAGACCCATTCGTGGTGGAACAGATGGAGCAAGACTTTCCTATATGAATTTACCATGTCCCAACATTTTTACAGGTGGACACAATTTCCATGGACCCTATGAATTCATTCCAGTGAAATCTATGGAAAAAGCAGTGGAAACCATTGTAAAGATTGCAGAATTGGGTGCAAAAAGAAAGTAAAATCCATAAATAAAGTTGACTTTATGAAATGAATATGATACATTCATAGGGTAGAAATGCTTTGATTGAGAAAAAGTAGCAAAATTTGGTTACAAAAATAGAGAGTGGTTTGGTTGCTGAAAAAATCACAGTACATTTTTTGTGAATTACGACTCATGAGCTTTGCATAGGAAATGATGCAACGGGTGCTTTCCGTTACAAAAGTCTGAAGATGTTTGTCTTTTGATGAACATAAATTAAGGTGGTACCACGGGTTTTCTCGTCCTTTACGGATGAGAAGCCCTTTTTTATTTATAGCAGCATACAATATAATGGACTGTAGGGGTCGATGCCCACATCGAACCGCTGAATTTGTTGAAAATGAAATATAATATACATTGGGATGAAAAGGAGAATGAAAATGGAAAACATGAATGCATTTGAGGTATTGCAAGAACGTGGATTTATTGAACAATTGACACATGAACAAGAAGTCAAAGAATTGTTTGCAAAAGGTGGCGTTAGCTTCTACATTGGTATTGACCCAACAGCAGACAGTTTGCATGTAGGTCATTTCTTGACTGTAATGGCTATGGCACACATGCAAAGATGTGGCAATCATCCAATTTGTTTGATGGGTGGCGGTACTGCTATGGTTGGTGATCCATCTGGTAAAACAGATATGAGAAGCATGATGACAGTAGAAACCATCGACAATAACGTGGCTTGTATCAAAAAACAATTGTCCAGATTCATCAATTTTGAAGATGGTAGTGCAACAATTGTAAACAATGCAGACTGGCTTAGAAACTTGAACTACATCGAATTCTTGCGTGATATTGGTACACATTTCACTGTAAACCGTATGTTGGCAGCAGATTGTTTCAAATCTCGTATGGATAAAGAAATGGGTCTTTCTTTCTTGGAATTCAACTACATGATTATGCAAGGTTACGATTTCTACGAATTGTACAAACGTCATAACTGTGTTATGGAATTGGGGGGAAATGACCAATGGTCTAACATCATCGCTGGTGTGGAGCTGATTCGTCGTAAACTTGGCAAACCTGCTTATGGTATGACTTTCAAACTTTTGACCAATTCTGAAGGTGTCAAAATGGGTAAAACCGTTGGTGGTGCTGTGTGGTTGGATCCAGAAAAAACATCTCCATATGATTTCTACCAATACTGGAGAAATGTTGGCGATAAAGACGTTGAAAATTGTTTGGGTCTTTTGACATTCTTGCCAATGGATGAAGTACGTAGATTGGGTGCTTTGGAAGGTAGCGAAATCAACAAAGCAAAAGAAGTTTTGGCATTTGAACTGACAAAAATCGTTCATGGTGAAGAAGAAGCAACAAAAGCACAAGAAGCAGCAAAAGCATTGTTTGGTAAAGGTGTGGTTGCAGGTTCTGTTCCATCTACAGAAATGGACAAAGCTGACTTTGCAGAAGGTATGGATATTTTGACATTGCTTACAACCATTGGAGTGGTTCCATCCAGATCCGAAGCAAGACGTGCAGTGCAACAAGGTGGTGTCAAACTCAATGAAGAACCAGCAAAAGATGTGGAAATGAAAATCACAGAAGCAACCTTCAAAGATGGCACTTTGTTGGTACAAAAAGGTAAAAAAGTATTCCACAATGTGGTTTTGAAATAAGAATCAAATATATAGTTGCTAGGGGTGGATTTCGTATCCACCCTTTTTGTATCTATCAAAATACACAAAAAACAAGTGTTTTGCTATGAAAAAAGTATCGCAATCCATAAAAATAAAAAAAACAGTTGACAAACAATAGGAATTATTTTATGATGATAACAATTTCAAAAGGAAAGACATAGAAAAGAAGAGTAGTCAACAAATACTTTCACAGAGAGTCCTGATTTGGTGGAACAGGATAAAGATGCGTAGATGAAGATGGTCTTGGAGTCGCATAGTTGAGCAATTGTTTGGCAGTTGGTTAGATTATGACGGATGCACCCGTTACAGTGCTACAGTATAACCCTTATTGGAAGGACGTACTGGATAAGGTTTGTTTTGCGAGAAACAAATGAATTTAGGTGGTACCACGAAGCTGATGCGTTCGTCCTAATGATTGTATATCATTATGATGAAGGCTTTTTTTTATGGAAATATATAGAAAAAATAGAAAGAATGGGAGAAGGGAGCAATACATGATTCAGTTGGAGCAAGTAAGCAAAACCTTTGCACAAGGAAAACTTGCAATACACGCAGTCAGTGATGTGACATTGCAAATTGGTAAAGGTGAAATTTTTGGCATCATTGGATTCTCTGGTGCTGGTAAGTCCACATTGGTGCGTTGTATTAATTTATTGGAACGTCCAACAGGTGGCAAAGTCATTGTAGATGGTGTGGATTTGACTGCCATCACAGAAAAACAACTACGAGAAGAACGTAAGAAAATTGGTATGATATTCCAGCATTTCAATTTGATGCGTTCCAGAACCGTATACCAAAACATTGCATTTCCTTTGCAAAAAAGCAAATTGAGCAAATCTGAAAAGGATGCAAAGATTATGAGTCTTTTGGATTTGGTTGGACTCAGTGATAAAAAAGATGCATATCCATCTCAATTGTCGGGTGGTCAAAAACAAAGGGTTGCAATTGCAAGAGCTTTGGCAAATGACCCAAAAGTGCTCTTGTGTGATGAAGCAACCAGTGCTTTGGACCCACAAACCACACAATCCATCTTGGCTTTGTTGAAACAGGTCAATGAAACATTGGGTATCACCATTGTGCTCATTACACATGAAATGGCAGTGGTGAAAGATATTTGCAATCGTGTTGCCATCATGGAAAATGGTTATGTGGTAGAAAGTGGCGAATCCGTTTCTGTTTTTGCAAGACCACAACAAAAGGTAACAAAAGACTTTATGGATTCTGCAAGCAACATTCAAAAAATCTATGAAATGTTGGAATCTGGTCATGAATTGGCACAGGTCAAAGAAGGTGAAATGATGGTATTGCTCACATATTCTGGTGTCAATGCTGGCAAACCTTTGATTTCCTACTTGGCAGAAGAATTGCATGTACAAGCCAATATCATCTTTGGTAATATTGAATATTTGAAGGACAAACCCCTTGGCAAATTGGTGGTTACCCTAAGTGGTGAACCAGAACAAATGAAAAAAGCCATTGCATATATGGAAACACAAGTACAAATGGAGGTGTTGAAACAATGAGTCTATTTCAAGATATGGCAACAAATTTGGAAACACTTTCTGGTGAATTGTACAAATGCTTCTTGCAAACTTTGCAAATGCTTGGTGTTTCCTCCATCTTCTTCTTTATACTAGGGATGTTCTTTGGTATGGTTTTGGTGGTCACCAAACAAGGTGGCATTATGCAAAACTTGATTGTATATCGCATTTTGGACAAAGCAATTGACGTTATTAGATCCATACCATTTATCATTTTGATGGTGTTGTTGATTCCGGTCAGTCGTGCAGTTGTAGGCACTGCCATTGGTGTAACGGGTGCTTATGTGGCTCTCATTTGTGGTACAGTACCATTCTTTGCAAGACAGGTAGAAACAGCAGTTTCTGATACAGACCACGGTTTGATTGAAGCCAGTGCTGCAATGGGATTTTCTCCAATGGAAATTATATTTAAGGTATATTTGCGAGAAAGTGTTCCAAGTATTGCACGTGTGACTATGATTACATTGGTCAACTTGGTTGGTTTGACTGCTATGGCGGGTGCCATTGGTGCTGGTGGTTTGGGTGACTTTGCAATTCGCTATGGTTACCAAATGCACAAAACAGATATGACAGTTCTGACAGTATTGATTATTTTGGTGATTGTCAGCGTCATTCAAGCAGTTGGAAACATTGTCATCAACAAAACCACACATTAAATAGTATTCGTTATGAAACAATTGGGATGTAATTGTAGGGGATGGGTTTCCCATACCGCAATCAATTGTCGCAATATAAATTATTTTGGTAGTAACCCAAATATGGGATATTATATAGTAAAAACGCAAACAAAAAGGGTATGTAAAACGAAAAAGTAAAAGAAAAGGAGAACATATTATGAAAAAATTATTGAGTTTGGCATTGGCAACAACATTGGTGTTTGGTGTAACTGCTTGTGGTAGCAGTGCAACAGAAGAAGCAGCACCAGCAGCAGATGCAACAGCAACAGAAGAATCCAGTGAACCTATCGTGGTAACTATGGGTGTTGTAGGCGAATACAACGCACAATGGGATACAGTAAACGAATTGTTGGCAGATGATAATATCGTTGTAGAATTGGTGAAATTCACAGATTATGCAGCACCAAACAGAGCATTGGCTGATGGCGAAATCGATTTGAATGCATTCCAACACAAAGCATACTTGGCAAATGAAATTGCAGCAGCTGGTTATGATATCGTTGCAATTTGTGACACTTTGATTGCTCCATTGTCCATTTATCCAAATACAGATCAAATCACAACAATGGCTGATATTGAAGATGGCAACATCATTGCAATCCCTAGTGATGCTACAAATGGTGGACGTGCTTTGAAATTGCTTGAAGAAAATGGTTTGATTGTTTGTGATCCAGAAAAAGGCACAATGCCATCCAAAGCAGATATTACAGAATACATTGTAGATATCGAAATCTTGGAAGCGGAATCTGCAACACTTGCAAACTTGTTGCCTGACTGTGCAGCAGCAATCATCAATGGTGGTAACGCTTACACAGCTGGTTTGGATTGTGTGAACGATGCAATCTACACAGAAAATGTAGACCCTGATGTGAATGCAGCACTTCCAAACTTGCTCAACATCATTGCAGCACGTGCAGAAGATGCAGACAACGAAGTTTATTTGAAAATTGCAGCAGCTTACAACACAGACGAAGTAGAAGCTACATTGCTTGAAGCATACAAAGGTGCTTTCCTTCCAGCTTGGAAATAAAAGTATAACTTGAAATCAGCAAAACCTAGGGGCAGGAAACTGTCCCTATTGTTGTCTTTATGGGAAATAATATGATATAATGTTCAAGAAACATCATTACGAAACAATCAAATGCACTTGTAGGATTGATTCACGAATCAACCGCCATATATCAACAAATAAAATACATTGTAAAAACCAACCTATAGAAAGGAAATTCTTATGAACCTAGAACAATTGATTGCAAATGAAACAGAATATATTCAAAAAATGAGACGTTACTTTCATATGCACCCAGAAGTGAGTATGAAAGAATTTGAAACTTGTAAACGCATCGAAGCGGAATTGGATGCTATGGATGTGCCACACAAGCGTGTTGGTGAAACGGGTGTCTATGCTTGGATTGATGGCAAATTGCCAGATACAGGCAAATGCATTGCTTTGCGCAGTGATATTGATGCTTTGGCTATGGAGGATTTGAAAACGGTAGAGTATCGCTCTCAAAATGAGGGTGCTTGTCATGCTTGTGGCCACGATGGACATATGGCAACGGTTTTGGCTGCAACCAAGGTTTTGAAAGGTTTGGAAGATTCCTTTGGTGGTCAGGTGCGTATTTTCTTCCAACAAGGAGAAGAATATGGTCAAGGTGCCAGACTGTTTGTTGCAGATGGGTTGTTAGATGGTTGCGATCGTATCTATGGTGCTCATGTAACACCAAAACTGCCTACTGGTCAGGTTGCCATCACAAAGGGACCACAATGTGCCAGCTGTGACTATTTCAAAATCACAATCAAAGGACGTGGTGCCCATGTTTCCACACCACATTTGGGTATTGATGCAGCCTATATTGCAGCACAAATTATGGTACAACTTCAAACCATTGTGGCAAGAAGCACAAACCCATTGGATACAGTTGTTGTGGGTGTCGGTGTCATTCGTGCAGGTTCTCAATACAATGTGTTGGCAGAAAATGCAGAACTAGAAGGTACTACCAGAAGTTTCACACCAAAAGTTCGCAAACGCACCAACGACAAAGTGATTGCAATTGCAAAACAAACAGCAGAAATTTATGGTGCAACAGCAGAAGTAACTTTCTTGGAATATTCCAATCCTGTCAGCAACGATGCAGATGCTGTGGCTGAAGTGCAACAAGTAGCAAGAGAATTCATTGCAGAAGAAAATATCATCAAAGATTATGAAAAAATCCTTGGTGCTGATGATTTTGCTGATTATTTGGTGGGGACCAAAGGGATGTATGCATTTGTGGGTATCAAAAATCCAGACAAAGAAAATACAAATGTGGCACAACACCATGGTTTGTTCAATATGGATGAAGATGGATTGCTTCTTTCTTGTAGATTGTATGTGGCATATGCCTTGGAAACACTGAAATGATGCGATTGGATAAGTTTTTGACTCTGGCTTCATTGGGTCGTAGAAAAAAGATGAAAGAATTGATTTATGGTGGACACATTACAGTGAATGGTACAGTGGCTTTGTTGCCAGATATGCCAGTGCACCCTGATGTGGATGTAATTGTGTATGATGGCACTGTATTGCAAATCCAAAAGGTGTATTATGTGTTTCATAAACCACAGGGTTGCATCACTGCCAGAAGTGGTTCTGAAAAGACAGTTTTGGACTACTTTACAGATGTGGATACCACTAGTTTGTTTGCAGTGGGTAGATTGGATAAGGATACAGAAGGTTTATTGTTTCTCACAAATGATGGGGACTTTGACCATAGGTTGATGAAGCCTGAATACCATGTAGAAAAAACATATCACTTTTTATCCATTGGTGAAATTTCAGATGCAGAAATAGAAGCGTTGCAAAGTGGTGTAGATGTGGGGTACAAAGATGTGACCAAGCCTGCAAAAATCAAAATCTTGCAACGTGGTACATATGAGGAATTGGTTCAGGATATTGGAAGACACAAAGTGAAGCATAGCAAACGTGGATACCAAAACAAAAAAGCCTTTCTAGGAGAAATCATTTTAGAAGAAGGAAAGAAGAACCAAGTCAAAAGGATGTTGCGTCATGTCCATTGTCCAGTGATTTATTTGAAACGTGTTGCCATTGGTGGATTTGTGCTTTCTGAGGATTTGGCAGTTGGAAAGTATCACAATGTGGAACTTTTGGAATTTGAGCAAAACATCCTCAAAAAATAGTTTCATAATATGAGACTTTTTGGCGAAAAGTAAAATAAATGTAAAAAAACATTGAAAAAGGACACAATACCAACATTTTGGCGTTGTGTCCTTATTTTTATCATATGGGTTAAAAGTCTAGCTTTTTGTATATTTTCTTGAGGAAGAATACACATGCAGCAACAGATGCAACCTCTGCAATTGGGAAAGAAAGCCACACCAACTGCAAATTACCACTCAAGGAAAGAATGTATGCCACAGGCAATAACACCACAAGTTGTCTGGTAACAGAAGTGATCAAGCTATACAAACCATTGCCCATTGCTTGGAAGATGGCACTGGCAACCACACAGAAACCAGCAGCCAAAAAGCTAAAGGATATGGTTTTGAATGCAGGAACACCGATTGCTAACATATTTTCGGAGGCGTTGAACATTGCCAAAAGCAAATGTGGAATCAATTGGAATGCTGCAAAACCAAGAAGCATAATCCCCATTGCAACTAAAATACTCAGCTTAGACACTTGCACAATACGAGCTTTGTTTCTGGCACCATAGTTGAATGCGATGATAGGTACCATGGCATTGTTGAGACCAAAAACAGGCATAAAGATGAAACTTTGGATTTTGAAATATCCGCCAAACACAGCAATTGCAGTTGGCGTAAAGGAATTCAAAATACCATTCATGAAGAACATCATAATGGAACCAACAGAAATCATCAAAATAGATGGAATTGCTACACGATAAATGGTTTTCAAAATATCAGCTGTAGGCAACATATTTCTTGGGTTGAGCTCGATATCCGTATTCTTCTTGGCATTGAAATACAGTGCCAAACAAGCACCACAAATTTGACCAATGATGGTTGCATATGCAGCACCAGCAACACCCAAAGCAGGCATACCAAACAAACCAAAAATCAAAATAGGGTCCAAAACAATGTTGATGATGGCACCAATTCCTTGGGAAATCATAGCATAGACAGTGCGTCCAGTGCCTTGCAACAAACGTTCCATTGCAACTTGCATGAAAATACCACCAGAACCCATCATACAAATGAAAAGATATGTATTTCCAAAATCAATGATTTCCAAAACATCTGTTTGACTGCTGAGAAAAGCATTGATGGAAGTCACACCCAAGAGAACAAAGAACAACCAGTTGGCAATTGCAAGAAAAATACTGATATTTGCAGTTTTATTTGCCAGTTCAAATTTCTTGGCACCAAGACTTTTGGAAAGCAATGCATTGACACCGACTCCAGTACCAGTTGCAGTTGCAATCATAAAGTTTTGCATGGGATATGCAAGTGATACAGCAGAAAGTGCATTTTCACTGATTCTTGCAACGAAAGCACTATCTACAATGTTATACAAAGCTTGTACCAACATGGAAATGATCATGGGTATTGCCATGGTGAATAGTAATTTACCAATGGGCATAGTACCCATTTTATTTTCTCTTGTGTTTGTGGCTTGCATGGTAGTTCCTCCTGTAAATGCTTACATATATTGACAACCCAATTATCATAGTCCTATATAAATTATTTGTCAATATCTTCAATGGATTTCCAAAGCATAAAGTTATCTTCTGCATAGGCATCCATTTTCTTTGCATCGAATAAATAGGACAAATAGGAACGTATGGTACTACCCACCAACACATATTGACCATGGTTCATTGCCAATGCATAGTGATTGAACACTTTTTGTAACAAATTGTCAAAGGTTTGTGGTTCTTTGCAAATATCCAAAAGTAGAGATAAAATTTCTTCTGCTTTTTGACGATTGAGCGCAATCAAATCATGGATATCTTCGGTTGCTTCGCTATGAGCAGGTACAAACATCTTTCCTTCTAATGTTTCCAAATAATCTAAGGTTTTGAAGAATGCTGCAATGTCATAATTGAAGTTGATGTGGTATTTGTTGATGATTTCTTCACCAAAAATACTATCTGCCACAAAATATACATCATCAGGGGTTTTTACACCAATCATTTGCCAGAAATGACCACCCAATGGGAAAATTTCCATACCATCAGGCAAATTTGCAGTTGCAATATCTTGGGCTTTGGAAGGTGTTGCCATCAAAAATTTGTTGCGTAATTTGGAAAAAGGATATCCACCATACAAGAAAGAAGGTTCTATAATGGGATTTTCAATGATACCATTTTCCATAGGCGTGCAATAAGCAGGGCAATGCAAACGGTTTTGCAAAAGTGTATTGCCACCAATGTGATCTGCATTGGAATGTGTGTTGATGATGGCTTCCAATGTCCATTTTTCAGCTTCTAAAATCTTTTGGATTTTACGCCCAGCATCCTTGTCATTGCCACTATCAATGAGAATTACCGATGTTGGAGAAGTACGATATACCCCGATTTTAGATGGACAGTTGATGTAAAATGTATTTTCTGCAACTTGAACCAATTCGTACATAAGAATACCTCCTTGTTAAAGTAAGCAAAGCTTACCAGTGAATAGTGAAGAATGAAGAGTGAATAGTTGAAAACCAAGATTCTTCGTCGCTACACTCTTCTGAATGACAGAATAATAATAAAAGGTTGCAGTTGCTATCAATCAAAGAGTTATATTGTAGGGCGGTGGCTTGCTGCCGCCGTTATGCCATAGACCAAGGTGCTTCATCGTCTTACGGGCAGCCACATAGGGCAGCCCCCTACAGGATTGACAATATATTAGCGTATCCACTTGTAGGGGAGGGTTTCCATGCCCTCCCATTGGTTTTGTGGCGGTTCTTGACGGGTGATTCGTGAATCGCCCCTACAAAACATAGGTGGTGTCATTCTGAACCCAGTGAAGAATCTTGGTTTTGTTGTTGTGAACTTGTTCCCTTACTCCATCAAGCTACCATCATATGGTTCATACATGGATACAGTCAAATCGATTTGAGGAATGTACAATTCTGCATCATCTGCACCACAGAAATAAATATCCAAAGAGCTAGGATCACCCAATTCTGCATCTACATAGTTGTATTGCAAAGTGTACATAACACTATTCAAAATGCTTTCTGCCAATTGGTATGTATCAAAGCAGAAAAATTCATCTTTTTGTTCTTCTGGAGGGCCCACCACCAAAGAACTGGTGTCTGCAAATGCAACAGTCATACCACCTTTGCCAGAAGAAATTTTGCCATCAAGGGATAAGTCCCAACCGGTTAATGCACTCATACCTGTCAACAACAATTCAGGTGTCAAATTGCCTGTATAGCTGAATGGATATGATGTTGGTTCACCACCCAAGGAGATATATAGGTTTGCAGAGGACATACCATTGCCACTGGTTTCTTCTTCTACAATTTCTTCTTCCACATCTTCAATAACAACTTCTTCTTCCAATGCTTCTGTTTCTACTACAGTAGCAGTGGTTTCTTCAACAGTGGAGTTGGTGTTGGAGCCACAGCCTGCAAGTGCAAGTGTCAAAGTCAAACCAAATAAAATTCTTTTTTTCATAATATTACCTTTCTGTGTTCATGCACAATAAATTTACAAAAATACTAATTTCTATTGGTATCATACCATATAATATGAAAGAAAAACAGTCTAATTCCTTTTCAATTTCTTTCATTCTCAAAAAAAAGACAACCCCGTAGGATTGCCTTTTCAAAAGATAAGCTCTTTTATTATTTCATGGAATCAGTAGAACCGATTACATCTGTAATTTTGCTTTCGATCATGTCAGCAATCATTTTTCTTGCATCACCCAAGTAACCACGAGGATCAAATGCAGCAGGTTTTTCTGCGAAAGATTTACGGATTGCAGCTGTCATAGCAAGACGAATGTCAGTATCCATGTTGATTTTACATACAGCCATGCTAGAAGCTTTTCTAAGCATTTCTGTTGGGATACCTTTTGCACCAGCAATTTCGCCACCAAATTCGTTACACATTGCAACACAGTTTTGGTCTACAGCGGAAGCACCATGCAATACGATTGGGTAGTTGTGGATGCCAGCAGCTTCCAATTTGGATGTGATGCTTTCCAAACGGTCGAAGTCCAATTTTGCTTCACCTTTGAATTTGTAAGCACCGTGGCTTGTACCAATAGCGATTGCCAAAGAGTCAACGCCAGTTCTTTGTACAAAGTCCAAAGCTTGGTCTGGATCTGTGAAAGTAGCGTTTGCAGCATCTACTTGTACATCATCTTCAATACCAGCCAATTTGCCAAGTTCTGCTTCTACAACAACACCATGAGCGTGAGCGTAGTCTACAACTTCTTTTGTTTTTACGATGTTTTCTTCGTAATCATAGTGAGAACCATCGAACATAACGGAAGTGAAACCGTTTTCGATACAAAGTTTACATGTTTCAAGGTCAGGACCGTGATCCAAGTGCAAAGCAATGTCCAAACCTGTTTCAGCAACAGCTGCTTCTACCATAGCTCTCAAATATTTTGGATGAGCATAAGTCAAAGCACTTTTGGATACTTGCAAAATTACAGCAGAATTTTGTTTTTGTGCTGCTTCTACAACTGCTTGAATGATTTCCATGTTGTTGATGTTGAATGCACCAATAGCGTAGCCGCCAGCGAATGCTTTTTCGAACATTTTTGTTGTTGTTACCAATGCCATTTTAAAAACACCTCATTTTTTATATTTACAGGACCGAGTTCCTACGTTAAAATTATAATATGAGATACAAGTAGTTGCAAGGTATTTCAGCCAAATAATCGGCTTTTCATAAATATTAAGAAGATTGAACAAAGGACGGTGAATAAATGAAATATATTGTAGCACTTTTGGGTACACTTTGTATGGATTTGTGTACAAAAGAAGTGGCAAGAAGGAAATTACCACTTGGAAAACGTATAGAAATTAAGAAAAATTGCTTATTTTTGCAACACATTCGCAACACTGGCATGGCTTATCACAGTTGCGCAGGTCAAAAAAAGTTAATTTTATCGTTGACAGGTGGCATTATGGCGTTGTATTCCATGTTATTTTGTAAAAGTATGCATCAAGAAAAACAAAATATTGGACTTTGTTTTGCACTGGCGGTCACACTGGGTGGTGCTCTTGGTAATTTTTTGGAGAGATGGAAACGAGGATATGTCACCGATTTTTTGTTGATATTAAAAGGAAAAAATCCACCTATCTTCAATTTAGCAGATGTTGCAATCCTGTTTGGTAGCATTGCAATGGTATTTTTGCACGAAAAATAAAAAAGCGATTAGGATGTATTTACCTATTGAAATTCTGTGAAATCTGTTGTATAATAAATTCATAAAAATCCTGAACTGTTCGATAGCTTGCCGTAATTGAACCTACAAATCTGACTTGGGATTCCAATATTGTGAAGGTGATGCCAGGCCCCAAGATAATTCCCTTTGGGCAGGGGAAGGTTGAGCCGTAACTGAGGTTACCCACCTGGCTTAGGCTAGGTGTCAAGAGGTAAGAACGACCCTTCGGGACTTTTTTATGTCCATTTGACATAAGATATAATAGTTTGAAGCACTTCTTTTGGAAGTGTTTTTTTTGTGTGGAAAAGCGGGCGCCCACATAGGGACGCCCCTACATGGGATTTGTGGAAATAAAATTAAATAAATATTAAAGTTTGCAAGCTAGAAAATAGAAAAATATAGGGGTATACTATGGATAGTCAAGTGCGTGGGAGTTATATTAGATGTGTTTTGGAGGGGATTTCAAATGTTTTATGTTATAGCGTTTATAGTATTGGTAACTCCGATTGCCCTGACCATATGGAATATTGTCACCTTTATAAAATATGTTACCAAAAAAGAAGAAAAAGAGTATGTAGAATCTTTAGAAATAGCAGCTATGTTGTTGGGTGCAGTATTTACACGAATATATATAGAGTTTGCGGGAATTATATTTTCACCTTGGAACAAGCAACTGTATAACAATCAATTACACAGTATGGTTGCACCAGAAAATTTTCTAACTATAATGACATGCATCATTATTGGGTTTGTATCCTACTATTTTCTTCGTTTTGCACCAGAAAATAAACAGACTCCACTACTTCTAGCCCTTGGCATATCAGGTATTTATATTGGAATTGCAATATGTATCATTTGGTGTGTGCAAATAATTCCTCATGCAGTGCTCATAGTATTCCCTGCGAACTGTATTCTTATTTTTATCAAATTAATACTGATAACGGTAAATTCAAGAAGTGAATTGATATGGAATGGTCAGGTTTCCATCAAATACAAAAAATTATCAAACTTTTTAAGCAAATCTACAAATTTACCTGTAATCGGTTTTATACTATTGATACCTTTATTGGGAATTGTTGTTGCTATTTTGTTTTTGTTTGGACAAGAACCAAACAGTATGATAAAAGCATGGACAGAAACAGCAGACTGGACGTTGTCTCAAAAAATTGCACCAAACAATATACAGCTGGATGAACATTACCTTTGTACGGTTGCTGCTGGAGGACATCGTAAAGTGGTAAAACCCATTAGAACAGGAATTCGCCATGATCATTCAGTTATAGTGAATAGACAGCTATGCGTTGCAAATGCTTTTGAACAAGTGTTGGAGGAAAAAATACCAAAAACCCATAAAGTGATCAGAAAAATTTATGATAATACGGGATATCCCATTTCAAAACACATAAACTCAAAAATCACAGCAGATATTATTTATTTTTTAATGAAACCCTTAGAGTGGTTTTTTATAATCATTTTATATGCAGTTGATGTCCATCCCGAGGATAGAATTGCAGTGCAATATCCACATAAACCAAAGCCAAGCCAATAAAGAAATTCATGTTATGAGCATTTGGTGAACAACAAACTTTTGGTGAACAACAAACATTTGGCATTTTATATCTACATACAAACCAACACAATCCAATGCAGGTGATTCTACACCTTTTTTTCTTACAAATTACGAAAAAACAGCTATTTTCCAATAATTCGTGTTTTCTTTTATTTGGAATTTATGGTATAATGGGTTGTTATCATAGGGATAGGCTAGATTTTAGTGGAATTGCTATGGTTGACATAGATTATTTGAACAATACCGCCAGTATCCATCAGGGCATTGGCATATAAAATAGAAAGTAATTTGAGGTGTAAAATGGATAAGAAAAAACCAGTCGTATTGCCGATGGTGGCACTTAGAGGAACTACGTTGTTTCCAAATATGGCAATTAGCTTTCCAGTAGGCAGACAAAAATCACTGGATGCCATCAGAGCAGGTGAAGAATCTGGTGGTAAAATATTTGTGGTGACACAAAAAGAAGCATCAGAAACATCCCCAAAGAAAAATGATTTGTATGCAATGGGTGTTGTGGCAAGAATCAAACAAGTGTTGAAATTGCCTGGCAATGTAACCCATGTCATTGTAGAAGGTGAAATTCGTGGTAAAATGACACGTATTTTGAAAAAATCCAACTATGATTTGGCAGAATTTGAAACCATTGAACAAGACTTTCCGCAAGATGTGGATGATTACACAACTGCTTTGATGCGTATGGTTGTGGAAGAATACGAGAAATATTTGAAATTTGTACCCAATACAGCAGCAGTGGATTTGCTTGGAAATGTGCAGTCAGCAAAGAAACCAGGACGTTTGGCTGACTATATTGGTGCTGGTTTGGAAGTGAGTTACAAAGAAAAACAAGAGATTTTGCAAACCATCAACCCTCATGAGCGTTTGGAAGCGGTTATGACATTAATGGAACGAGAAGAAAGCGTGTTGCAAATCAAAAAGGATATTGAATCCAAAACAAGAGCTAAATTGGAAGAACACCAAAGAGAATTTTATTTGCGTGAAGAAATGAAGGTCATTCAAGAAGAATTGGGTGACAAAGATGGCATTGGTGCTGAAATCAAGAAATATGAAGAACAAATGGAAGCAAAAGATTTGCCAGAAACCATCAAAGATGTCATTGCAAAGGAAATTGTACGTTTGCGTAGAATTCCAGTGTCTTCACCAGAATCCAATGTTTCCAGAAATTACATCGAAACCATTTTGGCATTGCCTTGGACAGAATGTACAGAAGAAAAATTGGATTTGCAGGCAGCAGCAGAAATCTTAGACCAAGACCATTATGGCTTGGAAAAGGTCAAAGAACGTATTTTGGAATACTTGGCTGTTAGAAAAAATGCACCAGAAGAAAAACCAACCATTCTTTGTTTGGTGGGACCTCCGGGTGTTGGTAAAACTTCCATTGCACAATCTGTTGCAAAGGCTTTGGATCGCAAATACATTCGAATGTCCTTGGGTGGTGTGAAGGATGAATCTGAAATCAGAGGTCATAGAAAAACATACATTGGTGCTATGCCAGGACGTATCATCAACGCTATGAAACAAGTGGGCACCATCAATCCTTTGATGTTGTTGGACGAAATTGATAAATTGGGTGTATCCCACAATGGTGATCCATCAGCAGCTTTGTTGGAAGTTTTGGATGGTGAGCAAAACAATACCTTCCGTGATCACTTTGTGGAAGTGCCATATGATTTGTCTAAGGTGCTCTTTATGTGTACTGCAAATAGCCTCGACACAATTCCAAGACCACTTTTGGATCGTATGGAAGTGATTTCTTTGGTCAGCTATACATCACAAGAAAAGCTTGAGATTGCAAAGAATCATTTGGTTGCTCGTCAAAGAAAACGTCATGGCTTGAAGGGTTCTCAACTAAAGGTTGGAGAAGCGGCTTTGACAAAATTGATTGATGGATATACCAAAGAAGCTGGTGTCCGTCAGTTGGAGCGTGTCATTGGTGAAGTTTGTAGAAAAACTGTGAAGTTGATTTTGGAAGGTGAAAAGAAATCTGTAACTTTGACTGTTAATATGGTAGAAGAACTTTTGGGCAAAGAAAAATATGCACCAGATTCCAGATACGAAGAGCCACAAGTGGGTATTGTTCGTGGACTTGCTTGGACTGCTGTTGGTGGCACAACATTGTCTGTGGAAGTCAATGTGATGGAAGGTGATGGCAAATTCAAATTGACTGGTAATGTGGGCAAAGTGATGACAGAATCTGCTGAAACTGCAATGAGTTACATTCGTTCACAAAGAGAAAAATTTGGTTTGGAAGCCAATTTCTATAAAACAAAGGATGTGCATATCCACATTCCAGAAGGTGCAACACCAAAAGATGGACCATCTGCTGGTGTGACTATGGTGACTGCAATTTTGTCTGCATTCACAGAAAAAGAAGTGCGTAGTGATGTTGCCATGACAGGTGAAGTGACCATTCGTGGACGTGTCCTTGCCATTGGTGGGTTGCAAGAAAAGTTGTTGGCAGCCAAAAAAGTGGGCATCAAAACCGTTTGTATCCCATTTGCAAATGAGAAACATCTGGCAGAAGTCAGTGATGATATCAAAGAAGGTATGGAAATTATATTGGCAAAGACTATGGAAGATGTGCTTTCTGTGGCTTTGTTGGAAGGAGACACATTATGGAAGTAAAACAAACATCTTTGGGGTATATTGGAACCAATTTCACCCATTATCCTATGGATGGTAGACCTGAAATTGCCTTTGCAGGAAAGTCCAATGTTGGTAAATCCACATTGATCAATGCAATCCTTGGCAGAAAAGCATTGGCAAGAACCAGTTCCCATCCAGGAAAAACAAGAACCATCAATTTTTATAATGTAAATGACGAAATGTATGTTGTGGATTTGCCAGGTTATGGCTATGCAAAAGTACCCAAACACGAAATCGACAAATGGGGCAAAATGATGGAGGACTATCTCTCCAAACGTGAAGAGTTGCGTGCAATTGTGTTGCTCATTGATGTGCGTCATGAACCAGGTAAAAATGATGTAATGATGTATGAATGGTTGCGTCATTATGGATATAAAATCATTGTGGTGGCAACAAAAATTGATAAGCTCAATCGTAGTCAAGTACCAAAACATGTGTCTGCAATTCGAAAAGGTTTGGGACTTCGCTCTGACGATGTGTTGATTCCATTCTCCGGTGAAAAGAAAATGGGTATTGATGAATTGTGGGCAGAAATTGAACCGTTTTTGGCAGAAGATTGGGTACACCAAAGATTTGATTGATGAAAAGAAGGGTGATGTATGGAATTACCAAAACGGAAAATCATACGTTTACAATCATATGATTATAGTCAAAATGGAATGTATTTTGTCACCATTTGCACTCAAGATAGGAAAAATTTATATTGGCGTGTAGGGGATGGTTTTCCCATCCCGAGGTTGTCAATTACAGGGAAAATCGTAAAACAATATATCAAAAAAATCACCGGAAAATATCCCAATGTATATGTGGATAAATTTGTGATTATGCCAAACCATATTCATATGATTGTGGCAATTGATGATAGGATGGGTGACCCATCCCCTACGTTGGGTAGTGTAATGGGTTGGTTTAAATATCAAACGACAAAAGAAATGAATTTGATTTTTGATACACAGGGAACCAAGCGTTGGCAGCGTTCCTACTTTGAACATGTCATTAGAAATGAAAAAACCTATTTGGAAATCTGGCAATACATCGACACAAATCCACTCAAATGGGAGTTGGATGAATACTATATAACAGAAAACTAGGGGAATCAAGAAAGGAAGTAATCAAATGGAAATTAGAACAAGATTTGCACCAAGTCCAACAGGATATATGCACATTGGGAACTTGCGTACTGCATTGTATGAATACCTCATCGCCAAATCAGAAGGTGGTAAATTCATTTTGCGTATCGAGGATACAGACCAAGGACGTTTGGTAGAAGGAGCTACAGATGTCATTTACAACACACTCAAAATGACTGGTTTGCAACACGATGAAGGTCCAGATGTAGGTGGTCCTTATGGCCCTTATGTACAAAGCGAACGTATGGGTATGTACATGGATTATGCAAAAGAATTGGTGGCAAAAGGCGAAGCTTATTACTGTTTCTGTACCAAAGAACGCTTGGATTCTTTGAAGGAAAGCAATGAAGAAGGTGTGGCTTTTGCTAAATACGATAGACATTGTTTGGGTCTTTCTGCTGAAGAAGTAGAAGCAAAATTGGAAGCAGGCGAACCATTTGTTATTCGTCAAAAAATGCCAGATGCAGGCACAACTACATTTGATGATGTGGTGTATGGTGCAATCACTGTAGAAAACAAAGAATTGGATGACCAAATCCTCATGAAAGCAGATGGTTACCCAACTTATAACTTTGCAAATGTTGTAGACGATCATTTGATGCACATTACACATGTTGTGCGTGGTAGCGAATATCTTTCTTCTACACCAAAATATAGCTTGTTGTATGCTGCTTTTGGTTGGGATTGCCCTGTTTATGTGCATTTGCCAGCAGTTATGCGTGATGCACAACACAAATTATCCAAACGTCATGGTGACAAATCCTTTGAAGATTTGATCAAAGAAGGCTATCTTGTAGATGCCATCATGAACTACATTGCTTTGTTGGGTTGGGCTCCTTCTGACAATACAGAAATCTTTACATTGGCTGAATTGGAAGGTAAATTCCACATTGGTGGTTTGAGCAAATCCCCATCTATCTTTGATATCAAGAAATTGACATGGATGAATGGTGAATATATGAAAGCGATGGATGCAGAAACATTCTTCACACATGCAGAACCAAAGCTCAAAGAAGCATTGGGTGAAGATACCCAAATGGACTTGAAATACATTGCATCCTTGTTGCAAAAACGTTTGGAAACCTTGAATGATATCGCTCCATTGGTGCAATCCTTCAAAGAATTGCCTGAATATGGTACAGAACTTTACACACATAAGAAAATGAAAACCAATGATGAAATTGCTTTGGATTCCTTGCAAGCATCTGTTCCTGTTTTGGAAGCAATCACAGATTGGACGGAAGAAAACATCCATAATACTATTTTGGATTTGGTTGCAGCAAAAGGCGTGAAAAATGGTATCATCATGTGGCCAATTAGAACAGCACTTTCTGGCGAACCAACATCCCCTGGTGGCGCAACAGAATTGGCACTCATCTTGGGCAAAGAAGAATCTATGCGACGTATCCAAAAAGGGATTGCAATGCTTACAAAATAAAATGTAAAACAAAAGAGTAGTATCACAGCAAATTGTGATGCTACTCTTTTTTATATTAGCATTTTCGTTTTACAAAGTCCTGCAAACCCAAGCTAACCAAAATACCACGATTGACAGCAGCCATCATTTTGGCATCCACATGACAAATTTTCTCCTGCAACCGTTGTTTGTCTATGGTACGCATTTGTTCCAACAGAATCACAGAATCCTTAGGCAATCCATAGGGTTCTGCTGCAATGGGGATATGGGTAGGCAATTTGGCTTTGTTCATTTGTGATGTAATGGCAACGCAAATGACAGTTGGACTATATTTGTTACCAACATCGTTTTGTATGATGAGAACAGGGCGTAAACCACCTTGTTCGCTACCCACAACAGGGCTCAAATCTGCAAAATAAATATCTCCTCGTCTGACTATCATATGACCACGCTCCGCTTGCAAATTCATCAGGCAGTGGTAAATGAACCGATATGTAAACTCCTGTCTGATTGCTTATAGTCTTGCCAAAAGAGTAAATATTTATTCTTCGATGGTGAAAATATCTTCTGGGAACTCTGGGTTGAAGGTGAAATTGTCATATTCCAAGCGATAGCGCTCATTGCCATTTGCATCATACAAAACAAAGCGTTTGGGTAAGTAAGTTTCTCGATCCACCCATAATTTTTCAGAAGCCAACACAGAATCACCACCAATGACTGCTTCCAAAACAATGCATTTGGATTCATCAATGGCAGCAGCTTCTACACCAACTCCTTCTGATTGCATATAATTTTCGATGAAAGCACCGAGGAATAACTCATTTCTATGTTGGGATTCTGGCACATCTTTGATGATTTGTTCATCCAACTTAGGGTTATACTGAGCAATACGAGTGCCATCAAAAACTGTGTAATTTCCAGCAACTGCTTCTGGTGCAATCAATTCTAGGCGGTATTCACCTGTGGATTTGTAGTGTTGGCTGGTTTCATAGACTTGATCCCCTTTGTTGGATGTTCTGGTCAGCGTTGCATTGCAAGTGTATCCATCCATTTCCACCAACTGCTTTTGTATGGCATCTGTTTCCGATAGCACTTCTTCTTTTTGGCAGGCAACCAATGACAAGCAACACATCAGCGCCAAAGCAAGCATTCTTTTTTTCATAACATAACCTCCTTTTCCATGTAGTATCAGTTTATGGAAGGGACAAAATGTCTATGTATCAGAAGGAAAAGAATATTTTGGTGTGTTATACGGACAGATATAGAATCTGTCCCTACAGAGAAGGAATATAAATCAAATACAATTGTAGGATTGATTCACAAATCAGATGCAATACGCAATTGTAGGGTTGATTCACGAATCAACCGTAATACAAATTTTCGTTAAAATATAGGCGTTTCGGTATCCAAAACCAAATCCATACACGTATCATAAAAGGAAAGCACTTGTTTTTCAGTCAATGCATTCTTTAGGTATACAAATTGCAAATCATGTGTCACAGAAAATCCTTGGATGTGCAAATGGCATAATTCATCCTTTTGGATTTCAGATTTTGCTACATTTTCATACATAAAGGAAATGGCATTTGTTTGTTTCAACAATGCTTTGATCAAAAGGAAACTGCCTACTTCCCAAATGTTGGAGAAAGATGTGGCAGAATCGTTTTGTTGTGCCAATGCATTTTCTAAGATGGCACGTGTACCAGAGCCAGATTCCCGTAAAATCAAAGGATATGCATACAATTCAGATGGTTTGACGGTTTGATTTGCCAAAGGGTGTGTAGCAGAAACCACAGGGATGAAATTGGATTGGTGGAACTGTTTTGCAGCAAATAGATTGCGATCAAAGATACCTTCTATGAAAGCACAGTCCAAATTTCCTTCCAAAAGCTGTTGGAGCAATACCTTTGTATTAGCCACTTGGATATGTAACTTCATATCTTGGTCTTTGCAAAGATGGGTTAGCAGTGGTGGCAAATAATAATCTGCAATGGATAAGGTGGCACCAATATGCAAAGATTTTTGTTGCATGGACAAAGAAGAAATGAAGTGTTTTTCATTGGAGGCTTGCATTTTGGCATAGTGTAAGAATGCTTCCCCTTCTTTGGTCAATTTGCGACCACGACCATCTTGTATAAACAATTGGCAACCATAATGTTCTTCTAGTTTTTGAATGTGCTGTGTGACAGCTGGTTGTGTCATATGCAGTTTGTTGGCTGCTTGGGTATAACTTCCATATGTAATGACAGCTAGAAATGTAGTGAGTTTTGGGTCTAGCATAACATCACCTCCTACAATAAGCATAACATAAATTTATATATAATAAAATATCATAATTTGATTTTATTGATTATTTGTGTTAATTTATAGACAGGAAATATAGTTCATATTGTCAGTGGTATCGTAATGATTATATATAGGAGGAAGTAACATGAGTCAGTTCAAGAAAGTAGCACCAGGCGTTGCAGTTGCAATTATCATTGCATGTTGTGCACAGTTTTTGGAAAGTTTATTGCCCATACATTTGATTGGTGCATCGGTCATTGCGTTGTTCATTGGTATGCTCATCAATACTTTGGTGGATACTTCCGTTTTGAAAGCGGGCTTGAAATTCACTTCCAAAAAGATATTGAAATTTGCAATTATTCTGTTGGGTGCTTCTTTGAACATCCAAACCATTTTGACTGTTGGTTCCATGTCTTTGGCGGTGATGTGTTTTACATTGCTTACTTGTTTTGGTGGTGGTTTCTTCATTGGAAAAGCATTGGGTTTGGATTGGAAACTGTCCAACTTGATTTCTGCTGGAACTGGCATTTGTGGCGGTTCTGCCATTGCAGCAATTGCACCTGTCATTGATGCAGAAGATATGGATATTGCGTATGCCATGTCTGCAACCTTTATTTTCGATATGATTATGATTCTTGCATTTCCTTTTATGGGTCATTTCTTAGGTCTTAGCGATATGGCTTATGGTTTGTGGGCTGGTACTGCTGTCAATGACACTTCTAGCGTTGTGGCTGCTGGTTATGCATACACAGAAGCTGCTGGCGATTTTGCAACCATGGTGAAATTGACCAGAACCCTTGCAATCATTCCAACAGTTCTTGCATTTGCATATGTGAACATTCGTGTACAACAAAAAGAAGGTGTTAGACGTAGCCAAGTGTTGGCAGAAGTGAATGCAAAAGGTCAAAAGTATGAAGTTAGCCAATTGGATAAAATGGAAGTTTTGTCAAAAGGCAGTGGTATCCAACCAGAAAAAGCAACCAGCAAAGTGAACTTCTTGTCTATATTCCCTTGGTTTATATTGGGATTTGTTGCATTGGCAATCATCAATAGTTTTGGTGTGATTCCAGTCGGTGTTTCTGGTACTGCAAAGGATATCAGCAAATTTTTGATGGTGGCAGCACTTGCAGCAATTGGACTCAATACCAATGTAAAGGATATGAAGAAATCTGGCATTGCACCAATGCTTCATGGATTTATCATTTCTGCTTTGGTGGTGATTGTTGCCATTACTGTGGAATATTTTATGGGTATTGTATAAGGTTAGATAGGTAAGGGTGTCTTTTGGCATCCTTATTTTTATGCAAATATAAAAAATAAAAAATTTTCAAAACTTTATTTTATTTAAGTTTCAATTTAGGTTGACGTTGTATCATAATCACATAAACAAAAGAAACACACAAACAACGATATCAACAGAATACTATATAAAGACTAACTATATGAAGTCAATAGAAAAATGATAAAAAGTTAGATAAACTTACAAAAGTCAGTTGATTAGAAAAAAGGCATAGCAAACAGAGCAACCATTAGTTGCTCGAAAAAACAAATACAAAAAACTAGTGTTGAGGAATATAGGAACAATTATTCTTTAACAAAGAATGAATCAGTCTAACAAGCTTCTTGCCAGCGTGGCTAATAGCAACATAATAATGCTTACCCTGTGACTGTTTGTGGTTAAGATAGTTTTTAAAAGAAACATCACGCATAGCAACAAGGCGAACAGCTTGCAAAATAGCCCAACGCAAATAAGTGGACCCACGCTTTACCATAGGAGTATTAGAAGCATTAAATTTACCTGATTGATAGGTAGAAGGTTCCATACCAGCAAAAGCTAAAAGCTTAGCAGGATTGGAAAAACGATGGATATCACCAATTTCGGCTAAGATGATAGCACCCAAAGTAAAAGAGATACCAGGGATAGACATAATAGGTGAATCGATTTCTTGCATAACAAGTTTAATCTGAGCATCCAAAGCATCAATTTCAGACTGAACAGACTGAACTAATCGAATAGTTTGTTGCAATTCAAAACAAATAGATCTGCTTGAAGAACCAATAGAATTGGAAGCAACGCTTTTAAATGCAATTGCTTTTTCTTTTCCATATTTACCTCTTGAAGCCTTAGAAAGCAAGTTAGTAAGTTTAGTAAGGTGACAATTAGAGATGTCGGTTGGAGAAGGCAGCTCCAAAAGTACAGCATAAGAAGACGCTTGATGAATAGACCACACCAAAGAGGGTAGCTCTGGGAAGATAATATCAATTAATCTAGTAATAGATATTTTCAGTTTTGAGCGATATCCAACCATACGATAACGATGTCTTGTTAGTGACTTTAGCTCAGAAGTTTGGTATGATACTGGTGAATAGGATTTTGAATCATCAGTAAAAAGCATAGCAGCAATCACTCTAGCATCTGTCTTGTCCGTTTTGGTCTTTCTGAGCGTGTGGGCTTTACGAAAAAGATTAGTAGATAAAGGATTCAAGGTAGTGACTTGAAAACCTTTAGCAAGTAGAAAGTTAGTGATATTAGTGCTGTAATGCCCTGTTGATTCAAGTCCTATTTTTACGTTAGAAATATCTTTAGAGTCTAAGGCTGAATAGATAGATTCAACTAAAGAATCAAAGCCTAGTTTTGAATTTTCAATGCGTAAAGAATCATTGTGAAGAACACCATCAGAATCAATAATACAACAATCATGTTTGCTTTTAGCAACATCAATACCTACAAATAACATAGAAAACAACTCCTTTAAATTTATTTGATACTACGTTCCACGAACTCTATGTTAAATGTATCCTTGCTCTATATAAAACGTCTATGCGTTATCTAACTAATCAACAATTAAACATAGAGCCATGGTTAGAGCCTTTACGAACCAGTCAGCTAAGCTGCTGTAGGAGAAATCACTAATCCATAGCATCTATTTAAATTATAGTAAATAAAAAATCAAATGAAAACTTAGAATTTACTATGTTTTCATTATACAAGGAGAAATGATTATGAAAAAATTGACAGTATTTGCAGTGGCAGCAGCACTCACATTGGCAGTAGGCACAACAGTATTTGCAGTAGAAGGTACAGAAGCAGACTCTCCTCGTGGTGGTCAAATGCAAGAACAAAAACAAGAACATCAACAAGAACATCAAATGACAGAAGATATGATGGCAGAAATGGAAGCACTTGCAGAAGAAGCTGGACTTACTTTAGAAGAATATATGGCAGAAATGCGAGCTGAAGGTGGTCAAAAAGTTGCTGGTGAAAGACCTGAAATGTCTGAAAAAATGGAAGGTGAAAAACCAGAAATGACAGACGAAATGAAAGCAGAAATGGAAGAAAAAATGGCAGAACGTCAAGCAGAAATGGAAGCACTTGCAGAAGAAGCTGGACTTACCTTAGAAGAATATATGGAAACCTTGAAAGCAGAAAAAGGTGGAAAATTAGATGGTGAAAAACCAGAAGTGTCTGATGAAATGAAAGCAAACCGTGGTGAAAAAGCAGGTCAAATGCAAGGTGGCAAACAAAAATAATCTTTAAATCCCCTCAAACCCCTTAAATTCTCTATATTGAATTTCAACATATTTAAACCTTCCCCCTTAGGAAAAAGTAGATGGAAACATCTGCTTTTTTCTTGTGTAAAAACATATGTATGCTTTAGTTGATATTTGGTGAAAAATAAGTCCTAATTAAAGATAACGAGACCTGTTGCATTCCATATTAATGTAGGGGCGGATGCCCACATCTGCCCGTAATGAAATCGTGATAGCAAACGGGTCGATGAGGGCATCGACCCCTACGTTGTTCTATTAAGACCCTTTATCTTAAATTGGGACAAATAAATAGGGTTTTTACATAGATTTTACAAGGTACACATCTATAGATAATATTGTTGCTTTATGATAAAATGGGTACAAAAAAGAAAGAGATAGGTGAAATGATATGTATGGTGTAATTGATATTGGTTCCAATACCATTCGTTTGGTGGTATATAAAGTGGAGGACAATGAGATTTGTCCTATGTTCAATAAAAAATATGCAGCAGGACTTGCAGGATACACAAACAAGAATAACTGTATGAAGCAAGCAGGAATTGATGTGGCAGTGGAAGCATTGTTGGAGCTTCGAGAATTGACACATTATATCATGTTGAAGGAATTGTATGTATTTGCAACTGCATCTTTGCGTAATATAGAGAATAGTGCAGAAGTTGTGGCAGAAATTGAAGCAAGAACAAAACTTTCCATCCGTTTGTTGAGTGGTGAAGAAGAAGCGTTGTTTGATTATTCTGGTGCAATCCAAAGTATTTCAGAAAAAGATGGTTTGTTGGTGGATATTGGAGGTGGCAGTACCGAATTGGTATTGTTCCAAAATCGTGAAGTTATCTTTGCAAAATCCATTCCAATGGGTTCTTTGAATTTCTACAATCGCTTTGTGGATGGTATCATTCCAGATAAAAAAGAAATTGTCAAAATGGAAGAAGAAGTGAAGAAATTATTGGATGAATGCAAGCTATCCAAGAAAATGACAAAAGATTTGACCATTTGTGGCGTTGGCGGTACCACACGTGCTGTGAAGAAAGTGTTGACTGGTATGAAAGAAAAGAAAATTGGCACATATTCTGTAGCAGAATTGGAACACATGGTGTCTGAAATCAAAGACAATAAAAAAGAGTTTTATCGCAATATTTTGAAAACATCAGCAGATCGAGTGCATACATTTGCACCAGGACTTGTGATTTTGGAAAGCATTGCGAAACAATATGAATGTAAAAATATCACCACCAGTGCATATGGTGTAAGAGAAGGGTTCTTATACCATATATTAACAGAAAGGGGCATTATTTGTGTCGGCAGCAGTAGCAAAACCTAAGTACATGCAGAATAGAGAGCTTTCTTGGTTAAAGTTCAATGAGCGTGTTTTGATGGAAGCGATGGATGAACAAAATCCACTTTTGGAACGTTTGAAATTCATTTCCATTTTCAATTCCAATTTGGATGAATTTTTTATGATTCGTGTGGGCAGTTTGTTTGATTTATTGGAAATTGACGCCAATAAAATTGACAATCGTTCAGGATTTACAGTGACAGAACAGTTGCAACACATTTATGAAACTGTGGCACCATTGTATCAAAAGAAAGATTTTATCTATGCAGATTTGCGTCAAAAATTGATGGGCAATGGTATTTATAGCTTGCAATATAGCGAATTGAAAGAAGCAGAAAAACAATTGGTGAAGGAATATTTCCATAACCATGTGTTGCCTGTGCTTTCTCCGCAAATTGTGGATACACACCATCCATTTCCACACATTCAAAACAATGTGGTGTATTTGGCAGCTATGATCCAAAAGAAAGATAAATCCAAGTTGGCACTGATTCAAAAACCAGCAGCACTTTCCAATTTGCTCTTTCTGCCAGGTGAAGAATTGCGTTACATTCGCCTAGAAGATATTATGTTGCGTTTTATGGAAGAGGTCTATCAAGGGTATGAAATCATAGAAAAAACCAAGATTCGTGTCACCAGAAATGCAGATATCAACTTTGATGATGAAGTCTTTGAGGTGGATGCAGATTTTCGTAGTATGATGAAGCAAATGCTCCACAAAAGAAAGCGTCTAGCTGCTGTACGTTTGGAAACTTCCAGTGAAATGAGCAAGAAATTTGAAGCATATTTGTGTGAAAAGTTGTCTTTGCAACCATCACAAATTTTCATGACAAAATCACCACTGGAATTGAGTGAAGCCTTTTCTTTGGGTTCCAAATTGCCAAAAGAAAAAGGTCAAGAACTGTCCTTTAGTGAGTTTGCACCTAGAATTCCAAGTGAAGTGAATATGAAAGAAAGCATCATCAAACAAGTGGAAGCAAACGATATTTTGCTTTCTTATCCATTTGAAAGTATGAAACCATTTTTGCAATTGATCAAAGAAGCGGCATATGACCCATCTGTGGTGTCTATCAAGATTACCATCTATCGCTTGGCTTCCAAAACCAAATTGGTGGAATATCTTTGTGCAGCAGCAGAAAATGGCAAAGATGTTACGGTTTTGATTGAGTTACGTGCTAGATTTGACGAGCAAAATAACATTGACTGGTCTGAAACCTTGGAAGAAGCTGGTTGCAATATTGTTTATGGTTTTGATGGCTATAAAGTCCATTCCAAAATCTGTTTGATTACCAAAAAAGATAAAAATGACTTCAAATATATCACCCAAATTGGCACAGGCAATTACAATGAAAAAACTGCCAAATTGTACACAGATATTTCTTTGATGACATACTGCCAAGAAATTGGACGTGATGCAAATGAATTTTTCCGTAATATGTGCATTGGCAATTTAGAGGGTCATTATCACCATTTGTTGGTGGCACCCAATTCTTTCAAAAGTCGTTTGATGGAAATGATTGATGCAGAAATTGAAAAGGGTGAAGATGGCTATATCTTCTTGAAAATCAACTCTATGACAGATGTGGATTTGATTGAAAAGCTGAGAGAAGCATCTTGTGCAGGTGTGACGGTGCGTATGATTATTCGTGGTATTTGTTGCATTCTTCCAGATGTGAAAGGTGAAACAGAGCATGTGAAAATCACCAATATTGTAGGTAGATATTTGGAACACTCCAGAATCTACGCATTTGGAAAAGGGGATAATTGTAAAATTTACTTGGGTTCTGCTGATTTTATGACCAGAAACACAGAGCGTAGAGTAGAAGTGGGATGTCCCGTATATGCACCACATATCCAAAAGAAAATTTTCAAAATCATGGAACTTTGTGGTCAAGATAATGTGAAAAGTCGTAGAATGCTATTCAATGGCGAATACATTCAAGTCAGCCAAGGAGAAGATCCCGTCAATGCACAAGAAGTTTTGATGCATACAGATATTGGTGAAAAAGGCGAACAGAAGGTGGCTATAGAAAAAACCACTGTTATGGACAAAATCATCAAATTCTTTATAAAAGAATAAAAGAAATCTAAAAGAAATCTTCAGATAGAGGTGGCTCAAATGGGTCACTTCTTTTTTTATGGAAAACTTTACAAAATAATGATTAATTCATGACAAAAGGTATCAAATGTGATACAATTATGTGATATTATGTAATAGTTTGCGTATTTTTAGAAAAATCGACACAAAACAAGTGTTTTATAGAAGATTTGGAGGATTTAGATGAAGAAGTTCAAACAAAGTATTGCCATTTTGATTGTGTTATTTGCCATCTGTATGGGTGCACAAGTTGCTTATGCATATGATTTGCCAGATTCCATTCGTATTGGATTGGAAAGCGTTTGCAAAACACAATCCAGTGCTACCATAGGTGGTAGTGAAATTTTGATTGGTCAAAATGATGAAGGTGAATTTGATGAAGAGGGTTCTTTGCAATCTTCAGGTGGTTTTACGGTATATCCAATGACTGGTGATTTTGTGGAAATTGACGATCGTTTTGACCAAGACGAAGCAGAAGATGTGGCTGATGATTTGTGTGACGATGGATATGATGCATATGCTACTTATCTTGGTGATGATGGTTGGATGGTATATGTATCAGGTTCTTCCAAGTCTTCTGTGGAGAATGCAAGCGGTTACAGTGCCAGCTCTGTATCTGGAGTTTCTGGATTTTTGGTAGAAGGTAGCAAAGGGTCTGTTCTGTTATCAGCAGATACCAATGCTTGTTTGGCTGGAGTGGGATCAGATGACACCTTTTCCATCAATGGTTCCAACTATCGTGGTATGTTGACTTTTGCAGTATATGGTAGCACTATGACAGCAGTAAATGTTATTACTTTGGAAGAATATTTGTATGGTGTTGTGCCAGCAGAAATGGGGTATGGATACCCAACAGAAGCATTGAAAGCACAAGCAGTTGCAGCCAGAACCTATGCCATTTATAAATTGGGTGGACATACAGAATCTGGATATTCCATGTGTGACCAAGTGTGTTGTCAAGTCTATGATGGATATGATGGTGAAGCCAGTACCACAACAAAAGCAGTGGATGCAACGAAAGATGAGGTTATGACCTATGGTGGTGCAATTGTACAAGCGGTATTTTCAGCATCAGCAGGTGGATATACAGAAAATAGTGAAGATGTTTGGTGGGCAACTGTACCATATCTCAGGGCAGTGCCAGAAATTGTAGAATACGAAATGACTGCATGGACCAAAACCATGACAGAATCGGAATTGAATAGTTTGTTGGATGCAAAAGGGAAAAATCTTGGTTGGGTAGACGATATTGTCATCACCAAATTGGCTGATGGTGGACGTGTACAAGAGTTGGTTTTGGTAGGTTCCAAGGATACTTTGCTTTTGGATAAAGACACCATACGTACCTATTTCTCATCAGTAATAGGCACTTTGCCAACAAAAATGTTTACCATCAATGGTGAAGGTGGCGATATTGGTACCTTTTCTACAAGTGGTAGCACAAGTTCCTTTGTGGCATCTTCTGGTGGTTCTTTGATGAGTGCAGCTGCAACATCAGGTATTGTTGCCAAAACAGAAGGCAATTTATGGAGTTTGAACGATACAAAAATTACTTTAGATATTGATGGTTCTGTAGAGAAAATCAGTTCCAGTTTTACAGAAGCAGAAATTGCAGATGTGTATATCTCAACAGCCAGTGGTGGTAAATTTGTATTTACTGGATATGGCAATGGTCATGGTGTTGGTATGAGCCAATTGGGTGCCAATGCAATGGCGGGTGCTGGCTATGATTATGAGGAAATTTTGGGTCATTACTATGTAGGTGTAACCATAGAGAATTGATACATGAAGTTTGGGAAGGAAATAAATAATGAAAACAAGTGATTTTAATTTTGATTTACCGGAAGAATTGATTGCACAAGAACCCCTTGCAGACAGAGCATCATCTCGTTTGTTGGTGGTAGATGGCAGAACCAATGATTGGACACACAAACACTTCCGTGATATCAAGGGATATCTCAAAGAAGGGGATTGTTTGGTCATCAACAACACCCGTGTATTGCCAGCAAGATTGTATGGAGAACGTGTGGGAACAGGTGCTACCATTGAAGTTTTGCTTTTGGTGCGTAGAGAATTGGATTTGTGGGAAGTGCTTGTCAAACCAGGTAAAAAAGCCAGAGTTGGAGAGAAAATCTCCTTTGGTGGTGGCAAACTTGTGGCAGAGGTTATGGAAGTCATTGAAGGTGGCAATCGTATCATTCGTTTCACATATGATGGTGTGTTTGAGCAGATTTTGGATGAACTTGGTGAAATGCCATTGCCTCCATATATCACACATAGATTGGAAGATAAAGAACGTTACCAAACAGTGTATGCAAAACATGAAGGTTCTGCAGCAGCACCAACAGCAGGACTCCACTTCACACCAGAATTGTTGGAAGAAATTAGGGGGTTGGGTGTGAAAATTGCAAATGTTACCTTGCATGTAGGTTTGGGTACCTTTAGACCTGTCAAAGTGGATGATGTTTTGAACCACGAAATGCATTCTGAGTATTATGTGGTGGAACAAGAGCAAGCAGACATCATCAACGAAGCAAAAGCAGCTGGTGGTCGCATCTTCAGTGTTGGCACCACAAGCACCAGAACTTTGGAATCTGTGACAGATGAAAACGGCATTGTGCAACCTGGTAGTGGTTGGACTAAGATTTTCATTTATCCAGGATATACATTCAAAATTGTAGACTGTTTGATCACCAATTTCCATTTACCAGAATCCACTTTGATTATGCTGGTTTCTGCGTTTGTGGGTAAAGAATTGACCATGCAAGCCTATGCAGAAGCGGTCAAAGAGCAATATAGATTTTTCTCATTTGGAGACGCTTGTCTATTCCTAACAAAGTAACATGATTGCATATAATATGCAGAAAGTAGAGTGTGAATCACATGGCAATGGAATATGTAAAACGATTGATTCAGTTGAATATTGGGTTGTTTTTGTATGCTTTGGGTGTTTACGTTTGTATCCAAGCAAATATTGGTTTGGCACCTTGGGAAGCATTCCATATGGGATTTTCCTTCATCACTGGTGTGAGTATGGGGAATATTTGTATCATTTTTAGTATTTTGATCATTGGTTTGGCATTGCTTTTGAAAGAAAAAATCGGTATTGGTAGTATTTTGAATGCTTTGATTATTGGGGTTTATTTGGATGCTTTGATGCTCAATGAAGTGATTCCAGCTGCAAATAACTTGGTTGTATCCATCATCACCATGATCATTGGTATTTTCATCATTGCATTGGCAAGTTATATGTATATTGGTTCTGCAATGGGTTGTGGACCTAGAGATACCCTTATGGTGGCACTTGGCAAACGATTCCAAAAGATTCCAGTTGGTGCAATTCGTGGTAGCATTGAAGGTAGTGTTTTGTTGATTGGTTGGTTTTGTGGTGCACCCATTGGTTTGGGCACTGTTTTGTATGTTTTTGGCATTGGATATATCATGCAATTTGTATTTAGAGTGTTGCATTTCGATGTAAAAGGTGTGCAACATGAAAATGTGTTGGATACATTTAAAATTTGGACAGGAAAGTAAAGAGCAATGAAGAACTTGTAGGGGCGCCCCTATGTGGGTGCCCGTCATCAACAGCCACAAAACTAAAATATGATGTAATTGTAGGGTGGTGGCTTGCTGCCACCGTCATGAACAACCACAAAACATAAATTTGATCATTGTAGGGTTGATTCACGAATCAACCGTGATACCACAAATTAAAAGGAAGGTAGCCTATGGATTTATTTGAATATTCCATCAGCCAAAGAGGAAACCAAGATTTGCCATTGGCAGCAAGAATGCGACCAAAAACCTTGGAAGAATTTGTTGGACAAGAGCATATTGTAGGTAAGGATAAGTTGTTGTATCGTGCCATCAAAGGGGATCGTATCAGTTCTGTTATTTTCTATGGGCCACCAGGAACAGGCAAAACCACCCTTGCAAAAATCATTGCCAACACCACCAAAAGTGAGTTTCGTCAACTGAATGCCACAACAGCAGGCATCAAGGATATCAAAGAAGTGGTGTCAGATGCAAAGGAGCGTTTGGGTATGTATGGCAAGAAAACCATTTTATTTATAGATGAAATCCATCGTTTCAACAAAACACAACAAGATGCTTTGTTGCCACATGTGGAAGATGGAACTGTGGTTTTGATTGGCGCTACAACAGAAAATCCATACTTTGAAGTGAATAAAGCGCTTGTTTCCAGATCCATTGTCTTTGAGCTGAAACCCCTTGGAAAATCAGACATTGAACAGCTATTGCATTGGGCTTTGGAAGATGTGGAACGTGGTATGGGTGCTTACAAAGGTGTTTGTGATGATGATGCCATTTCTTTCTTGGCAGACACAGCAAATGGCGATGCAAGAACTGCTCTCAATGCTTTGGAATTGGCAATTTTAACCACTGAAAAAAATAGAGATGGTAAAATCTACATTACTTTGGCAGTGGCAGAAGAATGTATCCAAAAACGAGCTTTGAATTATGATAAAAATGGTGATAATCATTACGATACCATTTCTGCATTCATCAAGAGTATGCGTGGTTCTGATCCAGATGCAGCTTTGTACTATTTGGCAAAGATGATTTATGCTGGTGAAGATGTGAAATTTATTGCCAGACGTGTGGTGATTTGTGCTTCTGAAGATGTTGGAAATGCTGATCCACATGCACTACAAGTGGCAGTTGCGGCTATGCAAGCTGTGGACTTTGTGGGACTTCCAGAAGGTAGAATTCCATTGGCACAGGCAGTTTCTTATGTGGCATGTGCACCCAAAAGCAATGCAGCTTATCTGGGTATTGATATGGCACTTGCAGATGTGAGAAATGTACGTGTTTCAGGGGTTCCAGCTCATTTGCGTGATGGTCATTATAGCGGTGCTAAGGAGCTTGGTCATAGTGTGGGTTACAAATATGCACATGACTATCCAAATCATTATGTGGAGCAACAATATTTGCCAGATGAATTGGTAGGACGTGTGTATTATGCACCAACAGACAATGGCATTGAACGTAGAATTAAGGAGCATATGAAACGCTTGAAAGGTGAATGAAAAAGCATTTATATAGTAGGAATTTGTTGAGGGGGCAATGGCATGTATAACGAAGAAATGATTTTGCAGCAAGCGGAAGTACACGACAGTTTTTATCTGTATGAAGAAGCAAAAATCAAATTGGCAATGGAAAATTTGCAGAAAAACTTCAAAGGCATTCGTTTTTTGTATTCCATCAAAACCAATGCAAATAAACATGTGGTGCAGTCTGTTTTGTCAAATGGATTTGGCGTAGATGCTGCCAGTGTGGCTGAAGTGGAGATGGGAGTTTCTCATGGTGTAGACAAAAGGGATATTCAATATTCCACACCTGGAAAGACAAGAAAATACATCGAAAAGACATTGGAGTGTGCCACCATTGTTGCAGATAGCCTTGGTGAAATGGTACGCATACAAGAAGTGGCAGAAGCAAAAGGCGTTGTTGCAGAAATTGGTGTACGTTTGAATCCTGATTTTTCTTTCTATGGTGACACTGGTGTTGCTTCTAAATTTGGCATAGATGAAGAAGCATTTTTCAATCATTTGGATTGGATTTTGTCCTTGAACAATATAAAAATTATTGGTTTGCACATCCACATTCGCAGTCAAGAATTGGATGAAATGCGTATTGCAACATACTATGAAAATATCTTGCGATTGGCACATACAGTGCAAAGAGAATTGGGTACAAACCTAGCGTTCATCAATATGGGTTCTGGTATTGGCATTCCTTATGAAATAGATGATACAGCTTTGGATATGCAAAAATTGGGTGGCAAAACATTGGATATTGTAGCCTCTTTTGCAGCAGAATTTCCACAAACACAGTTGTATATTGAAACGGGTCGCTATGTGGTTGGCAAAAGTGGCGTGTATGTGACCAAAGTATTGGACAAGAAGGTATCTTATGGTACAACTTATGTGGTGCTTGGCAATACCTTAAATGGTTTTTTGCGTCCCAGCATTGCACAACTCATTGTGAAATACAGTGGTGTTGCAAACCCTGTGGGTAGCGAGCCATTGTACACCACCAAAAACCCAACACAGATACATGTCCTCAAGAAGGAAACAGAAATGGAAGTTGTGACCTTGGTGGGAAATCTTTGTACTGCAACAGATGTGGTGGCTACTGATATTTTGTTGCCTAAATTGGAAGAAGATGATATTGTTGTTATGACCAATGCTGGTAGCTATGCAGCGGTATTGTCACCAATGCAGTTTTCTTCTCAAATTCCACCAAAAGAGCTGTTTTTACAAGAAAATGGCGAAGTGATATTCTAAAATTGGATAATAGGTGGTATCATGTGTCTATAAAATCTTTACAAAACAACAAATAAAAGATAAAAACCAAAGATCCTTCGTTCCACTCAGGATGACAAACGCCAGTCATTTTGAGGAGAGAAACGACGAAGAATCTTTGGTTTTATTTGTGTAAAAATAGCAAATCAACCCATCATATATTTTCTATCTAAGGAACGATATTGCAGCACTTCTGCAATGTGTCTAACTGTGATTTCATCGCTACCATCTAGGTCTGCAACGGTTCTGGCAACCTTCAAAATCTTATGATATCCCCTAGCACTGAGATCCATTCTTTCAAATGCAGCACGCAACAATTCCTTTTCTTCTTTGCCCAATTTACAATGGATTTCCATTTGTGCAGGTGTCAATTGTGCATTGAAAAAGATGCCATCTTCTTTGTAACGAGTCAGTTGCATATGATGTGCTTGCAACACACGAGATTTGATGGTTTCAGAAGTGTCACCATATGCAGATTCTTCCAAATCGTCATAAGAAATGGCAGGCATTTCCACCATAATATCGATACGATCCAACAATGGACCACTGATTTTTCTATGATATTTGCTGATTTCATTTTGGCTACAATGACACTTGTTTCCATTGCCCAAATGCCCACAAGGACAAGGGTTCATGGCTGCAACCAACATGAAATCAGAAGGGTATGTCAAAGTGCCATTGACACGAGCAATGGTAACTTGTCCATCTTCCAATGGTTGACGCATAATTTCCAAGGTGTTTCTTTGGAATTCTGGCAATTCATCCAAGAACAGCACACCATGATGAGAAAGTGAAATCTCACCAGGTTTTGGAATTCTACCACCACCTGTCAGAGCAGAAGCAGAAATGGTGTGATGTGGTGCACGAAATGGTCTGGTACGCACCAAAGAATTTTTATTTCTGAGCAAACCAGCCACACTATAAATCTTTGTGATTTCAATGCTTTCTGCAAAGGTCAAGTCAGGCAGAATGGTAGGCAAACGTTTTGCTAACATGGTTTTACCAGAGCCAGGTGGTCCAATGAGCAACAAATTATGTCCACCGGCAGCAGCAATCTCCATGGCACGTTTTGCAGATTCTTGACCTTTTACGTGGTAGAAATCTAAAAATTCCAAGGATTCATTTTGCGAAAACAAAGCTTCCAAATCCATATAAATGGGAGAAATGCGTTGTTTTCTAGTGAAATGTGCCACCAATTCCAAAAGGTTTTTTACAGGGTAGACTTCCATACCTTCTACCAAAGCCGCTTCTTCCATATTTTCATAGGGAACCAAACATTTCCGCAAACCACGTTCCCATGCACCATACACCATAGGCAAAATACCATTGACGGGTCTGATGGAACCATCCAAAGAAAGTTCACCTGTCACAAAATATTCAGGCAGTTCGTTTTGTGGAACCACCATAGAAGCGGCAAGCAAACCAAGGGCTATGGGCAAATCAAAAGAAGCACCTTCTTTTTTGGTATCAGCAGGTGCAAGGTTGATGGTGATGCGTTTCACTGGAAAAGTTAGGTTGGAATTTTTGATGGCAGTACGCACACGGTCACGAGATTCTTTGACAGCAGAATCAGGCAAACCCACAATATCAAATGCAGGCAAACCACTGCTCAAATCCACCTCAACTGTCACAGGATAGCTATCAATACCCAAAAGAGCAGAACTATGTATCATGGAAAGCATATCAACGCCTCTTTTCTAAAAAAATAGTTTTTTTTATCATAACAATATTGGAAGAAAAAAGCAATTGGCATAGGTAAAATTATACAATTTTTATGTATTTTTTTACTTTTTTTCAAATTTTACAAACTTTTTATTGAATTTTAAAAGGAAAGCATATATAGTATATGCGAAACACACCTTTTTTCTGGAAAAGTGTTTTGTGTCAAATACAGATGATTTTGTGACGTGTATTTTAGGGCAACACCGCACAACCCTCTATCACAACCTTTGTAGTTTATTTTCCTGTCATAAGTGTTAAAAATACTCGACGATATTTCCGATATCGCCTCCGTTTTTTAATAATTCTGACAAAAAAATCTACTCGCAAATTTTGCAATTAGGGTTATGCGGTATTGCCTTAGGAAAAGGGAGGGTCAATTGTGGAAGAATTTTATATGATGTGGCTTTCTAGGTGTCCATACATTGGTTACAAACGCATTTGCAAATTGATGGATCATTTTCACAGTGCAGAAGCCATTTGGAATGCAACAGAAGCAGACTTGCAGATGGTTAAGGGGTTGCGTGAAAAAGATATAGATTCTATTTTATTTTCCAGAGATGCAGAGCAATTGGATATATGGATTGAAGAATTGGAAGAATGGGGCATTCAGTTTTACTCTTATTTGCACCCAGCATATCCAGCACTTTTGAAGGAAATTTACGATCCACCAGTTGGACTGTATGTAAGAGGAACCCTTCCAGAAGATGATATTGACACAGTTGCCATCATTGGTGCTAGAAATTGTACCAGATATGGCTTGACTGCTGCATATACAATTTCCAAAGACTTGGGTAGAACCAATGTCATTGTAGTTAGTGGTATGGCAAAGGGAATTGATGGAGCAGCACACAAAGGGATTTTGGATGCTGGAGGACGTACCATTGCGGTTTTGGGTTGTGGTTTGGATATTTGTTATCCAGCAGAGCACAAAGAATTGATGGAACGCATTATCAACAATGGTTGTGTCATTTCAGAATTTCCACCAGGAACAGTGGCGCATCCAAAGCATTTTCCAAGACGCAATCGCATCATCAGTGGTTTGAGTAAGATGGTGGTTGTGGTAGAAGCAGGTAAAAAAAGTGGCACTTTGATTACAGCTGATTTTGCACTGGAAAATGGACGTGATGTTTTTGTGGTTCCAGGCAATGTGACCAGTGATTTGAGTGAAGGAACCAACAATCTCATCAAACAAGGTTGTCCCATTATCACAGAAGGAAATGATATCTTAGAAGAGCTTGGAATTGCCTATTCTAATGAAGAAAAAGATGTTTTTTTCAAAAAAATACGAAAAAACCTTGCACCTGAGCAAAAAGCAGTGTATGATGTGATACCGAAACAAGAACCAATCTTTGCAGAACAAATTTGTAGAATACTGCATAAAAATATACAAGATGTACAGTATATCCTTTCTATGTTGGAAGCACTGGGGCATATTGAAAAATTGCCACAATCGGGATACTGTAAAAAATAATAGAGGTGAACTTATGGCAAATGAAGCAATTGAAACTGTGGCAGTGGCAAAGAAACCAGCCAAGAAAACAGCAACAAAAAAAACCACAGCAAAGAAAACAACAAAAGGAAAAAATGACAAGAAGTATTTGGTTATTGTAGAATCCCCAGCGAAAGCAAATACCATTGGTAAATTTTTGGGCAGCAATTACAAAATTGAAGCATCTATGGGTCATATTCGTGACTTGCCAAAAAGCCAAATGGGTGTAGATATTGAAAATGATTTTGAACCCAAATATATTACCATTCGTGGCAAAGGTGACTTGCTTGGAAAACTGCGTCGAGATGCAAAAAAAGCAGATAAAGTGTACCTGGCAACTGACCCTGACCGTGAAGGGGAAGCAATCAGCTGGCATTTGCTCCATTCTTTGAAATTGGATGAGGACAAAGAAGTCAGCAGAATCACATTCAACGAAATTACAAAAACAGCGGTCAAACGCTCCATTACAGAAGCACGTGAAATTGATATGGATTTGGTGGATGCACAACAAGCCCGTCGTGTGTTGGATCGTATGGTAGGATATACCGTTAGTAACTTGCTTTGGCAAAAAGTCAAAAAAGGACTTTCTGGTGGTCGTGTACAGTCTGTTGCACTGCGTATCATCTGCGATAGAGAAGAAGAAATTCGTGCATTCATTCCAGAAGAATATTGGTCTTTGACTGCAAAACTTGCTAACAAAGCTGGCAAAGGTTTTGATGCTCGTTTCTATGGCAAAGGTGATGAAAAGATTGAGTTGAAAAGCGAAGCACAAACCAATGCAGTTTTGGAAGGCATTGCTGGAGAAGAATTCAAAATCACAGATGTGAAAACTGGCACTCGTCAAAAGAAACCAGTTGCACCATTTACCACATCCACAATGCAACAAGAAGCCAGCAAACATCTCAACATGGCAACACAAAAAACCATGATGGTGGCACAACAATTGTATGAAGGTGTCAACATCAAAGGGGAAGGTACTGTAGGTCTTGTGTCTTACATCCGTACAGATTCCTTTAGGATTTCTGATGAAGCATATGAAGCGGTAATTGGTTACATTGGCACAGAATTTGGTGAAGAATACATCAATCCAGAACGTATTGAGTATAAATCCAAAGGCAAAACACAGGATGCCCATGAAGCAATTCGTCCAACAAATGTGAATCGTACACCAGATAGCATCAAAGAATCTTTGACAAAGGATCAATATCGTTTGTATAAATTGGTGTGGGATCGTTTTGTGGCAAGTCAAATGGCACCAGCAGTGTATGCAACCATTTCCATGAGATTGGCAGCAGGAGATTACACATTTAGAAGTTCTGGTTCTGCATTGACCTTCAAAGGATTCTTGTTGGTATATAGCAAAGGTGAAGAAGAAGAAGATAAAATGATTCCGCTTTTGGAAAAGGGTGAAGTGGCAGTGCAAAAAAGCATGTTGCCTGAACAACATTTCACACAACCACCAGCCAGATTTTCTGATGCATCTTTGATTAAGACATTGGAAGAAATTGGTGTTGGACGTCCAAGTACCTATGCACCAACTTTGACAACCATCCAAGCACGTCATTATGTGACCAAAGAAGCAAAGACTTTGTATCCAACAGAATTGGGTGAAGTGGTCAACGATATTATGAAAGGCTATTTTGGCGAAATTGTGGATATCGACTTTACAGCAAACATGGAAAAACGTTTGGATGAAGTGGAAGTGGGCAATGATGAGTGGAAACAAGTCATTCGAGATTTCTACCCAGAATTCCATGCGTGTGTGGAAGATGCCACTGAAAAATTGGCAAAAGTGGAAATCAAAGATGAAGAAAGTGATGTCATCTGTGAAAAATGTGGTAGAAACATGGTCATCAAATATGGCAGATATGGCAAATTCTTGGCGTGTCCTGGATTCCCAGAGTGCCAAAATGCAAAACCATTCTTTGAAGATGCTGGTGTGGATTGCCCAGAATGTGGTGGTAAAGTCCAAATCAAGAAAACCAAAAAAGGCAGAGCATACTTCGGTTGTGAAAACAATCCAGAATGTAACTTTATGTCTTGGAACAAACCAACAGGTGAAAAGTGTCCAAAATGTGGCAGCTTCCTAGAAGAAAAAGGCAAAAAGAATGGTAAAATTGTTTGCTCCAATGTAAAATGTGGATATATTCAGGAAAAACCAGAATCGGAACAAAACGAATCATAAAATATGATGTAATTGCAGGGATGATTCACGAATCGACCGTCATGAATCACCACAAAATTTAAATATACTGTAGGGCGGGGGCTTGCTCCCGCCGTTTTTCATAAAAAATGAAAAAATCTTGTAAACATGCTTGTAATTCCAAGAAAAACGTGATATAATCTCAAAGGTAACTAAAAAACGCACGTATCCAATGATGGAAGATGGTGCCAGCAAATGATTGTTGGTTTCTTTACAAAACGGATGCGGAGGACAAACCACAGGAGGTCTATTATGGCTGTAATTTCAATGAAACAATTGCTTGAAGCAGGTGTTCATTTTGGACATCAAACAAGAAGATGGAACCCTAAAATGGCAGAATACATTTTTGCTGAAAGAAACGGTATCTACATCATCGACTTGCAAAAAACAGTAAAAAAAGTTGACGACGCTTATGCAGAAGTTTGCAAAATCATCGCTGACGGTGGCGAAATTCTTTTCGTTGGTACTAAAAAACAAGCACAAGAATGCATGAAAGAAGAAGCACAAAGATGTGGCATGTACTACGTAAACCAAAGATGGTTGGGTGGTATGCTCACTAACTTCACAACAATCAAAACAAGAATCCAAAGACTTAAAGATTTGGAAAAAATGCAAGCAGACGGTACTTTCGAAGTATTGCCTAAAAAAGAAGTTGCAGCTTTGACACATGAAATGACAAAATTGCAAACAAACTTGGGTGGTATCAAAGAAATGAAAAAAGTTCCTGACGTTATGTTCGTTGTGGATACAAGAAAAGAAAAAATCGCTGTGCAAGAAGCACACAACTTGGGAATCCCTATCGTTGCTATCGTAGATACAAACTGCGATCCAGACGAAATCGATTACGTAATTCCTGGTAATGACGATGCTATTCGTGCTGTCAAATTGATTGCTTCTAAAATGGCTGATGCTGTTTTGGAATCCAAACAAGGCGCACAAGAAGTAGAAGCAGAAGTTGTAGCAGCAGAATAAGAAATAAATATATGGGTTTGCATTTTGTTTGAACGCAACCCAATAGGCATTTAAAGCCCGAGCTTCAGCCAGACAACGGGCTGGGGCTCTTTTCATTCAAAGGACATTATAAACGGAGGAAAATCAAATGGCAGTTACAGCAGCATTGGTAAAAGAATTGAGAGAAATGACAGGCGTTGGTATGATGGATTGCAAAAAAGCATTGACAGAAACTGACGGCAACTTGGAAAAAGCAGTAGAACTTTTGAGAGAAAAAGGACTTGCAGCTTCCGCTAAAAAAGCAGGTCGTATTGCTTCTGAAGGTATGGTAGACGTATTCGTAAGCGATGACAACAAAATTGCTACAATCGTTGAAGTAAACTCCGAAACAGACTTCGTTGCAAAAAATCAATTGTTCAGAGATTATGTTGCATTGGTTGCAAAACAAGCAGCAAACTCCGCAGCAGCAGACATGGATGCATTCTTCGCTGAAACATGGGAAGCAGATGCACAATACACAGTAAAAGAAGCTTTGAGCCAACAAGTAGCTGTAATCGGTGAAAACTTGAACATCAGACGTTTCGAAAAATATGAAAAAGCAGGTTCTGGCAAACTCGTTTCCTATATCCACGGTGGTGGTAGAATCGGCGTTATGATCGAATTGGCTTGTGAAAACGAAGCAGAAGAATTGGTTGAACTTGGTAAAAACGTTGCAATGCAAATCGCAGCTTTGAACCCTAAATTTGCATCTCGTGCAGAAGTTCCAGCTGATTATATTGCAAAAGAAACAGAAATCTTGACAATCCAAGCAAAAAATGACCCTAAAAATGCAAGCAAACCTGACAACATCATCGAAAAAATGATCGTTGGTAGATTGCAAAAAGAAATGAAAGAAATCTGTTTGGTAGAACAACCTTACGTAAAAGATGGCGATTTGACAGTTCAAAAATACATCGATTCCGTAGCAAAAGTTGTTGGTGCTCCAATCTCCATCGTTCGTTATGTTCGTTTCGAAACAGGCGAAGGTTTGGAAAAGAAAGAAGAAAACTTTGCTGATGAAGTTGCAAAAGCAATGGCATAAGAAGCAAAATTCATTTGAAATAAATTATGAGGGATGTCAATTTCGGTTGACATCTCTTTTTGATGAAATACCCTTGGTTTTATAAGGTTTGTTTGATTAAAAGAAAATTGAAAAAACAAGCAAAAGTCTATTGACAGCAAAAAAGACTTATGTTATTCTACTACTAAGGACAGCAAAGTCCTTATTTTATTGTGAAAAAATATAAATCATCAATGGAGGTGAAAGACTTGAGAACAAGGATTACCTTAGCCTGCACAGAGTGCAAACAAAGAAATTACAGCACTACTAAGGACAAAAAAGTTATGCCTGACAGAATGGAAATGAAAAAATATTGTAAATTCTGTAAATCCCACACATTGCACAAAGAAACTAAGTAATGTTGTCGGAACTCCAAAAAAGGAAGTGAACCTAATGGAAGAAAACAAAAACACTAGCACAAACCAAACGAGTGCGAACAAAAAAGTAGAAGCAAAGAAAACAAAAAAGAATGATGGCAAGGACAGTTTTGCAGATTACAAGGCTGAATTCAAAAAGATTGTATGGCCAGATCGTCCAGAAGTTATTCAAAAAACATTTACCGTAATTGTGACTTCCCTTTTGATCGGTGCAATTATCTTCTGTATGGATACGGTATTCTCTACCGCATACAATGGAATCATCGGACTTTTGGGTTAAGACAAATCGAGTAGAAAAAGGATGGTATTATGTCTGAAGAAATCAATAAGGTAGAAGTGATGAATTCACCAGCTGATGCAAGATGGTATGTTGTTCATACATATTCTGGCTATGAACAAAAAGTAAAAGACAATATTGCAAAAACTGTTGAAAACAGAGGGATGGAACATTTGATCCAAGAAATTAGTGTGCCAATGCAAGATGTTGAAGAAACAAAAGATGGCAAAACGAAAATGGTTCAAAGAAAAGTATTTCCAGGCTATGTTCTCATTTATATGATTATGAATGATGAAACATGGTACATTGTCAGAAATACACGTGGCGTAACAAGTTTTGTTGGTCCAGGATCCAAACCAGTTCCACTTACAGACATGGAAGTTCGTGCCATGGGTATTGGTGGCAAAGCGGAAGAGTTGGATTTGGAACTTGGCGACAGTGTACGTGTAGTCGCAGGTCCATTTGCAGATTCTGTTGGCCACGTGAAAGAAATCAACACAAACAAGAGATGTGTTGTTGTGAATCTTTCTATCTTTGGTAGAGAAACACCAGTTGAGCTTGATTTCACAGAGATAGACAAGATTTAAGTCAACTTTGAAGAAGGCGACCAGTCGCCGGTGGGAGGGAAAAACCCCGCTAATCACCACATTTATAGGAGGTGCCAATCATGGCAAAAAAAGTAACAGGTTATATTAAATTGCAAATTCCAGCAGCGAAAGCAACACCAGCGCCACCTGTAGGTCCTGCTTTGGGTCAACATGGTGTAAATATCATGGGCTTTTGTAAAGAATTCAATGAAAGAACAAATGCACAAGCTGGCTTGATTATTCCTGTAGTAATCACAGTTTACGCTGACAGAAGCTATACTTTCATTACAAAAACACCACCAGCTGCAGTTCTTTTGAAAAAAGCTTGCGGTTTGGAATCTGGTTCTGGTGTACCTAACAAAACAAAAGTTGCTAAAATTTCCAAAGCAAAAGTTATGGAAATCGCAGAATTGAAAATGCCTGATTTGAATGCAGCTAACGTTGATTCTGCATACAGCATGATCTGTGGTACAGCAAGAAGTATGGGTATCGTTGTTGAAGACTAAGCCTTTCAAAATTTGATTGGCAGGCGTGGGAGGGAATTCTCCCGATATTACCACATAAGGAGGTCACGAAAGTGAAAAGAGGAAAAAAATATAGCGAGGCAGCAAAACTCGTAGATAAAGCAATGCTTTACGATACAGTAGACGCAATCGAATTGGCACAAAAAACATCTGTGACAAAATTCGATGCAACAGTAGAAGCACACATTCGTTTGGGCGTTGACAGCAGACATGCTGATCAACAAGTACGTGGTGCCGTTGTTCTTCCACACGGTACAGGTAAAACAGTTCGTGTATTGGTATTTGCAAAAGGTGCTAAAGCAGAAGAAGCTGTAGCAGCTGGTGCAGATTTCGTTGGAGCTGAAGATTTGATTCCAAAAATTCAAGGTGAAAACTGGTTTGGATTTGACGTTGCTGTAGCAACACCAGACATGATGGGTGTTGTAGGTCGTTTGGGTCGTGTACTTGGACCTAAAGGTTTGATGCCAAGCCCTAAAGCTGGTACAGTAACTATGGACGTTACAAAAGCAATCAACGATATCAAAGCAGGTAAAATTGAATATCGTTTGGATAAAACAAACATCATTCACGTTCCTGTAGGCAAAGTATCCTTCGGTTCTGAAAAGTTGCAAGATAACTTCGAAACTTTGATGAAAGCGATTATAAAAGCAAAACCTCAAGCAGCTAAAGGTCAATACTTGAAAAGTGTTGTTTTGTCCACAACAATGGGCCCTGGTGTTAAGGTAAATACAGCTAAAATTACAGAATAATGAGTCCTTGCATAAATATGCTATAATCAATTGCGCAAGTTTACTTGTAAGCGATTACATTGTGGTATATTTATATTTGGCGAATAGCCAAATCGAGATTTCTGCGAAGCAGAAATCCGATGCAAGACGAATGCATTGGAGAAACTTTGATGCAATTAGTAAAACAATTTCCAATTGGCTATTGACAATTTGGATTACCTTATGGTACTATATATAAGTTGAAAAGAATTATCGAATATGCCGTAGACAGTAGGTGTGGTGTTCCACGTAAATCCTACCGAGGAAATTGCTGAAATATAAAGCGCAGCCTCTTTGTCTATTGCAAAGAGGCTTTTTTTCCGGCAAAAAAGAATTAAGGAGGTGTAAGTATGGCAAAGATTGAACAAAAACAAGTCATTGTGAATGAAATCAAAGAAAAACTTAATGGTGCTGCTTCCGTAGTTATGGTTGATGCAAGAGGTTTGACTGTAGAACAAGACACAATCTTGAGAAAACAACTTAGAGAAGCTGGCGTTGAATACAAAGTTTACAAAAACACAATGGTAAACTGGGCAATTCAAGGTACAGAATTCGAAGGTTTGTCCAGCTACTTGTCTGGTCCTAGTGCATTCGCATTCAGCTATGAAGATGCTACAACAGGCGCTGCTGTGTTGAGCAAAGTGGCAAAAGAAATGCAAGAATTGGAATTCAAAGCAGGTGTTGTTGAAGGTGTTGTTTATGATGCAGAAGGTATGAAACTTGTTGCAGAAATTCCTTCCAGAGATGTATTGCTTTCCAAATTGTTGGGCAGCTTCAAGAGCCCAATGTCTTCTTTCGCAAGAGTTATCGATCAAATCGCGAAAAAAGATGGTACAGAAGAAGCAGCAGCTGAATAATAATTGGCTCCTGCAAATCGCTTAGTGATAAGCAAAATGACGAATATACATTCAAAAATAAACTATAAAATGGAGGTACATGAAAATGGCAAAATTGACAATTGAAGAAATCATCGCAGCTGTAGAAGAACTTACAGTATTGGAACTTAATGAATTGGTATCCGCAGCAGAAGAAAAATTCGGCGTATCCGCAGCAGCTGGTGTTGCAGTAGTAGCAGGTGGTCCTGCAGCTGCAGCTGAAGAAAAAACAGAATTCGACGTAGAATTGACAGCTGTTGGTTCCGAAAAAATCAAAGTTATCAAAGTAGTTAAAGACGTTTGTGGTTTGGGCTTGAAAGAAGCTAAAGAAGCTGTAGATGGTGCTCCTAAAGTATTGAAAGAAGCAGTATCCAAAGAAGATGCTGAAGCTATCAAAGCTAAATTGGAAGAAGTTGGCGCTTCCGTTACAATTAAATAATTTAAATGTAATGAGCTGTCAAAGTGATTTGACTATGAAAACCGTAGGATGTATGTCCTGCGGTTTTTCTAATATAAGGTAGGAAAAGGATTAACCAGCATACGGTTATAGAATGGAATAGCGGTATGAATGTACTGGAAAAGGCTTGTAGGGCTCTATGAGGGCATAATTACGAAGGGGAGAACTTTGGGGTGGTGAATTTCAGCTGTTGTATCAGATGACGATCTGGTGGGGATGCATAATGGTTTGTTTGCACATGATATTTCATATAAGAAAAAAGGTGAAATTAGGTTTTATTGGTGCAGAAAACCATGAAAACAAGCGGGTTTAGAAGAAAAAGAAAGAAAATAGTAGAAATTTGAAAAAAAGTGTTGACAATTCCCAGAAAGCGTGTATAATTAAACAAGTCGCTAAGAGATGCGAGGCGCGGAAGTCTCAAAGAGCAACTCGACATAGTTTGAACGTGAGTTTGAAAAAGCTCAAAAGAATTTGAAAATAAATAAAAAAAGTTCTTGACAAGTTATGGTAAAAGTGATAAACTAATATTCGCTGACAACGAAAGTTGCTGCGAGACAAGCACAAAAAACTTTCTAAAAAAAGTAAAAAAGTGCTTGACAAACAAAACAAAGTTTGATACAATAATCTAGCTGCTGAAACAGTGGCAAGCAAATGTAACAAACAAAATGAAGATTGATCCTTGAAAACTGAACAGTATGTAAAGAATAAACACAACCCATAGTCAATTCGATATCTATAATGGTATCAATAAACTAAAACTTTTGTTGGTTTTCAGAAAACCATCATTAGCCAGATAATTAAGTTTAACTGGTTAGGAATTAAACCAAATTGAATGGCAAGTTTGAAGAAAGTATTCATATTTTTCTCTGAAAAATATTCATGAAATTTTCGAACTCGTTCAAAAATTTCAATTTAAGAGTTTGATCCTGGCTCAGGATGAACGCTGGCGGCGTGCTTAACACATGCAAGTCGAGCGGAGTTATGGAAGAGCTTGCTCAGAAATAACTTAGCGGCGGACGGGTGAGTAACGTGTGGGTAACCTGCCCTATACTTCGGAATAAGCGTTGGAAACGACGTCTAATACCGTATGTCATCACGAAATCGCATGATTTTGTGAAAAAAGGAGCTTGCTTCGGTATAGGATGGACCCGCATCTGATTAGCTAGTTGGTGAGATAACAGCCCACCAAGGCTTCGATCAGTAGCCGACCTGAGAGGGTGATCGGCCACATTGGGACTGAGACACGGCCCAAACTCCTACGGGAGGCAGCAGTGGGGAATATTGCACAATGGGCGAAAGCCTGATGCAGCAACGCCGCGTGAAGGATGAAGGTTTTCGGATCGTAAACTTCTATCAACAGGGACGAAACAAATGACGGTACCTGAATAAGAAGCACCGGCTAAATACGTGCCAGCAGCCGCGGTAATACGTATGGTGCAAGCGTTATCCGGAATTACTGGGTGTAAAGGGAGCGTAGGCGGTATGGTAAGCCAGATGTGAAAGCCCGAAGCTTAACTTCGAGGATTGCATTTGGAACTATCAAACTAGAGTACAGGAGAGGTAAGTGGAATTCCTAGTGTAGCGGTGAAATGCGTAGATATTAGGAAGAACACCAGTGGCGAAGGCGACTTACTGGACTGAAACTGACGCTGAGGCTCGAAAGCGTGGGGAGCGAACAGGATTAGATACCCTGGTAGTCCACGCCGTAAACGATGAGTGCTAGGTGTCGGGGAGGAATCCTCGGTGCCGCAGCTAACGCAATAAGCACTCCACCTGGGGAGTACGATCGCAAGATTGAAACTCAAAGGAATTGACGGGGGCCCGCACAAGCGGTGGAGCATGTGGTTTAATTCGAAGCAACGCGAAGAACCTTACCAAGACTTGACATCCCGATGACCGGTGTAGAGATACACTTTTCTTTCGAGACATCGGTGACAGGTGGTGCATGGTTGTCGTCAGCTCGTGTCGTGAGATGTTGGGTTAAGTCCCGCAACGAGCGCAACCCCTATCCTTAGTAGCCATCATTGAGTTGGGCACTCTAGGGAGACTGCCGTGGATAACACGGAGGAAGGTGGGGATGACGTCAAATCATCATGCCCCTTATGTCTTGGGCTACACACGTGCTACAATGGTTGGAAACAAAGTGACGCAAAACGGCGACGTCAAGCAAATCACAGAAACCCAATCTCAGTTCGGATTGTAGTCTGCAACTCGACTACATGAAGCTGGAATCGCTAGTAATCGCAGATCAGAATGCTGCGGTGAATACGTTCCCGGGCCTTGTACACACCGCCCGTCACACCATGGGAGTTGGAAGCACCCGAAGTCAGTGACCTAACCGTAAGGGAGGAGCTGCCGAAGGTGATATCAGCGACTGGGGTGAAGTCGTAACAAGGTAGCCGTATCGGAAGGTGCGGCTGGATCACCTCCTTTCTATGGAGTATTGGTTGAATATTCATATATACTGTTTGGTTTTGAAGGATTACCTTCAAGAAAAAAAGCAAAAATAATAACATCTTCGGTGATGATGCGCTCAGGGGACACATCCGTTCCCATTCCGAACACGACGATTAAGACCTGAGCGGTCGATGATACTTGGTGGGCAGCTGCCTGGGAAAGTAGATGGTCGCCGAAGTCCTATTATGGGCTCATAGCTCAGCTGGTTAGAGCGCACGCCTGATAAGCGTGAGGTCGGTGGTTCGAGTCCACTTGAGCCCACTGTTATAATTTTATAACAAATCAGCGTAAAATCAACAAATTGAATAAAACTTTATGGGGGTTTAGCTCAGCTGGGAGAGCACCTGCCTTGCACGCAGGGGGTCGCAAGTTCGAACCTTGTAATCTCCATTCACCAACATTTACAACGTGAATGATTGGTATGCACCTTGAAAACTGAATACAAGAAAAAGAGTCAATTATTGAGAAAGATTTATCTTTTTCATAATTATCGAGAAAAAAGAAACAACCTTCTCATAGTAGAGTCGTCTATTATGAAGAAGAAAAATATCAAAAAAATTGTAGTATCGCTACTACAAAACATTCCAAATGAACAAAGCTGTTACACGCAAGTGTGATAGACCGTTTTCTTCTTTAAACTAATTATTGAAGGAAACTACAAATGGTCAAGCAAGAAAGAGCACAAGGAGAATGCCTTGGCACTAGGAGCCGACGAAAGACGTGATAAGCTGCGATAAGCTTCGGGGAGGTGCAAATAACCTTTGATCCGGAGATTTCTGAATGGGGAAACCTAACTGAGCAAACCTCAGTTATCCGTATGTAAATACATAGCATACGGAAGGGAACGCTGTGAACTGAAACATCTAAGTAGCAGTAGGAGGAGAAAGAAAACTCGATTTCCAAAGTAGCGGCGAGCGAAATGGAAACAGGCCAAACCAAGAGACCTAGTCTTTTGGGGTTGCGGACTGCGTATGGTATTGACAAAGGTTAGTCGAAGTGTTTTGGGAAAGCACACCAAAGAGGGTGAAAGTCCTGTAGACGAAAACTTGAGTCAGCTAGCAGTATCCAGAGTACCACGGGACACGAGAAACCCTGTGGGAAGCCGGGGGGACCACCCCCCAAGCCTAAATACTCCCTAGTGACCGATAGTGAAGTAGTACTGTGAAGGAAAGGTGAAAAGAACCCCGGGAGGGGAGTGAAAGAGAACCTGAAACCTTGTGCTTACAAACAGTCAGAGGACTTAGTGTCTGATGGCGTACTTTTTGTAGAACGGTCCGGCGAGTTAATAATACTAGCGAGGTTAAGTACTTACAAGGTACGGAGCCGAAGGGAAACCAAGTCTTAATAGGGCGTATAGTTAGTGTTATTAGACCCGAAACCGGGTGACCTACCCATGTCCAGGTTGAAGATACCGTAAAAGGTATTGGAGGACCGAACACACATCTGTTGAAAAAGGTGGTGATGAGGTGTGGGTAGCGGAGAAATTCCAATCGAACTCGGAGATAGCTGGTTCTCCTCGAAATAGCTTTAGGGCTAGCCTCGAGAGGAGTCTAACGGAGGTAAAGCACTGAACTGACGCGGGGCCCAAAAAGGTTACCAACTCATATCAAACTAAGAATGCCGTAGAGATACCCTCGGGAGTCAGACTATGTGAGATAAGTCGCATGGTCAAAAGGGAAAGAGCCCAGACCGACAGCTAAGGTCCCAAAGTACGTGTTAAGTGGAAAAGGATGTGGGATTTCACAGACAACTAGGATGTTGGCTTAGAAGCAGCCATACATTTAAAGAGTGCGTAATAGCTCACTAGTCGAGAAAACCTGCGCCGAAAATGTAACGGGGCTAAAACACGTCACCGAAGCTACGGATTGTTAACTAAGTTAACAGTGGTAGAGGAGCATCCTGCAAGGACGAAGCTTGAGCGAAAGCAAGGGTGGACGAAACAGGAGAGAGAATGCCGGAATGAGTAGCGAGATATATGTGAGAAACATATAGGCCGAATATCTAAGGTTTCCTGGGTAAAGCTAATCTTCCCAGGGTTAGTCGGGGCCTAAGGCGAGGACGAAAGTCGTAGTCGATGGACAACAGGTTGATATTCCTGTACTACGTATTATCAGAACTGTGGGGACGCAGGAGGATAGGAAAACCGTGGAATGGAAAAACACGGCTAAGCACAAAGTCTTGAGGGGTAGGAAAATCCACCCTCTATAAGGATGAAGTGTTATGGGGACTGAAAAAAAGTAAGGAAGTTTCCGAATCCACACTGCCAAGAAAAGCCACTATTGCGTAATACGTACCCGTACCGTAAACCGACACAGGTAGATGAGGAGAAAATCCATAGGCCGACGGGAGAAGTGTTGTTAAGGAACTCGGCAAAATAACCCCGTAACTTAGGGAGAAGGGGAGCCACGGAAGTGGCCGCAGAAAAGAGGCGCAAGCAACTGTTTAGCAAAAACATAGGTCTATGCGAAACCGTAAGGTGAAGTATATGGGCTGACACCTGCCCGGTGCTGGAAGGTTAAAAGGAGAGGTTAGTCGCAAGGCGAAGCTTTGAATTCAAGCCCCAGTAAACGGCGGCCGTAACTATAACGGTCCTAAGGTAGCGAAATTCCTTGTCAGGTAAGTTCTGACCCGCACGAAAGGTGTAATGATTTGCGCACTGTCTCGACAACACGCCCGGTGAAATTGAAGAACCAGTGAAGATACTGGTTACCCGCAACAGGACGGAAAGACCCCATGGAGCTTTACTGCAGCCTGATACTGGGATTCGATGTTATATGTACAGGATAGGAGGGAGACTAAGAAGCGAGTACGCTAGTATTCGTGGAGTCGCCGGTGGGATACCTCTCTTATAACATTGGGTTTCTAACTCGTGCCCCTGAATCGGGGCAGAAGACAATGTCAGGCGGGCAGTTTGACTGGGGCGGTCGCCTCCCAAAAGGTAACGGAGGCGCTCGAAGGTCACCTCAGAATGATTGGAAACCATTCAAAGAGTGTAAAGGCAAAAGGTGGCTTGACTGCGACAGCGACGGCTGGAGCAGGTACGAAAGTAGGACTTAGTGATCCGGTGGTAATAAGTGGGAATGCCATCGCTCAACGGATAAAAGCTACCCTGGGGATAACAGGCTTATCTCCCCCAAGAGTTCACATCGACGGGGAGGTTTGGCACCTCGATGTCGGCTCATCGCATCCTGGGGCTGAAGTAGGTCCCAAGGGTTGGGCTGTTCGCCCATTAAAGCGGTACGCGAGCTGGGTTCAGAACGTCGTGAGACAGTTCGGTCCCTATCCGTTGTGGGCGCTGGAAATTTGAGAGGAGCTGTCCTTAGTACGAGAGGACCGGGATGGACGTATCTCTGGTGTACCGGTTGCAGACCAACTGCACAGCCGGGTAGCTATATACGGAACGGATAAACGCTGAAGGCATCTAAGCGTGAAGCCGCCCTCAAGATAAGATTTCCCATTCTTCGGAAGTAAGACCCCTTGCAGATAACAAGGTTGATAGGCTAGAGGTGTAAGTGCGGTAACGTATTCAGCTGACTAGTACTAATAGGTCGAGGGCTTGACCAAAGCAATTTGGAGTCACAGAGTGACAAAAAGTCAGCAAAAGTGTTGACAAAATCGATAATTAATTGTACAATAATTCTTGTGTTCAGTTTTGAAGGTGTAGAGATATACCTGATATAATCCTCCTTAGCTCAGCGGTAGAGCATTCGGCTGTTAACCGAAGGGTCGTTGGTTCAAGCCCAACAGGGGGAGTTTATATGGTCCGTTGGTCAAGGGGTTAAGACACCGCCCTTTCACGGCGGTAACGCGGGTTCGAATCCCGCACGGATCATATTTAGATTTCTGGTGATGATGCGCTCAGGGGACACATCCGTTCCCATTCCGAACACGACGATTAAGACCTGAGCGGTCGATGATACTTGGTGGGCAGCTGCCTGGGAAAGTAGATGGTCGCCAGAATTTATTATTAAGCCGATGTGGCTCAATTGGCAGAGCAGCTGACTTGTAATCAGCAGGTTATCGGTTCGAGTCCGATCATCGGCTTATTTTTTTACGAATAGTGTAGTTTAGTGATGAACTTCTCTGGGTCTTTAGCTCAGTTGGTTAGAGCATCCGGCTCATAACCGGACGGTCCCGGGTTCGAGTCCCTGAAGACCCACTATATTTATTGTAACAAGTGTACCAACGTTTGGCTCAGTAGCTCAGTTGGTTAGAGCGCCGGCCTGTCACGCCGGAGGTCGTGGGTTCGAGCCCCATCTGAGTCGTTTTTTAATTAAATATTGATATATGCAACTGTTTTGTGGGAGTTTAGCTCAGCTGGGAGAGCATCTGCCTTACAAGCAGAGGGTCACAGGTTCGAGCCCTGTAACTCCCATTTCATGATACAATTGCATATGGCGGAGTAGCTCAGTTGGCTAGAGCACACGGTTCATACCCGTGGTGTCAGGGGTTCAAATCCCTTCTCCGCTATCTTTAAACAGAAATTTCAATTCGAGGTTTCTGTTTTTTTATTGTTGTCAAGAAGGTTAGAGGTAGTACCAAAAATAGTTTTTAAATTTTAGACAGTTTTTTTCCAATATGATATACTAAAAGAAATATTATTATAAATGAGTTCAGTATAGAAAGGATTATAATATGTTTACCTATATTATATATATAATTGCCATTTGTGGTTTGATGGTATCGTGGCTGAAGGATAAATCTAAAACAAAGATGGCGTTACGCAAAGCTTGGAAAACGTTTGAGGGTATTTTTCCTCAATTGATTACGGTTTTGATGATTATCGGTGTAATGTTGACACTTGTAGATGAAAGCGTTATTTCCAGTTGGCTAGGCAGTGATTCTTCTGGAATAGGTGTGATTTTGGCAGCTATATTAGGTTCTATTACCCTGATACCAGGATTTGTTGCATTTCCTTTGGCAGCGTCCTTATTGGAGATGGGGGCGGGTTATATGCAAATCACCATGTTTTTGACTACCCTTATGATGGTGGGGATTATAACATTTCCTGTGGAGTCTAAATATTTTGGTAAAAAAATCACCATGAAACGTAATGTATTTGCATTTTGTTTTGCAGTATGTATTTCTCTAGTGATTGGAGGGGTTTTTTGATATGAAACGTTATCGTATTCCTCTCCTTCTTTTGATACTGAATATTATTTTTGGTGTGTTATATCCAATTTTTGGGATATCAACATTAAATATTATGAAAATGAATCTTTCTGAAATGCTATCTGTTATGCCACCAATTTTTATTATTTTGGGATTATTGGATGTTTGGGTAGAACGCAGTACATTGGTTAAATTTATGGGTGAAGGTTCTGGCGTCAAAGGAAGTGTTCTTGCTTTCGTTATGGGATCTGTAGCAGCAGGACCTTTATATGCAGCATTTCCTATCGCAGCAATGCTCATCAAAAAAGGTGCAAAGTTTCAAAATGTATGTCTATTCTTGGGTGTTTGGTCCACTACGAAAATTCCAATGCTCTTATTTGAATCTGCAAACTTAGGACTACGCTATACAACCATTCGTTTTGTATGCAATATCATTGGGATCAGCATAGTTGCTGCACTTATGGAAATAACCACTTCAAAAGAAGACAAGATGGAACTAATAGAGCATGTAAATCAACTGGAAAGTGAATGATTTGTTTCAAAATAGTAGTGGAAATCAAAAAATAGCAGATATTATGAGTAAAAATTCGTTTAAATATGTTTTTTTTACATAAATATCAAAAAAATATCATTTATAAGTTGACAAATTCTTTAAATTTTCGTATACTAATTGTAACAGAAATGTAACAAATAGGACAATACGGAGGATTTCTCGTGAAATTATATACTGTTTTGAAACAAATTTTGATTACAGGTACCATTTGTTTGTTCTCTTGTTCTTTTGCTTATGCAGCAGAGTTTGGACAAGCTACAACAACTGGTGTTAATATACGTGCTGGCGCTGGTTTGGATACAGAAGTTTTGGGGCAAATCGACAAAGGTACAGAGTATGATGTTATAGAAAGACATGGAGATTGGTACGAAATTGATTACGATGGACAAACTGCATATGTATTTAGTGATTATTTTGAATTGTTGGATGCAAATGGTGAAGTCAATGGAAGCAATGTCAATGTAAGAGCTGCTGCAACCACTGAAGCAACTTCATTGGGTAAAGTGAGTACAGGTGAAAAATTGACAGTTACAGCACAAAATCGTGACTGGTTCCAAATCAATTATAATGGAGAAGTTGGTTATATTAGTAAAGATTTCGTGACTGGCGAAAATCTTGGTAACGTTGCATGGATTGATAACTATAACGAAGCATTGGACAACGTATATGGTGTCATTACATCCAGTTCAGGTTTGAAATTTAGAAAAGAAGCATCTCTCATTTCCATTGTACAAGAGGTTTTACCTTATGGAACAGAGGTTGATATCGATCGTATCGGTGAAGAATGGGTACGTATCATTACTGATGATGGTCGTATTGGTTATGTTAGTGCAGAATATATTGATATCAGAGAAGGAGAACGTTCTGGTAGTATGGCGGTTTCTTCCAATAGTAATTCTGTTGTTGCATATGCAGAACAATTCATTGGAACACCTTATGTTTGGGGTGGAACCAATTTGAATTCTGGTGTAGACTGTTCTGGTTTCGTTTATTCTGTTTATAAAAACTTTGGTGTATCATTGAATCGTTCTTCCTATGACATGGTGAACAATGGTGTTGAAGTGCCATATGGTCAATTGGCAGCTGGGGATTTGGTATTCTTTAACTCTGGTGGCAGTTCAGGTATTTCTCATGTTGGTTTGTATATGGGTGATGGCAATTACATCCATGCAACTGATGGTGGACCAATGTCCGTTACCATTACATCTCTCAGCAGTCCATATAGTGCAAAAACATATGTGACAGCAAGACGTGTTATGTAAATAGAAGAAAAAGCTGAGTGAGGTTGGAGACAGCCTCACTTTTTTTGTGCAAGAAAATGTGTAAAAAAGATTTTTTAATAAAAAAACAGATGCATTGTCAGACAAGATGTGATGTGATTTGTGAAAATAACGAAGCATAGCGTATTTGCAAATAAATTAACATTGGATAAAAATAATTGTTTCTATGCGAAATATATTGACATATAAAAGACAATGGTGTAAAGTTAGTCTTAGATGTAAGGACAATATTCAGGAAGTTCTTGTTTTTTTAGGGATATTCCTTGCATACTAAGTATTTTGAAGGCGAAATAACTTGGGAAATATCTAGGGATTCACTAGGTTTCCTTGGATTATTTGCCAAACCATCGCAGAAACTACGAAAGTAATTGGAAAGTTGTCGAAAAGTTGCACACAAATCGAGTTTATTTTGTAACAATTTTTTGAATGACCTTCACAGAAAATCAGGCGGTATTACCATAAAAAACGGTGCTTTTTTAGGCAATATTTAATCACAAATGGGTTGACAAATTTTAAACAAAAATGGTATATTCAATGTGGATGCATGAGTTTGTACTTTTGCTTCTGTAGGAGCCTAATCTTAGGTGCGTGATGGAGTAGGTAGTTTTACAAAGGTTGCTGACAAAAGGGTCAGTGGCTTTAAAATTTTTTCAAAATAGGAGGAATATGAAATGGATTTCAAATTAACAAAACCCCAATTGCTTCAGCAAGAACTTTTCAGAAAATTTGCTGAAACAGAAATCAAACCCATTGCAAAAGACATGGACGAAGCTGAAGAATACAGCTTGGATCTTGTTGCAAAACTTCAAAAAGCAGGTATGTTCGGTATTCCTTACTCCAGAGAATACGGCGGTCAAGGCGCAGACGTTTTGACTTACACATTGGCTATGGAAGAAGTTTCTAAAGTAGATGCTTCCACAGGTATCACAATGTCTGTACATACATCTCTTTGCTGTTCTTGTATCGACCAATTTGGTTCCGAAGAACAAAAACACACTCATATGAGACCATTGATCGATGGTACTGCTATTGGTTGTTATGGTTTGACAGAACCTGGCGCTGGTACAGATGCTGGTGGTTGTCAAACAGTAGCTGTTTTGGATGGCGACAACTACATCATCAACGGTTCCAAAGTGTTTACAACAAACTCTGGTTTTGCTGATACATGTATCGTATTTGCATTGACAGACAAATCCAAAGGTCTTAGAGGCTTGTCCGCATTCATCGTTGACTTGCATTCTGAAGGCGTTACAGTAAGTGCTAACATCGAACGTATGGGTATTAGAGCTGCTTCCAACTGTGAAGTTATCTACGAAAACGTAAGTGTTCCTGTTGCTAACTTGATTGGTAAAGAAGGCATGGGCTTCAAAATCGCTATGGTTGCTTTGGATGGCGGTCGTATCGGTATCGGTGCTCAATCTGTAGGTATCGCTCAAGGCGCTATCGACGAAGCTTTGAAATATGTTAAAGAAAGAAAACAATTCGGTAAAACAATTAACAAATTCCAAAACACACAATTCAAACTTGCTGAATGCCAAACAAAAGTTGACGCAGCTAGATTGATGGTTTGGAGAGCTGCAGTTGCAAAAGACAACCACGAAGCTTACAGCAAAGAAGCTGCTATGTGTAAATTGTTCGGTTCTGAAGTAGCAAACGAAGTAACAAGAGTTTGTGTACAATTGCTTGGTGGTTACGGTTATTGCCGTGAATACCCTGTTGAACGTGCAATGCGTGATGCTAAGATTACAGAAATCTATGAAGGTACATCCGAAGCTATGAAGATGGTTATCTCCGGCGCTATGAAAGTTTGATAAATAGATTTTAAATCTTAATAAACGGGTAAATACTAAAATTTTGGAAGGAGAACTAATATAATGAAAATCATTGTATGTATTAAACAAGTACCAGACACAGTTGAAGTTAAAATCGATCCTAAAACAGGAACATTGATTCGTGACGGCGTGCCTTCTATCATCAACTACGATGACAAAACAGGTATCGAAGCTGCTCTTCAATTGAAAGAACAATTGGGTGGCACAGTTACAGTTGTATCCATGGGTCCTCCACAAGCAGAAGTTGCTTTGAGAGAAGCATTGGCTATGGGTTGTGATGATGCTTATTTGGTATCCGCTAGAGAATTTGGTGGTTCCGATACATATGCAACATCCGGTATCTTGGCTGGCGCAGTAAAAACAATTGGCTATGACATGATCATCACAGGTCGTCAAGCTATCGACGGTGACACAGCTCAAGTTGGTCCTCAATTGGCTGAAAAATTGTCCATTCCTCAAGTATCTTATGTAGAAGAAGTTTTTGAAGCTACAGAAGAATATGTTGTTGTAAAAAGACAATTTGAATCCGGTTACCACAAAGTTAAAATTCAAACACCTTGCCTCTTGACAGCAATCGCTGAATTGGCAGAACCAAGATATATGTCCGTAAGAGGTATCGTTGAAGCTTACGAAAAAGAAATCAAAACAATTGGTTTCGAAGACATCAAAGATGGCCTTGAACTTGATATGATCGGTTTGAAAGGTTCCCCTACTAACGTATACCAATCCTTCACAAAAGAATTGAAAGGCGCTGGTACAGTCCTCAAAGATTTGTCTGTTGAAGAAGCTGTTGCTGCTATCATCCAAAAAATGGAAGACAAATTCATCATCTAATTTGTGGATTTAACAAAGAAGAATAATACTAAATTTGAAATATAAGGAGGAAACCCTACAATGAGTAAAGGAATTTTTGTAGTAATCGAACAAGTCAACGGTAAAGTTCAAAACGTTGGTTTGGAGCTTGTTGGTGAATCCACAAGATTGAAAGAAGATTTGAAAGACGACGTAGTTGCTGTCCTTTTGGGCCACAACATGGAAAGCCAAGTAGACAAATTGTTCCACTATGGTGCAGACAAAGTTATCCTTGTGGATGACGCAATGTTGGAAAACTACGCTACAGAACCTTACACAAAAGCTATCACAGCTATCGTTAACGAATACGATCCAGAAATCATGCTCTTCGGTGCATCTTCTATCGGTCGTGACGTTGCTCCTCGTGTAGCTAGCCGTGTAAAAACTGGTTTGGTTGCTGATACAACAGGTCTTAGAATGGCTAAAACAGAAGCTGAATTCGCTAAAGAAGCTTCCATGGGTTGTACAGATCCTACAAGAGCATTGCTTATGACTCGTCCTGCTTTCGGTGGTAACATCATGGCTACTTTGATGTGCCCAAGAACAAAACCTCAAATGGCTACTGTTCGTCCAGGCGTTATGAAAAGAATCGAAAAAGACACAACAAAAACAGGCGAATTGATTAAATTCCCTATCGAATTTACAGCTGCTGACATGAACATCGAAATCTTGGATGTTGTTAAAGCTGACAAAAAATCCGTTGACTTGACAGAAGCTACAATGATTGTTTCTGGTGGTCGTGGTGTTGGTAATGCAGAAGGCTTCAGCTATATCAGAGATATGGCAGATGCTTTGGGCGCTGAAGTTGGTTCTTCCAGAGCTTGTGTTGACGCACAATGGATCGAAAAAGATCGTCAAGTTGGTCAAACAGGTAAAACAGTTCGTCCTTTGTTGTACATGGCTTGTGGTATCTCCGGTGCTATCCAACACGTTGCTGGTATGGAAAACTCCGAAGTTGTTATCTCCATCAACAAAAACGAATCCGCTCCTATTTTCGAAGTATCTGACTTGGGTATCGTTGGTGACTTGAAAGTTATCCTTCCTAAATTGGCAGAAGCTGTTAGAAAATACAAAGAAGCAAAAGCAAGTAACTAATTTTTAAGATTAAGACTCCTTCAGTTTTCTGAGGGAGTTTTTTTATTGATTTCAATATGGTAAAAATCACCAAAAACAGGATAGAAGTGCATATTGATGCATTTTTTATGAAAAATCGTAATTTCCATAAATACAACATTTTTGGCTGATATTTCCTGTGAAAAATTAAAAGATAAATACAAGTTACACAATGTGGAAACAATTGTTTGCCGCAAAAGGACAGAAAAATTAAACGAAACCAATAGAAACCTATGGAATTTCCAAGTGGTGGATTTGTAAATATGTGTAAAAATCTGTATACTGTTCAAATAGGCGAGTATTCAGGTTAGATAGCTTATGAGAGATGGTATCCGTTGTTGCTGTTTCGATATCCAAAATAATGGAACTCCGTTGCTTCGTATATCGAAATAGTTAGAGAATTGCTGGAGGAATGCATATGGAGTTTTCTGCACAAGTTTTGATGATTGACATTTGTTTGATTTCTGCTTTGATTTTGGTGGGTAAAGGGTTGCGATTGAAACTCAAAGTATTGCAAAACTATTTCATACCATCATCGTTGATAGCTGGATTTTTGGGTCTTATTTTGGGTTCACAAATGCTGAATGTGGTACCTTTGAGTTCGTCTGCATCTGGATATGCAGGGTATTTATTTCCAATTCTATTTGCTACATTTTTCTTAGGGAGAAAAGAATCGGTTGCATTTCGTAAGGTACTCAACAAAGTCGGAGATTCTGTAGCCATCAATGGAGCTTGTTATTTGTTGATGTTTGGCATTGCGGCACTTCTCAGTGTGACTTTGATACCCAAATTATTTCCAGAAGTATCCTCTTATTTTGGCTTGATGATGTCATCAGGATTTGCTGGCGGTCATGGTACAGCAGCTGCAATTGGAGGTTATTTTGAAACTGCTGGGGGTTGGGCAGATGCCATAACTGTAGGTCAAACATTTGCATCCATTGGTTTGATTGGGGGTGCTTTGATTGGTGTGACTTTGATCAACATTGCCATAAGAAAAGGTTATACACGTACCATTACAGATATCCATGCTTCTGCAAAATCATCAGACAAAGATGGTTTGGTTCCAGAATTTGAACGTGAATCTATGGGTGACAATACCATGAGTTCCATGTCCTTGGACCCATTGACTTGGCATTTTGTGTTGATATTGGTTTCTGTAGGTTGTGCATATGGTGTTGAAGCATTGGTGACTGCCTATGAGGTACCCATATCCCTACCTGTTTTTGGATTGGCTTTGATTTTTAGCATTGTATTGCAGAAAATATTAGAATTGGTAAAATTAGATGGATATGTAGATAGACGAATCATTGTACGCATCGGCAGTTGTGTTACAGATTTTTTGGTTGCTTTTGCCATTGCCACTTTGAATATTGGTGTTGTTTTACAGGTGCTTGTACCAATTTTGTTGATGTGTGTCATTGGATTTGCTATGAATATGTGTTTTGTATTTGTCATCTCCAAAACATTCTTCCATAATTTTTGGTTTGAACGTGGTATTTTTATCTTTGGGTGGTCAACAGGGGTTATGGCAACTGGTATCACTTTGTTGCGTATCATAGATCCAACCTTTGATACAAATGTTTTGGAGGATTCTGGTATGGCTTGGACGTTGCTATCCTTTATGGAATTGGCTGTTATCACTCTATTGCCTATTGCTATGGTACAAGGCGTTGGTATATATGCAAGTATCGGAATGATAGTTCTTGGGATTATTTTGCTTGGCTTGACTGGAAAATATTATGGAATCCATAGAGAAAGTGGTAGCGTTATGCGAGCTGGTGAAGCAGAGCAATTGGCAAAATAAATATTGCGTTTCAGAAGGGGTTTGGTCATATGACTGAGCTCCTTTTTGTAAAAATATTGAGAAATATGATTCAAATAGTCTTTTAACTTGTATGCAAAGTAGATTTATGATATAATATATTGACGAAAAACAGAGAATATCCAGTATTTTACGAGTACTTGGGTATATTTGTTACGCAAATGATGGCGGTATATAAGAATATGTTTTATGAAAGCAACACATATCCTTATATACCACCACGCTTTCTCTGCTTTTATGGTATAATGGAGAAGTGGGCATTTTGTCGAATTTCTCGGTTGTGACGTCTCAAAATGAGAAGTCAAATATGAAAAAGAAGGAGCGAATCGTTAATGATACAACTCAATAACGTGACAAAAATATATCCAGATGGTTCCAAAGGTGTAGAAAACATCAATTTACATATTCGCAAAGGTGAATTTGTGTTTATCGTTGGCTCCAGTGGTTCTGGTAAATCGACTTTGATGAAACTATTGTTGAAGGAATTGGACCCAACAGAAGGCGAAATTATCATCAATCGTATTGTAACAAATGAATTGCCAAGAAAACAAATTCCATATTTGCGTAGAAAATTAGGTGTTGTATTCCAAGATTTCCGTTTGTTGCCTAATAAAACAGTGGCAGAAAATGTGGCATTTGCAATGTTGGTTGTGGAAGCACCACGTCGTGTCATCAGAAGAAATGTGCCAGCAGTTTTGGCTTTGGTGGGTCTTGAGAAAAAAGGCAGAAGCAAACCAAACCAATTGTCTGGTGGTGAGCAACAAAGAACTGCTTTGGCACGTGCCATTGTGAACAATCCACCAATTTTGATTTGTGATGAACCAACAGGAAATTTGGATCCAGAAACCACTTGGGAAATCATGGAATTGCTTGTGGAAATCAACAAAAGAGGTACCACAATCGTTATGGCAACCCATGCTAGAGATATTGTAGATATTATGCAAAAACGTGTCATCACCATTGATGATGGGCATATTGTAAGAGATAGAGAAGGCGGGTATGTAGGATGAAGCCAAGAACAATACGTTATTTTTTAGAAGAAGGCGTCACTGGTTTGAAAAAGAACCTTTTGATGACCATGGCTTCCATTATGGCGGTTATGGCGTGTATCACCATTTTGTCTTTTTCATACATTGTAACCAGCAATTTGGAACATGTTTTGCAACAAATGGAGGACTCCATTGGGATTTCTGTGTTTATCGATGGAGAGCCAGATAGTGCAGAAATTTCAAGAATCCGTGGCGAATTGGAAGCATTGGATTATGTGACTTTTGTGGAATACATTTCGCCAGCACAAGCTTTGGATGCTTTGAAAGCAGATTGGGGTGCTGATGAAGATATTTTCACAGGTTTGGATAATGACAATAATCCGTTGTCACATTCTTTCCAATTGAGTTTGAGCGATATGGATTATCAAACTTTGGTTTTGACTGAAGTGAGCAAAATTGATGGTATTGGAACAGTGCGTCATGGTCAAGCAGAAACAGAGCTCATCACAAAACTCAGTGATGTATTGCGTAATGTGGGTATTGTGGTTATGGCATTGTTGTCCATTATTTCTGTCACCATCATCACAAACACAATTCGTATTTCTGTTGCCAATAGACGTGTGGAAATCAATATTATGAAATATGTTGGCGCAACAGATACCTTTATACGTTGGCCTTTTATTGTGGAAGGTATGATTATTGGATTGGTTGGAGCAGCTGTGCCATTGGCATTGTCGGTTCCTTTGTATAGTGCAGCTATCCAAAATCTATATGCAGCGATTCCAGTGATTGAAATGGTGCAATTCCGTTTGTCAGGTGATATTTTTGTGACTTTGGCACCGATGGCACTTGCTTTTGGTATTGTTTTGGGTATCATTGGTAGTACAACATCCATTAGAAAACATTTGCGTGTTTAAAGTTTGGAAAATTATGAATCATCCTTCAATGAAAGAACGGTATTTTGCGGTTACTGGAGTTGAAGGATTTTTTTATGGACTTGGAATTGTATCTTCCAAGTATGAATTGACATATAAACACATAAGATAAGAAGAACAAAGAAAAAGAGGCGATTGCTTGAACATTTTTGATAGAATCAAAGGAAGAAGAAAGCTTGGCAAAGGATTTTGGAAGGGTTTTGGTACAGGTGCCATCATTTGTGGTATGGTATGTTTTGTGTGGCAATCTGCAACCATACAATCAGCCCTTTGGTATATTATGCCCTTTGAGGTGGGAATCACTTCAGCAGCAAAGGTCAACTTGATGAAAGAATATTTGGATACCTACTATGTAGAAGGTGTCGATGAAGATATGATGAATGAGTATATGTATGCTGGTTTGGCTGCCAGTGTGGAAGATAAATATACCTATTATTTGACAGCAGACGATGTGCATGCTCATTTGAATAACAGCAATGGATACTTTGTTGGCATTGGCGTTACCATTTCCTTGCGTGAAGATGGTGATGTGGAAATCGTCAGCTTGGTGGAAGGCAATGCAGCAGAAAGTGCTGGTATTTTGGCTGGGGATATCTTAGAAAAAGTGGATGGTTTGCTTGTGGATGACATTCCTTTTGACGACTTGACTTCTCATATTGAAGGCAAAGAAGGTGATGTTGTGGTCATTGAGGTGTATCGTCCTTCTACAGAGGAATATTTGACTTTTGATGTGGTACGTCAAGCTGTGGTCACACAAAGCGTCTACCACTCTATGATGGAAGATGGTATGGGATATATCTTGATTACAAGTTTCAAGGACAATACATATGGACAGTTTATGGAAGCCTTGGAGGATTTGGAATCACAAAATATGGAAGGTTTGATTTTGGATTTGCGTAACAATCTGGGGGGGTTGGTCAATTCTGTGCACCAAATTGGTGACGAGTTGTTGGCAGAAGGACTTATGGTCTATACGGAAGATGTCAATGGCAAACAGGAAGAACGCATTTGCGATCATGAATACTTGGATATTCCGTTTGTGTTATTGGTCAATGAAAATAGTGCCAGCTCTTCAGAAATTTTTGCTGGTGCAGTGAAAGATACAGAGCGTGGTGCTGTCATTGGAACACAAACATTTGGAAAAGGATTGGTGCAACAACTGTTTTATTTGCCTGATGGCTCTGGTATGAATATCACCATCCAAAAGTATTACACACCAAATGGCACTTCCATCCATGGAACGGGAATTACACCGGATTATGTGGTGGAACTTCCAGAAGCAGTGGAAACAGAAGAAGGTTATGTGATAGAAGATACGCAGTTGCAGAAGGCAGTGGAGATTTTGGCAGAAGAAATGAATATGTAGTATGCATTTTGTAGGGGCGTTCCTGTGGAACGTCTTTTTGCTACATAGTATGCTTATTTTGTGTAGTGGCTGTTGATGACGGTAAGAGTAGAGGTCATCATTTTGCAAGCAAAATCACACTACGTGTGACCGCCACTTCTTTGGTGGTGAGTCCTTGCCCTACAAGTGCATCTCATTTCTATTTGTGGTGATTCACAACGGGATGTCGAGGACGCCATCCCCTACAAAACCCCTGAAATAACACTTTGAAACCAGTAATCAAGAGGTGAGGGGCTTGTCACTCACGGTCTAATAGTACGATTTATGCTACTACACATCTTACTTTCAGGGGTGATTTTCAAGAGGGGTCGGGATAGACCCATCTTGAACCGTGCTCCACGCTTCGGAAGTAGTGGCAGCTTTTGTTACTTTTCACTGTTGAAAAGTAAGGTCTAAAGGGCTCTAATATTTGAATAAATTAAACCCTAAAATTTTTCCACTCAACTACCTGCTTCACTACACATTATATAAATAATCCCCAATGTTTCATATTTTTTGTCAAAATTTAGAAAAAAATCTTTTCAGATACAGAAGAATCCTTTATACTAAAGAAAAAGGGGAAAGCAAAGGAGAGTCTATATGTTCAACTTCATGGGATTTGGTGAAAATATTGGAATTGACTTGGGTACAGCTTCTGTTTTGGTGTATATCAAAGGACAGGGGATTGTAATACGAGAGCCTTCTGTTGTAGCTGTGGATAAGGATAGCAATACCATTTTGGCGGTTGGTGAAGAAGCTAGACGTATGTTGGGTAGAACACCAGGAAACATTGTTGCAATTCGTCCTTTGCGTGAAGGTGTTATTTCCAATTTTGAAATTACAGAGAAAATGTTGCAATATTTCATAGAAAAAGCATTGGGCAAACATTCTTTTGTGAAGCCAACCATTGCGGTTTGTGTGCCTAGTAGTGTCACAGAGGTAGAAAAAAGAGCTGTAGAAGATGCCACAAGACAAGCAGGTGCTAGACGTGTGCATATCATTGAAGAACCCATTGCAGCAGCAATTGGATCTGGTATCGACATTGGGCGTGCTTGTGGTAGTATGGTTGTGGATATTGGTGGTGGCACAACAGACATTGCTGTCATTTCTTTGGGTGGTGCTGTTGTCAGTCATTCTTTGAAGGTGGCAGGTGATAATTTCGACGAAGCCATTATTCGTTATATGCGTAAAAAACACAATGTTTTGATTGGTGAACGTACTGCGGAAGAATTGAAAATCAAAATTGGAACTGCTTTTGCACGTACTATACCAGTAAGTCTTGACGTGCGTGGTCGTAACTTGATTACAGGATTGCCTAAGAACTTTACCGTTACATCAGATGAAATGTTGGAAGCATTGCAAGAAGCAACAACCATGATCAGCGATGCAGTCCATGGGGTTTTGGAACGTACACCACCAGAATTGGCAGCTGATATTTTTGAACGTGGTATTGTTATGACAGGTGGCGGTAGTTTGCTGTATGGTTTGGATAAGCTGATTCAAAGCAAAACAGGTGTACATGCAATGGTTGCAGAAGATGTTGTGAGCTGTGTTGCAATTGGAACAGGACGTTTCATTGAGTACATGGTGGATGGTGCCATTGAAGAAAAGCCAAAGAAAAAACTGACTTTATTTGGAAAGAAAAGCAGACGCAAATGAAAACAGAAATAGTAGCAAGTGTGCTTATTTGTAAAATAGAAGAATGAGCAATCAACCGTAGACAATGGCTCTGTGGGTTTTTGTTGAAAAAGTGATATTTTGCTAGACATTTCATTGTCAAACACGTTAATTTGGCGAGCAAGACTGTTAATCTATATACAATGTAAGAAATTGTATTTTTTGTAAAACATAAAAAGTGCACAAAAGAAGTTGAATTTTAAGGGAATTTCATATACATAAATATCGCAATTTTAGAGAAAAACGCTAAAAAAACGATTTGTAGTTTTTTTGCATAATTTTTGCAGAAAATATTTGTGAAAAAATGAAGGAAAATCTTGTGTCAAAACCATATACAAATCAGCATTGTGTGATATAATGCAAGTAAGCAAAGAAACGAACCGCTCATAAAAGTGAGAACGTTTCGACACAAACAAACTGATGATTATTTTAATCTTTTAGGAGGGCAATTTGGTATGAACGCTTACATGGAAAAAGTAATGGAACAAGTTAAAAGACGTGACGCACATGAACCAGAATTCATTCAAACAGTAGAAGAAGTTTTCCACTCTATTGAACAAGTGGTAGATGCACACCCTGAATATGAAAAAACTGGTCTTTTGGAAAGACTCGTTGAACCAGAAAGATTCATTACTTTCAGAGTTACATGGGTAAACGATGCTGGCGAAGTTTGCATCAACCGTGGTTTCAGAGTACAATTCTCTAGCGCAATTGGACCTTACAAAGGTGGCTTGCGTTTCCATCCATCTGTATACACAGGTATCATGAAATTCTTGGGCTTTGAACAAATGTTCAAAAACAGCTTGACTGGTTTGCCAATTGGTGGCGGTAAAGGTGGTTCTGACTTCGATCCAAGAGGTAAGAGCGATATGGAAATCATGAGATTCTGCCAAGCTTTCATGACAGAACTGTATAGACACATTGGTCCTGACGTTGACGTTCCTGCTGGTGACATCGGTGTTGGTGGTAGAGAAATTGGTTACCTTTACGGACAATACAAAAGAATCAAAGGCGTTTGGGAAAATGGCGTTTTGACAGGTAAAAACTTCGAATTTGGTGGTTCCTTGATTCGTCCAGAAGCAACTGGTTTTGGTGCTGTTTACTATGTAGACGAAGTTTTGAAACATTTGGGTGATACAATCGAAGGCAAAACATTTGCAATCTCTGGCTTTGGTAACGTATGTTGGGGTGTTTGCCGTAAAATCACAGAACTTGGTGGTAAAGTTATCACAATCTCTGGTCCTGATGGTTATGTTTATGATCCAGATGGTATCAACACACCAGAAAAAATTGAATACTTGGTAGAAATGAGAAACTCTGGACGTGATAGAGTTGCTGATTATGCTGATAAATTTGGTTGCAAATACATCGCTGGCAAAAAACCTTGGGAAGTGAAAGCTGACATCGTTATGCCTTGTGCAACACAAAACGAAGTAAACATGGAAGAAGCAGAAAAAATCATTGCTAATGGCACAAAATACTACATCGAAGTATCCAACATGCCTACAACAAACGACGCTTTGATGTTCATCCAAAGCAAAGGTCTTGTAGTTGCACCTTCCAAAGCTGTTAATGCTGGTGGTGTTGCAGTTTCTGCATTGGAAATGGCTCAAAACTCCATGAGATATAGCTGGTCTGCTGAAGAAGTAGATGAAAAATTGAAAGGTATCATGAAAAATATTCATAAAGTATCTGTTGAAGCTGCTGAAGAATATGGCTTGGGCTACGACTTGGTTGCTGGTGGTAACATCGCTGGTTTCAAAAAAGTTGCTGCTGCTATGATGGCACAAGGTTTGGTATAAGATTTTAAAATCCATTCATATGAAATAAATGTTACATACACCTCGTTGGAATACATCTGACGGGGTGTATTTTTTATGCAGGAAGTATGTGTTTTACTTGTAAATATGAAGTCATAGGAGTATACTTGGTATAAAAAGTGATGTAGATGTGAGGAGGTGTATGTGTGAGTTTTTCAAAATTTTGGAAAGAATGGAGTACATTTGGAAAAATTAGAATTCTTGTGGGATTTGTTGCTTTGCTTGTTTACGGAGGAATCCAATTGGTTTTAGGTCCAAGGATGGATGCTTTTGATGAAAGGGTTGCCAAAGAGTGGGAAACACGTACCATTGAAGTATACGAACCAGAAGAAATGGAAGGTTTTCTAGTGGAATATATGTCTGAAAAATGGACAGAAGCTTATATCATCACCTATGTGCCAGAGAACCTTGAATTGGGGATTAAGGGAACAGAAACTTTAGATGGAACTGCTTTTGTTCCAGAATATACATATGTAATGGAGAGTTGTTTTACAGTATGGGACGAAGAACCATTGGAGAAGGATGTTGAGCTATGGTTTTGTCAATCCAAAAGCAATACATATGACAAACAACATAGGTATGTGAAAAACTTGGAAAATCCAGAAAAAAACAAGTTGTATTTGACAGAGGAAGATGGTCAAAAAATAGTGTTTTGGTTTGATGGTGACTACACATTGTATCTCAAGAACACTATAGGGAATATGCCATTGGAAGAATTGGAAGCAATTGCAGAAGGTGTCAGAAGAATCGAATTATCAGAAGTGGATGTATGAAATTGTAAAACAAAAGCTACGTATACCAGAATAATTGGGGTCTACGTAGCTTTTTATATATGCAAATTCAGTTACAATAGGTGGATTTGATGGTTTCCAACAGTTGCAAAATTCGTTGATCCTTGACTTTATAAATGACGGTTTGTGCTTTTTTATCATATTCCAAAATGCCATGTGCTTTTAAGATTGCAAGATGTTGGGAAATACCAGATTGCGTGATTTGCAAACGTTCCAACAAATAGCTGACACTTCTAGGTTCCTGTGCCAATTCACATAAAATCAGCAAACGGTTTTCATTTGCCAAAATTTTCAGCAATTCAGCAATTTCCTTTGATTTTTCTTGCATTTGTTCCATATCCATATGTTCCATACTCATATTAAGATTCTCCTTTGTGCTTCAATTTACAGATACCTTGTGTCATGGTGCCCATTGGACAGTAGACGCAGAATCCACGTGGTTTGAACAATACCATGGTGACAATGCCCAAAATGGTAGAGGTCATCATAACGCTATAGAATCCGAAAGCATATTGTGCAATCCATGTGGTGACGCCAGAAGTGTTGGCAAATGCCCATGGTACTTTGAATGTCCATAGTAGTGTAAGTGTCTCAGATAGGCTAGAAACGCCTGCAAATACCAAGTAGGTGGCAAATATCATATTGAAAAACATTGCCATGAAAAATGCCAAAAAACCATAACGGAAATAGGGTGTTCTAAAGAAGGGTGGCATTGGTCTATTTCTGGAAAATTTGGAACCCAACTTTGCAAACAACTGACCTCTACCACAATAGCGATTGCAATACAATTTATCACCTTTGATGGCAGAAATGGCAAGTGGTGTCACGAAGAAAATCATACCAATCCATGCAAACAAAATGTTGAAAAATCCCAAAACAAAATATGTAATTTCCACAACCCAAAGGTAATCATACCATTTTTTAGTTTTCATATGCCACCTCACGTTCTACAATTGTAATGACAGATGCAGGACAGACTTTGCTACACTTTCCACATCCAACACAGATTTCCAAATTGACCAGTGCTTTGATGCCAGTTGGTATGGAGATTGCGCCAAAAGGACATTCTTTCATACAGGTGCCACATGCCACACATAGGGTATCAATTGTTGCAATTCGTTTGCTTTTCATTGTGATCATCCTTTCAATTAGTATATTAGTAATTACTAATATACTGTAATAAGATGCATTTGTCAAGAAAAATCCGAATTTCAGTTGAAACAATTAGCATAAATTTTAAAATTACACTGTAGGGAAGTTTGTTGCTAGCAGGCGAAATGGTCAAGACCATTCCCTACAAAATCAACGTTAGGATACAGTATCTTAGATCGGGAGCAAAAAAATAGCCTACTCGAATTGTTTTCAAGTAGACCATTGTTTCATATTGTTTGTAATCAACCTTGTTGCACAGGATAAACAGTGTTTGCTTCTGTCATTTGGCTCATAACTTCATCCAAGAATTTTTTACATTCAATTTTTGTAATTTCCAAATTGTGATCCAAATAATTGCCACACATCACAGCTTTTGCAGCAGGAATTTCACCTGTAAAGCTTGCCATATAAGCAAAGGATTCTTTTGTAATTTCCCAGACATCAGCAGGAGCCAAATCCCCTTTGAAGATGACATACATACCTGTTCTACAGCCCATAGGTCCAATGTAGATGGTTTGTTCTGCCCATGTTGGGTGATTGCGGAAGAAGGTTGCCATCAAATGCTCGATGGTGTGCATAACAGAAGTGTCCATCACCATTTCACGGTTTGGTTCTTTCATACGCACATCAAATGTGGTCAAAACACCAGTGCCAACTTCATCTTTTCTGGAAACATAAATCCCTCTTTGTAGAAGGTCGTGGTCAATACCAAAACTTGTTACATCCATAAATTTACCTCACTTTATTTCACATCAGTCTTTTTCAATAGAAACATTGTACTTGTTTTTTTACCTAAGTTCAAGAGAAATTTCGAATTTGTATTGCGATAGAAGATATTTTTATCTATAATGAACTTGTAGCAATGCAAATAGGATGATAGGAAAGAGGGACATGATATGGCAAGAACAATTACAAGAGCAGAAGCATGGGAACTTTTGACAGAATACAACAAAGAAGCTTTCCATTTGCAACACAGTGAAACCGTGGAAAAGGTAATGGGATATTTTGCAAAGGAACTGGGTTATGGTGATGAATTGGAATTTTGGAGCAATGTAGGTTTGTTGCATGACTTGGATTTTGAAATGTATCCAGATGAGCATTGTATCAAATGCCAAGAATTGATGAAAGCAGCAGATTTGGATGAAAAAATGATTCGTGCAGTTGCAAGTCATGGATATGGTATTTGTAGTGATATCAAACCAGAACACGAAATGGAAAAAATCTTGTTTGCTACAGATGAATTGACAGGTCTCATTGGTGCAGCGGCATTGATGCGTCCATCCAAAAGTGTTTCTGATATGGAATTGAAATCATTGAAGAAAAAATTCAAAGACAAACGTTTTGCAGCAGGTTGTGATAGAGATGTCATTCGTCAGGGTGCAGAACAATTGGGTTGGGAATTGGATGATTTGCTTGGTAAAACTTTGGCAGCAATGCAAGCGACAGAAGAGCAATAATATAGAAATATAACATATCAAATAAGGAATCGGTTGCAGTTTGTGGGATGTACGTCTGACAAGCTGTAGTCGATTTTTTTTTGTTATGATTATGCCGAAAAAAACATAGTGCAGTAGTAGTGTATACAAAATCTTGGTAAAAACCCTGTAAAATGGGACTTTCTGAAATTATGTCACCATCTAATGGCAGATAGTGACATAAATGGGTTGAAAATATCACAGGAAAAAGGTATACTTAATATAACAAAATATATTCGTAGAAATTAGATTAAATGTATTAAGTTGTATATTTGCCATAAATATCAATGTAAAAAGTGCATAAAAATTAAACGTGTATTTTGTTAGATATTTATAGGTGACACTTAGTGACAAGACAGAAGAACGAAATGATTCGAAATGTGTCACTAAGTGTTGTAGGCAAAGGTAAAATATCATTTTATTGTTGAAAAACCAAGAATATACTATACTAGAGATAAAGAAAGGCTGGTGCCAATTATGTCACAAATGAAAAAGAACAATGCTGAAACAACACAGTTAACAGCAAGACAAAAAGAAATCTTACTGTTGCTAACTCAGTTTGACGGTGCAAATCCTGTAACCGTTTCTGCTATATCTGAAAAGTTCAAATTGAGCACCAGAACCGTTTTACGAGAGCTGCCACAAATTGAAAAGTGGGTAACAGCACAAGGGTTTTCTTTCATTAGAAAGCCAGGTGTTGGCTTGCTCTTGGATGAAAGTCTGGAAAATAGACAATGGATGTTACAACTATTGAATTTGGAAGAAGTAGAAAAGAGTTATCATAAAGATGAACGTCGCAAATTGATTATTGGGGAATTGTTATCCTCCAAAGAACCATTGAAATTTTTGTACTTCACTTCCAAATACAAAATATCTGAAGGTACACTGAGTAGCGATTTGGATTTTGTAGAACAATGGTTGTTGCAATACCAAATTGTGTTGGTGCGAAAACCTGGTGTTGGAATTTTCCTACAAGGAGCAGAAGAACACATCAGACAAGCAGTTGCCAATGCAGTGTATGAGTTTATGAATGAAGAGGAAATCCTTTCTCTTTTACGAGCACATACAGATGAGAAAACAGAAACACATGGCGCAGACGCATTTGCAAACAACCGTTTGAGTCAATATGTTGGCAAAGAAACCATCAAAGCAGTCAAAGAAATTTTGTCAGCAGTGGAACAAAAATTCCATATCAAATATTCCGATTCGGGATATATGGCAATGATGGTGCATCTTTCCTTGGCAGTACATCGCATTCAGAAAAAAGAAAATATCAATATGAATGCAGAGGAATTGGCAGAGTTGCAACAAGTAACAGAATATGCCATTGCAGAAGAAATTGGCAATCGTTTGGAAAAAGCATTTTCATTACAAGTGCCAGAAGGTGAGTTGGGTTTCATCACCATGCATTTGGTTGGTGCAGAAGTTTGGATGCAAGATGAAGACATTGCAATTCATTGGGATAAAGTACACATCAAACGTTTGGCAATTGGTATGGTTGGTGTTGTGGAAAAGGAATTACAAGTATCCCTATACCAAGATGAATTGTTGATGACAGATTTGACACAGTGCATCGAACCCATTTTGCGTAGATTGTCACTGGGAATTTACATTCGAAATGCCTATTCCAAGGAAATGCAACAAAATTACCCAGATGTCTATGAAGCAACAGAAAAGGCTTGTAGTTTGTTGTTGATTGCAACAGGTGTGGAACAAATACCAGAAACAGAAGTTGGACTTCTAACCATGCATTTTTGTGCAGCAGTAGGAAGAGCCAAAGCCAAAACAACAGCAGTTTCTGTGGCACTTGTTTGTCCTACAGGAATTGGTACTTCCAGAATGTTGGATGTGAATCTTGGCAAAACATTTCCACAATTACAAGTGGATGAAATTCTTTCTGCAAGACAAATTGTTGTGGAGGAGTTGCATCAAAAGGGAATTGACTTGATTGTATCCACAGTCCAATTGGACATTGATTTTCCATATATTTGTGTAAGCCCAATGTTATTGGAACAAGATAAATTGTTGTTGAAAAACAAATTATCAGAAATTCAAGTCAAAAACAAAACAGTACCAAAGGAAATTGAAGAAAAACCATTGCCAAGAGCAACCATTGGAGAAATCACCCAAATTGGTGAAGATATTTTACATCTATTGGAAACCGTGGTTTTGTATCCAGTACATTCCATCAGCTACAAACAAGAGCTTGTGGCAAAAGCAGCTTATATTTTTGCAGAAAGTGTGGAAGCAGAAGAAACCATCAAAGCAGATTTGTTGGCAAGAGAACGTATTTCCGCTACATATATAGCAGAATACAACATCGTTTTGCTACATTGTGCAACAGAAGGTGTTGTTTCACCAAAGTTTGGGTACATTAGAATGATGCATTCCTTGTACGCAGATGGTCATGAAATTTGTGGAGCGGTGGTGATGCTGGTGCCAAAAACAGAGAACAAAAGTTGTATCGAAATCATGGGACATATCAGCACTTTGCTGATGGAAAGCCCTGAATTATATTATATTTTAAAGGATCAAGAAGAAAAAGACATCATTGCAAAACTGGAAGTGGAACTAGGGAAATTTTACAAACGTCAACTAAAAAGGAGAATGGAGTGGTAGTATGAAAAATGGAGTTCAAAAGTTTGGTAAGTTTTTAAGTGGTATGATTATGCCGAATATCGGTGCACTCATTGCATGGGGTTTGATTACAGCATTGTTCATTGAAGCAGGTTGGTTCCCAAATGCAGGTTTGGCAACAATGGTAGATCCAATTTTGTATTATTTACTTCCTATTTTGATTGCGTATCAAGGTGGTAAAATGGTTGGTGGCGATAGAGGTGCCATCATGGGTGCAATTGCAACAATGGGTGTTGTCTGTGGTGCAGAACAAGCTATGCTCATCGGTGGTATGGTAATGGGGCCTGTTGGTGGTTTGGTCATCAAAAAATTTGACGAAGCAGTGGATGGTAAAATTCCAGCTGGTTTCGAAATGCTCATCAACAATTTCTCCATTGGTATCTTGGGTATGATTCTTGCAATCATCGGATACTTTATGATTGGACCAGTTATGTCAGCAGTATTGGTTGTTTTGTCTGGTGGCGTTCAAGTTTTGGTAGAAAAAAACTTGCTTCCATTTGTAGCAATCTTCATTGAACCAGCGAAAGTGTTGTTCCTCAACAATGCAATCAACCACGGTATCTTCACACCAATTGGTATCGAACAAACAGCAGAAACAGGAAAATCCATTATGTACATGTTGGAAAGTAACCCAGGCCCTGGTCTTGGTATTTTGATTGCATACTGGATGTTCTCCAAAGATAAAGTGACAAAAAGCTCTGCTCCTGGTGCTGCAATCATTCACTTGTTCGGTGGGATTCATGAAATTTACTTCCCATATGTGTTGATGAATCCAATCATCATCATTGCACCAATTGTATCTTCTATCGTAACTATTTTCTATTATACGATTTTCAACGCTGGATTGGTTGCACCATCTTCACCAGGTTCCATCATTGCATATCTTGCAGTGGCACCAAAAGGCGAAACATTGATTGTACTTGGTGGTGTTTTGATTGCAGCGGTAATCTCCTTCTTGATTGCATCTCCAATCGTAAAATTGTCTGGTGGCAAAGATATTGATGCAGCAACAGCAAAAATGAAAGATATGAAAGCAGAATCCAAAGGTTTGGAAGCAAAACCTTTCGATAAAGTCAACAAAATCGTTTTCTCTTGTGACGCAGGTATGGGTTCTAGTGCTATGGGTGCTACCAAATTCAGAAACAGAATTGCACCTCTTGGCTTGGGTATCACAGTCATCAATACATCTGTAGACAATGTGCCAGCGGATGCAGATATCGTAGTTTGTCAAGAAATCTTGCAAGATAGAGCTAAAAAAAGTGCACCACAAGCAAGACTTGTAACCATTGCAAACTTCTTGGCAGATGGCAACTTGGATCAATTGTATGCAGAATTGGAACGCTTGCAAGTAAAAGAAACAGAAGTAAAAGAAGAAGTTGCTCCAGTGGTAGAAGAAGAAAAAAAAGCAGTAGACAATAGCGATATCATGCAAAAAGCAGGTATCCAATTGGGACTTACTAGTGTAGATAAAGATGATGCAATTCGTCAAACAGGTAGATTGTTGCATGAACTTGGATATGTAGGGGAATCTTATATTGAAGCAATGGTAGATCGTGAACACATTGCAACCACATATTTGGGCTTTGGTGTTGCAATTCCTCATGGTACTTCTGCTGCAAAAGGCGAAGTGAAACGTACTGGTATCGTTATGTTGCAATTCCCAGAAGGTATTGATTTTGGTGAAGAAAAAGCAACTCTTATGTTTGGTATTGCTGGTGTTGGTGATGAACATTTGGAACTTCTTGGCAAAATTGGTGAAGTCATCGAAGAAGATGATAAGATGGAACGTTTGAAAGCAGCAACCTCCATTGATGAAGTATACGAAATGTTCCAATAATTGATTGAAACGTATCGCAATATGTAGGGGTGGACCTATGTGTCCACCCGTCATTGATATTACAAATGATAAGACAATAGAGTGGTGTAAAATCAAAGAAGAGGGGTAAAAACATGAAAAAAGCAGTGCAATTTGGCGCAGGTAATATTGGACGTGGATTTATTGGCGGTTTGTTGGAACAAGCTGGATACCATGTGGTATTTGCTGATGTCAACAAAGAAGTCATTGACAAAATCAATGAAGATAAAAAATATACCATTCATGTAATGGATGTGGAATGCAAACAAGAAGTGATTACAAACATCAGTGGTGTGGATTCTACAACAGATGCAGTTGTGGAAGCAATCAAAGAAGCGGAAATCGTAACAACAGCAGTTGGTTTGGTGATTTTGCCAAGAATTGCACCTGCAATTGTCAAAGGTATTGCAGCAAGAATGGAAGCGGGTATCAAAAGCAATTTGCAAATCATCGCTTGTGAAAATGCAATCTTTGCCAGTAGTCAATTGCAAGATGCAGTTTACGCTTTGTTGGATGCAGATACAAAAGCATATACCGATGCATATGTTGGATTCCCTAACTGTTCTGTAGATAGAATTGTACCTCCAGTGAAAAGTGAAAACTTCATTGATGTTGTAGTAGAAAACTACTACGAATGGAATGTGGAAGCATCTGCTTTCAAAGGTGAAGTGCCAGAAATTGCAGGCATGAACTTGGTAGAAAACTTGATGGCATACATCGAACGTAAATTGTTCACATTGAATACAGGACATGCAATTGCTTCTTACTTGGGATATCTCAAAGGTTACGAAACCGTGGATCAAAGCATTGCAGATGAAGAAATTTACAAAATCGTTTCCAGTGCAATGGCAGAAAGTGGCAAAGGATTGGAACAAAAACATGGTTTTGACTGGGAAGCACATAAAAAATACATTGTGAAAATCATTTCCAGATTCCAAAATAAATATTTACAAGACGATGTGGCACGTGTGGGTAGAGAACCACTTAGAAAGCTCAGTGCAACAGACAGATTGGTGAATCCAATGATGACAGCTTATGGATTTGGCTTGCCAGTGGACAATTTACTCATTGGAATTGGCGCAGCTTTGTGTTATAATAATGTTAATGATCCACAAAGTGTAGAGTTACAAAGTAAAATCCAAGAAAAAGGCGTCAAAGCAGCTTTTGCAGAAGCTTCTGGTGTAACTGTAGAAGAAATTTTGGCAAAAGTAGAAGCAAATTATATGAATTTACAAAGCAAGTGAGATAACATTACTGTAAAGATACCATCAACAACTATTTTATGAAGAAAAAAGGAGAAGACGACTATGATTACAAGAGAAGTATTGATGAAAAGCAAAGCAGGACTTCACGCTAGACCAGCATCTCAAGTGGTTGCAATGGCAAAAAAATATGAAAGCAAAATCACAATCATCAACGGTGAAAAAGAAGTAGATGCAAAAAGTATCATCAAAATTTTGACAATTGGTGCAAAAGAAGGTACACAATTGGTTGTAACAGCAGACGGTGCTGATGAAGTTGCTGCATTGGAAGAAATTGCAACATTCATTGCTGATTTGGACGAATAATATAGATGATATGAGGGTGGATACATTATGAAAAAAATACAAGTTGCCAATAGAGCATCTAAAGGCATTGCAATGGGTCAAGCATTTATTGTTGAACCACAAAAATGGACCATCAGCAAAGAAAAAATTGCAGAATCTGCAATCTCTGTAGAACAAGAAAAATTTGCAGCAGTTGTGGAAGAAGCGGTTGCAGAATTGGGTGTTTTGGCAGAAGAATCTGAAATCTTTGCTGCCCATAAAGAAATTGCAGAAGACGATACATTGAAAGAAACTGTTGCCATGAAAATTGCAGAAGATGGCAAAAATGCACAATGGGCTTTGGAAGAAGCAGTCAATGAAATTGTAGAAATGTTTGAAGCAATGGAAGACGAATACTTCAGAGAACGTGCTGCAGATATCAAAGACGTTGGCAAACGTATGATGGCAAAATTGTTGGGTGTCAAAGTAGATCCTTTCTCTGGCATCAAAGAAGAAGTTATCGTAGTTGCACAAGATTTGTCTCCATCTGAAACAGCAACAATGGATTTCAGTTTGGTGAAAGGTTTTGTTACAGAACTTGGTGGTACCACATCCCACGTTGCAATCATGGCAAGAAGCATGGGTATTCCAGCATTTGTTGGTGTAATGGATTTCCGCAAAGAAGTAACAAATGACACATATTTGATTTTGGATGCTTTGGACAAAGAAATTGTTTGTGATCCAACTCCATTTGAAAAATCTGAATATGTGAAAAAATCTGAAGAATATGCTGCACATAAATTGCTTTTGGAAAAAATCAAAGATTTGCCAGCAGCAACAACTGACAAACATGTTGTGGAATTGTATGCAAATGCAGGTAGTGTTGCAGATGTAAAACAAGCAGCAGCAGCAGGCGCAGAAGGTATTGGTTTGTTCCGTAGTGAATTCTTGTACATGGAAAATGTAAAATTCCCAACAGAAGATGAACAATATGAAGCATACAAAGCATCTGTAGAAGCAATTGGACACCCCATGATCATTCGTACTTTGGATATCGGTGGTGACAAAGGTTTGCCATATTACATGTTCCCAGAAGAAGAAAATCCTTTCCTTGGTTGGAGAGCGATTCGTATTTCTTTGGAATTGCATGATGTTTTCTGTACACAATTGCGTGCCATTTTGCGTGCAAGTGCATATGGAAAAATCAAAATCATGTACCCAATGGTAACATCTCTTAGAGAAATTAGAGAAGCAAATGCACTTCTTGCAGAATGTAAAGATCAACTTCGTGCAGAAGGCGTTGCATTTGATGAAGATATCGAATGTGGTATTATGATTGAAACACCAGCAGCTGTTATGTGTGCAGAAGATTTCGCAAAAGAAGTGAATTTCTTCTCTATCGGTACAAACGATTTGACACAATATATGCTTGCTGTAGATAGAGGAAATCAAAGAATTTCTCACTTGTATCACTCTTTCCATCCAGCAGTTTTGCGTTCCATCCACCATGTTATTTTGGCTGGTCACAAAGCTGGTATCGAAGTGGGTATGTGTGGTGAATTTGCTGGTGAAGAATTGGCAGTGCCTATCCTTTTGGGTATGGGACTCGATGAATTCAGTATGTCCAGCTCTGAAATCACAACAGTAAAAGCACAAATTCGTAGCTTGAGTTTTGAAGAATGTCAAACACTTGCAGCTGAAGTTTGTGCTCTCAGCACCACAAAAGACGTTATGGAATATTTGGATTCCCATATGTAATAAATATAACACGAAATCAGGATTTCGTGTTGGAGGCAGATGTATAAAGTCTGCGACGCTAAAACAAAATCATTCAAGGCGGAGTTCCCAAAAGGAGCTTCGTCTTTTTTAGGTTCCTGATTTTATACAAAGTATACATTGTAAATGGTCATATCTTCCTATATAATACAAAATAGAGAAAGAATTTTGTAGGGGATGGCGTCCTCGACATCCCGAAATTTTGTATATAATAGTATATAGATAATAAGGAGGAAGTAAAAATGAGAGAAGTGGTCATTGCAAGTGCGGTCAGAACACCAATTGGAACCTTCCAAGGTGCTTTTGCAACTGTTTCAGCAGCAGAATTGGGCACAATTGCCATCAAAGAAGCCCTGACAAGAGCAAATATCACACCTGAAATGGTGGATGAAACCCTTTTGGGCTGTGTATTGCAAGCAGGTTTGTACCAAGGTGTTGCACGTCAAGCAGCAGTGAATGCAGGTATTCCAGTGGAGAAACCAGCACTTGCAATCAATATGATTTGTGGTTCTGGCTTACGTTCAGTGGCTATGGCAGCACAAGCAATCATGTGTGAAGATGCAGATATCATCGTTTGTGGCGGTACCGAAAATATGACACAAGCACCATATGTATTGGATAAAGCAAGAAGCGGTTATCGTATGGGTGATGGCAAAATTGAAGACTCCATGATCAAAGATGCGTTGACAGATGCTTTCCATAAATATCACATGGGTATTACAGCAGAAAACGTTGCAGAGCAATATGGTGTGACGCGTGAAATGCAAGATGCATTTGCTTTGCAAAGTCAAAATAGAGCAGAAGCAGCACAAAAAGCAGGCAAATTTGTCAAAGAAATTGTTCCTGTAGTGGTCAAAACCAGAAAAGGTGAAGTGGTTGTTTCTGAAGATGAATACCCCAAACATGGAACCACTTTGGAAAAATTGCAAAAATTGCGTACTGCTTTCAAAAAAGAAGGTGGCACTGTTACAGCTGGAAACGCTTCTGGTATCAACGATGGAGCAGCAATTCTCGTTGTCATGAGTGGTGATAAAGCCAAAGAATTGGGCATTACACCATTGGCAACCATCAAATCCTATGCATCTGCTGGTGTAGATCCTTCTATCATGGGTGTGGCTCCAATTTACGCTTGTAGAAAAGCTTTGGACAAAGCAGATTTGACTGTTGCAGACTTGGATTTGATTGAATGTAATGAAGCATTTGCAGCACAATCCATCGCTGTTGGAAACGAACTTGGTTTCGATATGGAGAAAGTCAATGTCAATGGTGGTGCCATTGCTTTGGGTCATCCAGTGGGTGCATCAGGTGCTAGAATCTTGGTGACTTTGCTCCACGAAATGGAAAAACGAGACTCAAAATATGGCTTGGCAACCCTTTGCATTGGCGGTGGTATGGCTACTACAGTTGTTGTAGAACGCTAAGGAGGCAATTATGAGTACAGTATTATACGAACAAAAGGGTCAAATTGGCATTATGACCATCAATAGAGAAAAGCAGTTAAACGCATTGCAAATTACTGTTTTGGAAGACTTGTCAGCTGTTTTGGATGCTGTCAATTTGGAAGAAGTTCGCTGTTTGATTTTGACAGGAGCAGGAAAGAAATCCTTTGTGGCAGGTGCAGATATTGCAGAAATGAACACCCTATCACAAGGAGAAGCAACTGCATTTTCCAAAAAAGGAAACGATATTTTGCGTAAATTAGAGGTGTTTCCAATACCTGTGATCTGTGCCATCAATGGTTTTTGCTTGGGTGGTGGATGCGAATTGGCGTTGTCTTGTGACATGAGAATTTGTGCAGAAACTGCCATCTTTGGGCAACCAGAAGTGGGTCTTGGCATCATGACTGGCTTTGGTGGTTCCCAACGTTTGCCACGTTTGGTGGGCACTGGAATGGCTAAGGAATTACTCTATATGGGTGGCAAAATTGATGCTACAGAAGCGTTGCGTATTGGCTTGGTGAACCATGTATATGCTTTGGATGAGTTGCTTTTGGAAGCAGAAAAAATGGCAAATAAGATAGCAAAAAATGCACCAATTGCAGTGCGTAATACCAAAAAATCTATTGCAAAAGGACTGGAAGTTTCCTTGGATGAAGCCATCTATGTGGAAGCTGAAATCTTTGGAACTTGCTTTGAAACAGAGGATCAAAAAGAGGGTATGGGTGCCTTTTTGGACAAGAGAAAACCCACTGGATTCGTGAATAAATGATAGTATAATAATGGATAAAATGGTACAAATTCTGTATAATATACGATAATTTTGTGCCAAAAAAGACGATATTGGACACGAAACAAGAGGAGAAATGGTATGAAAATTGGAATTATTGGTGCTGGAACCATGGGTGTTGGCATAGCACAAGTCTTTGCAGAAACAGCTGGATATGAAGTATATCTTTGTGATTTGACAGAAGAATTTGCTCAAAAAGGGAAAGATAGATTGGCTAAAACATATGAAAAACTCGTTGCAAAAGGTAGAATGACAGCTGAAATTGCAGAAGAAAATCTGGCTAGTATTCGCACAGGAACCAAAGAAATTTGCACAGATGTGGATATGATTATCGAAGCTGCATTGGAAAATATGGAAATCAAAAAGCAAACCTTCAAAGAATTGCAAGCCATTGTACCAGCAAATTGTATCTTTGCAACCAACACTTCATCCCTTTCCATCACAGAAATTTGTGCTGGTTTGGACAGAACCGTAACAGGAATGCACTTCTTCAATCCTGCAAATAAGATGAAACTCATTGAAATCATTGCTGGTTTGAACTCCAATGATGATGTTATTGAAAAGATTAGAAGCATTTCTGTGGAGATTGGAAAAGACCCTGTTATCGTGGAAGAAGCACCTGGATTTGTGGTGAATCGTTTGTTGATTCCTATGATCAACGAAGCAATTGGCATTTTTGCAGAAGGTGTTGCATCTGCTGAAGATATCGACAAAGCTATGAAATTGGGTGCAAATCATCCCATTGGACCCTTGGCTTTGGGGGATTTGATTGGTTTGGATGTGTGTCTTGCCATCATGAATATCATGTTGACAGAAACAGGCGATTCCAAATATAGACCACATACCTATTTGAAAAAGATGGTGCGTTGTGGTAGATTGGGTGCCAAAACAGGAGAAGGGTTCTTCAAATATTGAAACACAACCTGTCATTCAGAGTGAAGCGAAGAATCCAAATTTGTAGGTGGAATTACGGGAGCCCACACAGGGACTCCCCTACAAGAAGAACAGGATGATTGCATTTTGATTTTGTAGGGGCGACCAGTGGTCGCCAGATTCCTCGATGCCTCGGAATGACAAGGGGTATGATGGTTGCGATTTGAATGTAGGGGTAGATTCCATATCTACCCTTTTTTGTTGGTTTATTACGGGATGTCGAGGACGCCATCCCCTACAAGTGCCAATATGTTAACGTTGTCATTCAGAGGAATGCAATGACGAAGAATCATGATTTGGTTTTTTTTGTGGTTTTGTAGGGGCGACCAGTGGTCGCCAGATTCCTCGATGCCTCGGAATGACAAGGGGTATGATGGTTGCGATTTGAATGTAGGGGTAGATTCCATATCGACCCTTTTTTGTTGGTTTATTACGGGATGTCGAGGACGCCATCCCCTACAAGTGCCAATATGTTAACGTTGTCATTCAGAGGAATGCAATGACGAAGAATCTTGATTTGATTTTTTGTGATTTTGTAGGGGCGACCAGTGGTCGCCAGATTCCTCGATGCCTCGGAATGACAGGGGGTATGATGGTTGCGATTTGAAATGTAGGGGTAGATTCCATATCTACCCTTTTTTGTTGGTTTATTACGGGATGTCGAGGACGCCATCCCCTACAAGTGCCAATATGTTAACGTTGTCATTCAGAGGAATGCAATGACGAAGAATCTTGATTTGATTTTTTGTGATTTTGTAGGGGCGACCAGTGGTCGCCAGATTCCTCGATGCCTCGGAATGACAAGGGGTATGATGGTTGCGATTTGAAATGTAGGGGTAGATTCCATATCTACCCTTTTTTGTTGGTTTATTACGGGATGTCGAGGACGCCATCCCCTACAAGTGCCAATATGTTAACGTTGTCATTCAGAGGAATGCAATGACGAAGAATCTTGATTTGATTTTTTGTGATTTTGTAGGGGCGACCAGTGGTCGCCAGATTCCTCGATGCCTCGGAATGACAGGGGGTATGATGGTTGCGATTTGAATGTAGGGGTAGATTCCATATCGACCCTTTTTTGTTGGTTTATTACGGGATGTCGAGGACGCCATCCCCTACAAGTGCCAATATGTTAACGTTGTCATTCAGAGGAATGCAATGACGAAGAATCTTGATTTGATTTTTTGTGGTTTTGTAGGGGCGACCAGTGGTCGCCAGTTTCCATGTTTTGTGATGTAACGTTTCATTTTTGTGTTGTGTGGTGTTCGCTATATTGCAAAGGGGGTGCTATTTAATAGGTAGAAACTCTGACAAAAACAAAAAATATCAAAAATAGCCCAATCAAAATACCTATACTCTACAGGGGATTTCACTGTGTATCCGAATTGTTACAGAATGATTACAAAGCAGAAAAAATTCTTAATTTTGGTTGATTTGTCAATAGCTAGGAAGCAATTGACTTAAGAATATGGTAAAAATATACTAAGAATGACGTAAGAATGAAAAGATTGCCAGATGTGTGATTGAAAATGCCCAAATTTAGTGTATAAAAAATGAGACTGGACAGATGTTTTTTGTGCAAAAACACAAAAGTCAATTCCTAGCAAATTAGGGGGAATTGTGCGCAAAGAAATGGTTTTTCTTGTACTATATCTTGTGTATATGTTATAATCATCCTATATATCTATGCCATTTTGATTGGTGGTTCAATGTTGTGGCATATTTTTCGCATATAGGCAAAGACGTTTCGTTAGACTATGTAACAATTATCAAAAGGAGGAGTTTTTTAATGCGACAAAAATTCAAAAAAGGCATAGCTTATTTTTTGACTATGTCCATGGCGTTGAGCGCAATGAGTGTGCCAGCGTTTGCAGAAACAGGCGTACCAGATGGTGCACCAAGTTTGTATTTTGCTGACGGTAGTGATAGTGCTGATATGGAATTGTATACCAGTGATCTTGCTGATGGTGGGTTAGAATTTGACTACACTGTGGCTGTACAAGACGTAGACAATGCTAAGTATAATCACAAAAAAGATGGTACTTGGGTATCTTCGAATGGCACATACATTACAGTTGATGTGGATGCTAACTATGACTATAGTCGAGTTGCAACAGTGAAAGTGGCAGAAGACACACCAGAAGGTGATTATACTGTTACTTACACACGTCCAATTACTATTTTGGAAGATAATAGTGAGTATGAAGCAGAAATTACAATTGACATCGAAGTGGTGGATGATGTTACTGTAGTTGACCCTGTAACAGGTGAAATCGAAATCGGTTTCAATGCAAATCAAACAACAAGTGTTGCTCAAAATGAAACTGTAACAAAAGGCGATTCTGCAGAGTTTACTTACTATCTTGCTGTAGCCAACAAAGTGGATATTACAACTGCACTTGGTACAGACCCAGTGTTTGCAGATTTTGTATGGGATGATAGTGAGCTTGATGGAACAGGTATTACACTTGTACAAAGTGACAATGGTGTAAATGCTAGTGCAACAGCATATGTAGCTAATACTGTAGCTGAAGGTACATACACATTTACTGCATCTCGTGCAACTACAGATGATAGCTACTATGGTGAATTTGAATTGACAATCACTGTAGAAGAGTATGTTGTTGAAGATACTGCATCCTTGTATCTCGAGGATGGAAGTAGCGGCAATGTGATCACATTGACCGCAGGTGACAGTGAAAGTTTGTACTATAAAGTTGGTGTAACAGGTAAAGATGAAGACAATTATTCTTATAGTAATGATGGTAGCTGGACACTTACAGGCGATAACGCTGATTCTTACATCACAGCTACCGTAGAAAATGACAGTGCTTACAGTCGTGTTGTTAATGTTACTATTTCCGATATTGCTGAAGGTACATACACACTTACCTATTCTCGTGAAATCACTGCTGTAGAAGGTGGTAGTGGAGAAGCTTACACAGCTGAGTATGTTATCACAATCGAAGTAGTAGAAGGTGCTGACCTTTCAGTAGAAATTACTGGTGACTTCGCAGGTGTTGAAACAGTGGAACATGTATATGGCACACTTGTGACATACACAATCGAAGCTGAATATGTTGGCAATGAAGAAGGTGTTGTTCTTTCTGATTGGACAATTTCAGGCGATACCAATTTCTCCATTGGAAGCACAACATATGATGAAGAAACAGGAATCTATACAGCAGAAGTTAAAGCAAAAAAAGCTGCTGAAACTGATGCTGTATGTGTGATTTCCATCACAGCAACACTTGGTGAAGAATCTCAAACTTATACAAAATCTATCGTAGTTGTAGATGCAACAGATTTCACAGCTTCCTTTAGAGCTGATGATGGCACTACTGGTTATACAAGTGAAGATGTATATCTTGCATCTGGCAAAACTGAAACATATGCATACTATGTAGATCGTGTTGTAAGTGGTACAGAAACTAGTTATACATATTCTGTACCAGTTTGGAGTGTTACAGATGCAGATGGTAATCTTACTGAAGATGTAACAATTTCTGCATCAAACCGTGAAGGAACTGTTACTGTAGAAAAAACTGCAGCAGCTGGCACATACATAGTATCCGCTACTGTATCTGCTGTTCCTAACGGCGTTAATGCAGATGGAATAACAGGTATCGTACCTGGAACTCTTGAAGCAACTGCAGTGGCATACATCACTGTACTTGAAGGTGTTGGTACTGGTACAATCGAAGCAACTGCTGATTCTGTTGCTTATGATGAAGGTGGTACAGTTGAGTACACATTGGACTTCACAGAATTAGAAGGTAGCACATATACATATACTTGGACTGTGTCACCTACTGATGGAAACGTTTCAATTGACAAAACTGGCACAACAGAAACAACTGTAACTGTAGCTGAAGGTGCAACAGTTGGTGATTACACAATTAAATGTGCGGTCAAAGAATTAACAGATGGTGTGACACAAACAGTAAATGTTACAACTACACTTTCTGTAGTGGATGCTATTAATTTGACAGCAGCATTCAAAGATAATAAGAGTGAAGTAGACGGTGCACTTGTTGTTGAAGGTGACACAGAAGTTCTTACTTACCAAATTGCAACATCCGCTTCTTCCTCTAATAATACTGCTATATATAATTATGAATATGCTTACACAGTATCCGCTGGTGAAACTACATATGATGATATTGTTACACCTAAAGGTGACAGCAGTCCACACATTGCACTTGTAGATGCAAGCGCATTGGAAGCTGGCACATACAAATTGACAGCTGTAGTAACAGCTACTTTGGATGGTGTAGAACAAGTAGAAACAATTACTAGAGATTTTGAAGTGGTTCCAGTTCTTGATGTAGTAGTATCTCTTGTACCTAGTACAGCAGACACAGTTTACACAGTTGGCGAATTCACAACAGAAGTAATTTACTACACAGCAACAGTAACAACAGAAGATCCAAATGCAGATGATTACACATTCACTTATGAATGGAGTTATGATGCAAAAGGTGAAGATAAATTTAGTTTCTCTGCAATCAACACAAGCAACGTTGCAACAGCAACAATCTGGGATGGTTTGGCAGTTGGTCTTTATGATGTAACTTACACAGCTACAGCAACAAATGGCGATGCTGTACAAGTATTCAGCACAACAGAATCCATCCAAGTTGTAGATGCTCTTGATTTGACACTTGCTCTTGTAGGTGACACTTCTTACACATCTGCAACAGGTACATTTGCTTTGAATCAAACAGTAGGTCTTACATCTGCAACAATTGATGAAGATTATAGCTATGAATTCACAGTTAGCGTATCTCCAGAAGATCAAGACATTACAGTAGGCGCAACAACTGCAGTTGACGGTGCATCTATGACAGCAGCAGTAGTTGGTGCTTCTGTAGCACCAGGTACATACACAGTTACATACACAATTACAGCAACATCCATTGCAAATCCTGCTGACGTTCAAGTAGGTTCTGTAGATTTCACAATCGTTGTTGAAGACAATGCATTGGCTACTATTGCATATTGGAATGATTCCACATTGGCATATGCTGATATGGTGATCGAAAACGATGCAGCAGCAGCAGATTACAGATTTGTAATCAAAGGTGCACCTGATGACGCAACATATGAATGGACACTTGTAAGCAATGTTGAAGAAACAGACGTAACAATCAAACAAGCAGCAAACAACTTGAATGTTGGTGTTGTTACAGTTCCTGAAGGCGCAACAATTGGCGAATACGAAGTACAAGGCCAAATCACTTCTGGTGAAGACGTATACGTACTTACATCTAAATTCTCAGTTGTAGCAGCTCCTTCTATTGAAGCAACAGACTTTGTACAAGAAGCAGTTTCCAACTTGAAAGATTCTGTAGCTTCCTTCGACGTAGTTGCAGTAGCTACCAATGGAGCAGAAGTTTCCTATGTAGCAGTAAGCGACGACTTTGAAGTAGTGGTAACAGAAACAGGCTTTGACGTAACAGTTCCTGCAAAAACTGAAGAAGGCACATACGAAGTAGAAGTTACACTTTCTGCTGAACGTTGTGTAGATGTAGTTCTTGTAGCTGAAATCGTTGTAGCAGAAGCAATTGTTTTGACAGCCGAATTGGATGGCGAAGTAACAACATCTATCGTAAACGATACAGAAGTAAAAGTACCTTACACAGTAGATGCTAGCGTTTCTGACGATTCCACAGCAACTTACACAGTAGATGCTGGTGACTTTGTAGTAGAAAAAGATGGTTATGACTTTACAGTTGTAGTTCCAGAAGATACAGCAGAAGGCACATACACAGTAACAGTAACAGTTTCCGCAGAAGGTTGCGATTCTCAAACTTTCACAGCTGAAATCGTTGTATCTGCTCCTATAGTTTATGAAGAAATCGCAGCATACTTCAATACAAACTCTAGCTTTGTAAGTGTAGATAGCATTGCAGCAGCAGGCGATACATTGAAATTCTCTGCAAAATTGTCAAATGTTGATACAGATGCAGTAGATGTAACTTATGATTGGTCTGGTTCTGAAGGTATCGAAGTAAATCCTTTGGGTGCTAATAACCCACAAGTTGGTGTATTGGCAGTTGATGAAAACGTAGAAGCAGGCACTTACGAAGTAAGCGTAGTAATTTCTGCTGATGGTTATAATTCCACAACACTTTCTTTGAAAATTACAATTGAAGAACCTGAAGAAGTAGAACCTGAAGAAGAATTGGAAGCAATCGATGCATACTTCAATACAAACTCTAGCTTTGTAAGTGCAGACTATACTGCAGTTGCAGGCGAAACATTGAAATTCTCTGCAAAATTGACAACAACAGATGCAACAAACGTAACTTATGCTTGGTCTGGTTCTGAAGGTATCGAAGTAAATCCTTTGGGTGCTAATAACCCACAAGTTGGTGTATTGGTAGTTGATGATAGCGTAGCAGCAGGCACTTACGAAGTAAGCGTAGTAATTTCTGCTGATAACTATAATCCAACAACACTTTCTTTGGAAATTACAATTGAAGGCTCCGAAGAAGAAGAAGAAGATGAAGAAGTTGAAGATTTGCCAGAATTCGATCTTTCTGAAGACGGTGAATTTACTTCAAAAACACCTACAATGGATGACGGTTACTACGTATATGAATTTACATACGTAGGTGAAGAATCAGATGATTATACATATGGTTGGGTTGTTACAGGTTTGGAAGAAGATAACGAAAATGTTATCTTTGAAATGGATTGGACAACACTTACTATCAAAATTATCACATCCTATGATAATGTAAGTTTTAGTGTAGACTATGTAGGAACACTTATTGAAGATTAAAAACCAAAGTCCCTTTTGATAATTGTATGAGGAGGGTGCAAGCCCTCCTTAATATACAAAAGATTGAAAGGCGTATGTGACTAGGTGAATTGACAATATGTTATGAATCTAGTGCAAAAAAGGAGAAATGATTATGAGAGGAAAAATGAAAAGATTGATGGCGTTCATTGTATCGCTGTCTATGGTATTCAGTCTATTTGTCGTTCCTGCTTCTGCTGCTATTGATGTTGACCACTCTACAACATTAACAATTTCAAATGTTGACGATGTGCCAGACGATTTCACAGTAGGCAGTACATGGACAGTAGAAACAAGTAAAAGCGCAACTTTGTCAGTTGCGCCAAATGATTATGTAGAAATTGATGGCATGACTGTTACAGGGATAAAAGCAGATGAGGAAGCAGTTGAAGTACAAATTTCTGCAACGGCTACAGATGATGGTGCTTCAGTTGCCACAGTTAAGTTGGTAGTGAACCCAGTACCAGAAGAAGAAGTAGTAGCAAGCGAAATTGATTTGAAATTTGTATCTCAAGAAACAACTTCTAAAGTGTTTGATTTGAGCCCAGCAACATACACAATGGGTACAGATAAAACAGTAGTTACAGAAGATGTTGTAGCAGTAAACTTTTATGTGCAACCAGAAGATGGAGAAGATTCAGATTACGTTTATGAATATGTTTGGTCTTCTGGCAGCGAAGATATTTCCATCGCTACAAATAATTCAAATAGTGCAAAAGCATACATCACTTTGTTGGAAGGTGCAACAGCAGGTAAACATGAAATCACTTGTGTGGCTACAGTGACAGAAGATGATGTGGAAGTAGCTACAGGCGAAATTACAGGTACTCTTATCGTAGAAGAAGGTCCAATCTCTTGGACAGAAATGGTTGCAATTCAATTTGTAGCAGTGTCTTCTGCTGTTGACACATCAGTATATACTTCTACACCAATTGAATATCAATTGAACTCTGCTCAATATGCAATTACTACAGACCAAACTTATGTAGTAAGAGCAGAAGCAACAAACTATGGTGGAACAACATATTCCTATGACTTTGAATGGTCTAGTGATAGCGAAGATTCCGTTACAGTAGAAGAAAAAAGTGATGGTGACAAAGGTTCCAACGCAACAATCACTTTGTTGAAAGGTACTATGGCTGGTGTTTACACAATCACTTGTGTAGGTACAGCATTTGACGCAGACTTCAACGAAGTTGGTTCTCAAAGAATCACAACAACAGTAACTGTATTGGATGCAGAAGTTGTTCCTCCAACAGGAGTTACATTGACTGTGGAAGACGCAGAATACACATATGATGGTACAGCTCATGTTGTAACATTGATATCTGATGTTGAAGACTTCGAACCAGTAATGGGTGAAAATGTTGTAGTTTTCTATCAACAAGATGGACAAGATATTGCAATTGATGATGAAGGCGTAGTAAACGCTGGAACATACGATATCTATTATGAAATCGATAGCTATAAATACACAGGCGAAGGTCTCATTGAAGATGCAATGACAATCGACAAAGCTGAAGTTACTCCAACTGTTACAATTCCTGCAACATTTGTTTATGGCACAACATTGGCAACAACAGATGTAGTTGTAACAGATGAAGCATATGGTTTTGAAGCAAGTGAAATTACTTACTATGACAAAATTGACGATGATTATTCTGAAGGAACAATTGTAGCTCCTACTGCAGTAGGTGAATACACAGCTCGTATTGTTTTGGCAGAAAGCGACAATTATACACCAAGTATTAGTGAAGTAATTACAAACTTTGAAATCACACCAGCAACAATCACAGTTTCCGCAGTAGATGTAACAACATACTACGGCAACGATGGTATTGATGATTTGTTGAAAGTAGAATACAGTGGTTTCCAATATGACGATGGAGAAGAAGTATTTAATGCTCCTGACCCAGTGGCAACAACAGAAGTTACTGACGAAAGTGAAATTGGCGAATACGTAGATGCAGTTACTCCTGTTGAAGAATATACAGCAGATAACTACACATTTGAATATGTACCAGCAACAATCACAATCGCTGAAGTACAACAAGATAGTATTAAATTTACAACATCTGATGATACAATGAATGTGACACAAAGCATGAAAGTATCTGCAGAAGTAGATGGAGAAAATGGAGTAGACCTTTACTGGTTCTCCAGTAATCCAGAAGTTGCTGATTTCGATGATGATGGCTACCTTGTAGCATATAAAGAAGGTCAAACAGCAATCGTTGCATATGACGAAGAAACAGGCGAAGAAGCTTGGTACACAATGAATGTTTCTGAAGAATACATTTCTTTGGAATTCAGCAATTTGTCTCAAGTTTATGATGGCACTGTAAAAGAAGTAACTCTTACAAGCAAATCTAGCAAAGTTACTTTTGAAGAACTTGATGTTGAAGTTCTTTACTATGCAGTAGTTGATGGCGTAGTAAGTGAAGAAGCTAGTGACGCAATTGCAGTTGGCGAATACTTCGTAACATATGAAATTTTGGGTGATACATACGAAGGTTATGGCTCTGCTACAATGTACATCATAGAAAATTCTCTTGAAGGTACTTCAGGTCTTACTGTTAAAGTAGGCTCCTCTAGTTACAGAGATGGCGTACTCAATGCAGGTTCTGGCACATTTGTATATGGTGCAGATACAACTGTAACTTCTCAAATTCCAAGTGGCTTTACAAAACTTGGCTATGAAGAAGGTAGTATTACATACACAACTGATGATGGCAATGCTCCAACAAACGTTGGTACATACACAGTAACAGTTGAATTTGTAAGTCCAAACTATGCAACAGTTACAAAAACAGCAACTTACAAAATTACACCAGCAACATTGACAGCGACACCAGAAGCTAAAGAAATTGAATTCAATGAAGCAGCTGGCGATTTGGTAGTTAATGTAACAGGATTCAAATATGAAGAAACTGTAGCTACAGCAGCTGGTTACACAGCTCCAGTAGCGGCAGTACTTGGCTATGATGCTGGTCTTAATGTAGGCACATACACAATTACAGTATCTGGTGGTTCCGCAGATAACTATACATTTGCATATGAAACAGCTGAATTGACAGTTGGTGCTACAGATGCAAATGAAATGACATTGGGTAACACACAAGCAACTTCCGCAACAGGTAAAACTTGGGATCTTCAAGCTTATATTGATGGAAATGAAGTGACAAGTGTTGTTACTTGGAAATCCAGCAGTCCAGATGTTGCAACAGTTGGCGAAACAACTGGTACAGTAGTAACAGTTGCAAATGGTAAAACAACAATTACAGCTACTTATAGTGGTGGTGAAGGTTACAGTTATAACGCAGCTCAAGCAAGCTTTGGTTTGGAAGTAATCCAAAGCGATACAATCTTGAATTTCGATGACTTGACACACACATATGATAGCGGAGTAAAAGCGGTAACACTTAGCAATGCTTCTGAAGTATCTGCGTTTGATCCAGTAATTGGCACAAATGTAGACGTTCTTTACTATGAACAAATCACTGAAGATACTTATAGTGAAGAAGGCGTAGAATCTGTAAGTAATGCAGGTACATACAAAGTAGTTTACACAATTGATGATGTTTCTTACAATGGTACAGGCGTTAACTACATGACAATTTTGCCAGCAACAGCAGATGAAGGCGAATTTGATTTTGCAGTGAATGTAACAAATTCTGTTTACGGTGCTTTTGTAGAAGCAACAGCAGATGAAGTTGAAGGATGGGAAGAAGTAGTTTCCTACAAAGAAGTAGCAGCTCCAACAAACGTTGGTAAATACACAGCAGTTGCTACTTATTCCAAAGCAAACTACAATGATTATGATGAAGAAGCTGAATTTGATATCACACCAGCTCCATTGACAATCACAGCTGATGACAAAGAAATGGACTTCGGCGGTTCTGTTCCAGCTTTGACAGCATCTTATGGTGTTGAAGATGAAGATGGCGAAATCATCAATGGTCTTGTAAATGGTGACCTTGCTAGTGTAGTTATTATGGAACTTTACACAGAAGCAAATTCTAATAGCAAAGTTGATACATATGACATCACAGTAGTAGCAGATCCAACAGCAACAAACTATGATATTACTTTTGTTAAAGGTACATTGACAATCTCCAAAGCACCAGCAGGTGTATTCAATGTAACCAGTACAGCAACAACATTCAATGTAGGTGACAAATTCACTTTGACAGCCTTCATTGAAGGTGATATGACAACAGATGTATTGTGGACAATCGAGATCACAGATACTGTTTCTTACGATTCTATAACAGGTCAATACACTGTATTGAAATCTGGCGATATTGAAATCACAGCAGAATATACTGGCACAAACTACACCGCTGATGACTTTACATTCAAAGCTACAGTAGGTAAAACCAATTTGGATCTCGTGTTTGACCAAGATTCTTTGGAACAAACATATGAAGCAGGAGTTGCAAAAGTAGTAACTCTTACAACTGGCAGTACAGGCGTAAACTATGCTGAACTTGATAATGTTGAGGTAACTTACACAAACCTTACAACTAACGTTGTAAGTGAAGCAATTGAAGTTGGTAGATACGATGTAACTTATGTCATCAATGATGATGTTTACGAAGGTACTGGTTCTGCAACAATGGAAATTGTAAAAGCAAGTGCTACAGATACATTTGGAGTAACAGGTGTTGATGCAGCTTATGGTCAAGCAGCAGCAGCAACAGCAGTAGATCTTACTGCTTCTGGTTGGACAGCAACAATTTCTTATGAAGATGCAAGTGGTAGCCCAATGACTGAAATGCCAGTAGATGCTGGTAAATACACAGCAGTAGCTACATACACACATGCAAATTATGCAACAGAAATCGTAAAAGATGATTTCATAATCTCACAAGTAGTTGTAACAGTAACTGCTCCAAACAAAACAATTGATTACAATGATGAAATCGGCGATTTGGGTACTGAAACTTACGTAGGCTTTGTAAATGGCGAAGATGAATCCGTATTGATAAGCGAAGTAAAACTTTCAACAGTTGCTGAAAAAGGTAGCGTACCTACTACTTATCCAATCGTAGCTTCAGGCGCAACAGCAGCAAACTACACATTTACATATGTAGATGGTATTTTGACAATCACAACACAAGACTTGACTGGCTCTACATTGGTTATCGTAGGTGCTCAAACAGATGTGAAGGTTGGAAAAGAATTTATCGTTTCCGCTGAAATCAACAATGATGATGTTACAGTTGACTGGGAAAGTGGAAATACATCCATTGCAACAGTAGATGCATATGGTAATGTAAAAGCAGTCGCAGAAGGTACAACAGAAATCAAAGCAACATTGAATGACCCTAGATACAGTGGTACACTTACCGCAAGCTTCACATTGTATGTAAATCAAAACAATGTTATTTTGACACCACAAGAAACAACAGTAACATATGATGGTTATGCACATCAAATTACATTTACCTCCACAACACAAGGTTTCACAGTTGTACAAAATGATATCGAAGTGAAATACTATGACAGTGCAAACAATTATTTGGGTGACTCTGTAAGAGATGCTGGTAAATACACAGCATACTATGTATTGAATGATGGTACACATTACAACAGTGGATCTGTAGTGGTAACAATTGACAAAGCAGAAGTAACTGTATATCCAAATGATTATTCAACAACTTATGGTGATGATCTTCCTAACTACACAATCGCTCCTGATGCAGACATGGCAGATGCAATCAATAGCGCATTGCTTGGTGAAGATAGATATGTTTCACCAGATGCAGGGGATGCAGACACATATTATGACAATGTAGCTGATTATGCTGCAACTGCTATCTTTGAAACACAAGAAGCAGGTGCTAATAACTACTATGACATGTATGCAGATATGTTTGTTTTGTCTACAGCAGTAGATGCTGATGGCAAATATGCAGATGCAGGCACATATCCTATTTTAATTGAATTTGCAGAAGGACATGATGCAGATAGTTCCAATAACTACACATTCACTCTTGGCAGTGATGGTACTTTGACAATCAATCCAAAAGATTTGACATTTACTGCTGACAACATGATGGTTGAAGATGGAACAACAAATGCTGATATGAGAGCACAAGCAACATATACAGTAGATGGTTTTGTTTTGGATCAAGACGAACAAGTATTGACACTTGCTTCCAGTGGTATTTCCTTCGGAATTACAGATGGTAGCAAAGAAATTGACGACATGACAGACCCTGGCTTCTATGATGCTGCTATTACAATGGGTGGTTATGGAAACAATGCCTCTGTAAATGGCAACTACAGAATTTACTATGTAGCTGGCGATCTTACAATCGTAGATAACTTGGTTGTAACAGCAGCAGGTGTTGCAACAACAGGTTATTTGGAAGTACGTATGGATCAAGAAGTTGACCTTGCAGGCGTTGTATTTACAGTAACAGAAAAATCTACAGGCAATGAAATCCAAGTAACAGCAGTTGAAAATGAACCAGAAACTGAAGATGCAACAATTTTTGCAGATGAAATGGTAAGCTATTACCTTGAAGGCACATTTACACTTGGTGAAACTTACACAGTTACATTGGCTGACAATACTACAGTAGGTAACTGGCCTGTTTACGATTACGGATTTGTTCCAAGTGAACTTGTTTACTTAATCGTAACTGATGAAATCGCTGTAACAGGCACAGGCACAACAAGTGCTTTGACAGTGAAATTTGATGAACCAGTTGCAGATGCAACATTCACAGTTGATGGCGTAGAGGCAGTAGCAACAGCTTCTGCTGACAACAAAACTTATACAATTTCTGGTACATTTACAGCAAGTACTACTTATGCAGTAGAAATTACATCCGATGCACCAACAGGATTTGTATTTGACAAAACAGCAGTTGATATCACAGTTCCAGCAGCAGCCACAGGCGGTTCCAGTGGCGGTTCCTCAGGTGGCGGTGGTGGCGGTGGTACCACTACATACTCCATCAGCACTGATGCAGAAAATGGTACTATTGACGCAAGCAAATCCAGCTCTGCAAAAGACAAAGAAATCACATTTACAGTAACTCCTGATGATGGCTACGAATTGGTTGGCATCACAGTTGTTGAAAATGATGATGATGCAGAAGCAATTGATTTCGAATACGATGATGAAGAAGGCGCTTATGTATTCACAATGCCATCTTCCAAAGTATTGATCACAGCAACATTCACAGCAGTATTTGAAAATGAAACACCATTCACCGATGTTGACGTTGATGATGCAAACTATGCTGGTATCGCTTATGTTTATGCAAACGGTATTATGGCAGGTATCTCTGAAACAGAATTCGGTGGCGAAATGTCCATTACTCGTGGTATGATTACAGCAATCTTGTATCGTTTGAACGGTAGCGTTCCTGCTGACGAATCAGTAGAAATGCCATTCACAGACGTTGCAGAAACAGCTTACTACTACGAAGCAGTTCGTTGGGCTAAAGAAGTTGGCGTTGTAGCTGGTTATGACGAAGATACATTCGCTCCAGACCAAACAATCTCCAACGAACAATTTGCAGCTTTGATGTATCGTTATGCAACATTCAAAGGTATGGCTACAGCAGTAGATGCTGGTTCTAACCTTGATGGTTACAAAGATGCAGACGAAATTACAGCTTATGCTTACGCAGCTCTTCTTTGGGCTTGTGAATATGGCGTAATGGGCGATGCTTCCAAATTGTATCCAACAGATTATGCAATTCGTGAAGAAGTTGCAACATCCTTGATGAACTTCATGGAAATGGGCGCTGCAGTTGAAACTGAAGAAGTTGAAGCTGAAGAAGAAGTTGTTGAAGAAGTTGTTGAAGAAGAAGAAATCTAATTCACATCAATGATGACAATGTAATATGAAACAGATTTTAGGGCGGGGGTTTTACCCCCGTCTTATTTTTATGCCAATTTGTAGGGCGGTGGCTTGCTGCTGCCGAAAACCAAGATTCTTCGTCACTGCGTTCCTCTGAATGACAAAAACAGAGGGCAGAGTAGCTGTCTACAAGAGAGTGTATATGGGTTTTGTAGGGGCTGCCCTATGTGGCTGCCCATATCATTTTGAAAAGGGATGTACCAACATAAAATAGGTGCTTGTAGGGTGGTGGCTTGCTACCGCCGAAAGAGAAGATTCTTCGTCACTGCGTTCCTCTGAATGACAAAAAACAACTGTACGCTGTCATTCCGAATGAAATGAGGAATCTTAGCTTTGGATTTTTCTTCATCAGATATTCTGAATGACAAAAAAATAACTGTACGCTGTCATTCCGAATGAAATGAGGAATCTCAGCTTTGGATTTTTCTTCATCAGATATTCTGAATGTCAAACCAGAACAGCTGTAGGGGTGATTCACGAATCAACCGCAATATATTAGATGAAAACATAAAAGCATCAATTCGATTAGCACCACATTGGAAACTCGAATTCAACACATTGCACAGTAAATTTCACATTATTTGTGCAAAATAAACAAATAGTAAAACAGTAGGAAAGGATATGTGAAGATACTGTCAAAGAAAAAATGGTAAAATTTAGAAAGTGAATCAAAATTCAATAAAAAAACCCCCTCAAAACAGAAAAATACCACCCTTTTTGTGAAATGAGAATGTGCTATACTATAACCAAGTAGAAATGGCAAGAAGTGTTAGTGACAACAACACAAAAAGCAAAAAAAAGGGGATGTGAATGGATTGGGTCAATGTATTGTTAAAATGAAAGGCATACAAAAGAGTTTCCCAGGCGTAAAAGCGTTGGACAATGTAGACTTCGAATTAAATTCTGGCGAAGTTATGGCATTGTTGGGTGAAAATGGTGCTGGTAAATCCACTTTGATGAAAATTATGAGTGGTGTTTACACAAGAGATGAAGGCACATTGGAATTGTTTGGTCAAGAATATGGCGATTTGACACCTAAGCAAGCACAAGCTGCTGGTGTGGCAATCATCCATCAAGAATTGAACATGTGTAAACATTTATCAGTTGCAGAAAATATGTTTTTGGGTAGAGAAATTACAGGTAAGTTTGCACTCAAGAATGCTGAAATGGAAGCAATTGCAAAGAAATTCTTGGATGACTTGAAAGTGGATATCGATCCAAAACAAGTGGTTGGGGATTTGCCAGTTTCCAAACAACAAATGGTTGAAATTGCAAAAGCACTTTCCATGAATGCAAAAGTTTTGATCATGGATGAACCAACTTCTGCATTGACAGCGAAAGAAATTGATGAATTGTTCCGTATCATCAGAAAACTCCGTGATGATGGTTGCGGTATCGTTTACATATCCCATCGTTTGGAAGAGTTGCAACACATTGTAGATCGTGTTACAATTATGCGTGATGGTCAATACATCACAGCAATGAACTTTAAAGATGCAACAATGGACGAAATCATCACAAACATGGTTGGTCGTGAAATCACAGAACAATTCCCTAGAGTGGATTGTGAAAAAGGCAAAAAAGTATTTGAAGTGAAAAACCTCAATGCTGGTCCTTTGGTACGTGATATCAACTTCTCTGTATATGAAGGTGAAATTGTAGGTTTTGCAGGGCTTATGGGTGCTGGTAGAACTGAAATGACAAGAGCACTTTTTGGTGCTGATAAAAAATCAGGTGGAGAAATCTACTTGGAAGGCAAAGAAATCAAAATCAACTGTCCAATGGATGCCATCAAACAAGGTTTGGTACTTGCTCCTGAAGATAGAAAAAAAGATGGTTTGTGTACAAAACTCAGTATTAGAGAAAATTTGACACTGCCAAACCTAGATATGATTTGCAACAAATTGGAAGTCATCAACAGTAGAAAAGAACAAGAGCTTTGTGTAAAAGCAGTAAAGAACTTGCTCATCAAAACACCTACTGTAGAAGTGGATGCCAGCAGTTTGTCTGGTGGTAATCAACAAAAAGTAGTTGTTGGTAAATGGCTTGCTAGAGATTCCAAAGTGGTTATTTTCGATGAACCAACAAGGGGTATTGACGTTGGTGCTAAAGTTGAAATCTATAACTTGATGAACAAATTGAAACAAGAAGGTATTGCTGTTATCTTTGTATCTTCTGAAATGCCAGAAGCAATGGGTATCGCAGATCGTATCATCGTAATGTGCGATGGTAGAATTACAGGTGAAGTAATGGCAAGAGAAACCACTCAAAGTGAAATCTTGACATTGGCAACAAGTTTCGAAAATAAAATGGAATCAAAAGCTGTTTAAGGGGGAAGAAACGATGAATGATAAGAAAAATCCGTTGAAACAATTTTTAGCAATTCGTGGTATGGGTGCTGCTTTGACTGCATTTGTTGGTTTGGTGGTTATCTATGTTGCATTTGGTTTGATCAATAGTACAGTATTTACATCTCAAAACACAATGAACTTGTTACGTTCCATGTCAAAATATTTGCTCATTGGTATCGCACAAAGTTATGTACTCATCACAGGTAACATCGACCTTTCCATTGGTGCTGTTGTTGGTATGAGTGCTATGATTTCTGCAACACTTATGACAATGGGTGTAAGTCCTGCAATTGCAATCATCATAACACTTGCTTGTAGCGTTGTGGTTGGTGTTGCAAATGGTTGTTTGGTTGGTAAATTCAAATTGCCTCCATTCATTGCAACTTTGGGTACAATGTTCGTAACTCGTGGTGTTGCTTACATGGTAAATGGTAATAGAAATACAGATGCAATTACAACAGGCGTTGGCAAAGAAGTTGGCGATGCATTCCAAAACTTCTTCTACTATGGTAAAACAGCAGGCGTTTACAACACTTTCTGGATTGCAATGGTAATCTTTGTAATTTGCTTCTTCATTCTTTCCAAAACAAGAACTGGTAGACATATCTATGCAATTGGTTCCAATGTGGATGCAGCAAAACTTTCTGGTGTAAACGTAGTTGCAACAACAACAAAAGTATACATCATCAGTGCAATTTGTTCTGCAGTAGTAGGTTTGATTCTTTGTGCACAAGCAGGTATGGGTAACATGGAAGCTGGTAATATGTACGAAATGTACGGTGTTGCTGCTGGTGTTATCGGTGGGGTATCTCCTCTTGGTGGTACTGGTCTCTTGCTTGGTACTTTGGCTGGTGCTTTGGTATGGCAAGTATTGGAAAATGGTTTGAACATGATTGGTGCGCAAGTAGGTATCCAACGTGTTGTAATTGGGGTTATCGTAACATTCGCTGTATTGCTTGATGTAGTTTTGAGAAACAACAGCTTCAGCTTTGGTAAAAAGAAAAAACAATGAGAAACTTAACTGCTTATGAGGTGGGTTTCATGCCCACCTTTAGGCGGATAGGGATATGCCACATGTCTCAATGTGGTATGAAGAATGAAAAGTGAATATAGCTTTGATACAAGGAAAATTCATTCTTTGTTCTTCACAAGGTATTGCAAGTGTATTTTACACTTGGTTACTAATAGGGTATTAAAAGGAGGAGAAACAATGAAGAAAAAAGTATTATCTATTTTATGTTGTGCATCCATGGTTGCATCTCTCGCAGCTTGTGGAAGCAGCAGCAGTGCAACAACAGAAACAAGCACAACAGCAGCAGATGCTAGTGCAACAAAAATCGCTTTGATCACAATGGACTCCATTGATCAACACTGGATTTCTTTGAATGACGGTGCACAAGAAGCGGCAGCAGAATTGGGTGTTGAAGTGACTTTCATGTCCCCTAACACAAAAGATGATGCACAACAAATCGAAAGCGTTAACAATGCAGTTGCTGGTGGCTACCAAGCAATCATCGTTGCTGCAAATGGTCCTGATGCAATCTCTTCTTCTTTGAAAGAAGCACAAGAAGCAGGCCTTAAAATCGTTTATGTTGACTCCCCTGCAAACGTAGATGCAGAAGCAACATTCTCCACAGACAACAAAGCAGCTGGTACAATCGCTGGTGAACAAATGTTGGCAGCTTTCGCTGAAGCTGGCGTAACAGGCGGTTCCATCGGTATCATCAATGTAAATGCTGCAACAGATTCTTGTGTAATGCGTGAAGAAGGTTTCCGTGAAGCATTCGCAGGTTCTAGCTTTGAAATTTTGGAAACACAATATGGTGAAGGCGATGCTGCTAAATCCCAAAGTATTGCAGAAAACTATGTAACACAAGGTGTTGTTGGTATCTTCGGTGCCAATGAAGGTTCCACAACTGGTGCTGGTAATGCGATCAAAGCTGCTGGCACAAGCGATATCGTTGGTGTTGGTTTCGATACTTCCGATGCAATCTTGAACTTGGTAACTGATGGCTACTTGCTTTGTACAATGGCGCAAAACCCTTCTGTAATGGGTTATGAAGGCGTTAAAGCTGCTGTAGCTGCAATCGGTGGCGAATCTCTTGGTGGCGCTGTAACAGATACAGGCGTTTCTGTAGTAGATGCTGCTTACCTTGGTGGTTCTTCCGCTTCTGCTTCTGCTGATGCAGTAGTTGCTAGCCAAGCTTGGAAAATCGCTTTGATCACAATGGACTCCATTGACCAACATTGGGTATCCTTGAACGAAGGCGCTCAAGCAAAAGCTTCTGAATTGGGTGTTGAAGTTTCCTTCATGTCCCCTAACACAAAAGACGATGCACAACAAATCGAAAGTGTTAACAATGCTGTAGCTGGTGGTTACAATGCTATCATGGTTGCTGCAAATGGTCCTGACGCAATCTCTTCTGCTTTGAAAGAAGCACAAGATGCTGGTATCACAATCGTTTATGTTGACTCTCCTGCTAACTTGGATGCAGAAGCAACATTCTCTACAGATAACAAAGCAGCTGGTGTTACAGCTGGTGAAGAAATGTTGGCAGCTCTTACAGCAGCTGGCACAACAAGTGGCAACATTGGTATCATCAATGTTAATGCTGCAACAGATTCTTGTGTAATGCGTGAAGAAGGCTTCCGTCAAGCATTCGAAGGCACAGATTTCACAATCTTGGAAACACAATATGGTGAAGGCGATGCTGCTAAATCTCAAAGTATTGCAGAAAACTATGTAACACAAGGCGTTGTTGGTATCTTTGGTGCAAATGAAGGCTCCACAACAGGTGCTGGTAATGCAATCAAAGCTGCTGGCGATAGCTCTATCATCGGTGTTGGTTTCGACCAATCTGATGCAATCTTGAACTTGATCGCTGATGGTTACTTGCTTTGCACAATGGCTCAAAACCCTGCAGTAATGGGTTCCATGGGTGTTGAAGCTTGTGTTGCTGCATTGGAAGGCGCTAGCGCTGGTGGTGCTGTAACAGATACAGGCGTTTCTGTTTTGAAATAAGTTCCCAACATAATTTTACATACCTAAAATAAAAGGAAGACCGTCGATGAAAATCGGCGGTTTTCTGCATATTATCTTGTTTTCGTTAGTTTTGTAGAATAGAAAACAAGAGAAAAATATGTTATGATAAATTTAGAATGGTTTTTTGGGGAAAGAACCAACGATTGTGCAAATCAAAAGGATTTGGAGGTATGGGGTATGTTAAAGGTAATCATTGCAGATGATGAGGAAAGAATTTGCAGGCTGATTAAGGCTTTGGTGGATTGGGAATCTATGGGTATGGAAGTGGTTGGCGTTGCAGCCAATGGTTTGGAGGCTATTGAGCTGGTAAAAGTTTGGAATCCAGACATTTTGATTACAGACATTCGTATGCCTGGATGTGATGGTTTGCAAATGATTGAACGAGTCAGAGAAACCAATACAGATGTGGAATTTATCATCATCAGTGGGTTTGCTCATTTTCCATATGCACAGGCAGCCATCAAATTTGGAATTGGGGACTATTTGTTGAAGCCCATCAATAAGGTGGAGTTGAACCAAACTTTGCAAAAACTATGTGAAAGAATACGTCATCGAAAAGTCTTGGAAATTGATCATCAACAAATGATGGAACATAGCCAAATGGCAAAGAAACAAATGAAAAAGAATCTGATTTCCGATTTGTTGGATAAACATGAATTGGACTGGACTGCAGAATTGTTGCAAACATCCTATCATTTCCCAATGGAAAAGGGTGTGTACCAAACATTTTGTATGAAAATGGATTACGATTTGCATGTAGGTGGTGTTTCAGAAGATAGAATCATCCATGAAAAAATTCGAGATATCGTAATGGGGAATTTACGTGGCATCTGCTTGGATATTGTTCTGGATGTGCGTGAATATTGTGGATATGGCGTTTTGTTATACGATGGTAAAAAACAAGAAGATGTACGTCGGGTTTTGCGTGATTGTTTGAACCAATTGGTGATGCAAAAAAGCGTTTTGGGACCCATTGAGTTTTCTTTGGCATTGGGTGAAGTTTTGAAAACACCAGAAAAATTGCCAATTGCTTTGCAAGAAACCAGATTGCTTGTGGAGGAACGTTTCATCACGGGAACAGAACGTTTGATGGAAAGCATGCCAAAAGAAATGGGTTTGCAGGATAAGAATTTATTGGAAAAATATGTGCGTATGATACCACATGCCATTGAAATATATAGCAAAGAAGAAAGTGTAGATGCAGTTGCATATTTGCGTAAAGAAATGCCAAAAAATGTACGTGGTTATGAAGTTTTGGATTTGGTGATTTCAGCAGGAACTGTATTTTTGATGCAATTGAATTTGAAGGAACAAAAAGAAATTTTGGAGCAATTTAAGGAAGATTGCAACCAATGCAATTCTGTGGATAAATTGTTTGACACCTTGGAAAAATTACAAGGAACCATCATAGAAGGATTGCAAAAGGAAAGAGAAAACGATGCACTGAGACCCATACGTATGGCAAAACAGTACATCCAAAATCATTACAAAGAACAAATTACATTGGAAGAAGTCAGTGATGTGGTTGGTTTGAGTACCACATATTTCAGTGCTTTGTTCAAAAAAGAAATTGGAGAAGGTTTTGCAAAATATTTAATCAATATACGTATGGAAGAAGCAAAGCGTTTGCTAAGAGAAACAAACCATTCTGTATTTGAAATTTGTGAAGCAGTTGGATACCATGATTTGAAACATTTTACTCGTACATTTGAAAAAGCAGCAGGTTTGAAACCAAGTGCATATCGCAAATTGTATGGTTAAGGTGTCGCTGAGGACGAGTGTGTTCAATTCTCGACACCTTAATCGATAGGAGGAAAATCCATGAAACCAATCAAATATATTTCTCATAGGTTTTTCTTTGTGGGAATCTGTGTATTTGTGTTGTTTTTGCAACAGACAATATATCAAATCATTCTTTGGGCAAGCGGAGCCACATCACCACTTCCATTGCTTTGGTTGATTTGTGCATTTGTTGTGCTGTGTTCATATGGCTGGTTTCGTGTGCTATTGCCATATCGCAAAGCAGAAAAGATGATGCAACGATTTTTAGATGGCTATGAATTGATGCAGCCAGACTTAGAAAAAACCTTTTTGACACCATCTTCAGAAAAGGAATTGTATCGCATTCATGAAATGTTGCATTCACCAGAAGTTTATGATTTGAACAAAAGACAGGCACAGTATTTGGCGCTACAAAATCAAATCAATCCACATTTTTTGTACAATACATTGGAAAGTATTCGTGGTGAAGCGTTGATTGAAGGGTTGGATAGTGTTGCAGATATGACAGAAGCATTAGCAACTTTCTTTAGATATACCATATCCAAAGTGGAAAATTTGGTGTCTGTGGAAGAAGAATTGGAAAATTGCAGAACCTATTTCCGTATTCAAAAATATCGTTTTGGAGAACGTTTGCAATTGCATATTACATATGATGAGGAAGAATGGGAACAAATCCGTCATTATCGTATGCCGAAATTGACTTTGCAACCCATTTTGGAAAATAGTATCATTCATGGTACAGAATTGAAAATTGGTACAGGAAACTTGCACATTCAATTTGAGTGTACAGAAAAACGATTGTTGATTCGCATTTCTGATGATGGCATTGGTATGGATGAAGAAACCCTTTGGAAATTGAACCGCAAATTGCGAAAAGACAGTTCCCAAGTGTTGCATAAGCGACCAGGTGAAAAGGGTGGTATTGCATTGGTTAATGTAAACAACCGAATTCATTTGATTTTTGGTGAAGAATATGGGATGCATGTCTATTCCATCCAAGGTAAGGGGACTGATGTGGAAATTAGCATTCCAGTCATTGTCAGTGATCGTGAAGTATCAGATAGAGGTGTGCTTTCATGAAAAAAGAAATGTTTCGTATGGAGCGTATTACCTACAAAGAACATGAAATTACAAAGTTGGTGGATTTCAATTTGCATATCTTTGCTGGTGAAATTATGGGTATGATTCCCATTAATTCCTTTGGTTTGTCAGCTTTTTTATCTCTTTTGCAAACAAATTTACCCTTGTATGATGGGTATGTATATTACCAAGAAAATTTGGTCAACTCTTGGAAAGGTGCTGGAACCAATCAAAATCGCATCACTGTCATTGAAAGCAAATCTTGTTTGGTGGAACGTATGACGGTTTCTGATAATGTATTCGTTTTGCGTAAAGGGTTTCGCCAGCAAATGATCAGAAAAAGTGTGTTACGCAAACAGTTGCAACCTTTTTTGGATGATATTGGTGTGGAAATTGTAGCAGATGCATATGTGGAACGTTTGACCACATTTGAACGTATGGTGGTTGAATTATTGAAAGGAATTGTAGCAGGTCATAAGCTGATTGTTTTGAAGGATATTGAATCTTTAATTACTGGTGAAGAACTGTTGAAATTTTATGAAATCATTCGTTACTATGCAAAAAAAGGATATGCATTTCTGTACATTTGCTCTCATTTGGAGGATATTATGCAGATTTGTAGTCGTGTAGCGGTGCTTTCCAGTGGTCGAATTGAAAAGGTTTTGCAAGCACATGAGATGACAGCAGATAATTTGGCTGTTTTGACAGAAGAATATGACACATTGATTCGTGGCTATTTGGAACATAAAAAAGAAAAGAAACTTGATGAAAGTTCTGTATGTAAAATTCATAGTGTGTTTAAAGATAGTGGCAAAGCATTGGATTTTTGGGTGCATGCAGGCGAATGTTTGGTGGTGCAATGTATGGACAATCAACTGTATGACGCTATGTTATCGGTGGATATCAATGGATTGCTGACACGAGAAAGTTATTTGGAAATAGATGAAATCAAATCAACCCTATACAAAAACAAAGACGTTGCAGTCATCAAAGAATTTCCAACAAAAACCATGCTGTTCTCTGATTTGAATTATACATCCAACTTATGTTTCAACTTAGACCGACGCATGAAAGGTGTTTGGATTGGAAATAAAATTAGAAAAAGCATCCAAAAGGAATATTCCAACCGTTTGGATGATGGTGTATTTGATACAGCTGTGGAAGATTTGACAGAAAAACAAAAATACCAATTGGTATATGAGCGTATTTTGTTGCAAAAACCAAAGGTGGTGTTCTGTATCCAACCATTTCGTGGTGCAGATTTGGCACATAGAATGTATATTTGGACATTATTGGAACAATTTTTGGAAAAGGGAATTGGTGTTGTGGTTTTGACCATCAACCTAGCAGATTCCTTAGCCATTGCAGATCGTTTGGTTTGTATAGACAAATCAAGGTCTGTTCAGGAATATACCAGAGAAGAATTTGGTGAAATTCCTGTTTTGGCACCTTGGAAGCATTTGTATTAATGTATTTCGTCTTTTTGTAAATGACGTTTTTGGTATTCCTTTGGAGTACAAGCCAAATATCGTTTGAATACCACAGCAAAATAGCTACTGGTATCAAAACCCAATTCCATTGCAGTATGTGTAATGGAGTTACCTTCTGCCAGCAATTTTTTGGCAACACCAATTTTTTGTAAATTCACATAATACCTAGGTGTCATACCCGTTTGCAAGCGAAATTTTTGCTTGAATTGAGATGTGGATAAACCAGCTACATCTGCCAATTCGTCCAACATCAAAGGTGTGGTAATGTTTTTTTGAATGTAATACAAAACTTCTTGGATATCATCAGTGACTTCTGTTGTGGTGTCATCCAAAGAAACCAGTTTTGTCAAAGCCAGTGTCAAATATTGAGCAATGAGGAACTTATTTTCAGGTTGCACCGTAAGAGAAAAGGCTTCTTTGATATATTCTACAATTTTTGTATTTTTTGTATGAATGGTGTGGTGTTGCAATTGTTGCAATTTTGCAAACAAATCCAAAGATGCTTCTTCATTCAAAAAGAAACATTTTGTAGGGTCACTGATATCCAGTTGAAACCAAATGATTTCACCAGCAGAAAGTGGCAAGAAATTGGTGCTGTGTACTTCACTTGGAAAAGTCAAAAACACATCAGAACCAGACAAATCATATTGTTTTTTGCCAACAGTAAAGGAAATGGAGCCACTGGTCACCAAAGTCAGCTCAAAACAGTTCTCATGAAAATGATCTGGCAGTGGTGGAACTGCATGATTCATGGTATGCTTTGCAAAGGTGACAAGAGCTGGAATATTCAGTTCGTTTTGTGTATACACTTTTCTGGAGCTGGAAGAAAAATACGTATCCTTCCAATTGATACCATGTTCCATAGGACACCTCAAATCATTAATTTTGTATGGCAAATATAAGTGATAGTAATACAATATAAATAATTTTATACTAGAGTTAAGAATAAGTCAAATATAAAAACACCAAACAAATAAAACAATTTAGGACAAAGAAAGGGAGATTATTATGAAAAGATCAGAAATCAATGCAGCAATCAAAGACATGGAAAAAATGATTGCAGAGTACAAATTTGCACTTCCTCCATTCTGTCATTTCACACCAGAAGAATGGGCAGAAAAAAGCGATGAATACGATGAAATTCGTGACAATATGCTTGGATGGGATATCACAGATTACGGTTTGGGTGATTTCGAAAAAGTTGGTTTTGCTTTGATCACAATTCGTAATGGTAACTTGAAAGATCCAAAATACAAAAAAGTATATGCAGAAAAACTCATCATGTTGAAAGAAGGTCAACATTCTCCAATGCATTTCCACTGGAGCAAAAGTGAAGACATCATCAACAGAGGTGGTGGTGTTATGATCATCCACGTATACAACGATGACAATGGCGAATTGGGTGACACAGATGTATTGGTAAACTCTGATGGACGTTCCTACTATGTGCCAGCTGGTACAGGTGTTGAATTGGCACCAGGTCAAAGCATCACATTGTGGCCGCATCAATACCACGATTTCGATGTAAAACCAGGTACAGGCGATGTTTTGATCGGTGAAGTTTCCCAATGTAACGATGATAACGTGGACAACCGTTTCAATCCAGAAGTGGGTCGTTTCCCAACCATCGAAGAAGACGAAGCTCCATACCGTTTGTTGTGCAACGAATATCCAAAAGCAAAATAAGCAAATCAGGAGGATGAAATTATGATCGATATTACAGCTTTGGGCGAAATCCTAATTGATTTTACATACAATGGCATTTCCAAAGATGGTCAAAAATTGTTTGAACAAAATCCAGGTGGTGCACCAGCAAATATGTTGGCATCTGCAAACAAATGTGGTATGAAAACTGCTTTTGTTGGCAAAGTGGGTAACGATATGCATGGTGAATTTATGATGGAAACCCTAAAAAGTGCAGGAATTGATACAAGCAATTTGCTTGTGGATGATTCTGCATTTACAACACTTGCTTTTGTAGGTATTGATGCAAATGGAGAAAGAAACTTCTCCTTTGCAAGAAAACCAGGTGCAGATACCCTCATCAAACCAGAAGAAGTGAGCTTGGAATTGCTCAAAAACAGTCGAGTATTCCACTTTGGTGGTTTGTCTTTGCCAGATGAACCAAGTGCTTCTGCAACTAGATATGCAATCCAAAAAGCAAAAGAATTGGGTTGTATTGTAACATACGATCCAAACTACAGACCTTCTCTTTGGAGAGATGATGTGGAACGTGCTGTTAGAGAAATGAAAGAAATGATTCCTCATACAGACTTGATGAAAGTATCTGATGAAGAATTGGTTTTGATGACTGGTCAAGAAGATATTGAAGTAGGTGCAAAGATGCTTTTGGCAGAAGGCACAACCTTCCTTGTGGTTACCCTTGGTGGTGACGGTGCTTATGTATGTAACGCTTCTGGTGGTGCATATGTAGCAGGATACAAAAGTCAGGTTGTGGATACCACAGGTGCAGGAGATTCCTTCTTTGGTGCATTTGTTTCCGAATTCCTCAAAAGTGGTAAAAAACCAGAAGAAATTACAATTGCTGATGGCGTAGAATTTGCTCGTTTTGGCAATGCTGTTGCAAGTCTTTGTGTAGAAAAACGTGGTGGTATTCCATCCATGCCAGAATTTTCTGATAGCAAAGCAAGATATGAAACCATGAAATAAAAAATGGAGGTAACTCTATGATATATGAAATCAAAAATGAATGTTTGCAAGTACAAATTGCAGACAAAGGTGCAGAGCTTTGGTCTATCCAAGATGCAAGCGGTGCAGAATATTTGTGGCAAGGGGATGTGTCTTATTGGAAAGATCGTTCTCCTATGTTGTTCCCTTATGTGGGACGTTTGACACAAGGAAAATATATGTACAACAAACAAGTTTATGAAATGACCATTCATGGTTTTGCAAGCAGTTCTGTATTTTCTGTTGCAAAACAAGAAGCGGATTCCATCACTTTCTTCTTAGGCGATAGCGAAACCACAAAAGAAGCATATCCATTTGCATTTGGATTGTCTGTGACATATTCTTTGGCAGACAACAAACTCCTTGTGAATTATGATGTAGAAAACAAAAACGATACCACTATGTATTTTGGTATTGGAGGACATCCTGGTTTCTGTGTGCCAATGGAAGATGGTCTGGACTATTCTGATTATTGTATGGAATTTGGTGAAGTGACAGAAGCATTTCGTGTTGGTATGAGTGATGATTGCTATGTCAATGGTCAAGATGTACCATTTGCATTGGAAGATGGTGTGCGTTTGCCATTTGCCCACAATATGTTTGATGATGATGCAATTATTTTGCGTGATATGGCAAGAAGTGTTACTTTATTTGCGCCAAAAGGCAAAAAAGCTTTGCACATGGAATATAAAGATATGCCTTATTTGGGAATCTGGCACATGCCAAAGACCGATGCACCTTATGTATGTATCGAACCTTGGTCTTCTATTCCTTCCAGAAAAGATATGATTGCAGAATTGGAAACACAAGCAGATTTGGTTTCTTTGGAATCTGATGCAGTGTATCACAGTGGATGGCAGTTGGAAGTCATTTTGGAAAGATAAATAAGAAAAATAAAGTCAATCAAAGCAATGGATTTCTGTTTGCAATCAAATGGAGATGCATTGCTTTTTTATTTGCATACGAACTACGTACATATTATATGGACATCCCTAGTGAAATGGTAGAATATATGCACAGAAAACCATAGTAAAACAATATACTTTACTGTGAAAAAGGCACAGTGAAACAGTATGTTAAATTCTTGTGAAGTGTCACAAAAGTAGCAGTGGTTTATTGACACATAAGAATGTTCTTACGAAAACCACTGTGCATATAGCACAAAAACGGGTGATATTATTAGGGTAAAGTACCGTTTCTGTGAAAAAGTGTTTACAAATTGGGATTAGAGTACTATAATTTAAGCATAAGAACGTTCTCATCAAAAGGGGTAAAGACAGTTAAGGAGGCGTAGACAAATGCACGAATATAGTCACTATTGCGTACCAGTAAAAGAAAAACCAGAAAACGCAAGTTATGTACCATTGTTGGATTGCTTTGTTACAGATTGTGCAGAACATCCAATGAACTTTGAATATTTGTATATTCCAGAAGAAAATACAAAACTTCCTAAGGAACTTCGTACAGAACCACATCTTGCATTCAATGTAGACAACTATGATGAATTGGTAAGCGAAGGTAGAGTATTGATTGAATTCATTTGTCCTTATGATGATATTAGTAGAGTTGCTTTCGTTGAATATCAACAAGTTATCATTGAAATCAAAGAAATCCAACCAGAGTAAGAAGGTCACAGTGCTTTGCAACAGATGAAAGCTTGTAAGAAAACTGTGTGAAGTACAAGAGGTGATAAAATTGAGAACCATTTTAGATGTAGAAAAGCATTCTGGTGTATCCAGATCCACAATTTCCAGATATCTCAATGGAAAACCTGTGACAGATGACAATAGAGTGAAAATAGAACACTCCATCAAAGTCTTAAACTATCATAGAAATCCATTGGCAAGTGGTTTGAAATCCAATAAAACCATGTTGGTTGGAATTGTGATTCCAGATATCACAGACCCATTCTTTCCACCAATTGTAAAAGATTTGGAGCAACAGTTGTGGGAACAAGGTTATCAAACTTTGATCAACAACTACAACAACGACATTGAGCTTGAAAAGAAACAAGTTCGAGTGCTGATCAATCAAAGAATTGATGGTTTGATTATTGCATCAGGAGCCATTGATGGAGCACATATCCAAGAGGTTTTGGATAAGGGCATTCCAGTGGTTATGATCGATCGTTTGCTCAGTGATGTCAAATGTGATTCTGTCACAACTGACAATTACTATGCTACATATCATGCAATTCAAGAAGTGATACAAATGGGACATACAAAAATTGCCATCATTAGAGGGCAGGAACATGTATATTCAGACCAAGTTCGTTATTGGGGATATGAAAATGCACTGCGAGCAAATGGAATTCCTGTTCGATCAGAATATGTGATTCATTCAGCGCTTTCAGAGCACGATTCAGCAGAGAAATTCCAAGAACTTATGAATTTGCCAGATCCACCAACTTTGATATTCAGCTCCAATATTTATTTGGCAGCTGGTGCAGTGGGTGCTAAGTTGGAATATAACTTGAACATTCCAGAAGATGTTTCGGTTTTAACCTTCGATAAAGTTTCGGCATTTCCATATTATAGTTTCTTGAGATGTTTGAAGCCAGAATTTGCAAGCATTTGTCAACCAATAGCAGATATCGCAACAGAAGCTTCTGAACTTTTGTTGCATCGTATGCAAACTGGTATGGAAGATTACAATCCAATTCACAGAGAATTGAAAAACACATTGACCTTAACTGAGTCTATCAAAGATCTCAGATAAGATAAGAAAACATTACATTCAAACGTATCTAGGAGGGGTATTATGAAAAAATTTTTAGCAATCGCATTAACAATGTCTATGATCGGTGCACTTGCAGGATGTAGTTCTTCTTCATCTTCCGAAGCAGCAGCTCCAGCAGCTGATGATTCCGCAGCAGAAGTAGTAGAAGAAGCAGCTCCAGCAGCTGAAGGCGACATCGAAATCGCTGTTTTGATCAAAGGTACTGACTCTGCTTTCTGGCAAAACGTTGGTAAAGGTGCAGAAGCTTATGCTGCTGAAACAGATGGCGTTAACGTAACAGTTCAAGGTCCAGCTTCTGAAGCAGACATCGAAGATTCTTTGACATTGTTGGAAAACGTAATCTTGTCTGGTCCTGATGCAATCGTTTTGGGTTCCAATGCAGATGCTGGTGCTACAGCTGTTTTGGCTGACGCTGCTGCTGCTGGTATTTATGTTGTAACAGTTGATACTGCATTGCCATCTGAAGACGTTTCTTCTCACTTGGCAACAGACAACTACGCTGGTGGTGAATTGGCTGCTGAAGCTATGGTTCAATACATGAGCGAAAATGGTATTGCTTTGGAAGGTACAGTTGCTATCGTTGCTGCTGTTGCTGGTGTTCAAACAATCATCGACCGTGACGGTGGTTTCATCGACAAATTGGCTGAAATCGCTCCTGGTATGTCCTGCTTGGATCCTATCTATGTTGACAATGAAATCGATACAGCTATGACAACAACAGAAAACTTGATTACAGCTCATGGTTCTGCATTGGTTGGTATCTATGCTGACAACAACCATACTGGTGATGGTGTTGCTAGAGCAGTTGAACAAGCTGGCAAACAAGATGCAATCACAGTTGTTGCTTTCGATGATGATGAAGAAGAACTCATTGCTTTGGCAAATGGCGTTATCAAAACTCTCATTATCCAAGATCAACACAACATGGGTTACTTGGGTGCAGAATATGCAGCTAAACTTGTTAAAGGCGAAAGCGTTGAAAGCTATGTAGATACAGGTGTTCAAGTTACATGGGCAGCAGACCTTTAATCAGAAGTAGTTTTAAATCAATGATTTAATGATAATCACATACTCCAAGGTGTAATGCCTTGGAGTATCTTTTTAAGAAGTAAGTGGTGTAAGGAGGGCTGTTCTTGGAAAGCATGGGAAAAGAATTTGTACGCATGGAAAATATTTGTAAGGAATTCCCTGGGGTAAAAGCGTTACAAGATGTTAATTTTTCTGTCTGTAGCGGAGAGGTACACGCATTGGTTGGTGAAAATGGAGCCGGCAAATCCACATTGATTAAAACATTGATGGGTGTTCACCAAAGAACCAGTGGAGAAATTTATGTAGAAGGAAAAAAGGTAGAAATACCAAATCCAATTGCTGCACAAGAACTTGGTTTGGCAGCTGTTTATCAAGATGTAACAATTGCAAAACATTTATCAGTAGCAGAAAACTTTTTCCTCGGCCGTTTGTTGAAAAATAAAATTGGCTTGGTGGATTGGGATCGTATGTATCATGAAACACAAGCTGCTTTGGACGAACTCAATATCAAAGTGGATGCAAGACAACTTGTGCACAGTTTGTCTGCAGCACAACAAGAAATGGTTATTATTGCAAAAAAATTCTTCCAACATAGTAAGTTGCTCATTTTGGATGAACCAACTGCTCTTTTGGCAAATGACGAAGTAAATGAATTATTCAAAATCATTCAAACATTGAAAGAACGTGGCACAGCCATTATTTATATTTCTCATCGTATGGAAGAAATCTTCAAAGTTTGTGATAATATCACAATTTTGAAAGATGGTCATACAGTAACAACATTGAAAACAAGCGAAACAGATGAAAACGACTTGGTATCCAAAATGGTAGGTCGTGACGTTGGCGATATGTATTCCATTGAACATTTCCCTGGTGGAGAAGTTACTTTGGAAGTCAAAGACTTGTGTGCAGAAGGTAGATTTGAACACGTGAATATGACAGTTCGCAAAGGTGAAGTTGTAGGTATCTTTGGTCTTGTTGGTTCTGGACGTTCCGAAATTGTACGTGCAATTTTTGGTGCTGATCCTGTGGATTCTGGTGAAATCATTTTGCATGGTAAAAAAGTGGATATTCATAATCCAGTGGATGGTATCCATAATGGTATTAGTTTGTTGCCAGAAGATAGAAAAACACAAGGTCTTGCTTTGGGATCTTCCATCACAAACAACATCAATCTTGCTTCCTATGATTTGATTTCCAAATTAGGATTTATCAATGTAGGAACAGAAAAACAAAAGGCACAAAAATATTCTGATAAATTGCGTGTTGTAACTCCAAGTATTGCACAAAAAGTTATCAACTTGAGTGGTGGGAATCAACAAAAGGTGGTTATCGGAAAATGGCTTTGTCGTGAAAGTGAAATCTTTATTTTCGATGAACCTACTGTTGGTATCGACGTTGGGGCAAAATCTGAAATTTATAAATTGATGGAAGAATTGTTGAGCCAGGGCAAATCTGTTATTATGATTTCTTCTTACTTACCTGAAATTATGGGTCTTGCTGATCGTATCATGGTTATCACCGATGGTGGTAAAGTGATGGGTACATTGGAAAGAGAAGAATTTAATGATGAAAGATTGTTGAGAATGGCTTCCGGTTTGGAAACTGCGTAAGGAGGATATTATGAAAACAAAAACAAAAACACCTAATGATGGTACACAAATGAGTACTTTTAAAAGACTCCGCAGTATGCCTGAATTCAACTTGGTTTTGATCTGGTTGGTATTTACAATTGCTCTTTCTGTTATAAACCCTACATTTATTTCTGCGGGTAATGTTACAAACTTGCTTCGTTCCACAGCAATCGTTGGTATTCTTGCTATTGGTATGACTTTTGTAATCATTACAGGTGGGATTGACTTGTCTGTTGGTTCTACATTGGCATTTTCTGGTATGCTTGCTGCAATCTTGATGGATGGTGGCATGGGTGTTGCACCTGCAATCATTATCGGTGTAGTTGCTGGTACATTGGTTGGGGTTATCCAAGGTTTGATTATCCACTATGGTAATGTACCTGCCTTTATCGCAACACTTGGTGGTATGGCTATCATCCGTGGTGTGGTTATGTTGATGTCCAATGCAAATAAAGTTTTGGTTCCATCATCTGTTGGTCAATTTGCAGTCTTGAAACTTTTTGGTATCCCTGCAATGGTTTATGTTTGGCTTGTAATCGTAGTTGTTGGTATTGTCATTGCAAAATACACAATCTTTGGACGTAATGTATATGCAATTGGCTCTGACCAAGAAGCTGCTCGTTTGTCTGGTATCAAAATCAGCAAAAACATCTGCTACGTATACGCATTCAGTGCATTCTGTGCTTCTGTAGCTGGTATCTTGATGCTTACAAGACTTGGTAGTGGTACACCTACTGCTGGTACCAGCTATGAAATGGATGCTGTTGCTGCTGCTGTAGTTGGTGGTGCATCCCTCAGTGGTGCTGTTGGTTCTGTATTTGGTACAGTAATCGGTACAGTTATCATCGCTATGATTAGTAATGGTGGTCAACTTTTGGGTATCAACTCCTTTATCTTGGATATCGCTGTTGGTGCATTGATTGTTATCGCTGTATTCATCGATAAAAAGAGCAAAAAAGGCGGTAGATAATCGCAAATAGCAATACATAAAATTGAATCTCAAAAAGGTTACATTTCATGAATTTGGAGTGTGACCTTTTTTATTTGTCTCAATTAAAGATAAGGGGCTTAATATGATATCGTAGGGGTTGATGCCCACATCGAACCATTTGATAGATTACATTAGGTCTCGTTATATTGAGTTGGGAAATTTTATTTTGGAGCAAAAACAGTGTAGTGTTTGACAAGAATAAACAGTGTTGGTAGTAATTGGAAAAAGGTTGCATTTTTTTAAAAACATATCTTACATTTTCCTGTAGAATACAAATTTAATATGGCGTTATTATGCGGTCTATGTTATACTCAAATCCGTCGCATTATTACTTTATTATTTTATTATTATAGGTATGGAGGTAGTTTATGAAAAAAGGTAGTTTGTGGGCTTGGTTGCCTATATTTGTGTTCTTGGCATTGTTCATTGGTTTTGGTGTGATTACAGGTGATTTTTATTTGATGCCTGCACCAGTAGGATTCTTGATTGCTTTGGTGGTTGCGTTCTTCCAAAATCCAAAAATGAACCTCAATGAAAAGTTGAGTCTTGCAGCAAAAGGTGCTGGTAATGAAAACATTATGATTATGTGTCTTGTGTTTTTGCTTGCAGGTGCATTTTCTGGTTCTGTAACAGCAGCTGGTGGTGCTATCAGTGCAGTCAACTTTGGTTTGAGCATTTTGCCAACCAATGTAGCAGTTGTGGGTATTTTCATCATTGGTTGTTTGATTTCCATTTCCATGGGAACATCTGTAGGTACAGTTGTTGCTTTGACACCAATTGCAGTTGGTATCAGCGACAAAGCAGGCATTCCAATTGCTCTTTGCGTAGGAGCAGTTGTGTGTGGTGCTATGTTTGGGGATAATCTTTCTATGATTTCTGATACAACCATTGCAGCAACACGTACACAAGGTTGTGAAATGAATGATAAATTCAAAGAAAACTTCAAAATCGTATTGCCAGCAGCAGTATTGACTTTGGTGATTTTCTTGGCACTTACATTCAACACAAGCTATGTAGTAGAAGGCGATTTGCGCTATGATATCATTCGTATTTTGCCATATGCGTTGGTACTCATTACAGCACTTTTGGGTGTCAATGTATTCATTGTTTTGAGTTTGGGAACAGTATTCTCCATCTGTGTTGGTTTATTCTATGGTGACTTTGCATTCTTGGATGTGTTTGGTGTCATTGGTTCTGGTATGAATGGTATGTTTGAAATCACAATTATTTCCATTATTGTAGGTGCTGTATTTGCACTTATCAAAGAAAATGGTGGTATTGAATATGTCATTACAGGCATCAAAAATAGTGTGAAATCCAAAAAAGGTGCAGAATTTGGTATTGCAGCAATGTCTTTGGCAACTGATGTTGCAACAGCAAACAATACAGTGGCTATCGTAATTGCTGGTCCAATTGCAAAAGAAATCAGTGATGAATTTGAAATTTCACCCAAAAGAGCAGCTTCCATCTTGGATATCTTCACATCTGTTGGTCAAGGTATCATTCCTTATGGTGCACAAGTGTTGACAGCAGCAAGTTTGGCAGCAATCAGTCCAATTGAAGCAATTCCATACTTGTTCTATCCAATGTTGATGGCAGTATCTGCAATTTGTTTCATTGCTTTTGGCAAAGAAAAATAATTTAAAAGAAATATTGAACTTCAAAAAAATGACCCTCGAATCTGATGATAGACTCGAGGGTTTTTTATTTGATTCTATTAGTTTTGTAGGGGCTGATGCCTTCATCAACCTGTTGCGATAGGAGAATTATTTGCCAAAGTATTCCATAAGAGCATCTACGATGACTTGGTGGTCTTCTGTGTCTTTGAGACCAGAAACAGTGATACAACCGACAACACCAGTACCTTTGACGATAATAGGGAAACCACCACCGCAAGTAGCGTAATCATATGGATCCAAATACATAGGAAGGGTATCCATTTTGCCTGCTTGTGCCATTTCATAACCAAAACGAAGGGAACTCATTTCTTGTAAGTGGACAGTGTTTTGTTTACGCAAAACCCATTGGTCATTGTAACCAGTTGCACCCTTTGCACAATATTTGAACAAGGTGTGTCCATTGAAAGAAATGTCAATCAAAATACCCAAACTGTCTTTTTTTGCACGATTGACAAGGATACAGCCCAATTCCCAAGCAGTGTCGTTATCGAATGTAGTGAATTGGCAAGTTTCCTCTTGTTTTTTACAAATTGCAATTTGTTCTAATAATTCCATAAAATTTCCTCCTTTGATATATAAATAAAATAGTAATGGCTTGTGTGGTTTTCAAAAGCTTATAATCTGTAGTAACGTTTGTTTTGTAGGGGTGACGTTTCATTGTCTGTTGGTTACAATTACAAATTGATATTTGTGGCAATTTATGACGGCAAGAGTAGAACCCTTGCCCTACAATGATAACACATTTGAACTTTGTGGCTGTTCATGACGGGCAACCCACACAAGGGTGCCCTTACAAGTACATCATATTTATGGTTTCGGTTTTCGTAGGGGCGACCAGTGGTCGCCCGTTCAAAGAACAATGGTTGATTCATGAATCAACCCTACAACTGCATACTTGAGTTTTGTGGTAATTCATGATGGGAGGGCATGGGACCCCCCTACGGATGTACATTTCATTTAAACATTCTAAACTTTTCGCTATTCATTCTTAATTCTTCACTATTTCACGCTTGCGTAAAATATAAATACTCTGCCACTCAATTTTCTTCAGAAATACGTTTCACATCATCTTCATTTGGGGTGATATATATGGTCTGGTTGGTCAAATAAATCACCATACCCGGTTTGGAACCATTTGGTTTTTTTACATTTTTCTTCATGGTATAATCCACTGGTACCAGGCTACTGGTTTTTGCTTTGCTATAAAATGCAGCCAAGTTTGCAGCTTCTTCCAAGGTGGCATCTGGTGCAACACCAGTTCCATTTGTGCGTACAATGACATGAGAACCAGGAATGTTTTTGGTATGGAACCAAAGGTCAGTTGCATCTGCAAAACGTAAAGTCAATTCATCATTTTGCAAATTGCTTTTGCCTACATACATTTCAAATCCATCAGAGGAAGTGAAACGCATTGGTTTGGATTTCTTTGGCTTGGTGGCACCTTTTTTGGGTACTTGCCTACGAATGAACCCACTTTCTGCAAGTTCTGTACGAATTTCTGCCAAATCTCCATCTTCTTTTGCTGTTTCCAAAGAATTGAGTACACTTTCCAAATATTCCAATTCTTCATTGTTTTGTTTTTCTTGGATTTCCAATGCTGCAAGGGTACGTTTTGCTTTGTTGTATCTTGCAAAATAAGATTGTGCATTTTCTGCTGGTGTTTTGGTTGGGTCCAATGTGATTTCAATTTCTTTCATGTTTTCATCATAAAAATCAATGGTTTTGAAAGAAGACATTCCTTGGGATACTGCATAGATATTGGCAGTGATCAATTCTCCTTTTTTCTTCCAATTGTACATATTCTTGGTATCTTTTTTGGTACGTTCTTGAATATCACGTTTTTTGACACAACGTTCGATGTTTACCAAAACCAAACGTCGCATATCATGAGCCTTTTGTTTCAAATGATAAGCTGTGTCACGCTCCAAATAAAATCCTTCCAATAATCTGGAGATGGAGGGATATTCCTTTTGTGGCAATTCTGTAAATTGTTGCATTTCCAAAACACCAAAATCAAAAACACGATTGGAATTTGGATGGTAGTAGATTTTTGGTGTGAAATCACCAGATGCCACTTCTTGCATGGTAGTTTGGAATGCTAGAAACAAAGATTCTTTTTGTGTCAAGGAAAGTTCACCACAAGGGGTAGATGCATCCAAACCACTTCTAAAGCAAATTTCACTTGCCATCACAGGACTGATGCCTGTATAGGACTGATAGAGGGCTTCTTGGAGCTTTCTACCTTCTGGAAGTTTGAGCAAATCCACAAAAGCATCCTTTTCTGCCAAAAGTGGATTGCATTTGTCTTGCATTGGTGGGAATTCATATTGTTTGCCTGGAAGAATTTCACGCACAGAACTTTTTTCATGGGTGATGCGTTTGATGGAATCCAGAATTTTATCGTTTTCATCGGTCAAAATCAAATTGCTGTGTTTGCCCATAATTTCCAAAATAATATTTTTGGTGGTCATATCACCCATTTCGTTGGAAGCATTGACTTTGATGATGACGATTCGGTCAAAGTTTGGTTGCACAATATCCACAATTTTGCCACCAGCAATGTGTTTTCGCATGACCATACAAAACAGTGGTGCAGTCATAGGGTTATCTCTTGTGCTTTCTGTAATATGAATGCGTGGATTGCTGGAATTTGCAGACAAAATCACCTTGTGCTGTACACCCATACCACGAACAGAAAAACGAATTTCATCAGATGTAGGTTGATGAATCTTATCAATTCTACCACCAATGAGTAAGTCTTTTAGTTCATGTATCATTGCTGCTGTTGTAATGCCGTCTAGTGCCATGTGTTACCTCCTATATTAACCCAATATTGGTGTGAGTTCAAATAAACGTAGGGAATGGTCTTGACCATTCCTCGGTTGCGTCAAGACACAACCCTACAGTTACCCATCTTGGTTTTCAACTCTTCGTTTTTCATTGCATAAGCTTTGCTCATGCCTAGTATACCATACTATACAATTTCACGCTATAAAATATGAAAGATTAAAAACAGATTAAAAATTTGAAGGAAATTTCAATTTTTTCATTGCCTTTTTGGGAGCTTTGGTCTATAATGGGGAACAATGTTTTTGTGAATTGATATCACAGAAAAAAGGGGAATCCAAAAGGAAAAGAGGAAAAGATATGGGCAATAGTGTAAAAAGCATGACTGGCTATGGTAGAGGTGAATTTATTGGTGAAGAACGTAAATTTACAGTGGAAATGAAATCTGTCAACCATAGATACAACGAAATTGGTATCAAATTGCCACGTTCTTTGGCGAGCTTGGAAGATAGAATCAAAAAACGCATTATGAAAAATGTGTTCCGTGGCAAAACCGATGTGTACATCAATTTTGAAACCTTTTCTGCAGATGATGTGGAAGTGAAACTCAATGAAAACTTGGCTGTGGCATATACAGAAAAATTGAGAGTTTTGCAGGGGTTGCTTGGCGAATCCGATGAGAATTTATTGGAATTGGTTGCAAAATTCCCGGATGTGATTTCTGTGGAAAAACCACAAAAGGATGAAGAAATGATTTGGTCTGTGTTGTCTGTTGCTTTGGACGAAGCGGTAGAAAAATTTGTTTCTATGCGTGAACGTGAAGGCAAAGCATTGGCAGATGATATTCTAGTAAAAGGTGAAAACATCAAAGTTTTGGTGGCATCTGTCAAAGAAAGATCACCCATTGTGGTTTTGGAATACAAAGAAAAGCTCAACAATCGTTTGAAAGACTTGATGGATGGAGTGGACATTGATCCTCAAAGAATTGCAACAGAAGTTGCTGTTTTTGCCGACAGAGGATGTGTGGATGAAGAAATCACTCGTTTGGAAAGTCATTTGGTGCAACTGAAAGAAATCATCACAAAAGGTGGTCAAGTGGGTAGAAAGTTGGACTTCTTGATTCAAGAAATGAACCGTGAATCCAATACCATTGCATCCAAAGCAAACGATATGGAAATTGTGCGTGCTACCATTGAACTGAAAAGTGAAATTGAAAAAATGAGGGAGCAAGTACAAAACTTGGAATAAGAAAGAGGAACCGAAGAAATGGCATTTGAGAGTTGGATAGAAGGGGTATGGAAATGAAGAAATCGGGAATATTGCTGATCCTTTCTGGACCATCTGGTTCTGGCAAAGGTACAGTTGTAGAAAAATTGTGTGAAAAAGATGATTTTGCACTTTCCATTTCTGCAACCACAAGAGCACCAAGGGAATATGAACAAGAAGGGATACATTACTTCTTTCATACAAGAGAAGATTTTTTGCAAATGAGAGACCATCATGAATTGTTGGAATGTGCTGAATTTTGTGGAAACTTCTATGGAACACCAAAGAAATATGTGGTGGACCAATTGCGTCAAGGAAAAAATGTGATTTTGGAAATTGAAGTACAAGGCGCATTGCAAGTGAAACAAATTTATCCTGATGGGGTGTTGGTATTTTTGATGCCACCAAACCTTGAGGAATTGGGCAAACGCTTAACCCATCGAGGAACAGAGGATGCAGATACTATCAATCGTAGAATTTGTAGAGCACTTGAAGAAATGGAAATGGTAGACAAATACGAATATGTAATTGTCAATGAATCCGTAGAACAAGCAACAAGAGATATTTTGGCTGTGGTACACGCAGAAAAAATGAGATGTAGTCGTAACCCAAATATGAAGAAGATATTCAAAGGAGAAATGTAAAATGTTAAGACCTTCCTATACAGATTTATTAGAAGTAATCAGCAAAGAAACAGATGACGCAACACTTGGTAGTAGATATACCATCGTAATTGCAGCATCCAAAAGAGCCAGACAATTGGTGGACCATGCAGATCCATTGGTGGATAAAATTGTGGTAGACAAACCAGTTTCCATTGCAGTCAATGAAATTCACCAAGGTAAAATCAAAATTCGCCAAGGTCAATTGTCAGAAGAAGAAATGAGCATGGATACAGGATTGTTTGACGAAGATTAATAACAGTTTAGGCGATGACGAATAAGCATCGCCTTTTTTGTACAATTGTAGAGATGATTTATATGATGTGTAGTATAACGTAGGGGATGGCGTCCTCGACATCCCGTCATAAATTGCCACAAAACATCAATTTGTAATTGGCAACAACGGGTGACGAAACGTCACCCCTACAAAACAAACGTTTCTACAGATTATAAGCATTTGATAAAGCAAGCAACGGATTTTATTGTTTCAAATTGTCATTAGAAACCAGAAAGGAGGCAACCATGAAAATTGCAAAAATCATTGTGGGTATCAACACCCAAGAGATTGATCGTGTATTTGACTACATGGTGCCTTCTTATTTGGAGCATCGTGTGTTTGTTGGTTCACGTGTCATTGTGCCTTTTGGTAGACGCAATGTGAAAACAGAGGGATATGTACTGTCTTTTTCAGAAGAGAGTGAAGTGGCAGAATCCAAGTTGAAATCTGTTTTGGAGATTACAGAAGATGCAAAGCCTATGTTTTCAGAGCAAATGATTTCTTTGGCACTTTGGATGCAAAAACGTTATTTCTGCACCTTAAACCAGTGCTTGCAAATGATGATGCCAGCAGGAATACGTACAAAAAGTAAGTTTTTCGTAGCACTGCTAAAAGATGTGGATGTATCAGAATACAAAGGTTTGGAACTGGAAGTTTTGCAAAAATTGCAAGAAGGTACAACAGATGTATCAGAATTAGAAAAAGAAGTTTCAGGTGCAAAGAATGCTTTGTATGCTTTGGAAAAACAAGGTGTTTTGGCAATTCGCCAAAGTATGAAACGAAATGCATTCCAAAAGTTCAAAAAATACATTTCCTTATCACCAGATGCAGAAGGTGTGGATATCATTTTCCAAAAAGCAGAAAAGGATAAGCGATATGTGGGTCAAAAAGATTTGATTTTGGCTTTGGATGGTGAAGGTAGCATGGAAGTATCCCAGTTGGAGCAAATGGGGTTCTCCAAATCCAGCTACAAAACCTTATTGCAAAAGGGAATTTTATTGGAAGAAACCACAGAAGCTAGAAGAGTGGTATTTTCATTGAAAACTGTGGAGAAAACACATCCATTTCAACCGACAGAAGAACAAAAATATGTTTTGGAACAAATTGAACTGGAACGCAAACAATCAGAAAAAACACCGATTTTACTCCATGGTGTCACAGGTAGTGGCAAAACAGAAGTCTATTTGCAAACCATTTCACGTGTGTTGGCAGAAGGTAAACAAGCCATTGTGTTGGTGCCAGAAATTTCTTTGACACCTCAAATTTTAGAGCGTTTCTTATCACGATTTGGGTCATTGGTTTCTGTAACACATAGCAAATTGTCACAAGCAGAGCGTTTGGATCAATGGAAAATGGCACGTGATGGTGAAATTTCAGTGATGATAGGTCCTAGGTCTGCTTTGTTTACTCCATTTTCCAATTTGGGTGTTGTCATTGTGGATGAAGCCCATGAACAAACATACCAGTCAGATACCACACCAAGATATGATGCCAGAGAAGTGGCATTGGAGCTTGCAAAACAACAAAATGCACTTGTCCTCATGGGGAGTGCAACCCATGAAATTGCCATGTACCAGAAGGCAAAAGAGGGGATGTATCGCCTATTGGAAATGAAAGAGAGAACTGCTGGTGGTATTTTGCCACAGATGCAGATTTTGGATATGCGAAAAGAATTGGGTGAAGGAAATTGGTCACCCTTTGGACGTGAATTACAAGAAGCAATTCGTGTGAAATTGGCAAAGAAAGAGCAAGTGATTCTATTCCTCAACAGACGTGGGCATTCTACCTTTGTTTCTTGTAGAAGCTGTGGACATGTGATGATGTGTGAAGATTGCAATGCACCTTATACCTATCATGAAAAAGATGGTAGTTTGCGTTGTCATAAATGTGGCAAAAGCGAACCCAGTCCAAAGATATGCCCAAAATGCGAATCGAAATACATCCGTTATTTTGGAACAGGCACACAAAAGTTAGAAGAAGAAGCTAGAAAATTATTTCCAGAAGCAAGAATTTTGCGTATGGATTTGGATACCACAACCCAAAAGGGTAGCCATCAAAAGATATTGGAAACCTTCCAAAAAGGAAAAGCGGATATCCTAATTGGTACACAACTTGTGGCAAAGGGTCATGATTTTCCTAATGTTACTTTGGTTGGCATTATGGCAGCAGATTTGTCCTTGTATGTAGGTGGATATGCTGCATCTGAACGTACCTTCCAAATCATCACACAATCGGGTGGTAGAGCTGGTAGAAGTGAGAAAAAAGGTCAGGTGTTCATTCAAACATATCAACCAGAGCATTATGCAGTGCAATTTGCAGCAAAGCAGGATTACAAAGGCTTTTTTACAGAAGAATCCATGTTCCGTCAGATGATGAGTTACCCACCCTTTGCTGAATATTTGGCAGTGGAAGTTGTGGATGAAACAAAGGAAAATGTGGCATTTGCTTTGGGAAAACTGGAAGGAATTGTTGCAGAATATAATACAACCAATGCATTTTTTGCAATGGGATTGACACAACCAATGATTTCTTATTTCCGTGGAGAATATAAAACAAAAGTGCTGTTCCAAGGAGATGATGAAGGAGAATTGGAAGCATTTGTCTTGACCATTGTGGAGGCACTGCAAAAGGAAATGAAGCAAAATAAGAAGCACATTTGGATTCATATGACAAGGAGAATATAAGAGATTCTTAAGGTCTTTTACCTTGTATGGAATATGCTTTTGTGATAGAATAACAACAATGAGAATAGAGAAATGAAGGCATTTAGGAGGAAGAAAAATGGCTATTAGAGACATTCGCATCAGCACAGATGAAGTGTTGCGTAAAATTTGTAAACCCGTGAAAGAAATCACACCAAACGTCTTGACTTTATTGGATGATATGCAGGATACTATGCGTCATGCAAATGGTGTTGGTTTGGCAGCACCACAAGTGGGTATTTTGAAACGTGTTGTGGTCATTGATATTGGCAATGGTTTGGTGGAGCTGATCAACCCAAAAATCGTAGAAATGAAAGGTTCTCAAATTGATTATGAAGGATGTTTGAGTGTTCCTGGACAAAGTGGTGTTGTGGATAGACCAGAATATGTGAAGGTAGAAGCACTGAACCGTAAAGGTGAAATCATCACTGTAGAAGGCACAGAATTGATGGCAGTTGCTCTTTGTCATGAGTTGGATCATTTGGATGGTATTTTGTATATTGATAAAGTGATTCCAGATGATGAATTGGAATTTGAGGACGACTAATTGGCATTTGAACAATAGATTTGTCATCAACAGCCACAAAACCAATGGGTGGATATGGAATCCACCCTTACAAACTGCGAATTGCTTAAATATGCTGCAATTGTAGGGGCGATTCACGAATCGACCGCAAAACAAAAGATTCTTCGTCGCTACGAATCTCTCCTCAGAATGACAAATCTCAACTAAAGATAAAGGGGCTTATATAATCAGGTAAGGGTATATATATGATGACTGGAGATTAAAACAATGACTATATCAACATGTATAGCTGTAATATTTGCAATTGGGGCTGGTTTGTGGTTTGCAGGTATTTTCGAAAGTAAAAACTAGAAGGATAAACAAACAAGAGGTGACAATATGAAAGTAATATTTATGGGAACACCTGATTTTGCAGTGTATTCATTGGAAGCGCTTTGCAAACATCATGAAATTTTGGCAGTGATTTCCCAACCAGATAGACCAAAAGGTCGTGGAAAGAAAATGGTGGAAACACCAGTAAAAGCATATGCTCTATCTCAAAATTTAGAGGTTTTGCAACCAGAACGTGCCAGAGCACCAGAATTTGTGGAGCAGCTCAAAGCATTGGCACCAGATCTCATTGCAGTAACTGCATATGGTCAAATTTTATCAGAAGAAATTTTGAATATTCCAAAATATGGCTGTATCAATGTACATGGTTCTTTATTGCCCAAATATCGTGGTGCAGCACCGATGCAATGGTCCATTATCGATGGCGATGCAGTGACAGGAATTACAACTATGTATATGGCAAAAGGTATGGATACAGGCGATATGTTGTTGACTGTGGAAATTCCAATTTTGCCTGATGATAATTTTGAAGTGGTTCATGATAAAATGGCACAATCAGGGGCAGACTTGTTGATAGAAACCATTACTGCATTGGAAAATGGTACTGTAGAGCGTATTCCACAAAAGGAAGCAGATGCAACCTATGCACCAATGCTCACCAAAGAAACTGGTCACATTGATTGGACAAAATCAGCAGATTCTATCCGCAATTTGATGCGTGGTTTGGATCCAGCACCAGGTGCATATACTGGATATGGCGAAGAAGTTTTGAAGCTATTCAAAGGTAAAGTTGTGGCAGATGAGGCAGATAGTCCTTGTGGAACTGTACTTTCTGTGACAAAGAAAAGCTTTACTGTCAAATGTGGTGAAGGTGCTTTGGAAATTTTGGAATTGCAAGCAAAAGGTGGCAAACGTATGTTGACAGATGCTTATTTACGTGGACATGCAGTGAATGTAGGCGACCTTTTACAATAAGAAGGAGGTAGCAATATGTTATTTTTATTGATTTTGGCAATGATTTTATCTATGTGGGCACAAGCAAATGTGACAGGCACATATAACAAATATGCAAAGGTACGCAATAGACGTGGCTATACAGGTGCACAAGTGGCAACAGAAATGTTACAAAATTCTGGTATCTACGATGTACAAGTGGAACGTGTGGCTGGCAATTTGACAGACCATTATGATCCAAGAAGCAAAACTTTGCGCTTGTCTCAAGGTGTGTATGATAGCACTTCTGTAGCGGCACTTGGCATTGCAGCCCATGAAACAGGACATGCAATTCAACATGATGTGGGTTATGGTCCACTTGCGTTGCGTAGTATTATGGTACCAGTTTCTAACTTTGGTTCCAAAATGGCAATGCCTTTGATTTTGATTGGTGTGTTGTTTGGTGGCAATTCCAGCTACACCATGATTACTTTGGGGATTGCTATGTATGCTTTGGCAGTTTTGTTCACTGTGGTCACATTGCCTGTGGAGTTCAATGCTTCTTCACGTGCAATTGATTTGTTGGTAGACCAAAACTTTTTGGATACAGATGAAATTGGCAGTGCAAAAAAAGTGCTCAGTGCAGCAGCTTTGACATATGTTGCAGCAGCCATCACAGCTGTCATTCAATTGTTGCGTTTGATTTCCATTTTTGGTAGACGTAGCGATTAATAGAGAAAATTACGAAAGTCGGCTTATTGTAAGCTGGCTTTTGTTGCGTTTTTGGTATGATAAAAAAACCTTAATATTCTATAAAATACGTCGGTTTTTATTGCTGAATGTCACAAAAAAAGGTATAATAGAGTATTATGTGATAATTGTGTATAGTATGTTGTTGATCGGGTTGGATATGAACCAATCGAAAATATTGTCTGTAGGGTTGGGTCTTGACCCAATCGCAAAATGGAAATTCAGAAAGGAATTTATATGATACAAATTAACCCAAGAGAAGTTGCTGTAGATGCACTTTTAGAAATTTTACAAGAAGGAGCATACAATAACATGGTTTTGCGTAAGGTATTGCGCCAAAATGGAGCCATGCAACAAAAAGATAAGGCTTTGGTGACAGAAATGGTCAATGGCACTTTGCGTAATTTGTATTATGTGGATTATGTCATAAACCAGTTTTCCAAAACCAAAACAGAAAAGATGAAACCTCTTATTTTGGCAGTGATGAGACTTTCTGTATACCAAATGATGTTTATGAACATTCCAGATTCTGCTGCTTGTAACGAAGGTGTAAAACTTGTGGAAAGTCGTGGCTATCGTCAACTCAAAGGATTTGCAAATGGTGTTTTGCGTACCATTGGACGTGAAAAGGACAAGATTTCTTTGCCTGATGAAAATACAGCAGAATATTTGCATGTGGTCTATTCACATCCTTTGTGGCTTGTGAAAATGTGGATTGCATATTATGGATTTGAGGAAACAAAAGCAATTTGTATTGCAAATAACAAAGCTCCAGATGTGAGTATCAGCGTCAATACCTTGAAAATCTCCACAGAAGAATTGACCAAAAGATTTGAAAAACGTGGTATCCAAGTGAAGCCTGGTATGTATGCAGATGATGCACTTCATTTGAAAGGTAGTGCAGATTTGGGACGTATGGAAGAATTCACAAAAGGGTATTTCCATGTGCAAGATGAAAGTTCTCAATTGGCTGTGAAAATTTTAGACCCACAAAAGGGCGAAAGCATTTTGGACTTGTGTGCTGCACCTGGTGGCAAAAGTTTCACCATTGCAAAAACCATGGAAAACACTGGTAAAGTGGTATCTGGTGATATTTATGAGCATAAAATTGAATTGATGGCAGATGGTGCCAACCGTTTGGGATATACCATTGTGCAACCAACTTTGCAAGATGCAACTGTTTGGAATGATGCATATGTGGAAAGCTTCGATCGTGTGTTGGTGGATGCACCTTGTTCTGGATTTGGCTTGATTGGAAAGAAACCAGACATTCGCTTGAAAAAAAGTGGTGTAGAAATCGATGATTTGGTGCCTGTACAAAAAGATATTTTGGAAAATGCTGGTAGATATGTAAAAGCTGGTGGTGTATTGGTCTATAGCACTTGTACTTTGTCCAGAAAAGAAAACGAAAAAAATGTAGAATGGTTCTTGGCGAACAATGAGGACTTTGTTGCTGAGGATATTTCAGAATATATTCCAAAAGAATGGTCTGTGGAAACAGCAAAAGCTGGGTATATCGCTTTGTTGCCCCATATTTCAGGAACAGATGGATTCTTTGTCAGCAAGTTGAGAAGAAAGGGTTAAGAGATGGAGAAAGTCAATTTGAAATCTTTGTACTTAGAAGAAATAGAAGCATTTTTGAAAGAGCTTGGTGAGCCTAAATTTCGTGGCAAACAAATTTTTGATTGGCTCCATGCAAAACAAGTATCTTCTTTTTCGGATATGACAAACCTTTCTAAGAGTTTACGAGAAAAGTTAGAAGAAACAGCAACTTTAGAGCCTGTGACTATTGTAAAATGCTTGATTTCTAAGGAAGATGGCACCAGAAAATATCTCTTTGGTTTGGAAAATGGCTCCATCATCGAAAGTGTTTTGATGAAATATGAACATGGCAATACAGTCTGCATTTCCACACAAGTGGGTTGTAGAATGGGTTGTACCTTCTGTGCATCTACCATTGATGGTGTGGAACGCAGTTTGAGTGCTGGTGAAATGCTTTCCCAAATCTATGAAATTCAAAAAGATTCTGGTGAACGTGTCCATGGTGTGGTTTTGATGGGTAGTGGTGAACCTTTGGATAATTACGATTCGGTTATGAAATTTTTACGTTTGGTGAATCATCCATTGGGTCAAAATATGGGACAAAGACACATTACACTGTCCACTTGTGGTTTGATTCCAAAAATCAACCAATTGGCAGAAGAAGGTCTGCAAATTACCCTAGCAGTATCTTTGCATGCACCAAACGATGAAGTGAGAAGAAAAACAATGCCTGTTGCAAATGCAAATCCAATGAAAGAATTGCTGATGGCTTGTGAACAATATATTGCAAAAACCAATAGACGTATCACCTTTGAATATGCTTTGATCCAAGGGGTTAACGATAGTGAAGCCTATGCAAGGGAATTGGCAGGCAAATTGAAACACATGTTGTGTCATGTGAATTTGATTCCAGTCAATGATGTAAAAGAGCGAAACTATGTGAAAAGCTCCAATGAAAATGTGAAAAAATTTGCTGCAATATTGCAGAAAAATGGCGTAGAAACAACCGTTAGAAGAAAACTAGGAAGTGACATTGATGCCGCTTGTGGTCAACTTCGTAGAAGCCATATGCAGAAATAAGTTTTGGGAGGGGTAACATGAGAGCAGTTGGAATCAGCGATGTGGGCAAACATCGAAAGAATAATGAAGATGCCATCTTTGTGCCAACAGATACAGACGAAATACAAAATTTATTTTTGATTGCAGATGGTATGGGTGGTTGCAATGCAGGTGAAATTGCCAGCAATCTTGCAATTGAAGCCTTTTTGAAATTTGTCAAAAAAGAAGGTCATCAATATACAGAAGAAGATGTTTTGGATTTGTTGGTGGGTGGTATCGTTGCCTGCAACAAACGTGTCTATGAAGTTGCCAACACAGAGCGGAATTTTGCAGATATGGGTACTACAATTGTGGCTGCAACGGTACAACAAAAGAAAGCCTATATTGCCTATGTAGGCGATAGTAGAGCCTATTTGTTCCACAAAAAAGAATTGATTCCTTTGACTGTGGACCACTCTTATGTTATGGAATTGGTGAAAGCAGGAAAAATCACAGAAGAAGAAGCAAGAATACATCCAAAACGCAATGAAATCACACGTGCCATTGGTATGGGGAATTTTGTAGAGGTGGATACGTATATTCAAGAAATGATCAAAGGTGACTTGTTGTTGCTTTGTACAGATGGTTTGACTGGCATGTTGGAAGATAAGGAAATGGAAGAAATTTTAGGAAAACGCATTTCCTTGGAAAAGAAAGTACAGAAATTGATTGATGCTGCAAACGATCGTGGTGGATATGACAATGTATCTTTGATTTTGATAGATGTAGGAGGTAAAGGTTAATGTTGTTGAATGCAGGAGTTATCCTTGGCGATAGATATGAGGTAATTGAAAAAATTGGTTCTGGTGGTATGGCGGTTGTATACCGTGGAAAAGATAAAAAATTAGAACGCTATGTCACCATCAAGGTGTTACGAGAAGAATTTGTAACAGACGAAGACTTTTTGGGTCGTTTTCGTACTGAAGCCTATTCTGCAGCAAGATTGTCACATCCAAACATTGTAAGGGTATACGATGAAGGTGTAGAAGGCGATGTGAATTATATTGTTATGGAATACATCCATGGCGATACTTTGAAAACTGCCATCAAAGAAAAAGCACCATTTGATACACGTTCCACATTGAATGTGTCCATTCAAATTGCATCAGCATTGGCACAAGCCCACAAAGCGCATATTGTACATAGGGATATCAAACCACAAAATATTTTGGTCAGCACAGATGGTGTTGTGAAGGTGACAGACTTTGGTATTGCAAGAGCAGCCACAGCAAGCACCATGACCACAACAGCAAATGCAGCAGGTTCTGTGCACTACTTTTCACCAGAACAAGCTCGTGGTGGCTATGTAGATGAAAAAAGCGATATTTATTCTTTGGGGATCACTATGTTTGAAATGGTGACAGGTGTGGTACCATTCCAAGGTCATAATTCTGTTTCCATTGCTCTCAAACACATCAGCGAAGAATTGCCTGATATTCGTTTGTATAATCCAAATTGCTCCAAAACATTGGAAGCCATCATCAAAAAAGCAACCATGAAGAAAGCAGATGAACGCTATGCAAGCATTGATTTGCTTTTGGGTGATTTGATTCGTGCAAGAGAAGAAGGTGTTGTCCAAGAATATACACAAATGGGGCGTATGGAACGCAAACCAAAGCCAAAGGAAGATGCAGTGGCAGCAATGGTTTCTGCAACACCAACAAGACGTTCCAGACGTGCAGAAGTGGCAGCACAACTCCGTGAACATCCAGAATATATGGAAGAAGCACCAACAACAGAACTCCCAGAAGAAACCACATACAATAGAACAGAAACCAGATCCATTGCAGTGAAAAGTGTGTATCGTGGACGTAGAGCACGTATGGAGGAAGCAGAAGCATATCCAGAAACAGAAGAACCAGAAATTGGAGAACCTGCATATGTGGAAGCGGGATATTTTGAACCAGAAGAAGAGGAAACTTACGTGGAAGAAAAATCTGTAAAAGGTGGATTTATGGCAGGTATTGAGAAATATCAGAAAAAATTCCAAATCTCCAAATCCGATGACGATGCAGATTATGAAGATGATTATGAGTATGAAGAAGAACCAGATCCAGGGTATGCCTATGAAGATCATGGTAGTTGGGCTGGTATTTCTGAAAAATTCAAACGTACATCAGACCAGGATGTAACAGACAACAAAAAGAATCGCAAAGCAGAACGTTTGGTTGTTGTAGCAGCAGTGTTATTTTCTATCATCATCATTGGTTGTATCAGCATTTGGGGTATGCGTACCATGAGCCAAGGTGTTGGTGGTTTTGTGGCAGAAGAAAACAAAATTTCTATGCCATTGTTGGTAGGTACTTCATTGGAAGAAGCACAGGCAACTGCAACAGCTTTGGGATTTGAATTGGTGGAAGAAGGAAGAGAAGACAACAAATATTATGGTGAAGGTATGGTTATTTACCAATCTGTTGGGGAAGAAACCACCATTGTATCTGGAACCAAAATTGGTATCAAAGTCAGCTCAGGTTATATTTCATCAGAAATGCCAGACCTTGTCAATATGACAGAAATGGAAGCCATGGATGCAATTCAATTGCTCATTGGACAAACTCCATACATTGAATATGAAGAAAGAGAAGGCGTTGAAACAGGAACTGTTGTGGAACAAGACCCAGCAGTGGGCAGCGAAATCAATATGGGTACACCAGTCACTTTGGTGGTTTGCAAAGGTGAAGAAAATCGTAAAGTGGGTGTTCCAGATGTTGTTGGTAGAACAGAAGAAGATGCCATTGCCGATTTGAATGCAGTTGGCTTGGTGGTAGGTAGTATATCAGAAGCAGAAAGTGATACGGTAGAAGCAGGCTTGGTTATGGCACAAACCATTTCCAGTGGTGCAGAAGTGTCTATGGGTAGTGTGGTCAATTTGGTGGTCAGTCTTGGCAATGGTGAAGGCACAGTTGGTGTATTGGATCCAAACACAGGTGAATATTTGACAGGTGTTTACATTGATCCAATTACAGGCGAATTTATCTTTATGGATGAAGAAGAAGAAACCAGCACTTCTACAGGTGTGTCAACTTCACATACATTTGTCATTGCAGCACCAGATGGCGCATCAGGTGAAGTATCTGTACGTATGGTTTTGATTGACAACAATGGACCATTGGCAGTTATGGATGAGTATATTGATATTTCTGAATTCCCATATACAGTGACCGTCACAGGAGAAGGTTCTGGTACCGTTAGCTGTTATATCAATGATGCGTTGCAATGGACAGAAAATGTTGATTTTTCTGGTTGAGTGAACCCCTAATAAGGAGATAACATGAAAAAAGGCGTAATTGTAAAGGGTATTGGTGGTTTTTATTACATCGATACAGAAGATGGTGTGTATGAAACACGAGCAAGGGGCATTTTCAGAAAAGAAGGCATTAGACCGACTGTTGGTGATTATGTAGGCATTTCTGTTTTGGATGAAGATAAGAAAAAAGGTAGTTTGGATGAAATTTACCCTAGAAAAAATGAGTTGATTCGTCCAAAAGTGTCCAATGTAGAGCAAGCAGTCATTGTATTTGCTGCCAAAAGTCCAAATATGAACATTGATTTGTTGGATCGTTTTTTGTTGCTTGCAGAAGAACAAGAATTGGAAATTTGTATTGTCATCAACAAGATTGATAAGGACAAAAAAGAAGCATACAAACCAGTGGCAGAACTGTATCGAAAAGCAGGATACCCTGTCATTTGTACCAGTGCTGAAGAAGGCTTGGGTTTGGATGAACTCCATGATGCTTTGGAGAATAAGATTTCTGTATTTGCGGGACCTTCTGGTGTAGGCAAAAGCAGTCTGATTAATGCAACCTTTGAAGGCTTGAATCTATCTACTGGTGAACTGAGTGAAAAGATCCAAAGGGGTCGTCACACCACAAGACATGCAGAACTGATTCGTATTACAGACAAAAGTTACATCGTGGATTCACCAGGGTTTACTTCCTTGTTCTTGAGCCACATTCCATCTGATAAATTGCATTATTATTTCAAAGAAATAGAACCTTTTGTGCATGACTGTTATTACAACGGTTGCTTGCACATCCACGAACCAGATTGTGCTGTGAAAGGGGAAGTAGGCAAAAGTATTTCCGAAGAGCGTTACAATAGATATTTGTCTTTATATGCAGAATTGAAAGAGGAAGAAGATAGGAGAAAATAAAAATGGCGATTTATATTGCACCATCTATGTTGTCTGCTGATTTCACCAATTTGGGAGCAGATTTGAAAGTTTTGGAGGAATCCGGAATCAAATATTTGCATTTGGATGTTATGGATGGTCGATTTGTACCCAATATTTCTTATGGTGTACCTGTGATCAAAGGCATTCGTAAAGCAACCAATATGTTGTTTGATGTGCATTTGATGATTGTGGAACCAGAAAACTATATCCAAGCATTTCGTGATGCGGGAGCAGATTTGTTGAACTTCCATTTGGAATCTACAAGATATCCAGCAGAAGTCATCAAACAAATCAAAGAAACAGGTGCTTTGGTGGGTATCACCATCAATCCACAAACACCAGTGGAAGCTTTGACACCATATCTTGGGGATGTGGACTTGATTTTGGTTATGACCATTCATCCAGGCTTTGGTGGTCAAGCATTTATGCCAGAACCAGTAGAAAAAATCAAGAAATTGGCACAATGGAAGAAAGAATTTGGCTACACATATGACATCGAAGTAGATGGTGGTGTCAGCATGGATACCCTTCCTATTGTTTTGGAAGCGGGTGCAAATGTCATTGTTGCTGGAACTGCTGTTTTTGGCAAAGGTGATATTGCAGCATCCATTGCAGAATTGGAAGCAGTCTGTAAGGAGTATGAGTAAAATGCGTGCTGTGGTCTTTGGTAGTGCTGCCATAGAAAACTATGGATTTTGCAAGAAATACCTACAACCAGCAAATGTTGTCATTTGTTGTGATGGTGGTTTGGAACATGCAAAGGCACTTGGAATTGTACCAGATTATATTGTTGGGGATTTCGATTCTGTGGAAGATGCAACCTTTGTGGAATTCCAAGGACAGAATATACCCATACATCAATTTCCAACCCATAAAGATGAAACAGATATGCAACTGGGCATACGTTTGGCATTGGAGCTTAGCGCAAAGGATATCACCATTTTAGGGGGTATTGGCAATCGTTTTGACCATACACTGGCAAATGCACACCTGCTTTTATGGTTGCTGAAATTGGGCATTGTGGCACGTCTAGTGGATGAACGCAATGTGGTGCAGTTGATGGAAGGGGAACTGGTTTTGGAAGGTAAAATAGGGGATTTGGTGTCTACAATACCCCTATCTATGGAAGTAAAGGGGCTTACATTGGAAGGATTTGCATATCCTTTGACCAATTATGACCTGAGTTTGGATGATGAGCTCATTGCAGTGAGTAACGTTTTGACCAAAGAAACAGCAAAAATCACAGCAAAAGAAGGGTATCTTTTCGTAATCCAAGCAAGAGATTGAAAATAAATGAAAAAAATATGAAAATAAGAGTGATTTGTCTTGCAATAGCTTGCATTTTCTGATAGAATATCTTTGTTGTGTCACATGAATTAGCAGTATAGAGGGAGGTGCGAACGATGGCTAAATGTGAAATTTGTGAAAAAGGCCAAATTGGCGGTCATAGAATTAGTATCAATCGTAGTCAAGTAAGTAGACGTGCGAATAGAAAATGGAAACCAAACGTAAAAAAAGTGAAAATTGTTGAAGCAAGCGGCAATGTGAAATCAATTTACGTTTGCACAAGATGCATGCGTGCAAATAAAATTACACGTGCAATCTAATTTAAGCGCTTAAAAGTCTTTTCCAGGTGGAAGGGACTTTTTTTCGTATATAGGGAAATATTTTGGATAAACAGAATTGCATAAATAGATTTGTGTTGACAGATTTGGTGCTATGGTGGTAACATCAAATCAACGAATGGATATGCAATGGATAGGAAATCCAATGCTCCTTGAAAAGATATGACAATGACGTTATATAAGAAGCAATTCTTATGTGGCGTTTTTTTATACAAAAAGCAGTGAATTTGAATATTGCAAAAGAAAAAACCTAAAACAATGAAGAAGGAGGAAGGTACAATGGGAAATTACTGTATTACAATTGCAAGAGGTTTTGGTAGTGGCGGGAAAAGCATTGCAGAGGATTTGAGTAAACTTTTGGGCATTCCTTGTTATGAAAATGAAATTTTGGATATGGCATCTGATGCCAGTGGGATCAATCGAGCATTGTTCCATGATACGGATGAAAGAGTACGTGGCAATCACTTCATCAAAATGCTCAAAGGGATTCCGCATAAAGATGTGCTTTCTCCAAGAGAAAAGGATTTCAGTTCCGATATCAATTTGTTCAATTTGCAAGCACAAATCATACGTTCTTTGGCGTTAACACAATCTTGTATTTTTGTTGGAAAGTGTGCAGACCATATTTTGGAGCATTATGACAATGTATATCGCATTTACGTGGATGCACCTAGAGCAGCTTGTGTGAAATCCATTGTAGAAAAAATGTATGTTTCAGAAGCAAAAGCAAATCAGCTCATTCAAAAAACAGATAAATATAGAGCAGATTATTACAAATACTATACAGGTAAAGAATGGACAAATCCAATTAATTATGACTTGTTCATCAATAGTCATCGTGTAGGTAGAGATAAGTGTGCAGAGTTCATTAAAATGTATGTAGAGTTCCAAATGGGGCAAAAATTGGATGTGGAATAAGATATTATAACGTATAGGATTCAATAGCAAGAGGTGGATTTGAAATTCATCTCTTTTTTGATGTAATCATGAATAATCAATGATGGAATTATGAGAGTGGTATCAGAAAACGTAAAAGTAGCATTAAAATGTAAGTTTTCCTTGAATCCAAAGCGTAGTTGACGTATAATTTAAATGATATCTATTTTAGGCAACGCACTAAATATGGTGTTGTCTAGTGAAAATATACCAGATATGGAGGTAAGCTATATGAGCAAGTGGAAATATAAAAAAATTGTGTCAGCTGTTTTGACTTTGACGTTGACAGCAACTTCTTTTGTGGTACCAACATTTGGCGCAAGCAAATCATCAGATGCAGACTATGTAGAAGGTGAATATTTGGCAACTGTGGAATCTTTGGAAGAAGCAGAAGCTATGGCAGCTGCATATAACATGGATTTGAAATCCTATGCTTATGGAATTGCTGTGTTCACAGAAACAGGTGTTGCTTCTTTGAGTAGTATAGATGAAGATTTGGTGGCAGAGTTTCCAGAATTGTATCCAAATGAACGGTTTGAATTGTATGATGCAGAATTGACAGCTACATCCACTAGTCAATATCATCATGATTTGTTGGATACAGCAGAAGCGTGGAAAACCGCAACGGGTAGTGGCGTTACAGTTGCCATCATTGACACAGGTATTGATATAGACCATGCAGAGTTTACAGGACAAGCACTTGCAAATTCTTATAATTCAGATGAAGATAAATATGGTACAGAATATGTAGAAGACAATCATGGACATGGGTCACATGTTGCTGGTATTGTTGCAGCAAAAAAAGATGATGCAAATGATGTTTATGGAGTGGCACCAGATGCAACTTTAATGATTATCAAAGGTGATTATGTTGAAGGTTCACAACATTATTTTACAATGTCATCTTTGGCAACGGGGATTAAACATGCGGTAGACAAAGGTGCGAATATCATCAATATGAGCTTGGGTACATCTACAGAACCTGTAGGGACTGCATTGAAAGAAGCGGTAGACTATGCAGTAGCCAATGGTGTATTGATTATCGCTGCATCAGGAAATAGCTCTGTGGAATCTGTTTCTTATCCAGCTGCATATGATGGTGTCATTGCAGTTTCTGCTGTGGATAGTAGCTTAAACTTTGCAACATCCTATTCTAATTATGGCGATGCAATTGATATTTCTGCACCAGGTAGCGGTGTGTATTCTGCCAATTATAATGGAGGATATACAACCAAAAGCGGTACATCTATGGCATCTCCAATGGTGGCAGGTGTTGCAGCTTTGGTATTGTCTACAAATTCTTCCTATACAATAAATGATTTGGAAGATGCTTTGTTGGATACAGCAAGTGAAAAGGGTGATTTGGGACATGACAAATATTATGGCAATGGTGTACTGAATGCATATGCAGCTGTTTTGGGTACAGATGATTTGCACAAAGTGACCTATCATTATGATGAAGAAACCACCACTACATATGTGATTCCAGGCGATACATTGACAGCACCAACCAATCCAACAAAGGGAAGTTACACTTTCTTGGGTTGGGCTACAGAAGCAAATGGAAGTACTTATTTTGACTTTACAACAGCAATCTCAGCAAATACAGATTTGTACGCAGATTGGTTTGAACCAGCAGCAACACCAGATGCACCAACTTTGGCTAGTGTTGGTACGGATAGTGTAACTTTGATTGCTGTAGATGGAGCGGAATATGGTATGAGTACATCTGCTAATGGTACACCAAGTTCTTGGCAAGAGAGTAATACATTTACTGGATTGACAGCAAATACTACATATTATTTCTATATGCGTATTAAGGCAACAGCAACAGAAGATATTTCTGCAATCAGCGGTGTAATGACAATTACTACATTGACAGAGGATATGGATGACACTGTGGATTTCATTACATATGTGTCTGCAACTTATGGAGCTACAGCAACTTTGACTGCTACAGTTCCATCTGATAGTGATAGTACAACAGGAACTGTAACCTTCATTCTTGGAACAGAAGTATTGGGTACTGTGGAAAATATCAGTGCAGGTGAAACAGCAACCTTGGTTTATGATACAACTACAAAAAAAATGAGTGTAGGCAGCAATAGTGTTACAGTTTCTTATGGCGATGATGCAGATAGTGATATTATTGGGGTTATAGTTGTGACATTGGATGCAAAATCCATTGCTACAGCAACTGTAAGTAGCGTTGCAACACAAACTTACACAGGATCAGCATTGGAACCAAGTATTACTGTAACAGATGGCACAACTACCTTGGTAAAAGACACAGATTATACAGTTGCATATAGCAATAACACAGCAGTTGGTACTGCAACCATTACCATTTCTGGTATGGGATATTATGGTGAAACAATTACAACAACCTTTGCCATTCAAGCCGCAACATCTACTTCCACATCATCAGGTGGCGGTGGTGGCGGTGGTGGTGGCGGTAGTTCATCAGGTGGTACATCTGTAGACACCGAGGACTCTACAACCACAGCAACTGTAAAGATTTCTTCTAGCACAAGTGGAAAAAATACAACAGCAAATATCACAACAGATGATATTGAAGATGCCATTGATGATGCTTTGGATGAAGTGTCCAGCAGTGGTGAAGCAGTGGTAGAATTGGATGTATCCACAAAATCATACACTACAAAATTGACCATTGAAGTGCCATCAGAAGCATTGTCTTCTGTTGCAACAAGTGATGTGGAACTTTTGAAAATTACATCAGACATGGGTAGCTTTGATTTAGAAAATGATGTATTGGAATATCTTGGAGACTTGGCAGGTGATAATGCAGTTACATTTGTCATTGAAGCTAAGGATGTTGATGATGTGTTGACAGCGGCACAATTGTTGTATATGGATGCGGTTGTGGCATATGATGTTTCCATTTATGTTGGCGATGAGTATGTTGGCGAATTTGATGGCGAAACCATTTGCGTCAGCTTCCCATTTGTTGTAGAAGATGGTGAAAATGCAGATTATATTGTGGTTTGGTATATTGACGATGATGGCAACAAAACACAATTGGTTGCAACATATGATGCAGATGAAGAAAAGGTTTCCTTTGATGCATATCATTTCTCATATTATGTTATAGGATATGATGAATCTGTGGAAGAGGAAGAAGAAGTGGTAGCAGAATTGTATGATGATACAGAAGAAGTAGAAAACCCATTCTCTGATGTTTCTGAAAATGATTTCTTCTACAAACCTGTTTTGTGGGCTTTGAACAATAGCATCACCAGTGGTACCACAGAAACCACATTTGAACCATATGCATCTGCAACACGTGGACAAACAGCAACACTCATTTGGAAAGCAATGGGTTCACCAACACCAACATTGACAGAAAATCCATTTGCAGATGTTTATGAAACAGATTATTACTACAAAGCGGTTTTGTGGGCAGTGGAAGAAGGCATCACCAGCGGTACATCTGCAACCACATTTGAACCAAATGCAACTGTAACACGTGGACAAATTGTAACCTTCTTGTGGAACAATGCAAATAGACCAGAAGGGGCTACAAGCAATCCATTCTGGGATGTGCCAGAAAGCATGTATTACTACAATCCAATTCTTTGGGCAGTGGAAGAAGGCATCACAAGTGGTACTTCAGCAAGTACATTTGACCCAGAAACCCTTTGCAATAGAGGTGAAATTGTAACATTCTTGTATCGTAATTTTGCAACTTCATAAAATAGATTAGATAGACGGAATGGCTGGCTTAGCTGTTCCGTCTATTTTTGTGGGATGAAATTGAGTAAAGAATATTTATATTTGACGTGGTCAAATATAAGGCTAAAAACTAATGGTGAAGGGTGAATGACTTGAATACACTTCATCAAACGGGATGTCGATGACACCATCCCCTACAAAAACGAATCCGTAAATATGCTACAATTGTTATTTTGTTTTTTAGTCCTTCACCATTCACTTTTAGCCATTAGCCAATCTTCATTTATGAAGATTATAAGCATTTTGCGAAATGAATATACAATTTCAAACTGTTTAGTGAAAACAATACAAACAAAAAAGACTACACCATGGAATATCCAGAGTGTAGTCTTTTGTATTATGCAAATATAATCAGTAAAATCAACGCAATTCATTACGCAAACGTTTCTTTACATCCCAAACAAATTCAGCCAATTCCAAAATACGCCTTCTACCCATACGTGTCACAGGTGCAGAAATGCTAATTGCATAGTTTGGTTGATTTTGATAATTGGAAATGGCAACTGCAATGCAACGTACACCAAGTTCATTTTCTTCCAAATCCAAAGCATATCCATTTTTGCGTACACGATCGATTTCATTCATAAAATCTTTGAAATCTACTATGGTTTGAGGTGTCAATGCACGAATATCGCTGTTGTTCCAAATCTCCTTAATGACATCATCACCCATATTTGCCAACATTGCTTTGCCAACAGCAGAACAATACAAAGGAATGCTTTTGCCAACCTTAGAAACCAAACGTATGGAATTTTGTGTGGATTCCATCTTATCGATATAAATTGCAGAATTTTGATCCATTTGCACCAAGTGGATGGTTTCACCGCTCAGATTGACCAATTCTTGCAAATATGGACGCACCATAGGTATGATATTGGTTTGGTGCATAAACTGGTTGGACAGTTCACAAATACGATGGGTTAGGGTGTATTTTAGGGAGTTGTTTTCTTGTTTTGCATATCCCATATAGACCAAAGAATTCAAAATACGGTGCATGGTACTTTTATTTAAGCCTAGTGTTTGGCTCAACTCCATGAGACTCATAGGAGGACAAGTTGCAAGAAGTTCCAAAGTTTGAAATAGGCGATCTGCTACTTGAATGGGATTTTCAGTTGGTTCTTTCATAAGACATACCTACTTTCTATTGTAAAAATGCCGATTGGAGTGGTGTTTTGTTATATGTGAATATCCACAAAAATGCTGGATTCGTCTTGACAAAAATAAATAGATTGCTATAATAAAGGTATAAAGTCCATATTACGAAATATAGTTTCATATTATGGAATATATCAATAGAATAGCAGAAAAAAGTTATTTTGTAAAGGCATAAATGAAAAAAATTAAGGAGGAAACAAATGAATTCGATTTTAAAGGAAATTGGAAAAATTGGTATTGTTCCTGTAGTGGTTTTGCAAGATCCAAAAGAAGCAGAACCTTTGGCAGGTGCCCTTTGCAGAGGTGGAATTCCATGTGCAGAAGTGACATTTAGAACAGATGCAGCAGAAGAATCCATTCGTATCATTTCTGAAAAATATCCAGAAATGCTTGTGGGTGCTGGTACAGTTTTGACAACAGAACAAGTGGATAGAGCAGTTGCAGCAGGTGCAAAATTCATTGTAAGTCCTGGTTTGAATCCAGATGTGGCTTCTTACTGTATCGAAAAGGATGTTCCAATTGTTCCAGGTTGTGCAACTCCATCTGAAGTGGAAAAAGCAGTTGGACTTGGTTTGGAAGTTGTCAAATTCTTCCCAGCAGAAGCAGCAGGCGGCTTGAATATGATCAAATCTATGGCAGCTCCTTATACAAAAATGAAATTTATGCCTACTGGTGGCATCAATGCAAAAAATCTCAATCAATATCTTGCTTTTGATAAAATTGTTGCTTGTGGTGGTAGCTGGATGGTCAGTGGTGATTTGGTGAAAGCAGGAGCATTTGATCAAATTGAAGCTTTGAGTGCTGAAGCAATGCAAAACATGCTTGGATTTGAATTGAAACACGTTGGCATCAATGCGCCTAATGTTGGAGAAGCAAATGGAATTGCAGACCAATTTACCAATGCATTTGGCTTTGCAAAAAAAGAAGGCAATAGTTCTATTTTTGCAGGCAATTTGATTGAAGTGATGAAAGAACCATACCTTGGTCAAATGGGACATATTGCAATTGGCACCAATAGTATCGAAAGAGCAGAATATTTCTTGGCGAAAAAAGGCTTTACAGTGCAAGAAGAAACCAGAAAACCAGCAACAGGTAAAACCAAAGCAATCTACTTGACCAATGAGTTTGGTGGCTTTGCAATTCACTTGTTGCAAAAATAAAAATGTATCAATAAGTTACATATCATATCAATCAACTATATTAGGAGGAATAAAATTATGGCTAAAGTTGTAACTATGGGTGAAATCATGCTTCGTCTTTCTACACCAAACCACGAAAAATACATCCAAGCAGATGCGTTTGATGTTGTTTACGGTGGTGGAGAAGCAAACGTTGCAGTATCCCTTGCAAATTATGGACACGATGTAGAGTTTGTAACAAAAATCCCTAAAAATCCAATTGGTGATTGTGCAATTGCGGAACTTCGCAAAATGAATGTAGGCACAAAATGTATCGCTAGAGGTGGCGAACGTTTGGGCATTTATTTCTTGGAAACAGGCGCTGCAATGAGAGCATCTAACGTAGTATACGATAGAGCAAATTCTTCCATTGCTACAGCTGTTGCAGAAGATTTTGATTTTGATGCGATTTTTGCTGATGCTGATTGGTTCCACTTTACAGGAATTACACCAGCAGTCAGTGACGCAGCAGCAGAACTCACAGAAGTTGCTTTGAAAGCAGCAAAAAAAGCAGGCATTACTGTTTCTGTAGACTTGAACTTCCGTAAAAAACTTTGGACTTCTGAAAAAGCACAAAAAGTTATGAGCAATTTGATGCAATACGTAGATGTTTGTATCGGTAACGAAGAAGATGCTGAAAAGGTATTGGGCTTCAAAGCTGGTGAAACAGATGTAACCAGTGGTGAATTGGATTTGGCTGCTTATGAAGATATCTTCAAACAAATGGTAGACAAATTTGGCTTCAAATATGTGATCAGTTCCTTGCGTGTAAGTCATTCTGCATCTGACAATGGCTGGTCTGCTTGTAGCTACGATAGCGCAGCAGGCAAATTCTATCACTCCAAAGAATATCGTATCACTCCAATCATTGATCGTGTTGGTGGTGGCGATTCCTTTGCTGGTGGTGTTGTTTCTGGTCTTGTAGAAGGCAAAACAATGGAAGAAGCTTTGGAATTTGGTGTGGCTGCATCTGCATTGAAACATACAATTGCTGGCGATTTCAACTTGGTATCCAGAGCAGAAGTAGAAACTCTTATGGGTGGAGACGGTTCTGGTCGTGTACAAAGATAAGAAAAATAAATAGGAATTCAAATAAAAAAAGTGTGATACTGAGAAATCGGTACCACACTTTTTTGTTTAGGTAACATAGAATAACCTTAAATCTTAAATAATATTGTTCTTTTCCAGCCATGCTTGTAGAAAGTAGAGTATAGCAGTTAAAAGAAAGAAAATTAATCGATAGAGCAGATTCCAATGAAAGAGTACGGAATATAAAGCACCTAAAGACGATAAGAAAACAATAAAACTAAGTATTATTTGAGTAGGTCGATTCATAATAAGCCTCCAATTAATTTCGAAAGAGCATCTCAAGATACATATGATTTGCAAATGAACAATCAAGTAAAGCATAGAGATTTGCTTATACAGGTAGAGATATAACTGTAGTATATGCTTCTATATTCAATACACAATTTGAGAAACCACTCCGTTTTCTTCAGATAGACACATAGACTGATTGCCATCATACGTAGCAGACCAAGGAGCCCTTTTTGGTCAGCACAAAGATTGATAAAAGCAACATTTTTGGAATGCTGTACCACCAGAGAATACACTTCTTTGGTGTTTTATGGGTAACGAAGTTCGGTTACAACATCATTTTTGGTGATAATATTCAGTCCTTGGTTTCCATCACTGGTGCGAACCCAAGTATCTGTATTTGTTTCTTCATCAACAAGAGCTGGTTGACCATAAACACGTATGACATCTTCTTCGCTATCTCCGATGCCAATGAATCTCGGGGTGTAAAAGTCAGGAGAGGATGTGAATGTTTTTGAGGTATAAAAGCCGCCAAATTCAGGCAAATATGTATCATTTTGATGATCCCAGACTCTTGTCAATACAAAATATAGACTGGTGTCTTCTGTTTCGACCAAGATAAAAGTTCGCTCTATGTTTTCTTCGATTTCTGTGATATAGGGAATCCATTTTTCCAACATAGATAGCGTGATTCGACCATCACCGATTAAGTTTCCAGAGGATGGATCTAGATAGTAGAGTTCCCAATCGAAGCTATATCCATAATAAAATTCTTTTCCATATTCGGGATATTCGCTTAAATCGTGTCCCCAAATAAAACGACAATCATGTTCTTGGCTATAGGCAAATAGGTTTGAAAGAAATTGTGCAGTGTCGACTTTAATGGATAATCCTCCAAAGTAAGAATCATCTTTTTCTGCATAAATTGTACAAGGATATTCTTCACCATTGATGAAAATTGTATTTTTGTTGCAGAAAATTTCAATAAAGATACCTTCTTTTTCCATTGTCACATAGGATTGATCTTCTGAAACTGTAAATGAAAGTCCACTATAGTAGCAAAAACTTTCATTTGGACTGTTTTCTTTTTCGGTTTTGGGATTCAAAGCCATTTTCCTTACATATGCAATAGAACCATCATCAGGTAAAATATCCTTTCCAATTTCCCATATATCTTCAGGTGTCAAGTTGTTTGCATCCACCACAACACCAGTGGAAAGGGTGACAAAATCGTTTTCTGGAATGGAATCTTCTGTTTTTTCTTCTATCACATCATCTACAATAGGTTCATCCGTAATATCAGATACCATATCCGTTTGCGTGACAGAAACATCTTCGGTAATTGTTGATTCTACAGTCGTTTCAGCTTCGCCACATCCAGTGGCAACACAAATGGAAAATAATACTATCCATGAACATAAAAGCAGTTTTTTGAATCCCATAGCAAAACCTCCTAGTTAAATTCTGATTTGAATTTTATTGTGATGAAACTGTGATTACAAGTTTTTGCTATCAGTATATTCTTATATATGTGATTTGTCAAATAGGCAAAATAGGTGTTTTATTATGGGTATTACCATAGATTTTTTGAGTCAATTATGATATGATTGTGATATATATTATGGAGGGTTTATTATGAAAAAAATAGTGGTGGCACTCACAATTACAGTAGTTGGTCTTTGCTTCAATATAGTCCAATATCAGAAAATAGAGCAATTACAAGAGCAGTATGAAATTGCAATAGAAAATCAAGTTTTGCAAATAAAAAATGATGATTTGGCTGAAGTGGAATCTGTCAAAGAGAGCGTTGCATTGAAAGGTGATATGCCGATTTATGTACACGCAACTGCACAAGATTATTATGATGGAGATACAGAGTATTATAACTTTTCGGTGGTTGGACCATTGGCAATGCTGACTGGAAATTATACAAATCAGGAGAATAATCACTCTGTGGAAGTTATTGGAGAAAAAGGTGAGTATTTTACAAAAATATTCATAGAAGGATATATACCCACATGGTATATCAGAGGTGTTGACGATACAGAAAGCATTGAAAAATTGCCTTCTGAAGAAAAATATATGATTGTAGATGATGCGGTATATTTTGGGGCAAGTGAAACTTCAGGCATTGCAGCACATCTTTTCTGTGGAGATGCAGTAGAAGTTATAGGGGAATATGAAGATTGGTATTATATCAAACAGATGGATGATATGTCGGTGTTTTCTTCGGAAATGTGGGTAAAAAAGGAAAGTGTAGGGGATTTTGAAGCTCTAGAAAGTAAAGTGGATACGTTGCTTGGTGTGGATGTGAAATTGTTAGAAGGAACCACTGTGGCGTATGGTGATTTTGCAGAAAACGAAACATTTGTATTGGAAAAAACTAGAATAGGATATATTTTTGATGAAGATGAGCTGTATTATTATGTGAGCTTTCCTGGTACAGAGTTATTGACTGTATGTAAAGAAGGTGTGCAGTTTATAGGAAAATAAAGAATGAGAAAGGTGTGGTAGATTTATTTACTGCACTTTTTTAATGTGATTTTTGTGTCATTGGTGTGAAAATAGTGGAAGATGTTTATAATAAATGGAAAATGCTTAAAACATTGACTGTTTTTAGAATATGAGTTGATATTGTATAGAGTTAGAATTTTGTAGGAGTTTCTACTATATAATGGGGATATAGAAATGAGTATTTTAAGGTAAATTATCCAGTTATTGGAATAGGATATACTAGTGAAATAGAAGGGAATTGTCAGAATTTAAAAGTTTTTGAAAATAAATGAAAAAAAGTGTTGACAATTCCCAGAAAGCGTGTATAATTAAACAAGTCGCTAAGAGATGCGAGGCACGGAAGTCGCAAAGAGCAACTCGACATAGCTTGATTATGAGTTTGAAAAAGCTCAAAAGAATTTGAAAATAAACAGAAAAAGTTCTTGACAAGTTATGGTAAAAGTGATAAACTAATATTCGCTGACAACGAAAGTTGCTGCGAAACAAGCACAAAAAACTTTCTAAAAAAAGTAAAAAAAGTGCTTGACAAACAAAACAAAGTTTGGTACAATAATCTAGCTGCTGAAACAGCGGCAAGCAAATGTAACAAACAAAATGAAGATTGATCCTTGAAAACTGAACAGTATGTAAAGAATAAACACAACCCATAGTCAATTCGATATCTATATGATATCAAATAAAACTAAAAGATTTTGTTGGTTTCGAAAAAACCATCACTAGCCAGATAAATTTGATTTATGCTGGTCAGATTAAACTTCTGAAATGAATAAGTGAGAAAGTATTATGCGTATTTTTCCTTCGGAAACATACTTATGAAATTTTCGAACTCGTTCAAAAATTTCAATTTAAGAGTTTGATCCTGGCTCAGGATGAACGCTGGCGGCGTGCTTAACACATGCAAGTCGAGCGGAAATATGGATGAGCTTGCTCTGAAATATTTTAGCGGCGGACGGGTGAGTAACGTGTGGGTAACCTGCCCTATACTTCGGAATAAGCGTTGGAAACGACGTCTAATACCGTATGTCATCACGAAATCGCATGATTTTGTGAAAAAAGGAGCTTGCTTCGGTATAGGATGGACCCGCATCTGATTAGCTAGTTGGTGAGATAACAGCCCACCAAGGCTTCGATCAGTAGCCGACCTGAGAGGGTGATCGGCCACATTGGGACTGAGACACGGCCCAAACTCCTACGGGAGGCAGCAGTGGGGAATATTGCACAATGGGCGAAAGCCTGATGCAGCAACGCCGCGTGAAGGATGAAGGTTTTCGGATCGTAAACTTCTATCAACAGGGACGAAACAAATGACGGTACCTGAATAAGAAGCACCGGCTAAATACGTGCCAGCAGCCGCGGTAATACGTATGGTGCAAGCGTTATCCGGAATTACTGGGTGTAAAGGGAGCGTAGGCGGTATGGTAAGCCAGATGTGAAAGCCCGAAGCTTAACTTCGAGGATTGCATTTGGAACTATCAAACTAGAGTACAGGAGAGGTAAGTGGAATTCCTAGTGTAGCGGTGAAATGCGTAGATATTAGGAAGAACACCAGTGGCGAAGGCGACTTACTGGACTGAAACTGACGCTGAGGCTCGAAAGCGTGGGGAGCGAACAGGATTAGATACCCTGGTAGTCCACGCCGTAAACGATGAGTGCTAGGTGTCGGGGAGGAATCCTCGGTGCCGCAGCTAACGCAATAAGCACTCCACCTGGGGAGTACGATCGCAAGATTGAAACTCAAAGGAATTGACGGGGGCCCGCACAAGCGGTGGAGCATGTGGTTTAATTCGAAGCAACGCGAAGAACCTTACCAAGACTTGACATCCCGATGACCGGTGTAGAGATACACTTTTCTTTCGAGACATCGGTGACAGGTGGTGCATGGTTGTCGTCAGCTCGTGTCGTGAGATGTTGGGTTAAGTCCCGCAACGAGCGCAACCCCTATCCTTAGTAGCCATCATTGAGTTGGGCACTCTAGGGAGACTGCCGTGGATAACACGGAGGAAGGTGGGGATGACGTCAAATCATCATGCCCCTTATGTCTTGGGCTACACACGTGCTACAATGGTTGGAAACAAAGTGACGCAAAACGGCGACGTCAAGCAAATCACAGAAACCCAATCTCAGTTCGGATTGTAGTCTGCAACTCGACTACATGAAGCTGGAATCGCTAGTAATCGCGAATCAGAATGTCGCGGTGAATACGTTCCCGGGCCTTGTACACACCGCCCGTCACACCATGGGAGTTGGAAGCACCCGAAGTCAGTGACCTAACCGTAAGGGAGGAGCTGCCGAAGGTGATATCAGCGACTGGGGTGAAGTCGTAACAAGGTAGCCGTATCGGAAGGTGCGGCTGGATCACCTCCTTTCTATGGAGTATTGGTTGAATATTCATATATACTGTTTGGTTTTGAAGGATTAACATCTTTCACTGCACCTTGAAAACTGAATACAAGAAAAAGAGTCAATTAAAGAGTAAGGCAGTAACTTACTCAATAATTATCGAGAAAAAAGTAACACAACTTCTAATAGCAGAGTCGTCTGTTATTGTGAAGAAAAATATCAAAAAATTTGTAGTATCGCTACTACAAAACATTCCAAATGAACAAAGCTGTTGCACGCAAGTGTGATAGACCGTTTTCTTCTTTAAACTAATTATTGAAGGAAACTACAAATGGTCAAGCAAGAAAGAGCACAAGGAGAATGCCTTGGCACTAGGAGCCGACGAAAGACGTGATAAGCTGCGATAAGCTTCGGGGAGGTGCAAATAACCTTTGATCCGGAGATTTCTGAATGGGGAAACCTAACTGAGCAAACCTCAGTTATCCGTATGTAAATACATAGCATACGGAAGGGAACGCTGTGAACTGAAACATCTAAGTAGCAGTAGGAGGAGAAAGAAAACTCGATTTCCAAAGTAGCGGCGAGCGAAATGGAAACAGGCCAAACCAAGAGACCTAGTCTTTTGGGGTTGCGGACTGCGTATGGTATTGACAAAGGTTAGTCGAAGTGTTTTGGGAAAGCACACCAAAGAGGGTGAAAGTCCTGTAGACGAAAACTTGAGTCAGCTAGCAGTATCCAGAGTACCACGGGACACGAGAAACCCTGTGGGAAGCCGGGGGGACCACCCCCCAAGCCTAAATACTCCCTAGTGACCGATAGTGAAGTAGTACTGTGAAGGAAAGGTGAAAAGAACCCCGGGAGGGGAGTGAAAGAGAACCTGAAACCTTGTGCTTACAAACAGTCAGAGGACTTAGTGTCTGATGGCGTACTTTTTGTAGAACGGTCCGGCGAGTTAATAATACTAGCGAGGTTAAGTACTTATAAGGTACGGAGCCGAAGGGAAACCAAGTCTTAATAGGGCGTATAGTTAGTGTTATTAGACCCGAAACCGGGTGACCTACCCATGTCCAGGTTGAAGATACCGTAAAAGGTATTGGAGGACCGAACACACATCTGTTGAAAAAGGTGGTGATGAGGTGTGGGTAGCGGAGAAATTCCAATCGAACTCGGAGATAGCTGGTTCTCCTCGAAATAGCTTTAGGGCTAGCCTCGAGAGGAGTCTAACGGAGGTAAAGCACTGAACTGACGCGGGGCCCAAAAAGGTTACCAACTCATATCAAACTAAGAATGCCGTAGAGATACCCTCGGGAGTCAGACTATGTGAGATAAGTCGCATGGTCAAAAGGGAAAGAGCCCAGACCGACAGCTAAGGTCCCAAAGTACGTGTTAAGTGGAAAAGGATGTGGGATTTCACAGACAACTAGGATGTTGGCTTAGAAGCAGCCATACATTTAAAGAGTGCGTAATAGCTCACTAGTCGAGAAAACCTGCGCCGAAAATGTAACGGGGCTAAAACACGTCACCGAAGCTACGGATTGATTACCTAGTAATCAGTGGTAGAGGAGCATCCTGCAAGGACGAAGCTTGAGCGAAAGCAAGGGTGGACGAAACAGGAGAGAGAATGCCGGAATGAGTAGCGAGATATATGTGAGAAACATATAGGCCGAATATCTAAGGTTTCCTGGGTAAAGCTAATCTTCCCAGGGTTAGTCGGGGCCTAAGGCGAGGACGAAAGTCGTAGTCGATGGACAACAGGTTGATATTCCTGTACTACGTATTATCAGAACTGTGGGGACGCAGGAGGATAGGAAAACCGTGGAATGGAAAAACACGGCTAAGCACAAAGTCTTGAGGGGTAGGAAAATCCACCCTCTATAAGGATGAAGTGTTATGGGGACTGAAAAAAAGTAAGGAAGTTTCCGAATCCACACTGCCAAGAAAAGCCACTATTGCGTAATACGTACCCGTACCGTAAACCGACACAGGTAGATGAGGAGAAAATCCATAGGCCGACGGGAGAAGTGTTGTTAAGGAACTCGGCAAAATAACCCCGTAACTTAGGGAGAAGGGGAGCCACGCAAGTGGCCGCAGAAAAGAGGCGCAAGCAACTGTTTAGCAAAAACATAGGTCTATGCGAAACCGTAAGGTGAAGTATATGGGCTGACACCTGCCCGGTGCTGGAAGGTTAAAAGGAGAGGTTAGTCGCAAGGCGAAGCTTTGAATTCAAGCCCCAGTAAACGGCGGCCGTAACTATAACGGTCCTAAGGTAGCGAAATTCCTTGTCAGGTAAGTTCTGACCCGCACGAAAGGTGTAATGATTTGCGCACTGTCTCGACAACACGCCCGGTGAAATTGAAGAACCAGTGAAGATACTGGTTACCCGCAACAGGACGGAAAGACCCCATGGAGCTTTACTGCAGCCTGATACTGGGATTCGATGTTATATGTACAGGATAGGAGGGAGACTAAGAAGCGAGTACGCTAGTATTCGTGGAGTCGCCGGTGGGATACCTCTCTTATAACATTGGGTTTCTAACTCGTGCCCCTGAATCGGGGCAGAAGACAATGTCAGGCGGGCAGTTTGACTGGGGCGGTCGCCTCCCAAAAGGTAACGGAGGCGCTCGAAGGTCACCTCAGAATGATTGGAAACCATTCAAAGAGTGTAAAGGCAAAAGGTGGCTTGACTGCGACAGCGACGGCTGGAGCAGGTACGAAAGTAGGACTTAGTGATCCGGTGGTAATAAGTGGGAATGCCATCGCTCAACGGATAAAAGCTACCCTGGGGATAACAGGCTTATCTCCCCCAAGAGTTCACATCGACGGGGAGGTTTGGCACCTCGATGTCGGCTCATCGCATCCTGGGGCTGAAGTAGGTCCCAAGGGTTGGGCTGTTCGCCCATTAAAGCGGTACGCGAGCTGGGTTCAGAACGTCGTGAGACAGTTCGGTCCCTATCCGTTGTGGGCGCTGGAAATTTGAGAGGAGCTGTCCTTAGTACGAGAGGACCGGGATGGACGTATCTCTGGTGTACCGGTTGCAGACCAACTGCACAGCCGGGTAGCTATATACGGAACGGATAAACGCTGAAGGCATCTAAGCGTGAAGCCGCCCTCAAGATAAGATTTCCCATTCTTCGGAAGTAAGACCCCTTGCAGATAACAAGGTTGATAGGCTAGAGGTGTAAGTGCGGTAACGTATTCAGCTGACTAGTACTAATAGGTCGAGGGCTTGACCAAAGCAATTTGGAGTCACAGAGTGACAAAAAGTCAGCAAAAGTGTTGACAAAATCGATAATTAATTGTACAATAATTCTTGTGTTCAGTTTTGAAGGTGTACTTCATAATTGAAGAAAAATCTTCACTAGATTTCCGGTGATGATGCGCTCAGGGGACACATCCGTTCCCATTCCGAACACGACGATTAAGACCTGAGCGGTCGATGATACTTGGTGGGCAGCTGCCTGGGAAAGTAGATGGTCGCCGGAATCAATTTAATATCGGGGTGTAGCGTAGCTTGGCTAGCGCGCCTGGTTTGGGACCAGGAGGTCGCAGGTTCGAATCCTGTCACCCCGATTGTTTTAAAACACACATATGGTGGGTATAGCTCAGTCGGTTAGAGCGCCAGATTGTGGTCCTGGAGGTCGTGGGTTCGATCCCCATTACCCACCCTTAAAAAATTTCTTATATGGGTCGCTAGCTCAGTTGGTAGAGCACTGGACTTTTAATCCAGGTGTCCCGGGTTCGAACCCCGGGCGACTCATCTTTTATTAGGCAGTCGTGGCGGAATTGGCATACGCGCTAGACTAAGGATCTAGTCCGGGTTTCTGGGTAGGGGTTCAAGTCCCCTCGACTGCATGATATGCGCGAATGGCTCAGTGGTAGAGCATCGCCTTGCCAAGGCGAGGGTCGCGAGTTCGAATCTCGTTTCGCGCTTTTTATTTTTCTAAACTGGTTTTAATGGGCTATCGCCAAGCGGTAAGGCACAGCACTTTGACTGCTGCATTCGTTGGTTCGAATCCAACTAGCCCAGTTTTTTTTTATTTGTAGAGATTTTTGGTTAATGGGGTATCGCCAAGCGGTAAGGCAATGGATTCTGATTCCATCATTCGCAGGTTCGAATCCTGCTACCCTAGTCTAACCGAATAAGTAAAATAGATTTTATATTGGTTTTGTAAACTACCACTGTATTCTTCAGATGCGGTGGTTTTTTATATTTAAAATAAGCCAAGATTAAAGTTGTTAAATATGAGGCATTGTTCTCGAAGTTAACAGCTTTTTTTATTTCAAAAATACCAATGAATTTGATTCAGAGAAATGGATAGATTGTTGCAGAAAATATTTATAGTGAATATAAAAATAATCAGAGTATGTATAATGATTTACCAAATTGTCTATTCCAAGTGGTGCTATGGGTGCAATTGTAGGTCAAGCAATGGGTTAAGATATCACAATCCAATATTAGGATGCAAGTGATTTGACGCCAGAACACAAGGGGTTGTTTGGCGATGATTTGGTGGTGGATTTGATCATCACAAGTGATGGTAAAGTCATCAGCTCCTTTGGAGAATATGAAATCAAAGTCACCATGCCTTATGAACCAAGAGATGGCGAATCACCAGAAAATATTGTGGTTTGGTATGTTTGGGAATCTGGTGAAATTACAGCTTTGGAAATTACATATGATGTAACAACAGAAACTGTTTCCTTTGTGGCAGCACACTTCTCTGTTTATACAGTGAATCATGTGGAATCCATCACATTTGAGAATGTCAGTGCAAATGCATACCACTACAATGGAGTGCTTTGGGCAGTGGATCCAGATATCACTTCAGGTACTTCTGCAACTACATTTGGTCCAGATGATGATTGTACACGTGGTCAAGTTGTGACATTCCTATATCGCAATTCGTCCAACTAAATGACAATATATTTCAGATGCACATTCATAATCAAATATTGGAAGTATAACCTCCAAGAATTTCCCAATAAGCCCCAAAAATAGAGTGATATTCCCCTTTTTATCACCCATAAGCCCAAACTATGGATGTGTAAATTTTGTTTGTTGTTGATTTTTGATGATAGAACCACCATGTCTTAGGATATGGTGGTTTTTTCTATATAGAATCTTAAAAATCTACTAAATCTGAAATGGAATTGCGAAAAAAATAGCAAAGTATGATATAATTATAATAAAGACTAAAATGATATACGATATATGTTGTTTTGTAACCGTAGGGGAAGATATTACCTTCCAGCAAAATATACCAAAACACAAAAGCCAAACATCAATAGAAAGGATTGGAACAATGAGCTTAGAACGATTGGAACCCAAAACATTACAAGCATCAGAAGTACCGAATTTTGCCATGGGAAACATTCATTTATTCATGGAATCTATGATGGAATACGAAGCGGCGCTTATGGAAGTGGAAACCAAATTGAAGGTTCTCAACTCTGAATTTGCGTTGCGCTATAAACGAAATCCATTTGAATCCATCCATTGTCGTGTCAAAAAACCAATGAGTATCATGGAGAAAATGGAGCGTAAAGGCTATCCAATGACCATCGAAGGTATGGAAGAAAACTTGCAGGACATTGCTGGCATTCGTGTCATTTGTTCGTTTCCTGATGATATTTATGCCATTGCAAAATTTTTGGTGCAACAAGATGACATTCGTTTGCTTGAAAAGAAAGATTACATAGAAAAACCAAAAGACAATGGATATCGTAGCTTGCATTTGATTTTGGCAGTGCCTATTTTCTTGGCAGAACGCAAAAAATGGATGAAAGTGGAAGTACAATTTAGAACCATTGCAATGGATTTTTGGGCAAGCTTAGAACATAAGATGAAATACAAAAAGAATATTCCCAATGCAGAAGAATTGTTTGTAGAACTGAAAGATTGTGCAGATATCATCAGTGCAATGGATGTACGCATGCAAGAATTGAGGAATCGAATTGAGGTGAAATGACATGACAAAAGATGAATTTTTAAAATCCCAGCTTATGAAAAAAAGTAGACGTGGTGTTTTAAGATTGATTTTTGGTAGAACAGCAATTATGATGGTGTTGTTTTTGCTACAACTCCTTTTGCTGTTTAAACTCATGCATTATTTTGGAAATTCTATGTTTATGATGTTTGGTGGTCAACAATTGTTTGCGGTGCTGATCATCATTGCAATTGTCAATCGCAAAGACAATCCAAGCATTCAATTGACGTGGGCAATTGTTACTTTGGTGGTGCCTGTAGTGGGTGGTTTGCTGTATATTTATATTGCAACCAGACCGGAACAAAGACAATTGGAAAAGCGTTTGGATGATTTGTACGCTGAAACGAGAAAGTATGTCAATCAAAATCAAGAGGTGCTTGCAAATTTAAAAAATAAGGATATTGGCACCTACCATATGGCAAATTACATTCGCAATAATGGGAATTTTGCTGTATATCAAAATACCAACATCAAATATTTGCCTAGTGGTGAAGATAAACTGGCAGAACTTTTGATTCAGCTACAAAAGGCAGAAAAATTCATCTTTTTGGAATATTTCATTGTTGCAAAAGGTGTTATGTGGGAGCAAATTTTGCATGTTTTGGAACAAAAAGTTTCTGAAGGTGTGGAAGTACGTATGATGTATGATGGTACATGTGCTTTGAACTTATTGCCTTATCATTATCCAGAAATGCTGGAAACAATTGGCATTCGTTGCAAAATGTTTGCACCCATAAAACCTGTTTTGTCAACACATTACAACAATCGTGACCATAGAAAAATTGCAGTTATTGATGGTAAAGTTGCTTTTACAGGTGGTGTCAATATTGGGGATGAATACATCAATATTGACAGTCCATATGGTCATTGGAAAGACACTGCAATTATGGTGGAAGGTGCAGCTGTAGAAGGATTTACCCAGATGTTTTTGCAAATGTGGAATGTGGATGAAAAGAATCAGGATACCTATGAAAAATACCTGACAGCCAGCGAAAACAATCAAAATACAACAGATGCAAAGGGATTTGTTTTGCCTTATGGCGACAGTCCTTTTGATGGGGAATTGGTTGGCGAAACTGTGTATTTGGATATGCTCAATCGTGCAGAGGAATATGTACACATTATGACACCATATTTGATTTTGGATCATGAAATGGTCACTGCACTTTCCTATGCAGCCAAAAGAGGGGTGGAAGTTGTTTTGATGTTGCCACATATTCCGGATAAGGTGTATGCATTTGCTTTGGCAAAAAGCCACTACAAAGAATTGATTTTGGCAGGTGTGAAAATTTATGAGTATACACCTGGATTTGTACATGCAAAAATGTTTATTTGCGATGATAAAAAAGCGGTTGTCGGTACCATCAATTTGGATTATCGTAGCTTGTATTTGCATTTTGAATGTGGTGCATTTTTGTATGAAGTACCAGAAATCAAAGAAATTGAAGCAGATTTCCAAGAAACCTTAAAGAAATGTCAGTTGATTACTTTGGAAGATTATAAAAAGACAAAATTGTGGATGAAAGGTATGGGTAAAGCATTGAAATTACTGGCACCTTTGATGTAAGAATATAAGAAAGCTTAGTATATTATTTATATAATGTGTAGTGTAACGTAGGGGAGGATATTATCCTCCAGTAAATTGCGTGTGGTATTTTTAGGTTTTAATTTTTTCAAATGTTAGAGCCTTTTAGACCGTACCTTTTGACACCAAAAGGTACCCCAAAAGTGCCACTCTTTGCGAAGGCGTGGAGCCACGCTTTAAGAGGGTCTATCCCGACCCTCTTAAAAATCACCCCGACAGACAGAGATGTAGAGAAATAATCCTACGATTAGACCGTGAGTGACAAGCCCCTCACCTCTTGATTACTGATTCAAAAAATCTTGATATTTATGTTTGTGTAGGGGATGGCGTCCTCGACATCCTGCTATTAGAATTAAATAATTTAACAAATGACTTTTGATTTCCACTCAACCTTTGCTCGCAAAGCGGAATCCTAAAGATTGCTATTTGTAGGAATTTCAATATGCATCTCTAGCCATGAAGGAAGTATGCTCAAGCCAAAAATTATAGCAATAGCCACCTCTATTCCACCTTGCAAAGGAGTTTCGAGGGGGCGCAGCCCCCTTGAACCGTGCTCCACGCTTCGGAAGTAGTGGTGCTTTTTGTTACTTTTTAGCAGTAAAAAGTAAGGTCTGAATGCTTTAAACCGTGAATAAATTCCTATCTAAAATTAATTCACATAAATCATAACAGACAACGAAACGTTACCCCTACAAGTCAAACGATACTACAGATTATAAACATTTTATGCAACAAACCACATCATCAAATCACAGAACAACACAAGAGCGTAGATAACTTCTACGTTCTTTTTTTGTAGATTTTGTCAGATTTCGCAGAAGGAAAGGAGTTGTTCTCGACAGCGATTGACAGGTTTTGCAAAGACAATATGGTATATTTTGGACAAGCGTTAGGAAAAAGCCAATATACCAATAGGAGGGAATCATATGGAACACATGAACGAAGAGGGATTTGCAGAAGAAAGAAAGGAAGAAATACCAGAAACTATCAAACAAATGGGTGGTTTGGATGATGAAATTCGGATTTATGTGGAAGATTATGTGTATACGTATTTGTATCAATATGGACGTTCTATGGGTGCTACAGAAAAAATTGCTGCACTTGTAGGACGATATATGGAAATCAATGGAGAGTTGATTTGTGTGGTCAGTGGTGCCATCCAAGGAAGAAAAACCATTCAATCTGGTGGTGTGGAAAGTTTTTGTGATGAAACATGGGAAGATATCTATGATCAAATGGACACCTATTTTGTGGGTCAGGAACTTTTGGGTTGGGTGCATATCCAAAATGGCTTTGGTTCCTATTTGATGACCAAGGATGAAACCTTCCATTTGGCGAATTTCAAAGAAAAGTGGAATTTATTTTATGTGTTGGATGTGGTGGATCATGTGGATACCTTCTATGTGCAAAACCAAACAACAAAAACATTACGTCAGGCAAGGGGCTACTTTGTATACTACGATAAAAACGAAGAAATGCAGAATTACATGATGGAAAATCCATTGATGAAACCTAAGATTGCTATGGAAGATATGGAAATGTATCCATCAGAAGAAGAGGAAGAAGAACCTGCATTTGCACCTAGAGAATCCATTCCACCAGCAGAAATGGAACGTATGGATGCTGCAAAAAAAATACGTGCAGTGTTACAAAGACGAGAAGTCAAAGCCAAAAAACAAAAACGCAATCGATATGCAACCATGGCAACTTTCAGCTGTGTTTTGAGTGCCATCTCTTTGTGCTTGGGGCTTTCTTTGGTCAATTATATGGGGAAATTGCGGGATTTGGAAGGTGAAATCACAGTGGTGCAAAGTGCCTATTCCACAATGGAAACGAGGCTAGAAGAAAAATTGGCAGAAGTACAAACACAAGCGGTATTTTCAGTGGAAACAGAATCTTTTTCTGAAATTTTGACAGAAACAGAAAGCAAAGAGAAAGTCAAAGAAGCAGTTGGTGTTTGGCATATGATTGCAAGCGGAGATAGTTTGACTCGTTTGAGTGAACAATATTATGGCAATGGAAACTGGGTAGATGACATTATGGAAGTAAATGATTTGGATAATCCAGATATGATTTTTGCAGGTCAAGAAATTTGGATTCCATAAGGATGAATTTCAGATTTCTGGCAAAACTAAAGGCAACACGCCTAAAGAATATATCAGTCAGAAGAATGAGGTGAAGTCATGTATTTTTTGGAAGAAAACAAAAAAAGATGTCGTGTATACTGGGCAGATGGTGGCAAATTCAAATGCAATATTTCTACGTTGTTTTTTGATATGCCATTGCAACGTGAAACAGCAACGAGAGTAGCTCTATTGGCTGCTGTGTTAAAAGAAGGGTGCAAACCATATCCAACACCAAAGGACTTGGCAATTGCATCAGAGGAGCTATATGGTGGTGTTTGGGATGTGTCTGTGGTGAAAAAAGGAAACAGACAGTTGCTTTTGGTGTCTATGGATACTGTGAAATTGGTGTCTATGGAAGAGGTAATTGGATTTATGCATGCAATTTTATTGGAGCCATTGGTAAAAGATGGTGGTTTCTTACCTGAGATTGTGGAGCGTAAAAAGAAATGGCTCAAAACACAGTTGGAACAGAAGAAGGATGACAAACGAAGTTTTGCAAAGAAACGTTGTCTGGAAGAAGCGGCAAAGGGTTCTCCATATGGTGTTTGTGGCGATGGATATGTGGAGGATTTGGCTGGTATTGATGGCAAAGGATTGTATGATTTTTATGAGAAAATGATGCAACAAGCCAAGGTTTCCATTGTGTTTGTTGGTGATGAAACAGAAAAGCAGAAAATGACAGTGTTGCGTAAACATTTCTCGGGTATGGCACCACTGGAAGGCTTCCAAGAAACCAAAGATTTTATTTCCACAAAGCCAAACTTTCTTTTGGAACGTATGGAAGTCACCCAAAGTCGTTTGGTGATGGCGTTTTTTGCAAAAGATGTGGTCTATGGTACAAAAAGCTATGCAACCTTTTTGGTGATGAATCGTTTGTTGGGTGAAGGTGCAGATTCTCTTTTGTTCCAGAAAATTCGAGAAGAAAAAAATCTTTGTTATGATGTAGGTTCTAGCATTTACCCATTGACAGGTTTGTTGTTTGTGCAAATGGGAATCCAAGAAAAAGACGCAAAGGAAGGTGCTAAGGGTGTTTTATCCTGTGTGGAAACCCTTTGGAAATCAGCGGATATAAAACGCAATTTACGTCAAAAACTAAAGGAAGCCAAAACATCTTTGCAACAAGAATATGAAGGTATTGCAGATGCACCTTGGCAAATCGCAAACTTTGTGGCAGATGGTATTTTGATGGATGCCAGTTGGAATTTGGAGGACTTTCTGGAACAAATAGAAAGGGTATCCTTGGAGGAAATACAACAAATGGCAAGAAATCTACGTCTGCAAACCATATATCTTTTGGCAAATCAGGAGGAATGCAACCATGATGCAAAATGAGATGAAACCAGAACAAATTTTGATTCAAAAAACCACAAAATCAGGTATGGTATGCCACATTTTACCTATGACAGAATATGGTGAAAAGATGGCAACTCTGGTGGTACAATCAGGTGGCAATGACATTGCATTCTTGCAAAATACCAAGAGTGAAACCACTGTATTTCCAAAGGGAATTGCTCATTTTATAGAACACAAATTGTTTCGTCAAAAATGGGGTGATGCCTTTGTGCAATTGGAGAAACAAGGTGCAACTGCCAATGCATTTACCGACGCAGAAAAGACAGTGTACTACTTCACATGTAGAGAAAATTTCATGAAAAACTTGAAACTGCTGTTAGAATTTGTTGGAGAATCGTATTTTTTACCAGAAGAAGTACAAAAAGAAGTGAACATCATCCAGCGTGAAATCCAAATGTATGGAGATAACCCAGATTGGATTGGATACTACCAAATGTTGGAAGCCATGTATGCAAATCATCCCGTCAAACATCCCATTGCAGGTGATGTGGATTCTGTGGCAAAGATCACAGCAGAAAAATTGGAATTGGCTTACAATTGTTTGTATTCCACAGATCGTTTTTCTTTGGTGTGTGGTGGCGATGTACCCATCAATCAAATTTTACGCTTGGTAGAAAAAATGGAAAAGAAACCATCCATTGGCACAACAGTTTTTCCAATAGAACCACCTACAATTGGAGTGCATTATGTGGGCAGTAACTTGGAGCTATCGCAACCACAATTCCAAATTGGATGCAAAATGGAAGTATCAGAAAACACATCCAAACGCAAGATGGAAATGCTCTATTTCTTGGAGTTGTTATTTGGTGAAACCAGTGACTTTTACAAAGAAGCATATCACAAAGGATATTTAGAAGAACCAATGAGTTGTGCATATTTCCAAGGTAGAGGATATGCCTTTTTTGCATGTAGCGGAGTGGGTGCATTTGGCAAAGAAATTCTATCCCTTATGGAAACAACATGGAACCATCTTCTGGCAAATGGAATCAATGAAGAACACTTTTTACGTATTCAGAAAAAACTTATGGGTAGCTATCTACGCAAAGAACAATCAGTTGTTGGAATGGTCTTAATGCAAGTGGATTGGGTGCCAGAAAAAGCAACACTTGGAGCAGTAAAAACCCTTTTGGAAAGGGTTCAAAAAGAAGATATTGAAAAACTGTTGCAATATACACCATTTCCAGATAAAATGGTACTATCTGTGATTAGATAAATATGCTTGTAAAGAAAGAATATGGTGGATGAAATACTATGGATATGGGCTTTGTAGGGGCTGCCCTATGTGGCTGCCCGTAAACATAGGATATGGTTGTAGAAACATGTTGTTTCATTTGCAGGTGGTAACCAGCAGTTAGAAAGAAGGTAGAGAATATGCCAGAAATATGGTTTCCCAATTTGGGAATCGAAATAGACCAGTTGAGTCGAGTTGCTTTTAGTGTTTTTGGAAAAGACATTTATTGGTATGGGATTTTCATTGGTTTGGGTGTCTTGGGTGGTATTATGTTAGTGTTGCATGAAGCAAAACGTACAGGTCAAAGTGAAGATTTGTACTTGGATTTTGCAATGTATGCCATCATCATTTCCATCATTGGCGCTAGATTGTACTATGTCGCTTTTAGTTGGGATAGCTATAGCGATGATTGGACAAAGATTTTTGCAATTCGAGAAGGTGGACTTGCCATCTATGGTGGTGTCATTGCAGGTGCATTGACCACTTTGGTGTATAGCAAAATGAAGAAGATAGATTTCTTTTTGATGGCGGATACAGCAGTGCCTAGTTTGATTTTTGGTCAAATGTTGGGTAGATGGGGCAATTTCTTCAACAAAGAAGCATTTGGTGAATATACAGATGGCTTGTTTGCAATGCGTTATCAATTGTCTCAAGTGCGTTTGGGTGATGTTTCAGACTATACCTTGGCAAATTTGCAAATGTCTGGTGGTGTGGAATATATCCAAGTACATCCTACATTTTTGTATGAATCCATGTGGAATCTTGGTGTTTTGTTGATTTTGTTCTATGTAGCAAGACATAAAAAATTCACAGGTCAAGTTATGGGCTTGTATTTCCTGGGTTATGGATTGGGTCGCTTTTGGATTGAAGGTTTGCGTACAGACCAATTGATGATTGGTGATTTTGCAGTTTCACAAGTGCTTTCTGCTATTCTTGTGGTGGCTGCGATTCTTTTCATGGTGTTCAAAAATCAATATGACAAAAAGAAACTTGCATTGGTAGTTGAATCTCCAGAAACAACAGAATCTTTAGAAGAAATAGAATCCACAACTGAAGCATTGGCAGAATCAGAAACAACTGAAGAAACCGAAGCAGTAGAAGCATCAAAAGAAGCATCAAAAGAAACATTAGAAACTATCACAGAAGAAGTCAAAGAAGAAAATACTGTTGTAGACGAAACAAAAAAAGAAAATGCAACAGAAGAAGTAGAAGGATAAGATAGCGACCTCTATTGCTTTGTGGATAGAGGTTGTTTTTATGGAGGATGGAACATGGTACTTTTAACAGGAGAAAAAATACGTAAAAGTTATGGCACACGAGTGATTTTTGATGATATTGATTTTAGTATCCATGAAGGAGATAAGATTGGTGTTATTGGTGTCAATGGTTGCGGAAAATCCACATTGTTGAAGATTGTAGCTGGTGTTGGCAGTGCCGATAGTGGCGAAATCATAACAATGAATGGTATGGAAATTGGATATTTGTCTCAAGATCCACTCTTTGTGGAAGGTACCACTGTGTTGCAACAGGTGTTCAAAGGAGAAAATCCCAAATTGGCTTTGGTGCGTACATATGAAGAAGCCATTGGTGAATTGGCAATCCATCCAGAACAAACAGATTTGATTGCAAAGGTGGCAAAACTGACAGAAGAAATGAACAAAGAAGAATTGTGGTCATTGGAAAGCGAAGCCAAAACCATTTTGCAACGATTGGGCATTACAGACTTCACACTAACAGTGGAAACTATGTCAGGTGGCCAAAGAAAGCGTGTGGCACTGGCAGCAGCGCTCATAGCTCCTGTGGATTTGCTCATTTTGGATGAACCCACCAACCATATTGATCACGATACAGTGGAGTGGTTGGAAGCGCATTTGTCTAAATATTCCAAAGCACTTTTGATGGTAACACATGATCGATATTTCTTGGATCGTGTTGCAAATCGCACATTGGAATTGGAAAAGGGAAATATCTATTCCTATCAAGCCAATTTCACAAAGTTCTTGGAAATGAAAGCAGAACGTGAAGAATTGGAAGCAGCAGGCGAACGCAAACGTCAAAATTTCTTGCGTACAGAATTGGAATGGGTGCGTAGAGGTGCAAAAGCACGTACCACCAAACAAAAAGCAAGATTGCAACGTTTTGATGAGATTTCTTCCATCAAAGCACCAGAAGAAAAACAAAATGTGGAATTGTCCTCCATTGGTAGTAGACTTGGTAAAAAAACCATTGAACTCATTGATGTTTGCAAATCCTATGGCGATAAAAAGCTTATTGAGAATTTTAACTATATCATTTTGCGTGACGATCGCATCGGCATCACAGGTGTCAATGGTAGTGGCAAAACCACATTGCTGAATATGATTGTAGGCAATTTGGAACCAGATAGCGGTACCATTGAACGTGGTGAAACAGTAAAAATCGGTATTTTTGCACAGGAAAATGCAGAAATGGATGAACGTATTTCTGTCTTAGATTACATCAAAGAAGTTGGCGAATACATCAAAATGGTCGATGGTAAAATCAGTGCATCCCAATTGTTGGAAAAATTCTTGTTTGCACCAGATATGCAACGTGGACCCATCTCTATGTTGTCTGGTGGTGAAAAACGTAGATTGTACTTGGCACGTGTGTTGATGGAATCGCCTAATATTTTGTTTTTGGATGAACCAACCAATGATTTGGATATTGAAACTTTGATGATTTTGGAACACTATTTGGAAAGCTTTATGGGTGCTGTTATTGTGGTATCCCATGATCGCTATTTCTTGGATAAGGTTGCAAATCGTATGTTTGCGTTTGTGGGCAATGGTCAAATCAAGCAATATGAAGGTGGCTATACCGATTATCACGATGCAAAAATGGCAGAAATTCCAGTATATGTGGCAGAAAAGGTACAAAAAACAGAAACACCAAGAGAAAAATCACAGGCACCCATCACAAAAATGAGTTACAAAGACCAAAGAGAATTTGACACCATTGGTGATGTCATTGCAGACTTGGAAGAAAAGATTGAACAGTGCCAAAAGGATATGAATGCTTGTACCACAGAATACACCAAACTCCAAGAGTTGTCAGAGAAAAAAGAATCCTTGGAATTGGAATTGGAAACAAAAATGGAACGCTGGATGGAATTGACAGAACTTGCAGAAATGATTGCAGAAAATAAAGGTTCTAACGATAAATAAATGATACATTGTAGGGGTGGATTCTATATTCACCCTTTTTGTATACGCAAAAACCCTCCATCCATTTGGACAGAGGGCATACATCAATCGGATCTATGATTGAAATTTTCGTTATAAGATGATTTTCTGTGTGTATAGGAAGTGTGGTTGCGTTCCATTGGTTTGGAAACACTTCTTGGAGCACGTGGCTGGCTTTCTTTTTGATTATAGTATGGATTTGGTGCTTTCCTAGGAGTATTTGGCTTTTTGTTGCTCAAAGGTCTTCTAGCAGGCAATGTTTGCTTGTAGGTGTTTTCATGTTCCTGTGCCAAACGTTCACGACGTTCTTGTGCTCGAGCTTTGCGTCTTTGTTTCGCTTTGAACCGTTTGATGGTACCTTTTCCTGTCAGCAAAATAAATAAGATAATACCTACAACCACAACTGTGGCAACGGTCTTTTTGGTCAAATCCAATTTTTCAGCTTTCTCCATAACTGCTTTTTCAGAATCAGTTAGGGCTGCAATGCCAGATTGTGTGACAATAGGCACCTGATACAATTCTACATCATCCAAAAGAATGGAAACACTACCAACTGCTTCACCAGAATCAACCGGTGCAATCCAAGTTTCAGGACAATCAATGGCATATTCCACATCAGAAACATTTGTGGAGAGTGGCAATGTTTTGTATACAGATGCAGTTGGAACTGCTGTTACAGTGCCAAGGGAAATGGTTTCTTCTTGATAGGTGTCTGTAATTTCAATGGTGTTGCTGATGCCAGTTGCAGAAAAGACTTCCATAGTTTGGAAGTTATTGAACCCATATTCAAACAAAGCGGTAGAATCCACATAATGTTCACCACCATTGCATTTGAGCACAACAGCAATCAATTCCATACCATCTTTTTCTGCAAAGGTGACCAAGGTGTTGAGGGATTCTGTCACATACCCTGTTTTGCCACCAACGGCATATTCGTAGTAGTAGGAAGATGTGGTGTTACGCATTTGGTGTTGCCCGTGTAAATATCTGGTTTCCACTTGTTTGTTTGTGGGTGGAATTTCATAATAGGTGCTTTCAGATAATTCTTGGAAGGTTTCAATGGACCACAATTCCTTGGCAATGAGTGCCATATCATAAGCTGTGGTGTAATGGTTTTCGTCAAACAAACCATTTGCATTGGTGAAATTGGTGTTCAAACATCCAAGGGTAGCAGCACGTTCTGTCATAAGGGTTGCAAAGTCTGTCATAGAACCGCCAACATATTCGCCAACTGCATTGGAAACTTCATTTGCAGAACGTAACAAAATACCATACATGCATTGTTCCATAGTTAAAATTTCATCTTCTTGAATGGCAATATGTGCACTATTGGGTTCAATGCTAAAGACAGCATTTCTGGAGAAGGTAACTTCATCGGTCAGCTCTGAATTTTCCAAAGCCAAAAGAACGGTCATGAGTTTGGTGATACTGGCGGGGTACATTTGCTTGTTGCTATCTTTTTCGTATAAGATATCACCTGTTTTGGCATCCATCAAAATGGCGGTTTCAGCAGAAACAACAGGTTCATTTGCTTGTTTGTATGTGAGTATATTTTCCACATCAGCACCAAAGGCTGTGATATGGGAACATGTCATGGTTAAAATGAGGGAAAAAATTAAAAAAATGCGTTTCATTGATTTCTCCTATATGTAAAATTGAATTTTTGTGCTATGATAGAGGTAGTGCTTTTTGGAAACCTTTGGTGTGACAAAAAAGAAAGTTTTCACAAGGTCTTGTATTCTTTTGTTAATAATTGTAATATAAATGTAAGAAAAGCACAAGATGTAGTTTTCTGTTTTTTACCAAAAAATAGGAAGGATATGGAAAAACATGGATAAAAAGGTAAAAAAACAAGTGAAAAATTTGGTTTCTCATAAAATTTTAATCTTGGTTTTCTTTGGATTGTTTTTCTATACAACCAATGTATATTTTTTAGAACATGAAACGGTAGAGTTGTCCTTTGGTGAACCACGTACTGCCCAAGAGCTTTTGTATATATGGGGTCAAGAGGGTGCTGTGTATCCAGCTGGTATGTTGGAGCAGATCGATTTGAATACTGCAACAGAGGAACAATTGAAACTTTTGCCTGGCATTGGTGAAGTTTTGTCAAAACGTATTTTGGAGTATCGTGAAGTGATTGGAGCATTCACTTCTATATTGGAATTGGACGATGTGGAGGGTATTGGTATCAAAACAATAGAATCCATAAGCGATTATATATGTATATGATTTAGGAGGATACAATGGCATATAAAATTTTAGTTGTTGATGATGAAAAGTTAATTGTAAAAGGCATTAAATTTTCTTTGGAACAAGATGGCATGGAAGTGACACCTGCTTATGATGGAGAAGAAGCTTTGCAAAACATCAAAGATTCCAAATTTGACCTTGTGGTGTTGGATGTTATGTTGCCTAAAATGGATGGTTTGGAAGTGTGCCAACAAGTGCGTGAATTTTCACAAATTCCAATCATTATGGTTACTGCAAAGGGTGAAGATATGGATAAGATCATGGGCTTGGAATATGGAGCAGATGATTATATCACAAAACCTTTCAATATTTTGGAACTGAAAGCAAGAATCAAAGCGATTTTGCGTCGTAGTACCAAAAAAGAAGCAGAAAAAGAAGAAGTGAAAAACACATTGCAAGCAAGAGACTTGGAATTGGTTTTCGATAGCAGACGTGTGTTTATCAGTGGCAAAGAAGTCAATTTGACAGCAAAAGAATTTGATTTGTTGGAATTGTTGATGGAAAACCCTGGTAAGGTTTATAGTCGTGAAAAATTGTTGGATACTGTATGGGGATATGATTACCCTGGTGATGTACGTACTGTGGATGTGCATGTAAGACGTTTGCGTGAAAAAATCGAAGCAAATCCAAGTGAACCGAAATACATCTTTACAAAATGGGGAGTGGGTTACTATTTTAACTAAAAAAGAACAGGTTTTTGAGAAAAAAAAGCCATTTTATATCAGTTTGCGATGGATTTTGCTTGGAACCTATTTGATTATTGGTTTGGTACCTTTGCTCTTAATTTCTAGCACATTGCTCTATTCCATGAAAGGGTATTTCATAGAAGAGAGAAAGCGTGAATTGCTGGGACAAGCCAATATGATTTCTGGTCAAATCATTTCTTCTGACTATTTGGAAAATGATGGTGGTAGAGATGAAATGGAAGAAACCATTTTGGAAATCAGTCAAGGAAATAAATATCGTATTTTGGTATTGGATGCATCCAGTGTTGTGGTATATGACAGTGGATATGAAGAAACAGGCAAAACCGTTGTGTTGCCAGAAGTGTTGGAAGCGTTGCAAAACAAGGATATTGCAAATGAACAGGAAAATGGGTCCATTTATGCAGCAGCATCTATTGTGGATAGCGACAGCACTAGAATGGGTGTAGTGCTCATTTCAGATGGAATTGAAGATATAGAAGATATTTTGTCAGAAATCAGTAGTCGAAGCGATACCTTGCTTTGGGGGCTTGCAATTGGCTTGTTGATTTTGATGATTGTCATGTCACGTATTTTCACAAGACCACTGCTCAGTATGACCAAAATCATCCAAAGAATGTCAGAAGGTTATTTTGGTGAACGTTTGCAAATGAATGGTAGAGTGCATAATGAAATTGTGGATTTGGGGATTGCCTGCAACGAAATGGCAGACCAGTTGGATCAGGTGGAATCCACCAGACAGCAATTTGTTTCCAATGTATCCCATGAATTGAAGACACCTCTTAGCTCAGTTAAGGTTTTGAGTGAAGCGATTTTGTTGCAAGAAGATGTACCTAAAGAAATGTATGTGGAATTTTTGCATGACATCAATTCTGAAGTGGATCGTATGACAGCTATCATCAACGATTTGTTGACTTTGGTGAAGTTGGATCAAACAGAAGTACCTTTGAACTTTGCAGAAACCAGCTTAAACCAATTGATTCAAGGCATCATCAAACGTATGCAACCTTTGGCAATGGTCAAAGATATTACGATTGCATATAAAGAATCTGGTGAAGTTTTGGCACAGGTGGATGAAGTGAAATTGGTGTTGGCGGTATCCAATTTGATTGACAATGCCATCAAATATTCATCTGCTGAAGGAAAAGTGGAAGTGACTTTGGAAGCAGACCATCAAAATGCATTCATTACCGTTGCAGATTCGGGAATTGGTATTCCAGAAGACGAAGTGGGACGTATTTTTGATCGTTTCTATCGTGTGGATAAAACAAGAGATCGTGAAACAGGTGGAACAGGATTGGGACTTTCCATCACACATGGTACAGTACGTATGCACAAAGGTAGCATCAAAGTGACCAGTAAAGAAGATGAAGGTACCACAATTATGGTACGTATTCCTTTGCACCAAGGTCAATAACTTGTATCAGAAAACGGTTTCTTGTATCGATAAAAGAGGAGGTGTGTGTGCCTTTGGTTCAGAAGAAAAAGTGGTTTGGTGTATTTTTAAGCTTGCTGATTATGTTTGTTTTGGTTTTTGTTGCCATTATGGTTAAGGATCATTTTTGGCAAAAGAAGGACAATACAGTTGAGCTATATTACACAGGAACTGCCAATAAAATGAAATTATTGGAAACAGAAATGACAGCAGATTCCAATGAACAACTGGTTTTGGATGTCATTGCAAAATTGCAAAGTGGATCAGAAGGAGAAGGATTTGCAGCAGTCATACCAGAAACATTGGAAGTGAAATCCATTCTCTTGGAAGATGGCATTGCATATATTGATTTTTCCAAAGAATATTATGAAATGGAAGCGGTGGAAGAAATTTTGTGTAGATCTTCCTTGGTTTGGTCATTGACTTCATTGCAATTCATCACATCCATATCGTTGCGTGTGGAAAATGAGCCATTGGTCAGCAAAAGTAATGTGACTTATGGTTTGTTACATAGACAAAATGTGTCCATTAGTGCAGAAATTTCACCAAATACAACGGAATATGCAATCTTGAAATTGTATTTTGCAAATGAAGACAAATCCGATTTGGTGATGGAAGATCGTGTGGTGGAAGTCATTGCAAATCAAGCAAAAGAGTTGAGTATTTTGGAACAACTCATTGCAGGTCCAAGGGAAGAAAGCTATACCAGTGTGATTCCAGATGGTACCAAAATTTTGGATGTGGCAACCACAAGTGATGGCATTTGTTATGTGAATTTGAGTCAAGAATTTGTGGCAAACCATGCAGGTGACGCAGCAGGAGAATTGTTGACCATCTATTCCATTGTCAATTCTTTGGCAGAGTTGGATTCTGTACAAAAGATACAGTTCCTCATTGAAGGTGAAAAAATGGATGTGTATAAAGGTCATGTGGACTTTGGTACACCCTTTGTACCTGTTAATGGTGTGGGCTCAATTATTGGATGATTTTGGAAGTGATAGAAATGAAAGTCAAGTGTCCAGCTATATGGGCAGCAATCTTTATGATATGTGGAATTTATATGAGACTAGGGGTATCAGAAATGGTATTCCTAGTTTTTTTCATGGTAATTTGCATTTGCACTCTACGATTCGTGATAAAAAGAGAATGGGATGGTATGATATTACTGGTGGTTTTTGTAACGCTTGGTATCATACGTAGCGGCAGTGCTATAGATGTGAATTTGGAGAAAGTACCATCACATAACTATACTGCAACGGTGACAGATGTGATGATTACAGGGGAAAACACGCAAAGATTGCTACTGGATATGGATGTGGAATCCACCCATGGTGTGGTGCTTGTTGTACCCTATTCAGAAGATGAAGCATATATGTATTCCATTGGTGAACGCATACGTTTCAAAGGAGAATTGGAAGATTTATCACCAGCATCCAGACCAAATGGATTTGATCCTTGGTTGTATTATTTGACAAAGGGTATAGGTTATTCTGTGTATCCAGAGCGTTTGGAATCCCTAGGCATGGTAGAAGAATCAAAAGATATTTGGCTGGTATTTGCACGTTGGAAAGAATCGCTGTTTGGTGTTTTGGATACCTATTTGCTAGAAATAGAAAGTAGCATTGCAAAGGCTGTTTTGGCAGGCGAAAAGGATTATATTGCAAATGATACTTTGGATTTATATGAAAGATGTGGCATACAACATATGCTTTGTGTTTCAGGGTTGCACATTGCTTTGTTTACTTTATATTTGCATACAATTTTGGAACGTGTATTCAGAATACCTAGAAAACCATTGATTTTATGTACCATTGCAGCTTCCATAGTATATGTATTGTTTACTGGTGCAGCACCATCTTCCATAAGAGCTGTCATCATGGGGAATATGGTTTTGGTGGGTCATTTGATTGGACGTAAAAGCACTTGGTGGAACAATGTGGCAATTGCAGCACTGGTAATTTTGTGTATACAACCATTGTATTTATTCCAAGGTGGGGTTCAACTATCCTTTGTTACAGTCATTGGTTTGTGGGTTGCACGTTCCACATTGCCAGAAGATGCCAATATAAGACAAAAGAGCTATATGGTATTGCGTAGCTGTGTGTATGCGTCTTTGTTCAGTTATCCAGTGGTGGCATATTATTTCTATTCCATATCCTTGATTGGAATTTTGGTGAATATGGTGGTGCTTCCAGTTTTGGGTGTGTTGTTGGGGTGCTTGGTATTGTTGTCCATCAGTGGATTTTTGATTCCACCATTGGCGCCTGTGTTTGCATCAATGGTCAAATTGATTATCCTATATATTGATGGCGTTTGTATCTTTGCAGATAGTGTACCAAATGGTTATGTTTTGGTGGGTTCTCCTTCTTTGGCAACTATATTTCTGGCTTATGGATTCATGTTTTGTGTATTTTTATATGGAAATCGTTTCTGTAATTGGAAAACTGCAATTTGTTTTGGATTTGCATTGTGGTTTTCCATCTATGGAAATGAATTGATATACAAACGCAATCTGGTTACATTTTTGGATGTGGATCAAGGAGATTGTATCATCGTTTCCACCTATGATGGACATGCTGTTATGATAGATGGTGGTGGTTGGTATGGTTCTGATATTGGTGGAAATGTAGGTGTGGATGAGGTTGTACCATATCTGGAATATTTGGGCATTGGAGAATTGGATGGTATGTTCATCACCCATTTGGACTTGGAACATGTCATTGGTGCAGTGGAAGTTTTGGATGTATTACCTGTCAAATCCATTTATTTCACACCATATCCACAAGATGACTTAACTTATTGGTGGTTATTTCAAGTAAGGATAGCAAAAAACAACGTTTTATTATATACTTTAGAAGAAGGGATGATAACACCTTGGCAAGATGGCGTTTGGGAATGTTTATATCCCATTCCAGATGTGAGCTTTGTAGATGGCAATGAAAACCATGGTTCTTTGGTGATGCGATATTCCTATGGTGGTACTAGCGTCTTATTGACAGGTGATATCACAAAAGAAGATGAAGAACTGTTACTAGAACGCCAAGGAGAAAATTTGCGTTCCGATATTTTGCAATTGCCAGCACATGGTTCAAGTGCTTCTGGTAGTTTGGCATTTTTGGAAGGTGTTGAAGCTGAAATGGGAATCATCTCTTGTGGATTAGATAATATATATGGATACCCCGATGGAAGTGTATTGAAAAATTTGGGGTATATGGATACGGATGTGTATCGAACAGACCAGATGGGTAGTATTTTACTATACCTGTCACCAGATGGCAGTATAGATGTGGAATGTGTCAAAGAAAGGGATTTGATTTATGAAAGAATTAAAAAAGCAGTGGAAGAATGGAGAATTTAAAACATGCTATCTGTTTTATGGAACAGAAACTTTTTTGGTGCAAAATTACGAAAAAGCATTGATGGAATCCATTTTGCCAGCTGGAGCAGAATTGATGAATTTGGAGGTTTTGGAAGAAAAAAGAGCCACAGCCGAAAAGATCATGGAAAGTGCAGAAACATTTCCTTTTTTGAATGACAAACGCTTAATTGTGGTGAAAAGAAGTGGATTCTTCCAAAAGGGTTCTGCAAAAGAAGAAGGTGAAAAACTTCTTGCATATATGGAAACTTTGCCAGATACAGCATGCATTTTGTTTGTGGAAGAAAAGGTAGAAAAAAACAATCGCTTGTATAAAAAAGTATCTTCCATAGGACAGGTAGTGGAGTTTAAAACACCTACAGAAAAAGAATTGACTGCTTGGATTGCAAGAGAATGCAAACAAGGTGGACTTTCCATTACAGCCAGTGTCATAGCACAGTTTTTACAACGTGTAGAATCCAATATGGAAGCAATGTCACAGGAAATTGGCAAACTCATTGCCTACAAAAATGGTGCATCTGAAATTCGAGTAGAAGATGTGTTGGAGGTATGTACACCATCCTTGGAATCTAAGGTCTTTGATTTGGTGAAAGCGGTTGCAGAAGCAAAGCCAAAACAAGCCATCACCATATACAAAAATATGTTGTTGCAAAAACAATCTCCATATATGATTTTGTCATTGGTCACCAGACAATTTCGTTTGATTTTGGAAACAGCGTTGTTGTCAAATGAAGGGTTGCCCAATGCTATGATTGCAGAAAAATTGGAGATACGAGAATTTCAAATGAAGGAATACCAAAAGCAAAGTAGACGTTTTTCTGTAGAACAATGGCAAAAAGCATTGTCTGATTGCTTGGAAGCGGATTTGCAAATCAAAAATGGTTTGATGGGTGAAGAAGTGGCAGTGGAAATGCTCATTATGAAATATAGTGCAGGTTTGCTTGGATAAAATAAATTGCTACAAAACACAAGCATGTAGTTGTAGGGGCACCCCTGTGTGGGTGCCCGTCATGAACAGCCACAAAACAAACGGGTGGGCATGGAAACCCATCACTACTAATACTTGACTTTCACAGGGATAAAACAAAAGCACCTTTTTATCGCATATAGGATAGAAAGGTGCTTTTATTATGTTTATAATTTATATTATTTTGTTATTTCTTTGGATATGCACAAATCATTTCACCCAATTGTTGGATACCACTTGCAATGATTTCCATTGGTACACTGGCGAAATTCAAACGCATGTAACGAGAACCATATCCATTTCCTTCAGCAAAACAACCTTCACCAGCAACAAAAACAATTTTACAAGTGTTGAGGGATTCAGCCAACAATTCAGTGGTGTTGTAACCTTCTGGCAATTCCACCCATGTATACAAACCACCTTCAGGATAGGTATGTTTGGTACCTTCTGGGAAGTGTTCATCAATACATTTGAGCATAAATTCTCTACGTTCACGATACAAATCACAGATTTTCTTATGATGGTCTGGATAATATCCACGTTTGAAGAATTCAGAAGCCAAAACCTGACAAAGCACATTGGTATGGGTATTCATAGCGGTTTTTGCATCACAGAATTTCTGTTGGAAACGTTGGTCAGCAACAATATAACCAAGTCTGCTACCAGGGCTGAAAATTTTAGATAAACTGTTTGCCATAATGACATTACCAGAAGTATCAAAGCTTTTGATTGCAGGCACATCTTCACCAATGAAACGAATGTCACGATAAGGGTCATCTTCCAAAACAAGAACATCATATTCAGCAGCAAGTTCAGCCAATCTTTTACGACGCTCTGCACTCATGGTGATACCAGTTGGATTTTGGAATGTTGGAATGGTATAAATCATTTTTGGATGATATTCTTTGATTTTGGCTTCCACATCTTCCATCACCAAACCATTTTCATCGGTTGCACAAGGAATGCATTTTGCTTCATACATTTCAAATGTCATCATACAATGGAAGAAGGTTGGCGATTCCACCAGAATCACATCACCAGGGTTTAAGAAAGTGGCACAGATGATACAAACCGCTTCCATGCCACCACCTGTGATCACCAAATCATCAGCAGTAGCAGGAATGCCCTTTGGTGCAAGTAAACTTTCCACAATACCTTCACGCAAGTCCAACAAACCTTTTGCAGTACCATATTGCAAAGCTTGCAAACCACGACTGCCTTCTGTCAAAACATCATTTGCAATTTCATGTACAATATCCACAGGCAATGCTTCTTTTGCAGGAGCACCACCACCAAAGGAAAGCACATTTGGATCTGTCATAGAGTTGATTACAATTTTTAGGGTATCACAAGAACGTTGCATAGTATCCCATCGTTTCGCAAATTCTTTCATAAATTCACCAGTTCCTTTCGTGTTTATGGCAATTGCCATCCAAAGAAATCATAAAAATCATACTTAATTTTATTATAAAGGGTACTGAAAAAAAAGCAAGACGATAACGAAGATATGGATATTTTTGGTATACATGTATACAAAAGTTCTTGAAACCCAGTTGAAATTGTGATACCATGGATACAATACAGATACATTTGTGTTTGTGTGACGTATAAAATGATGTGATATAGAGAGGAGTTTGCTTATGAACTTATGGAATATGGTCAATGAATTGAAATCTCCAGCGTATGAGTGGGTGGAGCTGAGTCGTTTGGTTACAGAAACAACTGTGCATCATCCTCTGTTCCCTGCTATGACCAGAAGGGAAATTTTGAACTTAAAAGAACATGGTGCTGCCAGCGAATGTTACGATTTGGTCAGCCAATATGGTACACATATCGATCCACCCATTCACTTTACAGAAGGTGGTAGAACTTTGGATTTGATCACTGCACAGGAAATGCTATTCCCCCTTTGTGTCATTGATTTGACCAAGGAATTCCAAGGGAATCCAGATTATGAAATCACACCAGCAGATATTTTGGCTTGGGAAGAAACCAATGGCAAAATTCCTGAAAATGCTTTTGTGGCAATGCGTACAGGTTGGACAGTAGAAGGTGCAAAGGATGCTGATGGTGAAGAACATTATCCTGGTTGGGGTGTTCCAGCTTTGGAATTGTTGGTGGAACGTGGCGTTGGTTGTATTGGACATGAACCAGCAGATACAGATCCTGCATGTAATGTAAAAACAGATGGTTGGCAAGCAGAAGGCTATTGGTTGGGACAAGATAAAATTCAAATTGAATTGATGATCAACTTGGAAACACTTCCGGTAACAGGTGGTATCATCTTCTGTGGATTCCCTCGTATCGAAGGTGGCAAAGGCTTCACAGCTCGTTGCGTGGCAATTTTCCCCAAATAAAAAAATCTAAAAAATGAAATACCCTCAAACCAATCATATGGCTTGGGGGTATTTTTTATTTGAATCAATCTAAAATTTCTTTGAAATCTTCAATGTATTTGTCTGCTGTTGCAACAATTTCTTTGAAATCATCCATGGCAGTATCTTCGGCAACTGCATAAACGGTAAAACCACCAGACTTTGCACCTTTGATGGCATACAAAGCATCTTCCATAACCAATGTGGATGCAATTGTGCCACCCATACGCTCCATTGCCACTTCATAGGGCAAACTGAAATCTTTGGAAGAATTGATTTCGGAACATGGCATAATGAATTCAAAATATTTGTGCAACTGCAAACGATCAATTGCAGGCAAAACAAAGCTGTTTTCCGATGCGGTTAAGATACACATTTTGGTACCTTTTGCATATTCTTGCTCCAAAAAGTTTAGTACATTTGGTTTCAATTGGACTATGTTGCGATAGGCATTGTCTACCACAGCAGCAATACCAGCAGCAATTTCTTCTGGTGTTTGTGGTACACCCAAAACAGAACTCATATGCTCACAAGTTTGTGTGATGGTGTGTTCTTTCATAAAATCGAAGAAACCATCTGGCGCAGAAATGCCAAATTTTGCCAAATAATCAATGCCAACAGTTCTCCAAACATGCATGGAAGCAAGTAAAGTTCCATCCAAATCAAAAATAATATGGTTCATAAGATAACTCCTTTTGTTTTACGATAAATAAACTTTGTAGGGACAACCCTTGGAGCTGTCCGCCATGAAATGCGATGAATTTAGTTCTTTTGCAGTGTATCATTATTCCAAAGAAAAAACAACAGGTTCCCATAAATTTTGCAGAAGATATACCCAGTGAAGAAATTTTATGGTATGATAAAAATAATGTCGTATTTTGAAAAGGAGAAGAATTATGGAATATCGTATTGAAACAGATTCTATGGGCGAAATCAGAGTCCCAGTTGGCGTATATTGGGGTGCACAAACCCAAAGAAGTTTGGAAAACTTTAAAATTGGAACAGAAAAAATTCCAGTTGAAGTGATTCGTGCTTTTGCAATTCTCAAAAAAGCAGTGGCAAATGCAAATCATCGTTTGGGCAAATTGGACGCAGAAAAATGTGGTGTCATAGGTCAAGTTTGTGACGAAATCTTGGCTGGCAAATTGGATGACCAATTCCCATTGGCAGTTTGGCAGACAGGTAGCGGCACACAATCCAATATGAATGTCAATGAAGTTGTGGCGAATCGTGGCAATGAGATAGCAGGCAAAAAATTGTTGCATCCCAATGACCATGTGAATATGTCCCAAAGCTCCAACGATACCTTCCCAACAGCAATGCACATTGCAGCAGTTTTGGAAACCAAAAACCAACTTTTGCCAGCTGTGGAACGTATGATTGGTGAGCTTCTTCGTTTGGAAGTAGAAAATGCAAATATTGTGAAAACAGGTAGAACCCATTTGCAAGATGCAACTCCTATTTCCTTTGGTCAAGAAATCAGTGGTTGGAGAAATATGTTGGAAAAATCCAAAAAGATGATTGCAATGAGTTTGGTGGAAGTGGCAGAATTGGCTCTTGGTGGTACAGCTGTTGGAACTGGTCTCAATGCACCAGAAGGCTTTGGAGAAGCGGCAGCAGAAGAGGTAACCAAATTAACAGGCGAATCCTTCATCACAGCAGAAAATAAATTCCACGCTTTGACAGCAAAGGATGAATTGGTGTTTGCTCATGGTGCCATCAAATCATTGGCAGCAAATCTTATGAAAATTGCAAATGATGTGCGTTGGCTTTCCAGTGGTCCTCGTTGTGGTTTGGGTGAAATCTTCATCCCTGAAAACGAACCAGGTAGCTCCATTATGCCAGGTAAGGTGAATCCTACCCAATGTGAAGCAGTGACTATGGTTGCTGTACAAGTTATGGCAAACGATACTGCAATTGGTTTGTGTGCATCCCAAGGGAATTTTGAACTCAATGTATATATGCCTGTATGTATCGAAAACTTCTTGCAATCTGTACGTTTGCTTGCAGATGGCTTGGATTCCTTTAGAGAACATTGCGTTTCTGGTATTGTTGCAAATGAAGAAAAAATGGCAGAAAACTTGCATCGTTCTTTGATGCTTGTGACTTGCCTCAATCCATATATCGGCTATGAAAATGCAGCCAAAACAGCAAAGAAAGCACATAAAGAAAATATTTCCTTGAAAGAATCCTGTGTGTCCCTTGGGTTCTTGACAGAAGAAAAATTTGATGAAGTATTCAAACCAGAGGAAATGATCTAAAATAAGAATACAAAAATATCAGATGTAGGGTTGATTCACGAATCAACCGCAAATAGGTGTTGTGATGGAATTACCCAAACGAAAAAGAAACCGATTACGGGAATATGATTATAGTCAAATGGGTGTATATTTTGTAACCATATGTGCCCACAACAAACAGCCGATTTTTGGAACTGTAGGGGCGATTCACGAATCGCCCGAAAACAAAATTCAATTGTCATCATGTGGCGTCATAGTAGAATCCGTTATCATAGATTTGGAACAACGATATCCAAATGTGAAAATTGATAAGTATGTAATTATGCCAAATCATATCCATTTGATGATACGTTTGCTGGAAAGGATGAGGATATAGAGCGGTCGATTCGTGAATCGACCCTACAAGGGCGTTCAGAATTATCCAAGGTGGTTGGGTATTTGAAGATGAATGCATCCAAAAGAATACATGAAACGCAACCGAATTTACAAGTTTGGCAACGTTCCTTCCATGAACACATCATCCGCAACGAGAAAACATACCTTAAAATCTGGCAATACATAGACGAAAACCAACAGAAATGGCAAGAGGATTGCTATTTTACACCATAAATAAAATCAATCAGGAGGACAACATGACATTAGACGAAAAAGCACTACAATTACATTATGAAATGCAAGGGAAAATTGAAGTAATTTCCAGAAAACCAGTAGAAACTAGAGAAGATTTATCCATGCTTTACACACCAGGCGTTGCTGAACCTTGTCGTGTCATTGCAAAAGACGAAGAAAAATCCTTTGAACTCACAAGACGTTCCAACTTGGTTGCAGTTGTGACAGATGGTTCCGCTGTTCTTGGTTTGGGCAACATTGGACCTTCTGCTGGTATGCCAGTTATGGAAGGAAAATGCGTATTGTTCAAAGAATTTGGTGATGTGGACGCATTTCCAATTTGCATCGATTCCAATGATGTGGATACCATTGTACAAACAGTGTACTTGATTTCCAAAAGCTTTGGCGGCATCAATTTGGAAGATATTTCTGCACCACGTTGTTTTGAAATCGAAGCAAAACTCAAAGAGATTTGTGACATTCCTGTATTCCATGATGACCAACATGGTACTGCAATTGTGGTTGCAGCGGCTATGATGAATGCCATGAAAGTGGTTGGCAAAAAAATGGGGGACGTGAAAATTGTCATCAATGGTGCTGGTGCTGCTGGTATTGCCATTGGTAAATTCCTCATTTCCATGGGATTTGGCAACATTGTTATGTGTGATATCAATGGTATCATTTGTGAAGGTGATGCAGGTCTTAATGCAGGTCAAGAAGAAATTTCTCATATCAGCAATTTGAACAAAGAAAAAGGGTTGTTGGCAGATGCACTCAAAGGTGCTGATGCATTTATCGGTGTTTCCAGACCAAACATGGTGACTAAAGAAATGGTTTCCACAATGGACAAACCAATCATCTTTGCAATGGCAAACCCAACACCAGAAATTATGCCAGAAGAAGCAAAAGCTGGTGGTGCTATGGTCATTGGTACAGGTAGATCTGATTTCCCAAATCAAATCAACAATGTTTTGGTATTCCCAGGCTTATTCAAAGGTGCTTTGGCAGTACGCTCCAAAGAAATTTCAGAAGCAATGAAAATGAGAGCAGCATATGCCCTAGCGGATTTGATTCCAGAAAGCGAATTGCATGCTGAAAATATCATTCCTTCTGCTTTGGATAAAACTGTGGCAGATGCAGTTGCAAAAGCGGTTGCTGATGTTGCAATTGAAGAAGGTACTGCAAGAATTGGTAGATAAATTGTATCAAAGTGTATTTGACATATGTAGGGGCAGATTCTATATCTGCCCGTTTGCAATAATATAAATGTCCCATTTTAAGATATGTGTGCCTAGAAATTAGGGTGGACGGGTGCACACATAGGTGCACCCTTACGATACACCATCATAAAATGTAGGGGATGGCGTCCTCGACATCCCGTTGTGAATCACTACAAATAGAAGTGAGATGCACCTGTAGAGCAAGGGCTCACCGCCAAAGAAGTGGCGGTCACACGTAGTGTGATTTTGCTTGCAAAATGATGACCTCTACTCTTGCCGTTATAAATTGCCACAAATATCAATTTATAACTGTAACCAACGGGTGACGAAACGTCACCCCTACAAAACAAACATCACTACACAAAATAAGCATTTGGTGAACAAATACAACTTTCTTTCAGAATCATTGACGAAACCCATCTTTCGTGATACCCTAATACCATATCAAAATGGTTTGTATTCCTTGGTTATGGACAGTCAGGGAATAGAGGAAACAGGGTGTAATTCCCTACGGACCCGCCGCTGTAAGTGTGGAGTATCCTTCTTCATCAAAAAATGGTGCAATGAAAATTGGTCACTGGGCAACTGGGAAGGCTAGAAGGAAACGCAAGAGAAATCTACAAGCACAAGTCAGAAGAACTGCAAACCTATATATTGACTCTAAACATCAACGATAAGATGTTTGGTTTTATTTGCGTTAGATAAATGGCTATGGCAATCTTTTTTGGTTGTCATGGCTTTTTTTATGGGGATATGAAAAAGAAGGAGCAAATCAATGAAAAGAATGAAACTCAAAAAACAACTTTTGGCAATGACAATGGCTTGTACCATGTTATTTTCATCCATACCAACCTTTGCTATGGAAGATACAACCAGTGAAACCACTCCAAGTGTGCAACAAGAAACAGTATCAGATGCAGTAGACAATATGGATACTGTAGTCGAGGAAACCACAAATTCTTTGGAAGATACAAATGAAGTTGTCACAGAAGAAACCATTACACCAGAAGCAGAAATAACACCAGAAGCAGAAATAACACCAGAAGCAGAAATAACACCAGAATCTGATGAAGAAGTAGCACCAGAGACTGAATCTGATACAGAAACAGAAGTAGAATCAGAAATAACACCAGAAACAGAAGATACAACCACAGAAAATAATGTTTTGGATACAGAAGAACCGCAATTAGAGGAAGAACCACCAGTAGAAGAAGAATTACAATTAGAAGAAGGATTACAATTAGAAGAAGAAATCCTTGAAGAATTGGCGATTTTAGAAGAAGTATCCAGTCCAACATTTGACACATTCAATGTCTTGACAACTTCCTTTGTTTCAGGGGAATGGGTGACCAATACCACCTTTGATGCAGAAGTATATGAATACAACTTGAACTTGAAGCTCTATACCACAAGTTCCATTGGTATTTCTTCCACAACTTCCTTTGATTCTGAAATTTATGAGGTGGAAATCACATACACCGATAGTACAGGCACAGAAAAAATAACAGCTCTAACCACCAATAAATATACAACTTTTTCTAATTTTGGATATGGAACAACGGATTTTGTGGTGTGCATCAGCGAAATTGCAAATCCAGAAAATAGCACAACCTACACCTTCTACATTACAAGACCTTATTCTGATGTGAATACTTTTTCCAGTACAGGAATTGTGGTGGCACCAGTGGGACGTGATATCCTTTCCACAATGTACAAAGGTGTTACAGAAGGTACTTTCTTCCAAATGATAGATGGTTTGGAAACAGAAAACACAGGTATTTCCACAACAGTCAACGAATATAATTCTTATTTTTTGGATGCTTTGGAAAGCTTTTCTTTGACACTATCAACACTTACCACAGAAGAAGCAATGCGTTATAGCACAGATAATGGCATTACTTGGACAGACATATCCGATACCATCATTTTGGAATTTGATGCATCCAATCAAATGGATGTTTTGGTGCAATTGGTTTCAGGAAACGATATGGTATACAACAATGGCTTTGATGACCCAGAAAACATCAATACCTATGTGCTTCATATCTATTCTGTGGATGTGGCATCAAATTCAGCACAAATCTTAACAGCAGTGGCAGAAACAGGCTATATTTCAGCACCATTTACACCAGAAAACAACAGCTATCTTGTATTGCAAGAAAGTGGTATTACAACAGATACCATTACCTATACCATTTCTGAAGGTGCAACTGCTTGGTTGGGTAATGTGGAACAGGTAGCAGAAAATGGTCAGTATACACTTGTTTTGACAACTTCCAATCAAACAATTGATGTGGTTGCAGAAGATGGTAGCATCACCAATTCCTATGTATTTCGTGCTTATACCACATCAGCAGCAGATATGCCAGATTATGTGGTGGATTATTTACCAATCAATTCCCAATACACCAATGCCACTACTGGAATGTATCCAGAATATACCTTGATGGGAACTGTAAAATCACTTGGTAATTTTGGTGGATACATCACCTATTATTATGAAAATGGCATCACCAACAATCCAAATAACATGTATGGTATGGATTTCTATGTCAATGGCAATTCTTCATCTGTAGGTGGCAGTCTTGGAGAAGTGGGTCAGGTTTGGGTATCAGAGGATAACGAAACTTGGTATGCATTGGCAGGTAGCGAACATTATGAAGATAGCACCATTTGGGACTATGAAGTGACCTATTCCAAATTGAGCAGTGGCAAAACATCTTGGGTGGATAACCAAGGAAACACCAGTGCAAGTGCCTATTCCACAGGTGCATATCCCGTTGTATCCAACTACCCACTTCATGATTTTACAGGTCAAACAGAAGGAATTACATTGACAGGAATTGTGTTGCCATCACAAGAAGATGGAACTATTATGGGGTCTGGTACCACAGCTTCCTTTGCAGCAGCAGCTTCCTTTGGATATGTAGATTACTACACAGCAACCACCTATCCATCTTCCAATAACTATTGTGTTTTGGATAAAAATTCTTATATCGCATCACCAGCAAATGCAAATGGTTTTGACTTGACTTGGGCAGTGGATGCAGATGGTTTGCCAGTTGATGTAGAAGATAAAGAATTCCATTATGTGAAGGTGGTGACAGCATCTAATATTTGGGCAGGTGCATTTGGTGAGAAGTCAACAGAAGTGGCAGCGGTGATTCGCACCACACCACAAGAAACAGCAGTTGGCACAACAGAAGCACCAGAGAAAATTGTGATTTCATCTGTATTGGGTGATATTCCAGTCAATATCGAAGAAGGCAAAATGGTATATTCTGTGTCTGTAGAAGATGCGAAATACATTTCCATTTCAGTAGAAAATCAGAATGCAGATGACAATGTGTATGTCAACAACCAACGCATTGCAGATGGAGATATGGCAACTGGTTTTGTGGTGACAAAAGACGATACCACTTTGGTGCGTGTCATTGTACAAAATGGCGACAAAGAACCAGTGATTTATTTATTGCAATTGACTGGCAATGCTTCTGGTGATGCAGATGGTATTGAAGCATTGTATGTAGATGTGGCAGGTAGCGTACGTGAAGCAACAAAGGGAAATGATGGAAATTATACAGCCAGTGTTGCCTATACCATTGATTCCATTGGGATTTTACCAATTACAACAGAAGTGTACACCATCAATGATGAAACACCACAGGAATCTTATATTTTGGTAACTGGAGCAAATGTATTTACCATTGCAACAGAAACCCAAGAGGTTCTTTTGACCATCACAAAGGGTTCTGTACCCACTACAACACAAAACAATACAGTATCTGTAACCATCTATGGTGATAGCCAACATGATACCGATGAAGTGCATGTGTTCAGTCAAAATTCATCAGACTTCGAGCTGTTTTTAAAGAAAACATATGTGACAGTGACTTCTGGTGCAACTGCTTGGGATGCACTGCAAATGGCTATGGATGATGCTGGTATTTCCTATGAAAATGGCACTGGAAATTACATCACAGAAGTGGATGGCTTAGCAGAGTTTGACAATGGACCACTTTCAGGTTGGTTGTATATGGTCAATGGCAAATATCCGGATTATGGTGTCAATGAATATGTATTATCCAATGGAGATGCAATCATCTTGCACTATACCGATGATTATACACAAGAAGAAGCATCTAAAGATTTTTCGAGTAGTGGTTCTGGAAGTGTGGATGAAGAGTTGACAGAAGAAGATGTTTTAGAAGAAGAATTGACAGAAGAAATATTGGAAGAAACAGCAGAAGAAGCTACAGAAGTAGTACCAACACAGGAATTTACAGATGTGGCAGAAGATAGTTGGTATTTTGAAGCGGTGCAATATGTGTCAGAAGCTGGTTTGTTTAGTGGTGTTGGTGAAAATGACTTTGCACCCAATTTGGAAATGACAAGGGCTATGTTCTTTTCTGTATTGTTGCGTATGAGTGGCGATGCCTATGAAACCAGTGAAGTTTGGTATGAAGCGGGTATGCATTGGGCAATGGAGAATGGTGTTTCTGATGGCACCAATCCACAAAACAACATGACACGTGAAGAGTTGGTGACCATGCTTTGGCGATATGCAGGCAAACCAGAAGTGGAAATGATGACATTTGCAAACTATGAAGATGCAACAGATGTTTCTTCATGGGCAGAAGCGGCATTGTTGTGGGCTGTATCAGAAGGCATTGTTTCTGGCACAACTGCAACCACATTGTCACCCAAAAATGAAATCACAAGAGCAGAAGTGGCAATGATTTTGATGCACTATATGTATGAATGAAAATGCTTCGTAGGGGTTGGGTTTCCCATCCCGCAATGCCTATATTGGAATTGTAGGGACAGATTCTATATCTGTCCGCTATATAAACCATATATAACCAATAAAAAAAGGTGGTAGGATATTTCCTATCACCTTTCTCTTGTTAAACCTATTTTTGAAAACTAAGTCCCTTTTAAGATGAGTGTTGCCATGCCAGAAACAGCGGGCGACCACACAGGGTCGCCCCTACATTTTGTGGAGTGCACATCGTAGGGGCCGCCCTATGTGGCGGCCCGTGATAGATAATTTTCATAGATACACTTATCTTGAAAAGGGATACTAATAGTATATAAATCTTTTTGAATAAAGTTTGGGTTAATCCTTTTCAAAGGATTATAGGGTTTGGGACAGTGTCCCAAGGTTTTAGTTCAAATGTTTCACCATATATTCTTTTCTGGTTTCTTCAGGCACCAAATTGCCACCAGTTGCCCAAGGAATGTGAATTGCATTTTCCATAACATTACCAAGGTTGTGGTTGCGTACATAATCCAAATAAGGTTGACATTTGCCCAATTGGACAGGACCCCAGAAGGAAGCACAAGCAGATGGTTCCAAGAAGATATTTTGTGTTGCAACAATATCACGCATCAAATCATAAAGATGTTTGTCTTCCAATGTACAAATACCAGAAAGCAATGGTTTCATCACACCACCAACAAAGCCAGAAGCACGTCCAACAGCAAGTCCATCTGCTTCTGTTTGTCCAGTCAAACCAAAATCTTGTACAGATACTTCGTGATTCATTTCAGAAGCCATACCAACCAACATACAAGGTGCTTGTGTAGGCTCAATGAAGAAGATATGTACGTTGTCACCAAAGACTTGTTTCAAACCAAAGGTCACACCACCAGGAGCACCACCCACACCACATGGAATGTAGACAAAGAGTGGATGTGTTTCGTCAATAACAATGTTTTGTTCCACAAATTGTTTTTGCAAACGCTTCGCAGCAACAGCATATCCAAGGAACAAGGTAACAGAATTTTCATCATCCACAAAGTGGCTTTTTGGGTCAGCATCAGATGAATCACGACCTTCTTTGACTGCTTTGCTATAATCATCATCATATTCCACAACAGTTGCACCTTTTTGACGCAACAAATCCTTTTTCCATTGCTTTGCATCTGCTGACATATGAACAATGACTTCAAAACCAAGACAAGCACTCATGATACCAATGCTGAGACCAAGGTTACCAGTGGAACCCACTTGGATTTTATAACCAGAGAAAAATTCTTTGAAACGATCTTCTGCCAAAATAGCATAGTCATCTGTTTCTTGCAACAAACCATTAGCAATTGCCAAGGTTTCTGCTTGCTTCAAAACTTCATAAATACCACCACGTGCTTTGATGGAACCAGAAATTGCAAGGTGACTGTCTTGTTTCAAATACAATTTGCCCATAATTTCGGTATCATAATTACCTTCCAAACAACCTTGCATAATGGGGATGTATGTCAGTGGAGATTCAATCAAACCATTGTTTTCTTTTGTTTCTGGAAATACCACTTGGATATAGGAAGCAAAGCGTTCCAAACGTCTTTCGGCATCTTCAATATCTGCCATTGTAAGGGATACACCAGAAAGACCAGACTTGGCATCTGTCATGTGTGAATTGACCCAGTTTACTTCTTTGGCATTTGCAACTTCTTGCAATAGGATTCCTTCTGGAATTGTGTTGAAATCAATTTTACTCATAAAATTCTCCTTAATATGTAATAATCAATTGCAATGATACTTCGTCTGTCTATCATATCATAGCAATAGATTGCTGTAAATAAACGAAATTGTAGAAATCTTAGAGGAAAAATATGATACAAAATGGATAAAAATGCTTTCCTATATGGACAATGCATCATAATCATAAAATAAATTTTTTGTGCATTTGACACAAGAGGGGTGTCTTTCTACCGCCAACAATACATGGACAAAGAACCAGATTTTGTGTGATGGTCATGAACAAAAATAGAAAGAAAAATATTTGGATTTATTTTGAAAGTGGTTTGACATAAAAACATGCAAACGAAAAGAAAGATAAGATGGTAACGATAGAGAGCTGTTTTCAAAAAAAAACAAGAAAAAGACTCAAAAAGATAAAAAAATATGTAAAAAACAAGAAAATTTTTTGAAAAATAAGTGTCCTTATAGAAAAGACAAATGTTTTGTATGAAAAACAAGAAGAACGCATAATTTATAAAATATACATTGGAAAATGCTGATAATTCGAAGGAAAATAAAGCTTGTAAATTGTATGAAAAGTGTTTTTGGAAATAAATGTCCATGATAAAAAGACAAAAATAAGATGGTGGAAGATAAAGTTTCGTTTGATGAAACAAAATGGCTATTTTCTACAAATTGCACACCTTGACAGCGGACAAAACCTGTTATATACTCATAAAAATTAAGAAAAATGAAGGATTATGTAGAAAATGATTTCTTGATGAAAAAATAAAGCAATAGTTTAGAGAGGAGCAACCATTTTGAAAATATGTGTAATCGGTGCCGGTAACACAGGTCATGGCATTTCTGCTTATTTGGCAGATAAGGGTGCAGATGTAATTTTGAATACAAGAAGCCAAGAAAAGGCAGACCATATCAATGCAAATGGTATCACTTCAGCTGGTTCTGTTACAGGTAATTTCAAAGTGCCTGCTACAACAGATTTGGCTTTGGCGGTGTCAGAAGCAGAATTGATCATCATTATGACAGTTGCAAATGCACACAAAGAAGTTGCAGAACGCTTGAAACCTGTATTGCAACCAAACCAAAAGGTGATTGTATTCAATAGCAATTGGGGTGCAATGCAATTCAAACAAGTTTTGGGTGATGATATTCAGAAAAAGAATTTGATTGTTGCAGAAACATCAGCGCAATTGTTTGTAGGTTCTATTGATTCACAAGGTGTGATTCAATTCAGTATCAAAGCAGAGGCAACCATTTGTGCAACAGATAGTGATAAAACAGAAGAATTGATTGCATTTACAAAGGAATATTTCCCGCAATTCAAAAAAGCAAATTCCATCATTGAAACAACCATTTCCAGTACAAACCCAGTGATCCATGTGCCAGTTGTTCTATTGAATTTGGCAAGAGTGGAACAAAAACAAGACTTCTTGTTCTATGGGGATGGGGTATCTCCATTGGCAGTGAAAATGGTTTTGGCATTGGATAGAGAACGTATTGCAGTTGCAAAGGCAATGGGTTGTGAAATTACAGATGTTTTGAGTGGAATCAATAGTTTCTGGGCAATCAAACATGATAATTTGTTCGATGCACTCACCAAAAATGAGACCTATTTGAAATCCAAAGGTCCTAAAACAGTGGATCATAGATTTTTGACAGAGGATGTTCCTTATGGTATTGCTCCAATTGCAAAAATTGGTAAAATATATGGCGTAGCAACACCGCACACCGATCACGTAGTTGCGTTACTCAATGATTTGTTGGGTGATGGCATCTTGGAAGATGGCGTTGCGTTTGCAAGAGAAGATTTTCAATAAAGGGTTTAGGTGACACCACTAGGTCTAGGGGTATTGCCCAAAAAATTAAGGAGGCGTTTTCATGGAAGCAAAAAAAGTAAGTGTCGGTAGCAAAAAGTTTAGTGCTGTAGACTTGATCACAGTTGTGGTTTTCGCAGCATTGGTACGTGTATTGTGGATTGTATTCAAATCTGCTGGGGTTGTGTTCCCATTCAACCATTCTGCAATGCATTTGTTCAGTTCTTTCTGTTTGGTATCTTGTATGGCAGTTGTTAAAAAACGTGGTGCAGCATTCTACTACACAGTAGGTTGGTGTGCAATCAACTTCTTCTTGCAAGGTGAACATTGGGCATACTGGGTATTGGTAGTTTTGTTGCCATTCATTCCAGAAATGTACATGAAAAAAAGAAGTGCATCCTTCGAAAATCCAGACGATGTATACCATAGCTACAAAGATTTGTTGGTATTCGCACTCATTTATACCATTCTTTACTTCGTATTTGTATGGTTCAGCTTGATTTACATCTACTTCATTCCAATTCCATGGGGTCTTAGCTATGCTGCATTTGGTCTTGCTTTGGTTTTGGTATTCTTGGGTACATACTTGGGACGCAAAGTCGGTATCAAAGCAAGTTCTTTGATCAACTAATTGTTTTAGAACAATACACAATAAACTGTAGGGTGGTCCTGAGTGGCCACCTGTTGTTTTAGATGTAGAACTGTTTATTTGAGAACAGATATAGTCATTGGAGATAAAGATAGAAATATCGGTTTAGGAGGCACAACTTGGGTTCAGATTTTAGTGTGGATTACGAAAAAACAACATGGGTTCATAAGTTGGACCCAAGAACAAAATTGGTGTTCATTTTGGTTTTTGCAACAGTACCATTGTTCTTCACAGATTTCAAATATTTGTTGATCTGTGCAGCACTTATTGCACCTGTATGGATTACTGCAAAAATTGATGTTGCACCAATCAAAGCGTTGCTGGTTGCCATCATCATATTCTCTTTGGTGACAATGGTTTTTGCAACATTTTATAATTACAATCACGTGGATCAAAAGGTTTTATTCAAAATAGGGTTTTTGACAGCAACAGACATTGGGTTCTATTCTGGGTTGATGCTAGGATTTAGAGCAGCAATTCCGTCTCTGGCAGCTTTGATTTTGATTTGTACCACAGATCCAGCAAACTTGGCAAAAGCCATGATGATTATGAAAATTCCTTTGAGCGTTGCATTTATGATGATGGGTGCTTTGAAAATGTTCCCATTGGTGTTTGAAGAAATGCAAAATATCAAAACAGCGCAAATCATTCGTGGTGTGAAATATGGTAGTTTCAAACAAAATTTTGTAGCCTTTCGTTTGGCGGTATTGCCTTTGATGGTCAATACATTGCGTAAAAGTCGTGTAACAGGAATTGCAGTAGAATCCAAAGGCTTTGGAAAACGTGCTTGGAATGAATATTACCAAGAATTTTCCTTGAAAACAGTTGATTATGTGATGCTGATTGCATGTGTAGTTATTGTAGTAGCAGCAGTTTACGTACGTTTCGTTTTGGGTCTTGGTTTGGATGCTATGGTTACTCAGGCATAAGAAAGGTGGTCAATATTGTGAGCAAAACAGTAGTAAACGTGAAAAATTTAAGCTATGTATATCCGAATGCAGCAACAAAAGCTGTTGATGATCAAAGCTTTGATATCCAAATGGGTGAATTTGTGTTGTTGTGTGGATCTTCAGGTTCAGGCAAAACCACACTTGCAAAATGCCTAAACGGAATCATACCACATCTTTCTTCAGGGGATATGTATGGTGAAGTGGAAATCAATGGAGTGAATACAGCAGAAACCGAAATTCACAATTTGAGTGGTGACATTGGTATGGTATTCCAAAATCCAGAAGACCAAATCTTCTCCATTCGTGTGTGTGATGAGGTTGCTTTGGGTGTAGAATGTCAAGGATATTCCCATGATGAAATTGTGGAACGTGTGAATTATGCAATGGATAAATTGCGTATCACAGATATCGTAAATCGTTTGACATTTTCCCTTTCTGGTGGTCAAAAACAAAAGGTAAGCATTGCTTCCAACTTGGCAATTCTTCCTAGTATCATTGTTTTGGATGATCCAACAACAGACTTGGATCCAATCAGCAAACAAGAAGTTATGGATATTTTGTTTGAATTGAAAAATGAACTGAGACTCAAAGGTGAAAATGGCGAAGAAAATAAAATGACTTTCTTGGTCATTGAACATGAGTTGACAGATTTGATGGAATTTACAGATCGTGTTATGGTTATGCATGAAGGTAAAGTTGTACTCAATGGCGAACCTGGAGCTGTTTTCTATGAAAATTATGACTACTTGGATGAAATTGGTGTGCGTATTCCAGATCATATCCGTTTGGCAAAATATTTGATGGATAAAGGTTTGAGCTATGGCAAACAAAAATATCCTGTAAAAATGGATGATGTCATTGCCTTCACAAGAGAAGCATTGACGGGTGGAGCAATTGCATTCCCAGAAATCACATATAGAGATTACACCATCAAAACCACAGAAAAAGTGGCAGAAGTCAAAGGTGTGAACTTCAAATATCCTACATCTGATAAAATGATTTTGAACGATGTGAATTTCGATATTTTCAAAGGTGAATTTTTGGCAATTGTAGGTCACAATGGTTCTGGCAAATCCACAATCATGAAAAATTTGTTGGGTATTTTGCATCCATCTACAGGTGATATCACCATCAATGGACATGATACACGTAAAACAGAAATTTCAAAATTGATTTTGGATATTGGATATGTATTCCAAAACCCAGACAACCAATTGTTCTGTAATACAGTTCGTGAAGAAATTGAATTTGGTTTGAAAAACAATGATTTTGATCCAGTGAAAATTGAAGAATTGACAGAAAAGGCATTGCAAATTGTTGGTTTGAAGGATAGAGAAGGTGAACATCCATTCTCACTTTCCAGAGGTCAACGTCAAAGATTGGCAGTTGCAACTATGTTGGTTTCAGATCCAAAAATCATTATGTTGGATGAACCTACAACTGGTTTGGATGAACGTGATTTGCGTGGTATTTTGGAATTGATGCAAGAACTGATTGCATTCCATAATGGTACCATCATCATGGTTACACACGATATGGAAGTGGTTGCAAAATATGCAACTCGTGTCATTGTTGTGGAAGCTGGTAGAATCGTTTTGAATGACAATCCAGATGAAATCTTCAAAAACAACGTAGAAAAATTGGAAGATTTGAAATTGAAATCTACCATCATCTCTACAGTATCCACAAAATTGTTGGATGCAGGCATGCCATATATTCCAGATTGGACTTTCTTCCAAAACCAAATCATTGGCAAATAAATGGAACACACAAAAGCTTGTCTCAAATAAGAGGCAGGCTTTTTTTATGTTATAATTCATAAAATGCTTATAATCTGTAGTATGACGGTACGATGAGGGCATTGTACCCTACAATCGCATATTTATGTTTTGTGGTTTTTGGCTTTTGTAGGGGCGACCAGTGGTCGCCCGTTTAAAGAGCATCGGTCGATTCGTGAATCGCCCCTACAATGGTATATTGGTAATTTATGATACAACGGCAGGAGCAAGCCCCTGCCCTACAATAATCTTGATTTGGATTTTTTGAACCAGTAATTAAGATGTGAGTGGCTTGTCACTCACGGTCTAATAGTGAAATTTATGCATGAACCAACCGACTGATGGGGGTAATTTTCAAGAGGGGTCGGGTTAGACCCATCTTGAACCGTGCTCCACGCTTCGGAAGTAGTGGCAGCTTTTGTTACTTTTCACTGTTGAAAAGTAAGGTCTAAAAGGCTCTAACATTTGAAGAAATTAAAACCTAAAATTACCATACGCAATTTACTGGAGGATGATATCCTCCCCTACAAAACGTACTTATATTTTGTGGCAATTTATGACGGCAGGAGCAAGCCCCTGCCCTACAATTGTGGTATACTTGTGTTTTGTGGTACCACGTAAAATATAAATAATCTTACATGATTCTTCAAATTGTTGTTCATTCATATTTATACTTCCACGCAAAAAATCGTATCCTTATATCCAGCAGAATATTTCCCGGGTGAAACACCAAAAGACTTCTTAAAAGTACGAATGAAATGGGAATTGTTGCGAAAACCAGCTTGCTCACCAGCCAACTGCACACCAACACCTTGACGTAAATACACACAAGCCAAAATCAATCTTTGTGTGTTGAGATATTGATTGATGCCAAGACCAGTGTTTTTCTTAAAGATATAACATAGGTGTTGCTTGGTGATGAAAAATTCTGTGGCAATGTCATCTAAGGTAATATCTTCTGTGGCATGGGTTGCAATATAGTCCATTATGGGTGTGATACGATGCATTTGTTTGGTGTGATGAGGCTCTCCTTTTTGAGATGCATCAGCCAAGGTATTCAAGGTGATTGCCAATTCTATAAAGGCATTTTGTCGCAACAAATCACTTCCAAAAGCATCATTTTTCTCCATTGCAAAAGCACACAAATCCAAAAGTGGTTGCAATGCATCATCATCTAGCACAATACAAGGTGTTTCCAAAGAAAACATCTTCAGCAAATTGGTTTGGTTGGTGGAAAGTCCAGAAATATATTCTTCTGAAAATTTGATGACGTATCTTTGGTATAAAGTGGCATCTTCCACTTGACTGCGATGGATTTCACCATTACTCAACAAAAAAACAGTACCCCTCTGTATGGCATATGTTTGAGATCCAACACTCATTTCACCAGTTCCTTCCAAAACAATGGTCATTTCATAACAATCATGAAAATGGAATTGCTCCATTCTCCAAGCATAATCTATATGCAATTGCATATCAAAAAATTCTTTCATAAGATACCTCCTTTTGGTATCAGTTTATCAAAAAATCTGAATATATGCAAACTTTTGCAGAATATTGTTCAACATTTGCAAGAAAAAATATGATATTGTAATATGTACGAGAATAGATAGGTGTATCCTATCAATCACCACAAATCTAATGAATAGCTCTAGAAATTACAACAAATAACTGTAGGGCAAGGGCTCACCGCCAAAGAAGTGGCGGTCACATGTAGTGTGATTTTGCTTGCAAAATGATGACCTCTGCTCTTGCCACCATATAAATTGCAGAAATATAGAAACAGGAGGAACCCATGAAATACATACATCCCATTTCAGAAGAATATCAGGAATATCTCAAAGATGAATCCAGAACCACAGGGAATGCCAATACCATTTCCTTTCCAACATCAGAAAAAGAAGTTGTGGAAATCGTAAAGCATTTGTACCAAAACCAAGAAACCATCACCATCCAAGGTGCAAGAACTGGTGTTGCAGCAGGTGCAGTGCCCAAAACAGGTCATGCAATGAATTTCAGCAAAATGAATGGCATCACAGGGTGTACTGTGGAAAATGGTCGCTTTTTATTTGGTGTGGAAGCGGGTCACAGTCTTATTGCATTGAATCAAAAAATTGGAACCAAAAAGATGGATACCACTGGTTGGAGCCAAGAATCCATTGCTGCATTCCATGAGTTTTTGGATGCACCCATGCAGTTTTATCCACCAGATCCAACAGAAACCACTTGTTCCATTGGTGGTATGGTCAGCTGCAATGCTTCAGGTGCCAGAAGTTTTTCTTATGGTTCTGTACGCAATCATATTGACGGTTTGCGTGTGGTTTTGGCGGATGGAGAACTCTTACATTTGAAACGTGGACAAAATTTTGCAAAAGATAGAGTTTTGGAATTGGTCACAGAAAGTGGCAAACAAATCAAATTGGACTTGCCAAAATATAAAATGCCAACTACAAAAAATGCATCTGGTTATTTTGTGGAAGATAATATGGATGCAGTGGATTTGTTCATTGGTGCAGATGGTACATTGGGCATTGTGACACACATCACCATTGTCACATCACCATTGCCACAGGAAATTTGGGGTGTCAGCTGTTTCTTTGCATCTGAAAAATTGGCTTTGGATTTTGTCATTGCTGTGCGTAAAGAAAAAGAAAATATTGCTGCTTTGGAATACTTTGACCCAAATGCATTGGAGATTTTGCGGATCCAAAAGAAAAGCGGTACTGCATTCAAACAATTACCAGAAATTCCAGAAGCATATGTGGCTTGTGTCTATTGTGAAATTCATACAGATACCAAAGAATTGGCACAAGAAACCATGTTTCGCATTGGTGCAAAAATGAAGGCAACGGGCAACAATCCAGAACACACATGGGTTGCTAGAAATGATGGGGACTTAAAAACTTTGCAATTCTTTAGACATGCAGTGCCAGAATGTTCCAATATGATCATTGATGCTAGAAAAAAAGTAGAACCGATCATCACAAAACTAGGTTCTGATATGTCTGTGCCAAATGATTCTTTGCAAGCAGTAGTTGACTTGTATCAAACCACATTGGAAGCAGAAAACTTGGAATATGCAATCTGGGGGCACATTGGCGACAACCATTTGCATGTCAATGTATTGCCAAAAAATGCAGAAGATTTCTACAAAGGAAAAGAATTGTTCAAACATTGGGCAAAGGAAACATCTGCTATGGGTGGAGCTGTGTCTGCGGAACATGGTGTTGGTAAAATCAAAGCCAATTTCTTGGAAATTATGTATGGCAAAGAAGGCATAGAGGAAATGCGAGCATTGAAACAAAGCCTAGACCCAAGTGGTTTGTTGAATATTGGAAATTTATTTGATGTAGAGGAGGTGGCAAAGTGAAAACCATCGTATGTATGAAACAAGTGCCATCTTCCAATGAAGTTCGCTTGCATCCTGTGACCAAAACCATCATTCGTGATGGTAAAGCATCGGTTATCAATCCTTTTGATGCTTCTGCATTGGAGCAAGCTGTGCAAATCAGAGAAAAACTTGGTGGAAGCATTACAGCTCTTTCTATGGGGATTTTGGAAACAGCAGAGCTTCTCAGAGATGGCATCAGTCGTGGATGTGACGAAGCAGTTCTTTTGAGTGATTGTGCATTTGCAGGTGCAGATACCTTGGCAACCAGCTATACCTTAAGTTTGGGTGTAGACAAAATAGGCGACTTCGATTTGATACTTTGTGGCAAAATGGCAGTGGATGGGGATACAGCTCAAATTGGACCAGAGCTTGCACAAACATTGGGGATTCCCTATGCAACAGATGTCATTGAGATTTTGGAAGTGGATGAAACAAAAATTACAGTGAAACGTGGCATTGATGGTGGTACACAAGTGATCACATTGCCCTATCCGGCATTGATTACTGTGGTGAAGGAAATCCAAAAACCCAGATTGCCTTCTATTCAATCCATTGGGGATAGCTTACAAAAGGAAATTACAATTTACACAGCGCCAGAACTGGGTGCAGATGAAACTAGAACAGGTCTGAATGGTTCTCCAACAGAAGTGGTGCAAACCTTTATTCCAGAAAACAAGGTGGATTGTGTGGAATTGACTGGTAGCATTGCAGAAATTTGTAAATCCATTGCAACCATCAGACAGGAGGTGAAATGATATGCCACAATTGATCATCAACAAAGAACTTTGTAGAGGGTGTACCATTTGCACCAGAAGTTGCGGCAGCGACGCACTGCATATGCGTGGAAGATTGGCAGAAGTCAATGACAATTGCATTTTGTGTGGTATTTGTGTGAAATCCTGTCCATTTGGAGCAATCACCATAGAAAAAGAAGAAAAAATCAATACTGAAATGGATGCATATAAAAATTTATGGGTATTTGTAGAAATCAATCAAAATCGAATTGCAGAAGTGTCATTGGAACTTTTGGGTATTGGTAGAAAATTGGCAGATGAAAAAGGTTGTCATTTGGTGGCTGTGGTTTTGGATGAAAATGCATTGCTATTTGCAGAAGACTTGATTTCCTATGGAGCAGACAAGCTCATTGTGTGCAATGACAAGGGAATCGGTATCTATGCAGAAGAATCCTGTGCCCATATCCTAGATGATTTGGTGGAAAAGGAAAAACCAGAAATCTTCTTATTTGGTGCAACAGGTGTAGGACGTTCTTTGGCACCACGAGTGGCAGCACAGGCAAAAACAGGTCTAACAGCAGATTGTACTGTTTTGGAAATTGATGGGGATACAGGGCTTTTGAGACAAACCAGACCAGCATTTGGTGGCAATATTATGGCAACCATTGTATGTCTAGCAAAAAGACCACAAATGTCAACGGTCAGAGCTGGTGTTATGGCAAAAATGGAATACGATAGAACCAGAAGCGGAACCATCCAAAAGGTTTCCTATCAAAATCAATTGCCAGAAGCAAAACGAATCATCTTAGAAACATCATTTGCACCCAAAACCAATTCCATTACAGATGCAGAATTTTTGGTGGTGGTAGGACGTGGTATTGGTGCTAAGAAAAATATGAAATTGGTGCATACATTTGCAGAAAAAATTGGTGCACAGGTGGCAGTTTCCAGACCTTTGGTGGATATGGGATACGCAGAATATCCAAAACAAGTGGGGCAAACAGGTTGCACAGTGGCACCCAAGTTGTTGATTAGTCTTGGTGTCAGTGGTGCAATTCAGCATTTGGCTGGCATCACAAGAGCAGAGAAAATCATTGCAGTCAATGCAGATGATACAGCACCAATCTTTGGTATCAGCCATTATAAGGTGGTTGGGGATTGTGTGGCATTTTTGAAAGAATACACCAAAGACTAAGCCTGTGAAATGAAACACTTGAAATGAATACTGTATGCATAGAATGCAAAATATTTGTAATTTTATAGAAAAATATTTAAAATTGTGAAATACATCTAAAAAATATACATTATTTATGAAAAATATATATGTATTTATTTCTGTACATATGTGGATTCTTGTGGTACAATAACAAAAAGTAAATATTGCAAACAATAGCGTTGAAGAAATGTCAGACAATATCGCACAACTAGAGTTACGTGTTATTGTCCTAGTAGTTTCCTTTGGTTACAAATGCAGAGAGTGAAGCGGTTGGTGAAAGCTTTTCAGTACAAAGTGAAATGAAGTTCGGTTTTGGAGCTACAATGGGAAACCATTGCGTATTCTATGCGATACAATAGAAAGAGATGCTATGATAGTAGCGTGAATTAAGGTGGTACCACGGTTATTTCGTCCTTTGTAGGATGAGATAACCGTTTTTTTGTTTGGTTAGGCAATGAATGGGTTTTAGGAAGGGGAACAAAATGATTAAAAAGCTATTTCAAAAAAAATCAACCATTGATGAAATTGATGATGTGGAGCTTCGTGCACAGAAACTTTTGGAAGAAAAAGATGCTGAAATGCGTGTGCGTACCTATATAGGAAAAAGCGATATTTTGATTACCATACTCTTTATGATTTGGGCAGTCTTTCAATTGTATGCAAATACCATTGGTGCAGTGGATGCAATGATGCTTCGAGCTTGGCATATTTTGTTCTTATTGGTGTTTACCTTTATCATTTATCCAACCTATCGGAAAGAAAAGAAACAAAGAACAGCACCTCCTATTTGGGATTTTGTATTGATTGGTGCAACCATCGTTTCATTTGGGTATATGATTCAAAATTATACATCCATTGCTCTTCGTGGTGGATATTTGGAAACGGTAGACTATATCATTGCTGGAATTGCAATGCTTTTGGTATTTGAAGTAGCAAGACGTGCTTGTCCAAGTATGGCAGTTTTGGGACTTGTGTTCTTGGCATATAACTTCCTTGGACCATATGTACCTGGTGAATTGGGACATGTTGGTTTCAGCATCAAACGTGTGTTGTCCCATATGTTCTGGGGTAGTCAAGGTATTTTTGGTGTTGGTATTGGTGTCAGTGCAACATACATTTTCTTGTTCATTGTTTTTGGTGCATTTCTCAAATATAGCGGTTTCAGTCAATTCATCAACGATATGGCATTGACTTTGGTGGGTCAAAGTCCTGGTGGCCCAGCAAAAGTAGCGGTACTTGCTTCTGCTTTGTTGGGTATGATCAACGGTAGTGCCATTGCAAATGTGGCAACCACAGGGACCATCACAATTCCTTTGATGAAGGAAACAGGTTACAAATCAGAATTTGCAGCAGCAGTGGAAGCAGTTGCCTCCACAGGTGGTCAATTTGCACCTCCAATTATGGGCGCTGTTGGTTTCGTTATGGCAGAGTTTTTGGGTGTCAGCTACACAGAAGTATTGTTGGCAGCTTGTATTCCTGCATTTTTATATTATTTGACATTGATTTTCGCAGTACATTTTGAAGCAAAGAAATTGGGTCTCAAAGGGATTTCCAAAGATCATATCCCAGATGTATGGGTGGTCATCAAAACCAGAGGTCATTTGATCATTCCATTGGTGGTGCTCATTGCAATGATGTTCAAAGGATATACACCACTTTACGCAGCGGTATATGCAATCTTTGCAACAGTAGCAGCATCTTGGCTGAACAAAGAAACCAGAATGTATCCAGCAACCATTGTGAAAGCAACTGTAGAAGGTGCTAGAGGTGTTTTGAGTGTTGGTGTCAGCTGTGTGGTTATCGGTGTCATCATTGGTACAGTTTCTTTGACTGGCTTGGGTCTCAACTTTGGATATATTGTGCTTCGTATCGTTGGAGAAGGTCAATTGCTTCTTGGCGGTGTTATGGTTATGATTATGAGTATCGTTTTGGGTATGGGTGTTCCTGGTGTTGCAGCTTATGTTATCGTTGCAGCAGTGGCAGTACCGGTTTTGGTCAATGTAGGTGCATCTATGATGGCAGCCCATATGTTCTGCTTGATTTATGCTTGCTTGTCTAACATTACACCACCTGTAGCCATGAGTTCTTATGTGGCAAGTGGGATTGCAAAATCCAACCAAACCAAAACGTCACTGATTGCAATGAAACTTGGTTTGACAGGATTCATTTTACCATTCTTCTTCCTAGATAACCCAATTTTGTTGTTGGGTCAAGGTGAAGGTATTTCCACTATGACAACCATTATGGCAGTCATCACAGCAAGTTTGGGGGTTATTGCACTTTCAGGTGGCTTACAAGGTATGTTGTTGAAACATTGTAATATCATAGAACGCTTGTTGTTGATTGCAGTTGGGATTTTGGCAATTGACACCAGTGGGATGACGGATGTAATAGCAGTTGCACTGTTTGTTGTGGTTTTGTGTTTGCAAAAATTCAAAAAAACAGTAGATGTACAACTGGCATAATATATAAAAAACTATAGGGAATATAAAAAGGAGAAAAAACTATGAAAAAAGCGATGGCAATGGTAATGGCAACTATTTTGGTTGTAGGTCTTGCAGGTTGTGGCAGCAGCAGTAGTAGTGCAGAATCCACAGATAGCAGCAGTGCAACAGCAAGCGAAAGCAAAGAAACAGTATACATCAACTTCCCAACAGCTTCCACAACAGGAACTGTATATCCACTTTGTAGTGCAATTGCAAATCTTTGGAACACAGAAATTGATTACGTAAAAGCAAGTGCACAAGCATCCAATGGTGGTGTAGATAACTTGAATTTGATTGCTGATGGCGATGCACAAATGGGTGTTGCAGTAACCAGTATTTTGTATGAAAGCTATGTAGGTGAAGGTTCCTTTGAAGGACGTGCAAATGAAGATTTGCGTGTTTTGACAGGTTTGTACTACAATCCAAATCAATTGGTTGTTTCTGCTGATAGCGGTATCGAAAGCATTTCTGACTTGGCAGGCAAAACATTTGCACCAGGTGCTTCTGGTAGCACTGGCGAAGTGGAAACCAAAATCCATTTGACAGAGTTGGGTATGAATTACCCAGATGATATCAAAGCACAATTTGTAGGTTTTACAGAAGCAACAGACCTCATCCGTAACAAACAATTGGATGGTGCTTGGATTATGGCAGGTACACCAACAGCAGCGGTAACAGAAGTAACTGCAACAGCTGGTGGTAAAGTTATTGGTATCGACGAAAGCTTGATTGAACAATTGCAAGAAACATACCCATGGTACGCAAAATATACAATTCCAGCAGGCACATACGAAGGTCAAGATGAAGATGTTTTGACATCTGCAATCAAAATCACAATTTGCACAGATGCAAGCGTTGACGATGATGCAGCTTATGAAATGACAAAAGTGTTCTGGGAAAATATCGAAACATTGGCAGCAACATCTCCTTCTTTGCAAGGACTTACAGTTGCAGATGCAGTGACTGACCTTGCAGGTGTACCACTTCATGATGGTGCAGCAAGATACTACCAAGAAGTTGGCGTAATCGACTAATAGATAAGATGCAACTGTAGGGAACAACCCCTGTGTTGTTCCGCAAGGGGTAATCAAAGGAAATATAACTGTATGGGTGGATTCTATATGCATCCGTAAAAAGCAAGATTCTTCTTTTCATTCAGAATGACAAGAACAGTATCTGTCATTCAGAGGAGCAAAGCGACGAAGAATCTAAGATTGAAAAGAGAATATGTGGCGGATTCTATATCCACCCACAAAAAGCAAGATTCTTCATTTCATTCAGAATGACAAATGAAATAGCTGTCATTCAGAGGAGCAAAGCGACGAAGAATCTTAGATTTTAGTTGAAAAAATTATATGTAGGGGTGGATTCTATATCCACCCATTTTCACGCAAATAAGATAGAGGAGAAGCATATCATGATAAAAATTGGTTTGACAGGTGTGTATTTTGAAGGTGCAAAAGAAGCATTGATTGCAAATGTGCCAGAAGGCTATGAAATTGTGTTTGTAAATGACAAAAGCGAATATGATAAATTGGAAGATGTACAATATGTCATCAATCGTTTGGCAGTGGATAATGAAATCTTTACAGCTGCCAAAAACTTGAAATTCCTCCAAAAATGGGGTGCTGGTTTCGACGATTGTGATATCCAATTTGCAGGTGAAATGGGGATTTCAGTGGCTTCCTGTCCAGGTGTCAATGCAAGACCTGTGGCAGAACTTGCCCTTATGCATATGCTCAGCACCTATCGCAACTTGGTTGCAATCAATCGTAATTTGGTAAAAGGTATTTGGCCAAAAAGTGAATTCTTTGGACGTTCCTTTATGATTGAGCACAAAACAGTGGGTATCATTGGTTTGGGTAATATCGGTAAAATCGTTGCAAAACTGACTTCTGCATTGGGTGCAAATGTCATTTACTACGATATTGAACGTCAATGGGCACAAGAAGAATCCTTTGGTTACAAATTTGTGGATTCCATGGAAGAATTGCTTAAGGTAGCAGACATTGTAACAGTGCATTGTCCTTTGAATACAGAAACCAGAGGTTTGATTGGCAAAAAAGAATTGGAATGGATGCAACCAACGTCTATCTTAATCAATACTGCAAGGGGTCCTATTGTCAACGAAGAAGCACTTGTGGAAGCATTGGAAAATGGAATCATTTTGGGTGCAGGTATCGACAATTTCAATGTGGAACCAGCACCACAAGACCATCCGTTGTTGCATTTGCCAAATGTGTCAGCAACAGCACATGCAGCAGGCAACACACGTGACAATGATGTGAATATGGTGCGTTATTGCTACCAAAATATCGTCAATTTTGAAAACGGTTTGCCTTTCAATAGCGAAAGAGATTGGGTCAACAAACAATATATGATAACATCCAAATAAAAACATAAGATAACGTGGTGGCTTAGGCTGCTGCGTTATTTTTCTAAATCCATGAAAATATAATGACAGTTTCCAATTTTGTGATATACTGATAAATAGAAATATATTGTCATAAAAAATAGATTTATTATTTGTAGGGGACAGTCTTGACTGTTCCGTCATACTACACAATTTCATTATAAATTTGTTTCAATTAACAAAATTAAGGAGTTTTCATGAAAATTTTATTAACCGCCATCAATGCAAAATTCATACATTCCTCTTTGGCAGTGCGATATCTATATTCCTATGCCAAAGAATACCAAGAATACATTACGCCATTGGAATATACCATCAACAACCAAGAAGATGAAATTCTTGCAGATTTGTATGGATATCAACCAGATGTGATTTGTTTTTCTTGTTACATTTGGAACATCAATATGATTTGTTCATTGGCACGTAATTTGAAAAAAATCATGCCAAATGTGAAAATTGTATGTGGTGGACCAGAAGTTTCCTATGAAAGTGAAGCATTGCTGGAAAAGAATCCATCCATTGATGCCATCATTCGTGGCGAAGGAGAAGAAGCCTTCAAGCAAATGGTGAGTGCCTTTGTAAATGGCACATCCCTTAGAGAAATCAATGGTATGTCTTTGCGTGAAGGGGATACAATTCTTTCTACACCACCTAGCACAGCCTTGTGTTTGGACAAATTGCCATTTCCATATGATGAGAATTTGACAGGTTTGGATCATCGTATTTTGTATTATGAAACACAAAGAGGTTGCCCTTTCAATTGCCAATTTTGCCTATCTTCTGTGGAAAAAGGTGTGCGTTTTGTCAGTTTGGAAAAGGTGTTTGGGCAATTGGACTTCTTCCTAGAACGCAATGTAAAACAAGTGAAATTTGTGGATCGTAGCTACAATTGCAACAAAAAACATAGCCATGGTATATGGAAATATTTGATGGAACATGACAATGGCATCACCAATTTCCATATGGAGATTGAAGCCCATTTGGTGGATGATGAAACCATCGAATTGTTGCGTGGTGCCAGACCAAATCTGTTCCAATTTGAGATTGGGATTCAGTCCACAAATGAAGAAACCTTGAAAGCAGTGCAACGAAATGGCGACTTTGCAGAATTGAAACATCGTATTTTGCAAATCAAAGAATTGGGTAACATTCATGTCCATGTGGATTTGATTGCAGGACTTCCTTATGAAGGATACGAAAGTTTCCGTAAATCCTTCAACGATGTGTTTGACTTGGGTGCACAGCAGTTGCAAATGGGCTTTTTGAAGGTTCTGAAAGGCTCTGGACTCCATAGAGATAGCGAAAAGTATAACATTGGCTATCGTGAAGATGGCCCATATGAGGTGCTCTATACCAATGATATTTCCTATGGGGAGTTGATTCGCCTAAAGGGTATTGAAGAACTATTGGAAACCTTCTACAATTCAGGAAAAACAGTGCACACCATGGATTATGTGATTCCGCATTTCCCTTCTGCATTTGATTTCTTTGAAGCCTTTAGCGATTATTGGATGGAGAAGGAATATCACAAAATCAAGCATACAAAAGCCAATTTATATGAAAAACTAAGAGAATTTTTGTTGCAATCGGACTATATGAAAGACCATATCAGTCAAGTAGAAAATCTTTTGAAATTCGATATGTTGTTGCATGACAATTTGCCTAGTATTCCAACTTGGGCAGTATCCACTTTGGATGGAGAAGCCTTCAAAAAAATCAAACGTGATTTCTTCCACAATGAAGAAAATAAGGAGACATATTTGCAAAAATTGGCAGGCTATACACCAACCCAATTGGGGCGTATGTGTCGATTGGAGCAATTTTCTTGCAATGTGCTAGAATCTGATGTACCAGAAGGTGAAGTGTTTATTTTGCTCAATTATTATGACAGAGATGTGTTCCATAATTGCGCTAAAACAGATCAAATTGCAATTACAATGTAGTAAATCATTATAACCACTGATAAAAATATAAGGAGTGTTTTACATGGAATTTGAAAAATTGATTTATACAGAAGAAGATGGAATTGCAAGTATCACTATGAATTATATGAAAAATCTCAATGCCATTGATGAACAAATGGCAGATGAATTGCTGGTTGCATTGCAAACAGCTGAAAGCGATGCATCCATTAAAGTTGTGATTTTAAAAGGTGGTAAAAAAGCCTTTTCTGCTGGTGGCGATATTGGCTATTTCTATGATTTGATCCAAGCTGGTGGCGATATCAATATGGATACATTGATTCAAAAAGTAGGTGCTGTGGCAGTCTATATGAAACAAATGAGCAAATTGGTCATTGCTTCTGTTTCTGGTGCAGCAGCTGGAGCAGGTGCAAGTTTGGCTTTGGGTGCTGATTTCATGATTTGTGCTGACAATGCAAAATTGATGTTGGCATTTGTGAACCTTGGTTTGGTGCCAGATACAGGTGTGACATACCTTCTATCCAAAAGCATTGGCACAGCCAGAACAATGGAATTGGCAGCAACAGGCAGACCACTAGGAGCAGAAGAAGCCAAAACATGGGGACTTGCTTACCAAGTGACTTCTGTGGAAGAATTGGAAGAAGCAACCATGAAATTTGCAAGAAAAATTGTAAATGGACCATCTGTTTCTTATAAAAACATCAAAAAACAAATGTTTGACACCAACTATACTGATTTCAAAGATTGGTTGGCACAAACAGAATCTGCTACCCAAAGAGAATGTGCATCTTCCATGGATTTCCAAGAGGGTTGCAAAGCATTTATGGAAAAAAGAAAACCAAATTTCCAAGGTAAATAAAAAAATCATACAAAAGATTCAGATACATCAATTGCAAATCACGAAACTACATACACTGTAGGGGCTACGTTTCGTTGCCCGTAAAAATTTATGTAATTGTATTTATCTGGGGGAATACGATCTAAAAAGGAGAATAAACATGGCATATATTCTAGTTGTCATAGCAGGTGTTTCATGGGGTTTGATTGGACTGTTTACAAAGGCACTTGCAAGCGTTGGATTGTCGGAATTGGACTCAATGGCAGTGAAAGCCACAGTCAGCGCCATTGCATTTGTATGTATGGCATTGGTGAAAGATAGAAGTGCTTTCAGATTGAAACATCCATTGGATATTTTGTATTTTATAGGTACAGGCGTTTGTAGCTTCGCCTTTTTCAGTTGGATGTTTATGAAAACCATCAATTTGACCAGCAATGGCATTGCAGTGGTGTTGTTGTATACTGCACCGACTATCATTATGATTTATTCTGTTGTGGTGCTCAAGGAACAAATGACTAAGAAGAAAGCCTTGGTTTTGGCAATGACATTGGTAGGCTGTGCTTTGGTTTCAGAAGTGTGGCAATCAGAAACAGTTATGTCATTGGAAGGTCTTTTGACAGGACTTGCATCTGGTGTTGGATATGCGTTGTATAGCATCATTGGTACAAAGGTCATCCAAAAAGGATATTCGTCCATTGCCATCACAACCTATACTTTTCTTGTTGCAGCAATAGCGTTGTTGCTTGTCATATCGCCTGTGGAGTTGGTACAAGAAATTTCAGATAAAAATGCTTGGTTGTTGCTGATTTCCTTTGGTCTTTTGACAACGGTGGTGCCATTTTTCTGTTACACCAAAGGACTTGTCAATTTGCCAGCATCAGTTGCGTCTGTCACAGCAACCATAGAACCTGTAGTGGGTGCTTTGCTTGGAATCTTTGTACTGAAAGAAAGTGCAAGCTTCTGGAAGATTGTTGGCATTGTGTGTATTGTAGGTGGTGTGGTCTTGTTGAGTGTCAACACACCAGCAAAGAAGAATCATTCCATAGAAGAATAAAAAGAAAGCCTGTATACGTTGCTGTATATAGGCTTGTGTGTGTGTAATGATATTATATTAAATCGTTAAATCAAAAAAGAAAAAATTGAAATCTACATCAAAAATTTGACTTAAGGCAATCAATTCACTGACACGTATATTGATACGGTCTGTTTCGACTTTGGCATAGGTGCTACGAGACATTTGGATGCCTAGAAGTTGTAATTTGGCTATGGTTTCATCTTGCGTGTAACCCTTTTGATTGCGTGCTTTTTGAATGTTACCACCAAGATATCGGTCAGGTCTGATTTTTGTCATATCCTACACCTCATCAGACTTATAAGTAACATATCCTTCATAATAATAACTGGTGTCAATGCCTTTGATATAAATACCTCGGTCATGGATTTGATTGGTCAGTGCTGCTTTCAAAATATGCTTGATTTCAATATCCTTGATGGGACTACGTTCCATTGCCAGCAAATAATCGGTTTTATCCACCAAATTCCAATCAATAACCAGTTGCAATTCTTTTTTCAACAACAAATCCAACCAGATTCTAGCACTTCTTCCATTTCCTTCACGGAAAGGGTGTGCCACATTCATTTCTACATACTTTTCGATGATTTCATCAAAGGTAGATTGTGGCATTTGGTCAATATGTGTCAAAGATGCTTCCAAATACATGACAGGTGCAAATCGAAAAACACCTTTTGCAATGTTGACGGTGCGTAATTTACCTGCAAATTCATAAATTTCATCAAATAGGTATTTGTGAATCTGTGCAAGTGTTTTATATGTGCCAGCTTGCATTTGTTCCAAAATACCTTTGTCAAAGAGCTCCACAGCTTTTTTCTTGCTGATGCGTTCTTCTTCCATTGCCAATTCCACAGAATTTGTAATATGCAATTTATTTTCCAATGCCATAAGGGATTTCTCCTTTCAAAGGGATTTCAATACCGATGATTCACATACTCATCAATCAAAGATTTTCTACTGCCTTCTGTAAACACATACTCATCACGCAAACGGTTCAAAATCACAGTGCTGGTGGAATGCAAAATCACATCTTCATCCTGCAACACAATTTCAAACAATTTACCTTTGAGGTATTTGCTACGAACCTTCACAAAATAAGCTTCCACATTACGAAAATCAATCAAACGCAAAGCAGCCATAGTGGCTTTGTCTTTTTTGCTATAGTAGTAGTTGCTGCGATCTTGATAATCTCGTTTCAACTCAAATTCCATATCTGAAACGGTGCTGGTGGACTTCATTTCCTTTGCCAAAGCATTGTAATATTGATAGTTGAACAATGCCTTTTCTACCGTATCCATATTGGTAAAAGGTCCAATATCACCGTAAATCACAGCATCATAATTCTTTTGCAGATATTCTCTTTTGCTCATATCGCCTTTGATGTATTGGTCAATTAGGTTTTGGCGATACTTGAAATATTTTTGAATGGCATTCATGACTTTCCTCACTTCCATAGATTCCCTGTGGAAAAACATCTTTTTTGGCAGTACAATAATAAAATGTACGCTACAAAAAGAGTTAGAACAAGGGGGTATTTATGCAAACGTATTTGGAACAATATGACACGTTCATTGCACCAAAATTACAAGAGTTGGATTTATTTTTGAAAACAACAGAACCACCCTATGCAGTTGGCGATATTGCCATTTGTTTGGATAGTTCTGATGAAGAAATTCAAAGTTTGTTGCAAAAATTTGGTTTTGGTTTGCCCACAAAAGGCGTTTTTTTATACTTGATACAACTTGTGAAATCCCCTATATGTAAACTCATACAAAGGGAAATTGCCTGTGGAATGCCACCTACATATACCATAGAAGAAATCTCATACATATATGATTTGGAGATAGAAAAGGTACAGGTTGCAGCACAAAACATAGGCAAAGAAACCTTCACCAAAAAAGACTTAGTGCACTTATTTTCTTATATTTATTGTTGATATACAATACCTTTGCGTACTGCATCAGAAGTTTCTTGGTTGTTGAAGGTTGCAATCAGTTGCAATGCAAACTCAATTGCAGTTCCCACACCACGAGATGTGATGATATTGCCATCTACACAAACAGAATCGGTTTTTGGAATAGCACCCAAAAGGTGTTCTTCCATACCGGGGTAGATGGTGGCAGTTTTGCCTTCTACAAGACCCCAAGCACCCAAAAGCATAGGAGCAGCACAGATGGCGCAAATTACTTTACCAGCATCACTCATTTTGAGAATCAAATCTTGCAAACCAGCATGTACCATCATACCACCTACACCACCCATACCACCAGGTAGGATGAATCCACTCATTTCATCAGCTTGCAAATCAGCAAAGAACAAATCTGCTTGCACAGAAATGCCATTTCCACCAAGAACCAACAAAGAATCGGTCAAAGAAACCATTTTCACTTCTACGCCACCACGACGCAACAAATCTATGGTTGTGATTGCTTCTACTTCTTCAAATCCTGTTGCCAAAAATATACATACTGTTTTCATAGTATCGCTCCTTTGATATGCTTTATTGACGATATTCTGTAGGGGTGAATCAATGACCGCTGAGAACATCCAGTACTCTATGAGTACTTGGATATATTTGCTACGCAAATGATGGCACAAAAGAACCAAATGTTTTGCATGAGTGCAACAATTGATTCCTTTGCACCACGCTTTCTCCGCTATTAGGGTATATTATACACTTTTTAACTGGATTTATCAACATTCTATTGACAGAACAAGGACAAACCTCTATCCTAATATGACGGAGGTGTGACACATGGAGATTGAACGTAAATTTTTGACCAAAGAGATTCCATTTTCTTTGGAGGGCTTTGCTTGTAAGGATTTGAGACAATCCTACATTTCCTTTAGACCAACCATTCGCATTCGCAAAAGCAATGATACGTATTATTTGACCATCAAAGGTTCTGGTCACATATCACGTGAAGAATATGAGTTGATGATTTCAGAAGAAGAATACAATACACTTTTGCAAAAGGCAGAAGGAACTGAAATTTGCAAAAAAAGATATTTGATTCCACTAGAAGGCGACTTGGTTGCAGAATTGGATGTATATGCAGGTGAATTGGAAGGTTTATATACCACAGAAGTGGAGTTTGCTACAGAAGAAGAAGCAAATGGATTCATTCCACCAGATTGGTTTGGTGTGGATGTAACAACAGAAAAAACATATAAAAATGCAGTATTGGCACAATTTGGTTTGCCAAAAGAATGAGAATGAGAAACGAGAGCAACAAGGAGGAAAATATGAGTTTACCAATTGCAACACTGAAAAAAGGAGAAGGTCGCTTATTGAAATCTGGCGGACTTTGGATTTTCGATAACGAAATTACATCTGTTACAGAAGATGCAACCAATGGCGAATTGATTGCGGTACAAGATTTCGATGGTTACCCAATGGGTACTGGTTTCTACAACAACAATTCCAAAATCACCATTCGTATGATGACAAGGGATAAAGACGCTGTTATTGATGAAGCATTCTTGGAAAATCGTGTGCAAATGGCTTGGGAATATCGTAAGAAAACAGTGGATACTTCTTCTTGTCGATTGATTTTTGGAGAAGCGGATTTCTTGCCAGGCATTGTTGTGGATAAATTTTCAGATGTATTGGTGGTGCAATCTTTGGCATTTGGCATTGATCGTATGAAAGATACCATTTTGCGTTTATTGGTGGCAGCATTGGAAAAAGATGGCATTTCCATTCGTGGTATTTATGAACGTAGTGATGCAAAAGTGCGTTTGCAAGAAGGTATGGAACGTGTCAAAGGTTTCTTAAGTGAACCATTTGATACAAAAGTAGAAATCATTGAAAATGGTGTAAAATACACTGTAGATGTGGAAGATGGTCAGAAAACAGGCTTCTTCTTGGATCAAAAATACAATAGAGCAGCCATCCATAGCATTTGCAAAGATGCTGATGTTTTGGATTGCTTCACCCATACAGGTTCCTTTGCTTTGAATGCTGGTATTGCTGGTGCAAAAAGCGTTTTGGGTATCGATGCATCCCAATTGGCAGTGGATCAGGCTACAGAAAATGCAAGGCTCAACAACTTGCAAGATGTGGTACATTTCCATTGTGAAGATGTATTTGAATTGTTGCCACGTTTGGAAGCAGAAGGTAGAAAGTTTGATGTGATCATATTGGATCCGCCAGCTTTCACAAAATCCAGAAGCTCCATCAAAAATGCAGTCAAAGGATATAGAGAAATCAATTTGCGTGCCATGAAGCTCATCAAAGATGGTGGTTACTTGGCAACTTGTTCCTGTTCTCATTTTATGAACCAAGAGTTGTTCAGCCAAACAGTGGGACAAGCAGCAAAGAATGTACACAAACGCTTGCGTCAAGTGGAATGTAGAACACAATCCCCTGACCATCCAATTCTTTGGGCAGCAGATGAATCTTATTATTTGAAATTCTATATTTTCCAAGTATGTAAAAATTTGTAATAAAATTTATATTTGACGTAGTCAAATATAAAGCTAAAAACTAATGGTGAAGGGTGAATAACTTTAGAATGTTGAAAACGAAATATACATTTGTAGGGTTGATTCACGAATCAACCGAAACTAAGATACTTCATTCAGGATGACAGATTACGTAAATGAATGCAATTGTAGGGTAGGATATCATCCTCCAGTTATGTGCTACAAAACAAACGGGTAGGCATGGAAACCCACCCTTACAAATTAGTTCAAATATATTATGATTGTAGGGGATGGCGTTCCAGGCAATCCCGCTCATATTTTATATTGGTACACAATCAAAAAACCACATTCCAATTGATTAGGAGTGTGGTTTTTTGATGTAATCTTAGGCAATACCGCACAACTCTTTATCACAACCTTTGCGGTTTATTTTTCCGTCATAAGTGCCAAAAATACTCGACGATATTTCCGATATCGCCTCCGTTTTTTAACAATTCTGACGAAAAAATCTACTCGTAAATTTTGCAATCAGAGCTATGCGGTATTGCCCTTATTTCTTCTTATGGACTTGACGCAATGTTTTCTTTTGTGTGGGTTTGGATTTGCTAGCTGTTGGTTTGTATCCATTACCACTTTGTGCAGGTTTGGATTTACCACTTTGACCACCAGATTTACCATTCTTTTGAGTTGTTCTGGATTTGTCACCTGTTTTGCCACCACCAGACTTACCAGTGGATTTGCCATTGCTATTTTTATTGTTCCAACTGTTGTATTCGTTTTTACTTTGTCTTGGTCGAATCAAGCAATTTTGATCAAAACCAACCAAATCCATACGATGTGCCTTTTGGAGTGCTTCCATAACCAAACCATAATTCTTTGGATTGCGATATTGAATCAAAGCACGTTGCATTGCCTTTTCATGTGGATTCACAGGTACATATACAGGTTTCATAGTTCTTGGATCTACACCTGTGTAGTACATACAAGTGGAGATGGTAGAAGGAGTTGGATAGAAATCTTGTACCTGTTCTGGCATATAACCAATGTTACGCAAGTATTCTGCCAATTCCACTGCTTCTTTCAAAGTAGAACCAGGATGTGATGACATCAAATAGGGTACCACAAATTGTTTTTTACCCAAACGTTCATTGATTCTCTTAAACTTGGTTAGGAATTTTTCATAAACACTGTTTTCTGGTTTCCCCATCATGCTGAGAACTGCATCAGAAATGTGTTCTGGTGCAACCTTCAATTGACCGCTAACATGATGCTCACAAAGCTCATTGAAGAAGGTATCATCCTTATCTGCAAGCAAATAATCGAAACGAATCCCAGAACGTATGAATACTTTCTTTACATTGGGAAGTTCACGCAGTTTGTGCAACAACTTGATGTAATCTTTGTGGTCTGCTTCCAAATTTTTACATGGTTCAGGGAATAGACATTGCTTATCTTTACATGCACCATGTGTCAATTGTTTCTTGCAAGCAGGTTTTCTAAAGTTGGCAGTAGGACCACCAACATCATGAATATATCCTTTGAATCTAGGGTCATCAATGAATTTTCTGGCTTCATTTACAAGGGATTCGTGGCTTCTGGCTTGGATGATTCTACCTTGATGGAAGGTCAAAGCACAGAAACTACAAGCACCAAAACAACCTCTATTGCTGATGAGGCTATATTTCACTTCTTCAATGGCAGGAATGCCGCCAGCTGCTTCATAAGAAGGGTGATAGGTTCTCATATAAGGATAGCTGTATGTGCGATCCATTTCCGATTGTGTCAAAGGTTTGGAAGGTGGATTTTGCACCACATGAACACTACCGTAACTTTCCACCAAACGTTTGCCAGTGAATGGATCAGTATTGTTGTTTTGGATGTTGAAACTTTTTGCATATTCCAATTTATCAGCTTTCATTTGTGTGAAGGATTGGAGCATGGTGTAGTCATATACAGAATCCAAATCTTTGGTTTTGTAAGCAGTGCCATCTACAAAAGTAATGTCTTTGACTGCAATGCCTGATTTCAAAGCGTCTGCAAGCTCAATGATGGAATGTTCCCCCATACCAAAGGAAACAATATCCGCACCAGAATCCATCAAAATAGAGCGTTTCAAACGATTTGACCAATAGTCATAATGTGCCAAACGTCTAAGACTTGCTTCGATACCACCCAAAATAATGGGGCTATCTTTGTAAACTTGACGAATCAAATTGCTGTATACAATGGTTGCGTAGTCAGGTCGTTTGCCGATTTCGCCACCAGGGGTATAGGCATCTGTTTGACGACGTTTTTTGGAAACAGAGTAGTGGTTTACCATAGAATCCATATTGCCACTGGAAACCAAGAACCCAAGTTTTGGTTTGCCTAAGATGGTGATGCTGTTGCTGTCTGTCCAGTCAGGTTGACAAATGAGCCCTACAGTGTATCCAGCTGCTTCCAAAGCACGTGTAATGATGGCATGTCCAAAGGATGGATGGTCTACATAGGCATCGCCTGATACATAGACAAAATCCACTTCATCCCAGCCTCTTTTTTTCATATCTTCTTTGTTGATTGGTAAAAAATCTTTGATCATATTGATTCCTCATTTGGATTTCTAATTAATTGTAATAGCTTATTTTATCACAAAAACCACAGTATCGTCTATGTAAATTAGGATATTTATAATGGCTCAGTTGTCAAGACAAAAAAACAATTCTTTTTTAATGAACTCAATTTAATAAAGGAAAGAGTAACCCCTCCTCTTATGCTGCCATTGGTAACAGTTGCATGGGATAATACATGGATGCTGGTGTCTGGTAGTCCAGCGCCGAATGAAGACGTTCAAAGTTATATGTGTGAATATACTTTGCTATCTCTATTCGAGCCTGCTTAATGGATGTATATTCTGTCAAATATGCTTCTTCGTATTTGAAGCTGCGAAACCATCGTTCAATCATGATGTTATCAGCCCATCGCCCTTTGCCATCCATGCTTTGTTTGATTTTTTGTTCCTTCAAAAAGGCTCTGTATTCATTGCTTGTAAATTGAGAGCCCTGGTCTGAATTCAATATGATAGGTGTTGCTACTTTCAATGCCTTTTTGACCGCATTCATAACCATATGAGTGCTTAATGTATCATCCACTTCCCAACCAACAATGCAACGACTATACCAGTCGATGATGGCTGTTAGATACAGAAATCCGTGTTTTGTTCCAATATAGGTGATGTCGATTGACCACGCCTGATTGGGACGTTCGATAACCGCATTACGCAATAGATAGGGGCATATCTTTGCCTCCTGCATGCGTTTGGAAAGGTTCATCTTTGGATAAATCGGATCAATGGCCATTTCATTCATGTAACGTCTAGCACGCTTGCGACCTACGTTATGGTTGCGTTGTTTCAGTTGTGCTGACATCTGCCTTGCACCCCAAGTGGGATGTTCTGTGTGTAGCTGATCAATGATTCGTTTGCATTCCAATTCCTCAGCGGATATCGCTGGCTTTTCATAGTAGATGCTGGTACGATTCACCGATAACAGCTTTGCACCTGTAGATACAGGTATATCCTTAGTCTTCGAAAGGTTTTGGAGAATACTTCGTTTCGTAGTCTGGTCCAAGAACTTCTTCAGATTTTTTTTTGAGCCAGTCCACTTGCATTGTAAGTTGACCGACTTTTTTGGCATATGCTTCTTTTTCCTTACGCTCTTGTTGTAATTTTTCGTTCGTTTTTTCCATACGAGTATCATCAAATGCAGCAGATGCATTGGATAAAAATTCTTTTTTCCAATTTCTTAACAGGTTAGGCTGGATGCAATTTTCGGTAGCCAATGTGTTTAAATCTTTTTCGCCTTTCAGCAACTCAATCACCAAATCGGCTTTGAATTGAGCGGTGAAACTTCTTCTTGTTCGAGACATGTGTGAGCACCTTCTTTCTGATGTTGTTAGTATAACAAATTCATTAAGAATTGTCTCGAAAATTGTCTTAAATCACGGTACCATTATAATTCTTTTGGGTTTGGGTGCAATATATACCTAAAAATAGCATTCTTTGGAAATCTGTAAGAATTGAAACAAAAAAAGAGAGCAACATCAGTCACCCTCTTAGAAATAGTACAATTTATTTTTTTGCTTCAAATGGCATATATGGAATCAAAGAAGCAGCCAAACCAGAAACTGGCAATGTTTGCAAAATGATTTTACCAGGACCAGTTACAACAGTGTTGAACACACCTTCTCCACCAAGGAACATATTTTTCATACCGGGAACTGTTTGGATATCCATGGAACAAGTTTCTTCCATGCAAGCCAAATATCCTGTATCCACAATCATAGATTCACCAGCTGCCAATGTATATTCTGCTGCATAGCCATCAATTTCAATGAAAGCAATACCAGAACCACTGATTTTTTGCATAATGAAACCTTCGCCACCAAAGATACCAGTGCCAAGGGCTTTTTTGAAATGAACAGACAATTGCACACCTTCTGTACCTGCAAGAAAAGCGGATTTTTGTGCAATGATTGCATTACCTGGTGTGATTTCAAAAGCACGAATGGAGCCTGGGAAGCTGGAACCAAATGTAATTTCACCAATACCACTTTGTGCAGAGTAGCGGTTTTGGAATATTTTTTCTCCAGAAAGCAATTTACCAAACATTTTTCCAACGCCACCACCAGATGTGGTTTCCATTTTCATATTGGGTGTCATCCAAATCATAGAACCACTTTCTGTGATCATAGTTTCACCTGGTTGCAATCTACAAGTTACCGCTGATAATGGTTCGCCAAAAATTTTATATTCCATAATGTACCTCCTTCAACTAGACTATCCAGTATATGATGATGACTACAACTATAGAATAGTGATTTTTGTGAATAATGTCAATGTTTATCTTGTGATTCCGTGTATTTTTATGCAAACATACTGTGTCGATGGGGATTGTTCATTATTTGGGCTTATTGCTTTTTAATGTATGATATACAATTACAATGGATGAATCGGGTCTGAATTTATCGGAAGAATCAAATGCTTCATTTCCATCAATCGCAACAGATTTAACTTCTCCATCATCTGTAAGCCATCCGGTTATAATATCATATTCGATATCTACTGTTATATTGGTATAACCTATATTTTCGAATTTTTCAATTACTTCGAGATAATTCATCCCTTTTGCTTCTTTAGAAGTTAATGGTGGTGTGTAAAGTTCAAGGGTGTGATATATAACGTCTATCCACATATTTGATGGGTATTGTGTATCTGCGTCGAAAGAATTTAGAAGCATAAGATTAATTTCTGTTACAAGATTTTCTTGGTTTTCTTCCGTGATAGGCAAATCTGCAATTTCTTGCGTATGGACACTGGAAAATCCTGATGCTTCTAATTTCTGAACTACTTCTGTATACACTAATCCTTCTAATGCTTTTTGGGAATATCCAATGGGTATTAGTTGTTTAAATTGATAATACCCAATAATTACCACTATAGTGATTATAAAAAATAAAGTTGTAAGTAATTTTGTTTTTAAAGAACTAGAGGAGGAAGATTGTCGTTGCTCAGTAGGTACATATACATATTTGTATTCATTGTATTTAGACGAAGAAATGCTTGAATTATCTTTATCGTTTTCATATTCTCTAATTGATTTTGCAATTTTATCGGCAATATATTTGGGAATAGAGGAGTCTTTATTTTCTGATTGTATCCAGTAAGAACCATCTAAAGTCCCGTAATTGTTGAAATCTATAGAAAAGTCCCAAACTGAAAGACCGCTTTGAGAACGAACTGTTCCGTATACAATGGGTCCATTTGCGTATAAATTTTTTAATCTGGGAGAGCCTTTACCTGCAGATTGAACCATTGTGTAGAACTCGTCTTTAGTGAATCCATCTTTAAAATTACAAGGTGTTTCTTTCCTTCTCTTTTCTTCAGCAGCATTTTTTCGTAGACGATTGATTCCGAAGGTAATCACTCCACCAACTAGAATATTATATAATATGCTCATACATTGCTACTCCCCAATACTATTATTTTAATGACAACAAACATACCGTTTCCACATGTACAGTTCTTGGGAACATATCCATCAATTTCACACGTTTGACTGCATATCCAGCTTCTTGGAACACCACCAAATCCCTAGCCAAGGAAGTTGGTTTGCAAGAAACATATACAATTTCTGGTGCACCAAAGTCAATGATTTTACCAATTGCTTTTGGATGAATGCCATCACGTGGCGGATCTACAATGATCACATCTGGTGTCTGTGTCAATTCATCTACCATTTTCAAAACATCACCTGCGATAAAGGTGCAATTGTTCAAACCATTGCGTTTTGCATTTTCGTTTGCAGCCACAACAGCTTCTTCAATGAGTTCGATACCCACAACTTCTTTGGAGCCAGCTTCTGCCATAATTTGACCAATGGTGCCAGTGCCACAATACAAGTCAAATACCATTTTGTTTTGCACATCACCAGCAAAGTCTTTGACCATAGAATAAAGCTTTTCAGCACCTTCTGTATTGGTTTGGAAGAAGGAGTAGGTGGATACCTTAAATTCCAAATCAAATAATTTTTCATAGAAGAAATCTCTACCATACAACACATGAAGTTGGTCGCTTTGCACCACATCTGCAAGGGAATCGTTGACAGAATGCAAAATACCGCAAATGCTACCAGAAAGTTGCAAACCAAGGAGCATCTCTTTGTATTCTTCAGGAGAAAAAGGAACTTCACTGCTGGTTACAAGATTCACCAAAATCTCACCGGTTGCTTTGCCTTTTCTCACAACCAAATGACGCAAAGAACCAACGTGTCGCATTTTATGGTAGAAAGAGACATTGCGTTCTTGGAAAAATGCAAGGGATGTTTTGATGATTTGCAAGAAATCCCCATCAATGATATTGCAATCTTTGAGGGTGACCACTTCATACATGCTCATACGTTTACGCATACCCAAAGCCAAATCCCCATCTTTTTCTTCATCACCAAAAGAAAATTCGCATTTGTTGCGATATTCTGTTGCAAATGGAGCAGCTTCAATACCTTCCCAAGATTCGATTTGGATGTTTTCTACTTCCAAAAGACGTTTCACTTGACGTTCTTTCATGGCAAGTTCTGCTTCGTGTTCCAATTTTTGATAGGTACATCCGCCACAAAGGTGATGGTGTGAACAGGCACCAGTTTCTCTTTCCAAAGGTGATGGTTCCAACACTGCTTCCAAGCGTGCTTCAATACCGCTACTTTTCTTTTTGAAAATTTGTGCTTGTACCTTTTGACCAGGCAAAGCATTTTTGACAATGACCTTATGATCTTCCACAAAACCAAATGGTTTGTTTGGGAAGCGTACATCTTCAATGATCACTTCGATGATATCTTTTTTCTTCATGTAAATCCTCCAAATTTGATGTGTTTTGCTATCTATGATATTTTAGCAATGGTTGATTTTCTAAGAAAAACCACCAAATAGCCACAATAATCGCATTTTAATACCTTATCATATCATGAAACCAGTGTGGTTGCAATCTTTTACCCATAGGATTGTAGAAATATAAAAAAGGCTTGCCAATTGACAAACCTCAGGTATTTATAGCGGTACGATGAGGGCATCGAACCCTACAATTTGTGGAATATATGAATGTGGTGGAATTGTAGGGGATGGGTTTCCCATCTCGTTGGGAATACGATTATATTACAATGCATTCAATTTTTCTGTCAAATCAAGAGTTGCTGCATAGGGATTTTTTGCTTTCATAATGGCAGAAACAACAGCCATACCATGGATTGGAATTCCAGCCAATACATCCATATTACCAGCATTCAAACCACCAATTGCATATACAGGGATTTGTACAGTATCACAAATATTTGCAAGGGTTTCTGTGGAAGTAAGAACTGTTACAACCTTTGTTGTGGTAGGATAAATTGCACCAACACCCAAATAATCAGCACCCATTTCTTGTGCAGCCAAAGCAGCTTCTACTGTTTTGGTGGTGGCACCAAGAATCTTATCTGGTCCAATCATTTGGCGTACCAAATCCACAGGAAAATCAGTGGCACCGACATGCACACCATCTGCATCACAAGCAAGTGCAACATCTACACGATCGTTGATGATCAGTGGAACATCATATTGTTTGGTGATTTCTTTGACTTTCAATGCCAATTCCAAAAAATCACGACTGGAACGATCCTTTTCACGAACTTGCAATAAAGACAAACCTGCTTTACATGCATTTTCTACTACAGACAAAAACTGTGTTTCTTCCATATTGGTGCTATCGGTTACAAAATAAATCCCTTTTTTCAATTTCATAAGGTTTCAATCCTTTCTAGTTGTATGATTTCTTGTATGGTTTCTGGTGTGATGGTGGAAAATGTATCCATAAGTGCGATTCTAAAACTACCAGTACCTTTGATGTCTTGGTGCAATTCTCCTGCAATTCCCATGAGAGCAGTGCCCAAAATTGCAGATTCCAAAGCACCACCAGAAGCAATGTAAGTGGAAATGATGGCGCCAACCATACAACCAGTTCCAGTGACTAAGGATAGAGTAGAACATCCATTTTTGAGAGCATATACTTCTGTTGGAGATGCAATCAAATCGATTTTACCAGTTGCCACAACCACACAATCATATGCAAAAGCAATGGACTGTATCCACTTTGCAGAAACAATCAAATTTTCTTCTGTCACCAAATCAATGGCACCAGCATCAATTCCTTGTGCATTGGTATCGCCAAGAAGGGCTTTTACTTCAGAAATATTGCCCTTTAACACTTGTGGATGAGCAGCTTGGATGAAGTTTTTGGCAAATTCCAAACGCATGGAACTGCAACCAACACCAACCAAATCCAAAACAATGGGAACTTGGTGATGGTTCGCTGCTGCACCAGAAAGATTCATGGATGACATACGTGTATCTGTAATGTTTCCAAGATTGACATACAAAGCACCAGCAATTCCAGTGATTTCAGCAACTTCTTTGGGGTGTTCTGCCATAATAGGCTTGCCACCTACAGCCAAAATTACGTTTGCACAATCGTTGATGGTGATGTGATTGGTCAAACAATGTACCAGTGGAGATTGGTGTCTGATAGTTGTATGTAATTGTGTTATTGTATCAATCATAAGTTTCACTTCCTAATTTCTGTTGAAATTCTCGTAATTGTCCCATTTTTTTCAAGGCAGTCAAGAAGAAGAACGCTGCCACACCACCCATTATAGTGGCTCCAAGGAACATTGGCAAGTAGAAGAAAGCAGTCAAACCATCACGACCCATCAAAAATGCCATAACTGGATAGGATACCAAAGCACCAATGATACCAGTACCCACAATTTCACCGATAACAGCACCGATAATCTTTCCCTTGGTCAAACGATACAAAAGACCAGAAAGCACAGCACCAAAGACAGAACCTGTCAGTGCAAGTGGTGGTATGGATAAGAATAACATACGAATGATGGCGGTGAGTGTTGCGTTCAACAATGCGTACCAAGGACCCATCAAAACAGCCACTACAATGTTGACCAAGTGGGCAGTGGGACACATACCTTCTACACGCAAAATAGGCGATATGACAACACCAATTGCAACAGTCATAGAAAGCAATACCATTTTGAACACTTTGTTTGATTCTTTGTTTTTTTGCATAAAAAAACTCCTTTCAAAATAAAAATCACGGTTTCCATAAACACCAAGAATTTTACGAGAAAGAAGAACATTGTATTTGTATACAAAAAATAGCCCCAATAAAACCTCAGTGTTTATAAGGCGGTCGTAACTTGATGGTTACCTCTCAACTAGAAACACTAGCTCCCTCGCTATTATTTTGTAAGAAAATATACCAAGACCATAGACGCTCCTCTAAGCCTTGTTTGGGTATATCCCTTTGAAACAAAATTATATTACAATATTTTTTGCATAACGTCAAGTTTTTTTCTATTTTGTTTTGGGAAAATATAGATTTTTTATTTGTATTCAATTTATTTTTATGATATACTGAAATCACTAAAATTGAACAGGAGTGTATACTGGAATGTCTGATAAATTAGAAGTTGGCAGCATCGTAGAAGGTAAAATTGTTCGTATCAAACCATTTGGAGCCATTGTATCCCTTGGTAACGCACAAGGATTGGTGCATATTTCTCAAGTGGCAAATAGTTTTGTGCAAGACATAAATGATCATATCAAAATTGGTGATGTGGTGAAAGTGAAAGTGCTTTCCATTGATGAGGAAACACACAAAATCGCTTTGTCTATTCGTGATGCCCTTCCAAAAGAAGAACGTCCACAAAAGAGCGAAAAACCATTCCGCAAACCAAATCCACAAGGTCAAAGATCCAACTCTGATTATAGCAGAGCACCTTCCTATTCTACTTCTCCAAAACCACCTATGGATTTTGAAGATAAGATGAAAGAATGGGCGAAACAATCCAATGAACGTCAAACAACTCTCAACAAAAGAGCCAACAAACGTTCTTACTAAATTGTGAATGAGGAATTGACAAAGGGACTATCCTTTGGAGGCAATATATGAATTTGTTTTTTATTTTTTCTATTTATTTCTTTGCACGAGGTGTGTTTGCACTGTTTGGGCAACCGTTGTTTTACACCAAACGCTCTTTGGCAAATATAACAGAAGAGCAACTGCCTATTTATTTGAAGGAAGTTGGTGTGTTGGATATGATAGTAGGGGGTCTTTTCTTTTTGAAAGCACTTTTGGATATCCTGATGCCCCAAAGCATGGCAGTGACCATTGGTTTTCTTGCATTGGTTATGATTTGTGTTGTGAAATTGGCACGTTGTAATGAAAAGTACATCAAAAAATAAAAATAAGCAGACTGTCTGAATATAGGCGGTCTGCTTTTTTATACAAAAAGTCAACAGAAATCGGATCTTTGGTTGTCTCTGCAAAACCGAAACAAAGGGAGGGCATGGAAACCCTCCCCTACAAATGGAACACCATCAATGTGTTATTGTAGGGATGTACCTATGTGTACGCCCGTTGGTATGTATTTCGCTTGGATAAAACTCAATCCTGAGAAGCAAGTTTGATATACAAATCTGGTCTACGATCCCCTTTTTGAGGGAATTGTTCTCGCAAAGCCACCACTTCTTCTGGTTGGATATCTACTATAGTAAGGGAATCCTTTTCTTTGACGTGTGCCAAAATATCCCCATTTGGAGAAATGACCATACTATCGCCAACATAATTCAATTTGCCAGCAACACCTGTACGATTCACACCAATAATGAAACATTGGTTTTCAATGGCTCTGGCACGCAACAATGTCATCCAATGTTCACGTCTGGCTTCAGGCCAACAAGCAATTACTGTGATGATATGGCTTTTATCAGAAGCGATTAAGAAAGGTTCTGGGAAACGCAAATCATAACACACAAATGGAGACAGTGGAACACCATCAATTTGACAGTATTGGAGTTCATCCCCACCAGAATAGCGTTTGGTTTCTGGACCAAAGAAAAGATGTAGTTTTCCATAGTCTGCTAAAATAGTTCCTTCTGCATCCAAAACCAATGAACGATTGGTGAATACTTCATTTTCTGAAATGGTAATGCCAAAACAAATGGCAATGTGATTTTTTTTTGCTTCTTTTTGGAAAAATGCAATGCTTTCACTGGAAGCGATGTTTTCTCCATAAATGGCGGGCTTCATGGTGAATCCTGTCAAAGTCATTTCAGGAAACACAATCAAATCTGCTTTCAGATCGCCAGCTTCTGCAATCATTTGGCTGCAAATTTCCATTGCTTTTTCCTTTTCTTCAAAACCCATATCCAATTGACCAAGTGCAATTTTCATTGAAAAACCCCCTAAATTGAGCAAATTTTTAACAATCTGACGTTGGCTATTTTTTTAGTGGAATTATACAGATTTATTTTGTGAATGTCAAGATTTATCAAATGGATGTGGAATGTTTCAATTGTGTCACGAGAAAAAAGTGTCGTTTTTTGAGAATATGGCAAAATATATACGTTTTTTCTAATGAAATGAAAAGAATCTAAGAAAAAATATTCTGAATCACCAATGATAAATGAAATTTTTGAAAATGGGATTGCATCATATGCAACAATGTTTCTATCTTTTAAAAATTAAATTTCATTTTTTGAGAACATATTTCAATAGTGGTAACAAAAAGAAGGAAGTATTGTTATTTTTTTATTTTACTGTATAGTAATTAGTGTTAGGAAACATTCTTGATGTTGAAAAAAATTGTGAAGTATTTTTGCAAAGGAAAAACATCCAACTATGAAAAAAGAGGAGAGTGTATTTGAAGATGGAAAGAGTAGCAGAGTCATTAAAAAGTAAAGTGATGTCAGCTGACGCAGCGGCACAATTGATAAAAACAGGTATGGTTATTGGTGTAAGTGGTTTTACAAGTATCGGTTATCCAAAAGATGTACCTCTTGCTTTGGCAGCTTCTGGTCATGCAACAGATTTGAGTATTTATGTTGGTGCAGCAGTTGGTGATGAAGTGGATGGTGAATTGGTTCGTAAAGGTCTCATCAAAAGAAGATATGCACATCAATCTGGCAAAGATTTGCGTAATGCAATCAACGCTGGTGAAATTGCTTACAGCGATGTACATATTTCTCACTTCCCAATGCACATGAATCAAAAAACAGGTCCTAATGTGGATGTGGCTTTGGTGGAATGTACAGCAGTTACAGAAGATGGTTTGTACTTGGCAGCTTCTGGCGGTACAGCAGATGCAGCAGTTCGTACAGCAGATTTTGTAATCATTGAAGTCAATAAAAACTTGCCAATGGGTCTTATGGGCATGCATGATATCTTTGAGATTGGTTTGCCTCCAAATGCAAAAATTATTCCCATTACAAAACCAGATGAAAGAGTGGGTACACCTTATATCCCATGTCCACCAGAAAAAATTGCAGCGATTGTTATGACAGAAGGTCACGATGAACCTCAAAAATTCAAACCAGCTTCTCCAGCAATTGCAAAAATTGGTGAAAATGTAGTGAGCTTCTTAAAAGGAGAAATTGCAGCAGGACGTTTGCCTGAAGATCCAGGTCCAATCCAATCCGGTGTTGGTACAGTTGGAAATGCAGTGCTCAGTGGTTTGGCGTCCAGTGGTTTCAAAGGCTTGAGCATGTACACAGAAGTTATGCAAGATTCAGCAATTGGATTGATTGAACAAGGAGTGTTCAATTTTGCCTCCACCAGTTCTATTGCTCTTGCAGAAGATACAAAAAAACGTTTCTATGAAAATATTGATTTCTTCAAAGATAAAATTGTTGTAAGACCACAAGAAATTACAAATCATCCAGAAATTTCTCGTCGTTTGGGTGTTATCGCATTGAATACACCAATTGAATTGGACATTTATGGAAATGTAAATTCCACTCATATCATGGGTACCAAAATGATGAATGGTTTGGGTGGTAGCGGGGACTTTGCTCGTAATGCTCGTATCAGCATCTTTGCAACAGAATCCACTGCAAAAGGTGGCGCAATCTCTTGTATCGTACCAATGGTATCCCACGTGGATCAAACTGAACATGACGTTGCAGTCATCGTTACAGAATATGGTGTTGCCGATTTGCGTTGGAAAACACCAAAAGAACGTGTAGAGTTGATCATTGAAAACTGTGCACATCCTGATTATCGTCCGATGTTGCGTGAATATTATGAACACGCATTTGAAATATCTGCTGGAAAGCATACGCCACATGACTTAGAACAAGCTTTGTCTTGGCACCAACGTTTTCTGGATACAGGAAGCATGAAAAAATAAAATCTGCTTCTAAAAATGTTTGATCGGAATGTTTCAGAAAACTGTTGTTTAAAATGAAGGGGGATTTTGAGTTATGAGTATGCAAAAACGATATACCTACATCGTGATTGGACCAATCTTGTACCTTTTGGTAGCGTTTGGTTTGGCTGATGTTATGACAGAAGTAGGGGCAAAAGCCATTGGGGTTTCTGTTTGGATGATTTTCTGGTGGATTACCAGACCAGTACATATTTCCATCACAGGTATTGTTCCTGTAGTAGCAAATGCTTTCCTAAGCATCATTCCAATGTCCACATTGATTGCAAACTATTCCAGTGAAAGTATCATCTTGGTATTTGGTTCTGGTTTGCTCACATTGCCTTGGGCAGTAACAGGTTTGGACAAACGTATTGCTTTGAAAGTACTTTCTGTAGTAGGTCCATCCATGAAATCACAAATCGCAGTTTGGTTGACCGCCAGTGTTGCACTTTCTACAGTACTTCCAAATGTAGCTGTATGTGCTTTGTTTACACCAATCGCTGTTTCCATGTTGAAAGCAGCTGGTTATGATGACATTCAATCTTGTGCAGCATCTGTACCAATTTTGTTGGCAGTTGGTTGGGGTGTAAGTTTGGGTGGTGCTGGTACACCTCTTGGTGGTGCTATGAACGTTACCGCTATTTCCTTCTTGGAAGAATACACAGGTCAAGAATTTATGTATGTTGACTGGATTGTTCGTATCATTCCTTATTTGATTATTGCTACAATCGTTTTGATGATTGGTATGTGGATGATGCCTACAGGCGTAAAAAGCTTGGAAGGTACCAAAGAATTCTTCAAAGATAGCTATGCAGAACTTGGCGAAATGAAACGTGATGAAAAAATCTGTTTGGGTCTTTTCGTAGCAGCTCTTGCAGCAGCATTTGCAAGACCATTCTACACAGATTTGTTGCCTGGTTTGGCACCAGCTTATGCATTTGTAACATTGGGCTTCATTTCCTTCTTTATCACATCTTCCAACAACGGTTTCCTCTTGACATGGGATGAAACTCAAAAGGGTATGATGTGGGGTATGATGATTCTCTTTGCCAGTGGTTTGGCAATGGGCTCCATGCTCAATGGTTCTGGTGCAAGTGCAAGACTTGGTGAATTGGTTGCAACCCTTCCTTTGGATGGCGGTTTGACAACAGTTCTCATCGTAGTTATTGCAGCTCGTGTCATCTCTGAATTGACAAATGGTACAACGGCAGCAGCTGTATGTTGTCCAATCGTATTTAGTTTTGCAGCTGAAATGGGTCTCAACCCTGTTCCATATTGGTTCATCACAGTTATGTCTCTCAATGCAGAATTCTTGCTTCCTTTGAGCGTTCGTGCTATCCCAGTTGCTTATGGCTTGGATGCAAACAAAATGATGAAATATGGTATTCCAATGACGATCATCAATATGGTTGTTGTAACATTGTTTGGTTTCTTGGCAATTACTTTCTGGCCAGCTTATGGTATCTTGAGCTAAGAAGCAAATGTTCAAAAAGGTTGTATATACTTTCAGAGGGATGTATAATGGAGAAAATCCTATATAGTTCCTCTGAAATGTAAATAGGCGAAGTGCTTTTCTACTATATAATAGGAAGAACAACGTCAGCAATAAGATTCACGTAGTTTATCAAACTCATATGGGTGTCCATATGCCACAACATTACTTTTTACACATAATGAATAGGAGCTGATTTTTTATGACAGTAACAGTACAAGAATTGATCGCACGTTCCAAAGCAGCACAAGAACAATTTGCATTCGCAACACAAGAACAAGCAGATGCAGCAGCAAAAGCAATTTGTAAAGTTATTTATGACAATTCAGAAAAATTGGGACCAATGGCAGCAGACGAAACTAGAATGGGTAGTCCAGTTGATAAAATTGCAAAATGTCGCAATAAATCTGCATTGATCTGGCATAGTATCAAAGACCAAAAATCCGTTGGTGTTATCAACCGTTTGGAAGAAAAACGTATGCTTGAAATTGCAAAACCTATGGGTGTTGTTGCAAGTATCGTTCCATCTACAAACCCTGTTGTAACTCCTATGAGTAATGCAGCATTCGCTTTGAAAACACGTAACTCTGTAATCTTTGCGCCACATCCAAGAGCTGTTGAATGTACAAAATTGCTTGTGGAAATGTTCCGTGCAGAACTTGCTAAATTGGGCTTCCCAGAAGATCTTGTTTTGGGTGTAGAACAAGTTACAGTAGAAGATAGTGCAGAATTGATGGCATCTGCTGACGTTATCGTTGCTACAGGTGGTATGGGTATGGTGAAAGCTGCTTACTCCAGTGGTAAACCTGCTTTCGGTGTTGGTGCTGGTAACGTGCAATGTATCGTTGACGAAGATGCTGACTTGGCAGATGCTGTAGGCAAAATTATCATCGGTCGTAGCTTTGACAATGGTTTGATTTGTCTTGGTGAACAAACAGCATTCGTTCCAGAAGCAAAATATGATGCATTCGTTGCAGAATTTGAAAAACAAGGCGGATTCTATGTAGCTGAAGAAGCAAAAGTACAACAAGTTCGTGATGGTTTGTTCCCTAATGGTGGTCCAATCAGTCGTGCAGTTGTTGGTTTGACAGCAGAACAAGTTGCAGCTGAAATCGGTATTGATGTTCCTGCTGGCACAAGAGTAATCGGTGTAAAAGCTGCTGCTTTGGGTCATGGTGATGTACTTTGCCGTGAAAAAATGTGTCCAGTGATCACAATTATGCCTTACAAAACATTTGAAGAAGGCGTTGCAATGATGGTAGAAAACCTTGCAGCTGAAGGTAAAGGTCATAGTATTGCAGTTCATTCCAATACACCTGCTCACGTAGAATATGCTGGTATCCAATGCTGTGTATCTCGTGTTGTTGTAAATCAACCAGCTGGTACAACAGGTGGCGGTAGCCCAACAAATGGTTTCACAGCTACAACAACTTTGGGTTGTGGTTCTTGGGGTAACAACAGCTTCAGCGGTAACTTCAACTTCGATCACCTTATGAACATCACAAGAGTTGGTTATCCTTACGATGAATCCTACCTTCCAGATCCAGCTATGGCTTGGGACTAAGATTTAAATATCATGTACATCATGCAGTGCCGCTTAAGCGGTGCTGCACATACATAAATTGAGATATTCGTAAAAAATAGGGGGACATATATAATGAAAGATTTTAATTTCAAAGTACCACAAGTCATTGAATTTGGTCTTGGAAGCTTGAAAAAACTTCCTGCTATTTTGGATGAAAATAAATTGGATCACGTTTACTTGGTTTCTGACCGTGGATTGGAAGCAATCGGCGTTGTGAAAAAAATTCAAGATATCATCGAAGCTGGTGGCATCAAATGTACAACATACTTGGATGTATTGCCAAATCCAACTGTTGATATCGTAAACGAAGCAGTTGCTGGTTACAAAGCAAGTGGTGCTTCTAGTATCATCGCTGTTGGTGGCGGTAGCCCTATGGACGTTGCAAAAGCAGTTAGTGTTTTGGCACAATTTGGTGGCACAGTTCATGATTATGTTGGTTTGGGCAAAGTTCCAGTTGGCACAATCCCTATGATTGCAATTCCAACAACTGCTGGTACAGGTAGTGAAGTAACTGCATCTTGTGTTATCACAGATGAAGAAGCAAACTACAAAATGTCTATCATCAGTTATGAAATTCTTCCAAAATATGCTGTTTTGGATCCAGAATTGATTATGACAGCTCCTGCATCCATCGCTGCTGCATGTGGTGTTGATGCGTTTATCCATGCTATGGAAGCTTATGTTTCCACAGATGCTACATTGTTCTCTGATGCAATGGGCGAAAAAGCTATGGAATTGATTGGTGGCAATCTTCGTCGTTTTGTTGCAAATAGAAAAGATGAAGAAGCTGCTTGTGCAATGATGGCTGGTAGTACATTCGCTGGTATCGCATTTGCTTGGGCAAAACTTGGTAATATCCATGGTATGAGCCATCCTGTAAGTGCTTATTTCCACATTGCTCATGGTGTTGCAAATGCAATTTTGATGCCTACAGTAGTAGAATACAATGCATTGGCTGACAATGGTCGTTATGAAAAAATTTATAACTACTTGAGCACAGACAAAGAACCTGTAAAAGACTTCAAACCTTCTATGTTGGTTGACTTGGTAAAAGAATTGAATGCTGAATTGGGTATTCCTGCTTCTCTTTCCGCAGTTGGCGTAACAGAAGACAAATTTGAAGAAATGGCAACTGACGCTATGAAAACAGTAAACGTTATGGTAAATCCAAGACAAACTGGTTTCAAAGATGTAGTTAATTTGTATCAAAAAGCGTTCTAATTAAGGGAGAGGGAATTGAACCGAGAGGGCTCAACTCCCACCACCTTAACCCCTAGAAAAAAACAAACCCCTTTGTTTTTTGAAAACACCTTGAATGTTGAAAAATATTTAAGGTGTTTTTTTATATTCAATTGATTTGAACGATTTTACTCTATATTGTAGTATAGTAAAATTGTATATTATTATATGGCAATTTGTTGCATAATACGCAAATGCATGGTATAATTTAAGAATGATTTGACAAAAATGAGCATAACAAAAGATGAAACTTGAAAAGGGGTGCGTTATGGCGTCATCAGAGAAAGATAATCAAAAAAATTCCAATACCAAAAGTGTCAGTAAAACACTTGCAATCCTTTCTACATTTAACGAAACAGCTCCGATGCAAAGAACTTCAGATATTGCAATGAAATTGAATATGAACATCAGCACAGTATCCAGACATTTGAACACATTGTTGGATATGGGTTTTTTGGAACGTGATGAAGCAACTGGTTTTTATTTCTTGGGTATGGAAGTTGTGTCTCTTGTGGGTGCAGCGTTGCAAAACAATGACGTATTCCGTCACTCATATCCAGAATTGCAACAACTGTCCAACAAATTTGATGTACATAGTCATATGGCTGTACCAAGAGGAAAAGAAGTTGTGCATTTGATTAGTGTTTGTTGTGAAAGCACAATGGAGCTTCTGATTCCAATGGGGCATTGTCATCCAATGTTTTGTTCTGCAATGGGACGTGCAATGCTTGCATATATGCCAATAAACAAACGACAAGAAGTACTATTGTGTGAAATGAAAAAATACACACCAACTACAAAGGTGGATATGAAAGAAATTGAGCAAGAGTTGGTGAAAACCAGACAAAAGGGATATTGCATTGTGATAGATGAACTTTCAGAAAGCAAGGGATCATTGGCAGCGCCAGTGTTTGATCGCAATCGAAAGCCAATTGCAGCAGTAAGTGTATCTGCAAGTGCCTATAGTTTAAGCCAACCACAACGACAACGAGAATTGGCAAAGGCAGTGTTGAGTGTTGCAAGTAAAGTTTCTGGTAAGTTGGGTTACTATCCAAAATAAACTTTCTTATTTTTTATAGTATGCAAAAAATATACAAAATGTATGCAGGCGTCTTTGTTCCTAACATAAGAGGAAGAGGGGCGCTTTTTTATGTAAAAAAATAAAAAATTTCAATTTTCATGTGTCGACGCATGAGTGGAGTATATGTATATGTCAATGCATATATAAAATAATTAAAATAAACGGTAAAAGTGCATATTTTGAATGATTAATTTTAGCATAAATAATGCGTTTTTGACAATGATTTATTTTGGTATAATAGCATTTTCATTTTTTGCAATACAAGTTCAACAAATACATCTATATTGCACATTGTGGCGTACAACAATTATATTGTGCAAATAAGAATCATAATATAATAATATATTTCAATATATGAGAAATAGAGTGCAAAGTATTTTATGCACTCTATAGGATAGGGTATAATAAATACAAGAAAAATATAAATTATTTTTGCATATTAGTGATAGAAACGGGGTAAGAAGGGGGATGTTTATGGAGACAAAAAAACGCTTCATCTATATTGCAATGGGGCCTATTATTTTATTAATGACAATTTTATTGTTTTCGGACGCTTTGACGGTTCCAGGAGCGCAAGCGGTTGGTATTTCTCTTTGGATGATTTTTTGGTGGAGCACTAGGCCTGTTGAAATTACTGTAACAGGGTTGGTTCCTGTAGTTGCCAATGCATTTTTATCCATTGTACCAATGGCTAATGTTATTTCCCAATATGCTTGCGAAAGTATTATTTTGATATTTGGTTCAGGCTTGTTGACATTGCCTTGGGTATCAACTGGGTTGGATCGTAGAATTTCTTTGAAAGCATTGTCTCTGATTGGTCCCTCCATGAAGTCACAAATCACGGTTTGGTTATTGGCAAGTATTGTACTTTCCAATTTGATGCCAAATGTGGCAGTTTGTGCAATGCTTACACCAATTGCAGTTTCTATGTTGCATGTTGCAGGTTATGAGGATATCAAAAAATGTGCACCAGCAGTTCCCATTTTGCTAGCCATTGGTTGGGGGGTTACCTTAGGTGGAGCAGGTTCTCCTTTGGGTGGTGCAATGAATATCACAGCAATTGCCTTTTTGGAAGAATATACAGGACAAGAGTTCATGTATATTGATTGGGTAATGCGTTTGCTTCCTTATTTGGTGCTTGCAACAGCAGTTTTATTGATTGGTATGTTGATGATACCGTTGGAAGAAAAAGAAATTGATGGAACAAAAGAATTCTTTGATGAAACATATAAAGAATTGGGTCCAATGAAACGTGATGAAAAAATATGCTTGACCATGTTTATTTTGGCAATGTTAGGAGCATTTGCAAGACCTTTATTTGTAAACTTATTGCCGGGGTTTACACCTGCATATATTTTCTTGACACTGGGATTCTTAACATTTTTCATTACATCCTCCAAAAAAAATTATTTACTCAGTTGGGAAACTGCCCAAGAAGGAACACTTTGGGGTATGATGATTTTATTTGCAGGCGGTTTGGCAATGGGACAACTCATCAATGGTTCTGGTGCCAGCACACAAATTGCAGGCATGATTTCCAAACTTTCCTTCCATCATGATTTGGCAGTGGTCGCTTTGTTTGTAATTTTTGCACGTATTATTGCAGAGGTAACCAATGGTACCACATCGGCAGCGGTTTGTTGCCCAATTGTATTTGGATTTGCAGCAGAAACAGGTATGAATCCAATTCCATTGTGGTTTATTACAACTATGGCATTCAATGGGGAATATATGTTGCCACTTAGTGTGCGTGCAATTCCAATTTCCTATGGTTTGGATGCAGATAAGATGATGAAATATGGTACACCTATGACCATTATCAATATTATTTTGGTAATTATATTTGGTTATTTGGCAATGGAATTTTGGCCAATGTTCTCAACTCTTTCCTTGGGATAATATAAAAAACAAATCAAACCCATTTTCGTATACCAGCGGAGATGGGTTTTTTGCAAAGTTTGGAGAAAAAGAGTATACTGAAATAAAGAATTTTTTACTAACTGTAATTATTTAAACTTCATTTTAATTTGAAGGCATATGATATCAGAAAATAACAGGAATATGGATTGTAAAGTGGCAGTCATTAATAGGAGGTATGAAATGCGAATTTTATTGTGTGAAGATGAAAAAGAATTATCCAATGCTTTGGTGGCAATTTTGAAACACAACAAATATGCTGTGGAAGCGGTGTATGATGGAGAAGAAGCTTTGGATTATTTGTCTTGTGATAATTATGATGCAGTGATTTTGGATATTATGATGCCAAAGGTGGATGGGCTTACAGTGCTCAAAACCATTCGTAAAAAAGGCAATACAATCCCTGTTTTGATGTTGACTGCAAAAACATTGACAGATGATAAGGTGCTAGGTTTGGATTTGGGTGCCAATGATTATTTGACAAAACCATTTGAAACCAAGGAGTTGTTGGCTCGTTTGCGTGCAATGACCAGAAGTATTTCTGATGGTTCCACTTCCTCAATTTTGACCGTGGGCAATGTGTCTTTGAATCGAGCAACATTTGAATTGAAATCCCCAACAGGCTCCTTTAGACTTGCAAATAAAGAGTTCCAAATGATGGAGATGTTGATGATGAATGCATCCCGTTTGATTTCCAGTGAACGTTTTATGGAGAAGATTTGGGGCTATGATAGCGAATCAGAAATCAATGTGGTTTGGGTATACATTTCCTATTTGCGTAAAAAATTATTGGCAATTGATGCCAATGTGCAAATCAAAGTGACAAGAAACACAGGATATTCCTTGGAGGCAAAATAATGGAACGTGAACTGAGAAAAAAATTCATATGCATATCCTTTGGTATTGTTTGCTTTGTTTTATGTACAATGGCAACTTTTTTGAATGTGGCAAATTATATGCAAATTGATGTGCGTGCCAATGAAATCATTTCGATTATGGAAGAAAACGATGGAAATTTCCCTAAAATATTTGAACGTCAAATGGGTGGTCATATTTCAGAAGAAACACCCTATACCACAAGATATTTTACGGTCAAGGTGGATGAGGATTACAACCTGATGAGCACAGACACCAGAAGCATTATGATGGTCAATACAGAGCAAGCAATCCATTTTGCAGAAGAAGTTTTGGATGGTGGCAAAGATACAGGGCTCATTGGACATTACAAATTCCAAATGGTGGACACAGACTATGGTAGTATGGTGATTTTCATTGATTGCAGCCAAGAACTTTCTTTGTTCTATAGTTTCCTCAATTCCAGTATTTTGATTTGTGGATTTGCATTGCTTTGTGTGTTTGTACTGCTTGTATTCTTATCCAAAAAAGCAGTTGCACCCATTGTGGAAAGCTATCAGAAACAACAACAATTCATCACCAATATCACACATGAGTTGAAAACACCACTGGCAATCATCAAAACCAATACAGAAGTCATTGAAATGGAAAACGAACCTTCTACTTGGAGTGAAAGCATCCATAACCAAATTGGACGTTTGACAGAATTGATCAATTATTTGATCTCTTTGTCCAAAATGGAGGAAGATGTCAACCAAAATGAAAAGGTGGATTTCTCTATTTCCGAGGCAATGGCAGAAACTATAGATTCTTTTGCAATTTTGGCAGAAAATTCAAATCGAACCATTGTACAAGATATTTCAGAAAATATCACTTTGAAAGGTGATGAACAAGCAATTCGATTGTTATTTTCCATTTTGTTGGACAATGCTTTGAAATATAGCACTGAAAACACTGAAATTCACATTTCCATGAAGAAACAAGGAAATAAAGTCAAAATCAGATTGAAAAATGCAGCAGAACACTTAGAAGTGAAGGAATACAACAAACTCTTTGAACGTTTCTATCGTTTGGAAGATTCCAGAAATAGCAAATTGGGTGGCTTTGGTATTGGCTTGGCTATGGCGAAATCCATTGTCAAAAATCATGGTGGCATCATCAAAGCAGAAAGTAAAGATGGCAAACATATGCAATTCTATATTGATATGTAAGAGTCGAAATGATAACATTGTAGGGGATGGCGTCCTCGACATCCCGCCATGAACTGCCACTACAAAAAAATAAGCAGTTCTGAAACTGGTTGAACTACAATCAAATACAATTTCTAATCAAAACCTTAGACGAATACAATTTTCGTTTGAGGTTTTTTTAGTTTCAATTTAGGTAGCATACGTATACTGATAACAGGAGGTGGTCACAATGGAATTTGTATCACAAAAAGAAGAAGAATTTTATGGAATGTATCATCCATATTTGAAATTGGCAAGAAGACGAGTATTGGATACATTGGATATCATATGTGAAGAAGAAGGTCATGAAATACAACATATATATGGAAGAATCAAGTCACCAGATAGCATGTGTAAGAAATTAGATAAGCTGGGTGTACCACAAACACCAGAAATGGCATTGACACAGGTGACAGATGCAGTTGGAATTCGTGTCATTTGCAACTTTTTGGATGATGTGTTTTCCATTGTCAATTTGATTACAAAACACGATGGTTGGAAAGTGGTACAAGAAAAAGATTATATCACAGTGCCAAAACAAAATGGATATCGCAGCTATCATATGATTTTGGAAGTGCCTGTTCGTGGTAGACATATTATGGTAGAAATCCAAATTAGAACCATTTCCCAAGATGCATGGGCTAGTTTGGAACACCAAATGAAGTACAAAAAAGAAGTGCCACATCAAAAACTCATTCAAGATGAACTGAAGAGATGCGCAGATGAATTGGCATCCACAGACATGAGTATGGCAACCATCAGAGAGCTATTGGAAACAGGTGCAGTTTGAAATAAATCCCAATTAAAGATAGCTAGACCTAATGATGTATGATACTAAATATATTGCCGATGTGTAGGGAATGCATTGTATGCATTCCGTTTTCAGCACGCATACAATGCGTGCCCTACAAAAATTTACCACAGCATACAAAAGTCACTTCATATTTAATTGGGACTAAAACAATTGAAACTTATGTAAATTTTAGGTTAATTTTAAGTAAAGCCTTTATATTGATATCACAGAAGCATAACAACTATAGTCTAAATTATAGAAATTGCAGAAAAAATTGTTTTCTAAGAAACAAAACAAAGCAATCGAAAGCAATCTGCAACTTGGACTCAAGATATAAAGGAGGAATGAATATGAGTACAACAATGGTTTTCAAACGATATGAACTCAAATATCTCTTGACAGAGGATCAATATAGAGAATTGCAACAGGTGATGGCAGAACATATGCAAATTGATGAATATGGCAAAAATACCATTAGAAACATCTATTTCGACACACCAGATTTTCTATTGATTAGACGATCCATTGAAAGACCTTGCTACAAAGAAAAATTGCGTGTCAGAAGTTATGGCAACTTCAATGAAAACAGCAATGTTTTTGTAGAAATGAAAAAGAAATATGAGGGTGTGGTATACAAAAGAAGATTGACTTTGTCCCAAAAAGAAGCATTTGGTTTCTTGGTAGACCATACACCACTGGCAGAAGAAACACAAATTGCAAAAGAACTTGCTTATTTCATGGAACACTATGGTTCTTTGCAACCAGCAATTGCTTTGCATTATGAAAGAGAAGCGTATTTTGGATTGGAAGATCACGATTTTAGAATGACATTTGATCAGGATATTCGCATCAACACAGACAATATTTCACTTGGAAATAAAGGTGTGTTTACACCTATTTTGAATCCCAATATGGTGCTTTTGGAAGTGAAAACAGGCATGGGTATTCCAGCTTGGTTGCTTTCTTTCTTTAGTGAACATAAGATTTACAAAACATCTTTTTCCAAATATGGAACAGCCTATCAAAAATTTGTGTTGCCAAAGATGAAAGGAGGCAGTCATAATGTTGCTTAATCAATTTTTCAACAACCAATTGACAGGTGAAGAAGTGCTTGCAACAGATATCAAAGGATTCCTTTTGTGTATGATGGTTTCCTTGGTTTTGGGCATTTTGATTGCAGCACTTTACACATACAAAACAAAATACACCAAAAGCTTTGTACTCACCCTTGCAGTATTGCCAGCAGTGGTTTGTGTGGTGATTATGATGGTCAATGGCAATATTGGAACTGGTGTTGCAGTTGCAGGTACATTCAGTTTGGTTCGTTTCAGATCTGTACCAGGAACAGCCAAAGAAATTGGTGCCATTTTCCTAGCAATGGGAACTGGACTTGCAACAGGTATGGGATATCTTGGCTATGCAGTACTCTTTGTGGTGGTATTGAGTTTGGCAAATTTCTTGTTGCACATGACTTCTTTTGGAGAACGCAAAGCCACAGAACGTAGTTTGACCATCACAATTCCAGAAGATTTGGATTACACAGGCGTTTTTGATGATTTGTTTGCAAAATACACCAATTCCTGCGAGCTTGCAAAGGTAAAAACCACAAATATGGGTAGTTTGTTCAAAGTGACTTACGATATCGAATTGAAACAAGAACATATTGAAAAAGAATTGATTGATGAATTGCGTTGTCGCAATGGTAACTTGGAAATATTGATGTCCAAACAAATGAATATGGGCAGTGAATTATAAGGAGGTATTCCTATGAAACGTTTTTTGGTACTAATGGGAGCAATTTCCCTAGTGGCAACAGGTTGTGGTTCGTCAACATCAGAAGCATCAGAGCCAGTGGCAATTACAACAACAGTGGAAACAATGTCATTTACATCAGATGACCAATTTACAAACAATGATTATGAAGTGGGTTGCATTTTTGGTGAATATGAAACCATTACATTGGCAAATGGTGGCAGTACCTCAAGTGCAAGTGGTGTTTCCATTGATGGAGATACCATCACCATCGCAGCAGAAGGGTCTTATATGCTAGAAGGAACCCTAGACAATGGGCAAATTATCATAGATGTGGATGATGCAGATAAGGTGCAACTTTCCTTGAATGGAGTCGCCATCAGTAACAGCACAACAGCACCGATTTACGCAATAGAAGGTGATAAGGTGTTTATCACAACAGAAAAAGGAACCACAAATACATTGATTGCCAATATTGCAGAGGATGCATCTTCCAATGTGGATGCAGCAATCTTTGCAAAAACAGATGTAACCTTAAATGGTGAAGGAACATTGGTGATTGCAAGTACAAATGGAAATGGGATCACTTCCAAAGACGATTTGGCAATTACAGGTGGAACTTATGAAATTGTAGCAGACCAACATGGTTTGGAAGCCAACAATAGCATTCGTATTGCAGATGGTGTCTTTGATATCACAAGTGTAAAAGATGGGCTTCATAGTGAACATGATGAAGATGAAAGTTTGGGGTATATCTACATTTTGGATGGTGATTTTACCATTGCAGCAGAAGGAGATGGCTTGGATAGTAGCTCTTATGTGGAAATTGTAGATGGTGATTTTGATATTTTGACAGGTGGCGGTTACATCAATGCACCAGAACACGTTTCCACTATGGGTGGTGGCGGAATGCAAGGTGGCGGTATGCAACGTACCGAAATGGCACAAACTGAAATGATGATGCCAGAAATGAGTGGTCAACAAGGTGGTATGAGTCAACAAGGTGGTATGGGTCAACAATCAGCTATGGGTCAACAGGGAAATATGGCACAACCAGAAATGAGTATGACAGAAATGCCTGTTATGGAAGAAAGAACACAAAGTACAATGCCAGAACGTACAGAACAAGCCACAACAGAACAACAGGCTGGTATGGAAAACATGGCAAGAGGTGAAATGGCAACATCCACAACAACAGAAGATGACACTGTCAGCACAAAGGGAATCAAAGCGACAACAGCCATTGTGATTTATGGTGGTAACTTCAATATTGATGCTTGTGATGATGCGCTTCATGCAAACAATTATTTGGAAATTTATGAAGGTACATTCAGTATTGCAACTGGTGATGATGCAATTCATGCAGATGTGACCACAACCATTTTTGGTGGTACCATCGAAATTACCACATGTTATGAAGGTTTGGAAGGTCACACAGTGGTAGTGGCAGGTGGCGATATTGATATCTATGCTTTGGATGATGGTATCAATGCAGCAACCAGTGAATATGTAACAGATGGCACAGAAGTTTCCATTACCATTTCTGGTGGTAGATTGGTGATTGATGCCAATGATGAAGGTGATGGTTTGGATGCAAATGGCAATGTTTACTTCACAGGTGGCGATGTCATTATTTCAGGAACACCAACTACAACAGATACCAGTTTGGATTACAATAGCACAGCAATCATCACAGGTGGTAGCTTCTTGGCAGCAGGTAGCACCAGTCAAACCAGACAAAACTTTGGTGATGATTCCACACAAGGAAGCATTTTGGTAGACCTCAGTAGCGTACAATCAGGAACCATTACCCTAACCGATAGCAGTGGAAATGTAGTTGTAGAGTGGACACCAGTGAAGTCTTATCAGTCCATTCATATTAGCACACCAGACATAACAGTAGGCGAAACATACACTTTGACAACACCATCTGAAACACAAACCTTCACAATGGATACATTGATTTATGGAGAAGGTGGCAACCACGGTAGCACAGGTGGTGGCATGAAAATGGGTAGATAAGAATAGCAGAAAACAAAGAAGCGGTTGCAAATGCAACCGCTTCTTCTTATATATTGCGTTTCATATTGTGATTTGAGTTCCATATTATGAAATTAGTGTCATAATACAAGAAAACATGTGATTTTATGACAGAATATCGAACAATCCTTCATTTTTGATTTGTTTATTGAGTTGTTCTAGGTAAACATCTTCATCAATAGGCAAAGAGACTTTTTGACCTGTCCAACTGCTCAGAAGTGCACCATTTGCCAATTCCAAGCTGTTGATACCTTCAACACCAGGAATCAAAAGAGGGGTACCTTCCAAAATGTGGAGTGCAAAGTTTTCCATGGTAAGGGTGTGTTGCAAACCAAATCCTTCGGAGCAAGAAAGTTCTTCCACGGTGTACAATCCAACCAATGGTTTGCCTTGGATAAAGTCTTTGACACGATCCATTTCCATAGACTGATTCAATTCCATTTCAGTTGCTTCCAAACGATAAATTTCACCTTTCTTACCATTTTCTGTAATGACAACTTTACCACCATCAAAAGAAATTTCCAAACGATCCAAACCAACAATATCATGGGCACAAGCAATGTATACACCTGTCACACCATCACCATACTCAGCAACAAGAGTTACATCGTTGTCTACAGAAATTTCACGGTGCAAACCAAATTCTACATTTGCATATAAAGATTTTGGCATGCCACAAATCCATTGCCACAAATCCAATTGATGTGGTGTTTGGTTCATGAGGATGCCACCACCTTCACCACCCCAAGTACCACGCCACGCACTTTGATCATAGTATCTATCTGGTCGCCACCAATTGGTGCTGGTCCAATGGATGCGACGTACTTTACCAAGTTCACCAGAAGAAACAATATCTTTGGCTCTTTGATACAAAGGATTGGTGCGTTGGTTGAAAATCATACCAAAGGTAACATCAGGATGTGCTGCACTACAACGATTCATTGCAGCCACTTCTTTGACATGAAGACCAGCTGGTTTATCCAACAAAACATGAATTCCGTGTTCCAAACAATACATGGTGAGTTCTGGATGGTTTTTGTGTGGTGTTGCAATGATCACTGCATCCACAGTGCCACTTGTCACCATTTCTTTCCAATCTGTGAAAAATGGTACATTTGGATAGAGTTCTGCAAAACCAGCACGTTTTTTTTCATCTCTACTGGAAAGTGCTGCCAAAACACCATGTTCCGGTGCCTTTGCGCCAAATACAGCACCATCGCCCCAAAGTAACTTTGCATAAAGTGAGCCCTGAAACCCCATTCCAATGACCCCAAATCTAATTTTATCTGCCATAATACCCTCCTAATCTCCATGACTTTAGTTTTATTGTATATTTTGTATTGCATTTCTTGGTTTTTTCTTATTTTTATGGTAACATACTACAATATAAGTTGCAACAAAAAAATGAAAGGGTGATTTTATGAAAACACAAGTTTATGACAAAGCAAAAGTATATATTTTTGAAACCAGAACGGAAATGGGGATAGTGGCAGCCAAAGATGCAGCAAAATGTATTTTGGAATGTTTAGAAGAAAAAAAAGAAATCAATTGTGCATTTTCAGCAGCACCATCACAGTTGGATTTTTTACAAGCTTTGATTGCAGACAAAACCATCCCGTGGGAAAGAATCAATGCATTTCATGTGGATGAATATGTGGGTATGCCTTCTAGTAACAAAGCATCTTTTGTCCATTTCTTGCAAGAGTCCATTATGAATCATGTGCCACTGAACAACAAATTTTTCTTAAATGGAGAAAATGAGCCGGAAGCAGAAATGAAACGCTACACTGAAGCATTGGCAACACATCCATTGGATATTATTTTTCTTGGAATAGGTGAAAATGGTCATATCGCTTTCAATGACCCAGATGTGGCAGATTTTGATGACAAACAAGTGGTGAAAATGGTGGAATTGGATGTTCCTTGTAGACAACAGCAGGTCAATGATGGATGTTTCCTCACATTGGAAGATGTACCAACACATGCTTTGACATTGACCATTCCAGCACTTTTATCTGCAAAAAATCATTTTTGCATTGTGCCAACAGAATTGAAATCCACAGCAGTGAAACTGGCACTGACAGGTGAAATTGCAACAACGTGTCCTGCTAGTATTTTGCGTACTGTAGAAGGAATGCAAATCTATTTGGATCAGGATGCAGCCAAACAATTGTAAATTCACTTTGTCATTCAGAGGAAAAACAACGAAGAATCCAATAACGGGCGCATCGTGATACGCCCCTACGATGTTTGGGGTAATGGCGTGTATCGGTTTTGTCATTCAGAGGAGGAATATCGAAGAATCCTATATGATATTTGTAGGGGATGGCGTCCTCGACATCCCGTAAATCACCTTCCACTTTGGGAGGTTTTTTTATTTCCAAAACCCAAGATATGCAAAAAAAATAAATACAAAAAGAAAAGAAAAATTCCATCAAAGAGATACAATGTTATCAATGAAAATACTTCAATATAGGAAAAGGGAGATGAAACTATGACAACAGGGAACATTACAGAAATCCAACGTTGTTCTTTCAATGATGGACCTGGTATTCGAACCACTGTATTTTTAAAAGGTTGCAACATGAATTGTGCTTGGTGCCACAATCCAGAAACCATACGTCACACAAAAGATTTGCATTACTATGTGGGCAATTGTATCGGTTGCTATAAATGCGTGTATGTCTGTCCTTGTAAAGCACATAAAAAAATCAATGGAGAACACCGCTTCTTCCCTAATTTATGTGTGAAATGTGGCAAATGTGCAGCAGTGTGTTATGCTGGTGCAATGGAAATGTCTGGCACACAAATGGGCGTAGAAGATGTGATGCAACAAGTGGTACAAGACAAACCATATTACATAGATTCCAATGGTGGTGTGACCATTTCTGGTGGCGAAGTCATGTGTCAAATTCCATTTGCTTTGGAGCTTACAGAAGCTTGTAAAGCTGAAAATATTTCTGTTGGCGTGGAAACCAATATGCATGTACCATTTGAAGAAATGAAACCACTTCTCGACAAAATTGACTTGGTGATGTGTGATTTGAAGATTTTCGACAACGCAGAACACAAGAAATGGACAGATGTAGAAAATACCTTAATCAAAGAAAATATCAAAAAATTGGATGAATTGGGGATTCCTTATATTGTAAGAACACCCCTTGTTCCAGGTGCAACCGATAGCAATGAAAACATCAAAGCCATTGCAGAATTCCTGAAAGATGCAAAAAACATGATGTACTACGAATTGTTGAACTTCAATCCACTTGGTGGTTCCAAATATAAAAGTCTTTCTAGAAAAAATGTGTTTGCAGATGCAAAACCATTGCCAAAATCTCGTATCCAAGAATTGAAAGAAATTGCAGAAGCATATTGCACTGTACGTGTAGAATAAGGAGGAAATACCATGGGAAAGATTCAATTCATCAATGAATTTCCAGCAACAGAAGAGTTTACCTTAGATAAAAGAATTAAGTTGTTGCGTCAACGTAAATTGGAACAAACAGAAGAAAAAATTGAAATGGAAGGTGGTTTGGATGAAGACGATTATGGTCGTGTGGTATGTCCAGATGATTTCTATTTTGAACCAGATTCCAACCATCCAGATGGCTCCTACTATGGTTATGAAGGTTGGTCACATAACTATTGCAAACTTTTGAGGGAACATCCTTTGTATTGCGATCCTTTGGATGCATTTGTGGGACGTGGTTTCTTCTTTATGACTAGACAAAAGGGTAGTCTTTGGAACCCTGATCATCCATATACAGAATTGAAATCGGCTTTTGATGAATACAATATCGTTTGTGGTATTGGTAGCGATGGTCATTTCACACCAGATCTCAACATGGGATTTGATATGGGCTGGATTGGTATTTTAAAGAAATTGGAAAAATTCGAACAAATCAACACAGCACCAGAAAACGAAATCTTCTACACAACAGAAAAGAAAATGGTCAATGCCATTATGACATTCCTGAATCGTGTAGCAGATGAACTGATGGCGTTGTCAGAAGAAGAAAACAACCCTTATTTGAAACAAAACTTGGTGGAAATGTCCCAAACCAATCGTAAAATTGCAAATGACAAACCAGAAACTTTGCGTGAATGTATCCAATGGATGTGTTGGTTCAGCTTCTTCAGTCGTTTGTACAATCGTGGACCCAGTGGTGGTCAATTGGATGAATTGTTGCGTCCATTCTACGAAAGAGATATTGCAGCTGGTATCATTGATGATGAAACAGCAAAATTCTATATTGCTTGTTTGTATTTGAATGACACCAGATACTATCAATTGGCAGGACCTGATGACAATGGTGATGATATGGCATCTAAAATCAGCTATTTGATTTTGGAAGCGGCAGATTGGATCAACATTGCTTGCAATTTGACGGTTCGTGTACATGACAATATGAATGAAGATTTCTTCACAAAAGCAGTTGGTTATTTGTTCAAAAACAAAAATGGTTGGCCAAGATTTTCTGGTGACAATAGCCTTGTAGATGGCTTTATGCGTTGTGGTTACGAAAAGAATTTGGCTAGAAAACGCTTGGCTGCTGGTTGTAGCTGGATGAGCATTCCAGGCATGGAATACACCCTCAATGATTTGGTGAAAATCAATGCTGCAAAAGTATTTGAAGTGGCATATTACGAAATGGTGAAATCTGGTGAATATGGCACAGACAAACTTTGGGAAATCTTCTCTAAGCATTTGGAACGTGCAGTCAATACCACTGCAAAGGGCATCAAATTCCACTTGACATGGCAGGATCAAAATGAACCAGAGTTGATTTGTAACTTGCTCAGCCAAGGACCAGTAGAAAAGGGTTTGGATGTGACCAAAAGTGCAATGTATTTCAATATGTGTATCGATGGTTCTGGTATCGCAACAGTAGCAGATAGCTTTGCTGCTTGTGAACAGCGTGTAGAAAAAGAAGGCAAAATCACATGGGAAGCATTGACCAAACAATTGGAGCTCAACTATAATGACATTGATGGAGAATACATCCGTCAAATGATGTTGCATAGTGAACGCTTTGGCGGTGGCGATTCTTTGGCGGATCGTTGGGCAAGTCGCATCAACGAATTGTTCACAAATCTTGTGCGTAAAGAATGTGATAATTACGAAGGTATCAACTTCATTCCAGGTTGGTTCAGCTGGTCAAATACATTGGAATTTGGTAGTCGTGTACGAGCTACACCAAATGGCAGAAGAAATGGAGAAGCCATCAACCATGGTGCAAATCCAACTTCTGGGTTTAGAAAAGATGGTGCTGTTACCGCTATGGCAAACTCCATTGCAAATGTACAACCATTCTTTGGCAACTGTGCACCTGTACAATTGGAAATTGATCCTGGTATTGCAGATACAGAAGAAGGCGTTGGCAAAATGGTCAGCATGATTCGTACCATTTTGGAAACAGGCAATACCCTCTTAAACATCAATATCATCAACAAAGAACAAATTTTGGAAGCACACAAAGATCCAAGTAAATACCCAGACCTTGTGGTACGTGTCACAGGATTTACTTCCTATTTTGCAATGCTCAGCCCAGAATTCCGCCAATTGGTTGTGGATCGTGTGTTGGCAGTCAATGGAGAGTGCTAACTCGAATTTGATGAGTGTTGGATGTTTTGTTTTGTCGAATTCAATGGAAAATGATTGTAGGGGCATCGTTTCGGTGCCCGTTCGTTGAAAACTCAATTGGGATATGAAAAGGAGATCAACTATGCGTAGCGAAGATATCAAAAAAGTAGTTTTGGACTTAAAAGAAGCAAAATCAGCAAGCGTTTCCATGTTGGATGGTGTCATTCCAGGTGCAACTGTATATTATCACAATATGCTTGCAGATGAACAAGTGCAATTTATGGCAGATACCAGTTTCATTCGTATTTTCTTCTTGTGTGTGGGTGCTGTTACCTTCCAATCAGAAGGCAAAGAATATGCATATGATGAAAAAGCAGTGTTTGCAAACAAACCAGAAAAAACAGTGGAAATCTTGGCAAATACCAATGCACAAGTGGTGGAAATTCGTTGGGAAATGCATGAAAGCGATTTGGCAGAATTGGCAGAAACAGATGTGGAATTCCCCATCACAGAAAAATATGTGGATGCTTCTCAATACCGTGATCCATTCAAAAGTGAAAAAACCATCAGTCGTGCAATCGTCAAACAAAGAATGATTCCTCGTTTTGCAATGGGCAGTGTGGAAACACATGGTGATGACTTGATTGGACAACACGAACATCCACTTTTGGATCAATTCTTCTGGAGTTTTTCTGAAAATGATTGCGATTTGCTCATTGACGATTTGGTGTATCCTATGTATGGCGATACCTTCTTGTACATTCCTTTGGGTTCCAATCATGGCGTGAAAACTGCTGGAAACCAAATTGCACATTATATCTGGTTGGATTTCATTACCGATGCAGAAGCAGCAAATGCGTTCTTGGATGAGGTACATAAACCAACTGGTGTCAAAGAAAGTTTTTAAAAGAAAGTTTTTGAGGTGATATATGACTAGATTGAAATACCCTATGAGACTAGATAACCCACGTGCATGGAGAACATATTTAGGTGGTTCTTTGTTGGATGCACTCCATGGCAAAATGGATGGAGAAGATGCTCATTTCCCAGAAGAATGGATTATGTCTGTGGTGTCTGCTAGAAATGCAGGTAGAGAAGAAATTGTAGAAGGCATGAGTCACATTGTGGAAACAGGTGAATCCTTGGCAGAGTACATTGCTGAAAATCCAGAAGCATATTTGGGTGCATCCCATGTTGCAAAAAATGGAGCAACACCAGGTGTACTCATCAAACTCATTGATTCTTCAGAACGTTTGACGGTACAAGTACATCCTGATCGACCAAAAGCACGTGAATTGTTTGATTCTGCTTATGGCAAAACAGAGTGTTGGCATATCTTAGGTGGACGTGAAATGAATGGTGAGAAACCTTGTGTGTATTTGGGATTCAAAGAAGGTGTCACCAGAGAAAAATGGAAAGCATTCTTTGATACACAAGACTTGAAGGGGATGCTGGATTGTTTGTATCGTTATGATGTGGAAGTTGGCGATACCATTTTGATAGAAGGCGGTATTCCCCATGCAATTGGTGCTGGCTGTTTCTTGATGGAAATTCAAGAACCAACAGATTACACCATCAGAACAGAACGTACCACACCAAGTGGATTCCCAGTGGCAGACTTTATGTGTCACCAAGGTTTGGGCTTTGAAAAAATGTTTGATTGCTTCCATTATGGGGATATGACCAAGGAAGAAGTGCGAAATCGTTGGTTCATTGCACCCAAAACACTTGTGGAAACAGAGGACGTTATCATCAAAGAATTGATTGGGTATGAAAACACAGATATTTTCAAAATGAACGAAGTTTTGGTGGATGGTAGCTTTGTGGATGTGGAATGTGGCGAAACCTTCAGTGGTTTGTATGTTTTGGAAGGTAAGGGTATTATCTCTGCCAATGGAGTGGCTTTAATGGTTGACAAAGGACAACAATTTTTCATTCCAGCTGGACTTGGAAAATTGATTGTTTCAGGCAATAAATTGCGTTGTTTGCATTGTTTTGGTGGCGAAGTATAAAATAAAATGAAAATATGTGGGGGAGGGTTTCCATGCCCTCCTAAATGTAATGGCGGAGGATTCCCTTCGCTTTTTTGATGTAAAAAATGGATGTGATTACTTCGTAAAATGCTTATTCCTTATGCACTGTCATCCAGAATGAAATGAAGTATCTCGGTTTCGGTGCAAGATTCCTCAATGCATTCAGAAAGACAAAGTGGCAGATAGTACACATCTGTTTTTGTCATTCAGAGGAACGCAGTGACGAAGAATCTTTGGTTTTTCGGTCGATTCGTGAATCGCCCCTACAACTGTGTATTTCGTTTTCAACATTCTAAAATCTTCACTTTTCACTTTTAGTTCTTCACTATATATGACGAATTGCCTTTGTTTGGGCTATTCCTTCTGTGCAGACAGCTGAAACTGCTTTGGACTTTGGTTGAACTTTTTCTTGAACGCTCGACTGAAATGAGACAAATTGTTATATCCAACTTGACCACATACATCTTCAACAGACGTACCACCAATGAGCAATGCTTTTGCCTTCATTAGACGACAATTGATGATGTATTGATTGGGTGATGTGCCTGTGGTGATTTTGAATTTTTCACATAAATAAAACTTATTGATGAAAAATTCCTTTGCCAAAAAATCCAAGGTGATATCCTGCCAATAATTTTCATGGATATAGTTCATAATATTGTAGATGACATCATGATTTTTGGTGTAGTCATAGTGTGAAAGTTGATGGTGTTTTTGATACAAGGTGTTGATTTGCAATAAAATATCTGCAAACAAAATTTGAATGTGAAAATCACGTCCATAACAAGTGGTGGAATCGCCGTTTTCCAAAACAATCAGACGATCAAAACATTGGATGAAAGAAAGTGCTTCTTCTTTGGTCAGTGGCAAAACATATGCATCCTCAAAAGGACGAAACAAAAAACACGCCAATAAATCCATACCCATAACAGGAAAAGATTCTATATATTCTGACTTGAAATAGGCGACATATCGGTCACTGACTGCATTTGGTGTCATTTGCTGCATTTGGTGCAAATCCATATGATTGGTCAAAATCAAAGCATATTCCGGTAGAATATAGGTCTTGTTGTTGATAAATGCACGCATCCCTTTGGACAATGACAGAAAAATCTCATATTGGCTATGAATATGTGGATATTTCTTTTCATTTTCGTAAGTTACCTTATGCAACACAGAGTATTCATCTGATAAATTTTCCAAATACTGCTTAGAATGTTCCAACAAAATCCAACACACCCTTTCCAAAATGATTTGATGAGTTTACTATACTACAAAATCATTGTAAAGAAAAGATGCAATTACATATACCAATACAGTGTCATTCAGAGGAACGACGAGACAAAGAATCTTTGGCTTGCATAGGGAGCGATGCCCTCATCGCTCCGCAGTTGCACAATCTATATATAATCCTGTAAATACAATAAATACACAAAATAATGTTAAATTTGCAAAAGAATAAGTAAATATGGATAATCTATTGAAACTTTGATGGAAATATGATAACATATATACTAATATACTAGACGAAAGGGGTATCTGATATGTTAAAAGTCACAAACCTAACCAAACGATATGGCGATGTCAATTCTGTAGACGATATGAGCTTTTCCATAGGGGAACATGAAGTGGTTGGATTGCTTGGGAAAAATGGTGCAGGAAAATCCACCACAATCCGTATGTTGACAGGATATTTGGCACGTACCTCAGGAGATATTTCCTTTATGGGTCAAGATGTGGCAGATATGGACGCAAAAGCCAGATTACACATTGGATATTTGCCCGAAATACCACCTTTGTATACAGAACTTACGGTATATGAACACATCAAAATTGTTTGTCAATTGAAAAAAATGAAGAAATCAGAAATTCCAGCAGAAGTCAAACGTGTATGTGGTTTGTTGCAAGTGGATGATGTGATGCATCGTTGTATCCAAAATCTTTCTAAAGGATACAAACAACGTGTGGGATTTGCAGCAGCAATTGTAGGCAGCCCAAAGCTTTTGGTGTTGGATGAACCAGCAGTTGGCTTAGATCCAAAACAGTTGGTGGAGCTCAGAAATTTGATAAAAAATCTATCCAAAGAAATGACCATCATCTTATCATCTCATATGCTGACAGAAATCACTTCTGTTTGCACCAGAATCATTATGATTCAAAAAGGAAGATTGATTGCAGATGGTACACCTGAAGAAATTCGTGATGCATATTCCAAAGAAAAACGAGTGGAATTGTCCTTCAAAGGAAATGCAGAAGCAGTATATACCAAATTGCAACAACAATATGGTGACCAAGTGGAGTTGCAACCACAACCAGGTCAGGAAGATATCCACACTGTGGAACTGATCTTTGCAGATGGTTTGGATCATAGAGAAGAATTGTTCCATACATTGGTTGCTATGGGCATAGTGATTTTGACACTCCGAGAAGTTTCCATATCTTTGGAAGAAATCTTTATGGAAATGAATCGACAAATGGAGTAGGAGGTGTGGTATGATAGCGATTTTTCAAAAAGAAATGACACAATATTTTACATCTCTTATGGGGTATATTTTCATTGGTATTTTCACAGCCATTTCAGGAATTGTGTTCTATTTGGTGAATTTGGCAAGTCTCAATAGCGATATCAAAAGCTTTTTTGCTTCCATCATACCATTTCTCATTTTCTTGATTCCTGTGGTGACAATGCGTATCTATGCAGAAGAAAGAAAACAAAAGACAGAAGAAATGCTTTTGACAGCACCTGTGGAAATGAGGGATATCATCCTTGGTAAATTCTTTGCAGCACTGTGTTTGTTCCTCATTCCAATGGCAATTACCTTTGTATTTCCAGTGATTTTACACATATATGGAACCTTAGAAGTGTATGTGGTTTTGGGCAATTATTTGGGAATTATTTTGGTGGCATCTGCGTTTATTGCAATTGGTATTTTCATATCTGTGCTATCTGAAAACCAAATCATTGCAGCCATTTTGACCTATTGTGTGTTGATTAGTATTTTTTCAGTGAACAAAATCACTATGTTTGTGAAACATCCCATTGTGGAAGAATTGGTTTCTTTTGTTTCTGTCAACACACATTATGTGAAGCTGAGTTATGGCATTTTGGACTTTGTGGATGTGGCATATTTCGTCAGTTTGACAGTATTGTTCTTGTTCTTTAGCACATATGTTTTGGATCGCAAACGAGTGATATCATAAGGAGTAACCATATGAAACAACTTTCAAATAAAAAAATATATAGCTTGATTGGGATTTTGGCAGTGGTGATTTTTGTGTTGTTCAATTTGTTGTTTGGTCAATTGGGTGAACAATATTCCACCAAAATCGATTTGACAGACAATGGTTTGTATGATCTTTCAGAAGAAACAGAATTGTATGTTGGCAGATTGGATACACCCATTACCATAACGGTTTTGGCAGCAGAAGAGGAATATCCATCTATGTTGGTGGAGATTTTGGAACGCTACACAGAAGTATCTGGTCAGATTCAAATTGCATACAAAGACCCATATGAAAATCCAACATTATTGGAAACATATCGCCAAAAGGGCATCAATCTTGGTGAAAGTGATATTTTGGTGACACAAGATGCCTATGCAAAACATATTACATTTGCAGAAATCTTGGTGGAAGAAAATGGTTCTGTTACTGGTATCCAATTGGAGCAAGTGTTGACTTCAGCCATTTTGAATTTGGCAGTGGAAAACAAACCACAAGTGCTCTTTACTTTGGGTCACAACGAAAGCATCACAACCAGTTTGGAATCTTTGTTTGTAGAAAACAATTTTGAAACCACACAGGCAGCATTGTCTGCAACCAATATAGAAGAAGCGGCTTTGGTGGTCATTGCAAATCCAAAGGGTGACTTCCAAGTGGATGAAATACAAATGTTGGAAAACTTCTTGGCAGAAGATGGCAAAATCATCATGATGTGTGAACCAGGAATAGAAGAAATGCCTAATTTGGAGGCACTTCTTGCAAAATGGAACATTGGACTTGGGGATTCTGTGGTATTGGAATCACAAGCCTATATTTCCAACAATCCTTTGAATATCATACCTATGTATGGTAGTCATGAAATCAATCGCTATTTTATGGAAAATCCAATTTATATGACTTTGCCATCCTCCAGAAACTTGGAACAATTGGCAAATGCAACGGGTAGCATCCAAACAACAGCAGTGTTGCTTTCCACATCAGATTCTTATGGCAAATCAGCAGAAGGATATGATACCACAGCAAAAGAAGATGGAGATGTAACAGGTCCATTTGCATTGTCTTTGGTATCAGAAAAAGAGGGTGCTGGTGCAATTTTGGTTTTGGGCAGTGGAAAGAGTTATGCAGATGATATTTTGAGTGTATCCAGCTATGCAAATAAAATGTTCTTTACACAAGTGGCAACCTATTTCAATGACGATGTGGTGGCAGTGAGCATTCCTGCAAAAACCACTGTGATTCCACCTCTTGTAATGGCAAGTAACACCATCTTGATGATTGGTATTGTCTTTGGTGGTATTTTACCAGTTTTGATTATTTTGTTGGGTCTTGTAAAAGTATTGAAGAGGAAAAAATTATGATGGGTAAATACAAACAATTGAAAATTTTCATATGTATCGCCATTGTGCTATTTGTTGGCAATATAGCCTTGTACTTTTCAGGACAAACAGAGCAAACACAAGTGGCAGAAGATGCTTTTGTGGTAACGGATATTTCTGTTGCAGACTTTGCTGGTACCATCATCCAAAACAATCAAATGAATCTGGGTATTTTGCAAAATGGTTCAGAATTGGAATTGATTACAGAAGATACAGGTACCTTTGATATCAGCCAGTTGCGTACTTTGATCTATTCCCTTTGTCATATGACAGCCAGTTTGGAATTTGCAGATGAATCCCAATGGGAAGGCTTTGGTATGGCAGAACCAACAACCTATATTTCTCTTTTTCTTGTAGATGGTTCCACACAGGAATACGCATTGCTGAACCAAAATCCAATTGATGGTAGTTATTATTTGTATTCTGAAACAGACAATAAGGTATTTATGGTGGGTCAAGTCGTTGGAGATATGCTGTCTGGTGGATATTCCAATTTCTATGCAAAAACCATATTCCCAACCATAAACGGTAGCAATTACACCTACTTGGAAGGTGTATTTGTGGAATATGCAGATGGCACTTCCTATGAATTGGTACAAAAAGATGGTGGTTTCTATATGACATCACCCATTTCCCAAAAAGTATCTTTGACCAATGTGGTGACTGGTTGGTTGCCATATGTTGGTGCGTTGTATGCAGATGAAGTGGTGGCAACAAATGCAGATTTGTCAGACTATGGTTTGGATCAATATGATTTGCGTATCACCATGACAGTAGCAGGTGAAGAATACATTGGATGTTTGCTGAAAGAAGATGGTTCTATTTTGTTTGGAGATGAAATCACAGGCAGTGTGTATCGTGTAGCAGAAGCGGAATACACAACCATTGCACAGGACTATACATCCTTCTTCCAAGGAAAAGCCTTCCAATATGCTATGGGTGATATTGCAAAAATTGATGTGAGTTCTGGTACAGGTAGCACAACCTTTGATATCACACCACAAGAACAAACAGTTGTGGTAACCATTGGAGGAGAAATCATTCCAGAAGAAGATGTGATTACCTTATTCCAAGCAATCAATGGCATTGCAATAGAACGTGTGGCAACAGAACAAGTGGAATTTACAAATGAATTGAACTTTACATTCCAATACCTAAATGGAATGCAAGATAAAGTTGTAATTGGTAAAACAGCAGCTGGCGAATATTGTGTTTCTATGAACGATATCGTCAACTTTATGGTGACAGAAGATTCTGTTACAACTTTGCAACAAGGACTAATGGGATATATGAGTTGATGGAGGAATCGATATGGGTATATTGGAATTGGAATTGCCGAAAAGTGGTAGACAAGATACTGTAACCAATATGGTATATTCTGTAATACGAAAAGCCATTTTGGATATGAGCTTAGAACCAGGTGAAACACTCAGTGAAAAGGAAATTGCAGCACAGTTTGCAGTCAGCAAAACACCAGTGCGTGAGTCATTCATTCGTTTGGCTAGAGAAGGATTGTTGGATATTTACCCACAAAGAGGTACATATGTGTCCAAAATCAGCATCAGTAGATGTAAAGAAGAACGTTTTTTGCGTGAAGCATTGGAAAAAGCAACATTTGAAGGATATATGGAACATCCATCAGAAGAAAGTTTGCAAAAATTGCAAGATTGTATTCGCATCCAAAAAGAAGTGTTTCCTCGTGGAGATGCACAACTGAATATGAAATATGACGATGAATTCCATGACATATTTTTCGATGCAACGGGCAATGGACTTTCCAAAACCATTATTCGTAGCTATGCAGTCAATTACCAACGCACCAGATTGCTTTCCATCAAAATGCAAGGTAATATTGGTGAGCTGAACACCAGCCAACATGAGGAATTGTACCAAGCAATCGTAGAAAAGAACATTGATGTTGCACACGATGTTTTGACAACACACGTTCAGAAGTTGTTTACAGAACTTGATGAAATTGTGAACGCTTTTCCAGACTACTTTATAGATTGAAAAAGTTGCACAAAAATAGCGTGAATAAATTGATAGAATTGCTGAAAATGCTTGATTTTATTGACTTTTCACAACTAATATGTTAGTATTGTAATGAATAAATCATGCCATGAGTTGGGCATCTAATTCGTGGTACAGTCAAAAGGGGACTATTTATTCAAGGAGGTATTACAATGAAATTCAAAAAAGTAATCGCAGCAGTAATGGCAGCAACAATGGTACTTAGCTTTGTAGGTTGTAGCTCCAGCTCTAGCTCAGAAGCAGCAGCTCCAGCAGCAGACTCTTCCGCAGCAGCAACAGAAGAAGCAGCTCCAGCAGCAGATGCTCCAGCAACAAACTTGACAGTATGTGGTACAAATGGTGTTGGTGATACACAATCCATGGCTCATGAAGAATTGGCAGCTCGTTTGAATGCAATGGGTGGCTGGAATGCAAAAGCTATGGTTTCTTCTGAAATGGGTAGTACAGATGACGTTTTGGAACAAGCAATCGCTGGTGTTGGCGTTATCGCTGCATCTGACCCTGCTAGAATCGCATCTTATGTTCCAGAAATTGGTATTCTTATGATGCCTTACTTGTTCGATAGCTATGATCAACTTGATACATTGATGGATACAGAATTGTACAAAGGTTGGACAGCTGACTTGAAAGACCAAGGTCTTGTATTGTTGACAAACAACTGTTTGACAGGTTGGAGAAACTGGGTTACAAATACAGCAATCAATGAACCAGCTGACTTGAGCGGTATTAAAATTAGAACAATGGGTACTCCTATTGCGTTGAACTCTGTAAATGCTATGGGTGCTATTGCAACACCTTTGGATCAAAATGAAGCTTACAACGGTATCTCCACAGGCGTTATCGATGGTGGTGAATGGCAATTGCCAACAATCTACACATTGAAATTGTATGAAGTAGCAAGCCACATCAGTTTGTCTCATCACTTCTTGTTGACAGGTTCCATCGTAGCTGGTGCTGCATGGTATGATCAATTGAGTGAAGAACAACAAGTTCAACTTTCTGAAACAGCTGTTGAAACATACAAAGACAACCAAGCAATCGTAAACGAATACGAAGAAAAATACTTGGCTGAAATGCAAGATACATATGGCGTAACAGTTACAGAACCAGACAGAGAAGCATTCAAAGCTGCAACAGCTTATCTTTACTCTGATATGGACACAACAGGTGGCGTAGATTTCGATGCTTTGAGAACAGAATTGTACGCACAATTGGGAATGTAATTTTAAAATTTAATTTTAAGATGTAATTTCAGGATGTAAATGATTGACACCCTATGATTGCCTTAGGGCTCGTAGGGTGTTTATTTTTTAAAAGGAGCTATTATTTATGGGGAAATTATATAAAGTATATTGCAGAATAGAGGAAGTCATTGCAGGAACTGCGTTTTTGACAATTGTTATTCTTACATTCTCCAATGTTATTTTGAGAAAGTTTTTCAATTCACCAATTACAGCAACAGATGATGTTTGTAAATTGCTTTTCTCTTGGTCTGCGTTTCTAGGTGCAGACGTTGCACTGCGTTATTCTCGTCTTGTAGGTATGGATATTTTGGTCAACAAACTATCTCCAAAAATTCAAAAAGTGCTACAAGTTATTGTATATATTATTATGATTGGCGCTTTTGTCATCTTTACAAAAGGTGGCTACGAACTTGCAATGTTGAACTGGGCTAGGGTTTACAATTCCCTTCCAATTTCTTATTGTTGGGCAACTCTCAGCTTGCCAGTTGGTTGTATTTTGATGACCATTACAGCTATTATCAAAATTGTCAAAGTGCTCACTCATTTCAATGATGATGAGTACAATGTTAGAAAAGACAATCCAGATGCAGTTGGCGAAGAAAATATGGGACTAGAATAAACGTATAGGAGGAAAAACGTATGACACTACTTTTGATCGTATTCGTTGTGTTGTTGTTAATCAATGCACCCATTGCGTTTGTAATTGGTCTTTCAGGGTTGACATGGTTTATACAAGAAGCAGGAGTACCACTCTCCATTGCAACACAACGTGTTATTGCACAAACACAATCCATCAGTTTTCTTGCAGTACCATTCTTTATTTTTGCAGGTAACTTGATGAATAGAACAGGTATTACAGAAAATTTGATTAAATTCTCTCGTGTAATCACAAGAAAAATGACTGGCGGTATGGCACAAGTATCTGTAGTATTGTCCACTATGATGGGTGGGGTTTCTGGCTCTGCTGTTGCGGATGCATCTATGGAAGCTCGTGTATTGGGTCCAGAAATGCTCAAACGTGGTTATCCAAAGGGTTACACAGGCGGTGTAATTTGCTTGACATCTTTGATCACAGCAACCATTCCACCATCACTTGGTTTGATCTTGTATGGTTTCATTGGAAATGTTTCCATCGGTAAATTGTTCGTTGCTGGTATTTTGCCAGGAGTTATGATGATGATTGTTTTGATGACAACCGTTACCATCACTTCCAAAAGACGTGGTTTCGATGTTCCAGATCCAGATGTAACAGCGCCTACTTTTGCAGAAATTATGAAAGAAATGAAAACTGCAATTTGGGCTTTGATCTTCCCAATCATCTTGATTGTTGGGATTCGTTTTGGGGTATTTACACCAACTGAAGCGGGTGCTTTCGCTGTTATGTATGCAATCTTTGTTGGGGTATTCATCTACAAAGAATTGACATGGAAAAAATTCTTAATTTCTCTGAAGGATTCCTTCATTGATACAGGTGGTATTTTGTTGATCATTGCATTGTCTGGTATCTTCAGCTATGTTTTGACAATGGAAGAAACACCAGCAAAATTGGCTAGTGTATTGTTTGGTATCACACAAAATCCAACACTTTTGATGATCATTATCATCTTGTTCTTGGTTGTTTCTGGTATGTTCATTGATAGTAACGTTAACATTATGTTGTTGACACCTATCTTCTTGCCAGTTTTGGAACAAATGGGTGTTGACTCTGTTCACTTTGGTATCTGTATGATGACCATTGTAACAATGGGTTGTATGACACCACCAGTAGGTACTGCTTTGTATACGGTTTGTGATATTTTGGATTGTCCAATTGAGCAATATTTCAAGGAGACATTACCATTCTACGCAGCAGTTATCGTTTTGGTTATCATCATGATCTTTATCCCAGATATCATCATGTGGTTGCCTAATATGATTTACTAATATGATTTACCAATAGATAAAATTTAAGGAGAAAAAGACTATGAAAATGACTTTTAGATGGTTTGGGGCAAAATGGGATTCTGTTACCCTCAAACAAATCAAACAAATTCCAGGGATGCATGGTGTTATCACAACCTTGTATCACACAAAACCAGGTGAAGAATGGGAATTGGAAGACATTCGTGCAATGAAAAAAGAAGTGGAAGATGCTGGACTTTTTGTTGACGGTATCGAAAGCGTAAACATTCATGATTCCATCAAAATTGGTTCTCCTGATCGTGATATGTACATCCAAAACTACATTAGAACTTTGGAAAAACTTGGTCAAGAAGGCATCAAAATGGTTTGTTACAATTTTATGCCTGTATTCGATTGGACACGTTCCGATTTGGCAAAAGAAAGACCAGACGGTGCAACTGTTTTGGCATATGACCAAAATGTAATTGACAAAATCAATCCTATTGAAATGTTTGAACAAATTGATGAAAACTCCAATGGATTTATTTTGCCAGGTTGGGAACCAGAAAGAATGGAAACAGTAAAAGATTTGTTCCAAAAATACGAATCTGTTACACCAGAAATCTTGTTCGATAACTTTGTTTATTTCTTGAATGCAATCATGCCAACTTGTGATGAATACGACATCGATATGGCTGTACATATTGACGATCCAGCTTGGAGCGTATTCGGTTTGCCAAGAATCGTAACCAGCAAAGAAACCATCTTGAAATTGATGGAAGCAGTACCAAACAAACACAATGGTGTGACTTTGTGTACAGGAAGCCTCAGCTCCAATCCAGCAAATGATATTCCTGATATCATCCGCTCTTTGGAAGGCAGAATCCATTTTGCACACGTAAGAAACACAAAATATACAGCTCCTGGTGTGTTTGAAGAAGCAGCTCATTACGCAGCAGACGGTTCTTTGGATATGTATGCAATCATGGAAGCATTGGTGGATATCGGATTTGAAGGTCCTGTCAGACCTGACCACGGTAGAACCATTTGGGATGAAGTTTCTATGCCTGGTTATGGCTTGTATGATAGAGCTTTGGGTTCCCAATATCTCTTGGGTCTCTATGATGCAATCAAAAGACAAAAATAATAGTTCGACATACCGAGTTTCCTTTAGGGTGAAATCAATTCATGCTTTTGTAGGGGAGCACCTATGTGTGCTCCCAAAATAATCAGATGGCACCCTAAAAGGAAATCATCTAAAAATCTATGCCGTTGGAATCAAGGTTTCAGCGGTATTTATATGTAGACTATGGCTATTGAAAAATAAATATTCATCTTTAGTTGGGAGTGATTTGAAATGAAAATGAATTTGCAATCTTTACAAGATACAGCTGCTTGGGAATCTATGGGTGTTACATTGCCAAATTTCAGTCCAGAAGTAGTTTTGGAACAAACCAATAAAACACCAAAATGGGTACACTTTGGAGCAGGTAATATCTTCCGTGGATTTGTTGGTAAAATCAATCAAAAAATGCTCAATGCAGGCGTTGCAGATACAGGTATCATCGCTTGTGATGCCTTTGATTATGATATCATCCAAAAAATCTACCACGATTATGATAATTTGACCATGTTGGTAAGTCTCAAACCAGATGGCAATACAGAAAAAGAAATCATTGCAAGTATCATCAAATCCTATGCAGTCAATACTGCAAACGATGCAGTTATGGGCGAAATGGTAGAGATTTTTGAAAATCCATCTTTGCAAATGGTTAGCTTCACCATCACAGAAAAAGGGTATGCAATCAAAGATACTTCTGGCAATTTCCTTGGTGTTGTGGCAAGCGATTTGGCTGGCGAACCCAAGGATGCAAAACACATTATGAGTATTTTGACATACCTTGTGTACAAAAGATTTACAAAAAAAGCAACACCTTTGGCTTTGGTCAGCATGGATAACTGTAGCCACAATGGTGAAAAATTGCAAAAATCTGTTTTGGAAATTGCAAAATCTTGGTGTGCAGCTGGCAAAATGACACCAGAATTTGTTGCATACTTGGAAGACGAATCCAAAGTATCTTTCCCATGGAGTATGATTGATAAAATTACACCAAGACCAGCAAAATCTGTAGAAGAAGACTTGGTTTCCTTGGGCATCGAAGATATGGCGCCAATCATCACAAGCAAAAATACCTTCATTGCACCATTTGTCAATGCAGAAATCCCTCAATATTTGGTCATTGAAGACAAATTCCCCAATGGCAAACCTGATTTGGAAGCAGGCGGTGTATATATCACAGACCGTGAAACCGTAAATAAAACAGAAACCATGAAAGTAACCACATGTTTGAATCCATTGCATACAGCATTGGCAGTGTATGGTTGTGTATTGGGTCATACTCGTATTTTTGAAGAAATGCGTGATCCAGAATTGAAAAAATTGGTGGAACAAATTGGTTACAACGAAGGTATGAAAGTGGTTGTAGACCCTGTTATCTTGAGTCCAAAAGCATTCATTGATGAAGTCATTAACGAACGTTTTGCAAACCCATTTGTACCAGATGAACCACAAAGAATTGCAACAGATACCAGCCAAAAAGTAGGCATTCGTTTTGGTGAAACCATCAAATCCTTCATCAAAAGTGAAGACTTGCATGTTATGGATTTGACCTTCATTCCATTGGCGATTGCTGGTTGGTTGCGTTATCTTTTGGCTGTGGATGACAAAGGTGTGGCAATGCAGTTAAGCTCTGATCCATTGTTGGAAGAAATGACAGGCAAATTGGCTTCTGTTAAATTGGGTGGTGCTTATAGTGGCGAAGCAAAAGAAATCTTGTCCAATGAAACCATCTTTGGTGTGGATTTGATGGCTTGTGGCTTAGGCGAAAAGATTGAAGGCATGTTTGTGGAATTGATTGCTGGAGAAGGTGCTGTTAGAGCGACTTTGCAAAAATATTTGGCATAAAATTGAATTGTATATTGTAGGATTCCCTGTGTGGTATCCACAAATAAATTGGGGCAGTGAGTAATCATTGTCCTTTTTTAATTTACCTCTGCTTATAACTTGAAATCCTGATTGCAAGTTAGTCCCATTTTTAATGGAATTTATTTTGACAAATCAACCAAATTCCTGTGGCAATGAAAATCAGTGCCAAAAATAAGTTGCACCAAGGCAATAAGGTTCCAAGGATGATACCAAATCCAAGAACAACGGATAAAATACCCAAAATGAAACAAAATGGATTGTGATGAGGTCTGCGACACCGCCTGTTCATAAAACCACTCCTTTGTAGATTTGACTTTCTACATATATATGAAAAAATACAAAAAAGGTGAACAAAATACAGTAAATTCAGGATTTCTAGGAAAGTTCCGGTGCATATGCTTGTCTTTTTGGGGATTTTAGAGTATGATACAAAAAGGAAAGTATGTACAGACAAAGGAGTAAAATTATGATGGATGTTTGTTTGCTTGGGACAGGTGGAATGATGCCTATGCCAAGTCGTTTTTTGACGTCAATGATGGTTCGTATCAATGGACGTATGATGATGGTGGATTGTGGCGAAGGTACACAGGTTACCATGAAGATGTTGGGTTGGGGATTTAAGTCCATAGATGTGATTTGTATTACACATTTTCATGCAGATCATATTTCTGGTTTGCCTGGATTGCTGTTGACCATTGGCAATTCTGGTAGAGAAGAACCTCTTACCATCATTGGACCACAAGGTTTGGGCTATATTATAGAAGGAATGCGACGCATTTGCCCAGAGCTTCCATTTCCATTGGAACTCATTGAACTGAATCGAGAAATGAAAAATCCAATTGTCATTTCAGAATTCCACATTTCCCATTGTCCAGTGGATCATATGGTGAAATGCTATGCATATCGTGTGGATTTGCCTAGAATTGGTAAGTTTGATACCCAAAAGGCAACAGATTTGGGCTTGCCAAGAAGCTTGTGGGGACACTTGCAAAAAGTAGGCAGTGTGGAACATGAAGGCAAAGAGTATACGTCAGATATGGTTTTGGGTGATGCAAGACAAGGTGTTGCTGTAACCTATTGCACAGATTCCCGACCTGTGGATAAATTGATTTCCTTTGCAAAAAATACAGATTTGTTTATTTGCGAAGGTATGTATGGTGATGATGCAAAGAAAAATAAAGCAAAAGAGAATAAGCATATGCTGTTTTCAGAAGCAGCAACATTGGCACAAAGAAGTGGTGCAAAGGAATTGTGGTTGACACATTTCAGTCCAGCGTTATCAGAACCAGAAGAGTTTCTGCCAGTGGCACAGAAAATTTTTGAAAATACCCGTTTGGGTGAAGAACGCTTGACCAAAACATTGGTATTCCCGAAAGAATAAACGACTGCTTTGGATATAGGATATTAGGTCACTGTAGGGGCGAAACTATGTGCTCGACTGTGAACAATAATATTGGGTACTGTAGGGGCGAACCTATGTGTTCGCCCGTAATACATAATAGCCATATCCAAACAAAAGAAAGGATTTTATAAATGGATGAACAAAAAGATATTTTGATATTGGCGATAGAAAGCTCCTGTGATGAAACGGCAGCAGCTGTTGTCAAAAATGGACGTGAAGTTCTTTCCAATATCATTTCTTCTCAAATTGCAGTGCATACACTCTATGGTGGTGTGGTGCCAGAAATTGCTTCCAGAAAACACATTGAAGCCATTGATGGTGTCATTGCACAGGCACTTTTGGAAGCAAATGTGACGATGGATGAGATTGATGCCATTGGTGTGACCTATGGACCTGGTCTTGTGGGTGCATTGTTGGTTGGGCTTGCAGAAGCAAAAGCAATTGCATTTGCAACCAATAAACCATTGGTGGGTGTCCATCATATAGAAGGACATATTAGCTCCAATTATATCGAAAATAAGGATTTTGAGCCACCATATATGTCTTTGGTGGTGTCTGGTGGACATTCTCATTTGGTGATGGTGTCTGACTATGGGAAATATGAAATTTTGGGTAGAACACGTGATGATGCAGCTGGTGAAGCGTATGATAAGGTGGCAAGAGCCATTGGTATGGGATATCCAGGTGGTCCAAAGGTGGATCAGGCAGCCAAATTGGGCAATCCAGAAGCAATTCATTTCCCAAGAGTATATTTGGAAGAAGATAGCTACGATTTCAGCTTCAGTGGCTTGAAATCTGCTGTACTCAACTATGTGAATAAACAAAAAATGATGAATGAACACATTGTGCCAGAAGATGTTGCAGCCAGTTTCCAAGAAGCAGTGGTTGAGGTGCTTGTCAATAAAACCATCAAAGCAGCCAAAGCAAATGGTGTCCAAAAAGTATCTATGGCTGGTGGTGTTGCATCCAATTCTGCTTTGCGTGCCAAAATGCAGGAAGCATGCGATAAAGAAGGCTTTGTGTTGAGCATTCCATCTCCAATTCTTTGCACCGATAATGCAGCAATGATTGGTTGTGCAGCATACTATGAGTATATTGCAGGTGTGCGTGATGGTCTGGATTTGAATGCAAGTCCAAACTTGAAACTTGGGGATAGATAAGCAAATAGAATTTGCTAGTAAAGAATGAATAGTGAAGAGTGAATAGTTTTGAACTGCTCTTAAAGGGTTTTTACGCACCCTTATGACTGAAATAAACTCATTATTTGCTGAGAATATATAAATTTTAAAATAATGGGTTAAGGGATGAAATCCCTTATGGGGTAGTGGGGCAAAGCTCCACGGTCTTGCTTTTGATCTTGTACTTGACCTTGATTTTTACACAAAAAAATGATATGATAAAGCTAATGTGTACTATACAAATATGAAGGAGAATGAGCTATGAGTGAAGCATTAACCGGCTTGAAAAGAAGCTGTATGTGTGGCAATGTCACAGAAGAAATGATTGGACAAGAAATTACTGTTATGGGTTGGGTGCAACGTCGTCGTGACTTGGGTCAACTTATTTTCATCGCTTTGCGTGACCGAACTGGCTTGATGCAAATTGCAGTAGATGGCAATGTGGCAGCACCAGAATTGTTCCAAAAAGCAGAAGCATCCAGAAGCGAATTTGTTTTGGCAGTTCGTGGTTTGGTTGCAGCGAGAACAGAAGGCAACATCAATCCAAATATGAAAACAGGTACAGTGGAATTGATTGCATCTGAAATTCGTATTTTGTCTGAATCCGAAACAACACCTTTCCAAATTGAAGATAGCATAACCGTAAAAGACGATTTGCGTTTGAAATATCGCTACTTGGATTTGCGTAGACCAAACCAATTGTATAACATGGTTTTGCGTCATAAAGTGGTACAAGAAATGCGTAACTTCTTGGATACACAAGATTTCTTGGAAATCGAAACTCCAATTTTGGGTAAATCCACTCCAGAAGGTGCTAGAGATTATTTGGTGCCTAGTCGTGTGCATCCAGGAAACTTCTATGGTTTGCCACAATCTCCTCAACTCTACAAACAATTGTTGATGGTTTCTGGTATGGATAGATATTATCAAGTGGCAAAATGCTTTAGAGATGAAGATTTGCGTGCAGATAGACAACCAGAATTCACACAAGTGGATATGGAATTGTCCTTTGTAGACGTAGAAGATATCATGGACATCAATGAACGTATGATGCAAAAAACATTCAAAGAAATCATGAATGTGGATGTACCATTGCCAATGGATAGAATGACTTACAAAGAAGCAATGGAACGTTTTGGTTCTGATAAACCAGATGTACGTTTTGGTATGGAACTTGTGAATATTTCCGAAGTTGTAAAAGATACAGAATTCGTTGTATTCCAAAATGCATTGCAAGCTGGCGGTAGCGTTCGTGCAATCAATGCAAAAGGTTGCGGTAGCTTCCCAAGAAAGAAAATTGATTCCTTGGTGGAATTTGTCAAAACATATAGAGCAAAAGGTTTGGCTTGGATTGCAATCAATGCAGATGGCACTTTGAAAACGCAAATTGCAAAATTCTTCTCAGAAGAAAAACTCCAAGAAATCGTTTCTGCTATGGATGGACAACCAGGTGACTTGATTCTCATTTGTGCTGATTCTGATAAAGTGGTGTATGATTCTTTGGGTGCATTGCGTTTGGAACTTTCCAAAATTTTGGAATTGACAAAAGCAGACGATTTCAAATTCATCTGGATTACAGAATTCCCAATGCTTGAATGGGATGAAGAAGCAAACAGGTTCGTTGCAGTTCACCATCCATTTACAGCACCTATGGATGAAGATCTGCACTTGTTGGATACAGAACCAGGCAAAGTTCGTGCAAAAGCTTATGATATCGTTTTGAATGGTTATGAGCTTGGTGGTGGTTCCATTCGTATCCACAGAAGAGATATCCAACAAAAAATGTTTGAACTTTTGGGCTTCACACCAGAAGATGCACAAGAACGTTTTGGCTTCTTGTTGGATGCATTCCAATATGGCGTACCTCCACATGGTGGTCTTGCATTCGGTTTGGATCGTATCATCATGCTTATGACAGGCGCTACCAGCATTCGTGACGTCATTGCATTCCCTAAAGTAAAAGACGCTTCCTGCCCTATGACACAAGCTCCTGGCTTGGTAGAAGAAGTCCAATTGGATGAACTCGGTATCTCCATCAACGAAGTGGAAGAAGTAGAAGAAGTAACAGAATAAGAAATGAATTGATATACAAATTGACACCTCATTGCGATTGCAGTGGGGTGCTTTTTTGTGGAAAGAGTAATTATACTTAATGGAGTCAATATAGTGAAAACAAAAAGATAAGATTCTTCGCCACGCTCAGAATGACAGGGCAATTTGCGGGAAGGTGAGAAAACCATCCCCTACAATTTTGGTTTTTACGAGACAGTACAGTTATTTCCTACAAGAAATCATTTCTATGTTTACTTGTGGTCAAAGTATTTTGACCATGTTCTTGTTTTTAAAATAAGGTCAAGGGGATTATCCCCTTGCAGGTTGTAGGACGGAGTCCTGCGGTTTTGTCTTTGATTTTTGACTCTATTCCAAACAAAAAAGCCACCCTAAGGAAATCCCCTAGAGTGGCAAATCATCTATTTTATTTGATTGTTATGTAAAACTTAGTGTTTTTTTGTAAGAACACGATATCCTTCCATTGCCAAGTTGATAGCCAATACCAACAACAAGATGATGAATACAATTTGCAAGCCTTCTGTAGAAGCTGTACCAGTACCAGCTGTCAAGTTTGTAAGGTTTGCTTTGAATGTGATGAACAAAGAACAAATTGTTGCAACCATCATAAAGCACATAGGGAAGAGGAACATTTTGTTGTTTTTGCTGATATTGCCCAACCAAGCAGCAACAGCAAGCAAAGCAAGAGCAGCCAACAATTGGTTAGCAGCACCGAACAAAGGCCAGATTTTAGCATAACCACCAACAGCCATAGCACCACCGATTACAACAGTGATGAGTGTAGCAACGTAAGGATTAGCCAATGTTTTTTGGATACCTGTCAAATCATCAGCACTTGTGCCTTCTGGAACAAAGAATTCTTGGAACATGTAACGAGCAAGACGAGTTGCTGTATCCAAAGATGTCAAACAGAAAGCAGAAACAGCCAAGATGATAACAGCATAAGCTGTGTCATAAGCGTTTGCAAAGCCCAAGTTGGAAATCATTGTTGCAATACCTGTTGCAAAGATTTGTGTAGGTGTACCAGATGGCATAGCACCATCAGCATACAATACACCAACTGTGATCAAAGCGATAAGAGCCAAACCACATTCGATGAGCATACCACCATAACCAATTACTTTTGCATCTTTTTCATTGTTCAATTGTTTGGATGTTGTACCAGAACCTACCAAACTGTGGAAACCAGAGATAGCACCACAAGCTACAGTGATGAACAACATAGGGAACATAGGTGTGCTACCTGTTGTACTCATGAAACCTGTGAAAGCAGGCAATTCGATTGTTGGGTTGGAACCAATAACACCAACAAAAGCAGCAATCATCATACCATAAAGCAAGAAAGAGTTGAGGTAATCACGAGGTTGCAACAAAATCCATACTGGAGTTACAGATGCAATGAAGATGTAAATCAAAACGATTACCAACCATGTATTGCTGGACAAGAAGATTGGACATTTCAAACCAACTACGATACAAAGAATGATAGCAGCAACACCAACTACAGTTGCAATGCTAAGAGGTGCGTTTTTACGATAAACCAAAGCACCAAAGATGATAGCAACGATAATGAACAATACAGAAATTGTTGCTGTAGAACCATTTGCAGGAACTTGAGCACCTGTTGCATCAAAACCAGCGAAAGTACCAACAACGATACTAGCGAAAGCAGCTACAACCAAAAGCAATGTGATGTAAGCGAATAATAAGAATAATTTCTTTGCTTTTGCGCCCATGTTTTCTTCAATTACGTAACCAATGGATTTACCTTTGTGACGAATAGAAGCGAACAAGGAAGAGAAATCTTGAACAGCCCCAAAGAAGATACCACCAATTAAGATCCAAAGAAGTACTGGAACCCAACCGAAGATAGCAGCTTGGATAGGACCATTGATAGGACCAGCACCAGCGATGGATGCGAAGTGATGTCCCAAAAGTACAGGAGCAGAAGCAGGAACATAATCTTTACCGTCAGCTTCTGTATGTGCAGGTGTTTCAATTTTAGGGTCTACACCCCATTCTTTTGCCAACCACTTACCATAAGTGAGGTAACCGATTACCAAAACGACAGTACCAATTGCCAATAAAGCTAATGAACTCATTTGAAAATCCCCCTTTTCAAAATAGTAAAATAAAATAGATGATATATCTTTGAAACTCATTTGAGCTTGCAAAAATCGTTAAGAAAGTGCTTCTTGGAGCAATTTTGTCATATCTTCACCTTGTTTGTTTGCATAAATAGAATGGTTGCTTAACTCTACCACTGCAATACGCAAATACATCCAACCATGGAGTGAAAATTGATATGTTTTATGGAATTTTGCTTTTTTGATTGCTTTTTTTGCATCTTCAGACACCAAATCCGTAACCACAACCAAGGATACATAAGAGTACATATGCTCTTTATGTGGCTTGATTTTTTGTAAACCTGCTTGCAAAACATCTTCCTTTAGTGTAAGGAAATCGTCAGCAGTCAAAACATCTGCAAAAGCAAAATAGACATATTCGTTCATTTCTGTTGCCCATAACTGTGCTTTTTTCGACAAAACATACTTTTCAGAACGAGAATGGAAGAAGGCAGTTGCTGCCAAAGTGCGATTTTCCAAATTAACATCACGTTCTATATCAAAGTAGGATTGATATGACGAAAGAAGCTTTTCTAAATACTCTTCTTGATTCAATTTACCCCTCCTATAATCATCTTATATCATGAGAAATAAGATGGATACATACATTTGTATTTCGACAATTTATTCATATTTATATTATACTCCAAATGTTTCAAAATACAATTGAAATGGGCATTTTTTACAATAATGGCGTATAAAAACACATGTGTCCGCAATAGAAAGAATTATATGTAATTACAACTAAAAAATAAGGTGTTCAAATTGTCTAAAATGTATGTTTTCAAATCACATATATTGTATACAACTTATAATTTGTGTATATTGTACAAAATCATTCTAAAAAACTATCAATTGGAACTGCCCAGAGGTGATTCATTGTATAATTGGTTTAAAAAGATAATGTTTCTTACATGTATTGATAAAATATAAACAAGAACATATGAAATTTTTTGATTTATATCGAATTTTTTCGTGAATGTGTTGCTGATATACTAATATGTATTCTGTATATTTTAGTTTGCATACAAGAGTATTATGCAGACTGGTTAAAATGACAGGATAATTTTATGGGAGAGTCTGGGACAAATATGTCCCAATATTCCAGTTGTATTTTAGTAGGCGATTGTCGAAAAGTGTGATAAAATGGTATTAAGAGAATGTAATATGAAGGGAGTTTCTTATGAGAAGAAAAGATAGAGCTTTGACAGAAGAGAGAGCAAGAGAAATATTAGAACAAGTATCATTTGCAACACTTATGACAGCAGATGAATCAGGTCAACCTTATGGTGTACCCATCAATCCATTTGTGGATGAAAATTGTGTGTATTTCCATTGTGCAACAGAAGGACGCAAATTGGATAACATCAAAAGCAATCCAAAAGTATCCCTCAGTGCAGTGTTCCAAGAAAAAGTCATCAAAGAAAAATATAGCGTACATTATGAAAGCATTTATATAGAAGGAAAGGCTTTTTTTGTAGAAGATATGGAAGAAAAGGTGCGTATTTTGAAGGTGCTTTGCAATCGCTACATTTCAAAGGATGAAACAGCACATGTGGAGTATATGAAACCACATTTGGCACATACAACCATTTGTGGCATTGCAATAGATCATATTTCTGGTAAGGGGAATCTTCCAAAAAAATAAGGATTGTATAATTTCAAAAGAAAGACTAACTATTAAAAGTCAAGTCTAAAATGAAAGTTTTTGAATGAATTACAGAAATGTATTTCAGATAGATATTGAACATTGAAAACTGCATGACAAATAGAGCATCTCTATAGGTGCTCAAATTAGGAGATATTTGATAAAACGAATCAGGTCACTTTATATATGCTTCTCTTGTTTTTTCGAGTTGATAAATTACTCGTACAAGTTTTTTGGTAGCGTGGGAAATGGCAACATAATAATGTTTTCCCTCGGCTCGTTTTTTAGCTAGGTATGCCTTAAATGTTGGATCCCAATGACAAACATAGATTGTGGCATTAAATAATGCGTATCGCAGGTAGCGAGAACCTCGTTTTTCCATTTTAGAATGGGAAGATTCTAGCTGACCAGATTGATAGGTGGACGGTGATAACCCCGCATAAGCTAAAATCTTATCTGGAGAATCAAACCTAGAAAAATCACCAATCTCTGCAAGAATCATTGCACCCATGCGATAACTGATTCCAGGTATGGTTAGGATTGGAGATTCCATTTCATCTACAATAGCTTTGATTTCAACTTCTATTTCAGCGATTTCAGAATCTAACACTTCGATGAGTTCAATGGTGTGTTTCAATTCTAATGATTTGGCTGGCATATGAGAACCAATAGAAGTTCTGGCTGCATTACGGAATAGGATAGCCGTATTTTTATCATAGCGCCCTCTAGAAGCTGTTTCCAGAAGATTCGTCAATCTAGTCAAATGTGCATCGGCAATGGCTTTGGAACTTGGAAACTCAACCAACAAAGAATAAACGGATGCGATATGAAGTGTTGGCACCAATTTTTCCAATTCAGGAAATAGAATCGTTACAAGCCTAGAAATAGAAGTTTTTAATTTTGCCCGTTCTTTTACTTTATCAAAACGATAACGAGTGAGTGACTTTAGTTCTTCGTTGTGGTATGATGTATCTGAGTAGGACTTCAAGTTCACATCAGACATGAGCATAGTAGCAATCGTATGGGCATCGACTTTATCCGTTTTCGTCTTTCTAAGGCTTAGACTTTTTCTGTAAAGATTTGTATGTAACGGGTTGATAGTATAGGTGGTTAGACCTTTATCAAGCAGATACCCCAAGATGTTATAACTGTAGTGTCCAGTGGCTTCAAGTCCTACTTTTACTTTGGTTAAATCATCGGAAAGAGATTCTACTCTTTGATAAAGTTCATCAAATCCATCTCGGTTGTTTGTGACGGTAAATGCTTTTGCAAGTATTTCCCCATCAGAGTTGGTCATAAAACAATCGTGCTTATCTTTAGCAACATCAATTCCTACGTAAATCATAAATAAATCTCCTATTTTAAAAGTATTTGATACTGTTTGGAACCACTGGTACTCTCTGCGATTGTAACCTCGTTCTAAATAAACCGTCATGCGGTATCTAACTAATTAACAAATAAACAAAGAGACTGTGGTTGGAGCCTTACTTAAACCATCAAGTGGTAGGAGGAATTCACCAATCCACAGTATCTAAATCAGCATAGCTTATACCTAAGAAAAGGTAAAGAAAAAGCTATGACTATATAATACGAGGAGGAATCCAATTGAAGCAATATATGATACTCAATCCTGTTGCTGGAAAGGGGAGCAAAACCCTACCAAAAGGACTTTCTGCAATGGCAAAAGAGTATGAAATTTATATCACCAAAGAACAAGGGGATTGTGAACGATTCATAAGAGCGGTTGGAGAAACGGGCGAATCTGCAAAAATCTGGGTTTGGGGTGGTGATGGCACTGTCCATGAAGCAGTCAATGGTGCATTTGGATATCCAAACTTGGCAATTGGCGTATTTCCTGTAGGCACTGGCAACGATTATGTAAAGAATTTTGGCAATTTATCTGTGTTTTTGGATATGAATGCACAGTTGGCAGGAACAGAGATTTGTGTGGATGTGATGCAAGTAAATGATAGAGTGTGTGTGAATATGCTCAATATTGGTTTGGATTGTCAGGTGGCGACAATGGCAGCTGATATGAAAAAACTACCTTTGGTATCTGGATTTGGTGCATATGTCTTGTCATTGCTTGTTTGCTTCTTTCGTGCAAAAGGAGAAAGTTTGACGTTCATTCATGAAGATGGAAGAAAAATAAAAGGTGCTTTTTTGTTGAGTACAGTTGGAAAAGGTAGCTTTTATGGTGGTGGATTCCAAGCAGCACCATATGCAAAATTGGATGATGGTTTTATGGATTTTGGAACTGTTGGCGTGTTTTCTAAATTGGAATTGATGAAGCTGATTCCTTCTTATCAAAAAGGAACATATCTACATAAACATCAAAATGAAAAACGCATTCAACATCAAAAAATCAAGAAAATAACAATAGAAGGTAATACATATGCCAGTTTTGATGGAGAAACCATACCATTTACAAAGTTGGATATCAAAGTGGTGGAAAAGGGGCTTACTTTTATCTTGCCAAAGGGTGCAACGATATTAGAAAAGCCAAAACCTGAGGAAGCATTGCAGTCATAAAGGAGGATAACATGGATTTGGTCATTGGTGCAGTCTATGAACACATGAAAGGTATGCGATACTGTGTGGTTGGTGTTGCAAAACATTCAGAAAATTTAGAAGAAATGGTGGTATATCGCCAATTGTATGGAGAACATGGCTTGTGGGTACGTCCAAAAAGCATGTTTTTAGAAGAAGTGGAACGTGATGGAAAGATGGTGCAACGTTTCAAATTGGTACAAGAATAATAGAAATTGAAAAACCGACTTGCAACTGTTAGAATTTTGGGTCTAACTTTTGTAGGTCGGTTTTGTTATTTTTACACTTCTTCTGTTTCAGATTCGTTTTCAATAATTACAGGTGTTGCTTCTTTCAATGCTGGCAATTCAGAAATGTTTTGGAATCCAAAATAACGTAAGAAATCTTTGGAGGTACCAAACAAAATAGGTTTACCAGGTGTATCCATACGTCCAACTTCACAAACCAAGTTCTTTTCTACCAATTTATTGACTGCGTGATCTGCACTGACACCACGTACATCTTCAATTTGACCTTTGGTGATGGGTTGTTTGTATGCGATAATTGCCAAGGTTTCCAATAAAGATTGTGACAAACCTTGACGATTTGGGCTTTTGTACATATTGCGGATGTATTCAAAACATTCAGTTGCAGTACACATTTGATAGGAATTATCCAAAGAAATGATACGCAAACCACGTTTTTCTTTTTCGTATTTATCCATCAATGTATGGATGATGGCTTTGGTTGTGGCTTTATCTAGTTCAATGGTTTTGGCAATATCTCCAAGAGAAAGTGCTTCACCTGAAATAAAGAGTAGGGATTCCACAACAGCTTCCAATTCAGATAATCTCATATAAACTTCCTTTCATCATATCTTATGATATCAATTTCGCCAAAAGTAGCAGATTGTGTGATGTAAATTTCCTTTTGTTTAATCAATTCCAATAATGCCAAAAAAGTTACAACCTTTTCCATTTTACGAGCATTGACACGAAAAATAGAGCGAAAAGTGGTTTTTGGTTGCAAAATCAGCATATCACGAATGTATTCCATTTTTTCTTGTACTGTAAACAAATCACGTTGCACACTTTGGAAGGTACTTCTGACACGATCCACCTTGGTTTCTTTGCGATTCATCACTTCTTGAAAAGCAAGCTTCAAATCTTCCATGGTAATGCCTTCTAAAAATTCATCCAAATCTTGAGGTTCTTGTTCCTTCAATTGTTGGATTGCAGAATCTGCTTCCTTATAAAAAACAAGAGCTGCTTCTTCTTCACGTTGTTTCCATTCATCGGTCACTTCTTTGATTTTTTTGTATTCCAGCAATCGTTTTACCAATTCCTCACGTGGGTCAATGCCTTCTTCTTCCTCGTCTTTGGTTTTTGGAAGCAACAATTTGCTTTTGATTTCCAAAAGTGTGGCTGCCATCACAAGAAATTCACTCATTTCATCCATATTGCGTGTGGTATCTTGGTTCAAATATTCCAAATATTGATCGGTCAATTTGGCAATGGGAATGTCATAAATATCGATTTCGTTTTTTTCAATCAAATGGTACAACAAATCCAATGGTCCTTCGAAGGCATCCAAACGTAAGGTTAATTTTTCCACAACACTACCTCCATAAAATTAGATAGAACCAAACAATAGGAATACAAAGCTCAAAATTGCATTGATGATGGTAGAGAAAATACCACTGAAAGTGCCAAAGAGTACAAGGAAAATGACAATCATTTGAATGATTTTTTCATATTGCATATATTGGTAGTATTTATTTGCTGGCAAAAATTGAGCGAGTATCTTTGCACCATCCATTGGATACACAGGCAAAATATTGTAAATAGCAATGGCAATATTATAATAGGCACATTGATATAAGATAGTAGCAACAGTATTGCTTCCAAAATTAGGAAGCAAACAAAGTAACATTGCAAACAAAAAACCAAGAATCAAATTGGCAATGGAAGGTGCAATTGCCACAGCCAAAGTATCACGCTTTCTATCTTTATAATATAAAGCACTGGTTTCCACAGGTTTACCCCAACCAAAACCACCACTATAAAATAGTAAAATCAAACCAATTGGCTCAATATGCTTCAAAGGGTTTAGGGTCAATCTACCTTTGGATTTTGGTAAAACGTCACCCAAATGAGTGGATGCCATAGCTCTGGTGAATTCGTGTATGGTGACTGCAATCAAAAGTGCAGGCAAAGATAATAGCAGGGATTGAAAATAGTTCATAGGAATTCCTTTCTAAAGTTGACAAATAGCCACTTTTATGGTCATGTTTTATTATATGTCACTATAACATTTTTTCATACAATAGTCAATTTTGCTCATAAATTTAATGCAATACATATATTGGAAATCAATATCTAGTGGAAATAGAGTGGATTTATGAAAAAACAATGCAATATATGGAATTTTAAAATGTATAAATATACAAGTGATATGCAGTTTTAAATTGAAATTTTATTGAGAAAATATATGGATAAAATTGACAATTAGCATGGTAAATGGCATAGAAATATTGTATCTGTGGAATTTTGACTTAAAAATAAGGGATAAAATAGAAATTCTATAAATGATTTTTAAATACGTGGAATTTGTTTCTATGTTTCATAATGTGAGAAAACAATGAAAAATGGTAATATATGGTAAATGTGCGAAAAGTTTATGCGAATAAATTGAAAAAATATGCAAAAATAGCTGGAAAAATGTTGGAAAAGTGGTATACTGTTTTTTATATAACAAAGAGAGATAAGTAGACTATAGGAGGGGTATGGCATGAAAAGGCAAACAGTATACAAGGTGATTCTTGGAAATAGAGATCATTTCTTTTTGGAAAAGCTGAAACGTAGCATTGAGCGAAAAGAAGACTTGCAAGTGGTTGGTATGACAGATTCTGGTAGGGAATTGGTAGACTCGGTAATGAAACAAGATGCAGATGTGATTTTATTGGATACCGATTTGGTTGGGCGTGATGGTTTTTGGGTAATGGAACAAATCAAGAGAAGAAAACCAGAATGTATTTGTATTATGATTACGTCTGAAGATAATGATAGAGAAGTTCGAAAAGCGATTGGATATGGCGCAGATTATTATATGACAAAACCAGTACAAGGAGAATTGGTTATGGAACGAATTTATCAACTGTTGGATTTGAAACCAGAAATAAAGGAAGAGATAGACAATACAAGGGATGAAGATGATGCACATGGAGTGATATATCAAAATTTAGAGTATGAAATTTCTAAGTTTTTGAATCGCATGGGGATTTCTGCCAGCATCAAAGGATACCATTTTATACGTCAAGCAATTCTCATTACAGTTCGTGACGAAGAAGCGCTTATTGGAATTACAAAAGGATTGTATCCAGATATTGCAAAAACATATAACACCACTGCAAATAAAGTGGAAAGAGCCATCAGACATGCCATTGAAAGTGCATGGAGAAAAGATGGGAAAATGGTATACTTTGAAGCTGTTGATTATATGGCAGAAGAAAAACCAACCAATGGGCAATTTATTGGTGCAATGACCCAATACTTTCGCCTCTACAAAGGAGTAAATCACAAACGCATTGGATAAAAAAGAGAAGTAGGGTTCATATGAGCCCTACTTTTTTGTATTCAATCAATGCGATTGCGATTTACAGTGTCCACAAAGTTACGCAAATCATTCATGGAACAAATGGTTTCTTTGTTGTGGGAAAGTGCCAGTTGTGTTGGTGTTGGCAATCCTTGGTAATAATGTTTTGCACGTTCGTTGTGGAGCAATAAATCTGTCAAATTTTGATATGCTTGTGCCATAAGTCAATAACCTCCTCGAAGTAAGTGGTCTGCGTAACGACGCAAATCCACATCATAATGAATGTTGTTTTGATATTGACGTACATTGAATTGTCTGTCTTCTGGAAGGGTATCCCAAAAGGTTTTTGCTTTTGGATTGCGGTTGAGTAGATCATCCAAATCCTTGTATGTTTCCTTCATCATCATCACCTCAAAAATAGTGTGTGTTGTTTTTTCTATTTTATACAATGAAGTAAATTGACGAAAAGTAGATAGTGGAGTACACTAGAGATGAGTAGGAAATAGAACTATAAACATAAGGATGTGTGAACATATGGATCAATATAGAGTGATTTATGGAGATAAAAACGAAGTATATACCGATGAAATTGTGGAGAAAAAATCCAAATTCATTGCCAATATCAAAACAGTGGAATCAGAAGAAGAAGCGGTTGCCTTCATCAATGAAATCAAGAAAAAATACTATGATGCAAGACACAATTGTAGTGCATTTGTGGTAGGAACCAAAAAAGAATTGGTCAGAAGCAGTGATGATGGAGAACCCAGTGGAACAGCAGGCAAACCGATGCTTGAGGTGTTGCTGGGAAGTGATATTGTCAATGTTGTAGCGGTAGTGACCAGATATTTTGGTGGTACTTTGCTTGGAACAGGTGGCTTGGTGCGTGCCTATACACAGGCAACACAAGCAGGACTTTCTTGTTGCAAAACAGCCATCATGTGTCCTGGAAAACGAGTGGAAATTCACACAGATTACAATACCATAGGTAAGGTGTTGTATGAGTTGGGACAACGTGGCATAGAACAAGAAGATAGTGCATATACAGATGTAATTTCCATTACAGTAACAGTGCCAGAAGAAGAATTTGATGGATTTGCAAAATGCATTACAGAAATCAGTTCTGGAAAAAGCAACGTGGAAGTTTTGGAAGATGTGTTCTTTGCAAAGGTAGAATAAGGATAAGTTTGTTTGATAATAGGGGGAATGGACTTGAGAATGAATCAGTTTTACCAACATAAATATTTGATTCACAATACATTGCTTGGGGATCAACCAGATGAGGTCATGGAAAACATTGAAGAGTATTTTACATATAAACCCATCAATAGCAATTTCACCCGTGTGCCTGAACATTCCGAAGAGCATATGTTTTATTCTGTTCATTTGCGAAATACCGTTTTGGAAGAAACAGAAAAAATATACAAACTGTTAGGTCTAACTGTTCCAACGTTTCAAAAAATAGTGGAAGGGATGGAGGGCGCCTATTACGACTCCAAAGGCAATTCATGGAGAATGGGAGATCCCATACCAAACCCAGGGTTGACATACAAAGGGAAGTTAACAATACATTTGTATGCTGATTTTAAAATTCTTGCAAAACATGATTTGAGTTTGGCTTCTATCAATCGGAAGTTGGAATTCAAAATCAGAAACCAAGAAGATAGTCGTATTTGGGATTATGGGTATGCCATTGGTGGTGGCTTGGAAATCAATCTATCTTGTTTGGGAATTGCCAATATAAGTTCCATTGAAAATTTTATGCAAGAAAATCAGTTTGAAAGAGTGGTAGTAGGCAGCAATACAAAAAGCAAACAAACCACTCTTTTGAATGCATGTAGGGCATTTTTAATATACAATGATTGTTGTAGTCATTTGGATATAAGAGGATTGCAATTTGATCTCAATACTCAAGCTGAAAAAATGTTTGCACTAGTTGAATGCAAATTAAAGGGAGAAATGGGAAGCGGTTTGAGGGAATTGGTGGTTACACCCGAACAATACCAGTTGTTTACATCCAAAGAGTATTTTGAGAATAAGACAAAAGAACGAAAAGAAGCATTGAAAAAAGCAAAAAGTCAAGTGTTCAAAAACCATGATTTGTTGGATATGGTAGGACTTGGTAAAAAGTTGTTGCGGTTGGAAGAAGAATGCAATCGAGAAATAGAGCAGTGGCAAGGCAGTGAATTTGGAGCTGACTTTTTTTATGGTATAAATGACGATGAGTGGGAAAAATTCAAGGAAATCATAGTGGTGAAAGAGCTGGAAGATACCACAGAAGAACAAGTTTATGAAGTGCAAAAATTGGAAGATGATGCTGGATATTATACATACACACCTGTAGATAGTCAGATGAGGGAAGTTCCTGAGGGTAGCATAGAGCATATGTATTATAAAGTGGCACTTCGAGATATTCTAGAGGATTTGCATTTTAGAGGATTGTTTCCAAAGGATAAACCATTGCCAGCTTCGGGTTTGCAGTATAGAGGGAAACCGGTGGTCAGTTTTTCCACATATTTTTGGCATGAGCAGTATACAAAAGATTTGGATATGACTGCATTTCATGTCAACAAGGTTTTGCAATATCAATTTAAGATAAACGAGGAAGATAAATCCACTGTGGAAGAATATATTGTAAGCAATGGAGAGGAAATAGATTTATCTGTTCTGGGTTTGCAGGATGTCACTGATTTGAGAGGGTTTATACAGACAAATCAATACAAAAAAATCATCATCAAACAACCAATGGAGCGGTATGAAAGTCAGAAGGTGCTAAAAAGTGCAAGGGCTGCATTTTATGGATTGGATGTTCGGTGTAAATCCTTGGATATGAGAGGATTGAAGTTTGATTGTGATACAGATGCAACACGTATGCTTGATCAAGTTGTGCTTGCAACGGACGAAAGAACTTTGGGACTGGGAATCGAAGAGCTGATTATAACACCAGAGCAATATGAATTGTTTACTTCCAAAGAGTGCAAGATGAAGGATAGGGCATTGGAACAATGGGAACAGAATAGAAATATATGTCTACAATGCAATACAGAGGGTGAACTTACAAGGCAAAAGAAGTATTGGCAAAAAGAATTTGACGGATTGCAAGCAAGAGAATATGGTTCTTTCTTCTTTGTAGGTAGATATGATTTCAATGAAGAAGATATGAAGAGATGGGAAGCACTGAAAAGTTGTATTGTGATCAAAGAACTTTGGGAAGACTGAAAAACATAGGAATTTCGACAAATCTATTGAAATTTTTTGGTTTTGGTGATAAAATTACATGACGAAAATTTGAGAGGGAGGGTTCCTAATGTCAGGACATTCTAAGTTTGCAAATATCAAACACAAAAAAGAGAAAAACGATGCAGCAAAAGGTAAAATCTTTACCATGTTGGGTAGAGAAATTCAAGTAGCAGTACGTGCAGGTGGTGCTGATCCTGCAAGCAATGGTAAACTTCGAGATATCATTGCAAAATGTAAATCCAACAACATGCCAAATGATACCATTGATCGTAGTATCAAAAAAGCAGCAGGCAACGAAGATGGTGTAGAATACGAAACCATTCGCTATGAAGGCTATGGCCCTAGTGGTGTGGCTGTCATTGTAGATGTTTTGACAGATAATCGCAATCGTGCAGCAGCAAATGTACGTAATGCCTTCACAAAAGGTGGCGGTAATATGGGTACCAGTGGTTGCGTTTCCTTTATGTTCGATGAAAAGGGTCTTATTGTTTTGGATCGTGAAGAAGTGGAAATGGACGAAGAAGAAGTGATGATGATTGCTTTGGAAGCTGGCGCAGATGACTTTGTAGCAGAAGAAGATAGCTTTGAAATTACCACAGATCCAGATAGTCTTTCAGCAGTTCGTGAAGCATTGGAAGCAGAAGGTATTGTAATGGCAAGTGCAGAAGTAACCATGATTCCACAAACATACTCAGAACTGAAAACAGACGAAGAATTGAAGAAAATGAATAAACTTCTTGCTTTGTTGGACGATGAAGATGATGTGCAAACTGTTTGGCATAACTGGGACGAATAAGAATAAAAACACCTACAACCATTGTATTTACTGGGTTTGTAGTGCAAGGGTTTGCTCTTGCCATTATGCAAGATATACTTCATTGCAATTTAGGGATACCTTAGGGTATCTCTTTTTTTGTTGACAATAGTAGGGGCAACGTTACGTCGCCCGTTGATATTACAAAAAATGAAACAATTTATAAGACTGCAATTTCTTTACCATTGACAACAATCAATTCTTCTTCACGCATTTTCTTCAGTTCACGCATCATAGCACTGCGATCCACACAAAGATAATTTGCTAAGCTGGAATAGGAAAATGGCAATTTGAAAGACTTTTCTTTGGAACGATTTTGTTGTGTGCGAAAATAACAAAGCAACTTTTCACGTATACTTCTGTGGCTGAGTACATCCACTTTTTCAGTGAGATTCATGACCTTTTCAGACATAATGGTCAAAAGATTTTCAACAACCATACTGTGATGAGGACAGGCATTGCTGCAACGTTTGGTTAGATGGTGTTTTTGAATGAATAAGACTTTGCAATCCTTTTCACATTGCACCATAAAATCATCTTCTTGAGAAAAAACAGTGAAAATAGAACCGAATAAACCAATTTCGCTGATGTATTCCAGCATATCCATAGAGCCATCTGCTTGGATACGATTCAAAGAAATGGAACCACCAATGAGAATGCCAACAACATCATTTGCATATGTGTAGTGCATAATCACATCTTTTTCGTGATAGGATTTTTTTTCAGCTTGGAAACAATGCATCATTTTTTCAATATCATCTTCTGTAATGCCATCGAAAATTGGGTTTTTTATCAATAAATCCATATAAATCCTCCTTTTTGTTGCAATTGCAACAGATGTTTGCTTGTTTTTATGGTATCATGTTTACAAGAAGTAGTCAACAAAGACAAATTTAAATAGCATAGATAAAACTAAATTTAGGAGGAATGAAAAATGAGTAAATTCGTAGTCTGTCAACATTGTAAAAATATCGCACTTATGGTAGAAGACAAAGGTGTACCAATGATGTGTTGTGGTCAAAAAATGGATGTTTTGAACCCAAATACAACAGAAGCAGCAGTGGAAAAACACATTCCTATCGTAACAGTTGCAGGCAATGTGGTTACAGTCAAAGTGGCAGAAGTGGCACATCCAATGACAGAAGCACATTTGATTTCTTGGATTTATTTGGAAACAAGTGCTGGTGGTCAAATGAAATATTTCAGCGCTGATATGGAAGTGGCAGAAGCACAATTTGTTTTGGCAGAAGGCGAAGTGGCAGTTGCAGCGTATGAATATTGCAATTTGCATGGTTTGTGGAAAGCCGAAGTTTAAGATTAAATGATTTAAAAGAGAAGATGGTGTTTGACGATAAAGAAATTTAATATGATGGTGTAGGGGTAGATGCCTACATCGAACCATTTGATAACACTTATGAAAGAAAAGGCTTATTGTCTGTAATTTGCAGAGGATAAGCCTTTTTTGTTGCAATCAAAAAGGAGCGAATCGAAACCCGCTCCATAAAATTTACATTTCTTCCATAAAGTTCATCAAGGCTGTTGCAACCACACCACGCAAAGCAGGAACAGTCGGTGTCAATAAATCGCCATCACCAATGATATTATATTCCACAGCCCAAAGCATTGCTGCATATGCATATGGTGTAATGTTTGTTGCATCAACATAATCAGACAAATCTGCATTTCTGCTGACATCAGTATCCATATCCAAGAAGCTTGCATATCGGTACAAGAATGCTGCAAATTGTTCATTTGTAATGGATTCATTTGGTCTAAATTCTGTTTCGCTATAGCCAGCAACAATGTTATTTGCTTGTGCCCAACGAATTGCTTCAGCATAGTATTGATCCAAATCCACATCTGTGAATGTCATTGCGTAATTTACAGGATTGCTACCATCCATACGATACAAAATTGCTGCAATCATACCACGTGTGATGGACAATTCAGAACCAAAGACTTCTTCTGAAATACCAGCCATAATACCATTTTCATATACATAAGCGATACCATCGAAATGTTCGTGGTCATCATCTACATCTGTAAAAGGAAGAACAATTGTATCTTCTTCTTCATCTTCCACTTCTTCTTCAATTTCTTCGTTTTCATCTTCATCTTCATCATAATCAGTGTCTTTTTCAAATACAACTTCTAAAGTTTGCATTGTGATGATAATATCTTCAAATTCGTATTCGTCACAAGCACCAACGCTTTTGCCATTTACAATAACGTCTGTTACTTCATAACCAGCATCTGCATCGAATACAAAAGTTACATCAGAAAGTTTTGTCACTTTGTACATAGAATCAGGAGAAACATCGTCATCTTCTGGTGCTACAGTACCTTTACCTGTTGCAGTTGCTTTGATGTAGTAGGATTTTGTGGTGGAGCTGGAACTGTTTTTGATCCAATTGGCAGTCAAAGTAACATCTTGTGCAGGCATATCAAATTCACTTTCATGATAGTAGACAGCTTCATCAAAATTGGTAGACCAACCATCAAATGTATATCCACTATATTCAGGAATCATTGAGGAAACGATAACATTTGCACCATATGCAACTGTACTTTCTTCAGGAACAGCAATTTCTTCTGTTTCTACACCATCCAAGTAGGTTACAAGATATTCACTTGTAGACCAAGCTGCATCATATTCAGTTGCTTCATAAATTTCGGTAGGAAATTCAGTAACGACACGTCCCACAGACCAACCAGCAAATGTATAACCCAAAAGTTTTGGTTCTTCTTCAGGAGCAGACAATGAACCATCTACACCAGTTCTAATTTCGGCATCTATCCAAGTTTCATCTTCATGAGCAGAGAAAGTAGCAGTTACAACCCCTTGCAAAGTGATGTCATCTTGAATAGAAACGGTTTCATCCAACTCAAGGTAGTCGCCAACTTCCAAATCGCCACCATACAAAGAACCAACTTCAGATACAATCCAAGCATCGTAATCGGTACTATCCATCAAATCGTGTGTTGGATATACGCTTTCTTCCAATTGCTTTTCAGAATATGTACCAATGGTAGCGCCAGCAGGTGTTTCATATGTCACTGTGTGGGTGTGTACTACATTGACATCCCAGCTTTTGTAAGTCAAAGCACCATTTTTACAATAGAATTGATAATTTCCTATGGTTTGTGGATAGGTAAACCATGTGTTGCTATATGTAACATCGCCAAATGAATATCCGTTATCAAATGTATATCTGGAATCATTTACACCAAACCCTTCAGCAGTACCATTGGTAAAGTTAAGGGTGCTTACATTTATTATTGGAGTTCTAACGCCTAAAGTGATACTACCTCCAATTTCTAGTTCCAAATAACTGTATTCTGTGGAGCCAGAGGTATAAACGGTTGTATTATCTGTTGTTTCTCTGTTCGTTGCAGAACCATGGGTGCCTGCAAAAGCAGTTGCAGTCATAGTTCCGCTGAGCATGGTTGTTGCCAGCAGTAGTGCTATGCTTTGTTTGCATTTTTTCATATAAATTCTCCTTTTGTGTGATTTATTTTTTAAATATAAACTGTGTTGTGAATAAACAATAAATTCCTACTGATTTAGTATAAATTAGATGCGGTTGTGAAGTCAAGGTAAATTCATATATTCATATATGAAAACTATGATATGCACCAAAAAAAGAACAATCCTAATTTAGAATTGTTCTTTCATCAGTATTTATGAATACAATACACAAATTAGCTCAATTCCAACTCCACAGGACAGTGGTCAGAACCCATTACTTCATTGTGAATTTTGGCAGAAAGTAATCTACCTTCCATGCGTTTGGAGGTGACAAAGTAGTCAATTCTCCATCCAGAATTGTTTTTTCTGGCATTGAAACGATAACTCCACCAAGAATAAGCACCTGTCAAATCAGGGTAGAAGTGGCGGAAAGTATCCAAGAATCCAGCACCCAAAAGGTCAGTGAATTTGCCACGTTCTTCATCGGTAAATCCTGGGTTTTTGCGGTTGGAAGATGGATTTTTCAAATCGATTTCTGTATGTGCCACATTCAAATCACCACAGATAACAACTGGTTTTTTGGCATCCAATTCAGATACATACTGACGAAAAGCATCTTCCCAGTCACAACGATAGGCAAGTCTTGCATTTTCTGCTTGGGAATTTGGTGTATAGACCACAATGTGGTAAAAGTCTGCAAACTCCAATGTAATCATACGACCTTCTTGGTCATGTTCTGGAATACCCATACCATAAGCCACAGACAAAGGTTTGATTTTTGTGAAGGTTGCAACACCAGAATAACCTTTTTTCACTGCATAATTCCAGTATTGGTGGTATCCTTCTGTCACCAAATCAATTTGACCTTCTTGCAATTTGGTTTCTTGTACAGAAAAAATATCTGCATCTATTTCTTTGAAAAATTCCATAAAGTTTTTGCCAACAACAGCTCGCAAACCGTTGACGTTCCAAGAAATGAGTTTCATATATAGTACCTCCTGTATATTGTTGTTTGAATGTAAGGTTATAGATTCTTCGTCACCATGTTCCTCAGAATGACAAAATCGTAAATAATAAAAGTTGTTTTGGATACTTCTGACTGTGTCATTCAGAGCGAAGCGAAGAATCCAATTTCTTTTATATTGTACCATCTGAAAACGGTTTTGTCTTGTCTATTATATGAAAATCGGTTAAAATGAAACAATATATAATAAAATAGGTCAAATAAAATGTAGGGTTGGGTCTTGACCCAACCGCTTGTATAATACAAGGAGTGATACTATGAACATTCAAATTTACGGAGCAAAAAAATGCTTCGACACCAAAAAAGCAGAACGCTATTTCAAAGAACGAAACATCAAATTCCAAATGATAGATGTATATGAATTTGGTATGAGCAATTCGGTTTTTGAAAGTGCAAAACGCAGCATTTCTGTGGAAGATATGATCAACAAAAAAGCAAAAGCATATAAAGATTTGTATATGGATTATATTGATGAAAGCAAAAGAGAAGCAACCCTTTTGGAAAATCCTAAGATGTTTGCAACACCAATTGTACGCAATGGGCGTACTTTTACATTGGGCTATTGTCCAGATGTTTGGAAGGAGTGGGAATAATGACTTCGGTATTGTTTATTTGTCATGGAAATATTTGCAGATCACCAATGGCAGAATTTCTGTTTCGTGATATGGTGAAAACAAAAGGAATTGCAAGTGACTTTTCTATTGCTTCTGCTGCCACCAGTCGAGAAGAAATTGGAAATGGTGTGCATAGGGGAACCAAGCAAAAGCTCAATTCTTTGGGCATTGATTGTTCTGGAAAAACAGCACGTCAAGTCACCAAAAGAGATTACGATACATACGATTACCTGTTGGTGATGGATGGTCAAAACACCAGAAATTTGATGCGTATTTTGGGCGATGATCCAGAAAATAAGGTGTATCGCTTGTTGGATTTTGGTAAAAAACCAAGAGATATTGCAGACCCATGGTACACAGGCAATTTTGAAGCCACCTATAACGATGTTATGGAAGGTTTGGAAGGATTCTTGTTGCAAGTGCAAGAAAATAAAATATAAATATGTTGTAATTGTAGGGGCACCCCTATGTGGGTGCCCGTCATGAACAGCCACAAAATACAAGTACGCTGTTGTAGGGGCGATTCACGAATCGACCGATGAAATCCAAACGGGTGGGCATGAAAACCCACTCCTACAAGTTGCGAATTGCTTAAATATGTTGCAATTGTAGGGGTACCCCTATGTGGATGCCCGTCATCAACTGCCACTACACAAAATAAATAACCAAAGAAAAAGCCCTTATACTATAGTATTTATAGCATAGGGGCTTATCATTTGCTCATTTTTCAATTCAGTCCAAATATGGATTCACATGTACCATACAATGTTTTGCATGTTCAAAGGAACGTTCAATGGTATTGTGAACATTTTCAGCAATTTCATGTGCTTCTGCCAAAGTGATATTTGCAGCAGCAGCAATCTCCACATCAATGTAAATTTTTGCACCAAACAAACGAGTTTGCAAGGAATCCACAGCCAAAACACCATCACAACCCAAAACAATGTGTTCGATTTTGGAAACGGTTTCTTTGTCACAAGCAACATCTGTCATTTTGAGGATGGCATCTTTTGCAATATCAAAAGCAGCTTTCAAAATAAAGATACAAATGATCAAACTTGCAAGTGGATCACAAATAGGATACCCCATTCTTGCACCTAAAATACCAACCAAACTGCCTACAGAAGAAAGAGCATCAGACCTATGGTGCCAAGCATCTGCCATCATAGCACCAGAATTGACAATCAGAGCAGTTCTTCTGGTATACCAATACATACCTTCTTTGACGAGGATGGAAATGATAGCAGCAACCAATGCCAAAGTACCCGGAGCGACAAGGGTGGTTTCCCACAAGAGTATTTTTTGATATCCACTATATCCAATGCCAAGACCAGTCAAAAACAAAATCATTGCCAATAATAAAGCAGCAACGCATTCCAAACGTTCATGACCATAAGGGTGGTCTTCATCAGATTCTTTGGTGGATAATTTGTAACCAATCATAACCACAACAGTGCTGAACACGTCAGATGCTGAGTGAATACCATCAGAAATCATGGCAGTTGAATGGGCAATCAAACCAGCAAGTACTTTTATGATGGAAAGACCAATATTGACAAGCATACTGTTTTTGGAAACAGTCATCACCATTTGTTCATGAGTAGCGGTTTTTGGGTTTTTTACATTCATAGGGCATTCTCCTTTATTTTTGATGAGATATTTGGATTTGTCCAATAAAAAAGCAGGACAAAAGATATTGTCCCACAGAAACCTTCTGCTGCATAAGCCCGACCACATAGATTGCTCTACTGTCTGTTCAATTATTAGATTTTATGCGAAGACAACCTCGATAGTCAAGGCTAATTTTTGTAAAAAGTTAGGGCAACACCGTATAACCCTCTATCACAACCTTTGCAGTTTATTTTCCCGTCATAAATGTCAAAAATACTCGACGATATTTCCGATATCGACTCCGTTTTTTAACAATCCTGACAAAAAAATCTATTCGCAAATTTTGCAATCAGGTTATGCGGTATTGCCTTAGGATTTCTATTTTTTATATAAGAAATGAACAGGGCTGCAAATGTAAGCAAAAAAACCTTTTACATTTTGTAGAAATATAGTATACTTTGTATATTCGAGGAGTGATAAAATGAGAAATGAATTGAAATATAGCAAACGAGTTGTGGTCAAAGTTGGAACTTCCACAATTACATATGCAAATGGATTGTTGAATTTGAAACGTGTAGAAGAATTGGCATGGGTTTTGACAGACCTTAGAAACAGTGGAAAAGATGTTGTTTTGGTGACCAGTGGTGCCATTGGTGTTGGCTCTGTGCGTATGGGCATGAAAACCAGACCCACCATCACAAGAGAAAAACAAGCAGCAGCAGCAGTGGGACAAGCGGTGATCATGCAAATCTATCAAAATTTCTTTGGTAAGTACAACCAAACAGTGGCACAAGTATTGCTCACCAAAGGGGAAGTGGATAGCACAGAAAAGTATAACAATACAAAAAACACAATGGAAACTTTGTTGGAGATGGGTGTGATTCCCATTGTCAATGCAAACGATACCATTTCCACCTATGAAATCGAATTTTCAGACAACGATCGTCTGTCTGCTTTGGTGGGTGAAATCATTGGTGCAGATTTGTTGATTTTGATGACAGATATTGATGGTTTGTATGACAAAAATCCAAGAACACATGAGGATGCAACTCGTATTTCTTGTGTGGAATGGGTCACATCAGATGTGGAAGATATGGCTGGTGAAGAAGGTTCTGCTTTCAGTGTTGGCGGTATGAAAACAAAGGTAGAAGCAGCAAAAATTTGTCAGGAAGCCAAAATTCCAATGGCAATTGTTTTGGGTGAAGAACCCACTGTGATTCATCAATTGCTTGCAGGTGAAGATGTGGGCACTGTATTTGGTCACAAAGAAGAAAAATAAAATAGTATAGTGGCAGTTGGAAGTATATATGTAGACGAATCAATCAAAAGGAGTGATAGATATGTCATTTTGTTCCAAATGTGGTAGAGAAATTATGGATGAATCCTTGGGATGTCCAATTTGCAGCATGATGCAAGAACCCGTTACAGAACCTGTGGAAGAAGCAGAAAAAGTAGATGCTTTTACAGTGGAAGATACAGATGGTACCAGCCAACGTTTTGAGCGTGCAGAAGATGAAGGCTTTAGAAAATGGGATGGTGGTAATGCAGAAAACCATCAAGATGAATTTACAGCTGCAAAACCTGTGGTAGAACAAACAATTCCAACTGTTTTGAAAGTAATCATCATCATTGCAATTTTATTGGTGGGTGGCATAGGTCAAATTGCTGGTTTGATTGCAGGTGTTATTTTGCTGAAAAGTCCTGTGGAAGATTATCGAAAATTTGGGAAAACCCTTGTGGTTTTGAGTTGTGTATTGTTGGGATTCTGGTTCTTGTGTTGTATCTTTGGAACCATGTTCAATACTGCTGCTGTGTTTGGCAGTTCCATCATACACAGATTCTATTGATATGAATATATTTGATTTTATTGGCTCTGCCGTCTGTCATCAGATGGTGGAGCGTAGTTTTATCTGGAATGGGCAACCTTTTATGGTTTGCGCCAGATGCACAGGCATTTATATTGGAATATTTGTGGCTATGGTGTTTTTCTTATGGAACAAACGTCTGGGTGGCAATAAACCGTATTCTATGGCAATGGCATTGTTGGGTGCTTTTGCATTTCTACCCATAGCAATAGATGGGTTTTTTAGCTATATGAGTGTATGGGAAAGCAACAATTTGATGCGTGTCATCAGTGGTTCTTTGGCTGGATGTAGTTTGGTTGGTTTTGGACTTCTGGCAGCCAATGTATCTTGGAAAGAAAAGAATGAAAAGCCTATTTATAGAGATATCAAAGAACAACTTGTAGTTTTGGTAAGTTCTCTTGTTTTGGGTCTTGTGATGTATGTATATCAGGGGTTCTTTCTTGTGGCATCTGTTATGGTTTCCATTGGGATACTGTGCTTTTGGTCAGGATTTTTCTATATTGTGTTGCAAGCATTGTCTTGTAATTGGAAATTGAAAAATGGTTGGATATCCTTGATTTGTGGACTTTTGATGATTTTGATGATTGGTGGTGTACGTTTTTGAAATTGCAGTTGCGTAAAGAAATGACAGAAAAACGAAATGCTATGACAGAAGAAGATTTTTTGAAATGGAGCAATGTCATATGTGACACCATTTTGAAAAGTTCCAGATACCAAGGAGCAAAGAAGGTGTTTTCTTTTGTCAGTATGGGACGTGAAGTGAACACATATCCTTTTTTGGAAGCAACACTAGCAGATGGAAAAGTGCTTTGTGTACCCATTGCAAAGAAAAAAGATGGTATGTACTTTGTGGCAATCAAATCCCTAGAAGAATTGCAAAAAGGTGCTTTTGGAGTGATGGAACCACAAATCGATAAAGCATTTGCAGTGACACCAGAAGATGGAGATGTTTTCTTGGTACCGGGATTGGTGTTTGATACAAAAGGAAATCGCTATGGTTATGGTGGTGGATTTTACGATAGATATTTGCAAGAATACGATACAGTGGAACCGATGGCAGTGGCATTTTCTTTCCAAGTGATGGAAACATCTTTGGAAGTGGAAGAATTTGATATACCTGTTGGAAAAATTGTGACAGAAAAAGAAGTTTTGGAGGTAGACAAATGAGTATATTGATTGAAATGGGCAAACAAGCAAAAGAAGCGGCAGTGGTGTTGGCAACTTTATCCACACCAAAGAAAAATGAAGTGTTGCATTTTGTGGCAGATGCTTTGATTGCAAATAAAGAAGCGGTTTTGGAAGCAAATCAAACAGACGTGGAAGCCTCCATTGCAAATGGCATCAAAGGTGCTTTCATTGATCGTTTGACATTGACAGAAGCAAGGGTTTTGGAAATGGCAGAAGGACTCAAACAAGTGGCATCTTTACCAGATCCAGTTGGTGAAGTGCTTTCTATGCAAACTATGGACAATGGTTTGGTGATTGGTCAAAAACGAGTGCCTATGGGCGTCATTGGTATCATCTTTGAAGCAAGACCCAATGTAACAGCAGATGCTTTTGGCTTGTGTTTGAAAGCGGGTAGTGCTGTGATTTTGCGTGGTGGAAAAGAAGCTTTTGCTACAAATCAAGCAGTCATTTCCATTTTCCAAAAAGCGTTAGAAGAAATGGATTTACCTAAGAATGTTGTGCAAATGGTGCCAGATACTTCCAGAGAAACAGCAAAAGAAATGATGCAACTGAATGGCTATTTGGATGTTTTGATTCCACGTGGTGGTGCAGGACTCATTCAAAGTGTGGTACAAAATAGCACAGTTCCTGTCATTGAAACAGGCATTGGCAATTGCCATATATTTGTGGATGAAACAGCAAAATTGGAACAAGCAGTGGCAATTGTTATGAATGCAAAAACACAAAGACCAGGTGTTTGTAACGCTTGTGAAAGCTTGTTGGTACATAAAAATATTGCAGAGGTGTTTATGCCTATGGTGGGTGAAGCGTTGGCAACCAAATCTGTAGAAATTCGTGGCGATGAAACAACTTGTGGTTTGTTGTCTGAAGCAGTGCCAGCAACAGAAGAAGACTTTGCAACAGAATTTACTGACTATATCTTGTCTACAAAGGTGGTTGCAGATTTGGATGAAGCCATTTCCCATATTCGCAAATACACAACAGGACATTCAGAAGCGATTTTAACAGAAAATTACACAAATGCACAACGTTTCTTAAATGAAGTGGATGCAGCAGCTGTGTATGTCAATGCATCTACACGTTTCACAGATGGTGGTCAGTTTGGATTTGGTGCAGAAATTGGTATCAGCACTCAAAAACTCCATGCACGTGGTCCAATGGGTCTCAAAGAATTGACCACAACAAAATACATCATTTATGGAAATGGACAAATCAGAGGATGAGTATAGTATTTCATCTGGATTGTGTTTTGAACTTGACTTTGTAGGGGCGGTCCTATGTGACTGCCCGTTTATATAGGGGGAATACAAATATGAAAATTGCAATTATTGGTTTGGGCGGTGTTGGTGGAACAGTTGCAGGTGGTTTCAAAGAATATGAAAAGGATTTGATTTTTGTAGCAAGAGGAGAAACAAAAAAGGTATTGCAAGCAAATGGATTGTACTTGGAATCCAAAGTCTTGGGGAATAAACATATCCAACCATCACTTGTGTCTGATGATCCAAAGGAAATTGGCATTGTGGATGTTGTGTTTTTGTGTTGCAAAGCGTATGGTTTGGAAAGTTGTTGCAAATCCTATGGAGACATCATTGGTGAGAATACAGTGGTGATTCCATTGGTCAATGGCGTTGTAGGCAGACGTATGGTAGAGCAATATTTGGGCGGTAAAGGCATTGTCACAGAAAGTTATATCTATTGTTTCTCCAATATTTTGGAAGTGGGCAAAGTCAGCAATGTTGGTGATGGTCTGTTCATTGGAATTGGTTTCTCTGATGGCACCACCAATGAAACAGCAGAAAAAGTGGCAGAAATCTTGACAAAAGGTGGCTTACGTACCACATATGGCAAAGACATTATGACTGCATTGTGGAAGAAATATTCTGTTGTAGGGGCTAATAGTTGTGTGTTTATCTACTACGATTGCATTATGGGTGATGTGCAACAAAGTCCAGAACGTTTGGAATATTTGCGTAATGTATCGGAGGATATCATTCGTTTGGCAACAGCCAGTGGTGTAACTGGTTTGGAAGGTGTAGTGGACAAAAACATGAAGGATCTTATGAAATTGCCACCACAATCCATGACATCTTTGTATCGTGATTTGAAAGCAGGCAAAACCGATACTGAATTTGAATGGCTCATTGGCAGTGGTTGCCAAATGGCAAAAGAATTGGGAATCAAAGTACCTTATATGGACATGGCATATGGTAAAAAAGAATATTATCAAAAATAAAATTGGGGGGGCATCTACAATTGTAGGTGCTCTTTTTTACACACCACAATCCTGTCATTTCAATGTAGGGGTGTCCCTATGTGGGCACCCGCAATCAATACTATCAAATGAATCATACACCACAATCCTGTCATTCAGAGGAGTGAAACGACGAAGAATCTTAGCTTTCACATCTCAAATGGTATCATTGTAGGTGTATATTTTTTACCAAATGGAGCAACATAATCCAGAGGTGATACGTATATGCATTTGCCAGAAACTGTAAAAATCATACATTTGGATCGCAATGAAATCATTTATATTTGCCCATTTACAACCATGACGGAAATGGAAAAGCTCTTTGATATTGGCATAGAAATCTTAGAAGAAGGCAAACGCTTTGGATATCTGTGTTGCGATGTGTATGAAGGCTTTCTTTGCTTGGGAATGGAACAGTTGCATGTGTCAGATGTGCTCAAAAGCAAGAATCGTATGGTTGCGTATTGGGAACAGACACGTTTTATTGTGTTTACAACCCACATAGACCCTGTTTTGGAATGCATGGAGCAGTTGGTGGTAAAGTTAGGGGAAAGGGTATCTTTGTTGCGTGTGATACATGGTTTCTTGGAGTTTCTCACAAAGGAAGATGAGGTGCTTTTGGATGGTATTGAGGGTGAAATTTTGGCTTTGGAACAACATTTGATTATGGTGCAAGATGGAGATTGTGTGGAAGAAATTGTGGACCTCAGAAAACGTCTTTTGGTGCTGAAGCGATATTATGAACAGACTGTGTTACTATTGGAAGGCATTTTGGAAGATGAAAACGAATGGTTGGATGAAAAATCCAAAAGCTTATTTCGTTTGTTGCGAAAAAGAACAGAACGTAAATTACAAAATATTTTGTATTTGCGGGAATCGGTGACACAGGTGCGTGAAACATATGAAGCGGAAGTGGAAATCAATTTGAACCAGACCATGAAACGTTTTACAGGACTGACAAGCATCTTCTTTCCATTGACTTTGATAGTGGGGTGGTATGGTATGAACTTTGCAATACCAGAGTATGACTGGCGTTTGGGGTATGTATTTGTGATTGGTATTTCCATTGCAATTACAGTTTTGGGGATTATTTATTTTAGACGCAAGAAGTGGTTTTGACAAAGGGAAGATTTCCATATAAGAAATTTGGAAAAAAATAAAAAAATATGTTGACATTGGAAGTAAAATGATGTAAGATTAGATTCTGTCAGGGAAACTTGATTGCAAGAAATGTGAGATAAAAAATAAAAAAATGCTTGACAAACAGTTGGCAGTGTGTTATTCTATTTGAGGTTCACTGCTCAAGAAAAGCAACGAAAGCACAGTGACGTGGAGAGATGTCCGAGTGGTTTAAGGAGCTAGTCTTGAAAACTAGTGACTCCGAAAGGGGCCGTGGGTTCGAATCCCACTCTCTCCGTATGATAATTTCATACGCTTGCAACATACGATTTGGAGATGTACCCAAGTGGTTGAAGGGGTTCGCCTGGAAAGCGGATAGGTCGTGAGAGCGGCGCCAGGGTTCAAATCCCTGCATCTCCGTTAAATGCAATACGCAAATTAGAAATCATCGACAGAAATGTCGGTGATTTCGTCGTTTCTAGAGTTTTTATTTTAAAAAAGATATTTTCATAATCATCAATTTCATAAATACATTTTTGTATAGAACCACTGTATTCACCAATGCAGTGGTTTTTTTGTGCAAAAATACAGAAATAAATCAATTGAAACAAGGGAAGTATCAATTTTAAGAGCTATTAAATGTGAAGGCTATCTTCTAATTTAATGGCTCTTTTTTTTATAAAATGGCAAAAGAGAGTATTGTGTATGTGGATCGTCTGATACAAGTGATTCTGAAAACATATGGTTTTGTAAAGTGTGTATTGAAATATGACTTGCATTTGCGCATTACGCAACAGCTTGCTGTTTTTTTGCAATGAAAAATGATTTTTTGCAAACATAATTCAAATATGGCAAAAAAAACCAGTGTCTATTGTCATTTAAAATATCTTATGTATAGTTATAAGTGTTAAGAAATAGTATTGATGTTTGAAAAAATTGTAAGTTTTTTTGTATAAGCATCTGATTACCATAAGTGATATGTAAAAAATGTGTAATGCAGAACAAAAAACAAAGAGTGGATGGTAGAAGTGTACAAAAATGTGGCGTTGTTATGTAAAGGTAGAAAATATATGAATACATCCCATCAATACCATATAATCCATCTTAAAATTTATGATTTGTATGTTGTGCATTTGTCAAAAAGAAGCTTCAAAGTGAGGTGAAGGGTCAGAATAGGGCAATCAAGTTTGTAGAAAGTTGTTGTATTTCAGTTTTATATAACCAAGGGATTTGAAAAAAAGAATAAGGAGGCAAAAAACAAAATGAAAAAAATCGCAGAGAGTGTAAAACAAATGTTACCAACACTTACACCGCTAGAAGCTCCAGAAGGTATGACAAAAGAAGAAATGACAGAAATATTCTACAAAATGTCTTTGATTCGTGAATTCGATTCAAGTGTTAAAGATTTGTGGATGGCAGGCGAAATTTATGGACTTGCGCATTCCTATGTAGGTGCAGAAGCAATCGGTGTTGGTGCTTGTATGAACTTGGAAAAAACAGACTTTATTTCCAGTACACACCGTGGTCATGGTCATACCATCGCAAAGGGTGGCGATGTAAAAGCTATGATGGCTGAACTTTATGGAAAATATGAAGGTTCCAATAAAGGTAAAGGTGGCTCCATGCATATCGCTGATATTGGTATCGGTATGTTGGGTGCAACTGGTATCGTAGGTAGTGGGATGCCAACAGCTGTTGGTGCTGCTCTTACAAGTGATGTTTTGGACAATGGCAGTGTTGCTGTTTGTTTCCATGGTGATGGTGGTACAAACCAAGGTGTTTGGCATGAATCCATGAACCTTGCAGCTGCTTGGAACTTGCCTTGTATCTTCTTGACAGAAAACAACCATCTTGCTATCAAAACAAAACTCAATGAATCCAGCAAAGAAACAGAACTTTACAAAAGAGCAATTGGTTACGGAATTGAAGGTATCGCAATTGATGGTTTCAATGTATTTGAAGTTTACAAAACAATGAAATATGCAGTTGAAAAAGCTAGAAATGGTGGCGGCCCAACTCTTGTAGAAGCTCGTTTCGTTAGAATCTTGGGACACTTTGTGGCTGATGATCAAAAATACCGTGATCCACAAGAAGAAATCGATGCTTGGACAGCTGACCCAGTTCGTAGAATCAAAGAATATCTCTACACCAGAACAGATATGTTCACACAAGAAGAAGTGGATCAAATTGCTGCTGATGCAAGAGCAAAAGTGGATGAAGCAATTGAATATGCTCGTCACGAATGTACAGAACCACCAGCAGATAGTTTGTATACTGATATTTACGCAAATAACGAAGTTATCTTATAATTTGGGAAATATATGAAGGAGGATTACAAATGGCTATAATTAATTACCGTCAAGCGTTGAACGATGCTTTGCGTGAAGAAATGACAGAAGATCCAACCGTTATGATTATGGGTTGTGACGTTGCTCCTGGTGGTTCCTTTGGTGTAACATTGGGATTGCTTGATGAATTTGGACCAAAAAGAGTAAGAAGCACACCAATTTCTGAACCTGGTTTTACTGGTGCTGGTGTTGGTGCTGCTGCTACAGGTTTGAGACCTATCGTAGAAATTTTGTATTCAGACTGGATTACAATGTGTTCTGACCAAATCGTAAATATGGCTGCTAAAATGCGTTATATGTTTGGTGGAAAAGTGAATATGCCTTTGGTAATTCGTTCTCCATTTGGTGCTGGTGGCGGTGTTGCAGCACAACATTCACAATCTTTGGAAGCTTGGTTCAACCATATCCCAGGTCTTAAAGTTTGTACACCAATCACACCTTATGATGTAAAAGGTATGCTCAAAGAAGCAATTAGAGACAATAACCCTGTTATGTTCTTTGAACACAAAAGAGCGTATCAATTGAAAGGTGAAGTTCCAGAAGGCGATTACACAGTACCATTTGGTAAAGCTGCTGTTCGTATGGAAGGCACAGATATTACAATCGTTACATATTCTATGATGGCTGTTTATGCACAATCTGCTGCCAAAAAACTTGCAGAAGAAGGCATTTCTTGTGAAGTTATCGATCTTAGAAGCTTGCTTCCACTTGATTATGATACAGTTATGGCATCCATTGCAAAAACAGGTAGAGTTTTGGTTGTTCATGAAGCTATGCTTCGTGGTGGTATCGGTGGCGATATCATTGCTGAAATTATTGAAAGAGGTTTCGATTTGTTGGATGCTCCTCCAGCTAGACTTGGTGCACTCAACGTTCCTTTGCCATACAATGCAGGTCTCGAATCTCTTTGTATTCCAAATGAAGCTACAATTATGGAAGCTGTTAAAAAAGCTTTGAGCGATAAATAAGGAAAGGAGAACAATTATGGCAATTGAGATGACACTACCTAAAATTGGTGTAAATATGACAGAAGCTGTTATTGCTGAATGGTACATCAAACCAGGTGATGAAGTAAAAGAAGGCGATGCAATTCTCAACGCTGAAACAGATAAAGCAACACAAGAAATTTATGCAACTGCCAGTGGTACTGTTGGTAAACTTGTTGCTGAAGTTGGTCAAACAGTGCAAACACAAGAAGCAATTCTTTTGTTCCTTGAAGCAGGCGAAACAGTAGAAAGCTTGGCTTCTGCTGCTCCAAAAGCAGAAGTCAAAGAAGAAGACGTTGTGGATGGATATGGCATGAACAACGATGGAAATGAAGCAAAACAAGCAGCCATTGCAGCTGTTCAAAGTGATGCTGCACAAAAGAAAACAGGCAAAATTAGAATTTCACCTCTTGCTAAGAAACTTGCAAAAGATAATGGTATTGATCTTGCATTGTTGAGCCCAAAAGAAGCAGGCGACAGAATTGTAAAAGCAGACGTTTTGGCATACATTGCAAATCCGCCAGCTCCAGTAGCTGCTGCTGCACCAGCTGAACAAGGTGTAACCATTCCAAAAGTAGGCAAAGCGAATCTTCCTGAAGGACAAGAAATTTTGGAAGTGATTCCTGTCAAAGGTATCAGAAAAGTCATCGCAGAAAGAATGACAGAATCTGTTGTGACAAAACCAAGTGTACCTCATACTGCTACAATTTGCATGGAACCATTGATTGAACTCAGAAAATCTTTGAAAGCAATCGGAGTTAATGTTGGTTTCAATGAATTGCTTATGAAAGTTTGCTCCAGAGCATTGTCTGAACACAAACTCATGAACGCTGTTATGAGCGAAAATGAAATTTGGTTGCTCAAAGACATCAACATTGGTATTGCAGTGGATACAGAAAAAGGTCTTGTTGTACCTGTTATCAAAAAGGTAAATCATAAGAGTCTGGCTGAAATCTCAAATGAGTTCAGAAGCTGTGTTTCTGATATTCAAGATGGCAACATGAGCCCTGATATGCTCTCTGGTGGAACATTCACAATTTCCAACTTGGGAAGCTTTGGTGTTGAATTCTTTGCTCCAATTTTGAATCCACCTGAATGCGGTATCTTGGGTGTTGGGAAAGCAGTCAGAACTTTTGTTCCAGATGAAAATGATCAACCAGTGTTGAAAACATTGATGAAAGTTACACTTGTATTCGATCATCGTATCATTGACGGTGCTCCAGCAGCAAAATGCTTGCAAAGAATCGTTGAATTGGCAGAAAATCCACAACTTTTAATTTAATGGAGAGATAAAATGAAAAAATTTGATGTGATCGTAATAGGAGGAGGTCCTGGTGGCTATGTTGCTGCCATCAAAGCTTCTTTGCTTGGAAAAAAAGTAGCAGTAGTGGAAAGAGAAGCGTTGGGTGGAACTTGCTTGAATTGGGGCTGTATTCCAACAAAAGCACTTCTTAGAAGCTCTGAGCTCATCCATCATTTGACAGATGGAGATGAATTTGGATATTCACTCGATACCAAATCCATTCAAATTGATTATGCAAAAATCCAAAAACGTTCCCGTAAAGTGAGCGAAAAATTGGTTGGTGGCGTTGGCTACTTGATGAAAAAGAATAAAATCACTGTATTGCAAGATACAGCATCTTTCAAAGACAAAAAAACACTTGTATTGCAAAAATCGGGTGAAGAAGTGACAGCTGATAGCATTATCATTGCAACTGGTACAAAACCAATGCGTTTGCCTGGTATGGATTTTGAATCCCCAAGAGTTTTGGATTCCAAAAAAGCACTCCAATTGACAACTTTGCCAAAGAGTGCAGTTGTAATCGGTGCTGGTGCAATCGGTATGGAATTTGCAGCTTTGTGGAACACTTTGGGCGCAGAAGTGACAGTTGCTGAAATGCTTCCAAGAATCTTGCCAAATGAAGATTTCGACACTTCCAAAGAAATGGAAACACAATACAAAAAACAAGGTATCAAAGTAAAAACGGAAACCAAAGTAACCAAAGTTACAGCACAAGCAGATAAGGTTGTCATTGTAATGGAAGACAAAGCAGGCAAAACCGAAACTGTAAATTGCGATTACTTGTTGGTTGCAGCAGGTATTGTGCCTGATAATTCTGCATTGGCATTGGACAAAGCTGGTGTCAAAACAAACCAACGTGGTTATATTGAAATCAATGATTTCATGCAAACCAATGTTGCAGGCATCTATGCAATTGGTGATATCACAGGAAAATTGGCTTTGGCTCACACAGCAAGTGCACAAGGTATTCTTGCTGCTGAACATTTGTCTGGTCATGAAACCAAACCAATCAACTATGTGAACATTCCAAAATGTACATATGGTACACCAGAAACAGCAAGTGCTGGTTTGACAGAACAACAAGCAAAAGATAAAAAAATTGAGTATACAACAGCTATGTTCCCATTCTCTGCAAGTGGCAAAGCTTTGGCTTATGGTGCAACAGAAGGTTATGTAAAAATCGTTTCTGGCAAAGAAGATGGCGAGTTGTTGGGTGTGCATATGGTTGGTGCTCACGTAACAGAAATGATTGCTGGCGTTGTAGGTCTTTTGGGCTTGGAATGCACAATTGAAGAACTTTCTCGTACCATTCACCCACATCCTTCTATGAGTGAAGCCATTATGGAAGCATCTCATGTTGCTGAAGGAATGGGGATTCATATTTGATGATGGAACATATGAAAATCGTTTGTTTAGGTGATTCCATCACAAGGTCTTTTGGTGTAAAACCTTCCTGTGGCTGGCTCAATTTGGTCAACAGCCAACTAGATTGTACCATCATCAATTATGCGATTGCTGGTGATACAACAAATGGTATGTTGATCAAATTCCACACGCAGGTTTTAAAAGATCATCCAGATGTATTGTTCATTATGGGTGGCGGTAATGATTTGAGAGCAGGGGCACCTGCAACTGCTCTTCAAACCAATATCGTATCACTTGTCTATAATGCAAGAGCAAATGGAATTTTTCCAATCATAGGGTTGACTGTGCCTGAGGATCACAAAAATTTATCACCAGAATTTAGAAAGATACCAGTTCCTGAAAACATAGAGATTGAAAGAGAACAATATAGGAATTGGCTCATTGAATATTGTAAAGCCTTAAATGTTCCAACAATAGACTTCTATCATATTTTTGATGGCAAAGATTTGAAAGATGTGTATATTGATGGACTGCATCCAACTACGGAATCTCAAAAGCTGATTGCGGATGAGTTCTTGAGAAGATTCAAAGAGATATTAAATTAGGGAGGAATAAAGATATGCTTAGATTAGATAATAGATGTGCAATCGTTACTGGTGGTGCCCAAGGTATTGGCGCTGCTATCGCTGAAACATTCGCAAAACAAGGTGCAAAAGTTGCAATTTTGGATTTGAATGTAGAAAAAGCAAAAGAAACTGCTGCTGCAATCAAAGAAAAATACGGTGTGGATACATATGGTATTGCTATGAATGTTGCAAATGTGGAAAGCATTGAAACAGCAATGAACGCAGCAAATGAAGCAATGGGTGGAATTGATATTCTTGTCAACAACGCTGGTATTTTGAACTCCACTCCAATCGCTGATATGAAAGAAGACGAATGGGATAGAGTTATTGATATCAACTTGAAAGGTACTTTCTTCTGTATCCAAAAAGCAGAATCCTACCTCAAAGCAAGCAAATATGGTCGTATCATCAATATGGCTTCCATGGCTGGTAGAATGGGTGCTCATGCTTCTGGTATGGCTTATGTTGGTTCCAAAGCAGGGATCATTGGTTTGACAAAAGGTGTAGCTAGAAGATTTGCAGCTGACCAAGTAACGTGTAACTGTATTTGTCCAGGGATTATTGCAACAGATATGATCAAACAATGGTCTCCAGAAGAAATGCAAGCACAAGAAGATCGTATTCCAATCAAACGTTTGGGAACTGCTTTCGATGTTGCTTATGGATGTATCTATTTGGCATCTGATGAAGGTGGCTACATGACAGGTCAAGGTTTGGATATCAATGGTGGTATTTACATTGGTTAATTGAACAAATAACGCAAAGATTGCTATGTTTTAGTGATCTTTGCGTCATATCATTTGACTTTTGTATTTTATATTAAAAGAAGGAGGGACTTATGGTCAGTACAACGAGTTATATTTTAGTTGGGTTAATGAACTTATTTAGTTTTTGTGTTATGGGTATCACTGGCTTTGGAGCAACTGTTTTGTCTCAACCAACCAATATTGCATTGTTGGGTTTGAGCTTGGCAATACCATTTAGTACACTTGTTACTTTCCCATGTCAAATTTATTTGGGTATCAAAACTGTCAAAAATGTTGCATGGAAACAATTGGGTAAAATTTTGTTGATTGCTACACCTGGTTTGGTTGTTGGACAACAAATTGCACAATATTTGGATCAAAATGTTTCAAAAGTGGTTATTGGTACGTTTATCACCATCATTGCAATCAAAGGATTGATTGAAGTTTTCATCAAAAATCCAAAATTGATCAAAGCTGCACAAGAAAAAGATCCAACTAGAGTGATTGATGATGTAGAAACTGTTGATACAACATTTGGCAAAGTGATGCGTTATGTTTGTCTTTTCTTCGGTGGTATGATGCAAGGAGCTTATGTAATTGGTGGACCATTGATTACAGTTTATGTGCTTTCTGCAATCAAAGACAAAACCAAATTTAGAAATACAATGAACTGGTTGTGGATTTTCCTCAACTGTGTATTCAATTTCTCAAGCCAACTTTCCAAAGGCATGTACAACCAAGAAGGTTTGTGGACAGCAGTTGCAATTGGTGCTGTAGCTGCATTTATCGGTTACTTCATCGGTATCAAAGTACATGATAAATTGAGCAAACAATTCTTCTTGAAAGTAACTTACGTTATGTTGTTCATCACAGGTACAACAACATTTTATGCTGCAATTCAAGCTTTGGGTGTTTTGTAATGTAATTTTCAATAGAATCTGAATAAACGCAATCCCTGAAAACTCTAAAATCAAACAAACCATTTTGCTATTGATAACAATTTATGGTGTTGTGGTTTTAGAGTTTTTTTCAAAAAGAAAGGAAAATACCAATATGATTTTTATAAACGTAAAAAATACAGATCCTACTTATAACTTGGCTTTGGAACAGTTTGTGTTTGATGAATTGGATCAAGAACAAGATTATTTCATGCTTTGGCAAAATGACAATGCCATCATTGTGGGTAAAAACCAAAATGCTTTTGCAGAAATCAACCATACAAAAGTAGAAGCAGCGGGTACCAAAGTTGTGAGAAGACTTTCTGGTGGTGGAGCTGTTTATCATGATATGGGAAATATCAATTTCACTTTCATTGTAGATGCCAAAGGGCAAAGTGAACTGGATATGAAGCTGTTTTGTAAACCAGTTGTGGATTTGATACAAAGTTTGGGTGCACCAGCAGAAGTAAGTGGTAGGAATGATATTTTGATTGATGGGAAGAAAATATCAGGGAATGCCCAGTACATCAACAAAGGTAGAGTGATGCACCATGGAACCATTATGTTTGATTCCAATTTGGACTTGGTGGCAGCAATTTTGAATGTGCAAGGGGACAAATACATCAGCAAAGCCACAAAATCTGTGAGAAGTCGTGTCACAAATGTGAAGGATTATATCCAAACACCCATATCTGTGGAGGAATTCAAAACAAAACTTGCAAAGTATATTGTAGGCGATACACAACCTTTGGAATTGACAGAAGCACAAGAAAAAAGACTTCGTGAAATCCAGAAAGAAAGATATAGCCAATGGGATTGGAACTATGGCAAACAAAGCACCTATGAACTTGTCAAAGAAAGAAGATTTGAAGGTTGTGGCAGAATTGAAGCACATATGAATACCCAAGATGGTGTCATTGAAAAATTGAAATTTTATGGTGATTTCTTTGGTATGGATGATGTAGAAGGACTTTGTGAACGTTTGGTTGGTGTGGAATTGAAGCGTGAATGTTTGCAAAAAGCATTGGATGAAAAAATATTAACCAGATATTTTCATGGAATTACATTGGATGAATTTATTGATTTGTTGCTATAAAACTGATTTATATGATGAATTGAAGCGGTGCCAAAACTGGCTCTGTTTTTTTGTAGATATTCATAATTGAAAGTGTGGATGCATTTTTGATAAAAATGGAAAATATAGTAAAAACATATGATTATAGATAGGGATGCAGTTGCATAATATGAAAGAATATGTTATAATTGTATCGTTTAATTGATATATTGAGAGAAACTTCGTGAAATTGTATACTAGAGAAAGGATTTGTGCTATGACTTCTTTAAATAATGGAAATCAAAAAGATTCTAATCCGAAAAGTGTTAGTAAAACACTAACCATTCTATCCACCTTCAATGAAGTAACACCAATGCAACGTACTTCGGATATTGCAACGAAATTGAACATGAATATTAGCACAGTATCCAGACATTTGAACACATTGTTGGATATGGGATTTTTGGAACGTGATGATGCAACAGGTGTTTATTTCTTAGGTATGGAAGTGGTATCTCTAGCAGGGGCTGCATTGCAAAATAATGATGTGTATCGTCATACGTATCCTGAATTACAACAACTTTCCACTAAATTTAATGTACATAGCCATATGAGTGTGCCACGTAACAAAGAAATTGTCCATTTGTTGAGTGCAAGCTATGAAAGTAGTATGGAATTTTTGATTCCTATGGGACACTGCAACCCTATGTTTTGTTCTGCAATGGGACGTGCAATGCTTGCCTATATGCCAGCCAACAAACGACACGAAATTTTACAAGGGGAATTGACTCCATGTACACCAAAAACTAAGATAGATCCAGCAGAAATTGAACAAGAGCTTATGAAAGTCAGAAAAAAAGGATATTGCATTATGATTGATGAGCTGATTGAAAATAGAGGTTCTTTGGCAGCTCCTATTTTTGATCGAAATCGCAATCCAATTGCATCTGTTAGTGTATCAGAAAATGCTGAGAAAATGAGTCAACCACAACGCCAGCGTGAAATGGCAAGTGTGATTGTAAGTGTTGCCAGCAAAATTTCAGGCAAACTTGGATATTACCCCAAATAAAAGCATTGAGATGCATAAATTTTAACAATATACATAAATACACATATAAAATACAAAAGCGTTTTGATTCTTAAGCAATATAGGAATGAAAACGCTTTTTTGAATGGAATTTTGCAGAAAAAATAGAAATTGAACAGAAAATCAATGTGGAAATGTTGCATGGACTACCATTGGTATCAAGGATTTCAACTGGCTTTTGCACATAATATATAAAGTTGCACAGACATATTTTAAAAAATAAAAAGTATATTACAATTTCGATAGCGATTTACAGTGTAATGCAAAGGGGGATGCGTTTTGGTATACATATTACACAAGTGAATTTGTGTTGCAGTATATGAAAAATAATGGTGGTATATGAGAGTCAAAATATAAAATTGATAATATAATTCAATATATGAGAAAAATAGATTTATCTATTCTGTAGGTTTCAAGAAGTGAGGTATAATCTACATCATAAAGATATAAATATTTTTTGTATAAATGATGGTACTGGAATAGAGGGGGATATCTATGGATAAGAAAAAACGCTATTTTTACATTGTGATGGGACCGGTTTTATTGTGTATGACGGTATTGTTGTTTTCAGATGTTTTGACAGTTTCAGGAGCACAAGCAATAGGGGTTTGTCTGTGGATGATTTTTTGGTGGGGTACCAGACCCGTTGAAATTTATATCACCACAATGGTTCCTGTTGTTGCCAATGCACTGTTATCCATAGTGCCTATGAGCGATGTGGTTTCACAATATTCTTGTGAAAGTGTCATTTTACTGTTTGGTTCAGGGTTGCTGACGTTACCTTGGGCAGGAATTGGATTGGATCGGAGAATTTCTTTAAAAGCGTTGGCACTCATTGGTCCTTCTATGAAATCACAAATTACAGTGTGGTTACTTGCAAGTATTGTTCTTTCCAATATGATGCCAAATCTGGCAGTTTGTGCTATGTTGACACCCATTGCAGTTTCTATGTTGCATATTGCAGGGTATAAAGACATCAAAACTGCAGAACCAGCAGTTCCCATTTTGCTTGCCATTGGTTGGGGTGTTACCCTAGGTGGCGCAGGTTCTCCACTAGGAGGTGGAATGAATATTTCTGCAATTTCCTACTTGGAAGCATATACAGGTCAAGAGTTTATGTACATTGATTGGGTGGTACGTTTGCTTCCCTATTTGGTGATTGCAACAGTGGTTTTGTTGGTGGGAATGATGATGATTCCATTAAAAGTCAATAGAATAGAAGGAACCAAAGAATTTTTCAAGGATGCCTATAAAGAATTGGGACCTATGAAACAAGCTGAAAAAGTTTGCTTGACCATGTTTCTTTTGGCAACCATAGGAGCTTTTACAAGACCATTGTTTGTGGATTTGTTACCAGGCTTAACACCAGCGTATATCTTTTTGATATTGGGCTTTTTGAATTTCTTTATTACAGCATCTACGAAAAATGTGTTGCTGAATTGGGATTCTGCACAAGCAGGTACCCATTGGGGTATTATGATTTTGATTGGAGGTAGTTTGGCTCTGGGACAACTCATCAACGGTTCGGGTGCTGGTGCCCATCTTGTGGCTATGATTTCCAGATTTTCATTCCACAATGACCTTGCAGTGGTGGCGATGGTTGTCATTTTCACCCGTTTGATTACAGAAATCACCAATGGTACTACAGCATCGGCAATATGTTGTCCTTTTGTGTTTGGTTTTGCTGCGGAAATGGGAATCAATCCAATTCCACTGTGGTTTATTACAACAATGGCATTCAACGCAGAATTTGTATTGCCTTTGAGTGCTCGGGCAATTCCTGTTTCTTATGGTTTGGATACAGAAAAAATGATGAAATATGGCATACCGATGACTTTAATCAATGTTGTTTTGGTCATTGCTTTTGGATATTTGGCATTGGAGTATTGGCCTGCATTTGGGGTACTTTCATTGAGCTAAAAACTGTAGAACCTGTTTCCTTCGATGATGGAAATGGGTTCTTTTATAGACTGTTTGCGTCATATAACGAAGTATACTCTTACCTTTATGGTAGGAGTATTTTTTTACTCGAAATTAAATGTATACAAAAACCAATTATTTCCATGTAAAAAATACGTAAAAATGTGACGAAACTGTTGATTTTTATGATAAATGGTGATATTATATGTTATGTTAATATCATAGTAATTCCATAAGAATACAGTGATATATTGCAAAAAGATAGCGGAGTTAGAAAGGAGAAGAATATGAAAAGAAATTGGGGAAAGTCTATGCAAAGAACAGTGTCCAGTATGTTGGCACTAACAATGGTGTTGGCAACTGTACCGACTACTGTATTTGCGACAGAGGATACAACTGATTTTGAAGAAGTTGTGGAAGAATTTGTAATGGAAGGTGAAACTACAGATGAAATCATTGCGGACACAGAAGAAGTTGTAGTAGAAGGGGTTACAGAAGAGCTAATTGAGGATAATTTGTCTATTCAAGAAGAATCAGAAGAAGAATTGGAAGAAGATCAAGAAGATACTGTAATCGATGAAGAAGTTGTAGAAGAAGTAGCAGAAGTTTTTGAAGTTGCAACATTTACAATTCTTTCAGGTGATACTGTTACATCTGAAGCAGAATGGTTATCTTTCTTGGAAACAGCAGTTGATGGCGATTCTGTAACCATCAGCTACTCCAAAACAGCAGTGGATTTTGCAACAGGTTTGGATATTGACATTACCATTGCAACCACTAATGCAAATAGCACATATCTAACAGCTGGCGATATCACAGTGGATTTGACCAGTGCAAATGCCATCAAATCTCTTACAGCAGGTGGTGATGTGGTTGTTGGTGATTTGTCTGGCAAAAATATCACTGGTACCATTATGGCAGGTGGCAATGTATCCATTGCAGAAACTGGTTCTGTGGGTACCATTGCAAATATTAATGCAAAAGGTGGTGTAACAGTTGGTAAATCTGGCAACATTGCAAACATTACAGCTGGCGACGATGTGGAAGTTACAACTTCTATGAGCATTCTCAATGGTGTATGGGATGTAGATGGAGATGTAACCATTGCAAGTATGACCAGCATGAACAGTGCAAACTATGCAATCGAAGCAACAGGTGATGTTGTCATTACAAAAGCAGCTGGTACCATTTCTGGTAGCATCACAGCAAATAATATTTCCGTTTTGGAAAATAACAACAATGTTACAGGTGCATTGACTACAACAGGTGATGTTGTTTTGGACAATTTGTCTGGCAAAAATGTAACTGGAACTGTTACAGCAGGTGGAAATGTGACCATTGCAGAAACTGGTTCTGTGGGTAATATTACAAAGGTTGAAGCAGATGGCAACATCACTTTGGGTGCAAATGTGTCCTTGAGTGGTACTGTTACAGCAGGTGGCGATGTAACCATCAACAAAGTATTGGGTAGCAATGCAGTGGTCAATGCAACCAATGTTACTTACACATCTGAGTCCACAAATACATCTGGTGCAGGTACCATCAATGCAACAGGTGATGTTGCAATCAGTGGTGGCAAAATGGTGAAAACAATCAACTTGACTGGTGATGCTAGTTTGAACTTGGCTGCTGATAGTAGTATCACTGCTGGTTTGAATATGACAGCAGATAGCGGAAATACACCTAGTGCAACTGTTTCTGGTGTGGCAACTGGTGTTTCTGGTGCTGGTTCTGTAATCATCAAAGAAGGTGGTTTTGTATATCACACAAGTAGCATGAGTGGAGAAACAGATTTGGATATCACTGTAGCGGATATGATTGGTGATGGTACAGAAGCATCTCCTTATGAAATTGATGCACTTTACAAATTGGATGCAATTCGTCACGATTTGGATGCACATTATATTTTGACAGGTGATATTGATGCAACAGTAGGTGCTCCAGCAGTCACATCCAATAGCAATCTTCCGGATGGTGCAACACGCAACTTGTATTCTTGGAAACGTGTTTACGATACCTTCACAGGTACCATCGATGGAAATGATGCAACCATCAGCAATTTGATTATTCCAGTATATGGTTTGTTTGATTCTATGAGTGGTGTAACCATTGAAAACTTGCAATTTGAAAATGTATTGGTTAACGGTACAAGCAATATCCATTCTTTGTTTGGTTTTGTAGAAACATATGATGGTGTAGACTCTACAATCAGCAACATTTCCATTGATAACTATCGCAATCGTGGCAATGACCATGCTGCTGGTATTGTTGGTGTGAAAACTGATGAAAATTCTGGCACTTTGTATTTGGATAACATTCATATGTCCAATGCTTATGTCTATGGATATGATGGAACAGCACTTTTGGCAGCTGGTTGGGCATATATGACAGTTGAAGCAAGCAATTGTACATTTGACAACATTACAATGCCAATTGCAGAATTGAGTGAAGAAAATTGGGGTAACTTCAACTATGATGATTCCAATTCACACAGTGCATCTTTGCTTTTTATGCACAAAGGAAACCCGGAATACAGCAATCAACAAAACTTGACTGTAGATGATGCAACAGTAACAGCACTTTTGGCAGCATTTGCAGAACAAACAATTTCTGCTGTAATCTATGACATTCGTGTGAAATTTGCAAACAAAGAAACTTTGACAGCAGATGAATATGCAGCTATGGAAGCATTTGTAGTAGAATACGAAACATCTTTGAACCCTGTGTATGTAGCAGTAATTGCAGCTTTCGAAAACATGACAACTGATGTTTTGTGGTATGTAACATTGGATGCAAATGGTGGTACTGCTACAGCTGGTCTTTATGTTACAAAAGGCGAAGCAGTTGGCACACTTCCAACACCAGTGAAATCTGGTTCTGTATTCCAAGGTTGGTATGTTGGTGATGTGGCAGTTACAAGTGGAGATGTATTCACAGAAGACACAACATTGACAGCATCTTGGAGATCCTTCTCTGCAGGTGGTTCCTCCAGTGGTGGTGGTTCTTCCAGTAACTCCAGTAGCTCCACAGAAACAACTACAGATACTACAACAGATACAACAACAGATAGCACAACAGGAACAGAAGAAACAACAACTGTGGAAACCAGCACAACTGTAACAGAAAATGCTGGCGTTACCACAACAGAAACAGTAACAACAGAAACAACAGAATCTGGTAAAGTAACAGAAACAGTATCTTATGCAATTGCAGATACAGAAAATGAAGTGGAAATCAGTGCAACCATCACAACATCTGAAGAAACAACAGCAGGTGAATTGGTGGCAACCGCAACAAATGAAGATGCAACTTCTGTAACATTGTCCATGGATATCGTTTCCCAAGTGGCAAGCCAAGATGAAAGCACAATTACAGTGGAAACATCTGAAATTACAGTTTCCTTCAACAATGAAGCGGTAACAGAAATCAGCAATGCAGTTGCAAATGACACAGAAGCTATGACTCTTGTTGCAGAAAAAGTGGAAATTGAAACACTTCCAGAAAGCGTACAAGCAGAATTGGCAGATGCTTTGGTGGTCAACTTGGCAGTATATGTTGGCGAAAACAAAGTTTCAAACTTTGGTGATGGTACAGCAACCATTACAGTTCCTTATACAAAAGTTGACGATAGCAAAGAAGTGGTTGTATACTATGTTTCTGATGATGGTGAAATGACACGTTTGACAGGTGTGACATATGATGCAACAAATGGTACTGTTACATTTACAACAAACCATTTCTCCTACTATGCAGCATCTGAAATGGAATTTGCTTTCACAGATGTAACAGTAAACGATGATTGTTTCGATGGCGTTTTGTATGTATACGAAAGTGGCATTATGGCAGGTATTTCTGATACAGAATTTGGTCCTGATATGTCCATTACACGTGGTATGATTGCAGCAATCTTGTATCGTTTGCATGGTAGCGAACCGGTGGATGCAGATATGCCATTTATTGACGTTGCAGCTGACCAATACTACTTGGAAGCAGTACGTTGGGCAAAAGCAGAAGGTGTTGTTGCTGGTATCAGTGATACAGAATTCGCACCAAACACAGCAATTACAACAGAACAATTTGCAGCATTCTTGTATCGTTATGCAACCTTCTTGGGTATGAATATGACCACAACAGGTGATTTGTCTGATTATGCAGGTGCATCTGATGTTACAGCATATGCATATACAGCAATGGTTTGGGCTGTTGAAAATGGTATCATCACAGGCGAAACTTTGGAACCAACAAAAGAAGCACTTCGTGGCGATGTAGCAACATCTCTTATGAACTTTATGGAAATGATGTAATTCGTATTCCTATTGTCATTCAGGGGAATGAAGTGACGAAGAATCTTAAATCTACAAAAATTGGAGCAACCTCGATTTGGGGTTGCTTTTTTGATGCCTGCAATTCGTTTGTTAAATTAAATTTACAACATCTGTCAAAATTTTACATACATTTTAAAATGTGGAGCATATGTATTTTACAATGCACTGTTAGAATGATTTGAGAAATGAGGGATATGAATGATGAAAAAAGATATGTATTTTTCTTCTACATTGCTATGGGGTTGTAGCTTAGAAGAATTGTTTGCAACATGGAAACAATATGGGATTCAAAATGTAGAGCTTTGGGCAGAACAAATGGCACAATTCGATTTGGACTTGAAAACATATCGAACATATGCAAAAGCACAGGGCATTACAACAGTGGTACATAGCAAAAGTTGGGATTTGAACTTTGCTTCTTTAAATGAAGGGATTCGCAAATCTTCCATAAAAGAAGTGAAAAAAAGCATTGATTTGGCTGCTTTGATTGGTGCAAAGGAAATTACAGTACATCCACCAAGACAAACAGTCAACAACCTAGATCCCAATATATACCAATACGCATATGAAGGCATCAAAGAGTTGCACCTATATGCAAGAGAACGTGGCATTGTACTTTCTTTGGAAATTATGGAAAAGATTCCAAAAGAAATCATCACATCTGATGTGGAATTGCAACAAGTGGTTGGTGATTTGTATGAGGAATTGGAATATACACTAGACACTGCACATTGTACCGATGAAGCTGAAATATTTGCTTATTTGGAAAACATCCAGAACATTTCCAAAATTCACATCAGCAATAAAATAGGAACCAAATTGCATACACCATTGTTTGATGGTGATTATGATTTCAAAACATTGATACCGAAACTATTGTCTTATGACATTCCACTGAGTGTGGAAGGGTTGGACACAGGTTTGGAATATACATTACTCAAAGAAACTATAGAATTTATTGAAAAATTGGAGGAAGAAACACTATGCTAAGTCAAAACTACACAACTCTCTATCACAACCTTTGCGGTCTATTTTCTCGTCATCTCCACCAAAAATACTCAATGATATTTCCGATATCATCTCCGTTTTTTGGCAGCAATGACAAAAAAATACCTACACAAACTTTGCAATTACAGTTGCATAGTGTTGCCTTGAAGAAAATGGTACCAATGGCGTTGGCAGCAACTATGATGTTTTCCGCAGTTGGTTGTGGGTCTAGTGAAGCAGCAGCACCAGCAGCAACAACAGCAGAAGCAACAGAAGTTGTAGAAGAAGTATCCTACAAAGGTGCAGTGACATTGTACACATCTCAACCAGAAGCAGATGCACAAGCATTGATTGCAGCTTTTAATGAATTGTACCCAGATGTTACAGTGAATGTATTCAGAAGTGGTACAGAAGAAGTGGTCAGCAAAATTTTGGCAGAAAAACAAGTGAATAGTGTACAAGCAGATATCGTTTTGGTTTCTGATGATGCTACATTTGAAACATTGAAAGCAGAAGACTTGTTGATGAGCTATGCATCCCCTGAATTGGATGGCATTGACCCAACATACTACGATGTAGACAACACATATACAGGTACAAAAATCGTTTCTACAGGTATCATGGTGAATACAGATGTCATCAACTTGGATGAAGTGGAAATTACATGCTTGGCAGACTTGACAAAACCAGAATTGGCAAATGAAGTGATTATGCCAAGTCCATTGTACTCTGGCGCAGCAGCATACAACTTGGGTGTATTGCTTAGAACAGATGGTTTTGGTTGGGACTACTTCAATGCATTGAAAGACAATGGCATTACAGTTGGTCAAGGAAATGGTACAGTACAAACTGCTGTTTTGAGCGGTGAAAAAGGTGCTGGTATCATCATTGAATATATGGCAATTCGTGAACAACTCAAAGGTGCACCAGTGGAATTCATTTACCCAACAGAAGGTTCCTTGAGTGTAACAGAACCAATTGCAATCGTAAATGGTACACAAAATGAAGAATTGGCTAAATTGTTTGTAGATTTCATTTTGTCTGATTTTGGTCAAGAAGTGACAGCAGAAATTGGTTATACACCAATTAGACAAGGTGTTGCAGCTCCAGAAGGTTTCAAAACAGCTGATGAACTTGAAAATTTGACATACGATACAGCAACATTGGTGGAAACTAGAGAAGCGGATAAAGAAGAATTTGCAAAAATCTTCGGTTAATTATTACGATAATCGTTACGAACAGGAATGGGTCAGAATAATATGAAGAACATAAAAAAAGTATGGGAGCAACACCGAACAAGTCTAAATCACAATCTTTACGACCTATTTTCCCGTCAAAATTGCCAGAAATACTCGATGATATTTCCGATATCACCTGCGTTTTATGGCGATTCTGACAAAAAAATATCTTCGAAAATCTTGCAATTCAACTTGTTTGGTATTACTCTGTTTCTTGGCATAATAATCTTCGTGTTTATTATGCCTTTGGCTCGTCTACTCTATATGAGTTTTCAAGTAGGCGACCAACTAGGATTTGATAATTACATCACTTTATTTCAACAAGAAAGAACCATCTTGGCAATCAAAAACACATTGCAAATTTCAGTATTGTCTACATTGTTTGCAACTATATTTGGTGCAAGCATCGCTTATATTGTTGCCTATACAGATGTACAATACAAAAAACTCATCGAGGTATTGACCATCTGTCCAACAGTCATACCTTCTTATATCATCACACTTTCTTGGAGCACTGTATTCTCCAGAAAAGGCTCATTGAATGCATATATCACATCAAAAGGCTTGGAAGCGTTGAATGTATATTCCATGTGGGGGATTGTGTTGGCATTGTCAATTTGTGGCATTCCCATTGTATATTTAATGACCATCAACACATTGCGTAAGATTCCAAGGGATTTGGAATTTGCATCTTTGACATCTGGTTATAGTGTTGCCAATACCATGTTCAAAATCAATTTGAAACAAGCAATTCCATCCATCATTGGTGGTGGTATCTTGGCATTTTTAGGCTCCATTGATAACTTCTCTGTACCAGCATTCTTAGGTACTTCAGCAGGTATTCCAGTTCTCAGTACCTATATCTATGAAAAGGTCATTGGATTTGGACCTTCTTCCTTCAACTTGGCAGCAGCATTGTCTGTCATGCTTTCTGTGATTGCATTGTCAGGAACTGTATTGCAAACAAAATTTGTCAGAAAATCCAGTGCAATGGAAAGTGTCAAAGAAGATTATTCTGTGCGTATTTACTTGGGGCCATTTAGATGGTTTGTGCAAACTTTGGTTTTGGGTATTTTGCTTTTGGTGAATGTGGCACCACTTGTCACCATGTTGATGTCCAGTGTACAAGATGGATATGGAGATACTTTCTTCGATAACTTCACATTGTCCAATTACGAATACGTATTCACAAATGCAGGTGTGCGTACATCTGTCATCAACAGTTTGACCTTGGCAATTTCTGCTTGTATCATCTGTATCATTGTAGGTACAGCAGTTGCTTATATGAAGGTGCGTCATGATGGCAAAACCATTCGTTTCATTGAACAAGGCATTGCATTTACCTATGCAGTTCCAGGAATTGTTGTGGCTCTCAGTATGATCTTCCATTGGGCACTCATTCCAAACATCTATGGAACCAGTCGTATTTTGTTGATTGCATATGTAACCAGATACTTGATTTTGCAAGTCAAAGGTAGTGTGGTTGCAGTGTCATCTGTAGAAGAATCCTTGGAAGAAGCTTCTATGGTTTGTGGTATGAATAAATTGAAAATGTGGATTCGTATTTTGATTCCTTTGTTGACCAAACAAGTATTGGCAAGTAGTTTCTTGATTTTCATTGGTGCTATGACAGAGCTTAGTTTGTCCTCAATTTTAGCAGCAGCAGGCTCCAAGACCATTGGTTTGACCATATTTGCATTGCAACAAGGTGGTGCATACAATTCTTCCATTGCACTCAGTTCTGTCATGGTATTGTCCATATTGGCAGCCTATATAGTATCCCATTTGGTGAATAGACAAAGGAGTAGAAAATGAGTTTATTGATAAAAGAAGTATCTCAAATATACGATACCGCAACAGCTGTGGATGATATTTCTGTGGAAATCCAAGATGGTGAATTCATTGCGATTTTAGGACCATCTGGTTGTGGCAAAACAACATTGTTGCGTATCATTGCGGGTTTCATTCATGCAACAAGAGGCACTGTATTGTCTGGTGACGAAGTGTTTACCAGAAACAAATTCCATATGCCAGTCAATGCAAGGGATTTGTCCATGGTATTCCAATCTTTTGCTTTGTGGCCACATATGACAGTGCGTGAACATATTGAATATCCACTCCAAAGCAAACGTCAAAGTCATTTGTCTGCTGATGAAAAGAAAGCAATGGTGGATGAAGCGATTCGTAGCACAGGATTGGAAAAATTACAAACTCGTTTGCCAGGAGAGTTGTCTGGTGGACAAAAACAAAGGGTTTCTTTGGCACGTGCTATTGTTTCCAAACCAAAATTGTTGCTGATGGATGAACCACTTTCTGCTTTGGATGCAGAGCTCAAAATCAGCATGAGAAAAGAAATCAAAGACATTCATACCATGACAAAATCCACAATTATCTATGTAACCCATGACCAAAGTGAAGCGCTATCCATGGCAGATCGTATCATCATTATGAAAGATGGTAAAATTGAGCAAATGGGTACACCAAAAGAAATTTATGAACAACCACAAACCATATTTGCAGCAACCTTTGTCAGCAAATGCAATTTGGTTAAGGGAACCTATAACGGTGATGATTTCACAGCTTACGATGGTGTTACAAAATATGATGGTGCAGGATTGCCAGTCTGTTTCAAAGAAGCAAATGTATATCCTGTTAGACCAGAAGATTTCACTATGAACAATACAAAAGATGGAATTGTTGGTGTCATAACCAATAAACAATACAATGGACGTGAAATTCACTACAAGGTGGAATGTGACAGTGATTTCTTCACAGTGTATAGCGATGTGTTGGCGGATTTTGCAATTGGCGATACCATCTATTTGAAAAAGGAGACAAAATGAAATTACTATTTGATTTACATACACATACCACAGAAAGTGGACATGCATACTGTACTTTGATGGAAAACATCAATTGTGGCAAACAACAAGGGCTTTTGGCTTATGGTGTCAGCGAACATGCACCAGCAATGCCAGGCACCGTTTCCGAAATGTACTTCATCAACTTTAAGGTGATTCCAAAAGAAATTGACGGTATACGTATTTTGTGTGGCGTGGAAGCCAATATCATTGATTATGATGGAAATATCGATTGTAGTGAATTGATTTGCTCCAAGGTGGATTATATGATTGCCAGTATGCATTCCCATTGTATTCCTTATGGCACTGTGGAAGAAAATACACGTGCTTTGATTGGTGCAATGGAAAACCCAATCATCAAAATCATTGGACATCCAGATGATTCCAGATACCCCATTGATTATGACCAAGTGGTGCAAGCAGCAGTGCGTACAGACACTATTTTGGAGCTCAACAATTCTTCTTTGCATCCACTATCTGCTCGTAAAAATGGCTTGGAAAATATCAAATTGCTTATTTCCAAATGTGTGGAATATGGTGCAAAAATGATTGTGAATAGCGATGCTCATTTCTGCTTCGATGTAGGCACATTTGATGCAATGGAAGCTTTGCTAGAAGAAATGAATGTACCAGAAGGGTTGATTATCAATACTGATATTTCTGGTTTGGATTACGTACTCATCAAAAGATAAAGTGGTTTCATACAATCACGTAGGGGTTGATGCCCACATCGACTCGTTTGAATGGATTGCAAATGCAGTCCATTTTTTCATTGGATTCCCCTTAAATTGCAAACCATTTTATGTGTGATGCAAATTTCTTTCCAAATAATTGATAAATTGTGCAGAAAATTATGTCAATATGTCCAAAGAAACTGTTGTGATATTGTTGCAAAAGAGAATTATGTACTGTAAAATGGATGTTAAGTTGATAAAATTGGAAAAGTATCACAATATAGGGACAAGGAGTGAATAAAATGAGTTATTTTATGGGTATTGATTCTGGCACAAGTGGTATCAAAGCAATTGTCTTGGATGACACTGGCAAAATTTTGGGTACTGGATATTGTGAATGTAACTTGATTACACCAAAACCAAATTGGGTGGAACAAAATCCTTTGGACTGGTGGCATGCATGTAGCGAAGCAGCAAAAAAAGCAGCTGCAAGTAGTGGCGTGGGTATGGAAATCGAAGCAATTGGTTTCTCTGGTCAAATGCAAGGAACTACTTTGATGGATGCAAACATGGATCCAATTGGCAATTGTATGATCTGGATGGATCAACGTTGTGGTGCAGAAGCAGATGAAATGAATGCAAAGATGGATCACGCAGAAATGTTGGAAATCACAGGTTCCTACTGCTTGCCTAGCTATTGGGTTCCAAAACTCATGTGGCTCGAAAAAAACAAACCTGAAGATTTTGCAAAAATCCATACAATTTTGTTCACAAAAGACTATCTTCGTTATATGATGACAGGCGAAGCTACCACAGAAGTTACAGATGCGTCCTTGACATTCTTGTTGGATCTCAAAACCAGAACATGGTCTGATCGTATGTTTGAAGTAACAGGATTGTCCAAAGCAATCGTTCCAGAAAAAGTTTTGGAAAGTCAAGAAATTGGTGGTTATTTGAAAGAAGATGTTGCAGCTCTTTGGGGTATGAAAGCGGGTATTCCTGTTGTTGCTGGTGGTGGTGACCAACCTGCTGGCGGTATCGGTAGTGGTGTTGTAAAAAGTGGTGTTGTGGCTTCCACAATTGGTACATCTGGCGTTGTATTCGGTTGCTGTGATGTTCCTTTCAAAGATGAAAACCAACAAGGTATGTATAGCCTTTGTCACTCTTTGCCAGGCAAATATTGCTTCTTGGGTTGTACCCTTGGTGCTGGCGGTTCCTTCAAATGGATGAGAGATACTTTGTTTGCAGACAAAAAAGAAGCTTTGGCAGCAGAAGGTAAAGATGTATACGATTACATGACAAGTCTTGCAGAAAAAGCTCCTGTTGGTTCTGAAGGTCTTTGCTTCTTGCCATATCTCAATGGTGAAGGCACACCTCATGTTGACCCTGATGCTCGTGGCGTATTCTTTGGTCTCAGCTATCGTTCCGGTCTTGGTGAAATGTGTCGTGCTGTCATGGAAGGTGTTACATTCTCCTTGCGTGATACAGTAGAAATTATGCGTGAATCCGTTGGCTTGGAAATTACAGAAATTCGTGCTATGGGTGGTGGCGCTAAGAGTGCTTTGTGGAGACAAATCCAAGCAGATATCTACAATGCAAAAGTTGTAACCATGAACATGGAAGAAGGTCCTGCAGCTGGTGCAGCAATGATGGCAGCTGTTGGTGCTGGTCGCTTTGCATCTTTGGAAGAAGCTAGTGAAGCTATCCTCAAAATTGAAACAGTGACAGAACCAATTCCAGAAAATGTTGCTATGTATGATGAATACTACAAAACATATCGTCAAGTATATCAAAGCTTGAAAGCAGATTTCAAAGCACAAGCTAAGATTGTTGAAAAATTTGTAAAATAAGATACATAAATCAAAGCAGGTGGTGCTTCGGCATCATCTGTTTTTTTGGTTCCATATGTGCACAAATGAAAAGACAAATGTGTTTTTGGTTACAAATGATAGTTTTTCGTTGACTTATGCAAAAAAATAAGATAAAATATACAGGAAAAGATGCTGAGGCAATGAAAGATAGAGGCGTTATGATGTTAATTGAAGAAAAAAAGAGAGCCAGATTGACAGATGTGGCAAAAATGTACTATGAAAAGAATATGGGTCAAAAAGAAATTGCAGAGCAAATTGGCGTTTCCAGACCAATGGTATCCAAATTGTTGCAAGAAGCCAGAGATTTGGGCATTGTGACCATCACCATACATGAAACCAAAAGTGCGAATCAGATTTTGGCAGAACGTTTGATGGAAGAATTCCACTTGCAAGATGTGATTTTATTGGAAACAATAGGCAGTGACGCAGTGGCGATTTCAGAAAAATATGCAACTGCAATTTGTGGAATGCTAGAAAAAGGGGAAACCTATAAAATCGGAGTCGGTTGTGGCTCTACTCTAGGTATGATTGCAGATGCTTTGGAGAAAAAGGAAGCGATGCAGTTCCAAGGAGAAATGTATCCATTGATTGGTGGCTTCAAGGCAACTTATCGCAGCTATCATACCAATGAATTGGTGCGTAGTATGGCAGAGCGTCTTGGCATGAAATCCACATACCTATATTTGCCAGCTTTGCTTGGTTCCAAGGAAGAAAAGGATTTGTATACAGCAACCGAATTGTTTGAAACAGTGCGTGAGCTGTGGCATGAAATGGATGTGGCTTGGGTCAATATTTCTGGTTTGTATTCAGCACCAGACTTTGCAACTTCCATTCGTTTTGGCAAGAAATTGGTGCAAAAGAATGCAGTTGGACGCTTCTTGGCACATTATTATGATATCCATGGCAATTTCATTATGCCAGAAGAAGATAATATGGTACAAGCAGAGTTGTTTGACTTGCAATGTGCAAAGAATATGGTTGCCATTTGTTCCGATATGGTGGATGTGAAAGCAGTTGTTGGTAGCTTGCGTACCAGATGTTTTACAAAAATCATTTTGCCAGAACGCACTGCAAGAGAAGTTTTGAATTCATTGGAAAGTTGAGTTACGTATGTAACTTTTCTAATCTGAAACATAGTAAAAAGATACAAAAATTCAATAAAAAACTTGTTAAAATCTCCAAATCTGTATGGTTTGGGGATATTTTTATGGATGTTCATTGACATTGTGAGTTACAAATGATAAATTATTCTTAGATTTAAGTGCAAATGTTACAAATGTAATTGAGGAGGGACATTATGCTCAATATAAAAGAATTTATGACAATGATTGTTTCTGCAGCAGATGAAATCATTGCAGCGGAAGTGGAGTTAACAGATATCGATTCCAAATTTGGAGATGCAGACCACGGTTTGACTATGAAAAAGGTAATGAATCGTATCAAAAGCGATATGGGCGAACCAAATGATACACAAACCTTCAAAGCATTCTTGGATGATGTTTCCATGAGCGTTATGATGATCAATGGTGGCAGTGCAGTACCACTTTGGAGCACATTGTTTGATGGTATGAGTGTTGGCGCACCTGACAAAACTGATGTGGATGCAGCAGAATTCAAAGAAATTTTCAAACAAGGATATGAAACTTTGGCAGAACTTTCCAAAGCAAAAGTTGGCGATAAAACCATGATGGATACCTTGATTCCAGCAGTGGAAGCCATCCAAAATGCAGAAGGCGATATCAAAGAGATTTTAGAAGCAGGTACCAAAGGAGCAGAAGCAGGTGCTGAAAATAGCAAAAACTTTGTTTCCAAATTTGGACGTGCAAAGAGCTACAAAGAACAAACCATTGGCACACCAGATGCAGGTGCAGTTTCCATGAAATATTTCTTTGTTGGACTCAATAAAGGATTGCAATAAAAAATGCCATTATACTGGTCATGCTTGTAGGGGTGACATATGTGTCCGACCGTAAAACGACGAAGAATCTGAAAAAAGCATATAAAAACGTACATATTTGAGAGGAGAACTTTATTATGAAAATGAAAAAATTCATCAACGATCCAGCAGATTTGACAAAAGAACTTTTGCAAGGTTATGCATTGGCAGCAGCTGATTGCATTGATTTGGTTGCAGAAAACATGGTGGTTTCCAAAACTTTGGCAGATGCTGACCGAGTGACAATTGTTGCATTTGGTGGTACAGGTCATGAACCAGCAGTTTCTGGTTTCGTTGGCGATGGTATGTTGGATATCGCTGTAGCTGGTGATATTTTCGCAGCTCCAAATCCTCAAATCGTGTTTGAAGCAGTGAAATTGGCAGATAAAGGCCATGGCGTTTTGCTTTTGGTTTTGAACCATGCAGGCGATATGCTTACAGGTAGCATGACCATGAAATTGTGTCAAAAAGCTGGTCTCAATGTAAAAAAAGTTGTGACACAAGAAGATATTTCCAATGCAACTCGTGAAAATGGAGATGACAGACGTGGTTTGGGTGGCGCAGTTCCTCTTTACCATATTGCAGCAGCAGCAGCAAAAGCAGGCAAATCCTTGGAAGAAGTTTCTGGATTGGCTCAAAAATATGCAGATTCTATGGCTACCATCGCAGTTGCAGCACGTTGTGCAACACATCCAGCAAATGGTGCACCTTTTGGCGATTTGGGTGATGAAGATATGGAAATCGGTATGGGTCAACATGGTGAAGGTGGCGGTGGTCGTCAACCTATGAAAACTGCAAAAGAAACCATCGAAATCATGGCAAATGCTTTGGTGAAAGACATTCCTTTGGTAAAAGGTGATAAAGTATTCGTTATGATCAATGGTAGTGGCGCAACCACTTTGATGGAACAATTCATTTTGTTGAATGATTGTGTTGCATACTTGGAAGGTTTGGGCATGGAAGTTGTGGCAAACATGGCTGGCAATATCTTGACTGTACAAGAACAAGCTGGTTTCCAACTCAATATGGCAAAATGGGATGACGAAATTTTGGCTTACTGGAATACACCTGCAAAAACATTTGCATTCAATAAATAAGAATTGAGATAAAGGAGAACAAAAATGGCAGATGCAGAAGGCAATAAAATTGCAAAGGAATACCACTTGGATACTCCTGTTGCAGCAAATGGATTTTATGTAAAAGGCATGAACCACACTGGCTGGGGTATGAAAAATAGATTTTCTAAGTTGTTCAATCCAAAAACAGGCAATACGGTAATGCTTGCTTTTGACCATGGATATATCATGGGTGCAACAGCTGGTTTGGAACGTTTGGACTTGGCAATTGATCCTTTGGTGGAACAAGTGGATGTGTTGATGGGAACTCGTGGAGCACTGAGAAGTTGCATCAACCCCATCACAAATAAAGGGATTTGCTTGCGTGCTACACATGATAGCTCTGTATTGTTTGACGATATGAGCACAGGTGTTGGTTTTGGCTTGGATATGGAAGATGCACTTCGTATGAATGCAGACTGTATCGCAATGCAATGTTTTGTTGGTGGTGCTGGAGAAGCCAGGTCTTTGGAAGTTCTTTGTAGAGCAGTGGATGCAGGTGAAAAGTATGGTGTTCCTGTTATGGCAGTTACAGCTGTTGGCAAAGAAATGGCAAGAACCAATCAATATTTCATGTTGGCAACTCGTATGCTTGCAGAATTGGGTGCACATACCATCAAAACCTATTATTGTGAAGGATTTGAAAAAATTGTTGCAGCTTGTCCTGTACCAATTGTCATCGCTGGTGGTAAAAAAGTACCAGAATTGGATGCTTTGGAAATGGCATATCGTGGAATCAGCGATGGTGCTCGTGGGGTAGATATGGGAAGAAATATCTTCCAAAGTGAATCACCAATTGGTATGGCAACTGCAATTGGCAAAATTGTACACGAACAATACACAGCAAAAGAAGCATATGAATTATTCTTGGACATCAAAAACAGCGTGTCAAAAGATTGACACGCCAACTCAAAATCAGGATTTTGAGTTGTAAGCAGTGGTAAAAAAGATGATTTCCTCGTACAAGTGCTTTTACAAAGCACCTAGAAATCACTTTTGTCCTCGACGGAACTAAATTCCGTCTGTGGAGTTGAATCTGCGATGCTAAAAACAAAGACTATTTTAATTTAGGAGGAAATCATTATGTTTGAAATCGTACACATTGGCATTCCAACTACACAAGAAAAAGAAGGCGAAGTGTTTGTAGAAGGTGCTGGCATTTATGTAACTGTACCTGAGCTTAGCCCATTTGCAATGGAATATGTAAGATTTTTGCCAAATTCCATTTTCCCAGAAGAAATGCATTATGATGTGCATGTGGCAGCAAAAGTGGATTCCATTGAAAAATATGTGGAATTGTCTGATAGCGTAATTGTTCCAAAAATGGACAATGGCGATTGCTATTTGTGCTTTGTGAAAAAAGATGGCGCAATCATTGAATTGATTGAAATGAAATAATTGCTTTAGATACATGATATTTACTGGGGAGTAAATGTTGTTTATAAAATAGGAAGAGGACGTATACCTGATGAGTATGCGTCCTTTTTCTGTGAGAATTTATGAGATTACTCTTGTTTCATATCCACAAACAATGGTTCCAAACAACCATATGCTTTGTCAAAAACAGGTTTGATTTTATCATAAACCACTTGGTTTTCTGGAATGGGAACTACGTCTTTTTCTACTTGGATGAATTTGGAAATTTCAGAGAAATCATCAAATACACCAACACCAACACCAGCAATCATAGCAGCAGCAATGGAAGTTGCAATATCCACATGATTCAAACGATGCAAAGTTGCATTCATGGTATCTGCCAAAATTTGCATGTAAGTATCACCTTTTGCGCCACCACCAGTCAAAATCAATTCTTTCACATCCATTTGTTTTCTGTAAGCTGCTAAAATCAAATCCAAATTCATGGCAACACCTTCCAAAACAGAACGCACATAATCACATTTTTCATGAATCATTTTGATACCAAGGAAACTACCAGAAGTATCAGGATTCCATCTAGGGCTACGTTCTCCAAGCAAATAAGGAAGGAACAGCAATCCTTTTGCACCTACAGGAGATGCATCCAACAATTTGTTCATCAATTCATAAGGGGAAGTACCCAATTCTTTGGCAAGTTTGATTTCTTCTTGGCACAAAGCGTCTTTGATATAGACATAGGAGCTACCAGCAGATTGCATGGTGCCACATGGCATATATTGGTCTGGAATGACATGTGCAAAACAGAACACCACTTTGTCTGGATCACTGAATTTCTTTGGTGTGGAACCACCGATGAAAGCAGAAGTACCAAGTGATAGGAACATTTGACCAACTTCTGTACATCCAGCACCAAGAGCAGAACAAGGACCATCACCACCACCACAAACAATGGCAACATCGGTAGAAAGACCAAGTTCTTTGGCAGCAGATTCCTTCATTTTACCAATGATATCAATGGATTTGTGAAGTTCAGGCATTTTATCCATATCAATTTCAGCAGCATCCAAAATTTCTTTAGACCAACAAAGATTTTCCAAATCCAAGGCATTTGTACCAGATGCTTCTGAATGGTCTGTGACAAATTCACCAGTCAATTTGCAGATGACATAATCCTTTGCAAGAAGCATTTTATAGGTAGCATTGTAAATTTCAGGCTCGTAATCTTTGATCCACATGAGCTTTTCAATACTATAACTAGGGCTGATTCTATGACCGGTCACATCATAAATCTTATCGAAACCAAGTTTTGCTTCTAAACGATCCGCTTGTTCTTGTGCACGCATATCTGCCCAAATCATAGCTTGACGAAGTGGAGTACCTTCTGCATCCACCACAACACAGGCTTGCATTTGTGCAGAGAAGGACATTGCCAAAACATCAGCAGGATCGATACCTTCTAAAATTTTGTGTGTTGCAATTTTCACTGCATTCCACCAATCTTCAGGATTTTGTTCTGCCCAATTGTTGTTGTAGAAATGAACATCATATGCTTCTGTATGACTGTTCACCAAAACACCATCTGTGGAAAATAAGGAAGCTTTGTTGCCAGAAGTACCCAAATCGTGTGCAATTAAATATTTTGCCATAAGTATTCTCCTTTTGTGTGATTGACTTGATTGATTCACCCTGTAGGGAACAACCCCTGTGTTGTTCCGTCACCATATTTTGCTTACATCATACCACAGATACTTCAAAAAGTAAAGATACAAAAGTAATTTTAATTTCGTACGAAACTTAACTTGACTTTAAAAGAAACTTGTGGTAAGATTTGTTTAGAAAGAAATAGGAGGTGTTTTATGAATCCACGTCAAACAAATTTGATTGCTTATGTCAGTGAACATGGAAAAACAGAGGTATCTGTGTTGGCAGAACATCTCAATATATCAAAGGTCACAATTCGTAAGGATTTGGAATATTTATCAGAAAAGGGAATCCTAAAGAGAACCCGTGGTTTTGCAGTCCTAAACGATCCTGGTGATATTAATTATAGACTTGCGTTTCATTATGAAGAAAAGTTGCGGATTGCAAAATTGGCAGCATCCTGCGTGGAAGATGGGGAAACGGTAATCATTGAATCTGGCTCTACGTGTGCTATATTTGCTGAAGAATTGGTGAAAACAAAGGAAAATCTCACCATTGTCACAAACTGTATGCACATTGCAACCTATATTAAAGATTATCCGAATCACAATATCATTGTTTTGGGTGGTAATTTGCAACCTAAAACACAGGCACTTGTGGGTCCTATTACAAAAGCAGCAATTCAAACCATTTCTGTGGATAAAATCTTCGTTGGTGCTGATGGGTATTCCAGAAACCAAGGCTTTACAGGCACAGATCTTATGCGTTTGGATACTTTGCGTACTATGATTGCATCGGCAAAGAAAACATATGTGTTGGTGGAATCAGAAAAATTTGACAAAGCAGGCACAGTATCATTTTTACCATTGGATAGCGTATATGAAGTGGTGACAGATGACCAAATTCCAACAGAAGAAGCAGAATATTTGGAAAGTGTAGGCATTATCCTATCCAAAGCATGAAATAGACTAAGAACTAATGGTGAAAGGTGAAGGACTTAGAGCGTTGTAACCTAAAATATAATGTCAAAAACCAACAAACACTCTGTTTATGCTCTGTCATTCAGAGGAACACAGTGACGAAGAATCTAAAAACAAACATCATACACATACATTTAAGGAGGAAATCAAATGCAATATTTATTGGACACAGCAAACTTGGAAGAAATCAAAAAGTACACAGAAATTTTCCCTATCACAGGCGTAACATCCAACCCTTCAATCGTAAAAAATGAAGGCAAAATCGACTTTTTTGCACATATGAAAGAAATTCGTTCCATCATTGGTTTTGAACAAAGCTTGCACATCCAAGTAACTGCATTGGATTTTGATGGTATGATGAAAGATGCAGATACCATATTGGAAAAAGTGGACAAAGAAGTGTACATCAAAGTGCCTGTAACATTGGCTGGTATCCAAGTCATCAAAGCTTTGAAAGCTCGTGGCAACAACGTAACAGCAACTGCAATTTATAGCAAAGCACAAGGTTTCTTGGCTATGGAAGCTGGCGCAGATTACATTGCTCCATACTACAATAGAATGGAAAATATGAACGTAGACCCAGAAGATGCCATTGCAGCATTTGCAGATATGATTGACATGTATGGCTATTCCACAAAAGTGTTGGCAGCAAGTTTCAAAAATGCAGGTCAAATCGATAAAGCGTTTATGGCTGGTGCACAAGCAGCAACTTTGCAACCTGATATTATGGTGGCAGCATTGAAACAAGCAACTATTTTGGATGCTGTGGATGCCTTTAATAACGATTGGGAAAGTATTTACGGGGATAAAAGAATTTATGAGTTGTAAAAAAGGGTTCAATTGTGGTAAGTGCAAATATTGCATTTTCGATCCAATAGAAACAAAAGATAAGAAAGACGAGAAGGACAAAAAGAAAGATAAAAAAGATAAGAAAGATAAGAAAAAAGATAAAAAAAGTAAGAAGAAAGATAAAAAATAAAATTTGTAAGGTTGGATATTGACCTAACCGCAATGGATTTGAAAATTGATTTACATAGAATAAGTCCTTCCTCAAAATGAATAGAGGAGGGACTTTTTTATTTACCAAATGATTATAATCTGTAGTACGACGGTTGATTCATGAATCAACCCTACAACTGCATACTTGAGTTTATGGCAATTTATAACGGGATGTCGAGGACGCCATCCCCTACAAACATCATTTTTACTTTAGGTTTTGAATCAGTAATTAAGAGGTGAGTGGCTTGTCACTCACGGTCTAATAGTATAAATCAAGCCACTATATTTCTGACTTTCACTGTTGAAAAGTAAGGTCTAAAAGGCTCTAATATTTGAATAAATTAAAGACTAAAATTAGCACACTGATTTTCCTGCTTCACTACACATTATATAAAATTTCTTTAGTTTGCTTCTTTGGTTTGCTCAACAATACTCACCATAATATCCTTGGTCAATGCACCAGGTACATATCCAAAAATACTGCCATCTGCTGCAATCATAAAGGTTGTGGGATAGGATTGGATATAGTAATTCATAGCAGTGGAAGCGGTTTCATCCATGACAACAGGGAAAGTATATCCATTATCTACCAGAAAATCGGTAATATACGCCACATCACCTTCATTGCTAAAGTTTGGCATTGCAACACCCAGTACAATCACATCTTCTTCGTTGTAGCCATAATCGACATACAATTCTTCAATATAGGGCATTTCTCCTTGACAAGGTGGGCACCAAGTAGCCCAGAAATTTAAGAATACAGTTTTACCAACATAATCAGACAAAGTATGTTCAGTTCCATATTGATCTATCAAAGTGAAATCAGGTGCCATAAAAACAGTGATATCTTCTTCTGTAGATGCATCTTCGGTAGTGATAGTTTCTTCATCAATAACGGTTTCTTCTTCATCAGAAATAACTTCTTCTTCTGTTGCAGTAGGAGTACCAAAATCAGCAGTGGATAAGAAACCAGTCAAATTGTTCATCAAACCAGTAGCAGTCATAATCCCCATCAAAACCAAAAGCAAAGCACCAATTTTCACGCTATATCGCAAAATGTTTTGTTTGGCTCTAAAGAATTGCAAGATGCTTTGTGTGAAAACACCGGTTGCCAAAAATGGTAAAACAAAACCAAGGGTATACACACCAATGAGCAAATATCCAGTTGTAGCAGAAGATGCAGAAGATGCCATCAAAAGCACACTGCCAAGAATGGGGCCTACACAAGGTGTCCAAGCAAAGCTAAAGGTGAAGCCTAACAAAAGTGCAGGCAAAGGACCCATAGCCAAAGCATTCAAACGAAATGGAATACGATGTTCTTTGTCCATAAAATCAGATTTGCCCAAAGCACCCATCAAATACAAACCAAAGAAAATCATAAAAATACCACTGAAACGTGCCAAAATCAAACGATTTGTGTTGAAAAATTGACCCAAAGCAGTGAATCCAAATCCCAAAGCAAAGAAGGCAAAGCTAATGCCCAAAACAAAGAAAATGGTGTTGATGAGAACTGTTTTCTTAGGGTAAACAATGCTTCCATCTTCTTGACGAATGCCAGTGCCACCAGCCAAATAACTGATATACAAAGGCACCAATGGCAAAATACAAGGAGAAAAGAAACTCAAAAGTCCTTGGATGAATACGGTTAAAATCGGTACTGTTGTTTCGATATCAAAATTCATATGAAACCTCCTTTTTTTATTGATTAGGATGAGTATAGCACAAAAGTTGGTTTATGAACAATGAAAATGGAAGAAGAACAGAATCTTAAGAATGATGGAAAGTTTTGGAGCATCCATTGACGATAGGAATACACAGGGGGTATACTTTTTGTAATGAATCGACAAAATATATGGGTATACCCCTTGGATATACAATGACAGGAGGAATTGGTATGGGTAAATTTTTGACGTTTGTACTTTGTATTGTAGCATTCGCATGGTGTGGTATTTTTGGCATCAATATGCAAAACGCAAAATCTTTGAAAGAACCTGTGGTTTTGTTGGTGCAAAGTGGAACAGAAGGTGTCAGTGGCACTGTTCGATATGGTGGCTTGGGATATGAATACTATGTGAAATCAGAGGTTTCAGAAGATGGAATTGTGACCATTACCCAAACAAAAATGACATTTATTGCACATATCATTGGCAATGCAGTTGGTGAAAATGTGCTTACATCTGTGGATTCTGAAGAAGTGGAAGAAGCACCAGTTGCCACAGAAACAGTACAAGAAACTGTAGTAGAAGAGTTGGCAGAAGAAATTGCACCAGAAGAATTGGAAGAAGTTCAGGTAGAAGAATCCATTGTGGCAGAAAAACCAGAACCAATAGAAATCATGGCAAATCTATATTATCCAGATGACCAATTGTTGGATATGCAAATCAAATTGGCACCTGTAACCTTGGTTTCAGCACAGGATTTGGTGGATGTTTGGCTTTTGCAAGGTGGTATTTCTGATGATATCCAAGTGATTTCCTTTGCAAATGGGACAATGGACTTGAACCAAGCATTTGCAGATTTCATTAGCCACTATGGTTCATCAGGAGAATTGATGTACATAGAAGGCTTTGCACAAACGGTAAAAGAATGTTATGGACTTTCAGAATTGTATCTGACCATCGAAGGAAATGTTTTGGAAACAGGACATAGCATTTATGATTTTCCTTTGTAAATAACCACAAACAAAAATACTGCATTGTAGGGGCGATTCACGAATCGACCGCTTACACTGAAAAGGAATTTATATGAAGATGATATAAGATTCATTATAGAACAACGGAAAAAATACCCTGTTTTAAAAATAATCACGTAATACTACAAAATATCAACATGCTATTGTAGGGGAGGATATTATCCTCCAGCAGGAAGCAATGAAAATTTAGTGAATACAAACAAAAGATGCTTTTGAATGCAATTTCGAAAACATCTTTTTTATTTGCGTATATCTCGTTTTTACAACAAAACCCAAACAATTTCTGTGGATTTCTTGAAGGTAGGTGGGATTTGTGGTACAATAAAAAAACATTATAGAAGAAACTGATAAACTGGGAAGAATGGTGTATATTTTGAGTAAGGTTTTCAGTAATATAATGTAGCTTGTTTAGAGGAGGTTTCCTAATGAAAAATGGAACAAAAAATGACAATGGGATTGTAGTCATAGCGGTCATTGTTCTCATCATTTGCGGATGTTTTATGATGAATTTATACTTGGGGATTGGTGCAGTGGTAGGTGCTGGAACTGTTTTTGGTGCTTATTTTGGTATGAAAAAAATGCAATTGATTCAAGGAGAAGGCAAAGAGCAAAAGCCATCTTTTTTGGATACAGATGTGTTGCAACAAAACTTTCAAATTCCACAAAATTTACCAGTACCCTATGCAGTTTTGGATATGCGTGGTCATGTGTTGATGTCCAATGAAAAATTCATGGCATTGTTTGCAGATCAAGAAGAAGCAAATGTTGTTTTGGATTCATTGTTGCGTCAAACATTGGCAGGAGAAGAAACTTCACTTGTAACCATTGGTGAACGTATTTTTGAAGGCTGTATTGAAAATTGTGATGTGGTGGATCCAACGGGTGCTGTTGGTATGGCAAGAACAGCGACGCTTTTGGATGTGACAGAAACACACCATTTGCAGGATAAACTGGAAAGACAAGAACCTGTTGTGGCAATGATTGTTTTGGATAATTACGATGAAGTTGCAGGTGGTTTGGATGGAAATTCTTTGCCTATTTTGTCAGCTCTATTGGAAAGAACTTTGACACAAAACATCCAAGAATCTGGTGGTATCATCAGAAAATTGGAGAAAGATAGATACTTTGCGTTGATGAACAAAGAAAAAATGTTGGTGATGAAGGAACACAAATTTGAAATCACCAATGTCATTCGTGAAATCAGTGTCAGCAATGAACAAAGACCTGTTACCATGAGTATGGGTATTGGTATCGGTGGCGGATCTATGGAAGAAGCTATGAAAAATGCCAATGCAGCCATTGACTTGGCTTTGGGTCGTGGTGGCGATCAAGTGCTCATCAAAGATGGTGAAAATTATACATTCTTTGGTGGCAAAACTGGAGAAGTGGGTAGAAATTCTCGTATTCGTGCTCGTGTAAAAGCAGATGCTCTGTGGGAATTGATGGAAGAATCTTCAGGCATTTTGGTTATGGGTCACAAACATGCAGATTTGGATAGCATTGGTTCTTGTATGGGTATTTGTGCCATTGCAAGAGGTATGGATAAAAAATGTAGCATTGTTATGAATGAAGTCAGTGGTGGTATTCGTAAACTTTGGGATAATGTACAAGCTTCCAATGTGGCACACCAAACACCACTCATCAAACCACAAGATGCCATCAAATCAATGGATGACAAAACCCTTCTGATTGTTGTGGATACCCATAGAAAATGGATTGTAGAAAGTCCAGAAGTATTGGAACATGCAAAACGAGTGGTTGTATTTGACCATCATCGTAAAAGTCCAGATGGTATCGAAGGTGCAGTATTGGTATACCATGAAGCATATGCATCTTCTACTTCAGAATTGATTACAGAAATGATACAATATATGGGCAAACGTGTGAAATTGTCTCCAATGGAAGCAGATGCTCTTTTGTCTGGTATCACCTTGGATACAAAGAATTTTGGTATCAAAACAGGTGCAATTACATTTGAAGTCAGTGCATATTTGCGTCGCAATGGTGCAGATGGAGTTCGTGTGCGTATGTTGTTCAAAGAGGATATGGAAACCTATAAAGCAAAAGCAAATGCAATTGCAGTGGTGGAAGTGTTCCAAGGCAATATTGCCATTTCTGAATGTGAATGTGATGTGGATAATATCATTGTGGCAACAGCACAAACAGCAGATGAACTGATGAACATAACAGGCATTCATGCTTCCTTTGTATGTTGCAAAATTGGAAATACAGTCAACGTCAGTGCCAGAAGTTTTGGCGATGTGAATGTACAACGTATTATGGAGCGTTTGGGTGGCGGTGGTCACTTAACGGTTTCTGGTGGACAATTCCCAGATGAAACGATAGATGAAGTAAAGGCGAAAATTCGTCAAGCCATAAAAGAGTATTTTGAGGAGGAAATGTAAAATGAAAATGATTTTATTGCAAGATGTGAAAAGTATTGGTAAAAAAGGGGAACTCATCAATGCAAGCGAAGGCTATGCAAAAAATTTCCTTTTGCCTAAAAAATTGGCTGTAGAAGCTACAAAAGCAAACTTGAATGACTATGAATTGAAACAAAAATCCGAAGCAAAAAGAAAACAAGAAGAGTTGAATCAAGCAAAAGAAATGGCAGCAGCTTTGGAAAAAATGGAAGTTGTGATGAAGGTGAAAACAGGTGGCAATGGTAAATTGTTTGGTTCCATTACAAACAAAGAGGTTGCAAATGCAATTGTAGAACAAACCAAATTGCCAATTGACAAGAAAAAAGTTTCCATTGGGGATCCAATCAAAATGGTTGGTGAAAGAACAGCAACCATCAAATTGCACCCTCAAGTAAGTGCAGAAATCACTGTAAAAGTTGTAGAATTATAAGAAAATCGAGGTAAAAACATGGAAGATATCCAAAAACAAACTGAATATACAAGGGGTGTACCACCTCATGATGAAATGGCAGAGCAAGCGGTTTTGGGTTCTATGTTTTTGGATCGAGAAGCGGCTTCTTTGGCACTTGAAGTTTTGACTGGTGAAGATTTCTACAGACCAGATTATCGTATGGTGTTTGAAGCAGCAGATGAATTGTATCGCCAAGCATCTCCAATTGATTTGATTACCGTCAAAAACAAATTGGAAGAACGTGGTGTGTTTGAACAAATTGGTGGTGTGCCAACATTGGCAAGAATTTCTTCTTCTGTGGGTAGTTCTGTCAATGTGCGTCATTATGCCAGCATTGTGGAAGAAAAAGCGGTTTTGCGTCGATTGATTCGTACAGCTGGTGAAATTTCTCAAATGAGTTATGAAGGCAAAGAATCCATCAATATGATTATGGATCAAGCAGAAAAAGGCATTTTTGAGATTATGCACAGCAGACACTCAGAAGAATTTCATCATATTCGAGACATTGCCATTGATTCCATTGAAAAAATTGAAGATATTTACATGTCCAAAGGGAAACTGACTGGTGTACCTACTGGTTTTGTGGATTTTGATGGCAAAACAGCAGGCTTGCAAAAATCAGATTTGATTTTGTTGGCAGCACGTCCTTCTATGGGAAAAACTGCTTTTGCATTGAATATCATCCAAAATGCAGCCATCAGAAGCAATGTTCCAGTTGCAGTATTCTCATTGGAAATGAGTCGTGAACAGCTGGTAAATCGTATGCTTTGCTCAGAAGCTATGTTGGATGCACAAAAAATGCGTACTGGTGAACTCAATGACAACGATTGGGAAGATTTGATTCATGGTATGGGACCTTTGTCACAAGCACCTATTTTCATTGACGATACACCAGGGATTACACCTATGGAAGTGCGTTCCAAATGTAGACGTTTGAAGGCAGAAAAGGGTCTTGGTTTGATTGTCATTGACTACTTGCAATTGATGAGTGGTAATGGTAGAACCGATTCCAGACAACAAGAAATTTCTGAAATATCTCGTTCTTTGAAGGCCATTGCACGTGAAATGGAAGCACCTGTTATTGCTTTGTCACAGCTTTCCAGAGCTTGTGAACAACGTGCTGACCATAGACCAATGTTGTCTGACTTGCGTGAATCTGGTGCCATTGAGCAGGATGCGGATGTGGTTGCATTCTTGTATCGAGATGAATATTATTTCCCAGATACAGAAAAGAAAAACCAAGCAGAGCTGATCATTGCCAAACAAAGAAATGGTCCTACAGGCACTGTGGATTTGACATGGCTTGGACAATACACCAAGTTTGGTAATTTCTTGAAAAAATATTGATGTGATGCATGTGAAAATATATATAAAAAGAGTCGAATCTGAATTCGGCTCTTTTTATATGTAGCAAATAAAAAAGCCACCGACAAAATCGATGGCAAGTGTTTATGTAAATTAAGCTCTATCGTTCAAAACAATAGCAATCATTTCCATATCTTCATCTGTGTTGTTTTCAAGAGAATGGAAGTGACCCACTTCGATGGTACAGACATCGCCAGCAGTTACAACTGTTTTGGAACCATCATTATCTGTAAACACACCTTCACCTTTGAGGATTACATAAGGTTCTGTTGTGCCAACGTGTTGATGCCAACCAATGCTGCTGTGTGGTCTTACAATGACACGAGCAAACAAAGAAGCATGACCCAACAAGTCTTCTTCCATCAAGAAATGATGAAACTCAACACTACCATTGCCACCTCTTGCATTTTCCACTACTTTAACAATTTCTTTTCTAACCATTTGTATTCTCCTTTCAAATCAAATACTATTTTCTTCTTCATCACAACGATTCTTGCAATTGGCTACACCTGTCAAATCAAAGATAGGTGTATAATCAGATGTTGCTGAACTTCTTTTTTGTATAAAACCATTTTTCAGACCAATATCCAAAAAATGAGTTGTTACCTTTTGGTATTCAAATGTGGTCAAACGTCTGGATAGTGCAGGGATTTCCTTGGCTTTGTGCATAGGGGTATACTGGTTGAGCAAAGAAACATATGCTTCTGTACCAAGATTTTCTACAATCCAGTCTAAAATTTGCAGGCTATCTTTGTAGTGATTGGGCAACACCAAATGACGTACAATTATCCCTTTTTTTAGGAGTCCATCTACAAAAACATCCTTTGGTTGTTGGCGTTTCATTTCCAAAATGGCAAGCTTCACCTTTTCTGGATAATCAGAAGCACCTGAGTATTCACCAGCCAAATCACAAGACATATACTTGAAATCTGGCAAATATACATCCACCAAACCTTCCAATGATTGCAAGAAATCAACGAATTCATAACCATTGGTGTTGTACACAACTGGCAAAGTAAGACCATTGTTTTTGGCTAAAATCAAGGCTTCACGCACTTGTATTCCATATTGTGTAGGGGATACCAAATTGAGGTTGTTGAGTCCTTTTGCTTGTTGCTCCAAGAAGATTTCTGCCAAACGTTCTATGGGTATTTCCAAGCCATATCCACTATCAGAAATGTCATGATTTTGACAGAAAACACAACGCAAATTGCAATTTGCAAAGAAAACAGTGCCACTGCCATTGGTACCACTGATGGGTGGTTCTTCCCACATATGGGTGCTGACAAGGGATACTTTTGGTAAGTCCAAAGACCTACAAAATCCCATTTCACCATAAGAACGATTCACGCTACAATGTCTGGGACAAAGGCTACAATATGCAGTTGGAATTGTGGATTCACACATAAAACACTCCATCTATTCTACAAACATATAACTTGTTATATGATACCACATTTGCGTGTGTTTTCCTATAGAAAAAAGAAATTTACTGTGGTAAAATGCAAGTATGAATCGAAAATAAAACATTTTTGGAGGAATCAAAATGCGTGAATATATGAAGAAACAAGAAGTTGTGGATGTGGTATCCAAGGTGGTTTGCAATTGCTGTGGCAAAGAAATTGTAACAAATGATGCAAAATTCGATTGTTTGCACTTGGAAAAAACATGGGGTTACTTCTCAAACAAAGATGGTAGACAGGATAATCTGGATATTTGCGAAGATTGCTACGATCAATGGGTTGCAACCTTCAAACATCCACCAAAATGAAACTAGAATCAACTTGTGTCAATGATGCAGGTTGATTTTTTTATGATGCAAGATTTCTTTGTAGGGGCGTACCTATGTGTGCGCCCGTAACGTTGCTAGAATAATTATGTAAAATATCCTTTCATCTGCCAAGCACAAACACCACAATATCCCAATATAGTAACAATAACTAGCTTTTTGGAGGTGGAAGTGTGGAGCGTAAATTATCAGAAATCGAAGTGCAAAAAAGATGTGCTGTGTCACGTGTGATGGGTGAAAATAAATTGCGATTATTTGGTTTAGGATTCTTTGAAGGTAGCGAAATAGTACCCATGTATGAAAATAGAGGTGGTAGCACTCGTATTTATTATGTAAAAGATTGCTTGATTGCTTTGCGAAAACAAGATGGCGAACAGATTTTGGCAAAGGAGGAGATGACATGAGCCAGACAATTAAAGTGGCTTTGGCAGGCAATCCCAATACAGGAAAGAGCACTGTGTTCAATGCTTTGACAGGTTTGAAACAACACACAGGCAATTGGTCTGGTAAAACAGTGGGCAATGCAATGGGTGAATTTGAATTGGAAGACTACCATGTGGAATTATATGATTTGGCTGGAATTTACTCTTTGTTTTCAGAATCAGCAGAAGAAAAAGAAGCCAAGGATTTTCTTTGCTTTGCAGAACCCGATCTCACATTGGTGGTGTTGGACGCAACCTCTTTGGAGCGAAATTTACCACTGGGGTTACAAATTGCAGCAATGGGTAAAAAGGTGGTGTTTGCACTGAATTTGGTGGATGAAGCCAAGAAAAAAGAGATTTTAATTGATATCAGAGTCTTGCAAGAAATGACAGGTGTGCCAGTGGTGCCATTGGTTGCACGCTCAGGAATTGGATTGCAAGAATTACAAGAAAAAATGGTTGCAGTATTGGAGTCAGAGTCTACCACCAAAGAAATTTCTGTTTGCAAATCCTATCCAGAAACCTTGGCATATTTGGAAGAAATGTGTGGTCATTTGGTGCCAAAAGATGTGAAGTCAGATTTCTTCTTTGGATTGCTCTTGGAAGGTGTAGAAAGCTTTTATGCAGGTATCATGGGTCACAACAATTGGGATGAGTTGGAAATTTTGGAACTGGAATTGCGTCAAAAAACCGCTTTGCAGATTTTAAAGAGAGAAGGGACATCAGGAGATGAATTTTTGGAAGAAAGAGCCCTTGTTTTTTTGAAGTTGGCAAAGGAAATTGCAGATACAGTGGTGAAGAAACCTAAAAATCGTGGAGATTGGAGTACAGAAAAAGTAGATCGTTTTGTGTTATCCAAAAAAACAGGCATTCCTTTGATGATGTTGTTGTTAGGTTTGGTGTTTTATATCACAGCAGCTGGAGCCAATGTACCTTCTAGTTTGCTGATGGAAGGATTTACTGTTTTTGGTGGTGTGTTACGAGAGCAATTTGCAACTTGGAATACACCAGTTTGGTTGACTGGAATCTTGCTAGATGGTGTCTATTTGACGGTCAGTTGGGTCATAGCAGTCATGTTGCCACCAATGGCGATTTTCTTTCCTTTGTTTACGTTATTGGAAGATTTTGGTTTGTTGCCAAGAATTGCCTTTCATTTGGATGGGGTATTCCAAAAAGCAGGAGCACATGGCAAACAATCTCTTTGTATGTGTATGGGTTTTGGTTGCAATGCAGCTGGTGTCACGGCTTGTCGCATCATCGAATCCCCAAGAGAACGTATGATAGCCATTTTGACCAATAATTTTGTACCTTGTAATGGACGCTTTCCAACTTTGATTTTGTTGGCTGGCTTGTTTTTATCAGGTGGCAATCCGCTTTTGACAGGTGTATGGGTTTTGGTGATGATTGGATGTTCTGTTGCAACAACATTGCTGGTTTCTTGGTGTTTGAGTCGAGGAATCTTGTCTGGAATGCCTTCTTCCTTTGTATTGGAATTGCCACCTTATCGCAAACCAAAAATCGGTTCCATCTTGGTGCGTAGTCTGTTGGATCGAACCATTTTTGTATTGGGGCGTGCAGTTACAGTTGCAATACCAGCTGGTGCCATCATTTGGTTGTTGCAAAACATCACAATTGGCAATACCACCATTTTGTATCATTTCACAGAATTATTACAACCACTAGGTAGTATTATGGGGTTGTCAGGTGCTATTTTGGCAGCATTTTTATTGGGTATGCCAGCAAATGAAATTGTAATTCCCATTTTGTTGATGTTCTATTGCCAAACAGGAATGCTCATTGAAGCAGATGGTTTGATGCAAGCTGGTGAAATTCTCATTGCAAATGGATGGACTTGGCTGACTGCTTGTTGTGCAATTTTATTTTCTTTGAACCACTTTCCATGTGCAACCACACTATTGACCATCCAAAAAGAAACAGGCAGTTGGAAATGGATAGCAATAGCATTTATATTGCCAACAGCAGTTGGAATTGCCCTTTGTTGTATTTTTCATGGTGCAGGGGTTTTGCTTGGATTTTAATGGTTGAATATGGAAGTATCCTTTGTTATACTAAAATCAGTTGACAACAATGGTATATCATAGGAGGGCAATATGTATCGTACTATATATAGCAAACAAGGTGGTAAAATTCAGTTGGATGGACGTGAAGTCATCAATATGGCATCCAATAATTACTTGGGTCTAGCAAGTCATCCACAGGTGATGGAAGCAGCAAAAGCAGCAATTGATGCCTATGGAGTTGGACCTACTGCAAGTCGAAACATTGTAGGAAACTTCCCAGTTCATGATGAGTTGGAAGCAGCACTTGCAAAGTTCAAAGAAGTGGAAGCAACTCTTGTGTTCAATTGTGGTGTGTCTGCCAATACAGGTGTCATTCCATGCTTGGTTGGAAAAGGGGATACCATTTATAGTGATGAGCTGAATCATGGTAGTATCATTGATGGTTGCAAATTGTCAGGTGCAAAGGTAAAGGTATTTGCCCATAAGGATATGGCATCTTTGGAAGCACGTTTGCAAGAAGCGGTAGAAGGAAAGAAGCTCATCATCACAGATGGTGTGTTTAGCATGGATGGAGATTTGGCACCTTTGCCAGAAATTGCAGAGCTTGCAAAGAAATATGACGCTATGTTTATGGTGGATGATGCCCATGGTGATGGAGTTATGGGACCTATGGGTCGTGGCACTGTGGATTATTTTGGTGTTAGGGATTTGGTGCATGTGGAAACAGGTTCTTTGTCCAAGGCATTTGGTTCTGCTGGCGGTTTTGTTGCTGGCAAAAAAGAGCTCATTGATTCCATTAGACCAAAAGCCAGAAGTTTCATTTTCACAGCATCTCCAATGGCTCCTTGTTTGGCAGCAGGTGCTTTGGAAGTCATTAAAATGGTGTCTACAGATGAAAGTTATGTGAATCGTTTGTGGGAAAATAGAGAGTATTTCGTGGAGAAATTGACAAAACTTGGATTGAATCTTGGAACAACCATCACACCAATTGTACCTGTGATTGTGGGTGAAGCAGAATTGGCACAAAAAATGAGTGCAGATTTGTTTGAAAAAGGTGTCTTTGCACAGGCGATTTGTTTCCCTATGGTGGCAAGAGATGCAGCTCGTTTGCGTGTGATTTTGTCTGCTGGACACACAAAAGAAGACTTGGATTTGGCAGTGAATGCCATTGCAGAAAGTGCAAGAAATATGGGCTTGATTTGATGTAAAATAATTTAATATAATATATAGTATGAAAACGAGTGATTTGGATGAAAGATCTAAGTGGCTCGTTTTTTTGAACAAAAAAAGGAATAAATTTATTTATTATGAAAAATAAATAAATAAAATCATTTCATTTTCTATTGCAATATATGGAAACATATGGTAGAATCAAATAAACAAATGTATTTATGACAAACACAAAATAAATAATATTATTCAAAGGAGGTAACTATGGATAGGAAAAATGGTATTTTGTTTACAAGTGATTTGCAACAAGAATTGAAGGCGAAATTTTATTATCCAGATGCAGACCCGCTACATGGAACAAGATTGTTTTTTGAAAATTCTGGTGGTTCATTGCGTTTGAAAAGTGCTGTAGAAGCAAAAGCGGCTTTGGAAATGTTTCCAGATTGTCCAGAAAGAATCCATGAAAGATCTTTGTATTTGAAAGGTTTGGTGGAAGAAGGCACAAAACAAATTTTGGAAATTATGTTTGGTGCAAAATCAGGTGCTTTGATTACAGAATTGACTGCATCACAAACCATGTTTCGTATCATTGGTACCATTATGGAAAATGTGTCTGGTGGCAATGCGGTTACAACTGCAATTGAACATCCATCTTCTCATGATGCAGTGGAATTTTATTGCAAACAAACAAATAGAGAATTTCGTGTAATTCCAGCAAGTCATGTCACAGGTGGCATTGATCCAGCAGAAATCAAAAACTACGTAGATAAAGATACGGTGTTGCTCAGTGTGATGGCAGCTTCCAATATTTCTGGTACCATTATGGATATGGAAGCCATTGTCAAAGAAGCACGTGCCATCAACCCAGATATTTATATTGTCAGTGATGCAGTGCAACACGCACCTCATTGTGCAATGGATGTGGAAGAATTGCAAGTAGATGCTATGAATTTTGCACCATATAAATTCTTTGGTGTACGTGGTTGTGGTTTTGCATATGTATCTGATCGTGTTGCAAAAATGCCACATCCAAAATTGACTGCAAAACAAGAAATGGTATGGGAGCTTGGAACACCATCACCTGGTAACTTTGCTTCTATTTTGCAAGTCATTGACTATGTATGTGAAATTGGTGGCAAATTCAGCACCAGTACAGACAGAAAAGAATTGTATTTGGAAGGAATTCATCGCATTCATTTGCAAGAAAGAGCACTTCTTTATCACTTACTAGAAGGCAGTGCAGAAGTTCCTGGTTTGCGACATATCAAAGGAGTCAATGTCTATGTAGATACAGAAGATTTGACCAAACGTGATTTGATTGTGGCAATGGGAATTCAAGGAATTGATTTCACAGAATGTGTCGCAGAATATCAAAAGCGTGGTGTAACGGTATTTGAACGTGTGAATACAAGCTTGTATTCCAAACGAATTGTAGAGGCATTGGGGTTATCTGGTGCAATTCGTGTATCACCTTTGCATTGCCACGGAATTGAAGATATCGAAGCATTCTTGAAGATTACAAAAGAAATGGCAAGTACATATTCTGAATCATAATATAATTTTAGGAGGGCGTACATATGGAAAGTTTGAAAAAATTATCACTTGGTAAAAAGATTTTAATTGGTATGGTCATTGGTTTGGCAATTGGATTTATTTCGGCAGACGCAGCAGCAGCAATTTCTCCAATTGGAGATATTTTCTTAAGACTTTTGAAAATGTTGATTGTTCCTTTGGTATTCTTAAGTATCATCAGTGGTGTTTGTAAAATGGGTGATGTGAAACAATTGCGTACAGTTGGTTTGCGTTTCATTTTGTACATTATCATCACATCTGGTGTTGCAGCAACAGTGGGTGTTATTGCTGGTTTGATTGTACAACCAGGTTCTGGCACAACAGAATTTTTGGCAGCAGCAGAAGCAGCAGAAAGTGTAACCTGGGACTATCCCAAAGTTTGTGTAAACCTCCAAATTGATGTATGATAAATACAATCAGTTTGGAGGTTTTATTATGGCAAAAAGAACAAGAAGCGAAACACCACAAAAACAAGCAATGCGAGAAATGATGAAAGAATATTTAAAAAACAATGATGTATCCGTCAAAAATGGTGCAGACGTAAACGCCATCATGAGGGACATGATGTCTGTAATTCTCGAAGGCTCTCTTGATGAGGAACTAGACGAAGAATTAGGCTATTCTAAGTATGATTACGCAAACAAAGACACAAAAAACAGCAGAAATGGACACTCTTCCAAAACCATGCACACAAGTTATGGCGATATGGAGCTCGCTATCCCTAGAGATCGCAATAGCGAATATGAGCCACAGCTCATCAAGAAATATCAAAACACTGTCACACAAGACATGGAAGAAAAAATCATATCTATGTACGCCAAAGGTATGACCACCAGTGATATTGAAGATCATATGCGAGAGCTTTACGACATCAAAATATCAGACAGTACAATCAGTAGAGTTACAGATAAAATCATTCCTATCGTGAAAGAGTGGCAGGAGCGCCCGCTGGAATCAGTCTATGCCGTTGTTTTTATGGATGCAATCCATTTCCATGTACGAAGCGAAGGGCGAATTGTGAAAAAGGCTGTATATATTGCCTTGGGTATAGATATGTCTGGTCGCAAAGATGTACTTGGTATGTATGTAGGCGAAAATGAAAGTGCGAAATTCTGGCTTTCTATCATGAATGGTCTCAAAAATAGAGGTATTCAAGACATTCTAATTGCCTGTATTGATGGACTAATCGGCTTTCCCCAAGCCATTGAAGCTGTTTTCCCACAGACCGAAATACAACACTGTGTTATTCATCAAATCCGCAATTCAACAAGATTTGTATCGTACAAAGATATCAAAGCGTTGATGGCAGATTTGAAACGAGTATATGCAGCTGCAACAGAAGAAATTGCTTTAAACGAACTGGAATTATTCGCTGAAAAATGGAATCAGAAATACCCTAAAATCTACAAATCTTGGATGGATAATTGGGCTACCTTATCCACGTATTTCAAGTATCCCGAAGCCATTAGACGGCTTATTTATACCACAAATGCCATCGAAGGTTTTAACCGTCAGTTACGAAAAGTGACAAAAAGTAAGACTATCTTTCCATCCGACGATAGTCTTTTGAAAATGCTCTATTTAGCCACTATGGACATTACCAAAAAATGGACAGGTCACCGCCAAGATTGGGGTCAAATCCATTCTCAACTTGAAATTTATTTTGAAGAACGTTTGGACGAAGCTGGATATTGATAGTCAGATTATATTGACATTTTTAAAAGTAACGCTATAATACAAAGCAAGGGCAGAACCAAAATCGACTCTGCCCTTCATGTAACTATTCATATATCATACATCTAAATTTTCAGTTTACACAAAACTTGAAACTGTCCCTGTAACCTATAACTTTATTGACAATGTGGTGTTGTGGGTTCCAGAAAATATCGTAATTTCAATGTATAGCACAGAAATGTTGCAAATCATCGTATTCGCTCTTTTCGTTGGTGTTGCATTGTTGTCCTTGGGTGAAAAAGTATCTGGTTTGGTTTCTTTGATTGGTCAAGGAACTGACACTATGTTGAAAATCACAGAATTCGTAATGGAATTTTCTCCATTTGGTATTGCAGCATTGATGGCATCTTTGGTGACAAAAGTCAGTGGTGCAACTATGAAAGAAGTAATTCTTTTGATTATCACAGATAACGTTTGTGCAATCTTACTCTTGTTCATTATCTATCCTTTGATGATCAAAGTTTTTGCAAAATTGGATGGTTACAAATTCTTGAAAAGAATCTCTGGTCCAATTATCGTTGCGCTTACAACATCTTCTTCAGCAGCAACATTGCCTGTATCCATTCGTACAGCAGAAGAAAAATTGGGTGTTCCAGAAAAAATTTATGGCTTCACATTGCCACTTGGTAATACATGTGGTATGAATGGTTTTGCTTTGTTCATTGGTTTGTGCTGTATCTTTGCTTCCAACTTGTATGGATTCCCTATTACTTTTGGTGGCATTGCACAATTCGTATTCTTGGGTATCATCTTGTCCATTGGTGCTGCTGGTGTCAAAGGTGCTGGTGTGGTTATGTCCACAGTATTGTTGGAATCCCTTGGTATGCCATTGACATTGATTCCAATTTTGGCAGCAATCTGGCCAACAATTGACCCTGCTCATACCACACTCAACAACGTAAGTGACTTGACAGGTACAACCATCATTGCAAGACAATTGAACCAATTGGATGAAGAAGTATTTGCAAAAGACTGATTGCAATAGAAAATAATAGAATAAATAGAAAATAGTGAAATAAAATAGATATAGAAAAACGGATGAAGGAATACCCCGCCTCATCCGTTTTTTTGTTGCGTGCATATAAAAGAAAAGTTCAATACAATTCCATTTGTGTTGTATAATGATTGATCAATTCCAATTTTTCTTTATTTTTCATACCTACTTTTTTACAAATATAAGTTGCCAAAATTTCAGCAGTGAACAAAGTTGCCACATGGGAATTGAAGAAAGTCAATGTTTTTGCATCATTGGTGAATAAAAATGTTGCATATTTTGCAATGGGTGCTGTTGGTGTATCTGTCAAAACAATGATGGTGGCACCAGCATGATATGCCATTTCAGCAGACAACAAACTCAACTTGGAATAACGAGCATGACTGGTTACAATCAAACAATCTTTGCTGGTGATGTCAGATAAAAAATCAAAGGTATTGCCACCAACATGAGGCTTTGCAAACACCAATGGTAAAGTATCCTTCAAAATAACCGTCAAAAAAGCAGTGATGGAAGCACAGGATCTAGAGCCAATGATATATTTTACTTTGGAACGTATAATGGCATCTGTGGCAGCATCAAAGGTTTGGTGTGAATTTTTGGCAATGACAGACTGAATATTGCTTTGTACAGAAGCGGAAACCGTTTCAATGATGGAGCTTTTGCTCAGTTCGGACATACTAGATGCTAATTTTACAGCTGGCATGGTGTGTGTATCATTTTTGTCATCCAAATAAGAATTGTATTCGTCACGAATGAAGTTCTGGAAATCAGAATACCCAGAAAAGTCCAAATCTTTTACCAAACGCAAAACAGAAGAATGGCTTGCACCAGAAGATTCTGCAAGGGTAGTAGAGGTCATATAGCAACAAGAACGAAAATTACCGAGAACAAAATCGGCAATGGTACGTTCTGTTTTTGTTAGGTTTGCAACTTTGATTTTTTCTTGTAATGTCATAAGATAACCCTTCTTTTCCATAATTTTAAGATTATAGATAGTATAACAAAAAAATATAAAAAAGTCATGAAAAAAACAATAAAAAAACAGGGAATGTGTATATTCATATATTTTTTTGGCGTTGAGTGGACTTGTATTACTTTGTTATAAAAGAAAGGCATTCAAAATAATACTCCACCTGTCATATGAGCAAACCTCACCACCTGTCATCCTGAGCGTAGCGAAGGAGCTTATCTTTTTTAAACCCAACAAATTGCAATTCATCCACCAGAAACGAAATAATTTCATAAAATTTACGAAAACCGCTCAAAACTCCTGTAAAATAGTGTATAATAAAGTTAGGCAACACTGCACAACCCTCTATCACAATCTTTACGGTTTATTTTCCCGTCAGAATCACCAAAAATACTCAACGATATTTCCGATATCGCCTGCGTTTTTTGATAATTGTGACGAAAAAATCTACTCGTAAATTTTGCAATTAGGGTTATACGGTATTGCCTTTATGCAATATGGAGAAGTTTGCGTTTCTGTCAAAAAGATGGAAATGATTCGATAAAAGAAATACAGGAGGTCAATATGGCTGAAAAAATTATGATTGTAGATGGAAATAGTATTGTCAATAGAGCCTTTTATGGGGTACCACTTTTGACCAATAGCGAAGGTAAATATACCAATGGGGTCTATGGTTTTTTGAATATTTTATTCAAACTTTTGGATGAAGACAAGCCAGAATATTTGGCAGTTGCATTTGACTTAAAAGGACCAACTTTCAGACACGATACCTTCAAAGAATACAAAGGCACCAGAAAAGGTATGCCAGAAGAACTGAGAGAACAAATGCCATTGCTCAAAGAAATGCTCACCAAAATGAACATTCGTATTGTGGAAATGGCAGGATTTGAAGCAGATGATATCCTTGGCACCATTTCAGCACAGGCAGAAGCAGCAGGAATCGAGCCAATTGTGGTATCAGGAGACCGAGATTTGTTGCAACTTGCAAGTGAAACTTTACGTGTGCGTATTCCAAAAACCAAAGGTGGACGTACAGAAGTGGAAGATTACTACGCAGCAGATGTCATTGCAAAATATGGTGTGACACCAACAGAATTCATTGATGTGAAAGCACTTATGGGGGATGCATCTGATAACATACCAGGTGTGCCAAAAATTGGTGAAAAAACAGCAACCAAAATCATTCAACAATACCAAACCATTGAAAATGCAATTGCACATGCAGATGAAGTGAAACCAAATATGGCATCCAAAAACTTGCAAGAATTCCAAGAACAAGCAAGACTCAGCAAATTTTTGGCAACCATCATTAGAGATATGCCATTGGAATTTGTACCAGAAACCATGAAAATTGATGGGATGTTCAATGCAGAATCCTACGCAATGGTGAAACGTTTGAATTTCAAAAGCATGTTCACAAGATTTGGTGCAAATGTCAAATTGGAAGAAGTGGAAGTAGAACAAATTTCCTTGGGTGGTGTATCTGAAACATCAGGTTGGGTTTTGGCAGAAGACGATGACATTCCAGATGCATTTTTGGAAGTGGAAGAACCCAAAACCACACCACAAATGGCTGGAACATACATCCAAATGGCATTGGAAACCAAAGATGTGTTTGCAAACTTACCAAAGGAAGAAACTGCTTGTATATTTGTGGTAGATGGCGGTGTGTTCTGTGGTTTGGCTTTGTACCAAGGAGGAGCAGGTGGTACATGGATAGAAGCATCTGCAATGAATACAGCAGAAGATATTTTGGAAATGGCTAAGGATTTCTTGATGGATCAAGATAGTTCAAAAGTAGGTCATGACATCAAAAAAGATTTCAAATTGTTGCGTGAATTGGGTGTTAATGTCACTTTTGATGCTTTTGATACAGCAATTGGTGCCTATATTTTAAATCCAACCAACTCTTCTTATGCATATGATGATTTGGCTAGGGATTTTCTTGGTGAAGTAATTCCATCAGAAGAAGAAATTTTGGGTAAAGGACGTAAAAAAGTAACATTGCATTCCTTGACAGTGGAAGAACGTATGCAATTTGTGTTGACCAATGCAAGGGTGTTATTGGAAAGCAAACAAGTGATTTTACAAAAACTGAAAGCAAACCAACAAGAAGAATTGTTCTACGATATGGAAATGCCATTGGTGTATGTTTTGAATGATATGGAAACATATGGCATCAAAATTGATAAAAATGCTTTGATGGTGTATCAAGATATGCTAGAAGGCAAAATCAATACCTTAACCACACAAATTTATGATCTTGCAGGCGAAGAATTCAACATCAATTCCCCAAAACAAATGGGTGTTGTGTTGTTTGAAAACTTGGGACTCAAAGGTGGTAAAAAAACAAAAACAGGATATTCCACAGCAGCAGATGTATTGGAAAAACTCCGTTTGGAACATCCAATTGTTGCAAAAATATTGGAGTATAGACAGCTTGCAAAACTGAAAAGCACATATGCAGATGGATTGTTGACTGTGATGGATGAAACAACTGAAAAGATCTATTCCACTTTCAATCAAACCATAACTGCAACTGGTAGAATCAGCTCTACAGAACCAAACTTGCAAAACATTCCTGTACGCATGGAATTGGGTCGTGAACTTAGAAAAATCTTCATTCCACAAAGCGATGAATATTGTTTCTTGGATGCAGATTATTCTCAAATTGAGTTGCGTGTTTTGGCACACATTGCAGGAGATGAAACCCTCATCTATGCCTTCAATCACAACCAAGATATCCATAGATTGACAGCATCACAAGTGTTCCATGTGCCATTTGAAGAAGTGACAGATTTGCAAAGAAGAAATGCAAAAGCAGTCAACTTTGGGATTGTCTATGGAATTGGTGCTTTTAGCTTGAGCCAAGATTTGGAAATCACCAGAAAAGAAGCAGAAGCTTATATTGCAGCATACTTTGCAAAATATCCAAAAATCAAAGAATATTTGGATCAAACAGTCCAAGATGCCAAGGAAAATGGCTATGCAAAAACCCTTTGGAATCGTAGACGTGATATGCCAGAACTCCAAAGCAGCAACTTCATCCAACGTAGTTTTGGTGAACGTGTGGCAATGAATATGCCAATTCAAGGCAGTGCAGCGGATATCATCAAAATTGCAATGGTCAAAGTGCGTGAAGCTTTGATTGCTGGTGGCTATCGTTCTCGTTTGATTTTGCAAGTACATGATGAGTTGCTCATTGAAACCCATAAGGATGAAGTGGTAGCAGTATCCAAAATCTTAAAAGAAAATATGGAAATGGCAGCCAGCTTATCTGTACCATTGGATGTGGATGTACACAAAGGAAACTCTTGGTATGAAGCTAAATAAGTATAGAAATATGATGTTGTAGGGGTTGATGCCCACATCAACCCGTAACATAAGGAGAACCAAATGAAAATCATTGGCTTGACAGGTGGAACAGGCAGTGGCAAAGGCTTTGTTTCTACTATATTAAAGGAAAAGGGTGCATACATCATTGACGCAGATGGTGTTGCACATGAAATCATCAAAAAAGGCAAACCAGCATACACAGAATTGGTTGCTTATTTTGGTGTGGATATTTTGGATGACTCAGGTGAAATTTTCCGTAAAAAACTAGGTGGCATTGTGTTTGGAGATTCAGAAAAATTGGCTTTTCTAAACCAGTGTACCCATGCATATATTGTAAAAGAGATCAAAGAGCAAATTGCAAATGCAACAACAGAAAACACAGCAAAATGTATCATTATAGATGCACCACTTTTGGTGGAAGCTGGCTTGGATTCCATTTGTGATGGAATTTGGGTTGTATTTGCAGAAGAAGATGTGCGTGTAGAACGTATTATGAAACGAGATTCCATTTCTTTGGATATGGCTAAAGCACGCATTGCAAACCAAAAAACTTGGGAAGAATATGCAAGTTTTGCAACAGAAATCATACCCAATATGGGAAATGTAGAATCCGTTATGGAACAAATAGAAGGGTTGCTGCAAAAATTCAAATAAGTGAGGATATTAAATGATTCGATTTATGGGAAAAGCCATGCAATTTCTAGCATTTTGTATGGTTATATATATGTTGTATCAGCATGTGTTTCTACCAAAAATATTACCGAAATATTTGCCAATTGCATATGAAGAACAGGTGGAGCATTATGCAGATGCCTATGATTTGGAAGAATCTTTGGTCTATGCAGTCATCTTTTGTGAAAGCGGTTTCAATCCAGAAGCCATTTCTTCTGCTGGTGCCATTGGTTTGATGCAAGTGACAGAAGAAACGGGTTGGTGGGCTGCTGGTTATGTTGGCATGGATGCAGACACAGTGGATTTGACAGATCCAGACACCAATATTGCAATTGGTTCTTGGTATTTGCATTGGTTGATTGAACGTTTTGGTGATGATTTGTCAACGGTTTTGGCAGGATACAATGCTGGTCATGGTAAGGTGGCATCTTGGTTGGATTCAGAAGAATATAGCCAAAATGGGACACAGTTGGATGCAATACCCTTTCCAGAAACAGATAAATATGTGAAAAAAGTACAAGTGATACAAAAGCTATATGAGTTGTTTTGGTAAGTGGAGGTTCAAATGAGAAAAAAGATTTTGCTTGGATTGCTTTTCATGCTTTCTATGGGAATCACATCTGCTTGTGGTGGCAATGCGCCTACAGAAGAAGTGGTTTTGGAAGAATTGGAAGTGGTGGAAGAAGCAGTTGCAATAGAAAAAACAATACAGGTTGCAGATGGAGATGATATATTCCATATTTCAATGGGGGTACCAACCACTTTGAACCCTTTGTGGAATGAAGAGGAATCTGTGGATCGTATATTGCGATTGATTTACCAACCTTTGGTGCAATTGGATGCCAGTGGAAAAGTGGTAGAAGGCATTGCCACAAATTGGACACATAGCAGCGATGGTACTTATATTTCGTTGGATTTGCGTTCCGATATTGTATGGGAAAATGGCAGTTCTTTGACAGCATATGATGTGGCATATTCTTTGGATACCATTGCTTTGACTGGTGAAAATAGCGTCTACCATTCTGTTTTGGATTATGTTTCAGGATACAATGTCACAGGGAATAATTCCATCAATATTTATTTCCATGAATCCTTTAGTGGAAATATTGTGGCATTGCAATTTCCTATTATTTCCAAATCCTATTATGGTGGTAGTGTCAGTGGTGATGATGCCATTCAAATGAAACCAATGGGCAGTGGTCCCTATATGATGGAGTCCTACACAACAGCAAGTTCTATGGAATTGGTGGCAAACCCATATTATGCAGATGGACCAGCTCACATCAGCAAAATTAGTGTAAATATTACAAATGGCAATAAAACAGATGTCTATGCTTTTGACCAAGGTATGTTGGATGCTGTGGTGATGGAAGCCATTGGCACTGGTCGATATGCTAAGGATGAAGACATTCACATTCATTCCTATGCAACGAGAAAATACGATTTTGCAGGGTTCCAATTTGGAAATGTTTTGTTCCAAGATAAGGATATGCGTAAAGTATTTGCCTATACATTGCCAAGGGACTATATCAAAGAAAGTATCTATTTGCAATATGCAGACATTGCCTATACACCTGTTTCATCCACTTCTTGGTTGTATGAAGAAAACACCATGAATTACGCATATGACAAGCAAATGGCAGCAACACTTTTGAAAAACTTAGGTTGGTCTGATTTGGATGGCAATGGCACCTTGGAAGATGCAGAAGGCAATCCATTGGAGATTTCTATTTTGGTCAATGAAGAAAATGCAACCAGAATGCAAATTGCAAAAAAATGGGTGGAAGAATTGCAATTGTTGGGCATTGCAGTCACTTTGGATGCACAACCATTTGATGTCTATTCCAAAAGAGTGGAAACAGGTACATTTGATATTTTCCTAGGTGGTTGGGAAATGTCAGCAGCAATGGATTTGTATGATTTCTTTGGAACAGAGGGTCAATACAATTACATTGGATATGTGGATTTGGAAATGGAAGCATTGATTGCAGAAGCCAATGTAGCTGTTGGTGAAGGTGCAACCCTTTTGGCATATAGCGATTTGCAAAAGAAAATTGCAGAAGAATTGCCTTATATCAGCATTGCCTATAGACAAGATGCATTGTTTTTAACCAATCGCATCAGTGGTAGTGTAAATCCGGTGGTGGATGATGTATATACAGGCGTTGCAAATTGGGTTCTTGCTCCATAAACGATAAAATATAAGGCGGTTTTTGTAATGGAAGATTCCTTATGAAAATCGTCTTTTTTATTTTTTCTCAAGATTAATGGACTTAATACGATAATGTAGGGGCAGGCCTATGTGTCTGACCGCTCTTCTAGGCGTAACATTACAATCAGAAAAAGAATTTCAAGACCAAAAGATAAGTGGGCTTAATTAGGATACGTAGGGGTCAATGCCCTCATCGACCCGCTTTATAATATTCCATCTTGTGTTAGGTTTAAAAATTTAATAAAAATATCTTAAATTTGCAATTCTCATATTGACAAGTCAGTTAGTGAGTGCTAATATACAAGAAAGAGTTATTTAGGATGAACTAACTGGGAAGAAGGTAGTTACATGACATTGGCAAATGGCACCATTGGCACAACATATACCATAACAGGTATTCAAACAGATGATGAAGAATTGAATGATTTTTTATTTACACTGGGCTGTTATTCAGGTGAGAAAATCACAATTGTTTCAATGGTCAGTGAAAGCTATGTAGTTTCTATTCGTGATGGCAGATACAATATTGATGTGAATTTGGCAGATGCGATTGCAGTAGAAGCGTAATAACAGACAGAAAAATAGACTGCTTTTTGAGCAGTTTGTTTTATCTATAGGTGTTAGTGATTACTAACAAAAGAACTTATTTCAGTACATATGAAAGTTAATTTATTTTAGGGGGAAAACCAAAATGAGAATTGCATTGGCAGGAAATCCAAATAGTGGTAAAACTACACTATATAATGCGTTGACAGGCAAAAATGAACATGCAGGTAACTGGGCAGGTGTTACAGTAGACAAAAGAGAAGCACTCATCAAGAAAAATCTTTCTAGTGACAAAGAATTGTTGGCAGTGGATTTGCCAGGTGCATATTCCATGTCTCCATTTACATCTGAAGAAAGCATCACAAGCTCTTATGTAAAACAAGAAAAACCAGATGCAATCATCAACATTGTAGATGCAACAAACCTCAGCAGAAGTTTGTTCTTCACAACACAATTGTTGGAATTGGGTGTTCCTATGGTTGTTGCTTTGAACAAAGCAGACATCAACGATAAAAAAGAAACAAAAATTGATACAGCAAAATTGGCAGAAGAATTGGGCTGTCCGGTGGTAGAAACATCTGCAATTTCTGCAAAAGGTATGGATGTTTTGGTTGCAAAAGTAGCAGAAGTGGTTGGCAAAGAACAATTTGCACCTTTTGTACAAGGTAACATTGACTTGCATAGTAAAGAAGCAGTCAACACAGCAGATAGAAAACGTTTCGATTTTGTAAACGGTATTGTTTCTAAAGTGGAAACAAGAAAAGTTTTGACAAGTGAAAAAAATAAACAAGATAAATTGGATGCGGTATTGGCACACAAATGGTTGGGTATTCCAATCTTTGCAGTGGTTATGTGGGCAGTGTTCTCCATTTCCCAAGCACATTTGGGTCCAATGATTGCAGATGTTTTGGTTGGATGGATTGAAGGATTTGCGGAAATGGTAGCAGGTTCTGTAGAAGACGCATCTCCATTTATGCAATCTCTTCTTGTAGATGGTATCATCGGTGGTGTTGGTGCTGTAGTTGGTTTCTTGCCACTTGTTATGGTAATGTATTTCTTGATCGCTTTGTTGGAAGACTGTGGTTACATGGCTCGTGTAGCTGTAGTAATGGACAGATTCTTCAAAAAAGTAGGTCTTTCTGGTAAATCCATTATTCCTATGGTAATTGGTACAGGTTGTGCAATTCCTGGGGTTATGGCTTCTCGTACCATTAGAAATGAAAGAGAAAGAAGAACAACAGCAATGTTGACACCTTTCATGCCTTGTGGTGCAAAACTTCCTGTAATTGCTTTGTTTGCAGGTGCATTCTTCTCTGATGCTTCTTGGGTTGGTACATTGATGTACTTCGCAGGTATCTTGTTCATCATCTTGGGTGCATTGTTGACTTTGAAAATCACAGGTACAAAAGTACGTAAATCTTTCTTCATTATGGAACTTCCAGAATACAAAATGCCAAGCCTTAAAGTAGCATTCTTGTCTATGATGGATCGTGCAAAAGCCTTCATCATCAAAGCTGGTACAATTATCTTGGTTTGTAATGCAGTGGTTCAAATCATGCAAAGCTTCGATTGGAGCTTCCAATTGGTAGAAGAAGGTATGGAAAGCACATCTATCTTGGCTTCCATTGCATCTCCATTTGCTTTGTTGTTCATTCCTTTGGGCTTCGGTATTTGGCAATTGGCAGCAGCAGCAATCACAGGTTTCATCGCAAAAGAAAACGTGGTTGGTACACTTGCAGTTGTATTTAGCATCACAAACTTCATTGACGTAGAAGAATTGGAATTGGTTGCAGGTGCAACAGAAGTTGCTGGTATCATGGGTATGACATCTGTAGCAGCTCTTGCATATTTGATGTTCAACTTGTTCACACCACCTTGTTTCGCAGCAATTGGTGCTATGAACTCTGAAATGCAAAGCAAAAAATGGCTTTGGGGTGGTATCGCATTGCAATTTGGTACAGGTTATGCAGTAGCATTCTTGGTATACCAAATTGGTACATTGATGACAACAGGCACTGTTGGTGATGGTTTCATCGGTGGTTTGATTGCTGTAGTTGCAATGGTTGCAATTGTAATCGGATTGATTGCAAAAGGCGAAGCAAAAGCAGATGAATATGCATTGAACGGAAAAGTAGCAGCAAAATAAAAGGCTTTCCTAAGGAGTGATTTATATGGATTTTATAGTTGGCTTAATCATTGTTTTGGTTGTCGGTTCAGCAATTGGATATATTGTAAAAGCAAAGAGAAATGGCGTAAAATGCATCGGTTGCTCTGCTGGTAGTACTTGTTCTGGACATTGTTCCAGCGAAGAATCCAGCTGTTCTTGTGGCAGTGGTTGTCATTGTCATGATAACGAAACAAAATAATGTATATTTAAGGGAGGAGCTTAAGGCTTCTCCTTTTTCTTTTAAGATAAGTGTTGCTAAGCCTAGAAGTATTCCTATATACTTGCGATGATTACAGTAGGGGCGTACCTATGTGTGTGCCCGTTTGCCTTTATTTCCACAGACCACGTATATTGAAAAAGGCTTCTCCCTTTTTGTATCATAGAATATTTGCATAAAATCAGCACAATTTCCGGTGACATCACGACTTGGTGGCGTTAACATATAGTGACTGGATTCAAATTCCACAACACACTTCATAAATTCTTCAAATTCCAACAAAAAAACCTATTTTTCTAGTGATATTTCTAATGGTTTTTCGTTGCAAAATAAAGACTATTGTAATTTTGGATAAGTTTTGTTTGGATTTTACAATACTCTTGTGAAATCCCCTATATTTGTTGTTTTTGGTGAAAACATGGTCATATGTCCTTGACAGGAAGTACAAAAATCTCTATACTAAATACATCATATGAAGAATTTGTGCAAAGGTGCGCAGAAGAGGTGTACTCTTTTTGTGGACCTTTTTTCTTTTTTCATAACAAAGGAGGAGTATCATGAAGGGGTTAGTCGCAAACGTAGGAACCATCAACAAACAACTTGCCAGATATGGTGTTAAATTTGGGATTTATAAAAACAATGAGTTTCATGAACGTCTATTTCCATTTGATCCATTGCCACGTGTCATTACAGCTGCTGAATGGAGTGTATTGGAAAAAGGACTCATACAACGTGTAGATGCTTTGAATGCTTTTTTGGGTGATATTTATGGCGAAAAGAATATCATCAAAGATGGTATTGTTCCTGAAGATTTTGTATATCTTTCTTCTGGATATTTGCCACAATGTGAAGGCATCAAACCACCACTTGGTGTGTTCAGTCATATTTCAGGTATCGATTTGGTCAAAGGTAAAAATGGTACTTGGTATATTTTAGAAGACAATTTGCGTGTACCATCAGGTGCATCTTATCCACTCATTGCACGTGATTTGTGCAGAAAATGTTCTGTGGATACCTTCAAAAACAATAAAGTGAAAGACAATAGAGATTATGGCGATTTGCTCAAAGGTGCAATGGATGCTGTCAACACAGGTGGTATCAATGTCATTTTCACACCAGGTAGATACAATGCAGCTTATTTTGAACATTCTTACTTAGCAGAGAAAAGCGGTTCTGTTTTGGCAGAATCCCAAGAGCTTTTTGTAGAAGACAATTGCTTGTACTATCGTTCTTTGGAAGGCAATTTGAAAGTTGGTAGCGTATATCGTAGAATCAGCGATGAATATTTGGATCCACTTTGTTTCTTGCAAGAATCCTTGATTGGCATTCCAAATTTGATGTCTGCATATAGAGCAGGCAATGTGGCAATTCTCAACGCACCAGGCAATGGTGTTGCTGATGATAAGGGTATTTACTATTTCGTACCAAAAATGATAGAGTATTATTTGCAAGAAAAACCAATTCTGTCCAATGCGCCTACATATTTGCCATTTTATGAAGCAGACCAAAAATATGTATTGGAAAACATGGATAAATTGGTTATCAAAGATGTTGCAGAAGCAGGTGGTTATGGTGTACTCTTTGGAAATGAATTGTCACCAGAGAAATTGGAAGAATTGAAAGCCACCATTTTGGCAGAACCTAGAAGATTCATTGCCCAAGAGGTCATTGATTTTGAAGATTTGCCATTGTTGGAAGGAGATACCACCATTGAACGTAAAGCAGATTTGCGTGCTTTCGTATTGTCTGGAACAGAAACAAAGGTTTGGCCTAGTGGTTTGACCAGATTTTCCAGAAATCCAGATAGTTTTATTGTCAATTCATCTCAAGGAGGAGGGTTTAAAGATACATGGGTGCTATCACGTTAAATAAAAACAATCGTTTGTTCTGGCTTGGCAGATATGCTGAGCGTGTATACCAAAGTGTTGGTATTGTTGCAAAAATGCAAGATATGATGTTGGATGAAGAAGATATTGACATTGACGCATTTTGTAGTAAAATAGGTATTGCTGCAATATTTGACTCACCAGAGGATTTTTGTAAAAGATATCCCTTTGATCGCAGTTTGCAAGGGTCAATTATTTGTGCAGCAGATGATATGCTTGGAAATGGTATGGTTTTGCGTGAACTTTTAGGCTCTTTGACCTTGAGTTATTTGCAAATGACTGTTTCTGCATTGGAGTTGGCATCCAAAAGCAAATCTTGTGCAGTGGAATTGCAATGGGTTTTGGACGATATCATGGCATTTCGTGGTAGCTATGCAGAATTCGTTGAAAAAACTTCCACAAGAAATACCATTCGTTGTGGTGCCAGTGTGGAACGTCTTGGAACCATGATTCGTTTCGATGCAACAGAATTGGAAATTCGTAAAGAATGTAAAAAACTGCTACATCGTTTGGAACGATCTGGATTGGATCACGATGCAGAACAATTGGCATACATCACGGAATTTATATCCAGTGAGGAGGAAAATTTGAACCGATTTGAACTGATTAGCAAGGTGGAATCGTTGTTTCAAGTTTGATATATATACATGAAAATTTTACAATTTGAAAGTGTAACCAAATTGCAGTTGAGTGAACCCATTTCAAAACATTATTTTTTATTGCGTTCATTGCCTGCTACATTTCCAGGGCAAAGGATTCGTTCAGCAAAGTTTGAGTTGTTTCCAGAAGTGCCATATACCTTGCAAAAAGATGGTTTTGGCAACTGGATGGAATCGGGTAGCATACCCTTTCCGCATACAGAATTTGTCTATAAAGTTTCTGGAATTGCAGAAGTTTCAGAATTGGATCGTGAACCAGAGCATTTGCACCCTATGTACAAACATCCATCACACTATACCCATATGAATGAGGATATGATAGAGTTTTTGGAAAATGTACATTTGCGTGGCACCACTTTGGCAAAAGCAATGCAACTGGCAGATGCAATTTATTGGTATATGAAATACAAAGCAGGTGTCACATCCACATTGACCACTGCAATAGAAGCATTCACCCAAAAGGCAGGTGTCTGTCAAGATTTCTCACATGTGTTCATTGCAATGGCAAGACATGCAGGCATTCCAGCCAGATATGCCAATGGTTTACCTTTAGGAAAGGGACCCAGTCATGCTTGGACAGAAGTATATGTAGATGGCACTTGGATTGGAGTGGATCCCACTAGAAATCGTTTGGTGGGTGATGATTACGTTCGTTTTTGCATAGGTCGAGATTTCTTGGATTGTGCTTTGGAGCGTGGTGTGTTGTTTGGTTCTGCTTCTCAATCACAAAGTACCATGACACATGTGATTCAACAATAAAATATCCAAAGGCGTAGATTAATTTCTACGTCTTTTTTTATGCAAATATGGTATACTTTTTACAAACGAGGACAAACTGACTGCAAGGTGAAATTGGAGGAGGATTTATGATATATACAATGACTTGTAATCCATCTTTGGATTATATTGTAACGGTAGATGGCTTTCAATTGGGCAAAACCAATCGCACACAAACAGAAAAAATGGTGGCAGGTGGCAAAGGCATCAATGTGTCTATGGTATTGCAAAATCTAGGCATTGCAAACATTGCTTTGGGCTTTGTGACAGATGATTTCACTGGAATGGAGTTTTTGCGTCAAATCCAAACATTGAAGGTAAAAAATGACTTTGTTTCTGTGGCAAATGGCACAACACGCATCAACATGAAATTAAAAAACATAGATGGTACAGAAATCAATGGAAAAGGACCCATTGTCACAAAGGAAGAACAAGAACTTTTGTTTGTAAAATTGGATTTGTTGCAACAAGATGATATTTTGATTTTATCAGGTAGCATTCCAAATGGCATTTCAGATGTATTCTATGGTGAAATCATGAAACGATTGCAAGATAAAGGGGTTCTATTTGTGGTGGATGCTACCAAAAAACTATTGGAATACGCATTGCCATATCAACCATTTCTCATCAAACCCAATAATCATGAATTGGGTGAATTGTTTGGTGTGGAGCTGACCACAAGAAAATCTGTGGTGCCATATGCAAAGAAAATCCAAGATTTAGGAGCAAGAAATGTATTGGTTTCCATGGCAGGAGAAGGCGCTGTGTTCTTGGCAGAAACAGGCGAAGTGTTCCAAATGGAAGCACCAAAAGGCACATTGGTCTATGGTGGTGGCGCTGGCGATTCTATGGTGGCAGGTTTTGTCACTGGCTGGTTGCAAGAAAAGGACTATTTCCATGGATTTAAGATGGGTGTTTCTGCTGGCAGTGCAACAGCATTTTCTGAAGGTCTGGCTACCAAAGAAGTGGTAGAAGCCATCTATAGAACCATATAAATACGCAACAAATCAATTTCTAGGAGGCATAACATGAAAATTACAGACTTATTGGATCAAAAGAGCATTTCTTTGGGTGCATCACCAAAAACAAAGGAAGAAGCAATTGATCAGGCTGTGGCTTTGATGGAGAAGAGTGGAAATGTAAAGGATTTACAGGGGTATCGACAAAGTGTTTTGGCAAGGGAACTTTTGAGTACCACAGGCATTGGTGATGGCATTGCAATTCCCCATGGAAAAAGCAAATCTGTGAAAAGAGCAGGACTTGCAGCAATGGTGATTCCAAAAGGTGTGGATTTTGATGCTTTGGATGGGGAACCAGTCCATTTACTATTTTTGATTGCAGCACCAGAAAGCAAAAGTGATGTACATTTGGAAGTGTTGCAAAAGCTATCCACACTACTGATGCAAGATGGATTTATGGAACAATTGCAATCAGCAAAAACAGAACAGGAATTTCTTTCAATCATAGATGAAGCAGAAGTAGAACCAGAAGCAATCCAAGAACCACCAAAGAAAAATGAAGATGTAATTTGCGATATTTTGGCAGTCACAGCATGTCCAACAGGAATTGCGCATACCTATATGGCAGCAGAAGCTTTGCAAAAAGCAGCAACAGCAAAGAATTGCACCATCAAAGTGGAAACAAGAGGTTCTAGTGGTGCCAAAAATGTTTTGACAGTAGAAGAAATCCAAAATGCAGATTGTATCATTGTAGCAGCAGATACCAAGGTGCCAATGGAACGTTTTGGTGGTAAGAAAGTCATAGAATGTCAGGTGTCAGATGGCATCAGCAAAGCAGAAAATTTGGTGGAACAAGCCATTTTGGGCAATGCACCCATATTGGAAAATACACATACAAACAAAGAAGAACATACAAAAAATAATGGTCACAAGGTATATATGCAATTGATGAATGGAGTTTCACACATGTTGCCATTTGTGGTTGGTGGCGGTATTTTGATTGCTTTGTCTTTCTTGATTGATGGTTTGTCTGTGGATTTGAATGCTTTGACAGAAATAGAACGTAGTGCTTTGGGTAGCATCACACCAGTGGCAGCAACTTTGAAAGAAATTGGTGGCATTGCATTTGGGTTTATGCTTCCTGTTTTGGCAGGCTTCATTGCCATGAGCATTGGAGATAGACCGGCTTTGGCACTTGGCTTTGTAGGTGGTTTGATGGCAGCAAATGGACAATCAGGATTCTTGGGTGCTTTGCTCATTGGTTTTGTATCGGGTTATGTGATTTTAGGCTTGCAAAAAATCACAAATCATTTGCCACAAACCATAGAAAAAATTGCACCAGTGATTCTATTTCCTGTGTTTGGGATTTTGACGGTTGGATTGGTGATGATGTATCTTGTGGAAACGCCAATAGGTGCACTGAACACAGCGCTAAACCAAGGACTTTTGACCATGAGTGGTACCAGTAAAATGGTGCTTGGTTTGATTTTGGGTGGTATGATGGCGATTGACATGGGTGGACCCTTCAATAAAGCAGCTTATGTCTTTGGTACAGCTTCCATTGCATCTGGAAATTATGACATTATGGCAGCGGTTATGGTCGGTGGCATGGTGCCACCATGTGCAATCGCTTTGGCAACCATTTTGTTTCAAAACAAATTCACCAAAGAAGAAAGGGCATCAGGACCAGTCAATTTCATTATGGGTTTGGCATTTATCACAGAAGGTGCAATTCCATTTGCATCAGCAGACCCACTTCGGGTGTTACCTTCTTGTATCATAGGTTCTGCTGTGGCAGGTGCTTTGTCTATGATGTTTGGATGTACGCTTATGGCACCACATGGTGGTATTTTTGTATTTCCTGTGGTGGGAAATCCATTCCAGTATGTCATTGCATTGTTGGTTGGTGTGGTGATTGGAGCATTGATTTTAGGTGTTTGCAAGAAAAAAACAATATAAAAATAACTATTTTCAGGGATATGCATATGTGTATCCCTTTTGTTTTGCATAAAATAAAAATATTTATCGTTTTTTTTGAGGATTACTGAAGAATTACAATGCATACATAAAAATGTCATCAAGTCATTATGTACAAAAGTGAAAACAAAAATGGCTCTATAACGTGATAAAATAGTTAAAAACACATAAAAAATAGTGCAAAATTCACAAATGATAGAATAAATACATGGAAAATAATAAAAAACGAAATACAGTTATTTTGAATTTTATTTGTGTATATTTTCTCGTTTTCTTGTTTCGATTGCATTAATTTTGTAAAAAAAGCGGTAAAAGTTTCTTTTGCATGCACATTTGACCTCGTATAAAACACAATAAAATCAAAATAAATGCATATTACTGAAAGAAATCAAGCAATATGCAGAAAAGTGTATAATTTGGCAAAATCCATTGACTTTTATATTTCACAGGGATATGATATGTAAAACCAAAGAAAAACGATTGGTTCAACAGAAGAAGAGGAGGAAATAAAATTATGAAAAAAAATCTTTTGAAAAGAATGATGAGCTTGACAATGGTGGCTGCAATGGCTCTCTCCATGGCAGGTTGTGGTGGTTCCGCAGCAACAGAAGAAGCAACAACATCTGATAGTACAGCTAGTGCTGAAACATCTGAAGGTGGCACATTTAAAATTGGTGGTATTGGACCTACAACAGGTGCTGTTGCAATCGCAGGTGCTTCTGTTAAAGCAGGTGCTGAAATCGCTGTAGAAGAAATCAACGCAGCTGGCGGTATCAACGGTATGATGGTAGAAATGAACTACCAAGATGATGAACATGATGCTGAAAAAGCAATCAACGCATACAACACATTGAAAGACTGGGGCATGCAAGTATTGATGGGTACAGTAACATCCAATCCTTGTATCGGTGTTGCTCCAGAAGCAGAAGCAGACAACATGTTCTTGTTGACACCATGTGCTTCCGCTGTTGAATGTATCGTTGCTGACAATGCATTCCGTGTTTGTTTCTCTGATCCAAACCAAGGTGCTGCATCTGCACAATACATTGTAGACAACGGTGTTGCTGATAAAGTAGCAGTTATCTATGATAGCTCTGATGTATACTCCAGTGGTATTTATGAATCCTTTGCAGCTGGTGCAGCTGAATATGGTGTAGATATCGTAGAAACACAAGCGTTTACATCTGAAAGTAGAACAGACTTCTCTGTACAAATCCAAAAAGCAAAAGCATCTGGCGCTGAATTGGTTTACATCCCAATTTACTACTCTGATGCAACTTTGATTCTTGCAGAAGCAGTGAAACAAGGTTACGATGCAAGATTCTTCGGTTGTGACGGTTTGGATGGTATCTTGAATGTAGAAGGTTTTGACACAAGCTTGGCAGAAGGACTTATGTTGTTGACACCATTTGCTGCTGATGCAACAGATGATTTGACAGTAAGCTTTGTAGAAAAATACATGGACAAAGTTGGTGAAGTTCCTAACCAATATGCAGCTGATGGTTACGATGCAATCTACATCATCAAAGCAGCAGCAGAAGCAGCAGGCGTTACAGCAGACATGGACTACTCCACAATCTGTGACTTGATGGTACCTGTTATGACAGAAATCACAGTTGCTGGTTTGACTGGTCCTGCAATGACATGGGAAGCTTCTGGCGAACCCAACAAAGATCCAAAAGTAGTTGAAATTGTTGATGGTGCATATGTATTGATGCAATAAAAATAAGAATATCGCTTTCATTGGAGGGACTGGATTCTTCCAATGAAATGATATATTGCAAAAGAAATTAAAAATACAAAAGTCAATATAAAATACAAAAGCAAAATAAAAGTACATAAAGATAAAATGGTTTGAGTAGAACCGAACAGGGGTATTCAATGAATGCCCTTGTTTTTTTCAAAGATATGTCAACAGTATATGGGTAAAAGGGGTGAGTGAATGGAGTTTTTATCGTATTTAATCAATGGAATTAGTTTGGGTAGCGTATTTGCGATCATTGCCCTTGGGTATACTATGGTTTATGGTATTGCGAAAATGTTGAACTTTGCACATGGGGATGTCATTATGGTTGGTTCCTATGTGGTATTTGTATCAGTCAATTCTATGGAACTTCCAACAGTTGTATCGGTGTTGCTTTCCATTGTGGTATGTATTGTTCTTGGTGTGGTCATCGAAGGCATTGCATATAAACCTTTGCGACAAGCACCAAAATTGGCAGTTCTCATTACAGCAATCGGTGTCAGCTATTTCTTACAAAATGTTGCTTTGTTGATTTTTGGTGCAGACACAAAATCTTTCCAATCTGTAGTCAAAGCAGATCCCATTACATTTGCAGGCGGTCAAGTGGTTGTTTCTGTGGAAACCATTGTAACCATTGCAGCTTGTATCATCATTGTTTTGGCTTTGAGCTATTTTATGAAACATTCCAAAATGGGACGTGCCATGCTTGCAGTTTCGGAAGATAGTGGTGCAGCACAACTTATGGGGATCAATGTCAATCGTACCATTACAGTCACATTTGCAATTGGTTCTGGTTTGGCAGCAATTGCAGGTGTTTTGCTTTGTTCTGCATATCCAGCACTGACTCCATACACAGGTTCTATGCCTGGTATCAAAGCCTTTGTTGCAGCGGTATTTGGTGGTATTGGTTCCATTCCAGGTGCACTTATTGGTGGCATTTTGTTGGGTATCATCGAAATTATGGGTAAAGCATACATATCTTCCCAATTGGCAGATGCCATTGTATTTGGTGTGTTGATTGTGGTGTTGATTGTGAAACCTACAGGATTACTTGGAAAACAAATCCAAGAGAAAGTGTAAGGTGGCAGCGATGAATATGATAAAATCTATGAGCAAAACAACAAAAAACAATGCGATTACCTATGCAATGGTCATCATAGCCTTTGCAGTGGTACAAACAATGGTTATGACAGGCAATATCACAAGTCTTATGAATGGGCTTTTGGTACCACTTTGTACCTATGTTATTTTGGCAATTTCTTTGAATTTGACAGTTGGTATTTTGGGTGAATTGAGTCTTGGACACGCAGGTTTTATGTGTGTAGGTGCATTCTCCAGTTCCATTTTTTCTCAATTGACAGTAGATGTGATTACAACTGGCTGGATGAGATTTTCACTTGCAATTATCTTAGGTGCAATTATGGCTGGTTTGTTTGGCTTCTTGGTTGGGATTCCAGTTTTGCGTCTGAAAGGTGATTATTTGGCAATTGTAACCTTGGCATTTGGTGAAATTGTAAAAAATGTCATCAATGCGATTTATGTGGGTATTGATGAAGCTGGCGTGCATTTTTCTTTGCAAGATGTAACTTCTTTGGGATTGTCTGAAACAGGTTTGGTACTCATCAAAGGACCACGTGGAATTACAGGCACACCAAAAGACTCCACATTTGTCATTGGTGTTATCTTGATTATCATTACTTTGATTGTCATTTTGAATTTGATGAATTCCAGAACAGGACGTGCAATCATGTCCATTCGTGACAATCGTATTGCAGCAGAATCTGTTGGGATCAACATTACAAAATATAAATTGTTGGCATTTGCCATTTCAGCAGCTTTGGCGGGCGTTGCAGGTGCTTTATATGCACACAACTTGTCTACTTTGACCGCTTTGCCTAAAAACTTTGGTTACAACATGTCCATTATGATTTTGGTATTCGTTGTTTTGGGTGGTATTGGTAACATTCGTGGTTCCATCATTGCAGCAGTGGTTTTGACATTGATTCCAGAGCTTTTGCGTTCCCTCAATGATTATCGTATGCTTATGTACGCAATTGTATTGATTGTAACTATGATTTGTACTTGGAGCCCTAAAATCAAAGAGCTTCGTGAAAGATATTCTTTGCAAAATTGGATACAGAAAAAGAAACATGCAAAGGAGGTTGTGTGATATGGCACTTTTGGAAATCAATAACTTAGGTATTTCTTTCGGTGGTTTGCGTGCAGTAGATGCATTCAACTTGAAAATTGAAAAAGGTCAATTGTATGGCTTGATTGGACCCAATGGTGCTGGCAAAACCACAGCATTCAACCTTTTGACAGGTGTATACAAACCATCACAAGGTAGAGTTTTGTTGGATGGTGAAGATATTACAGGCAAATCTGTAATCGAAATCAATCGTACAGGTGTTGCAAGAACCTTCCAAAATATTCGTTTGTTCCATGAACTACCTGTTTTGGATAATGTAAAAGTTGGACTCCACAACCAAATGGAATATTCCACATTGGCAGGCATTTTGCGTTTGCCAAAATATAGAAAAGTAGAAAAAGAAATGAACCAAAAAGCAATGGAATTGTTGAAAGTATTTGATTTGGATGGAGATGCAGAAACATTGGCAGGCAACCTTCCTTATGGGAAACAAAGAAAATTGGAAATTGCCAGAGCATTGGCAACCAATCCAAAACTATTGCTTTTGGATGAACCAGCAGCTGGTATGAATCCAAATGAAACAAAAGAATTGATGGATACCATTCGTTTCATTCGTGATGAATTTGATATGACCATTTTGCTCATTGAACATGATATGAAATTGGTTGGTGGTATTTGTGAAGAATTAACTGTTTTGAGCTTTGGTCAAATCTTGGCACAAGGAGAAACCAGTGCTGTTTTGAAAGATCCAAAGGTTATTACAGCATATCTTGGAGAATAGGAGGGTGTCTTATGGCAATGTTGGAAATCAAAGATTTGGAAGTATATTATGGAATGATTCATGCCTTAAAAGGACTCTCTTTTGAAGTCAATGAAGGGGAAATCATTGCACTGATTGGTGCAAATGGTGCTGGCAAAACCACAATTTTGCATACAGTAACAGGTTTGCTTTCTCCAAGATCAGGCAGTGTTATGTTTGAAGGAAAAGACGTTACAAAAGTGCCAGCACATCAAATTGTTTCCATGGGTATGGCACATGTACCAGAAGGTAGACGTGTATTTGCAAGTTTGAGTGTTTTGGATAACTTGAAAATGGGTGCTTACACCAGAACCGATAAAGCAGAAATAGAAGAATCTTTGCAAAGGGTATACAAAAGATTCCCACGTTTGGAAGAACGTAGCAACCAAGCAGCAGGTACACTTTCTGGTGGTGAGCAACAAATGCTTGCTATGGGACGTGCTCTTATGTCCAAACCAAAAATCATCTTGATGGATGAACCTTCTATGGGTCTTTCTCCTATTTATGTAAACGAAATTTTTGATATCATTCGTGAAGTCAGTGCCAGTGGAACCACAGTGCTTTTGGTGGAACAAAATGCAAAAAAAGCACTTTCCATTGCAGATCGAGCATATGTTTTGGAAACAGGAAATATTGTACTTTCTGGTGATGCAAAAGAATTGATCAACGATGATTCTGTGAAAAAAGCATACCTTGGTGAATAAACTAAGATTTTTCGTCACGATGCTTCTTTGAATGACAATCCTGTAGGGTGTGGCTTGCTGCCACCGTTATGAACTACATATCCATTTATTTTGTTAAATGTGTGTGTATATGGTTGACAAATGTGTTTGCTGGTGGTATGATAAGTAAAATTTAACACTTGAAACCGATGAAGTGGAGATAAAAATAGTTGTGCATCTACAGAGAGTCTGGAAAGCTGAGAACAGATGAAACGCAGATTATTAAGGCAACACCACATAACCCTCTATCACAATCTTGTAATCAGGGATATGCGGAATTGCCTGAAATGGACCACAGAGGGCATAGTCAAAGATTGATGTAAATTGATTGAGTATTCTATGACGTTTGATGAGCGTGAATCATCGGAGGTTTGTTTGAACTTCCCTAAGTGCATAGGACATTGTTCTATGAATCAAGGTGGTACCACGGAAGATATTTCGTCCTTGACAATATATTTGTTGTCGAGGATTTTTTTATTGGAAAGAATTGAGGAGGTACATATGATAAATCCATCTATGGAATTGGCAAAAGAGATTTTGCAAACAGGAGATTACCAACGTATGCCCATCAAAATGGAGTTGTATGCAGATACATTGACACCCATTGTGGCACTGAAAAAATTGAAAAACATCAGCAGACATTCCTTTATGTTTGAGAGTGCAGAACGTTCCAAACAATGGGGTAGATATACATTCATTGGATTTGATCCAACAGCAGAAATCACCTGTACAAATGGTGGTGTGCAAATCAAAACGGATGCCACAACACAAGTCATCCAAGAACATCCAGCAACGGTTCTCAGGCGTATTGTAGCAGAAAACAAAGCACCTATTTTGGAAGAATTTCCTCCATTTTCTGGTGGTTTGGTTGGTTTCTTCTCCTATGATTACATCAAATATGCAGAGCCATCTTTGGTTTTGGATGCAAAGGATGAAGAAGGATTCCAAGATGCAGATTTGATGATTTTTGATAAAATCATAGCATTTGACAACTACAAACAAAAGATTATTTTGATGGTGAATGTCAAAACAGACGATTTGGAGAGAAACTACAAAAAAGGGCAATTGGCATTGGAGCAAATGGCAAATATCCTTCTAAAAGGTGAAGTTTCCAAGAATCCACCACTGAAGCTCAAAAGCGATTTCAGACAGCTCTTTGACAAAGAAGCCTATTGCAATATGGTACAAAAAGCAAAAGATTATATATATGAAGGAGATATCTTCCAAGTGGTGTTATCCAATCGTTTAGAAGTGGATATGGAAGGTAGTTTGTTGGACACATACCGAGTGTTGCGTACCACAAATCCTTCACCATATATGTTCTATTTCTCCAGTGATAATTTGGAAGTTGCAGGTGCATCACCAGAAACTTTGGTGAAACTAGAAAATAGCACTTTATATACATTCCCACTTGCAGGCACAAGACCAAGAGGTGAAACGCCAGAAGAAGATGCAAGATTGGAAGCAGAACTTTTGGCTGATGAAAAGGAAATTGCAGAACACAATATGCTGGTGGATTTGGGCAGAAATGACATTGGTAGAATTGCAACCATTGGTTCTGTGGAAGTAGAAAAATATATGTCCATTGAACGATTTTCACATGTGATGCACATTGGTTCCACAGTCAAAGGTGAAATTAGAGAAGATAAAGATGCACTAGATGCAATTGATTCCATTTTGCCAGCAGGAACCTTATCAGGAGCACCAAAACTCAGAGCCCTAGAAATCATCAATGAATTGGAAAACAACAAACGTGGCATCTATGGTGGTGCTGTGGGATACATTGATTTCAGTGGCAATTTGGACACATGTATTGCAATTCGTTTGGTGTTTGCAAAAAATGGCAAAGCATTTGTCAGATCAGGTGCTGGAATTGTTGCAGATAGTAACCCAGAAAGCGAATACCAAGAATGCATCAACAAAGCTAAAGCAGTTGTAGAAGCATTGTATACAGCGGAAGGAGGAATTGATTTTGATTTTACTCATTGATAATTACGACAGTTTCTCTTATAACTTGTATCAACTCATTGGTGGCATCGATTCCAATATCCAAGTGGTGCGTAATGATAAAATTACAATAGAAGAAATCAGAGAATTGGCACCAAAAGCAATTTTCTTATCACCAGGGCCAGGACATCCAAGGGGAGCGGGTATTTGCATTTCTTGTATTCAAGAATTGGGCAAAGAATTCCCAATCTTTGGTGTTTGTTTGGGTCATCAGGCAATTTGTGAAGCCTATGGTGGCGAAGTATCCTATGCAAGCAAGTTGATGCATGGAAAAACATCCATTGCAAAACTAGATACAAATAGCAAACTATTTCAAAATATGGAAGAAGATATGCAAGTGGCAAGATACCATTCTCTTTCAGCAGTGGAAGAAAAAATGCCAGATGATTTGCGTATCATAGCCAGAACCGAAACAGGCGATATTATGGCAGTGGAACACAAAGAGTATCCTGTGTATGGTGTGCAATTCCATCCAGAATCTGTACTGACACCACAGGGCAAAACAATCATTGAAAACTTTTTGGGAGGTATTTCATCATGTTAAAAGAAGCAATCATCAAACTCAGCCAACACGAAAACTTAGATTATGATACTGCAAAAGCGGTTATGGATGAAATTATGGAAGGTGGTGCAACAGATGTACAAATCAGTGCATATGTAACAGCACTTGCCATCAAAGGTGAAACCATAGACGAAATCACAGCATCTTCTGCTTCTATGCGTGAACATTGTGTCCGTTTGTTGCACGATATGGACGTTTTGGAAATTGTAGGCACTGGTGGCGATCAATCCAACTCTTTCAATATTTCCACCACATCTTCATTGGTCATTGCCGCTGGTGGTGTACCAGTTGCAAAACATGGCAATCGTGCAGCATCTAGCAAATCTGGAGCTGCTGATGTTTTGGAAGCACTGGGTGTCAATATCATGATTTCACCAGAAAAGAGCAAAGAATTGTTGGACAAAATTGGCATTTGCTTCTTGTTTGCACAAAAATATCACTTGGCAATGAAATACGTTGCAGCAGTCAGAAAAGAATTGCAATTTAGAACCATTTTCAATATCTTGGGACCATTATCCAATCCAGCAGGTGCATCCATGCAAGTTATGGGTGTGTATGATGAAGCGTTGGTGGAACCTTTGGCTAAGGTGCTTTGTAGACTGGGTGTAGAACGTGCTATGGTGGTTTATGGTCAAGATAAATTGGATGAAATCTCCATGAGTGCACCAACTACCGTTTGTGAGGTCAAGGGCAGATACTACACTTCCTATGAAATCACACCCGAAGAATTTGGGTTCAGGCGTTGTGAAAAAGATGCTTTGGAAGGTGGTACTCCAGCAGAAAATGCAGAAATCACAATGGATATCTTGCGTGGTAAAAAAGATTGTAGACGTGAAGCAGTTTGCTTGAATGCAGGTGCTGGTTTATATATTGGTGGCAAAGCAGAAACTTTGGAAGAAGGTGTACGTTTGGCAGAACACCTCATCGACAATGGTGCTGCATTGGCAAAATTGGCAGAATTTGTGAAATACTCCAATGAGGAGGTCTAAATGATGCGAAATGAAAATGGCGATGCTGTAGACCAAAAACGCAATATATTAGATGAAATAGGTGGAAAGACAAAGGAACGCATTGCAAAACAAAAAGCAGTGATTTCCTTTTTAGAAATGAAAGAAAAAGCAGAAGCAATGCCAAAGGGTGATTTTTGCTTTGAAAAAGCACTGAAACAAGATGGTATGTCTTTCATTTGCGAAGTGAAAAAAGCATCACCATCCAAAGGGTTGATTGCACCAGAGTTTCCATATTTGCAAATTGCAAAGGACTATGAACTGGCAGGTGCAACTGCAATTTCTTGTTTGACAGAACCTTTTTACTTCCTAGGAAAAAATGAATATCTACAGGAGATTGTAGAGAATGTTTCCATACCTGTGTTGAAAAAAGACTTCTTTGTAGATCCATATATGGTATACGAAGCAAGGGTTTTGGGTGCCAGTGCAGTGCTTCTGATTTGTGCAATGTTGGCTGATGATGAACTGGCAGAATACTTTTCAATTGCCAACAACTTAGGCTTATCTGCAATTTTTGAAGCACATGACGCAGAAGAAGTGTTGCGTGCAGCAAAATGTGGTGCTAGAATCATTGGTGTCAATAACCGTAATTTGAAAACATTTACTTTGGACTTGCAAAATAGCATTGATTTAAAAAACTTGGTTTCTGATGATGTGATTTTCATTTCTGAAAGTGGCATCAAAACCAGAAACGATATTGAAGTTTTGGAAGCAAATGGCATTGAAGCAGTGCTCATTGGTGAAACTTTGATGCGAGCAGATCATAAAAAACAAGCTTTGGATGAATTGCGAGGTGCAAATCAATGACAAAAGTGAAAATTTGTGGATTGAAACGACCAGAAGATATTTCCTATGTCAACCAATACAAACCAGATTATATAGGTTTTGTATTTGCCAAAAGCAAACGTCAGGTGACAAAAGAATTGGCGCAATCATTGCAAACTGTATTGCTACCAGAGATGCAAGCGGTCGGTGTGTTTGTCAACCATTCTATAGAAGAAATTGTAGATTTGGTGGAAGAAAACATCATCCAAGTGGTGCAACTTCATGGCAAAGAAACAGCAGAATACATAGCAGAATTGCAAGCAAAAATTCCAAATACACCACTTTGGAAAGCAGTCAGTGTCAAAAGCATAGAAGATATTTTGGCTTGGGAAGATTCTAAGGTAGACTTATTGCTATTGGACAATGGTGCTGGTGGCACAGGTGAAGTTTTTGATTGGAACATTCTAAAAGAAATGAAAAACTTCCCAAAACCATACTTCATTGCAGGTGGACTGAACCCAGAAAACGTATCAGAAGTGTTGCAATTTGCATCCTTTGGTGTGGATGTATCTGGTGGCGTGGAAACAGATGGTTGCAAAGATGAAATGAAAATCAAAAGCTTTATTGAAACAGTACGTAATAGATAAGATTCTTCGTCATTGCATTCCTCTGAATGACAGTGGAATCACATGATGAATATAACCTGTAGGGGCGAGTATTACTCGCCAGTAAGTAGCAGTACGATAAACTGTAGGGGAGGGTTTCCATGCCCTCCTGTAAATTGGAGGATACTATGAAAAAAGGAAGATTTGGAGTACATGGTGGACAATACATTCCAGAAACCTTGATGAACACCATCATTGAACTGGAAGAAGCATATGAACATTACAAAAACGATCCAGAGTTTCAGGCGGAACTCACAACACTCTTAAATGACTATGCAGGCAGACCTTCTCGTTTGTACTATGCAAAACGTATGACAGAGAACTTGGGTGGTGCCAAAATCTATTTGAAACGTGAAGATTTGAACCACACAGGAGCACATAAAATCAACAATGTTTTGGGTCAGGTGTTACTTGCAAAGAAAATGGGTAAAACTCGTGTCATTGCAGAAACAGGAGCTGGTCAACATGGTGTGGCAACAGCAACAGCAGCAGCACTTATGGATATGGAATGTGAAATCTTCATGGGCAAAGAAGATACAGAACGTCAAGCTCTCAACGTATATCGTATGCGTTTGTTGGGTTCCAAAGTCAATGAAGTCACATCTGGAACTGCAACTTTGAAAGATGCAGTATCTGAAACCATGAGAGAATGGACAAAACGTATGGATGATACCCATTATGTATTGGGTTCTGTTATGGGACCACATCCATTTCCAACAATGGTAAGAGATTTCCAAGCAGTTATTTCCAAAGAAATCAAAGAACAAGTTTTGGAAGCAGAAGGCAAACTTCCAGATGCAGTTTTGGCTTGTGTTGGTGGTGGTTCCAATGCCATTGGTGCGTTCTACAACTTTATTGAAGATGAAGGTGTACGTTTGATTGGTTGTGAAGCAGCAGGACGTGGTGTGGATACAGCAGAAACAGCAGCAACCATTGCAACTGGTACTTTGGGTATTTTCCATGGTATGAAAGCCTATTTCTGTCAAGATGAATACGGTCAAATTGCACCAGTATACTCCATTTCAGCAGGTTTGGACTATCCTGGTATTGGACCAGAACATGCAGATTTGTATGACAAAGGGCGTGCAGAATATGTGCCTGTAACCGATGACGAAGCAGTGGAAGCATTTGAATATCTTTCCAAAATGGAAGGTATCATTCCAGCAATTGAAAGTGCACATGCTGTGGCACATGCCATGAAAATTGCAAAGGATATGGGTAAAGATCAAATTATGGTCATCAATATTTCTGGTAGAGGCGATAAGGATTGTGCACAAATTGCACGTTATAGAGGAGAAGATATTCATGAGTAAAATAAAAGAAGCATTTGCAAATGGAAAGGCATTTGTTGCCTTTGTTACATGTGGCGATCCATCTTTGGATACAACAGAGCAATTGGTCTATGCAATGGAAGAAGCAGGAGCAGATCTCATTGAGTTGGGCATTCCATTTTCTGATCCAACAGCAGAAGGTGTGGTCATCCAAAGTGCAAATGAACGTGCTTTGGCTGGTGGTGTCACAACCGATAAGATTTTTGATATGGTAGAAAAAATGAGCCCAAATGTGAAGATTCCAATGGTGTTTATGACATATGCAAATGTGTTGTTTACCTATGGAACAGAACGCTTTGTGAAACGTGCCAAAGAAGTGGGTATGAGTGGTGTGATCTTGCCAGATATTCCATTTGAAGAAAAAGAGGAATTTGCATCTGTGTGTGCTGCATATGATTTGGATTTCGTATCCCTCATTGCACCCACATCACACGATAGAATTGCTATGATTGCAAAGGAAGCAAGTGGCTTTGTGTACTGCGTTTCTTCTTTGGGTGTAACAGGTGTTAGAAGCAATATTGCAACCAACATTGGCGAAATGGTGGACTTGGTGAAAGCCAATACAGATGTACCTTGTGCAATTGGTTTTGGTATCTCCACACCAGAACAAGCAAAAAACATGTCTGAATATGCAGATGGTGTCATTGTAGGTTCTGCAATTGTGAAATTGTGTGAACAATATAAAGAAGATTGCGTACCATATGTAAAAGAATATGTGGCAAGCATGAAAGCTGCAATCAAATAAAGTTTGAACATAAGCAACAAATCCATGGACGAATCCGATATCACAGGATATGAGAAAATACATTTGCTTGTAATTTCTTGTATTGTGGAAAATGGGTTCGTCTATTTTATGGAAACCACCAAAGAAAAAAATGATTTGCATACGAACTTATGGCAAGATACATGTAGGAGTCACATATAAATACCACTTTTTTGTGAATAAATCATAGAGAAAAGTCTTTGGTGGGACAAAATTGTCCTGTAATATTAAATTATGTCCACAAATGAAAAATCCTTGTGAAAACACTTGATTATATACGGTTTTTTTTCTATAATATTAAGTGAAAGAGTATGGAGAAGTATCTCTATACTTGTGTTGTAATGGTAAATATGTAATATGAAAAAAGGAGACTGACTATGATTTATTCACATGAAGTAGAACGTATGTGTCCTTTGACCAAAGGTGTAAATCACGGGCCTGCTCCCATTCCTGAAGAAGGAAAATGGGTACAAGCTTATCAGATTACAGACATCAGTGGTTTGACACACGGTGTGGGCTGGTGCGCACCTCAACAAGGCGCATGTAAATTGACACTCAATGTAAAAAACGGTATCATCGAAGAAGCATTGGTGGAAACATTGGGATGTTCAGGTATGACACATTCCGCTGCTATGGCTGGTGAAATCTTGCCTGGCAAAACTATTTTGGAAGCTTTGAACACTGACCTTGTCTGTGATGCAATCAACGTAGCAATGCGTGAATTGTTCTTGCAAATCGTTTACGGTAGAACACAAACTGCTTTCTCTGAAGGTGGCTTGCCTGTTGGTGCTGGTTTGGAAGATTTGGGTAAAGGTCTTCGTAGTATGACAGGTACAATCTACTCCACAAATGCAAAAGGTGTTCGTTACCTTGAGCTCACTGAAGGTTATATCCTCAAAGTTGGTGTGGATGAAGAAGGTTGTACAGTTGGTTACCAATTCGTTCGTCTTGGCAAAATGTTGGAAGACATTCGTCACGGTGTGAGTGCTGATGAAGCATTCAAAAACAACATTGGTACATATGGTCGTTTTGCAGATGCTGCAAGACAAATTGACCCTAGAGAAGAATAAGAAAGGAGGATATTCATTATGGCTAAATTTGAAAGTCAAGAACGTCGTATGCCTAAAATTGAGGCTTGTATGGCAGCTAACGGTTTGGAATCATTGGACGCATGTCGTGATATGCTCCTTGCAAAAGGTGTGGATGTGGAATCCATCGTAAAAGGTATTCAACCAATTTGTTTCGAAAATGCAGTTTGGGCTTATGTACTTGGTACAGCAATCGCTGTAAAACGTGGTTTGACATCTGCTGCTGAATGTGCAGAAGCAATCGGTGAAGGGTTGGAAGCATTCTGTATCCCTGGTTCTGTTGCAGAACAACGTAACGTAGGTTTGGGTCATGGTAACCTTGGCGCAATGCTTTTGCGTGAAGAAACAAAATGTTTCGCATTCCTTGCAGGTCACGAAAGCTTTGCTGCTGCTGAAGGTGCTATTGGTATCGCTCGTACAGCAAACAAAGCTCGTAAAGAACCTCTTCGTGTTATCTTGAATGGTTTGGGCAAAGATGCTGCACAAATCATCAGTCGTATCAACGGTTTCACATATGTGAAAACAGATTTCGATTTCGCTACAGGCGCAGTAAATGTAGTAGAAGAAAAAGCATACTCCAATGGCGAACGTGCAGCTGTAAAATGTTACGGTGCAAACGACGTTTTGGAAGGTGTTGCAATCATGCGTAAAGAAGGTGTTGACGTTTCCATCACAGGTAACTCAACAAATCCTACACGTTTCCAACACCCTGTTGCTGGTACATACAAAAAATGGGCTATGGAAAATGGCGTAAAATACTTCTCCGTTGCATCTGGTGGTGGTACAGGTCGTACACTTCACCCTGACAACATGGCTGCTGGTCCTGCTTCTTATGGTATGACTGACACTATGGGTCGTATGCATGGTGATGCACAATTCGCTGGTTCTTCTTCCGTTCCTGCTCACGTTGAAATGATGGGCTTGATCGGTGCTGGTAACAACCCTATGGTTGGTATGACAGTTGCATGTGCAGTTGCTGCAGCACAAATCTAATTGAATTTATGTAGTGACAACCCTTGCGGTTGTCAGCAGATTTCATATATGATTGCAAAGAGAGTGTCTTAGGATGCTCTCTTTTTTTGTGCAACTGTAAGAGTGGATTCCATATCCATCCAAAAACCATTATTTCTTGATATTATAAAATGCATTTCTACCTTTGTATTTCGCAATGGTACCCAATTGGTCATCAATGCGAATCAATTGGTTATATTTTGCAATACGATCGGTTCTGGACATGGAACCAGTCTTAATTTGACCTGCATTCAATCCAACTGCAATGTCGGCAATGGTGGTGTCTTCTGTTTCACCTGACCTATGGGATACCACACAAGCATAACCAGCTGTTTTAGCCATCTCCATAGCATCAAAGGTTTCTGTCAAAGTGCCAATTTGATTGACTTTGATGAGGATAGCATTGCCAATTCCCTTTGCAATACCTTCTTGCAAAATAGAAGGATTTGTCACAAATAAATCATCACCAACAATTTGTACTGTATCACCAATGCGTTCTGTCAGTGACTTCCAACCAGTCCAATCATCTTCGCTCAAACCATCTTCAATGGAGATGATGGGGTATTTCTGACACCAATTTTCCAATAAATCAATCATTTCTTCTGTGGTTTTGGTACCACTGCCTGATTTTTGCAAGGTATATAGACCTGTTTCTTTGTTGTAAAATTCACTGGCTGCCACATCCATTGCAATGGCGATATCACCAGAATTTCCTTTTGTAGAAGGGGTATAACCTGCTTTTTGGATGGCTTCCACAATCAATTGCAAAGGTTCTTCATTGCCATCAGCACAGGATGGAGCAAAACCACCTTCATCACCAACATTGGTGTTATATCCCTTTGATTTCAATACAGTTCGTAACGTATGGAAGGTTTCAGCACCCATTTGAATGGCTTCTTTGATGCTTTTGGCACCAATTGGCATAATCATAAATTCTTGGAAATCCACTGTGGAATCTGCATGGCTACCACCATTTATGACATTCATCATAGGAACCGGCAGTGTATTGCCATTGAATCCACCCAGATATTGATAGAGTGGAATCCCATAATAATCACTAGCAGCAATTGCAGTAGCCATAGAAACGCCTAAAATGGCATTGGCACCTAGTTTGGATTTGTCTTTAGTACCATCCAGTGCAATCATAATCTGGTCAATTGCATTTTGATTTGTCACATCCATATCCATCAAAATGGGTGCAATGGCTTCATTGACATTTGCAACTGCTTGCAAAACACCTTTTCCCATAAAACGAGATTTGTCACCATCTCGAAGCTCCAATGCTTCACCTTCACCAGTGCTGGCACCAGATGGCACAATTGCACGTCCAAAAGCACCACTTTCTGTTGTAATTTCCACTTCAATGGTTGGATTTCCACGAGAATCCATCACTTCACGAGCATATACATCTATTATTTTAGACATTTCAATACCTCCTATTGATTACAAAGTTTGATATAGTTTGCACCAATAGAAGAAGCTTGATACATAGAAAATGAAATTGATGGAACTGTGGTTGCATTTTGATTTGTAGGGAATGGTCTTGACCATTCCGCTGTTTTTGCAATAAAAAAGACGGATATCAATCCGCCTATATACTTGAATTATATGTTTGTATTTGTATGGGAGTACCTATGTGTGCTCCTGTAGTATTTACACTGCAACTTGGAATTGCACAATCATCATCGTTGCGATGGTGAAGTAAATCAAAAGTGCCACAGCATCCACAATGGTAGAAATCAAAGGACCAGCCATCATAGCAGGGTCTAGTTTCAAAAGTTTTGCTCCAATTGGAAGCAAGCAACCGATGGTTTTTGCCAAAACAACAACAGCAGCCATACTGATAGAAACAGATAAATCAATGATAAAACCTGTGGAACTACTGAACAGTGTCAAGCGAAGCATGTTCACCATACCAAGAATAATACCACAAATGGCACCAACTCGAAGTTCTTTCCAAACAACTTTTAGAGCATCTGAAACTTCGATTTCACCCAAAGCCATACCACGAATGATCATAGTAGAAGCCTGTGAACCAGCATTACCACCAGTACCTGTGATGATGGGAATGAAAGCAGAAAGCACAACCACAGTTTCCAAAAGTGCATCATATTGTCCAATGACAAAGGAGCTGAGTGTACCAGAAATCATCAGTGCACAAAGCCAAACAATTCTGTTTTTTGCAAGATGTCTCACAGAAGATTTCAAATATTCTTCATCAGAAGGAAGCAAAGCAGCCATCTTTTCCATATCTTCGGTGGTTTCTTGCTCAATAACTTCCACGATATCATCCACAGTGATGATACCCACCAAACGATTTTCTGCATCGGTAACAGGCAAAGCCATCCAACCATATTTCTTGAAAATGTTGGCAACTTCTTCTTGGTCATCGGTCGTGAATACAGAAACCACATCATCTTGCATCAAACTTTCAATGGTTTTCTCATCTTTGGAACAAATCAAAGTTCGTAAAGGAATCACACCAATCAAAGTACGATGCTCATCAATGACATAGCAAGTATAAATGGTTTCTTTGTCGGTACCAGTGCGTTTGATTTGCTCAATGGCATTTCCAACAGTCATATTGCTGCGTAATTTTACAAACTCAATGGTCATCAAACTACCAGCAGAATTTTCAGGGTAGTTGAGGAAACGATTGATCAAAGTTCTGGTTTGGGCATCGGTATTACGCAATACCTTCTTCACCAAATTGGCAGGTGCTTCTTCCAAGAAATCCACGGTATCATCCAAAAACATTTCATCTACAATGTTTCGCACTTCACGATCTGTAATGGAATGCACGATATGTTCTTGTGTATCACTATCCATGTAGGAAAAAACGTCAGCAGCCATATCTTTTGTCAAAAGACGGAAAATGAACAGTTGCTTTTCAGCAGACAACTCTTCAAAATATTCAGCCACATTGGCAGGCTGTTCAGAATTCAGTTCCAATTTCAATTGGGCATATTTGCCACCATCCATCAGGTCATTGAAATTGTTAAAAAGTACATCCATTTCTTCATCCATTTCATTACCTCTTTTCTAAAAAAACACGGTTCTATCTTCTGCAAAATAGCCGTGTTCCATTCAAAAAAAGCATATAAACCATGGATTATATAGAATATATGGGTTTGCCAAGTGAATACGACAATTTTGCGATATACGGTTGCGTTTGTTCTGTGCTCAGCTGGGTACTCTCACCACTGCCATCCATCTTGGTCACCTCCAATAAAATATTTTTCATCCCTTCTAGTATACGTAGGTTTCAAATATACGTCAACACAAAAGATGAAATTTAACAGAAAAATAACAGGGTCTATTCACAAAAAATAAGTGGTAAATAGAGATTTTATGTTGAAAAATAAAGAAAAATCAGAGTTATTGTGGTTTCAAAAAGAAATGAGCGGTTTTATATTTACCTTTTGTGAAAAATGTACTATACTATATGTGTAAAGAAGTCTTTGTAAGACACATAGATATTGATGTGTTGTCAATGTTTCCTTGCAAAAGACGATGTGTAGAAAAAAGGAGGATTTTATGGAACGAAAAAATTCCTCAAACAATAGAAAAAAAACGGTTCCAAATTCTAGGATACAAGAAAGACCACCTAGAAAGAATCTTCAGTCAGGGAAAAAATCACCACCTAGACCACCTAGAACCCAAATGCCAAATCAAAAAAATGGGGCACCTAGGAAAAATCCACAACAAAGGATGCAGCAACCACAACCCAAGAAACAACGTGAAGTGCCACATGTTGTGGATGCCAGATTGGTGGAAAGAAGAAAGAGAGCCAATGCCATTGTACCCATGTTTGTATTCATTACAATCGTGGTTTATTTATGTGGGCAAATGTTCAATTTATTGGTGGAACGAGAAGAAGTGGATATCGAAACGGTGCAAATTGGCACATTGGACACACCAGAACGATACACAGGTTTGATTATACGAAACGAATCTCTTGTGTATAGCGATCGTGAAGGTCAGGTGTTCTATGAATATTCTGAAGGGGATGCCATTGCAAAAAATACATATATCTGTTCTGTCAAAGATGTGGGTGAAACAGATGATTTGGAAGAAAAAATCTATGAAATCGACCAAGATATTTTGGAACAACAAAAACTCAGAGCAGACTTGTCTTTGTTTGCAGAGGATATCACACGTTTGGAGTCCAATATAGATCGTAGCATTGCATCCTATGATGGAAATGTTATGGACAATGGTGTGAGCTACGTTTACGATATGAAAGATGAAATTTCAGGCTATATGTCCCAAAGGGATGCCATTTGGTTATCAGAAAGCATTGATAGTTTTGCCAGTATGTCTGCTGAAAAGAATGAATATGAACAGCAATTGTCTGAAAATATGAGTACATTCTATGCACCAGAAAGTGGTATTCTTGCCTTTACCTATGATGGCTTGGAAGAAAGCTTAAATTCGGATGCATTGGCAACCTTAACAGAAAGTCAAGTTGCAAGCTATGAAAATAGTTTCCTAGCCAAAACCCAATTGGTGGAAGAAGGAGATGTTTTGTTCCGCATTGTAGAAGAAAACAAGTGGTACATTGTTGTTTATGTGCCAAATGCAATGGCTGCAAGTTGGAGCACAGGCAATACAAAAAATCTATATTTGACTTTGGATGATAACATCATTGATATTCTTGGAAAAGTGGATTCTCTTACAGTTGGGGATACCCAGACAAAGGTGGTCTTTTCTACATATCAAAGAATGACAGATTTTATGGATCAAAGGGTGGTTAGATTCTACTTTGAAGCAGAAACCATTTCTGGCTTAAAGGTACCAAATGATGCAATTGTGGAAAAAACATTGTTGTCCATTCCAGAAAATTGCTTGGCAGAAAGTGGATCTGCCAGAGGTGTCTTTGTGGATGATGGAGCAGAGGGACGTTTTGTTTCTATGAATGTTTTGACATATGTGGATGGATTCTATTATGTGGAACCAAGTGATGCTGTCACTTTGGGAACACGCATCCTATACAAAGAAGATGATATTTTTGATAGCAATAATATATATACCATTTCCCAATTGGAGTCTTTGTCAGGTGTGTACTTGGTGAATAGTTCCATGGCAGAGTTTGTGAGTATAGAAATTTTGGATCAAAACCAAGAGTATGCAATCATAAAATCAGGTTCCATTTATGGATTGCAAAGTTACGACAATATCGTTGCAAATGCGAAAAATATACAAGAAGGACAATCGGTTTATTAAGGGGTGAAAGCATGAATTTTGTTGCAGAAAATATAGCAGAAATCGAAGAAAAAATCCAACGTGCTGTTGAGAAAAGTGGTAGAAAACGAGAAGATGTATTGTTGATTGCAGTCAGCAAAACCAAACCAGTGGATTTGATTCAAAAAGCAGTGGACTGTGGTTTGACTTCTCTTGGTGAAAATAAAGTGCAAGAAGTTATGGAAAAATATGACCATATGGAAGGTGTGCATTGGCACCTGATTGGTCATTTGCAAACCAACAAAGTGAAGTACATCATAGACAAAGTGGATATGATTCATTCTGTGGAAAGCTTGAAATTGGCACAAGAAATCAACAAAAGAGCAGCAGCACAGAACAAAGTCATGGATGTTTTGGTGGAGGTCAATGTTGCAGATGAAGAAAGCAAGTTTGGCGTAAAACCAGAGGATGTGGAGGATTTCATTCGTCAAATTGCTGAACTTGCACACATTCGAGTGCGTGGCTTGATGACAGTGGCTCCTTTTGTCGAAAATCCAGAAGAAAATAGAGAAGTTTTTTGTCAAATGCAACAAATTCTTATTGACATAAAGGGTAAAAATATAGATAATATAGATATGGATGTTTTGTCTATGGGTATGACGGGGGATTATGAAGTTGCAATCGAAGAAGGTGCAACTATGGTACGAGTGGGTACTGGTATCTTTGGACAACGAGATTATGGAATCAAATAAGTATTCCGGATAAAAGGTTGGAGGTTTGAAGGCGTGGCTAAATTTTTAGATAATATAAAAAGTGCAATGTTTGGTGGCAACGAAGGACAATACGATGGTTATGACGATGGTTATGATGACTATGATGGTTATGACGATGGTTATGATGATCAGATTTCTTATAGTGGCAATTCTGGCTATTATGATACTGCATCCTATGGCTCAGATTATGACTCTTATGACGATACCGATTATAGTTCTTCTCGTAGCAAATCCAGCCAAAGAAAAGGCTTCAAAAGCTATGTAGGTGGAAAGAGTAAATCTGCATCAAAAACATCACGTGCAGAATACGCAGAACCAGAAAAAGACTGGAATATGATCATTGAAGCACCAACAAGTTTTGATGATTCTGCTAAAATCAGTGGTTACATAAAAGAAGGCAAAGCAGTTGTTGTGAATTTTGAAAAAGTATCCATCAAAGAAGCACAACGCATTATGGACTTTTTGTCTGGTACATGCTGTTCTTTGGGTGGCGATATCAAAAAAGTTGGTGGAAATATTTATGTTATTTCTCCAATCAATGTTGGTGTGCGTGCCATTGTGGAAGAAGATGAAAGAAGATATTCCTCTGGATATGAAGGAATGCAACGCTTAAGCTACGGAAGATAAGGTGAATTTGATTTGAATACAATACAGATTTTATTGGTACAAGCATTGAATTTATTTTTCTATGTCTTGGAAATGTTGATTTTTGCAAGGGTACTTTTATCTTGGTTGCCCATTGGAAGAGGTAGCGCTATTGTACAATTGCTATATTCTTTGACAGACCCTATATTGGGACCATGTCGCAGAATGTTGGACAAATCTCCTTTGGGAGGTGGAATGCAATTGGACTTTTCACCTGTAATTGCTTTGATTTTGATGATGTTGGTGAAACAATTGTTGATTTCAGCTGTTTTGATGCTGTAATGGACATGCCAAAGAAATGATGGGTATGGTGGAATTTTGGATAAGAAAGCAATTTTGAAACACATAACAGATGCAGGAGAACGCATTTTGTTTGCGAAGGTTTTGGATTTGGTGTTGTTTGCCACAAAACGTAGAGAACCACAATTCAGTGACTTTATGGATATGGCAAAGTGTCGCAGGTTTGCAGAATATTTGCAATCAGAACGTGGCGTTTCCATTATGATTTTTGGTGGTGGCGATGCTTTGGAGCGTTGCATCATTGGTATGTTTCCAGATGGCACAGAACCATCAGAAGAAGCATTTCCCATTGTTGGTGTTTCCATAGAAAAAAAGAGTCAGAAATTCGGTCAAAAGGATTTGAGCCATAGAGATTACTTGGGTTCCATCCTTGGACTTGGAATAGATAGAAGTAAGATAGGCGATATTCTATTGACAAATAATGGAGATGCGATTTGCTTCGTAAAAGAAGATATGGCATCTTATATTTGTGCCAGTTTGGAACAAGTGTCCAGAACAAGGGTTGTGGTCAGTGAAAAGCAAGTTTCTGATGTATTGATTCCCAAAAGGATTCAAGAGAAACGTGTTACAGTGGCATCTTTGCGATTGGATGCAGTTCTAGGAGAAGCATTTTCCCTTTCTCGAGGAAAAGCTCAAAATTTGGTTTCTGGAGAAAAGGTAAATGTCAATTGGTCGTTGCAAACCAATACATCCTATACCCTCAAAGAAGGGGATATGGTGTCTGCAAGAGGTTTTGGACGATTTTTGGTGGGAACTATTGGAGGTCAAACAAAAAAAGGTAGAGTTGGTTTGACATTGGAGATGTATATTTAGTCTAAGGAGGATATTTTTATGATTACACCAAATGATATTGCTACAAAGGATTTCAAGAAGGTTGCCATGGGTTATTCGCCAGAAGAAGTAGACATTTTCTTGGATGATATATATGAAGATTATGAAAGATTGTACATAGATAGTCAAAAAGAAAAACCTGTTCCAGCACCAGTACCAGAAGTGACACCAGACAAATTTGGTGCTTTGGAAAATATGATTGAACGTACTTTGCTTTTGGCAGAAACTGCAGCAGCAGAAACCAAAACAGCTGCAAGAACAGAAGCAGAGCATATTGTAAATGGTGCAAAAGTGGAAGCAGAAGCGATTTTGCAAGAAGCAAGAATGAAAGCATATGCAATCGAAGAAGAAATCAATTCTTTGCAAAGCAGATATGAGTTGATGAAAGCAAGAGTGAAATTGATGTTGTACACAGAAATCGAACTTTTGGATCAAAATGAAATTGTTGCAGAAAAAGAAGAAGCACATCAAAACAATCAGTAAATACCAAAAAAGCGGTGGAATATTGGAAACCGCTTTTTTCTGTAGTTTGGAGAAGATTTTTCTTGAAACAATTTGTGTGTAAAATTGCGTGATTTGCTGTAAAATGGTGCTGTGACAAGAAATCTGTTGCCACAGCCTTTTGTATTTTTTAGTTGAGATAATTTTGGAGGAAAAAAACTATGTGGATGTTACCTATAGTGGCTGCTGCTGTGCTCATTGGTGTGGATCAATGGACAAAATACTTGGCATTGGTGGAGTTGAAACCAGTTGGAAACATTGTATTTGTGCAAGGATTTATGGATTTCACCTTTGTAGAAAATAGAGGTGTTGCCTTTGGTATGTTTTCAGGACAAAGATGGTTTATTCTGTTGTTGACAAGCATCATCACCTTGGTATTGGTGTATTATTACATCAAATTGCCAAAAACAAAGGAATATAAACCAGTTCGTTTTGCAATGGTATTGGTGTTTGCTGGTGCCATTGGCAATATCATAGATCGTATGCGATTGGGTTATGTTGTGGACTTCTTTGAGTTTACATTTTTTGAGTGGCCTGTGTTCAATATGGCAGATATCTATGTGGTAGTTGGTGTGATTTTATTATCTTTCTTGATCTTATTTGTCATCAAGGATGAGGAAAAAGTAGAAAAGGAAGTAGAGGAAGAAAATGAATAATCAAGAAGTATTTGAGTTTTATGTGGAACAAGAGGATGTAGGCACTCGTATTGATGTGTATTTGGCAGAAAATATGGAAGATTTGACCAGAAGTGCCCTCAAAAAAATAATTGACGATGGAAATGTGACCATTGGTGGCAAAAATATCAAATCCAATTATAAATTGCGTGTAAAGGACTTCATCCAAGTGACAGTTCCAGAAGCGGTATCAGTGGAAATTTTACCAGAGGATATTCCTTTGGATATTCTATATGAAGATGAGCATTTGATTGTGGTGAATAAGCCAAAAGGTATGGTGGTACATCCGGCACCAGGTCATTATACAGGCACATTGGTGAATGCGTTGCTCTATCATTGTGGAGATGAATTGTCTGGTATCAATGGAGAAAAACGTCCAGGAATTGTGCATAGAATCGACAAAGACACAACAGGTGTTTTGATGATTGCAAAAACCAATATGGCACACCAATCTTTGGCAGCACAATTGGCAGAACATAGCATCACCAGAAAATACTATGCAGTGGTGTTCAATGGGTTCCAAGAAGATGATGGAACTGTGGATCAACCGATTGGTAGAAATCCATTGGATCGTAAAAAAATGGCAATCACACAAAAGCATAGTAGACATGCAGTCACACATTATAAAGTTGTGGAACGTATGAAAAACTTCACTTTGATTGAAGCACAATTGGAAACAGGTAGAACCCATCAAATTCGTGTGCATATGACATTCATTGGACATCCACTTTTGGGGGATTTGGTGTATGGACCAAAAAAACAACCCTTCAAAGTAGAAGGTCAAGTGTTGCATGCAAAGGTTTTGGGCTTTGTACATCCAGCAACAGGTGAATATATGGAGTTTGAAGCAGATTTGCCAGAAAGCTTCCAAAAGGTGTTGGAACGCTTGCAAAATAGCTGATGTAAATGATATTTGTTTTCTGTAGGGAACAGTCTTGACTGTTCCGTTGGTTTGATTGAAATTTGTACTATTGCAAAAGGTAATTTCGTTATATTTGGTAGTTAGAGGTGGATTTATGTATTTGAAGCGATTGGATTTACAAGGTTTCAAATCCTTTCCTGAAAAGGTAAAATTGGACTTTAATACAGGTGTGACTGCTGTAGTTGGACCCAATGGCAGTGGCAAAAGCAATGTATCCGATGCTGTGCGTTGGGTGCTTGGTGAGCAACGTGCAAAAAGCCTACGTGGTGATAAAATGGAGGATATTATTTTTGCGGGCACAGAAAATAGAAAGCCATTGGGATTTGCAGAGGTTTCCATCACCATTGACAATACAGATGAACGTTTGCCACTTGATTTTTCAGAAGTGCAAGTGACCAGACGTGTGTTTCGTTCAGGTGAAAGTGAATATCGCATCAATGGTGCTGCTTGTCGTTTGCGTGATATCCAAGAGTTGTTTATGGATACGGGAATTGGACGTGAAGGCTATTCCATCATTGGTCAAGGTCGAATTGATGAACTTCTCAGTGCCAAAGGTGATGAAAGAAGACGTGTCTTTGAAGAAGCAACGGGTATTGTCAAATATCGAACCAGAAGAAACGAAACCATTCATAAATTGGAAAAAGAACAACAAAATCTCATTCGTGTAGATGATATCATTGGCGAATTGGAAGTGCAAGTGGAACCTTTGGAAAAACAAAGTCAAAAAGCAAAGGAATATTTGGCACTGAAAGAAGAACTCAAACAATCAGAAGTGGTTGCGTATCATCAAGATTTGGATGCTTTGGAAGTTTTGGGCAAGCAGTTGGAAGCAGATAAAAAATTGGCTGTGGAACAAATGGAAACCTATCAAACACAAAGTGTCAAAAGTCAGACCACAACCACACAATTGAAATCAGAGTTGGAAGCTTTGGATTTGGCTTTGGAAAGCAAAAACCAAGAGCTTTTGGAGTTGCGTACAGAAAAAGAACGAACAGAAGGAACCATACGTTTGGTTTTGGAACAACAACAAAATGAGTCTGACCATGTGGAACGTGTGCGTTTGGAAATTGCAGAATTGGAACAGAAAAAACAAGAAAACAAAGAACAATTGGATTTGCAATCCAGCAAAAAAGTGGCTTTGCAAATGGAGCTCGGTCACAAAGAAAGCGATTTGCAAGAACTACAAAACAAGTATGAACAATTGGGATCTGCTGTGGACGCAGATGAATTGCGTGCAGAAGGCTTCAAGGAAGAAGTCTTTGAACAAATCAGAATCAGCACAGAAGTGCGTGGCGAAATTGCCAAAAGAGAAGCCCTCAAAGAGCAATTTGCAAACCGTTTGGAACAAGTGGATGGAGAAAAAGACCTTTTGGAATCTCGTTTGCATCAATTGGAAATCCATTTGCAAGCAGACCAAAAAAATGAAACAACCATGACAGAAGAAATTCAATTTTTGGAAGACGAAATGGTGGTTTTGGAAAAAGATCGTGAACACATCCAAGTGGCAGAAAAGGAGATGCAAAATAAGCTGGATATAAACAAAAAACGTTTGTCAGATGTGGAATCTCGTTTATCTGTTTTGGTGGAAATGGAAAAGGAACACGATGGTTTTTATCATAGTGTCAAAAGTTTGTTGCAACTCCATGATCGTGAAAGACGTGGCATTTGTGGTGCTGTGGGTCAGTTGTTGCAGGTGGAAGCAGAGTATGAAATTGCAATTGAAGCGGCACTTGGTGCAACTTTGCAAAATGTGGTTACCAAAACAGAAGAAGATGCAAGAGATGCCATTTCCTACTTGAAACAACGAAAATTGGGACGTGCTACTTTCTTGCCAATTTCAGCCATCAAAGGACGTACTTTTGAAGGATATCAACCCATTTTGGAAGAAGATGGTGTCATTGGTGTTGCACATGAATTGGTTAGCTTCGATGAGTTGTATCGTCAAATTGCATTGTATGTTTTGGGACGTACCATCATTGTGGATACCTTGGAAAATGCAGTCAAATTGGCTAAGAAATACAATCATAAATTTAGAATGGTTACACTCCAAGGTGATATTATGAACGTTGGCGGTTCCATGACAGGTGGTTCTGCGCAAAAGAAAGCAACCCATATCTTTGGACGTGGTAGAGAAATTGAAAGCTTGCAAAAGGATGCAAAAACCTTGCAAATTACAGTTTCTCACTTGGCAGAAGAAATGGAATCTTTCGTGGAAGAAATGGAAGATGTGGAAACACAATTGGTTGCCAAAAAAATGGAAACACAAACCCTTTGGGTCAAAATACAAGGTATCAAAGAAGAACAGAAAAAAACCATTGTGGAATTGGAAGAAACCAAAGAACGCTTGCAATTGTTTGTGGTGGAATTTGGTCAGTTGGAAGAACAACTTTCCATGGCAGAAGGCGATATTGCAAAGGGACAAAAAACCTTGCAAGAAGCAGAGGATATCATTACAAAAGCCAATATGCAGTTGACTTCTTTCCAAGGAACTTTGACAGAAGAAAAGGAAAAACGAGAACAAATTTTGCAAGAAATGACACAAATGAAAATTGATGTGTCTGGTATTGCACAGAATTTGGAACATATGACAGAGCTCATTGCCACATTGGAAAAGGATAATGAATCTGTTACAAGGCAACAAGAAAAAGGTGAAGAAAGCATCCTTTCTTATCAACAAAAGGGTGTAGAAAAAGGTTTGGAAGAAGCAGATTTGCGAGCACAAGTCCAAAAGTTGGAAGAAACCATCCAAAGTGTGGAAATGGCAATGTTTACAGATTCTGAAACAAAAGTCAGCTGTAACCAAGAATTGCAAGAACAAGAAGAAAACCTTCTAAATTTGCGAGAATCTGCCAGCAAAATGGAAAATGAATTGTTCCGTTTGGATACCAAAATGGAAAAAGCAGAAGAAGAAAAATTGCGTTTGACCACAACCTTGTGGGAAGAATATGAAATGACTTATCGTATGGCAAAGGAATATGCGGAATATGCAAAAACATTGCCAGAAAGTCGAAGTGTCAAGGAATTGCGTGGTAAAATTCGAGGTCTTGGTGATGTGAATGTAGGTGCCATCGACCAATACAAAGAAGTGGTGGAACGCTATGAATTCTTGACAAGCCAACGTGCTGATATCATAGAAGCAGAAGGCAAATTGAATGGCATTATTGAAGAGCTGACAGGGCTTATGGAGAAACAATTTAAGGATCAATTCCAATTGATTTCTGCCAACTTTAGTCGTGTGTTTGGGGAGATGTTTGGTGGCGGTAAAGCCTATTTGAAATTGGCTGATTGGAGTCGTGCTTTGGAATCACCCATTGAAATTGTGGCACAACCACCAGGGAAAAACTTGCAAAATATGCAACTGCTTTCCGGTGGAGAACGTGCTTTGACTGCAATTGCAATTTTGTTTGCGATTCTGCAAATGAAACCATCACCTTTCTGTATTTTGGATGAAATTGAAGCAGCTTTGGATGATGCAAATGTAGTGCGTTATGCGAAATATTTGAAACAGTTTGCAAAGGAAACACAATTCATTGTCATCACACATAGAAAAGGCACTATGGAATATGCAGATGTGTTGTATGGTGTCACCATGCAAGAAAAAGGGATTTCCAAATTGATTTCTGTAGATTTCTCAGAATCAGAACAATTTGTTTCCTAATGATTGTATGAATGTACACTTGTAGGGGATGGGTTACCCATACCGTATCATATGGAAACGAATTTGATATAAATTAGAGGTGAAAATATGGGATTTTTTGATTTTTTTAAGAAAAAACAAATAGAAGAAACACAAGAACCAGAACAATTTGCTACCAATGAACTTGAAACCAACGAACCTGAAACAAACGAATCTGAAACCGCTAAACCTGTAGGGGAGGGTTTCCATGCCCTCCCACAAGACGAGTCAGTAGTGGATGAACCTGTTACAGAAGAACCAGAAATCGAAATCGAATTTGCTGATGGCGAAACCTACACTTCCGATGATGAAGAAGGTGCAACTGCTTTTGTGGAGGATTTGAATGATTTGGTGGAAGAAATGTTGGAACATCCATCAGGCGAAGAAGAAATTCTTGTGGTGACAGAAGATGGTGACTGCTATGTGGATGAAAATGAAGCAGATGCAGAGGAATTCCTGGATGCACTTTTGGAATCTACAGAAAAATGGGTGCAACAAGAAGTGGATTCTGAACAAGTAGGGGAGGATATCATCCTCCAGCAAGCAACTGATGAACCCACAACTGAATCTGACAACGAATCTACAACTGATGAACCTGCAACTGAATCTGACAACGAATCTACAACTGATGAACCCACAATTGAATCTGATAACGAACCTACAACTGACGAACCCACAATTGAATCTGATAACGAACCTACAACTGACGAACTTACGATGGACGAATCCGCTGTAGGGGAGGATATCATCCTCCAGCAAGAACAACCAACAGAAAAGAAAAAAGGTTTCTTTGCAAAACTCAAAGAAGGCTTAGGCAAAACACGTCAAAACATCCTAGGTGGTGTGGATGCGGTTTTGGGTAGCTTCATGAAGATTGATGAGGATTTGTTTGAAGAATTGGAAGAAACCCTCATTATGGCGGATATGGGTGTAGAAACCACCATGAAAATTGTGGAAACCCTACGTAAACGAGTGAAACGTGAAAATATTTCAGATCCATCTATGATCAAAGGTATGTTGATTGAAGAAATCACCAAACTTTTGGAAGAAGGTGCTGAAGAAGATGAAAACTTGCCAAATCCATCTGTCATGATGGTTATTGGTGTCAATGGCGTTGGCAAAACCACAACCATTGGCAAACTTGCAAATCGCTACAAAGAAGAAGGGCATTCTGTATTGTTGGCAGCAGCAGACACATTTCGTGCAGCAGCAATCGACCAATTGGAAATCTGGGGTGAACGCAGTGGCATTACAGTTGTGAAACATGAAGAAAATTCAGATCCAGCAGCAGTTGTGTTTGATGCAGTTCATGTGGCACAAAACCAAAATGCAGATCTTCTCATTTGTGATACTGCTGGTCGTTTGCACAATAAGAAAAATTTGATGGAAGAATTGCGTAAAATGAACAAAATCATTGAACGTGAATATCCACAAGCACACAAAGAAGTATATCTTGTTTTGGATGCAACCACAGGTCAAAATGCTTTGCAACAAGCGAAAGTGTTCAAAGAAGTTGCAGACATCACAGGTATCATTTTGACAAAATTAGACGGTACTGCAAAGGGTGGTATTGTTGTGGCAATCAAAAGTGAATTGGAAATTCCAGTGCGCTATATTGGTGTTGGTGAAGGTATTTACGATTTGCAAAAATTCGATGCAAAAGACTTTGCAAGAGCATTGTTTGGGGAATAAGGTGACGATATGACAAAAGAAAAAATGCCAAAAAGACCAGAATTTGCAGAAATTTTGGATGCACATTTCCATGGACTCTTTCCAGAACGTGATGAACGTGTTTTTTACCAAGGTGACCAAGAGGTGTTGCCATTGGAAGTCCATATTTTAGAAGCACGCAATCCACAAGAGTTCCATGTGTTGTATACAGTTGGGATGAGTAGCCATAAAATGGAATTGCCAGCAGAACTTCTGCCAACTTATGAAAGCTTAGCACGCTGTGAGTTGATGACACTTTTGCCATATGAATGGAAATTGGAAGTGCCAGAGAATAAGGAATTGGACAACAAAACTTGGTGGATTGTACGTTTGATGGAATATTTATCAGCGTTTCCAAAGAGTGAAAATACATGGCTTGGTTGGGGTCATATGATTCCCAATTCAGAAAATTTCACACCATATGCAGAAAACACAGAGCTTTCAGGTGTGGTATTGGGTGCAATGCAAGAACAAGTCAGCACAGTTCAAGTGAAGGATAAATTGCCCATTCATGTGTATACATTGCTTCCATTGTATCGTGCAGAATTGGAATTTGCACAAAAAGAGGGTGTACCCAAATTGATGGAACAATTGGCAACTTTGAAGGGATATGGCATGATTGTATTCCCAGATAGACCAATGGTGGCAGAAGCATAATATTGTCAGTTTGCAATGAGAATTATCTTAAGATTTTATTATAATTCATTTGATATACTTGTCTTTTCTTGCTTAGAAGATGAAAATGTAGTATACTATATGTAAGAAAAATGGGTAAAAAGGAGCAATTATGGAAGAACAAGTGATCGTTTTGATGAAAAAAGACAAAGAAACAGGTTTTTTGCTACAAGAATTGGGTGCTTACACCGTTTTCGAAGCAGAAGGCTTGGTTTTTCGTGCTTATGTAGAAGAAATTGAAGGCAAAAATATGGTGGTATTGCAATTGACTTCCTATAAGGAAATTGCGGATTGGGAATACGATGCCATCTTTGATTATTATGATACAGAAGTGTTTGCAGCATTTGACAAAAATGTTGAAGAAGTAGAAGGTGAATACCAACCCATTTGGATGTTGAAAACTCCATTCAGTGAAAGCCAAGTGGAAATGGAAGAAGTATTGACAGAAATCATAGAAATTCACAAAGAAGAATTGGAATCTGTATATGAGGCAATTGCCGATAAAAAGGATGATTATTGTGAAGCATAAAAAATGGAGAAACATTTCTCTTGTTTTGATGATACTTCTTTTGTTGATATGTGCTTGTACTGAGCAAACTCCTGTAGTGGAAATACCTCCTGTACAAGAAGAAATTCCATTGGAAGAGGTGAAAACGCCTGTGGTGGAACAAGAGGACTTGTCAGAAGAAGTGGATGTGCAAACAGAAGTGGAAGAAATTCCATTGGAAGAAGTGGAAGAGGTTCCAGAAGAAGAGGTTACAACACCTGAAAAAACCCAAACAGAGGAAGATAAACCATTTTGGCAAAGTGAATCCACCAGACAGGTGAATAACTTGACTTCCATTGCAACAGCAGCACAGTCTGCATACAAAAAAAATGGTATGGTGCGTGCGTGGGTCAGTAACAATGGGAAATTGTATGGATATTACGAAAAAGATTACATCACCACAGATGACTTGGTTAAAGGTGGCTTTTTGGAGTCTGGCTTGAGTTCATCTGAATATCAAATTTTGTATGTTAAGGGCAGTGATTTGACCCAATTTAGCAATATGAGTGTGTCATCTGGTCAAATGGGACTGACTGTTTTCGCAGCAACTTTATATGGAAATGAATATTTGATTGCTTCTGATAGTGGTAAAATTGGTTCACTTTCCAAAGCTGATTATACCCTCTTAATGAGTCAATACAGCAGCAGTCATGGAGATGTTTCCAGACTTTCTTCTGCATCAGCAGACTATACTCGTATTTTAAACTTCATCAGTTTGTATGATGGTGTGTTTGAAGAATATGCAGTGCGTGAAATTTGGATGGATAATAAATATGCAGTGGTTACCTTCTCTAGTATGGCGGATTTGGCGAATATCAAGCAATATATATTGCGCAATGATGCCAATTTCTGGGAAGTTGTGTATCCAAATGTACAAAAAGAAATGATGCTGATTCCAAGTGTCAACCAACAATTGCCAGATTTCAATTTGGATTTGTTGCCAAGTTATAATATTTATTCTTGGTTGGGTAAAATTGTAACAGAGCATGATGGTGCAATTGCAGCACTATTTGCAGAAAGAGTCATCACCAGTGCAGACGAAGTAGTATATCTTTGTGGCGTTACAAATTATGTGTATGCTATTTTGGAAAATGGAAATCGCTATGCAATTTATATCGAAGATGGCAATTGGACTGCAACTTATGCAACATCAGATTATAATGCAAAAAATATTTTGGAAGAAAAATCAGGCTTTGATTTTGGCTTCTTGATTTTAGATGATTGATGAAATAGATACCACCAGTTTGGATTTGGCATTGACCAATGATGAAATTGGTGGTATTCTTTTGTAAATCAACAGATTTTAAGAGCGTATTTGAAATGATTTCTCAATTTAAGATAAAGATACCTAGCGTTGACTTTGTAGGGAATGGTCTTGACCATTCCTCTTGTTGACAGTAGGCTACAGATGAATTTGGAAAAGTGATGTATAGATTCTGATGTAATATAGAAAGTGGGGGTTTTATGGTCAAAACAAATGTCATGCGTATTTTGGAAAGCAACAACATTGCCTATCATACAACAGAATATGAATTTGATGAAAACAATCTTTCAGGTATAGATGCTGCCAAGAAAATTGGTGTACCACCAGAACAAGTTTTCAAAACCTTGGTGACACGTGGTGATAAAACAGGAATTGTGGTATTTTGTATCCCGGTGGATATGGAATTGGATTTGAAGAAAGCAGCCATTCTTTCTCGTAACAAAAAACTGGAAATGACCCATGTAAAGGAACTTTTGGCATTGACAGGATACATTCGTGGAGGATGTTCTCCAATTGGAATGAAAAAGAAATATCCAACATTTGTGGATGAAACAGCAATTTTGTTTGATGAAATTGCAATCAGTGCTGGCACAAGGGGTGTACAAGTCTTTTTGAATCCAGAAGTTTTGATGGAATTTGTGGAAGCAAAAGAAGGGGATTTGACCAAGGAAATGTAATGTATTAACTTGAAATCAGGAGTTCAAGTTGTAGATAAAGATTATAACCGTTTGCAAAATGCAGGCGGTTTTTTGATTGCCACAACATAATACATACAAAACATATGTGTTTACTATGCACACAACCGTTCATCATTCATGGGATTTTGATGTAATTATGTTGCATTGGAAGAAAATCAGCAGTATACTATAAGAAAAAGACGCTGACATTTGAAAGGGGAATTATCATGACATATAGTCCAAATTTAAGTTCTGCCCTCAATAAAACCAGTATGCGAGATCCAAAATTCAATTCACCATGTTCCGGTATGTGTACTTTGTGTATTGGCGAATGTTCTGGTCCTTGTGAAATTGGTTTGTCTGCAATTCGTGGTGCAGATACAGTGTATCCCAATATCCCAGGAGAAATTCAATATGCATCTGCAAAGGATTATCCAGTGGATTATTCTCATTTTACCATCAATGGTCGTGTGTTTGGTGCATTGGGTGCACCAGAAGACTCAGATCTTGCAACGGTATACCATGTGAACACAGAAACTACAATTGGAAAGAAACATCCAGTACCATTGGCATTGCCTTTGATTTTGCCAGCACTTGCAAAGCTCAATTGGCGTGATTATTTTGGTGGTGCTGCTATGGCAGGTGTGTTGACTGTCATCGGTGAAAGTGTTGTGGATAAAGATAGCCAATTGGTTGTGGAAAATGGCAAAGTGACATCATGTCCATTGTTGCATGAAATGTTTGATTCTTTCCAAAAATACTATCGTGGTTATGGTCAAATCATTTTGCAAGCCAATTTGGATGATGAACTTCGAGGCGTTTTGGATTATGCAGTCAAAGAAGTTGGGTTCAAAGGTATCGAAATCAAATTTGGACAAGCTGCAAAGGGTATCCAAGCGATGGGTTTGATTGGTAGCCTAGAAGAAGCATTGAAACAAAAATACAATGGTAATCTTGTGTTGCCAGATCCAGAAGACCCAAAAGTACAGGAAAACTACAAAAATCGTATGGGTAAACCTTTCCGTTTGTACAATAGATTGCCAATGTGGACAGAAGAATATTTGGTGAAACGTTTGGATGAATTGCGTGCTATGGGCGTAGAAAACGTATACTTCAAAATGACTTGCTACGATGAACAAGATATGGAAAAAGTACTACGAATGGCTGCCAAATGCGATGTGGATATGATTACATTTGACGGTGCTGGTGGTGGCAGTGGTGGTAGCCCAATCAAAATGATGAATGAATGGGGCGTACCAACAGTTGCAATGGAAAGTACCCTTTATAAAATGATGGAACGCTTGGATCGTGAAGGTATTGTGTTGCCACAAATTGCAATCACAGGCGGATTGTCTACAGAAGACCATGTATTCAAAGTGCTTTCTATGGGTGCACCTTATGTACAAGTGGTTGGCTTGTGTAGAGCTGCAATGGCTGCTGCATTTGCAGGTAGAACCATAGGCGAATTGATCGAAAAAGGCAATATTCCAAAAGAATATGCAAAATATGGCTCCACAGTACAAGAAATCTTTGCAGACTTGCCAGAATTGCGTGCCATTTATGGTGAAGAAGCAGATGACTTTGCACCAGGTGCAATTGGTGTGTATTCCTACTTGAATCGTGTTGGCTTGGGTCTTTCTCAATTCATGGCGCTCAATCGTAAATTTGCTTTGGAATACATAGATCGAAGCGATATTTTACCATTGACACGAGATGCAAAAGACTTGATGGATGGTAAATGGCTACAATAAACCAATGATTTACGGTACTTAGTAGGGGTGGATTCTATATCCACCCGTAAAACAACAAATAATCTTAAAAATTTGGAGGTTTGCCAATGGTGAACCTCTTTTTCTATGAAATCTTCATAAAATATCATTCAGTACAAACACCAACAACAAATAATTCCATATCATATAACAAAAACAATGGGTGGAGATAGAATGGAATCAAATTGGGATGCAATGAATGTGGAACCGATGGAAGAAATGGCATTTCCTTTGCCACTGGAAACAGAAGAATTGGAAATTCAAGATAAATCAGATGTAAGTTTGGAAATACAAAAGGAAGATGTACGCAAAATATATCCAGAAATCAATATTGTGCCAAATATCACAGCAACTTTGATACCCATTATTTCAGGTATCACTTTGTATAGCTACATCCGCTTCTTTGACGCATATCCATCAGCACAGGCAGTGGATATTTATGTCAATGGTAGGCTGACTGCTGAAAATGTGTTGTATCGACAGTTCACAAAATATTGGAAAACCTTCCCAGGATACTATCGCATACAGGTGTATCGTACAGGAGATAGAAGACGTGCTTTATTGGATAAATATATCAATCTCATTGGCTATCGTGTCTATACAGTGGCTTTGAGCGGTTTGAACGATAACATGGATATGGAGCTTATCAATGATTTCTTGAGACCACTTCCAAACCAACAAGCCTATATTCGTATTGCTGGACTTTCTGCAAATGCACCAACTATGGATGCTTATTGGGATGATAGCTTGGTGCTTTCAGAAATCAATTATCCTGAAATCAGTCGCTATTTGTTTACAAGAATCGGCAGACATAACTTGAAAATGCGTGATTGGGTCAGTGGTGCAGTTCTGGTGGAAGAACCAGATATCCAGCTTTTGGGTGGTAATGCTTATACCGCTTATGTCATTGGCGATATGACAGATCGTGTAGGACTGCAAATTATTTTGACACGTGAAGGAATTTCTTATTTGAATTTTTGAAAAAAACTAGTCGAAAAATGAAATGTTTGGTATACTGTCTGTAGGATTCTAAATAACACAATGTAGGGGCGGGTTTCCATGCCCGACCACAATAGACGATATATTTTACACGGACGATATACAAAGGAGCGATACCATGCAATTGAATGGAAAAACAGTGGTTTTGGGTGTAACAGGTAGCATTGCAGCATATAAAATTGCAAATCTAGCAAGTATGCTTGTGAAATTGGGTGCAGATGTACATGTCATTATGACAAAAAATGCAACAGAATTCATTACACCAGTCACATTTGAAACATTGACCGGAAATAAGTGTATGGTGGAAACCTTTGATCGCAATTTCCAATTCCATGTGGCACATATTTCTTTGGCAAAAAAAGCAGATGTGATGCTCATTGCACCAGCCAGTGCAAATGTCATTGGAAAATTGGCAAATGGCATTGCAGACGATATGTTGACCACAACAGCAATGGCTTGTACTTGTAAAAAATTCATTGCACCGACTATGAATACCAATATGTATCACAATCCAATTTTGCAAGATAATTTGCAAAAACTGTCTCAATTTGGCTATGAAATCATTGCACCAGATAGTGGTTTCTTGGCTTGTAGAGATGTGGGTGATGGCAAAATGCCGAAGGAAGAAGTGCTTTTGGGGTATATCACAAAAGAAATTTCATATGAGAAAGATTTGATTGGTAAAAAAGTTTTGGTTACAGCTGGACCTACCCAAGAAAAAATTGATCCTGTGCGTTATATTACAAACCATTCTACAGGGAAAATGGGTTATGAATTGGCAAAAGCAGCAATGCTTCGTGGTGCAGATGTCACCTTAGTCAGCGGAGTCAGTTCCTTGGAAAAACCAATGTTTATGGAATTTGTGCCAATTATTAGTGCAGCAGATATGTTTGAAGCAGTCACCACTAGAGGTGTGGAACAAGATATCATCATCAAATCAGCAGCAGTTGCAGATTATAAACCAATGACGGTTGCAGATGATAAAATGAAGAAAAAAGATGGCGAAATGAGCATTGCTTTGGATCGTACACAGGATATTTTGAAATATCTTGGCGAACATAGACATGAAGGTCAGTTCCTTTGTGGCTTCTCTATGGAAACCCAAAATATGTTGGAAAATTCCCGTGTCAAATTGGAAAAGAAACACATTGATATGATTGTTGCAAACAATTTGAAGGTTGCAGGTAGCGGTTTTGGAACAGATACCAATGTGGTCACCATGATTTCTAAGACAGAAGAAGTGCAGTTGGAAATTTTGTCCAAAGAAGAAGTGGCACATTGTATTTTGGACGAAATCTTGAAATTGCAAAAATAAGTATGTGAAATAGAATTGTATATTGTAGGGGCACTCCTATGTGAGTGCCCGAAATAAAATGGAGGTATTGTCATTGTTGCAATATCTCTTTTTTGTTATGAATTTAAAATTTGTCTACCTTCATGATCCATTTTGAAATCATCACGATGAATCAATTCTGAAAGTGGTACAATTTCATAGCCATCTGCTTGTAACCCTTTGATGATGGTGTCAAGAGCTGCTGGTGTGTACTGGGCATCATTGTGGAATAGGATAATGGAACCATTGCCTAGATGCTCGTGGTTTAAGACTTGGTTGATTTCAGATTCGACACCGTATTCTTTCCAGTCGAGACTGTCCACATCCCACTGTATCGGATAATACCCCTCAGCATAAACTGTAGAAATCACAGTATCATTATACTCGCCAAAGGGTGGTCGAAATAAATCCATATCGATTCCAGTAATCTCTTTGACGCTGGCATGACAGCTTGCCAATTCCGCAGCAATCTGTTCAGCTGAAAGTTGATTCATATGTGGATGTGTGGCGGAGTGATTCCCCAAATCATGACCAGCATCTGCAATTTTTTGTACTTCTTCAGGATAATCTTCTACCCAATAACCACACAAAAAGAAAGTCGTTTTCACATTATTTTCTTCCAAAATACGCAACAATTCATCGGTATCATCGGCACCCCAAGCGGCATCAAAACTAATGGAAATTTGTTTTTTGGGTGTATCCACGCAATAAATGGGCAACTGTCTTGTTTGAGTTGCAGACACCATAGACGACACTAGGGCAGTGGTGGGTGGTGCACTGAAAACCAAGCATACTCCACACAAAATGCTGGCACAAATGAGAAGTGTTTTTTTTTGCTTATGTAAAAAAGAAATCATACAAAAACCTCCTAAAACCTTTGATTTACTATATGATGATTTCAAAATTCTATGACAATTGTTGCAATGGAAAGAAACGTAAAAAACACCACAAACCTTCTCAAAATAGAAAGTCTATGGTGTTTATAATATCAATATCTACAATAAATGGGGTGGAATGGTTTAGCATTCCACATTTGCTTTGTCAATCATAATATTCAAAATTTCAACATCTGTGGACTTCATGCCAACACGAGCCATATGTCCAACACACTGGATGGTTTTTTCAATGGAATCCTTCAAAATACCTTCATTTGCTGAGAAAGCATTGTCAGCCATTGCCATATGATGTCCCAAAATTGCAGCTTCCAAAGAAGAAGAAATTTTAGCAGCACAAGAAGCCTTTGCACCATCGCAAACAATACCGCCAACATTTGCAAGGGTATTGCTAATGGTATTGGAAATTTGCTGCAAAGTACCACCTTTCATATAGGTGATTGCGGCACCAGCACCAGCAGCAGCGCTAACAGCACCACAATATGCAGACAAGTTGCCAATATATCGTTTTTGGTGGAGTGCAATCAAGTTGCTGACAACCAAAGCACGATACAATTGTTCTTTTGAAACTTCCAATTCCTTTGCATATTCAATGACAGCAAGAGACACAGTGATTCCTTGGTTGCCACTACCAGAATTGATGACCACAGGCAAAGAACATCCACCCATACGAGCATCAGAAGCAGCAGCAGCTTTTGCACGTGCTTTAAATTTGATGTCATCGCCATAAGTTGCAAGTAGGGTTTTGCCCACATTTTGACCATATGAATTTGCAAGTCCTTCTTGGGAAATGGCGGTGTTCATTTGGATTTGGTGCTCCAAAACAGTACAGACATCTACAATTTTGACAGTGTTTGCAAAATCAATGATATCGGCTACATTTAAGAGGGTTTTGTCAGCACTATTTGTGGTGACATCGCTGAGTTTATTTTCATAAATCACTTCACCATCTTTTTCAATTTCAGTAATCAATGTATGGCGATTGACAATGGTAACTTTGGCGTAGTGATTGTCTTTCATTGCTTTTGCCACAATGAATAAATTTTCAACACCTTCTTGCAAGAAACAAGAGCAGAAGTTTTCTGCAACCAATTTTTGTGTCAATTCTCTATGCGCATCAGTCACATCTTCCAATACTTCCAATTCCTTTTCACTATCACCACCAACAACGCCAAGGATGGCAGCAACTTCAATGCCACGAAAACCACCAGAATTTGGAACCGTTACACCCTTTACATTTTTGATGATATTTCCACTACAATGGATTTCTATGTGGTCAGGAAAATCACCCAAAACAAAACGAGCTTTTGCAGCAGCATACGCCAAAGCAATGGGTTCTGTACAACCCAAAGCGGGTTTCAATTCGTTTTCTAAAATTTGAACATAATTGGAATAAAGCAAATCGTTCATAAGTCATCTACCTTTCTGCGATGGCAAAATAAAGAATGTTTTTTTGTAAATACAAGCCAATGGTATATATTGATTGCAGTCATACACAACGGTTTTTTATTTGACAAATTTTTTAGAATTTTGTACTTTTTTTGATGTTTTCTATTCACATTATACAATTTATGTGATGAAAAGTCAATATAAATGAAAGTTTTCTATAAAAACAATGAAATAAATACATAAATACTTTGCATGCAAAATAAAATTTATGGTACAAAATTATGAGTTTTATTTGTAGTTAGTATGCTTATAATTTGTAGAACGTTGATTTTGTAGGGGTGACGTTTCGTCACCTGTTTAGGATGTTTGTGAATTAATTTTAGATAGGAATTTATTCAAGTTTTAGAGCATTTAGACCTTACTTTTTGACACCAAAAAGTAACAAAAAGTGCCACTACTTCCGAAGCGTGGAGCACGGTTCAAGGGGGCTGCGACCCCTCGAAACTCCTTTGCAAGGTGGAATCCAATTGGCTAGAGAAATAATTTATATTCGAGCATACTTCCTTCATGGCTAGTGACGCATATTGAAAATCCCACTAGTAATGATTTAGGGGATTCCGCTTTGCAAGCAAAGGCTGAGTGGAAATCAAAAGTCATTTGTTTACTACTTGCTTTGCTTTTGAAGCAGTAATTAAGAGGTGAGGGGCTTGTCACTCACGGTCTAATCGTAGGATTTACACCATTACACTTCTTACTTCCAGGGGGATATATAAGGGGGTCTTGACCACCTTATAGCGTGGCTCCACGCCTTCGCAAAGAGTGGCAGCTTTTGGACTCACCGCCAAAGATATGGCGGTCACACGTAGTGTGATTTTGCTTGCAAAATGATGACCTCTTTTCACTGTTGAAAAGTAAGGTCTGAAACTCTTTAAACCTTAAATCGCTTCCACTCCTAGAATTACCATTCCTCTTTTCCTATCTTGTTTTTTTAACAGGAGGATAATATCCTCCCCTACGTTACACTACACATTATATAAATAATATACCTCATCTAAAGCAAGAAAAAAGACTCCTCACAAAGAGAAGTCTTTCGCAGAATACAATTACATCACCAATTTCAACAAGAAGAAGAATGCAATGATCAAGATAACAGGATTCAATTCGCTTTTTTTACCTGTCAATACTTTCAACAAAACATAGGAAAGTACACCAAATATCAAACCTTCAGAAATACTATAAGCAGCAATCATCATAAGAATGGTAATGAAAGCAGGGAATGCTTCTGTAAAATCAGAGAAATCGATTTCAGTAACATTTTGAATCATAAACAAACCAACTACAATCAATGCAGGAGATGTTGCAAAGGATGGAATGGTTGTCAAAATTGGAGAAAAGAACAACGCAATCAAGAAGAAAATTGCAGTGGTGAAGGCAGTCATACCTGTACGACCACCATCAGAAACACCAGAAGCACTTTCTACAAATGTGGTTACAGTAGAAGTACCAAGCAAAGCGCCACCAGTGGTAGCAACTGCATCTGCAAACAAAGCACCTTTGATGTTAGGTAATTTTTCATTTTCATCCAAGAAACCAGCTTTTGTGGAAACACCAATCAATGTACCCAATGTGTCAAACAAGTCAACAAACAAGAATGCAAAGATAATGGTGATGAATTCCAATACAGGAATGCCACTGAAGTTCAATTTCATAGCAATTGGAGCAAGAGAAGGTGGTGCAGAAACGATACCAGATGGAATCAAGGAATACATACCAGCATCAATATCTACAACATAAATACCGGTCAATTGGCAAATGATACCCAATACCCATGTCAACAAAATACCATAGAACAAAGCACCTTTTACATTTCTTACCACCAAAACCATAGTCAAGATGGTTCCAATCAAAGCAAGCGCAACAGAAGGACTTGCAACATTACCCATAGCCACACAGGTAGCAGAATCGGCAACAACGATTTTTGCGTTTTGCAAACCGATGAAGGCAATGAACATACCAATACCAACACTGGTTGCTTTCTTCATGTTGGAAGGAATTGCATTGAAGATGGCTTCACGTACGTTGACAGCAGAAAGGAAAATGAAAATCAAACCTTCTACAAATACAGCTGCCAAAGCAACTTCCCAACCATAACCATATTGACCACAAACGGTGTAAGCGAAGTATGCATTGAGACCCATACCAGGTGCCAAAGCAAATGGATAGTTGGCAAAGAAAGCCATACACATACAACCAATTGCAGAAGCCACACAAGTTGCAGTGAGCAATGCACCAAAATCCATACCCGTAACACTCAAAATACCAGGGTTTACAACAATGATATAAGCCATAGTCATAAAAGTAGTCATACCAGCCAACACCTCTGTTTTGAGAGTTGTGTTGTGTTGTTTCAATTTGAAACAGTTTTCAAAAAAATTCATAAAAATCTCCTTTTTCATTGTAGTTCTAATGATATAATAATATAAAAACACAAAGAATATCATAACAAAACAAAGACGATATTGTCAATGAATATGGGGGCAAAAAATGTCAAGTTTCTTAGAAAATACACGATTTTTGCCATTACCACTTGTCAATAGAATTTGTCTATGATAAGATGTAATATAGGTTTAGTATACCTCATTATGAGGTATGTATGTGAATAGAAATTGGAGGTAGAACATGAACCATGAAATGATTATTGTGTTGGACTTTGGTGGACAATACAACCAATTGATTGCAAGACGTGTTAGAGAGCATCACGTGTATTGTGAAATTATGCCTTGGAATAAATCCATTGAGGAAATCAAAGCGAAAAATCCAAAGGGTATCATCTTCACAGGTGGTCCAAATAGCGTTTATGATGAAAAATCACCACATTGTGATCCTGAAATTTTCAACTTGGGTGTACCTGTGTTGGGTATTTGCTACGGTTGTCAGTTGATGGCGTATACATTGGGCGGTAAAGTGGGCAATGCTCATGAAAAAAGTGAATATGGTAAAACAGATGTGACCATTGATACTACAAGTAAATTGTTCAAAGGCTTGGATGCTGAAGAAATTTGTTGGATGAGTCATACTGATTTTGTAACAGATATGCCAGAAGGCTTTAAAGTAGTGGGTAAAACTGCAACTTGTCCTGCTGGCGCAATTGAAAATGAAGCAAAAGGCTTCTATGGTGTGCAATTCCATCCAGAAGTAAACCATACACCAAATGGCTCCAAAATGTTGTATAACTTCCTATATGAAGTGTGTCAATGTGCAGGTGACTGGACAATGACAAACTACATCGAAGACCAAATTAAAAAAATTCGTGAACAAGTTGGTGATAAAAAAGCACTTTGTGCATTGTCTGGTGGCGTGGATTCTAGCGTTGTAGCAGCACTTGTTTCCAAAGCAATTGGCAAACAACTGACTTGTGTGTTCGTGGATCATGGCTTGATGCGTAAAAATGAAGGTGATGAAGTAGAAGAAATCTTCGATGGTTTCTTTGATGCTCATTTTGTTCGTGCAAATGCAAAAGATCGTTTCTTGGATAAACTCAAAGGCGTTGTGGATCCAGAAGCAAAAAGAAAAGCAATTGGCGAAGAGTTCATTCGTGTATTTGAAGATGAAGCAAAGAAAATTGGTAAAGTGACTTTCTTGGTACAAGGAACTATTTATCCTGACGTAATCGAAAGCGGCTTGGGTGATTCTGCTGTCATCAAATCCCATCATAATGTTGGCGGTTTGCCATCTGTTGTAGATTTTGATGAGCTCATTGAACCACTTAGACTTTTGTTCAAAGATGAAGTGCGTGAAATGGGTCTTGAATTGGGACTTCCTGAACACCTTGTTTGGAGACAACCATTCCCAGGTCCAGGTCTTGGAATTCGTGTCATTGGTGAAGTAACAGAAGATAAATTGGAAATCTTGAAAGATGCAGATGCAATCTTTAGAGAAGAAATCATGAACTCTGGTATTGAAAGAAGCATCAACCAATACTTTGCAGTTATCACAGATGTGCGTTCTGTTGGCGTTATGGGTGACTTTAGAACTTATGACTATACCATTGCACTTCGTGGCGTTTCCACAACAGACTTTATGACGGCTGATTGGGCAAGAATTCCTTATGATATCTTGGATAGAGTGAGCGTTAGAATTGTAAATGAAGTAAAACATGTAAATCGTATCGTGTACGATATTACTAGTAAACCACCTGCAACTATTGAGTGGGAGTAATGCTCACTGGTTTGCGTATACAAAAAATATACAGAAAACACCCTCTTTTAGGGTGTTTTCTTGCGTTTTATAACATATTATGCTAAATTTACGAGGATTTATGCAATGATGTATTGCGACTGATAACAAAATGATAACATAATTTTTGTTGCCACACAGTTTCAAAGCCTTATAAACACCGATAACAAGCGGTTTTTTGTATAAAATCTCTGAGTACAATTTGGATTTTGGGATATCAATTAGTTATCTTCCTCCACAATACCATTTCCGCTTACAATCAAATGCTCATCTGATAGTTGTTCAAAAAAGCGCCAACATTCTTCATTTCCTGAGATATCAGGGCAGATGTCAAGAAGAAATCCATTTTCAAAGTGAATTTTAATATCTCCAAATTTGCTTATGATGATTTTTGATACAATAAAAGTGGAGTTTTGATTATGAAACATTTTTTTGGATATTTCATCAAAACGATTATTGTCACTAATATCCCAATCAAATGCCTCATAATCGAAGTTAGAATCGCTATATAATACATTTGAGGGTTGGAAAATATCACCTCTAGAAAGAATAATTTCATCACCACAACTCAATCTAAAGTGGCAATCAATGTGCAATACATACTGTGGCACATAAACAATTTTACTGATTAGTTTTTTTTCGTCATTAAAACCTCTGATGTTTTTTTCGATATAATCTCCAAATCCTAAATCGCCCATAGAGCCTGAACGGATGAAGGATTGCAGTTTTTTACCATTTAATACTTCTAAAAAATTTTTAATAGTGCTTATATTTTTTTTATTCATGAAAGTCTCCTTTACTTATTGAATAGATCCTTTGCTATTTCTAATATTTCCCGAAAACCATACCCTTGCCCTGATACTTCATCATGCAAAATACGTGATTGTTTAGGTGTTAAATTCAATATTTTTGCAATATCATTTGTTTGTTTATTTTGAGATTGATTATTCATGGGGGTTTACCATGTTGTTTTTTTGAACCCCTAAAAAATCTTCCGCCTGCACCACCACCCATTATATCACCACCTTTTTGGAGTCATGATATTGGCTGGTAGAACTATGAAATTGTAAAATATGTATACCTTGTTGTTTGTATTTTAAGAACAATTCATCTGGTGCAGAACCATATACAACAATAGTATGAGGTGATAAAACATTTACTAATTGTTCAAGACCTATTTTGAAATAGTACTTGTCTAACTTTTGTTTGATACATCCATGTGTTCCTACAGACACAATGCTATTTTTAGGCACACCATCAAAACAAAAATCAAAAGTTCTTTCATCTCCAAATCGTACATTGGGAATTACAATTATACCATTTTCTTGAAAATAATGTGCCAATGCCTTACCTCTATAAGTATTCCAACCTTGCATAATTAGTGGCATATTACGATACAAGCTAAAGTCTGGGGAAATAACCCCTTTGAATTTTTGAAGAAACGGTAGATATATATCTGGTCTGTTCCATACTCGTTCAAATTTATCATCATGCTCGTAAAATGAAATGAACATATCATAATCAATATTTTTCTGTTTTCTTGCTGTATATGCTTTAGAAAATGGTATTACCTTGGTTGGTATAGAGTTTGTTGGCTTGATAATTGGAATTTCAAAAATTCCATCATAATTTGCATTTTTTAATAAAAATGCATGAAAAATATCATTTCTCTTTTCTGACATATTGCCTCCTCAAAATTGTAATTTTTTGCTTGAAATCATTGCAATTTCTCATTGGATATGTCATAATGTAATTGTCTAAGATTGGATGAACACATCCATGAGAGTGGCACTTTGTAAGTTGCGCCAACAACTTACAGAGTGTCTTTTCTTTTTTTTCTGCAATCAATAGCCTCACCACCTTTCTAAGTATGATATTAAATAAATTTCATTTGTATTTTAGCTGCTCTATTTGAAACCTTACACTTCACACATATTTCTTCTACACTTAATCCGGAAATACAGGCTGGTGTCATTAATAAATAACCAGCAAAGGTATTAGCTTGCCATTCTGGATCTTGAAACGCTGGTATTTTCGCATCATGTGATATTCTGCAAAGTGTAACACTATCACTATCGTGCATAAAGAGGTGACCAATCTCATGAGCGATAGTGAATCTATCTCTGGGATTATTGTTACAAGCACCTTCATATACATCATTTCTAATTCTGATGAGATTTTTACTTGGAATAGTTTCTGCATATTTATCTGTTAAATCTTTGTCATCTACAATTTCATAATTGAAATTATCAATTAAGTTTGGAATAATTAATTCTAAAAATTGTATTACAGGGAAACATAGTCGATTTTCCAAACCTAAAGTTTCTTTAATTTGATATACATAATTTTCGATATCTTTTCTTGAAGTACTGAGTGCTTTGTATTGTGTCATAAATTATTCTTCTATCCTTTCTAAAAGTGTTTTCAGTTGTTCAATATCCTTGCTATCAAAATTATTTAATTTTCTAGCAAAAGAAAATGCTAATTCTTTATTTTCTGGTGCTAAACCATCAAATGAAATTTTCAAACTATCGTTTGTTTCAGAGTAGGCAAATTCTAATTCTTTTTTTTGCACAATTGTTAAATTATAAGACGTGAAGATAGTGTTTAACCATCCATCAGGTATTTTTTTCTTTCCATTTTCAACTGCGGATAAAAATGATGATGTAACACCTAGCTTTTCAGCCATATCCTTTAAAATTTCGTTATTATCAATGCGTATTTTACGAAGTATCTTTCCAAAACTTGTAATCATAATTAACCTCCTGAAAATTATAATATTTACCTATATGCACATATTACACCATAAACGAAAAAAAGTCAACCAAATGGTTGAATGTATTATTTCCTGGGTTTAAATGTTATTTGTTGCATTTGGTGAATGGCTATTTATAACCACCTGTGATATTGTATGTGCACAAGGAGGTGAAACAATGAAACTGATAGAAGAACTATTTTATGGCAACGTCAATCCAAACGGAAAACTACTTAGAGAAAATGAGTCTTATCAAACAGCAATGAAAGATTTGGATGCAAACGAAGACCTTCTCTCAAAACTACTCGAAGGCAAAGAAAAACAACTATTCCATGAAATCTTGAATGCCTACTCAGTAATTCTTGGTGAAACTTCGGTGTCCCACTTTGAAATGGGATTTAAGTTTGGTGCAAAGTTGGCTGTAGAAATTATGGATGAAGATATTGAAAATTGCTTGAGAAGTATGATATAAGAAAATCTCCCCACCTGATTACGAATGGTCAGGTGAGGAGATTTTTTATTTCTTGATTTCTGTAGCATATTCTTCAAATGAAATTTCATCCTTTTCTGCTTTGGTTCGCCACGCAACTGCCCAAGCAGACCACTTTTCAAATTCCGCCACGGTCATTTTCTTTTTCATATATCGTGCGTAGTGTGCCTTGTATGCCCTGTTGTAGGTTTGCCATACGGGATCGGTTTTGCATTTGTCATCGTATTTTTTGCGTGAACCAATTTCTCTGCAAGTTTTCGAATTGTCTTGTGGAGCGGGGTGGTCGCAATAGTCAGTGTATTTTCCAGACTTGATTAAAAAATAGGTACCGCAGTTCATACACTTTTTGGGTATGTAATTTTGTTGGATGCCATGGAATAAATCGAAGTATAAAAAGGCGCCGATGCTTTGGAATTCGTAGGATGCACAAAAAATATTTTTATCACCTTTTTTGATAACAGAATGAAAAAACTTTGAATAGCCAGATGTGAATTTGAAATAATTCCTGTCTGGTTTTTTCTTTGTGCTGTCAATAAATGAAACAAAAGCGTTGGCAAGGCTATCGCTATCCAAAAACTTACTTTGTGCATTGAGGTAGTTGTCAACAAAATCGTGGTACAAGTGAATCACTCTTAAAACATCTTCTGTAAAAGTCAAATAGGATTTGCAAAGATTTTCAACTTGTGCGTTCATATCCTCCAAATCCAAACTCATGCCGGCACAATCAAGACTATAACGCAATCCACTTGGAAAAAATTTATTCAGCTGTGAACGATATACATGGATGCCAGAAGAATCTAAATCCAGATAGCTAAATCCATAATCATTTACATAGTCATCTTCGTAATCATCCTCATCATTCCAATCTGAATCTGTATCGGAGCAAGGAGTTTCCCAAAACCATGTTTTGGAAGAAAGTATAGCAAATAGTTTTTCTGTTTGCATGAACTCGCTGTTGGAAATGAGTTTGGATATGGAAAGTTTTTCGAAAAAGAAATCCAAATTGTTCATAACAGCCTGAATATTTTGTGCATAGGCATTGTAACTTTCGATTTCATAATCAGACATATCACCAAAAAGACGTAAATATTGTGGTTCTTTCATCAAAACAGTTCGATAACGATTTAGGTCGTCAGTTATGTCAAGATTCAATAATTCGGTTAAGAATTCGTTGTTTTTGTAAGCAAATTTCTTGTTTATGTATATTTCATTTTCATAAAAATGAGCGGTAAAAGAAAACATAATTCCTCCTCGAAAATAGATGTAGCATAATGAAAAAATAGAAAGCACACAAAATTTTTCAAAATAGATAATAAAATATGAGCAAATAGAGAACATACAATAATTCTATCACATCTATTTACAAAACGCAATGGAACGTATACAGTTGGAATTAGATAATAACTGTTTTTGATTTGACATCTATCATGTGGGATGAAAATAAAAAAAATTTCAATCTCATGTCATAAAAAACATCTTCTCGTTGCCAATATAGTGAAGGGTTCTTTTGGTTACATGGCAAAGTGAATGAAAAAGGGTGTTGCAAATGTAGCAAAATCACCAAAAATAAAGTTTTTTGGAAAATTGACTTGAAAAAGGGTTTAGAAGTGAGGAAGTAGGTGAGGAGGTAAATTTAAAAATTTTTTCAAAATGGTTGACGAAATGCGTTTCTCGTTGCCAATACAGTGAGGGGGTAAAAAATAACAAGATATACTTTTACAAAACAAAGGAGGGAAGCAATTGAAAACACCAAATTACAAAATGCCATATGAAGTCCGTGCAAATCGCTTGTACAAATGGGTTGCAAGTGGCAAAACCATGAAAGACATCTTGCTTTGTAACTTTCTGCCACACTTAATCTCAGAAAAAATATACGATGATGGCAAACAGCTATTGCGGTATTTTGAAGTGGGTGGCGTATTTGAAGATGGTTCAGAATTGCCAGCACTGACATTGTCCGTTGCGGAGTTTGAAACCATGAACTGGGTGACACCAAACTGGGGTGCAAAATGCAACATAGAAGCTGGACGAGCAATCAAGGAACACATTCGCCATGCAATTCAGAGTACAGGACTTGCTCTCGAACCTGAAGTGGTTTATGTGCACAGTGGATTTCGAGAGATTGATGGAAAGCTGAAATATCTGTTGACAGGAATGGAAATCACCTGCGAAACCAAGGATACCACATTGAAAAATTATTATTTTCCAGAAGAACTGGATGAAAATAAAGTGAATGCGAGCTACGAACTTCTGAAAAGTGACTTGGTTGCAAAAGAAGTCTTATATCCACTCGTGGCATTCATGTACTTGGCGCCGCTGACACATTTGCTGAAGCTTGCAGGGTATCCACCACAATCGGTTTTGATGTTGGTGGGTAGAACAGGTGCAAAGAAATCTTCATTGTCTGCGTTGATGCTTTGTCATTTTGGAAATTTCACTCATAGCACATTGCCTTTGACATTCCGTGATACAGGCAATAGCATCATCGAAAGATTATTCACACTCAAAGACTTGCCAGTGGTTGTTGATGATTTCCACCCAACAGGCGGTGGTTATGAAGAAACAGCTGTGTTGAAAACAATGCAACTTATCATGCGAGCCTTTGGAGATGGGACAGCAAGAGCAAGCCTGAACCAAAGACGTGAGTTGAAAGAAGCAAAACCGCCAAGGGGTGTTGGTCTGGTCACTGCTGAATATTCTCCTAATATTTCTGAAAGTGGTCTCGCAAGAAGTATAGAACTTTCCATAAAGCCAAATGACATCGCCGTAACTGTTTTGTCAGAGTGGCAAGAAAAGGCTGCGAACAACTATCTGTCAACCTCGATGAAGTCATATATTCTGTGGCTTGAAAATCAACTGGATACAGAAGAAAAACAAGCAGTTTTTATTTCTGACATCAAAATTTTATTTGAAGTGTATCGTGAAATGGTTCGTGAACGATTGCGAAAGGAAGAAATCCATTTCCACGATAGAACACCAGAGGGCGTTGCATTCTTGTTGGTTGCCTTTGAGTATTTCACGTGTTTTCTCTTTGGAAAGAAGATGATTGATGTGGATGAAAATAAAAAGTTGAGTGATGAAATGTTTGCAATCTGTATTGAACTTTGCAAGGCACAAAGTGAAAGCCTACATGAGGTTTCTATTTCTGAAAAGTTTATTGGAACAATTATTTTGATGATGGAAAATGAAATCATTCGTGTTGTACCCAAAGAAAGTTTTATCAGCTGTCAAAATGACTGCATTGGTTTTTCTGATGACGATTTTTATTATTTGAATATGACCGCAACACTAAAACACCTTCGGAAATTTTGTTTGGAACAGGGTGAACCGATGCCACCGAGTGTAAATATTTTATTAAAGCATTTGGATGAAGATGATATTTTGCTTTTGAATTCCAATGGTGGGAGAACGCATTCGGTTCGAATTAGCAGCACAAAAAATTTAAGAGTTGCTATCTTCACAAAAGATAAGTTTGACAAAACGGAGTCTGTAACATAGAAGGTGTTACAAGTGTTACAGTGTGGCAAATCTGTTACACCGTTACACTGTTACACTTCATAATATCACCAACTACTGTTTGCTTAAAAAAGATAAGGAGAACAAAAACAGAGAGATTCGCCCTTGTTGCCGCCTGTGTTGGCTTGTGTGAGGCTTTGTTGGTAGAGATGGGATAGTTGCACCAAATGCGGTTTGAAGGGCACACACACCCAATGTACAACGGCGTTTCTGACACGGAAAATAGTTTATAGGGTGTTTGCCCAACGGAGAAGTTATAAACGCAAATAAGCCAATGTACACCGATATTCATGGGGATAGAATCCGCTCAAAAGCAGAGCGATTTACGGCAGTTTATGGCGATTTATAGGTCGCATATTAAAGTGCGGGATAAAGTGGGTGCACCCACGGTTACATCGGACGGCAGTGCCGACCGTGTTTACAAGACAAAATTACAAAGAAACTCAAAAATATGGGTACACCCAAGTGCTGTGAAAGGTGCTGTTGGATACTCGAAATGCCGAATCTAAGCCATTCTTTAGGTATACCTTGAGGTGGTCGTAAAGCAATATATAGGAATGAGGTGTGAAAATGAATGCAATGAGAACGAATATTTGGATTGATGAAAAATTGCTGAAAACAATGAATTTGTTGGTGGAAAAAGAAGATATGAAAAATCAAAGCGAGTTTGTAAATCGTGCAATCGAATTTTATTCTGGGTACTTGTTGACACAAAATGCCACGAAATTTATCTCAAATATCTTGATAGGTGAAATGCAGGGAGCAATCAATAGCTGTGAAAATAGGTTGCATAGACGAATGGTTGAAAATGAAATCAAGACGGATATGATATTGAATGTTTTGAGATTTGCATATCGTTTGAGCCGTGAAGAACTAGAAACCATATGTGAACAAATAAGAAATGAAGGTGACTAAATGCCTAAAGTGATTTTGAAATCCAACTACATCAAGGGCGGTGGCGCTCATGGTGGAAACCTTGTGAATTACATTGGTACACGAGATGGCGCGGAGAAACACGTCCAGAAATACGTTGATTATATCGCAAATCGAAAAGGTGTTGAGAAATTCTCAAATCATGGATTGTTTACAAGTGGTAATGACAAGATTATTTTATCCAAGGTACAAGAAGATGTGGCAAACCATACGGGCAATATTTGGTTGCCTATTATCTCTTTAACTCGTGAAGATGCAATTAGAACAGGCTTTGACAATGGTACTGCATGGAAAAATATGCTGTCACAAATCGCACCAAAGATAGCCGATTACTACAAAATTAAGATTGATAATCTTCAATGGTATGCCAGCTTTCATAACGAAAGTCATCACCCTCATGTGCATATGGTGGTGTACTCCAAAAATCCAAACGAGGGCTATCTCACAAAAAGAGGTATCGAGCAATTCAAAGCCATGGTGACCAAAGAGGTGTTTTCGCTAGAGTTGGAACAGGTATATGCCATGCAATCCATGCAGCGTGACGAAGTGAAACAGAGATGCAAAGATATATTCCAGGGCATTAAGGTGCAACCAAGTAATGAGATATTGCAGTTGATTTATGATTTGAACCATGCAATACAAAACCATAAAGGCAAAAAATCCTATGGTTATTTGAAAAAATCAGATAAGACTAAGGTGGATAAAATCGTAGACGAGCTTGCAAAACTGCCTGAAATCAAAGAGGCTTATGACCTATGGTATGATACAAAATTTGAAATCCATAGCAGTTACACAATAGAAAAACCTGAAAAATTACCACTGTCAGAACAGGCTGCATTCCGTTCAATCAAAAATATGATCCTGAAAGAAGTGGAGCAGATGGATATAGATTTAGGAATGGATATAGAGTTGAGTAATCAAGAGAAACCACAGAAACTTGAATTGCAAAACAACACTATCGGTATTGGTATTTTGAACGTTTTGAAATCACTAGAAAAAGTATTTACTGATGAAATGATAAAGGATTGTACTACAATGAATCAACGTATAGATAAAAAAACACTGGCAAAGAGTATTGAGAAAAAAGAAGCATTGGGGATGAAACATACAGGTGAAGATTTACAAAATCAACAAGAAATGAGTATGTAAAAGCAGAGATAAATCGCCAAAATTTGTTGCTTGTGTAGAAGTTACAACATGATAACCACTAACACTAGCTATTGTAAAAAACTTAGGGTATTGTGTGTTTGGAAAGGAGAATCTATGGAGAAAAAGATGTTTGTATCGGCAAGTGAAATGGCAGAAAGCCTTGAAATATCAAGGGCACACGCATACAAAATCATCAAAAAATTGAATTCGGAATTGGAACAAAAAGGGTTTATGACATTAACAGGTAAGGTGAGTCGGATATATTTTGAAGAAAAGTTTTATGGAATTGTAGACGAATCGAGGTGAGAGTATGTCGGTAAATAAAGATCCATCGAAGAATGGTCAGTGGTTGGTATCGGTTAGGTATCAAGACTATACAGGTCAAACAAAACAAAAATGCAAACGTGGATTCAAAACCAAACGTGAGGGATTGGAATGGGAAAGGGAGTTCATCAAAAAATCCCAAACGAATTTGGATATGACCTTCAAAAGTTTCGTTGAAATCTATGCTGAGGATACAAAACATAGGGTAAAACAGAATACATGGAGAACCAAAGAAAGCATAATAGAGAACAAACTTCTGCCATATTTCAAGGATAAAAAGATGGATGAAATCAAACCAGCTGACATTATAAAATGGCAAAATCAAATGATGAAACGCAAAGGAAATAATGGAAAACCTATGTCACCTGTGTATCTAAAAACCATTCACAATCAACTGTCTGCAATCTTCAATCACGCAATCAGATACTATGAATTGCCATCCAACCCAGCCCAAAAAGCTGGGAATATGGGTAAAGAGAAAACAAAAGAAATGTTGTTCTGGACTAAGGAAGAATACTTGCAATTCTCTGAAGCCATGATGGATAAACCAATGAGTTATTACATTTACGAGGTATTGTACTGGACGGGAATTAGAAGTGGTGAACTTTTGGCACTTACGAAAGGGGATTTTAATTTCGAAAAATCCACACTGAGAATCAATAAAAGTTATCAAAGAATCGGCGGTGAAGACATCATAACCGATCCCAAAACACCCAAAAGTAATCGAATCATTTCCATGCCAGACTTCTTGTCAGAAGAACTTCAAGAGTACATCAATAGTCTGTATAAAGTGGAAAATGAGGATAGGATATTTCCAGTAACCAAAAGTTATTTGCAAAATGAAATGGCAAGAGGATGCAAAGAAACTGGTGTCAAAAAGATACGAAACCATGATTTGAGACATTCACACTGCTCCCTTCTAATCAATATGGGATTTTCAGCAGTGGCAATCGCAGACAGATTAGGGCACGAAAGCATAGATATTACATATCGCTATGCACATTTGTTCCCAACCAAACAAGGGGAAATCGCAGATAAACTATCAATAGAAAGAGGGTTTTAACATGAGTCAAAAAGCAGTAGATCAGAAAAATAGATGGAGAAGTAAAACAGTTGCATTCAGGGTTTCACCAGAAGAATGGGTGGAAATCGAAAGACTTGTGAAGCTGAGTGGTATGAGCAAACAGGGGTATATCATGCATCGGTTACAGAATACAGAGATGACGATACAGGCGAATCCTAGGGTGGTGAAACATTTAAAGAAGGAGTTACAAGAACCTATAGATGGATTATACAATAGTGATATAGGACAGAAGATGATTGGTGTAACATTAGAAATTTGAGATATATATTGAATGAACTGACTTTGATACACAGTTCTAGAAGTGAAGTTGTTGGAAAAATTTAATGACGTATATTCATATGGATCGTAGACTATCCAATACAACAGGATATCACATGTAGAACGTATAAAAATTATAAAAAACATCAGTATTTATTTATAAGTAGTATATGGAAATGGGGAGATGGAACAGTAAAAATGTCAGTTTGTAAATGAATTCTATCATAGTGTTTTCAAAATATATTTACGATAATAGGAAAGTGGAAATATCGTTTTGTTGAATATGTACGTGTATTTGTACAGAGATAGGGGAATAGTACAAAAAATATCGTATAATATGGGTGCATATTAATGAAAAAGTGTAAAATATGCTGTGTATAAAAGTGGAGGGGATGAATAATAACTAAAAAGTGGAAAGTTTGCATATTATTATTGACAGATATTACTAATGTGTTTATAATGAAGTTAATTCACTGAAGTACATTCATCAAAGGGAAAGAAAATGAAGAAAAGGGGTTGAAACATATGAACAATGGGTATTCATCAATTCGAAAAGAAAGTGATATTCTCAAAATGTATACAGTGCCAGACAAGCGATTTATTGCTGGGCATGCCATTGGTATTATTGCTGTAGACTTGAATTATCCCAAACTTCCAGGAAATGTTGTAAATGCAACAACATATGACTATCCTGTACTGTATGAAAAGGTTGAATTTGAAATAGAACAACTTTTTGAAGGAGATGGAGATATCAAAGAAGTGATTTTGCAAGCAGCAAGAAAGCTACAAAGTCAAGGTGTTCGTGCTGTTGTAGGCGCTTGTGGATTTTTTGCAAACTTCCAAAAAGATGTTGCGGATGAATTGGAAATACCTGCCTTCCTTTCTAGCATGGTGCAGTTGCCAATGATTAAATTGGGGATTAGAACTGGTAAAAAAATTGGCATCATCACAGCTTCTGGAAATGATATTACAGATAAGATGCTGATGGATGTAGGTGTATCACCAGAAGACTGTTACATTCAAGACATCGGCAGTTTGGATGGATTTAAAACCATTCGTCATGGATATGAATATTTAGACAACGAAAGCATTGCACGTACGGTTGTGGAAGCGGCAGAGTTGTTGGTACAAAATCATGATGATGTAGGTGCAATTTTGCTTGAATGCAGTGACATTCCACCATATGCTTTTATGGTGCAGGAGGCAGTGAATTTACCTGTATTCGATTTCATCACACTCATCAACTGGGTGCATCACTCCGTAACACAAAAACCTTATTATGGGCATTTCTAAAATCTACATTATGGTATAAAGCTATATAAGAAATCCAAAAGTTTTTTATTGTCAAAGGATGAGAACTATAGGAGGAATAGCATGGAAGAGAAGTCACGACAGAGTAAAGATACAATTATCATTGGTTTAGCGATTTTTGCAATGTTTTTTGGTGCAGGTAGCTTGTTGTTTCCGCCATATTTGGGGATGACATCAGGGACATCTTGGACAATTGGTTTTATTTGTTTCTATATAGTGGATTTGGTGTTGGCATTCGTCACAGTTATTGCTTTGATTAGAGGAACTGGCAAAATGTCGGGGATAACTGGAATTATTGGAAAAATCCCATCTACCATAATCAATACAGCTGTTTTGGTCTGTATTGGACCACTGTTTATTGTTCCGAGATCTTCGGCAACAACATATGAAATGGCAATCATTCCAGTATTGCCGAATTTTAATCCAGTCGTATTTTCCATTATCTTCTTTGGGATTGCATGGGTTATGGCGGTTCGTCGCTCGAAATTGGTGGATTTGATTGGGAAGTATTTGACGCCGATTATGGTTGTGACATTGGTTATTTTGATTTTTGTAGGGGTTACAAATCCAGTTGGAACAGTGGTAGCACCAGCGACTGATTCGGTTATTCGTGATGGTATTTTAGCAGGATATCAAGCGATGGACGTGTTGGGAGCATTGACGGTGGCAATCGTTGTAATAGGAACTGTTTCAGAACGTGGTTACACAGAAAAGAATGTGCAAGTTTCCATTGCTGCAAAAGCATGTATTGTAGCAGGAACATTATTGTTTTTGATATATTGTGGTTTGACCTATTTGGGTGCAAGTGCATCAGGTGTATATGATATCACAACCATGAACCAAGCAGGCTTGTTGGTAGCCATTACAACACAGTTGTTGGGTGAAAGTGGCATGGCACTTCTGGGTGTCATTGTAGCAGCAGCTTCTTTGACCACTGCCATTGGGGTATCTTCAGCAGTAGCAACCTATTTTGAAGGTTTATCTGGACAAAAATTGTCTTACAACACTTGTATTACAATCATTATGATTTTCAGTACAGTGGTTTCCAATTTTGGGCTATCAGCCATCATTAGTTTGGCTGTGCCTGTATTATCTGTTGTATATCCAACAGTCATTACATTGATTATACTATCTTTCCTTCGTGGGAAAATTTACAATGTCAATGCGTACAAGGGAGCTGCTTTGGTTTCCTTCATTATTAGTATTTGTACAGTTGCAAGCAGTTATGGCGCACCTATCACATTTATACAAAAACTGCCATTGGTTGCTTATGGATTTGAATGGTTGATTCCAACAGTGATTGGTGGAGCGATTGGTTCTTTGATTAAGAAGAACAGTGAAATACCAGCAAATGCAGATGAAGGCTATTAAGAAAACACACATATATTACTTAAAGTAAATTGTAAATGAAAAGGAGGAACTATTTATGAAAGATTTGAGTTATTTGAAAGACAAACCAATTGCTGTTTTGGGCGCTGGTGGTATCGGCAAAGCAATGGCAGCAGACTGTACACTTGCAGGACAAAAAGTGGTTCTTTGCGATTTGGAACCATTCGCAAAACAAAGTTTGAGCAATCTACAAAACGGTTTCCGTTTCTATGGTACACAAACCAATAAATTTGGTTTCTATAGAGAAGGTGTTGTCAAATTTGATAAAGTAACAACAGACATTGCTGAAGCAGTTGCAGAAGCAGAAATCATCATTGTTGCTGTACCAGCAGTAGGACATACAACATTCTTCAAAGCTTTGGTTCCTCATTTGCGTGATGGACAAATCATCCACATCTTCCCAGACAACTATGGTACATTGCTGTTCAGAAAAGTAATGAAAGAAATGAATTGTACAAAACAAGTTGTTGTTGGCGGTTGGTCCAGTGCTCCTTATGGTAGTAGAATTGATTCCGAAGGTCCATTCATGCTCCCAAGCACACGTATCTTCTATCGTGCAATCACACTGAGAGGTGCAACATTGCCTTCCACAGATCAAGATGTATTCTTGGAAAGCGTAAAATACATTGGTGCTATGGATGCCATCACAAATGGCTTGGGTCCTGTTGGTGGTGATACCGTTATGGATACTGGCTTCAGTAATGTAAACCCTATTTTGCACTGTCCTGGTGTTATCTTGGGTGTTGGCGCAATGGAAAACTATGGCTTGATTTATGGCGAAAACAAAAAAGATTTCTCTATCTATTGCCACGTATACAGCCCAACTGTTTCCAAAGTACAACACGGTGTTTACAAAGAGGAATGTGCAATCGCAGAAAAAATGCAAGTTGGCATTCAACCATTCAAAGAAGAAGAATTCTACTCCAGATCCAACATCTTGGGTAGCGAATATATGGGCGAAGGCATGCACGTTCCATATGAAGAAGTGTATGATATGGCAATGGGAACAGGCCCATTCTCTGTAAACCACAGATATTTGACAGAAGACATTCCTATTGGTTGTCACGTATTCCACGAATTGGGTAAAAAATACGGCGTTGCAACACCAATCATTGATTCTATGATCAATATGGCAAATGCAATGTTGGATCGTGATTTCTATAAAGAAGGCTATACATTGGAATACTTGGGTATTGGCGACATGAGTCCAGAAGAATTGTTGACATTCTTGCACGAAGGTACATACCCAGCATAAGATTGCACAAAAAAACTACATCCTAAAAGAGAAAACAGGCTTGGAGAGTTGCTCCAGGTCTGTTTTTTGCTTTGGATTAGAAACACAAAAAAAGACGGCTCCGTGTATGGAACCGCCTAGATATATGTTCAATTATTTTTCACAAATGCCATTCAAAAGGACTTCTGCATGGGAAACAGCCAATTCCAATACATTCACATCCAAGGAGAAGGTACACCAGTAATAATCAATCCCCAAGATGGAGGCAATGATTTGTTGTGTGTAATATTCAATGGGGCGCTCATCTGACAATTCTCCTGTTTCCAATCCAAAGACAACCATTTTATAAATATAGATATAAATGATACGGCTTGGATTGTTGATGATGGGATCGCCTTTTTGCAAACTGTTCCAGAACAATGCACGTAAAACTTCTTTTCCCATTCCTTGTATTTGTGAATACTCATGGAAATAGAAGGTTTGTAGTTGTTCACGGAAGGTTGTTTTTTCTTTGGCATAGCCATAGGAAATTTCCACAAAGTGATCGTATTCCAAAATACTTTTAAACAACAAATCTCGTTTGGTTTTGAAATATAAATAAAATGTACCTGTTGCAGTACCTGCTTTGCGTACAATATCGTCAATGGTGGTTTTTTCATATCCTTGCGCATTGATTAAGTCAATGGCAGCTGCATAAATTGCTTTTTGGGTTTTCAAGGCTTGCAACTGTCTGGTGGACAATTGCACCTCTTGTTCGGTGGTATCATTTTGGATCAATTGATCGGAAGTGCCTTGTTTTTTAGGCATATATATCAGTCCTTTGCTGTGTATATTCGAGATAAAAGTTTCTTAATAGTAGTGTAGCACAGCTGGTGTATGATTGCAAAACAAATATAAGAAACGGTAAAGAGATAATATATAGTAGAAATGGTGATTTTATAGGCGTTTTTTTGAAGGAAAAGGATGAAAATTCGTCATAATGAACGTAGTTCAGTGAATGTGAATGTAGATATTACCAAAGTTCACAAAAAGCTGGAATTTAGGATTGACCTATGGAAAAAATATGGTATTATATAAGTGAATGTAATTCAGTGAAGGAAGTTCATAAAAAGAAACGAAATGAAATAAAGAAATGTAAATGCGTATGAAGCAGGAGGAGATGCAATGTTCGGTTCCAAAGAAGATGTGAAACAACTCTATGCAAAAAAATACATGAAGGCAGAAGAAATTGCAGAACAAATCCAATCGGGTGATATTTGTGTCAGCTCAGATGCCTATGGAGAGCCACAAGGGATTGTGGAAGCAATCACAAAACGAGCACAAAAAGGCGAGCTTGTTGGTGTGGAACATCATCTCCTTCTTGCAAACAGGCCATGGGAATATTTATCAGAGGACTTAGCTGGAAAGTTTACACACACAGCTTGGTTTACCAGTGGATATAGCAGAGGGGCAGTACAAGGTGGATATGCAGACTTCTTGCCCAATAATTACAGCGATGTACCTACATTTTGGAAAGAATGTATTAGCCCAGATGTTGCCTATATGATGGTATCTCCGATGGATGAACACGGATATTTTAGCTTTGGTCTTTCAGCATCACAAAACAGAGTGGTCATTGAGAGGGCAGGGCGAGTATATTTGGAAGTCAATCAATATATGCCTCGTACATCAGGTGACAATTTCATACACATTCGAGAAGTGACGGGTGTATGTGAAAATCATCAACCATTGCCCACTTTGGGAGCCATTCCATTGAATGAAAAGGATCACAAAATTGGTGCAATGATTGCAGAGCGTATTCCAAATGGAGCAACCATCCAATTGGGAATTGGCGGAATGCCAAATGCAGTTGGCAGTTATTTGAAAGACAAAAAAGACTTGGGCATTCACACAGAAATGTTTGTGGATAGCATGGTGGATTTGTTGGAAGCGGGTGTCATCACAAATAGCAAAAAAGTTTTGGATCGTTATTCTTCCATCACTGCTTTTGCAATGGGTTCTCAAAGAATGTACGATTACATTCACAACAATCCAGCCGTGAAGTTTTGTCCAGTGGATTATACCAATGACCCAAGGGTGATTGCACAAAATCCATATATGACATCCATCAATGCTTGTGTGGAAGTGGATTTGTTGGGTCAAGTTTGTTCAGAATCCATTGGTAGCAAAAACATCAGTGGAGCAGGTGGTCAGTTGGATTTCGTGAGAGGTGCAAACTGGTCAAAGGGTGGACATTCTTATATTTGTACATATGCAACAGCAAAAGGCGATACTATCTCCAAGATTCGACCTACTTTGAATGTGGGAGCGCATGTCACCACACCAAAAGGCGACGTGGATTGTATCGTAACAGAATATGGGATTGCAGAATTGAGAGGCAAATCCGCATCTCAAAGAGCAAAGGCGTTGATTGCCGTTGCACATCCAAAGTTTAGAGAAGAATTGACAGCAGAAGCAAGAAAAATGAACTTGATGATATAAAATTGGAACAATCGGGCAATGGAATGTAAGGAGGTTATGGACGTGGAAAAGATTAGATGGCATGGTAGAGGTGGCAATGGTGCTTTCTCAGCAGCAAAAATTTTAGGATATGCAGTATCTGTACATGGAAATAAATATGCACAAGCATTTCCATCATTTGGACCAGAACGTAGAGGAGCTCCTGTTTTGGGATTCACTCGTATTTCAGATACAGTGATCAATGATCATAGTCAAATCAATATGTGTCATTGTGTAGTGGTTTTGGATGAAACACTCCAAGGGGAAGTGGATTTCACAGAAGGCATTGAAGATGGCGGAACATTGCTCATCAATACAACAAAAACTTCTGAAGCAATCAAAGAAGAATTGCAAATCCGTGATGCTGTCAACGTGGTGGCAGTGGATGCAACAAAATTGGCAATGGAAGTGCTTGGCAGAAACATTGTAAACACCGCTTTGATGGGTGCTGCAATTGCAGTCAATGAAATGTGTGCCATCAGCGATGTGGAAAAGGCATTGGATGATATGATGAGTCCAAAATTGGCAGAGAAAAACAAACGATTGATTCGTATGGCATATGAACAAGTGAAGGGGGATTTGGCATGAACAAACCAGTTTGGCTGAAAGATTATGTAATGCCCACTACCAAAGAAGAAGTACCTTTTGGTGCCAGCAATGAAGCAGGATTTTTGGTATTTAAAAATGCAGGGTTCCGTTCCATGAAACCTTCCATCAACACAGATGTTTGCATCAAATGTATGATGTGTTGGGTGTACTGTCCAGAAGGTTGTATTGATAAAACAGGGGAAACATTGAAAATTGACTATGATTATTGTAAGGGCTGTGGCATTTGTGCCAAAGAATGTCCAAAACAATGTATTTCTATGGTGAAGGAGGATGAGGCATAATGGGTAAAAGAGCATTTTTATCTGCAAATGAAGCAGCTGCATATGGCGTGAAATTGGCAAAACCAGATGTTGTTTCTGCATATCCCATCACCCACAAACCACTTTGGTGGAAAAGGTTGCGGATTTCTTGGCAGAAGGCGAAGCAGATTATGAATATATGATGGTGGAAAGTGAACACAGTGCAATGGCAGCGGCTTTGGGTGTCAGCATGATGGGAGCAAGAGCTTTCACAGCAACATCTTCACAAGGGCTTATGTATATGGCAGAAATGCTCAACTACACAAGTGGAGGTCGCCATCCTGTGGTTATGGTAAATGCAAACCGTGCTTTGGCAATTCCTTGGAACATTTATGGCGATCATAGTGATGCCATGGCAATGCGTGATTGCGGCTGGATTATGTTGTTTGCAGAAAGTGGTCAAGAAGCATTGGATATGGTCATCCAAGCGTATAAAATTGCAGAAGACAAAGATGTTATGTTGCCTGTTATGGTCAATGTAGATGGATTTACTTTGACCCATACATATGATGTAGTGGATATTCCAGAACAAGAATTGGTGGATGCATATTTGCCATCGTTTGATACCGCAAATAAAATGTGTTTGGAACATCCAAAAACACTTTGCCATTCTGTAGGACCTGATTATTATACAGAAGCAAAAATTGCACAACAAGAAGCGTTTGAGGTGGCAAAAGCAAAAATTGTGGCATGTGATGAAGAATTTGAAGCTATGTTCGGTAGAGGATATGGCGGTTTGATTGAAGAATATTGCTGTGACGATGCAGAGTATGCATTGGTTGCCATGGGTGGCACCGTTGGTACTGTGCGTGATGTGGTAGACGAATTGCGTGCAGCTGGTGAAAAAGTGGGCTTGATCAAAATCAGAGGGTTTAGACCATTCCCAGAAGAATATTTCCAAAGTGTCAAATCCAAATTCAAAGCTATGGGTGTCATTGACAGAAGCCTTTGCTTTGGTGTAGGTGGCACTGTGTTTGGTGAAGTGAAATCTGCATTATATGGTTCTGAAATGGGGCTCAAAGGATTTGTTTTGGGTCTTGGTGGTAGAGATATTTCCGTGGATATGATCAAAGAAATGTTTGCAGAATTGAAAGAATGCCCAGCAGGCGAATATTCAGATCAACCTATTTTTGTTGGAAGGAGATGGTAAGCATGGCAATCAATTTTAGAACACTTCCCGATCAAGAACTTCTCTATGGTGCAAGAACTTGTCAAGGCTGTGGCGCCGTTATGGCAGGTAGAATGGCACTTAAGGTTTTGGGTGAAAAAACATTTGTGGCAACACCAGCATGTTGTTTTGCAGCAACCACATCTGTATTCCCTCAATCTGCTTTGTTTGTCAACAATGCAGTAACTGCATTTGCAGCATCCGCAGCAACTGGTTCTGGTATGTCTGTTGCAGCAAAAAAATTGGGCTTTGGTGATGATGTACAAATCATGGTCATTTCTGGTGATGGTGGTACCGTAGACATTGGCTTGCAAGCTTTGTCAGGTGCAGCAGAACGTAATGATAATATTATTTATTTGTGTTACGACAACGAAGCATATATGAACACAGGGGTACAAAGAAGTGGTAGTACCGCATACAATGCATGGACAACTACAACACCTGTAGGTCCTGCGTCCAAAGGGGAAAAAACAAAATTCAAAAAGAGTTTGTTTGAAATCATGGCAGCACATCGTGTACCATATGTGGCAACCACAAGTGTCAGCCATCCAAGAGATTTCATGGAAAAAATGGAAAAAGCAAAAGCCATGAAAGGTTGCAAAGTCATTCATGTATTTGCACCTTGTCCAACTGGTTGGGGTCATGAAGTGGATTTGACTGTTGAAATGGGCAAACAAGCCGTGGAAACTGGTTTGTGGTACTTGGCAGAATATGAAAATGATACCTTCAAATTGAACTATAGACCAAAAGAATTGAAAGACATTGCACCTTATTTGAAAGTGCAAAAAAGATTTGCCCATTTGAATGATGCAGATATCGCAGAAATGCAAGAAATTCGTGACCAAGAATGGGAACGTTTGAAAAAAGTATTTCGATTGGAAGACTAATTGAAAAAACAATAGTAAACGGCTTTGCTTCAGAGAATTGTCTGAGGGAAGCCGTTTTCTTTATAGGAAGCGTTAGGGGGAATACCATGTTTACAGAGTTGATGTCGGAATTGACCAATTGGACTATTTTGACAGATAGTATGCAACAATATGTGGAGAATATATCATTGAATTCCATCATCGTCACGATCATGATGATTTTTATGATTTTGGGGGCAGTGGATAAAGCTATGGGTAATCGTTTGGGCTATGGCGAAGCATTTGATGAAGGGTTTCATGCCATGGGGCCGTTGGCAATCGCAATGGTGGGTGTCATTGCAGCAGCACCTGTGTTGTGTATGATTTTGGAACCGATTGTAGCACCGATTTATATAGCCATGGGTTCGTCGCCGTCTGTATTTGCCACAACATTGCTTTTGGCAGATTCTGGTGGATATGCTTTGGCAACACAAATGGCGGGGGATAATGTTGCCATGGGGCAATTTGCAGGTGTTGTGGTTGGATGTACCATGGGCTGTGTTTTGTTGTTTGACATTCCAGTTGCATTGACCTTGTTGCGAAAAGAAGATAGACCCATTCTTGCGTGTGGTATCTTGGTGGGGGTCATCACAGTTCCCATTGGTTGTTTGGTTGGGGGTGTGATTATGACATGGATGACACCATACCATATGGATTTTATGACCATGCTCTTTGCTATATTGCCTGTTATCTTGGTTGCTGTCTTGTTGGCTGTTGGCTTGTGGTGTAAACCAGCAATGCTATTGAATGGATTTTCGAAATTTGGTGGGTTTATTACAGGCTTGATTGCCATTTTGGTGGCAGTGGCTGTTTTCCAATACGAAACAGGAATCCGCTTCCCATTGTTCTATCAAATGGTGGAAGCTGGTGAGTCTGGAATTTCACCTTTGGAAGAAAGTGTGAAAATATTGGGGGACATTGCCTTTGTTTTATTGGGTGCATTTCCAATGGTGGAGTGGATCAAAAGACATTTTGGAGCAGCATTGGCAAAAATGGGCAGCAAAATTGGAATGGATGAGGTGGCAAGTGCAGGGCTGGTTGCAACCCTTGCCAATAATATTCCAACTTTCAAAATGGTACAAGATATGAATCCAAAAGGGAAATTATTGAACATTGCATTTGCAACGGCAGCGGCGTTTATGTTTGGAGATCATTTGGGGTTTGTTGCTGGAGTAAATGCCTCGATGATTGTACCAATGATTGCAGCAAAGTTGGGAAGTGGAATTAGTGCATTGTGGTTGGCAAATTTATTGTCGCCAAAGTTGTTGGAAAAAGCAGCATCTGTGGAATAAAAGTAATTATTATGATTTTTGTGCACTTGCCTTTGACTGATAACATTTTGATAACAAAAATCCATAATAATCCCAATACCCATGATAATATGAAGAAAAGAAACCCCATTTTAAAGCCTTTTGAGACCTAAATGCCTTCAATTAACAATTATCGGCGGCGAGTGGGAATGAAATGAGAAAACCCCGAAAGCCTTGGGTTAATAGCGGCAAGGAACTATCACATTCAACACACGTCAGCGGATGATTATTGTGCATAATAATCAAAATAATGGAGATATTTAGAATGCTAAAATCATGTGAATTTAATATAGACACAGGCTGTGTGGAGTTAATCTACGCCAACGGTACCGTGATTTCCATAGACTGTACTGCCGTGGAGAATGAAGTGGCAAATACTGTATCAGCGCAGCGAGCTGGATTGGCTGGTGTATAACGACCCTGTGGGGTATGTTGATTTGGTACTCAATGGCGACCTTGTGCAGTATTTGAAGGCTGTGACGGTGAATCGGCCTTTTGAGAATTAAAAGTCCCATAAATTCAACAGACTGAGTACCCTTGAAATGCAGGGGTAGGCGTATGGCTCAAAAGGACAACTTGGGAGGCAAGTTAAATACGGCAAATAAGGAAGGCGCTGGGATCATCCCGGTGCCTTCCTTGTTTGCCATAATGGGGGCGGTTTTCGTGAAGCGCATTTCCTCTGGCTTCATCTGATGTGCAACATGGATTGAATTTGCAACACCAGTTCTTCTTTGGTGAGGGGGTAGTCTTCTCGCATCCACCACAGGAAACTGCCGAAGATGCCGTGGAGGTAAAAATTGAAGATGAATTGGGGGGATAGACCGTGAATATCATTGGCACGCATACTTTCTTCAATGAGTGGCAAGAAATCTTGCTCCATTTCGTTGCGGATGGTATTGAGGATAATTTGTGTGGCTTGGCTATTGACAACTGAGCGGAATATGGCCAAATTATCTGCCAAAAAGTCCACTGCATCCTTCACCAAATACCGATAAATATCCTCTGTGTTGCTGGCGGTTTCAAATTGCGCATAGGAGGGGAATTTTACATACTGACTGCGGACGCTATAGCCCAGCAGCTCATATTTATCGGCAAAATGGGTGTAGAATGTGGCACGGCGCACCATGGCCTTGTCGCAAAGGTCTTGCACCGTAATATCCTCAAACCGCTTTTTCCCCAAGCTTTCCATCATGGTTTCTACCAAAGCTTTTTTGGTTTTGATGACCCGCAAGTCGGTTTTTTCTGCCATAGCATCCTCGTTTCTGGACAGTTTGCCCAATGTGTATCGTTATTTATCAAATTGCCAGTATTGTACGTTGTAAAATCTTGATGTGGCTATTATACTAACTTAACGAACAGTTGTCAATTAAAATTCAAATGTACGGAGGAACCATGGACACCAAGCAAACTGATTTATTTTATACAATCGCAAAATTCATCGTCAGCAAACGCAATTTATTTTTCCTGATTTTTACGCTCTTGGCTGTGGGAAGCGTGTACGGTGCTACCTTAACCCAAGTGGAAAATGATTTGGTGGGGTATTTGCCTGAGGACAGTGGCACCTCCATTGGGCTTGATTTGATGGACGAACATTTTGTCACCTACGCCACTGCCAAAGTGATGGTCAGCAATGTGGATTTTGCCACGGCCGAAACACTGGCCACTGCCATTGAAACGATCCATGGGGTAAAATCTATGGACTTTGCCCAGGACGATGACCACTACTTAGAAGCCAACGCCCTCATCAATGTCACCTTTGTCGGGGACGAAGAAAACGCGGATGCCCTGTCTGCCATGGACGAAATCCGCCAGCTGACCCAAGGCTATGACGTGTCCTTTGACACAGAGGCGGGCAATAGCAGTGCCGACAATTTGGCGTCGGAGATGAGCGCCATTATGGTAGTGGCTGTGGTGGTCATCGTCTTGGTGCTGGGATTCACATCCAAATCCTTTGCAGAAATCCCCATTGTGCTCATTACCTTGGGGGCGGCGGCTCTGCTGAACAAAGGGAGTAACTTCATGCTAGGGGAAATTTCTTTTGTCTCCAACTCTGTGGGCATGGTGCTTCAAATTGCACTGGGCATTGACTATGCCATTATCCTGTGCCACCGCTTTGCTGAAGAACGAGAACAGCTCCCCGCCCAAGAGGCTTGCACCATGGCACTCTCCAAAGCCATTGTGGAGATTTCCTCCAGCAGTTTGACCACCGTTTGTGGGCTTTTGGCCCTGTCTTTTATGGTGTATGGACTGGGGAGTGACCTATCTCGGTGTCTCATTAAGTCGATTTTTATCATCCTGTTTTGTGTATTCACCCTGCTGCCTGGGCTGTTGGTGGTGTGGAGTAAATTCATGGATAAAACCCAACACCGCAACTTTGTCCCCTCCATCGCATGGCTAGGGAAGCTGTCTCTGAAACTCCGTGCCGTGTTGTTGCCTTTGTTTTTGGTGGTGGCAGTGGGTGGCTTCTACTTCTCTCAACAGACGGAGTATCTGTTTTCCGTAGATGATTTGCGAGCCGCCAATCCCAGCGAAAGCGATGTCCAAATTGACCGCATTGCTGATGTATTTGGCACCACCAACGGTCTAGCCATGATGGTGCCATCAGGCGATTACATAAAAGAAGCAGAGCTGATTGCCGCCCTTGAGGGCTATCCTCAGGTGGAAAGTGTGATGGGGCTTGCCAACACCGAAGCCATAGACGACTATCTGCTCACCGATTTGCTCAATGCCCGTGAGCTGTCTGAGTTGATGGATTTAGACTATGAAATGGCAGCACTGCTGTACTCTAGCTACGCCATCGACCAAGAGGACTATGCAAAACTCATCAACCAGAGCGACGAATACGAACTGCCTTTGCTGGACATTGTCCTCTTTGCCGTGGATATGCTGGACGACGGTTATTTTAGCTTAGACGAAGAAGACGAAGCTGATTTACGTGAGCAGGCAGACGACATCCGTGATGGGCAATTGCAACTGGAAAACGAAGGCTACAGCCGCATTCTGCTGTCGCTGAACCTACCAGTGGAGGGTGCAGAAACCTATGCTTTTTTAGACACCATCACCGCCGTTGCAGGGGACTATTATGAAGAAGTCTATCTGGCAGGCGATGCCACCAGCTGTTACGATTTGTCCAGCGCCTTTGGGCGAGACAATCTGGTGGTGAGCATTTTATCCGCCTTATTTGTGATGTGCGTGTTGCTGTTCACGTTCGGCTCTGTGGCTGTGCCTGTGATGCTGATTGTGGTAATTCAATCCGCTATTTTCATGAACTTTGCCTTCCCATACTTAAATGGCTATGGCATTTTCTTTGTGGGTTATTTAACGGTGTCGTCTATTCAAATGGGCGCCAACGTGGACTATGCCATCGTCATGACCAACCGCTTTTTAGAACTGAGAAAAACCATGGATCGAAAGCAGGCGGTGATCACGGCCCTAGACCAATCCTTTGCCACGATTCTGACCTCTGGCTGTATTTTATCCGCCGCAGGCATTGCCATTCAGAATCTGTCCAGCGATGGTTCTATCACCGTTTTGGGCGAGTGCATCGGTCGTGGTACGCTGATTTCCATGGCACTGGTACTGGTTATTTTGCCCGAAATTCTATACGTAGGTGATGGGTTTATTGAGCGCACCCGCTTTGCCATGGGATGGGGGCGCAAGCCACAGAAAGTGACAGGCAAGGTCATGGTGAATGGTCATGTGAGTGGCTATGTGTCAGGGTATATCAACGGCTTTGTCACAGGTACCATTGATGGAGAAATTGATGCAAAAATGACAAACCAAAAGACTATTGAGGAGCACAGCCATGAAGCATAAAAAGATAGGTTCCAGTTTCCTAGCGGTTCTTCTTCTCCTCCAACTCATCGCACCTAGTTTGGTGTTGGCGGTGGAGACGGAAGAGGTAGAGACCATTTCTATTTCCAATGTAGAAGAATTTTTGACCTTTGCAAAAAACTGCACCTTCGACCAGTACAGCGCTGAAAAAACCTTTGTGCTGACTGCAGACATTGACCTGACAGGCAGTGAATTTCAGGACATCCCTGTTTTTCTGGGTACATTTGATGGGGATGGGCACACCATTTCTGGCCTACAAACCGACCTAAACAAAGACTATCAAGGGCTGTTTCGCCTGATAGAACAAGGTGCCACGGTGAAAAACCTGTCTGTCTATGGCGAGTTGCAATCAGAGCACAACTATATCGCTGGCATCGCGGCGCAAAATTACGGTACCGTTTCAAACTGCATCTTTCGTGGCATGGTCAGCGGAAAAGGCTACGTTGGTGGCATTGCGGCGGTGAATACGGGCACGATTTCCAACTGCACCACCTATGGTGGCGTGTTTGGTGAAAGCCAAGTGGGGGGCATTGTGGGCGAAAACCAAGGCACCCTATTTCGCTGTACCAATCGCAGTGAAGTGAACACAGATTTAAGCAATTTTGTCTTTGCATATGAAGGCAGTCTCATTGCCAGCGTGGGGGCTTCTAGCACCAATGCCGGCACCATCACCGACATTGGTGGCATTGCAGGGCTCAGCGATGGCACCGTCCAAGGCTGTGGCAACCTTGCCACCGTGGGCTACCCCCATCTGGGCTATAACATCGGGGGCATTGTGGGCAATCAGAGTGGCTACATTGCTGATTGCTACAACTGGGGCGACGTCTATGGATGGAAGGAAGTGGGGGGCATTGTGGGGCAATTTGAGCCCTATATCGACACCACATACACCACCTCTAAATTGGAGGATTTGCGTGAAGAACTGAATTCCCTCAGCGATTTGTCCTCCAATTTAATCGACAGTGCCGACAGCAGCGGGGATGCGGTCAGCGATCAAGCCACCGCTTTGAAGGATGCAGTGGGCGTGAGCCGTGATCATCTGGAGGAGTTGCTTGACCAAATCCAAGCCATTTTCGACGGCAACATCGACCAGCTCAATATCATCAGCGATGCCGTTTCTCAGCTCATCGACGATTTGGTGCCTGTCACCGATAGCCTAGAGGTTGTTTTTGGTCAGATGGAGGATGCCTTCAATGAACTAGAAGATGGGTTCCTCAACTTGGAAGATGCCCTGGATGCCATGGAAGATGTGCCAGAGATTGCCGAAGATTTTGGCGATGATATGGATGACGCTCTGGCCTATATGAGCAAGGCGCAGTCTGCCCTGAAAACCGCTGTGGATATTGACCTTGGCGCAGATTTAGCGTCGTTATTGGACGGCTTATCCACTACGATTACCTATCTCAAACAGAGTGCATCCTATGCAAATAGCGCAATTTCCTCGCTGAACAAGGCGATGACACACCTGGATGACCTCCCAGATATTGTGGCGGATACCCTCGATGAGCTGGAAGATGCCATGGATTGTTTTGCCCAAGCATCCAGCGAACTCTCTGACATGGCGGATGCCCTGGAGGAGACGTCATCACTGCTTTCCGATTTGGTGGACAATTTGGATGCCCAAGAGGAGGTGGAGTTTGTGAAAACAGATGACCAGTTCGACGACACCAAGGATGCCCTCTCTGCGTCGCTGGACGTGGTATCAGAGGAAATGGAGGGGATGCAAGATGCCATTGGTGATGGATCTGACGTGATATTAGACGATTTGGAGTCCATCAACCAGCAACTGTCCACCGTCAGCGACACCATCATAGATTTGATACAAGATGTCACCTCTTTCGATGACAAAGAAGGTATTTTTGAAATCACCGATGTGTCCACAGCCTTTGCGACGACAGCCACCATGGGTAAGGTGGCAAACTGCACCAACCGTGGCAACATTGATGGCGACATCAGCGTAGGCGGTCTGGTGGGTGCCATGTCCTTTGAGTATGGCCTGACCTTTGCAGAGGAATTGTTCGATTTTGAGGGGGATAAAACCCAAACTGCCACAAGAAACGCCCTAGCCATTGTGGAAGACGGGGCGAATTATGGCAATGTCACTGCCAAAAAAGACGGCGCTGGTGGCATTGTTGGGATGCAGGAGTTTGGTCTTGTGATGACCTCCCTCTCCCAATCTCGTGTGGAAAGCGTGGAGGGCGATTATGTGGGTGGCATTGCTGGGCAATCCACCGCCATTGTCCGTGATTGTTATTCCAAAAGCCGTCTCAGCGGCAACGATTCTGTGGGTGGCATTGTGGGCTACGGCCTAGAGGTATATGGATGCTACTCCCTATCATCTGCTGTGGCCAGTGATGGTAGCGTAGGCGGTATTGCAGGGGGAATAGACAGCGAAGACAGCGTTTTGCAAGCAAACTACTTTGTCAGCGATGTTTTAGGCGGTGTGGATGGTCTGAGCTATCAAGGCAAGGCGGAACCCATCACCTATCAGGCTTTGCTAGAAGTGGAGGGACTGCCTAGCGTGTTTGGAAGTTTGTCCATCATTCTCTATCAAGATGAGGTGTATTTGGACACCATCACCGTCAACTATGGCGACAGCTATGACGGGGCATTGCTACCAGAAATCGTCACCACAGATGGCCATTACGGCCTGTGGGAGGATGTGGACTTGACCAACATCCAAACGGATATTGAAGTGCATGGTGAACTGATTCCCCTGTCTACCACACTGGCTTTTCACGGGGAAGATGGCGCCATTTCCATGGTGCTGGTGGATGGTTGTTTCACCCAATGGGAAGCGCTTCTGGTGACACAGGCGGAGGATGGCTATACCCTGTGCGTGGAGGGCGCATACACAACCATTTCCAAGGTGCGCATCTACAATACCATGGGCGAGCGTGCCTATTTAGAACAGCTTGTAGATGGCGCTTGGCAACCATTGGAGAGCACTGTCGAAGGGCTTTATGTCACGGCGGAGTTGTCAAATCACGATGGGACACCCATCACCATACGACTGGCAGAGCAAGCCCCAGCCCAGTTTAGCTGGTGGCTCGTTGGAGGGGCTGTCCTCCTACTGGCAGTGACCGTATATGGAGTACGCAAAAAAACCAGTCGTCATAAAGCAACAACATCATAAAGGTCGAAAACCCACGGCGTTTTCAACATTGACAAGGCTATCCGCCTATATCTCCTAGTAGCGTTAGCGTGCAAGAACCCTTGTACCATCTCTGCAAAGCAGTGTGGTGCAACCCTCTATCTTCCCATAGCCCATCATCGATATGGGAAGATAGAGGATGGGGCATCCAAAGGGGCTCCGCCCCTTGGCACACGATTTTGCTTGCAAAGTCTAGTGTGTTATACCTTCCCCACCGTCTGACGATGAAAAGGGCTGGTACGGAACTCTGCCAAGTAGCAGAGAAGCCGTACCAGCCCTTTTTGTCGTTAGTAGCCTAGCGTATGATTGCAATGCCCCATCTGCAATCATATGCTAGGCGAAGAAGGTGGGGGAGGTATATACAAGCCCCGTCTCACCGCAGTGATTAACGTCTCTTGCGCTTCCCTTTGCCGTGTCTAGGCATTTGTCTTGCTCCACGCTTCGAACTACGCTCTAGCTCCTTCATGCTCGTTCTCATGTCCTTAGGTATGCGATTTATAAAGCTGGCCAATACAAGTTTCTCTTCTTCAGAAACATCATCAGGGTTGATGCCATACATTTTGCACGTTAAATGTACTCGCTGTTCTACCTCGCTTTCGGGCATGGTAAGTGCCTCGTTTACGACGGCTTGCATCTGTTCCACGATAGAGTCGGTATCTGCTGTGGTAGTATCCGTCTCGTGGTCTTTCTGGATGCCTTTCAAAATGACCGCCAAATGCTCATAGATGGACTTGGTGAAATACTCGTGTTCATCCACATGAGCGACTTTCAATGCCTCCACATAGAGGTCGGGAGATTGCGGCGCATGAGTAGCCTCTATTTGCTTGCGAGCTGCATCAACGTAATTATTGATGTGTTGAATCTGCATGCTGGCGATGCGGTCAACGTAGATTTCCATGTCAACCATTAAGTGGGGGAATGTTGGATGCTTTAATAATTCCGAGAGAAGTCGCTTGTTCATTGGAGTACCAGCCAACACTTCCATCGCTTCATCATCCAGTCCCAGAGCAAGTTGCTCTGAGGCTGGATATTTTTTTGTCTCGATGATGCCCAGCAAATAATCAGTAGGGACTGCGTAAAATTGCGCCAAAGTTACGATGCTAAGTGGGCTGATGTCCCGTTGTTCATCCCCCTCATAATTACCCAATGCGGACTTGGAAATGCCTGTCTCCTGTGCCAACTGCTCTAGGGTTAGCCCTCGTTCTGTCCGCAAATCCTTTAATCGCTCTCCTAAAGTCAGCTTTACATACATTTCTCAGCCCTCCGTCTGCTTTTTCTACCATTATAGCACAATTTCCACGAACGTGGAAATCTCTTGTTTTTCACCCTGAAATCCAACTTTATGGACATACGGGAAACCCTCTTCTTTTTTGTTACGATGTCTATACCTTGCAAGGTCATTCTGAACGCAGGAGGACATGATGAATTTATTTCAAACACTAAAAGAACAACTTACCACCCATCAGGTGGCGGAATACTACGGGCTCACGATTGGACGCAATCGTATGGCCTGTTGTCCCTTCCACCCTGATAAAACCCCGTCTATGAAGCTTAACGACAGCTATTATTACTGCTTCGGCTGTAGTGCCCACGGAGATGTGGTGGATTTGGTGGCTGGCCTACTAGGGCTTAAGCCTTATGATGCCGCCAAACAGTTGGCCAGCGACTTCGGTATCTTGGAGGATAGCACCCTGATGCCAGCAGTATCTAAGCCAACCCCAAAGAAAAGTATGCGGATGATGGAGCAATTGTGTACCACCTATTTGACCCACTACCTATTGCTCTTGCGAGACTGGGAGCAGACATATTTGCCCAAGACGGCAGAAGATGGACTGGATTGGCGCTTTGCCATCGCCTGTCATGACCGCTCTTACGTAGAGCACCTACTAGACTGCATGGACGATGACCCAACCCAGATGACCCAGTGGATGTTGGACGAGGGGATTGTCAACAAGTTGCAGAAAAAGATTGACCCATATTTGAGAGAGGAGGGATACCATGCACGACACTCTACCACCACGTTGGCTCGATGATAAGAAGATTTTGGAGTCCCTCTTCTGTGAAGATTTTTTGACTGCTTACCCCATGATTGCCATCAACGGCACACTGTTCACCGTAGAAGGCAGAGTCTCTGACGAGATGTGGGTGCGTCGAGAGATTTATCGGTGGCTCCGACCAGTGATGCCATCGGGGCTGGCGAAACGCAGTCAGACCCTACTGGATGCCATCCGTTTGGACTGCTATCAGCCCAACTTACCCCTACAACGTGACCGCATCCATGTGGCAAACGGCACCCTCTTTCTGGACGGCACCTTCGCTGAGACCAAGGAATTTTGTCGCAACCGCCTCCCTGTCGGCTACAACAGGGAGGCTCCCAACCCAGAGCGGTGGCTTCTATTTCTGGCGGAACTGCTCCACCCAGAGGACATCCCCACCCTCCAAGAGTTTATGGGTTACTGCCTGATTCCCTCCACCAAGGGGCAGAAAATGCTCCTCATCACGGGCAAAGGTGGCGAGGGTAAAAGCCGCATCGGGCTGGTGCTTCGCTCGCTACTGGGGGACAACATGAACACGGGCAGTCTGTCCAAAGTGGAGACAAGCCCCTTCGCCCGAGCCGACTTGGAGCACCAGCTTCTCATGGTGGACGACGACATGAAGCTGGAAGCCCTCCCCCAGACTCACTACTTGAAATCCATCATTACCGCAGAACTACCCATGGATTTGGAACGCAAGGGAAAACAGAGCTATCAAGGGCAGTTATACGTCCGCTTTTTGGGGTTGGGTAACGGCAATCTCCAGTCCCTTTACGACAGAAGCGTGGGCTTTTTCCGTCGGCAGATTCTGCTCACCACCAAGGACAGAGACCCCGAACGAAAAGACGACCCCTATCTGGGGGAGAAATTGCAGTCTGAGGTGGAGGGCATCCTTCTCTGGTGTCTCACGGGCTTACATCGTCTAATTGCCCAGAATTATCAGTTCACCATCAGCCAGAGGGCGCAGGAAAATCTCGAGGTCTCCATGGCCGATGGATGCAACGTGGCCGACTTTATGACCTCCGAGGGCTACATCAAACTGGACTGGACAGGAGAAGCCAGCTCCCGTGACCTGTACCGTGCGTACACAAACTGGTGCGAGGACAACGCCATGAAACCACTATCCCAACGGAGCTTCTCCAATCATTTGAATGAAAATACCGCCAAATATGGGCTAGATTACAACAATAACATCTATATCGGTGGAAAGCGCAGAGTCAGGGGGTATCACGGTGTCCAGATTATCGATGAATTTTTATGATGTGTACGTACGTACGGATGCCACAGGATTGGAGGATGATTTCACATGAATGCACAATACGCAATTCTGCGATTTGCTAAATATAAGGGTCCCGAGATTGGGCATATCGAAGCCCACAATGAGCGCACCAAGGAGAACTATGCCAGCAATCCCGACATTATCAGTGAGAAACGTAAGGATAACTTTCATCTGATTACCCCAACCTGTGGCTACCGAGCAGGGGCAGAGGGACAGATTGCCGCCGCTGGATGCCGCACTCGAAAGGACAGCGTACGGCTGGTAGAAACCCTCGTCACTGCCAGCCCTGAATTCTTTCAGGGGAAGAAACTCTCTGAGGTACGTGCCTTTTTCCAAGAGGCGGTGGACTTCCTCGCTGACCACCAGAGCAAAGAAACGATGCTTTCCGCCGTGGTACACATGGACGAGACAACACCCCATATGCACCTCACCTTTGTGCCTTTGACGGCAGACGGACGATTAAGCGCCAAGGAGATTTTGGGCAACAAGAAGAAGCTGACAGAGTGGCAAGATAAATTTTGGAGCCACATGGTCAAGAAATTCCCCGACCTAGAGCGTGGCGAGAGTGCCAGCATCACAGGGCGCAGTCATATTCCACCAAGAGTATTCAAGGAGGCAGTCCACCTCAACCGCCAAAAGGCCATGCTCACCGACTTACTAGAGGGAATCACCCCCTTCAATGCCAAGAAGCGATGCGTTGAAATTCAGGCTATCTTAGATAGCTATCTCCCCAACGTGGCCAAGATGAAAACGCAGATAAAGAAATATCAGGGGTATACCACCAGCTTCAGCAGGAAAATGAGGCACTTTCCCAAAAGGTAGAGGACAGTAAGGAGAGCGTGCTGGCACGGCTGAAGAACATGGAACGAATGAAGGAGTTGGAGGAGTTAGAAAAGGCCGTGGAGGGGATTCCAGAGGAAGTATTACGGATGTATCAGCAACAAGGACAAGGAGGGTCAACCATTGAACACAGATATGAATCAAACCTATGAGCACATCGACCTATGCGCCTGCTACGAACCCATCATTGATGTTCCCTCCTACCTTCTTGAGCAATGGCAGGATTCCGACGGAAAGGCTTCCCCTTTCGCTTGTACTGTGGCAAAAGAAATCGGTGGTACCGTGTATCAAATAGAGACAGAGTGTGGTGGTGGGGAACACTTGTCCCACAAGCTGAAGCGGCTTATTTTCTCTGATAGTGAGGTGAGTTGCAGATGACAAATATGACAACCTATGATACAATATCGCCATGCACAACAAAATCATCCGCTGACCAACATACAAAGGAGGTTGCTATGTTAGGTCAGCAAAAAATCACCATTCTCTATTGTCGCCTGAGTAATGAAGACTTGGGGGAAGGAGAATCTAACTCCATTCAAAACCAGAAAATTCTTTTGACCAGTTATGCGAAGAAACAGGGCTATACCAATCTAAAAATCTTGGTAGATGACGGCTATACGGGGACGAATTTCAATCGTCCTGCCGTGCAGGAAGGGCTTGACTTGGTGAAGCAAGGACTTGTGAGCACTTGGATTGTCAAGGATATGAGTCGGTTTGGACGAGATTACCTCACCGTAGGGCAGTATACCGAGCTAGTTTTCCCCAGTCAGGATGTCCGTTTTATCGCCGTCAACGATGGCGTAGACAGCATCTGTGGAGACAGCGATGGCTTTGCCGCTATCCGCAATTTGTTCAACGAGTGGTATCCCAGAGACACCAGTAAAAAAGTACGAGCTGTCTTTCAGCAAAAGGGTGCCAGTGGCAAGCACTTGGGCAGACCGCCCTACGGCTATCAGATTGACCCTTTAGACAAGGAACACTGGATTTTGGACGAAGAGGCCGCCCCCGTAGTCAAGCGAATTTTTGACCTATCCATCGCTGGAAAAGGTCCCTGTTCCATTGCACGGATACTAGAACAGGACAAAGTGCTTACCGCCAAATCCCTCTATGCCCAGCGCAAGGGTAGACCGCTTCCCGAACGCCCCTACCATTGGATAGACCAGTCCATTGTAGGTATCTTGGAGCGAATGGACTATACTGGTTGTACCTGCAACTTTAAGTCCTATTCTAAATCATACAAGCTAAAAAAGCGTATCCCCACCCAAAAGGAAGAAATGGCTATCTTTCCAAACACGCAAGAGGCCATTGTGGACAAGGCGCAGTGGGATAGGGTGCAGGAGCTAAGACAGCACAAGCGTCGTATGACCAAGGGCGACCGTCAGGGATTATTTTCTGGGCTACTGCGATGTGCCGACTGTGATGGAAACTTGCATTTTGCCACTAGCGCAAGCTATGGATACAAGCAAGACCACTATGTCTGTGGGCAGTACAAAAGCGGTCGAGGCACCTGCTCTGCCCACTACATCCGTGAGGAAGTTTTAAGAGCACTGGTACTAGACCGTATTCGAGCCGTCAACACATACATCCGTCAAAACGTGGAGGGTTTCGAGGATGAGTGGATGCAGAGCTGTCGAGACCAGAGGGCGAAGAGCCAGCAGGAGCATAAGCGACAAATCGCCCAGACCAAGAAACGTCTGGACGATATAGAAACCTTGCTGACTCGGTGCTATGAGGATATGGTTCTGGGAACCCTCAGTCGGGAGCGCTATCTAAAATTATCCGAAGGCTATGAAGTGGAGCAGGAGCAGTTGCAACTAGAGCTAGATGTGACTGAGGAATGGGTGGAACAGCAGGAGTCGCTAGAGCAAGATTTAAGGCAGTTTATAACCTTAGTGGATAAGTATATAGCTGTACCCGAACTGACACAGACCATTGTCAATGAGTACATCCACAAAATTCTGATCTATGCCCCCGAAAAGGCTGGGCGAATTCGGACACAACGGGTAAAGATTATCTTTAATTTTGTAGACGAGCTAGATATTCCTATGGTCAATCAAATTATCACCCACGAACAGCCCATCGGAACCAACGGAAAGAAGAAAAAGACGGCATGACCCTTCGGGGTCATACCGTCTCATAGGAACAGTTCCTTATGCCTATTAACCCTTGATATTACAGGGTTTTTGGGGTTATTTTTTTGCCTAGAGTACTGAAAGCGTACTATTATTTTAAAAGCTCTAACCGTTCCGCTACCTCCCCATGCTTGTTAGGGTAGAGGTGGGAATAGGTCTGGAGGGTGGTTTCTATGTTCTCATGCCCCAGCCTTTCAGAGATTAGGAGCGGAGAGAATCCAAGTTCAATCAGCAGGGAGGCGTGACTATGCGAATACAGTATAATTAAGACAAATCGGAAAAGCCTTGATATATAAAGGGTTTTGAGGGTTTGTCTTATTCTTTTTCCAACAAATATTAAGACAAAAATGAGTAATATGACTTACTCAAAAAATAGCTAATGTTTCATTAGCACTAAAAAATAATATCAAAATAGCTATTTTGGAGGTAAATCGCTATACACGAACTAGACTTAAAAAATTCAATTACGGAGGTACATTACTTATGATTACAATTCAAAAGGCACTTACAGATTTAAAAGCTGTGAGTTATGATTTTAAGAAAATTGCGAAGCAAACAGGTTTTGAAGAATATGGAGATATGAGCCACCTTGAGGTGGATTACGATAATGCTGAACAAGTATTTTATGCTCATGAATTAAATAGCATCATAGACAAAATTGACGATATGGTTCATCGCATTAACTATCTAAATAGACCTGTTTGTCAAACCACTACCCTTCATAAAAATAGCAATGGCAGATTTGAAACCGTAAGCGGTCACGAATACACTTGTGGCAGTGGCATTGAATGCTTGATAGATGATGATGGAGAACAGGAATGGGTGTGGGCAAGCGTTGAATATAGTGATAGATACTACATCACTTGCTATGGCAATCCTCCACTGAAAAGTGGTATGACAGTAAGGATAAGGGGGTAATTGCTATGAAAACAATCGCTATTGTAAATCAAAAAGGTGGTGTCGGTAAAACTGTTACTTCGGTAAATCTTGCAATAGGACTTGCAAGACAAGGCAAAAAAGTTCTTGGAATAGACCTTGACCCACAAGGATCATTTACTGTGAGTTTAGGCTTTACAGAACAAGATAAAATCCCTATTACTATTTCATCGTTACTTGAAAAAGTAATTGAAGATGAAGAAATAGACACTTTCGAGGGGATTTTACATCACGAAGAAAACATTGACTTTATCCCTGCTAATATAGAACTATCAGGACTTGAAGTTACCCTTATAAATACAATGAGTCGAGAAAGTGTTCTCAAAGAATATTTAAAATTAGTAACAGATAAATATGATTATTGCATACTGGACTGCTCCCCATCGCTCGGTATGGTAACAATCAATGCCCTTGCGTGTGCTGACAAACTAATTATTCCAGTGCAGCCACAATTCCTATCGGTAAAAGGCATGGAGCAACTTTTTAAGACCATCGGTAAAGTACGCAGACAGATTAACCCTAAACTTGAAATCGGTGGTATTCTAATCACTATGGCTGATATGCGTACCAACTATACAAAAGACATCATCAGTCTATTGCAAACCACCTATAAGGACAAGTTGCATATCTTTGAAAGCATTGTGCCATTGTCTGTTAGAGCATCTGAAATCAGTGCGGAGGGTAAAAGCATTTATGCTCACGCACCTACTGGCAAAGTAGCTGTTGCCTACGAAAACATGGTATCGGAGGTGCTTTATGGATAACAAAGAATTGCAAATTATATGTAGCAGAGTAAAAAATCTTTCAAAGCGATTATCAATGTCACTTACTCCACTTGGATACAACTATGTTATTTTTAATAATCCACAGCATCTTTTTGAAAATATTAGTAAATATGAGGAATATGCAGATAGAGATGTTGCAAACATTTTAGATGGTATTGTCAGAAATGCTGATGGAAAGCTAGAGCCACAGTGTGGTTATTCTATTACTGAAATACTTTCTGATATTTATGATACTCCTAAATGGGCAAGTGAAATCAAAGGCAAATGGAAAAAAGGTATGCTCATTATGCCTTATGAAGTTGGTGATATTATTGAGTATTATAAAAACGATAAAGATGGTGACGAACATAGGTATATATCCAACATTGTATTGATAGATGGAAAGTATCAAATTTTCGGTGATGAAGATATAGACCTTGATAGCATAGGCATAGCAATAAGAAGAAATGAAGATGTAGATTATGAAATAGAGCAACTGGTATATAACGAAAAATGGAAAAAGTTCGTTGAAAAGAAAAATCCATATATTCCACTGATTGAACGCTTAGAAATTATGCTTGGTAGAGCTGATGAGTTAAGTGACTACTTTGAATCCGAACACGAGGAGGTGTCACGATGAAATCAAGTGCTAGTAAAATCAAAATGACATCTTATGATGAACTTTTTGGCGAAGATACAGCACCACAAATAACCGAAGATAGCATTGTAAATCTTCCTATTTCTTCTCTATTTGAGTTTGATAATGGAATGGCTATACTTAACTAGACAGAAAAGATAAGGTCATGTAAAATAAAACTAATATAAAATAAGGAGATGATTACATGACTAAAAAACGACAACGAAGAGAATTTACAGAAGAATTTAAACAGCAGATGGTTCAATTATATAACAACGGAAAATCGAAAGCAGATATCAATCGTGAATACGAT